>JAEUKA010000049.1 GCA_016794465.1 Myxococcales bacterium | reverse complement strand
GCGCGGGGTTTGCAGCAGTGGCCGACTGCCGACACACAGTGGGGTAGGTGGCTAGCTGCGTGCCGCGCACCAAATGTCCACGGAGCAGCAGCCCTTCGCGTCCTTCCTATTTCGACTGTCCCGCTGCCGCTCGCTGCGCTTTCCGCTCCGCGTACCACCTGTCCCGCGCCTCAATCCAATCGAGGATCAGCTTCCGCGCCTCTCCAATCGTGATCACAATCTGCGGCGGGTTGTCCTGTTCATCGTCTGCGAGCCGAGTCCAGAGCGTTTCAATCACCACTCGTCCATCGGGATGCATTCGGGCTGCGACGTAGTGGTTGCACCAGTTCAGCTCCGGCGTTCCCGCTTCCGCCCGGTCGAGCGCCGCAAGATATAGGTCTTCGTTTCCTTCGCAGTCCGCCAGAAACCCGCTGAGCAGGTCCAGCCGCAGCTCGTCGGGTTCATCGGCCACCACCGAATACGCACTGTCCGAGCCTGGGATCGCACTCGCCTTCACGATCATTTCTTCGGTCCTTCGTACTTCGGGCCTTTATACACGGGATAGATGGTTCCCTTTGGACCCGGTTCGATTTCGATCTCGACCCCTGATGACGACGTACCGCGATATTTGTTCGGACGTTCTGTGGGCACACGGTTCTGATTCGCTTCCTCAATCGCCGACGCAACCTGTTCTTTCGTCCACTCTTTGGGAAAGAACGTCGAGCGAGACCCCTTCTCCACTCCTTCGATCACCACATTCGCCGCATAGACGCCGTGTTCATCCGGCGGGCTGCGCGTTCCCTCGATGACGTAGGTTCCTTTGGCTTTGTCCCCCGTCGGCTCGTAGTGCCAGCCGGTGGCGTCTCCGCGCTTTTTGTTGAGCTCCCCCTCGAAGATGTGTTTCCGACTCTTGTCGGTCAGGATGTCCGATGCTTCCTTCGCCGCAGCCTCGGCCTTCGTCGCAGCGTTCGGGACGGCTGGGGCAGGCGGCACAGGCGGCGGTGCAGGTTTGGCATCGGGACTTGGTTTCGTTGGGACGACCGGCTTTTCGTGCTCGATGACGCCGCGAACTTTCTCGCCTGCCAGGCCTTTCGGACCGCGCAGTCCCTTGCCAAAGAGCGACAGCGGCGACGGCACGCCACTTGCCAGCGGCTCGCTGTCGCAGAAGATCATCCGGGCCAGTTCGTAGCCGAGCAGCGACGCGCCGCTGCCGTGATCATCGAGCGCCACCATCGACGCGAGGCTGGCATCGCTGACCGCGTGCAAAATGCCGCCGCGCAGAAAGCACGGCTTGCCCGATTTTTGTTCGCGCCGCCGCACCACCTCGACGAGCTGCTGGACGACCATCGCCAGCTTGGCCGTTTTTTCGTCGGGCCGCGCAAGGATTTCCCGATCCGCCGTCATCAGCGTCCCATCGGTCTTGTCGATCCACACATGCAGTCCGACAGGGAAGCGCCGTCCGTCGCGATGGATGATGGTGCTCGCATCGATGGGGTCGGGCTCGCCGATGCAGATGATTTTCAGCCGTCCGAGGCTGCTCGGGTCGGTATAAATGCAGCCGTCGGCTTCGAGGACCGGATCGACCATGAAAGCGTCGAGATACCAGTCGGGCATGCCGCCGATGCCCGCGCGTCCGTCGCCAGTTCGATAGCGCAGACCCCACGAATAGGAAAGCTGAGCGACAGCAAGTCCCGAAGCCCGATAGCCCTCCATCTGCGCCCCGACGCCGAGCTGAAATCGTAGGCCGCGGTCCGTCGCCGCTTCAAACACCGCCAGCACCGTCGTGGTCGCCCCAAACGCCGTCCGCTCGATTGGAAACAGCGCGCTTGCCTGAATCCCAACGCGATAGCTATCACGCGGCAGCGTCGGATCCGGCGTTTGGTGAAGCCGCACAAACCCCGAACCAGACAGCCGCAGCCCCATCGGTTTCGACAGCCCGTCCCGCCACAAAACCCCGGCGCTGCCGTCGATTTGCAGCCAGCGCCACAGCTTGGTTCCTGCGAGGCTCGCAGTCGTTTCCGGCGCTGCGTCACCGCTCCCCAGCCAGATGGACGGAACCGTTTGCACAACTGACAGCGCCACATCCGGCCCGCCGCGGTCAAACCACGGCCACAGCCGCACCCTCAGTCCTAGGGAAAGCGGCTGCGCGGAAAGCGGTGATTCCGTCTGCTCGCGATTGTGCTGCGCGCCGAGTGACACCGACAGATCCAGTGCATCCAGCATCGAAACGGAAACCCGCGTCCGTCCGAGGAGTGCCAGGGATTTTGTCGGACTCTGTGCAAGGCCGAGCGCTGCGCCGACGTGAATTCCCAGCGCGTCAAAGCGTGCGCAGTCTCCGAGCAAGCCGCATGGAACCCCGGAGGCCATCGCGGACAGCGTTTGCGATAGCGAATCCGCATGCGCCGAGCCCGAGCACAAGAAGCTCAGCAGAATGGAAAGGAACAGGCAGCGCCACCGCACGGCGCGCAGCGTAGGCAGCCGAGCGGACGGCGGCAAGTTCCGGGGGATGTGATCAGGAAAAGAATATCGAAGCCGTCAGCCAGAGAGACGAACTGCCGACGCGGGCCGCCCGCCCGTTCGGCTCGGACTATCGACGAACGTATACTGTGGCTGTCAGAACCCAGAAAAACGCAAGCCTAGCCATCGGCGTTATGTCCGCGTCGGCGCGGACATAACGGGGCTGTTCAGGGGGGGGGCGGTGGCGCACACCTAGGGCGAACAGAACGTGCATGCTACAGTTCAGCGAAGTGCAATAGGGGGCTGAGCGGCTGCGGAGCTTGTCTACTTAACCGCCTGAGCTAGCGGCAGCGGACCCGTTTTGCCGGCTAAGGACGGGCTTTGGCCTCAGCCTTGCGAGCTTAGTGTCGATTGTCCATGTTTCTCGACGCACAAGTTCAGTTTCAAGACGTGCAATCGCTCCCCAGTAATCGCGATGGAAGGCTCGCTCCGGTGATTCTATCAGGGTCTCCATCATTTCAGCCAAGATGCGGTGTGCCTCGCGCCACCGATCCACCTGCACGCAATCGATATTACAAACGGTAAGGGTCAAGTCTTGGTTGACCCTCGTGTTTTCCCGATTTAATGTAATAGCCCATTGTCCGTGAGCTAGCTTGTTTCTCACCAAGCTGGGTGCAATTGCATACAGCTCGATGATCCTTGTGATTGTTAGGCGAATGTTGGGGAGGTAGTTTGACTTTCCCCTGCTAGGTGCTTTCCGAAGAGCGACTTCGAGGGCCGTCTTCCACCCCTCACCGATTCCCGATTGTGACCAAGTATTCTTGATCTGCTCTATCTCGTCGAGCTCAAAACCATACGGCGTGTGAATGATCTTCGAGAAGTTGGACTCGGCCCATGCGCTAAAAACTAGGGCTAGGCACTTTGTGAGGCCCCCTGCGACGTCTCGGTTGTCTTTTCGAAGCGCTTCATTGATCGCCCGCTCTACTTGGGTCCAAGCTTTCCCTAGCGCGCGTACATTCTCGGTTTGGGCTCGGTAGACAGCCAGCTGTTGTTCGCGATC
This sequence comes from Myxococcales bacterium, assembly GCA_016794465.1. GTDB lineage: Bacteria > Myxococcota_A > Polyangia > Palsa-1104 > JAEUJZ01 > JAEUKA01. Next base: position 14,801 of record JAEUKA010000049.1, on the reverse strand, counting down.
GATCATGGGCGTGACTTGTGAGATTCAAGGCGAGCGGGGCGACCGAAGAGATCTTCAGGCGCCCTGCCCGCCCGGAATCGAACCGGGATTTCCCATCGTTTCCGATGGACGTCTTACCTTGATAGACTACGAGCGCGGTCACATTTGGTAGCAGGTAGGCGTTCGTGTCAAGGGGATCCTCTCGGCACTGTCCGGAGAGTCCTCGTCCCTCATCGCTTGGCAGTGACATTGGTAGTCGGTCCCCGTCCCCCAAGTCCATGATCGCTGATCATCCGTGAAGTACTGATCGGATCAGCTATTCCTGGCAACAGGGGCACGATCCGCAAGCTGGGCATAGAAAGCTCGGCTTGGGCCCAGGGGATCTGGAACAAGGGACGGCAAGTACGTCGCAGCCGACATGAGCATCGATCCAGCCTGGCGATCGAACACCATCTTGGCCGGATGGCAGGTCGATATCAGGCCAGAGGAATGGAAAGCTCTCTCGGCAACGAAAACAAGTGAGCTTTCCCCAGGAAGCGTTGCAGCTAGTGCAGCGACAGACAAAAGAGTCTTCCCGGTCCTCGAAACCGCGGTATGGTTCGAGCTCCGGTTGGCCGCAGATAGGGCAAACGAGCAACGCGCGTATGGCTTGCACGGCTTGCTCCAGCGCGACCTTGCTCTGAGAGAGCTCTGCCACGACAGTCTCTTGCCTCCGAAGCTCCGGTTGGCGAATTCGCTTTTCCTGATTCAGCGCGCTGAGCTCTCGCTGGTCATCCCTCGCACCCCGCCGATCTTGTTGGACACCTTCGACGTATTGACGGAGCTCTGCGAGTCGTTGCGTAGCGTCGTTGTGAGCTTTTTCCAGCCCCAGCCGTGTCCACTCCATGGTGCGGGGCGGACGCACCACGCTCCAATATTTCTGATCATTAGATGGCGCAAGCCAAGTGCCCCCATCTGCGATCCGCGCTGCCTCTTTGGTCCGCCCGACCCGTGGCGGATAGGCATTCAGTCGTGGGCCCAGCATCACCCAGCGCAGGGCACGGGCGATCCGCTCCGCACTGGCGATGTCCCATGGAGAGACAGGTAGACATCCATGGCCAACCTTGCCGGCCAAGAACTCGTTCCCTACGGTGTATAGCTGGCTGAGCGATGTCTGCGTGCCGATCAGAGGAGCGGTCTCTGGTGTGGCCGGATAAAGCACCAGCGTTCCGACGGAAACCATGTCCATCAGCTCGCCGACCTCAGCCGGCTGCACGGAGAGCATGCTCTGGAGCATCGAGGGGATTGGGACAATGCGAAGCAACGATTGCCCGGCTGGCGCGAACAACGAGAGAGTGTTGTCTTCATCCCATCGGAACCGGTGATTCCCGTCGGGGCCATCCAAGCGCAGCATCACGCCAGGGCCAATGTGCTTCTGCCTATCCTCTTCGACTGGTTCATATCGAAGCTGGGATAGCGCGTGAAAAAGGAGCAGTGCTGCGAAGGAGACAAAGCCGCGGCAGAGCGCCTGCTCGTCATCGTACTGCTTGGCTGCGCTGCGCGGTTGCGGGTGGCCGAGGCGTGCCCAAAGAAGCCACAGTCGCGCCACCCGTCCGTACAGAGCGTCGCTGGCCAGGATGTTGGTCTGCGTCAGGGTGCTCCCCACATGGGCGCGACGCGGCACGCCGCGATAGAGGGGAGAGTCCTTGAGCGCCGCTACCTTGAGATGGAGCTGTTCCAGCTTCTTGAGCGTCCGGAGAGACAGGGGGGCGTCTCTCTCCGCATTCATCGAGCGTCCCCACAGCGCGCAGATGCGCCGCTGGCGCCAGTGGGATCCGGCGGCAGCGTCTTTTCCGTAGTCCAGCGCTTGCTGGAAGATTCGATACAGGCGCTGGAGCTCATGGATGCGACGGATTAGATAAACATGGAGGTGATCGACGAGTCGAGCGGCGACGCGATTCTCGTAGATGTCGAGCTGCTCCTCGGGGAGGAGAGCCAGCACCCGCCTCGGCCTGACGCTGCTCAGGGTCGGATGCTCCCAGTCTTCGGTGTGACTCGCCAGGTAGCTCAGCGCTCGGGGCGGCAACCTTCTCGCCCGTGCCGCCGCAACGCGCTCGATTTGAACCTGCAAGTGCGCTCGCGGGCGGTGACAGACAGCTTCCAGGGCGGGAAGCAGCTCGGCGATGTGATACTCAAAAGCTTGGAGCTGCGCCCGGTCTGACATTTTTGGCACCAGTGGAGCCACCGACAACCAGTCCGACCACCGCGAAGCCCGCAACCCTTCCAGGATCTGGCCTATATCCACGATGCTACCGACGTCGAGTTCGGCTGGGCGCTGCGCGGAAGGGAATGAGCCTTTGATCTCGAGCTCCCCTCCACGGAGCACAAACTCACCGCGAGCGTCGGGGATTAGATAATCTCCAGGCTGCACCGGCACCGTATTGAGCACCGGTGCCCCGAGACCGGAGCTGCGGATATGCCAGCGCCCAAGGACCACCGGACCGCTCGGGCGCTCCGCGCGTCGGCCTGTCAACGCGTCGTAGAAGGACTCGCTCATGCCTCTTCTAGTTCCTCTGCGCCAAGGCGCCGCAGCTCTGCATCGAGTATTTCGAGTGACCGCTGCGGGGCTCCTTTGCTCTTTCCAACCAGGCTGGACCACGCCTTGCTCAGGCTATCGCGAAGATCCTGCACATCTTCGCGGCGGGTGTCATGGCGGTCGCGCAGCTTGCGCAGCAGCTTGGTGGCAACGACGTGGTCGGTCGCTTCACCGAGGCTGCCTCCAGCAGCGATGACCACCGGTACGAAGTCGCGAAGCTGCCGGTCTAGGCGATTCCCCCAGCCGATGCGGAAGCGCTGCGCCAGAGGATCGGCGAGATTTGTCTCGATAAACTCGTAGGCGCGCTGTGCTTGCTCTTCGTGATCCCGCCGCGCTCGGTCAAAGGCCGATTGCAGGGCAGAAAGAGCCAGCGGCGCAGGTGACTGTTGCTCTTCAAGTTCAAAGGTCTCCCGATGGCGCGGTAGCTCCATCACATGCGCCCGGTCGTAAGTCTTGTCGGCGAAGTCGCGAGTCGTCTCGTCATGATTCGCCGTGCCGACGAACCAGACATTTGCGGGGATGCGCAGGGCGCTGCCATCGACAAGTAGCTTTGGGGCGCCGGGAATTGCAGCCGGGCGCAAATGCAAGCGCTGGTGTTGCAGGTCCTGCTCCAGCGCCGAGAGAAGATCCGAGCCATACTGCTCGGGATGGGAGAGGTTCATCTCATCGAGCACCAGCAGGAAGGGCCGCTCCTGGCATCTCGGACATTGCGCACGATACAGTGCCTTTAAGAACTCTGTTTCATCGAAGCGGTGATCAAACTCGTTGAAGTGTCCGAGCAGATCCTGCCGATCGCGCCACCCGGCCTGCACGGGAACCAGCTTCCACTCAGCGCCGATGGCCCGCGCGAACGCAATGGGCAGACTGGTCTTGCCGGTACCGCTCACCCCCTGAAGCAAGAGCAACTTGCTCATCGCCAGGCCGCCGAGGAAGCAGCGCACATCCCGCTCGGAATAATAAAGACGCTTGTTGGTATCGGGGTCGAAGGCCATTCGTTGTCGGAGCTGCGCGACAAAGGCCTGCAGATCGATCTTCTTATCCTCGACGAGGACCGGGCTTTGCAACACCGAGTCCTGATCCATCTGTTGGCAAGCTGGAAAGGGGCTGCGCTCAGACGCGGTCTTGATGCGTGTGTCAATCTCGGTGCGCAGCTCGCCGATCTGCTGATGCGCCAGGTTGACTCGGCTTTGCAAGACGTCGCGGTGATCGCGCAGGGACTCCAACTCGGTCACGGCCATCTCGAACTGTGACAACTTTCGCTTGAGCGCGAGGTTCTCTTGCTGGAGACGAAAGCGCTCATCCATCCACTGCTCCTGAGCCTTCTCCAGTTCCTGGAGGCGGGAGAGCGCCTGTTCGTCAGGCCGTCTCGCTAGCTTGAGGTGCAGCGCGTCGCGCTCTTTCCGTATGGCATCAAGCTCGGCATGGATCTCTTCCGGCGTCCGATTCCCAAAACGTAGGTCCGCCTCTTCGCGGCGGCGCAGCCGCTCGTCCAAGCGCAGGCGATCGGCGCGTGCGGACTCCAGACGCTGCTCAAGCGCCTTCAGTTCATATTCGTGCCGTTCGCGCTCCGCTGCAGCTCGTTGGTCGATCAGGCGATCTAAATCCGCTCGCTTTTCCTCGATAAGCTCCCGATCGTCCTTGAGGTTCATGACTGCGCGCGACAGCTTCTTTTGCTCGTCCCGCAACGCCAACTTCTCTGCCTCTAGCGTCTGCCGCTCTTGTGCTATCTGGTCCGCTTGAGAGCGGGCTGCAACCTGAAGTGTTGCCTCAAACTCTTCCCGGCGGTGCCTCAGTTCAGCAGAGAGCTTCTGGCGATCGGCATCTTGCTCTTGAGTCCATGCAAGCTGGGCTTTCGCGAGACGGGCATGGTGTTCTTTCTCTTCCTCGCTACGCCGCTGACGCGCGCTGGACAGTTCCTGTCGCAGGACTGCGGCCTCTTTTTCCAAGAGCTCCAGGGACTGCCGCCTTTCAGCGGCGAAGCCTGCTTCGGCGTTCAGCTCTCGTCGTTTCAGACTCTCATCCCAATCGAGAAGCCGCTGCCGTTCTAGCTTGCAGGCCTGCTCGTTCTTCTCTAGCTCAGTCTGCCGACTATTGAACTCCTTCTGAAGCTCGCTCTGCTCCCTGTCTCGTTGCTCCGCTCGGGCTTCACCGTCCCCAAGGCGCTTCTGCCTTCCTTCCAGAGCGCTTAGCTCATTGCTAAGGCGTTGCCGTTGACTCTCTAGCAGGGCCAGCACTTCATGCGCCTTCCTCAGCAAGTCGCCGAGGTCGTGATTTTCAACCGGTGACGAAGTCGCCGCAGCGTTAAGGTCTTCTTCGGTCGCGTGTTGGAGTGCCGCATCATGCACCGCAGCCACCTTCACCTCGAGCGAGGGCTCATTCGGCACAGAGGTAGCCGTCGTGTCGGCGAGGGGGACTACAGGCGGGGCAGAGCTCTGCGATTGCCCGGACGGCATGTTGTGACGCTGCGATTGCTGGCTGCGGTGGCGATTCTTGTGCTTTGGCATGGGTCAACCTCTCGGGTTGGACAGCAATTCAACGATTCGATACGTTCTGTCTACGGCCTGGTAGACGCGCCCGGCATCAAAGGTGTCTCTCCCAGCATGGGCGGCGGCTCCGCATAACTCTGCGAGTTGATCGACTTCTACGAGAAATCGCGGCTCCTTGCGGGCGACGTACCTCAGAGGGTGAAGGGATTGTTCCTGCCCAGCCGCACACAAGAGCGTAGCCATGATGAGGGGCCGCAACCTCCAGCCATCGCTTGTTTGGCAGACAGCGCGAACCTGTCCGGGCTGGACGCCGACCAGGCGATCAGGGATCGGCGTCTCCAGTCCCAGGTCCTGCGCCGCCCGCTCGTAGTGGGCGCGGATGATCGCTTCCTCGGACAGAGGCCGCTCTTCCAGGTAGAGCTTTTGCCATGACACCCCAAGCGGGTGGCGCTCCGCAAGGACGGCGAAGGATTCCTCCAATACGCTCCGCACCGCGATCAGAACGGCGCGCAGCTTATGGGCCGGGAGCTGGTCGCCAAGCAGAAGAGCTTCCTGGCGAACCCACTCCATCTCGACCAGGCGCTCATACCCTGGCCAGTTCCGTATCCCGAGTGTCAGCTGTTTCTCGACTTCGTACTCGGCCTGGACACGAAGCTCATTCGCCAGGTCTCGTTGCTGTTGCTGTCGCTCTTTCAGCGGTTGTCCGATCATGCGCTCGACCTCCTGGCGTAATCTGTCCGATCGCTCCATCGCTTGCTCGATGCGGCGCCGCAGGACGGGGCTTGCCCCCATGCCAAATGGATCGCAGACGTACCAGCCGCCGCCTAGAAGATCGTCCTCACTGCCTTCGGGCAAGTACAGATACGTCGTGAGGAATACCGGCTTGGGATAGTCGTCCACATACGAGATGCGCGAGATGACCTCGGGCCCCTCGCTTGATTCTTCGCTCTCGTCGTCGGCAACAAGCTCTGGGAATACGCTCATCTCGGGAGCTTGGCGCAGCCGAGCGCGGTGCTGACGGCTAGCACGCAAGATCTCTTCTGGTTCCGGCCTGGGAGACGTGAAACGGCCCGGCAGCAGGTGCATGAACGGCCGCTCTCGATGGGGCTTTCCAGTCGTGCCAAGCTCCAGGGTAGGGTACGGTCCGCTGCCAAACTCTCTCTTTGCATATTCGAGTCTCTCGACAAAACGCGGCCAAAGCTCGCCGGTGATCGGATCCTGAAAGACGTGACCGACCCGCATCTCATCAGCATCGGCAACTTCTTCGAGCAACAGCTCGCGTCCACTCTCGGTCGGCTGAGCGTTTTCGTCGAGGAGCCCGCGCTCCATGAGGTCGAGCAGGATGTAGGCCGCAAGATCAGGTTCGATGTGCAGGCGAGGTCCGATGAACTCGGCGCGACGAATCCCGGCGCGGCAAAGGCCGAGCACTGCCTTCTCCAGCATATTCAGGCGGCGGGGGCGAGCCGCGGGAGCGACCACCCGGTACACCCAGGCTGGCCACAGCAGGTACTTTCTCGGGGGACGCCAACGCGTGTGCGCCCGCGGGCGAAAGTACAGCACCTCGGTCGATGGATTAAATTCGCTGGCCATGAGGGCCTCCACTCAAGGCATGGAAATCAATCAGCCCGCGAATATGCTTGGGCGCCGCCTCGTGTCTCAACATGGCGGCGTCGCCAACGACGATGAGTAGGCATTTCTGGCGGCTCATGGCAACGCACAAGCGATTTTCCAGGGTCAGGTGCCCCCACTTTCGACGGACACCTTGTTCGTTGTCAGGAGCGATGTCGTTGCTGCGGGTCATCGACAGCAGCACGACATCGAACTCTTTTCCTTGGAACGCGTCAACCGTGCCGACTCGCAGCCGCTCGCTGCGGCGGCCCTTGGCATCGCTGCGTTCTCGATAAGGCTCAGCGATGTAGCGTTCACCATCGTCGCGCTGCTCGGCCAGTCCGACATGCTCCATGCTCAGGAGCAGCTCATCGACCTGCGCTGCATAAAAACTTATGACCCCGACGCTCAGCTTGGGATGCGACTCGAGGATGCGCCGGCTCTCCTCTGCGATCCACTGAGATTCCAGTGGGCGTCGCTTGCTTCGGCCGCCGATCTCGGGGCCCTTGTCGTGCGGCAGATCCTTCCAAACAGCGACCGCCTCGCCGTACTCGGTGATTCCGTGTCTGCGATCTTCTGCGCTGACGCCCGACTTAAACCCTTCATTGTAAGGCTCGTAGAAAGTAGCACTGACGAAATCGCCCAACACAGGGTGCATGCGGAACTGGCGGTCCAACGTGATCACTCTCTGGATGCCATCTTCCTTCTCTCGCTCGCGCAGCGACAAGAAGAGCCTTTCGAAAAGACTGCGTTTCAGCGCGGTCTTTGTTGTCTCCGATATCGACTGCTCCAACTGAGATTCGACATCCGGCTCCAGGATATGGGGAAGCTGGCGATGGTCCCCGACCAGGATGATGCGCCGGCGCGCGGTGGCCATCGGAATGAATAGGTCCAAAGGATTGGCGCGCGCGGCTTCCTCTATCACCACATTGTCGAACTCGATCTCCTTATCGAGCCCCTTGAGCGCCGCCATCTGCCTGGCCACTGCCTGCTGGACCGTCGACGCGAGGACCGCCGTGTACCGCATGACCGCGCTTCGCACGCCCTCTGTGTCCTTTTCAAGGTCGTGGAGATACTCTTCGATCGCGGCTTCCTCCCCTCCGGCCGAGGAACGCACATAGCGATGCAAGGCCTCGGTAATTTCTGCGAGCAGGTCCGAGACCGTTGCCAGGACAGGAGGGGGGCCCTGGGTCCGTTCTGATGCCTGCAACCGATCTAGCAGTGCACCTTGCAATGTCTTGAGCTCATCGAGCAAGGCAGCGGGGGACGAGTCCTCTCCATGGTGCTCGGCTGCCTTTGTCAGTACATCACTCTCTGCCGGACTGAGCTCCAGGACCCCGGCGAGACGCTGAAGCGCGCGATAGGCGTTGCGCGGGCCATCGTCGGCGAAGGAGATGGGCTCGATGCGCAGGCTGCGGACTGCTTGGAGTGCCCGCTCGCGAGGCTGGGTCGCAACATCGAGCGTGGGGTCGGGTGCGCGACCGAGCTGCTGGCGCAGCTCCAGCAGACGATCACGCAGCGGCGAAGGCAAGAACTCGCCAGCAAGCTCCTCAACCTCCCGCAAGACCTCCTGTCCCTCATCGAGGCCACGCGCGGACTTGATATAGACCACCGCGCGGTCACGGACCCTACGGTATGCTGCTGTGGCTGGGCGCGGTGGTAAGCGGGCGAGATCGGCGCGGACGGTGTCGATACGCTCCAGGCGCCAGCTATCGACGGTATCTCGCTCTTCGCCACCACCGCGCCGTTGGCCCAGCTTCACGGCCGGGAGTCCGAACACCAATGTTGCCGCTGCCGCGTGTTCGACGGTATCGTGCTGAAAGCTGGAGAGCAGGGTCTGACCGGCGATACCGCGGACCTGTTCGGTCAGCTCCGCGAGCCGCGTCTGCAATGCCGCCTGAGTTCGCGTCTTGCCCGTTCCCGGCGGGCCTTGGATCAGAAAGATATCCGGAGTGGCCAGCGCCAAACGCAGCGCTTCGACCTGACGCCCGGTAGGCGCGCCCGCGAAATGTTTCAGCGCCGCTGGCGAAAGCGGCTCTTCAACCTTGGTGAGACGTGCTGGGACGGAGGCGCCCTCGATAATCATGCCGAGCTGCGGCATCGGACAGGCGGCTGCCGCGATCTTCGACCATGCATCTTCGCGGCGCCGCAGACGGACCCGGTCTCCGGACAGACTGACGAACAAGAGGCCGCGCTCCGGCGGTGGCTCGGACTCGCCATCATCACGAATAGGCCGCAGATCGAGCGTCTTGCGCTGGCGATCGCTGCCTCGGATCTCGCCCACCCAGGGCCGATTCTCGCCCCCTTGTGGAGCCGGGGATGGTTCAGCGCCACGCAGTTCCGGAGGCAGACTGGTGGCAGCTTCCAGGCAGAGGTCTGCATCCTTGGCCAGATCGGTCAAAGTGCCGTCTAGCCGTTCACCGTCCTGTAGCGCAAAGCGCCAGCTGCCATCCGGTAAGAGCTGCCGTTTTGCGTAGCGCAGCCACCCAAGGGCGCGAGCACGGCGCAGGATGCTCTCATGCTCAAGGGAGTTGTACTCCTTCCAGATTCGCAGGTAGCTACCGGCGCGCTCGACGATATGGTCGAGCTCCGTCCGCGCGCGGCCACGGAACTGCCCAGTCACGGTAATGTCGCAAAAGCGCACTGGGCAGGATAGAAGCTGCACTGGACGTCGCGCGTTCTGACGCTCGGCGCGGCGAGACTCTGTGACACGGGTCACACGCAGGCGGTCATCGCTGCCACAGGCCACATCGACGCGGACACCGGCGCCGAGCAGTCTAAAGGCGATAGGGCGTCCGCTTCCGGCGTCGGCCTCTCCGGAAAACAGTATGCGAGGGGGCGCATCGGACTCGCTGGCCAAGGGAGGCAAGAGCACGCGCTCGGACAGCCACCGGCTCACCTCGTCTGCTCCGGTCAGCTGCGGCTGCCGCTTCTTGACCTGCTCGATGACTCTTTCATCAATGCCGATCTCGATCGGCGTCGCTAGGGTCAAGAGCGTCGGAAACTCATGAATCTGTAGCGTCAGCCGCTCCGTGAAGCCGAGCCCTGGCCGGGGCCACACTGCGGCGATCCAGCAGAGGCGAGGAAGGCGGCGGGCCATGATACGGCCAAGCTCGCTCTGACTCCGTGGGTCGCTGCCATCCACAAGAAAGACCTGATCGGGGCCGCCGTCGAAGAGGCGCAGCAATGTTTGGCTTGCAGCCTCCGAGAGATGGATCGCTGCTTCCCGGCGAGGGTGGAGCTCACTGCCGAAGCTGTCGGCGTGGCTCGGGCTCAAGTGCAGGACCCGGATCTCGCCGTATTCGACTTCATCAACGCGCATCGCCAGACTCCTTCTGAAGTTCGAAGCGGACGACACGGTGCTGCTTATCGCGTGGGCCGATATGAAGCTGCCACTCAGCGTGAGCAGACGACAGCGCTATCCGAACCGGTTCGCTCTCTACATGGCGCAACCCGCCTTGGGACGTTCGCAGCTCGTACCCGTGTCCATCGAGTGCACGCAGCGACGCTCCGCTGCCGTCTATCTCCACGGCGATGCGTGGCGTCTCTTGCATGCCCTGGCGCCCGTCGAGAAGCCGGTCATCGAGTAGCAGCGGATCGCGCGCTGTCGCCACGGCGAATCCGACAGTGCGTGGTTTGCCATCTGGGCCTTGTAGGAGCCCGCCGCCCTCGCCCGACTGGGGATCCCACAAGTGGATGCGCGCCAGGATCAGCGGCGGACGAGGCGCCTCACAGCGAGGACACGTCGCGACTTTGACATAGTACGACCAACCGCAGGTCGGACAGGTCAGTGCAGCATCGGCCGCCTGGTATAAGCGCTCGACCCAGCGCGATACGCCCGGACGCTTCGTGGCGTCCTGCAACCCGTCCTCAAAACACTCCCGGCACAAGTCCATGAGCCGCTCAGAGAGCACCACCTCACGCGGGAGGCCAGCCCGCGAGTGGTTTTGCGGATTGGTCTGGTGTTCAATCCAGGGCAGGCGCCCGGCCATCGCTTGCTCCTCCAGCTCAGGCTCGCCATCGGATACCATGTCTCCGCACAGCGGGTGTACCAGCGTCAGCGTCTGAAAGACCATCACCGCCAGGGCGTAGGCATCGGTCAAGGTGTTGACGCCGCTGCGTCCTGACACAAGCTCGGGCGCTCCGTAGCCGGGCGTAAAAAAGATCCCTTCGCTCGGGGCCGAGGTGTAGCGCAGGTTGTCGGCATCTATCATGCGAATCTCTTCGGCATCGGCGGCAGCAGAGATAAACAGGTTGTAGGGCGATGGATCGCCATAGACCAGTCCATGGCCATGCAGGGTGGCCAGGGCAGCTGCAATGCGCCCCAGCAATCGCAATCGGCGTCGCAGCCCGCCCCCTTGCTGGTACCAGTCGAGCAGGCTCCCGCTCGCCAGCCCAGAAGCGGGGTGACAGAGCGACGAAAGCGGCTGCATCCCAGTGAGCAGCTCCATGACATAGCCCAGCTCGGGCGGACGCAACATCTCGAGCGGCGCGGCGATTGGCAGGTCACGCAGTTCCAGCCGCTTGACCAGCGTGAGCTGGTTGCGGAGCCGCTCGCGTCGCACCGGTGACTGGTCGCTGCCCCAGATCAGCTTCACTGCGAGCTTGCGTCGGGAGACAGCGAACACCACGCCCTGGCCGCCGCGTCCGAGTTCCTTGCCGAGCGTGTAGCGGACTCCTTGCTGATCCACGACGAAACGTAACTCAGTGGTCATGGAGAGATCTCCCGCTGTCAGTAGTCCAGGTCTTCGAGGGCCGCGAGCAAGTTGGGATTGATGCTGCGCGACCGGGTAGTCACGGTCATCGTCACCCAGCGGAAGAACTGCTTGATCTGGCGAGCCTCATGGGCGCGGAAGACCCTTGCTTCGGGCGATCCAAGGAAGCGCTGAAGCATTTCGCAGTCCGCGTCGTCGCCGATTGCCAGGGCAAAGCGCTCGGCTTTCGATGCGCGAGGAGAGCTGTGCAGCCTGGCTAGCGGCTCTTCCCACTCGTCGTTGGGCTGTCCATCTGAGACGAGCACAACAGTGGGCCGATAGGCGCGACTGGGGATCTGCGCCTGATCCTCCATCAACTCCGTCGCCAGATTCAGCGCAGCGCCGAGCGGTGTGTTGCCGGCGGCAGCCAGGCCCTGCCAGGTCATCTCGTGGGCCGGGCAGAGCGGCTGATGGAGCTTGGCACCGCCGCTACCGAAGGTGATGACGCCCACCGTGATGATGGCGCGGCTGCGATCTTCTTCGGCGAAGGCAGCGACCATCTCTCTTACGGCCTGGTTCAGGGAATCGATCTTCCCGGCGGCGGCCATGCTGCCGCTCACGTCGGCAAGGAGGATGACTGGCAGTGGGCGAGCGGCGACGATGGAGACCTCTTGGAGCTTGCTCATGGCGCGTTGGTTCTTCTCTTTGCTGCTCATTTGGTGCGATCCTTTCTCTGACGAAGACGCGATGCAATTGCATTCTTGTCGTTGGGGCTCAGCTCACGCGGCTCGCCGCCAGGTGGAGGTGGCAGCGTTACCGTGGCGTGACGCGCCGGACCGTAGGCCCTTGAGGTGCCGTCCGCGGTAGACCGTGAGGATGCGCCCATCGGGCGCGCAGACCACTTGCACGCCATTGAAACGAGAGAGGTCCATGCCCTCCCTGGCGTAGCGGCGGACCTCCTTGCGCCCGATGGCGTAGACTTCGGCACCGCGGACATATGCCATCCGGCCGTAGATGAGAACGGCTTGCAGTGCCGTCTGACTGACGCCGCGCGCTCGCATCCGATGGTGGGCATGGGCCGTCAGATGAAATCCCGCCATGAACTCGTGGCGCTGGTTCGGTCTTCCATTCTGCTTCGGGGGGCTGTGCATGGGCGCGACCTCCGCCTCCAGAAGAGAGCGAACCTGATGCCAGCGCGCATGGCTGCGCCTACAGGGCGCCTCATCTGTAGCGCCGCCCGTTGCCAAGGCCGGCTATCGACCCCGCGCGTTGAAGGTTCGTCCTGCCAGAACCCTCTCAAAAATCAGAAATATTTTTCCGATTAATCGGAAGTTTCTTTCTTAGAGTTCTCCCAATTGTAGAGCGCGCGCTCGGTCATCTCACAGAGATCGTCTACGCGGACCCTGCGCGCGCTGGCGATGCGACGCAGCTCGCGCCCCATGTATCTCTTGAAGGTCAGGAGCACGTCCTTGGTATGCAGCCGTTCACCTCCGAGGACGCCATCCAGGGCTTGATTCTCAGCAAATGCTCGAGCGACGGACTGCGCCCGATCCTCTGATGACGAGTCTTCATCCGACCTCGTGAGCGAAGTCAGCGCGTACTCTACTGCCTCCGAGGGGCCAATCGGCGCATCCTCGTCCGATCGGGCTGCCACGAGGTGATAGGCCACGCGCAACAGATCGCGCAGGTTGCCGGGCAGCCTGTGCTGGCGTAGTGCCCGAATGATCTGGTGATGATGCTCCTGCCCAAGACGTGCCTGTCGCTGAGACACACCGGCGCGGCGGGCGGCAGCCGCATAGGTCTGTTCCCAGAGCCAGTCGAGATCGTCAGGGATGTCGCGCAAGGCTGGTAGCCGAAGTTGAAACACGCTCACGCGATCCCAGAAGTCAGGGGCGAGTCGCTGACGCAGCTCCTTCACCGACAAGTTGGTCGCACACAGCAGGCGAAACTCGCTGTGGCGATACTTTGTCTCTCCGAGCCGCTGGTATCGCTTCTCCTCGACAGCCTTGATGAGGAGCCGCTGCAGATCTCGCGAGATATCGCCGATCTCGTCGAGAAAGAGGGTGTCCTCGTGGGCACTGGCCAGGAGTCCATCATGCGGCTGGCTGGCTCCCGTGAAAGCGCCCTTCTTATAGCCAAACAGCTCCGCGCGCATCGTCTCAGGGCTGTACTGGCCGCAGGCGATGGCTGGCCAGGAAGCGTCCAGCTCCGGCTTTCGGAAGCGGCTTCGCTGCCGCAACCAGCTGGCGAGCGTCGTCTTGCCGGTGCCGCGCTCTCCGAGAATGAGCACCGGCACATTGAGCTGGGCGATGCGGCCCGCCTCGACATACAGCTGCTTCAGCTGAGGCGACCGAAATTGTGCGGGATCCCATCCGACCGCTTGTTCCGGCGATGCGCTCTGCCATGGACGGGATTCGAGGTACGCCTTATAGAAGGTCTCAATGCCAATCTCGACGGGCACGACGGCCGGCTGGCCCCGGCGCTCGCTCCGTCGGTACGATTTCACGAGGTCGAATGGCTTGGGGATGAGCCCGGTCTCGGCCATCAAGACCCAGACCGTCTGCATGGCCGGTGTTCCTGGGCTGATGTGGATGATGACCGGCCGCTCGGCATGGCGGCGCCGCCATGGAATAACCTGGTCGCGCAGGAAGGCGAAGATCTCGCGATAATCCGTCGGATCGTTGGCCTTCCAGATGAGGCGATGGACTCGTGTATCGGGCTGCTTCCGCTCGATCTCGGTGATGGTGTCTTGGAGGGCGCGACGCTCGTTGGCGTCATTTTCGCCATGCCGATGGAGAAAGAGGATCTCACGGACCTTACCGCAGTACGGGGAGGCTGGGTCAAAGAGCAGATTCAACGTCGGGCCTGGCTCCGACGCCAGAGTGGGCTCAGAGCTCTTTCCTTTTATGGCATCACGATCATACGGGTCATTTTTGACGTTGACCCATGAGATCAGGATCGGAGCCGGGCCGTCAGTTTGTCTTTCGCCCATCGGCATAACCTGGCGAGCAAGCTCGGGGAGCCAGGCGGATACTGCTCTCGCCATCCCCCTTCTTCAAGAATTCGACCGCGGCACTTTCCATCACACGGCGGATGGCGATCGCATCTGCAAGGTCGAGACTGTCTCCTTTCTCAAAGCGGGAGATGGTCGCACGCGAAACCTCGGCGCGGGTGGCGAGATCCGCCTGAGACCATCCGAGTAGGGCTCGTGCCGCCTGACATTGCTGCGGAGAGATCATCTGTTGGCCAACCATGGGGCTATTCATAACAGGATCGCACAGATCGGCGACTGTCTAGGGTACAACATCTACCGCTGTCGGCGGCGAAGCCATGGTTCAAATCACTTATCGTGTGCCAGCCCATTGATGGCCATCACGGGGCGACGGTTCGCGGCTCCACTGCCGTCTCTGGACGCCGACCCAAGTTCCCCAGCCTGTACTACTGGCGAAAACCGATCCC
>JAEUKA010000005.1 GCA_016794465.1 Myxococcales bacterium | reverse complement strand
GGGAGCCAGTACTGCGGCGCCAAATACCTGGCTGTCCTCGACGCGCACGGAGTCATCCGCAGCATGAGCCGCAAAGGAAACTGCTGGGACAACGCGCCCAGCGAGAGCTTCTTCGGCACGCTCAAGCAGGAGCTGATTCTGGGCTCCCCCTACCTGTGCCGCGACGGAACCCGCACCCTCGTCTTCGAGTACCTAGAGGTCTATTACAACCCCAAACGCCGCCACTCCACCCTCGGCTTCCTCAGCCCCAACGACTACGAGAAAAGGACCCCCGAAGCGACCTCAAGCATGTAACCAACCTGTCCACTTTATCGAGGGAAGGTCAATCTGTGGCCAGCAAGCAAGTCACCGGTTCATCGCTTGCTCAACTTGGGAGTCCCAAATTTCAGTGTGAAGGAAGCACAAGGTGTGCGGGGGGGTACGGAGTGTGTACGGAGTGTGTACGGAGTGCATACGGAGTGTGTACGGATGGCGGTGCTGATGTAGGCCGCGTGCAGTCCCTTTTGTCCACGCCCACGGGGCCCAAGTGATTCGTACGTGATGATCAACACTTGGCGTTGCTGCGAATAAACGCGCGCTGGTATCAGTCAGGATCATGGACGCGACACCGACTCTTTCGATAGGATACATTCCATGATTCGCCAGATCCTGGCCTCGGCAGTCCTCCTGTTCTCGATGACCGCGCATGCCCAGCAGGTGATTGTGCAGCCGCCTCCGCGCGTGATTGTGCAGCCGCCTCCGCGCGTGATTGTGCAGCCTCCTCCTCCGCGCGTGATTGTGCAGCCGCCTCCTCCGCGCGTGATTGTGCAGCCACCGCCTCCTCGTGTCGTGGTGGCGCCGCCTCGGCCCGTGGTGGTACGGCCGGCCCCGGTGGTGGTGGTGCAGCCGGCCCCGGTGATCATGGTGCCGCGCGGACATGGACACGGACATGGTCATGGCTGGAAGCACGGACACGGACATGGTCATGGTCGAGGCCGCGGTCGACACTAGACTCGATCGACAACCTCTCATCAGCAGAGAGCTCTGCGCGGCCTGCGGTGATATGTTCGCCCCATGCAGGCTTGGACCCTTGTTTCGCTGTTGTTTTGTGGTTGCACCGCTGCGGCTCCTGACGCTGTAGACACTGTTGCTTGGGATGCGGGCGCAGCGACGGATCTGCTGACTCTCGACTTGGGTGGGGATCTGCGTTCAGCCGTGGATCTACTGCCGCGTCCACGCTGTCCCGATCACATGGTGCTGATCCCTGGAACCGCTGGGGACTTCTGCATCGATCAATATGAGTCATCCACGATGCGTCTTATTCCAACGGGTGGAGAAGAGCCCTGGCCGTTTGATCGTCCCGTCGATGGTCAGACTGTCCGGGCGGTGGTGCGTCCGTCTGAAAAACCACAGGCGTATATCAGCGGGGTGCAGGCCGCCGATGCTTGCAAGCGCTCTGGCAAGCGACTGTGTACCGAGCCGGAGTGGCTGATGGCTTGCCAAGGTCGAGCGCGCTCCACCTATCCCTATGGAAGCTCCTATGTGAAGGGGGCCTGCAATGAAGGGAGAGCAACCAACCCGGTCAATGACTGCTTTGGGAGTGGCAGCGGAGTCTTCACCTACTCCAACATGAACAGTCCGTGCTGTGTTCAGCAGCCCAACACAGTTGCCGTCGGTGGCTCCTTCCCAAAATGTCAGAGCGAGTTCGCGGTCTTTGATCTACACGGCAACTTGCACGAGTGGATCGATGCCCAGACTGCATCCGGAAACGGAGTCTTTAAAGGCGGATTCTTCGTCGATGCGAAGATAAACGGCGCGGGCTGTCTGTATCGAACTACCGCGCACGCCAAGAGCTATCACGACTACTCCACTGGCTTTCGCTGCTGCAGCACTCCGCGCATGTAGAGTGGCCTGACCCGGTGCGCCTCTTCCTCTGTCCGATTTAGCCCACGATGTTTCGCAGCAGCGCGAGCGCAGAGTCCGAATAGCCGCGCCCCTCCCCAGGATCGAGCACGACCAGATGTTCGCCGCTCCCAACCCGCCGCGCGCGAAGACAGACCAGTCCGCTGGTGCTGATCGCGATTCCTTCGTGCATGGCTTGGCGCAGGAACGCATCAGCCGGACGCGGACGCCCCTTCCCTTGCAGCGCACGCTCGACAAAGCGCGACTCTGTCTCATCGATTGCAGAGTCCTCACCGGATAAGGCCGACTCGCTCGACGCAACAGAGAGCACCTCGACTTGCTCAGCAGCGAAGGACTGGCGCAGTCGATCGGCCAGATCCACCGTCGGCTCAAATCGATACAGCTGTGGAAGCAGGGCATCGGGAGGCTGCCAGGGTGACCCGCCAGACTGAAACGAGCGCACCAGCTTGGCGAGCGCCGCGTCGGTGGGATGACCGCTGCGCAGGCGCTCACACAGCGTAAGTCCCTGCTCTGCACTGCGCAGTCGTTCAGCCGGAGCCAGCGCCAGACAGTCACGCAGCAGCAACCACACCGACGCCGGCTGACCACTGGCCGCAAACGCCACCACACTCCCAAGCTCGCGCTTGCTGGTTCCTTTCGGCAGCACCGGAAATCGTCGTCCAGCGAGCAGCTCCCACGCACAGACTCCGGCTGCATACAGATCACTTTGGACGGTAGGAACGCGCGGCATTCCCTCGGGAGGCGCATAGGAAGGCTTGCCGCCCACTTCATGCAGCGCCGTCAGTACATCGTCGGTGCCACTGCTCGGCTCGGTGGTACTGCCATTTTCCGCCGACAGGCCGAAGTCGATGAGCCGCACCCGACCGTCGCGAGCCAGCATCACGTTTTCCAGGCTCAAGTCGGCATGAACCAGGGGCCGCTGTCCGAGTTTCAGACTCTGCAGATAGTGCAGCGCCGAGAAAATCCCGTGCAGGATATGTCCAACCAGCGGTGGCCGCAGTCGATAGCCCTGTTCCGTGAGCAGGGCAAGCAGCCGCTGTCCCGGCAGACCGTCGACCAGCTCCATCGCCAGCGCCACCTCGTCGCCCAGGTCGATAAGCTCCAGCGTCTCCACAATGTTGTCGTGCCGAAGCCCGGCTCCAATCTGGGCCTCTCGTCGGAGCTTCCGTTGCTGGGCCGGATCACCACGCAGCCCCGGCAGCAGACGCTTCAGCGCCACTCGCGCCGGTGGCAGCGGTGGTCGACGAAGCTCGGCCTCGAAGACCTCGGCACAGCCGCCCGCCCCGAGTCGCTTTCCGACGGAATAGCCCGGACGGAGCGCCAGCTTTTCAGGCGGAGGCTGCCACTGCAGCGTCGAGCTGCTGGCGTCCTCAGACGGTCGCACATGCTCGACGGTGAGAGGCTCTGGGGACGGCGCTTTCGGGGCTTCGGACCGCGACACAGGCTGGCTCCTTTGATCGAAAGTCGAAAAAAGAAGCCGAGCGTAGCCGCAGCGGGACGAGCCGAACAAGCCTCAACGGTTCAGCCGCACTTCCACGTCGACGCGCCCCGCCTGCGCGAGCGGCTTGAGCTCCTCGTAACTATACTGCCGCGACTTGAAGCCAGGCAGCCTCGCCGTGCAGACCTCACCGGGCCCTAACTGACAGTTTTCTAGGCAGCTGCGCGGCCCACACTGCACCTGCGCTCGAGGGTGACGTTTTCGATTGAAGCCCACCGAGAGCGGAAACTCGGTGGTCGGAATCACGACCGGCGGCTTGCTGGGCGGCGTTGACTTCACCGCGAGCGGGCGACGGTCACTCTGTCCAGCTTCCGAGTGGAGATACTGTGGCATTGCACTTATGTCACGACGCGACGAGAGCAGCGCCCCGCCAATCAGCAGCCCGACGATCAACCCCGAAACCAACACCGACGCCCGCGCCCGAGGGCTCTGCTGCATCCTGGCGCGCAGGCCCGCCATCGCACTGCCAAAGCTCCGGATGGTGTTGTTGTCCGACGACTTGGGACGACGCGCCATCGGCAGTGGCTGGGTCGCTGGCTCCTGCGGCTTGCCGACACCGAAGTTGAACGAAGCCGGAAGCGTCGTCGCTAGCGCAAGTCGTCCGCCACTCAGCGAAGGCGTCACAACCGTTGGTACCGACGGAAGATCGCTGCCGGCTGGCGGAGTCTGGGCATCAAAGGTTGCTGGGGCTGGCTTGGACGCGGCTCCAAAGCGGGGCATATCCGGACGACTTGCGGTCACCACCGTCGGAGCTGAAGGCAGCTCCAGGTCCGTGTCACGTGGCTCGGGTTGATTTCGATCCGAAGACAAGCTTGCGGTCACCACCGTCGGTACCGGCGTCAAAAATGGCGTGGGCGTGTCGGCGCTCCGCTGCGCGATGGGTGGTGCCGAGGAAGGTAGCTCTATGCCCGTCAGTGGTGTGTCGGCCACCGGCTCAGACGAGAGGCTCGCTTTTAGGTACGCTGCCTCGAACATCTGACTGCCCTCGGTGCGGCGCGACGACGAGCGCAGTGCCAGCGGAGCCGCCTCGGGAACTTGTCCCAGTCGACGAATCAGATCCCCCGCGTCGACCGGTCGCTGCGCCTGCTCAAAAGCCAGCAGATCGTCGAGCAGCTTCTGCAGCTCCAGTGAGAACACCTGACCCGCGCACATCTCCCGCAGTCGCTTGGGCGGATTGATAAGCCGCAGCATCGTCACCGCCTGATCCGTCTCGGTTCCGGTCTTTCCCCACGGTAGCCGCCCGGTCAGCATCTCGATCAGCACCAGCCCCAGCGCGTAAATGTCCGAGCACGGACTCGCCTCGCGACCCTCCAGCTGCTCGGGAGACATATACATTGCCGTCCCAATCCGCGCCCCCACCACCGTCTGACTCGCCTGCCGCCCCCCTTGCAAGAGCTTGGCAATGCCAAAGTCCAGCACCTTGACGACTTCTTCTTCGGAGCCGCCATCACTCAGCCGGCGCGAGACAAATATGTTGTCTGGCTTACTGATTGGGTCGATTTTTTGATAGGGAGAGGTCGATTTTGATGTGACGCGGGGAACTGCGCGGGAAAGCGGAGCAGATGTGATAACGTCTCAAGCCGACCCTCTCTGCGCGCCGATCCAGAGAGAGGGTCGTGGAGTCACACATGCCCAGGCCCAAAGCTCCCCCTCGTGTCGCCGGACCCTACGCAGAGAGAGGAGGAACCCGGTTTCGGATTCGCATACTCGGCGATGGCAGCGCCAAGAACCTGTACTTCCCAACGATGGAGGAAGCACGGGCACGCAAAGCCGAGGCAGAGCAGCAGCTTGTCACTCCCCAACGTCGGCAGCTGGGCGAGCTCATCGACGCATTCTTTGCCGAGCGCGAACAGCTGGGCTCCTGTCGCAAAGAGACGATTGCCAATGAGCGTGAGCGCTTGCGCTACTTCCTGTCTGACATTGTGGACAGTGACATTCACACCATCACAGCGCAGCGAGCGTCCGCGATTTACGAGTCGGCGATCGTGCGACCTTCCGTCAAGACAGGCAAGCCACTGGAAGCTGCGTCGCATCGATTTTATCTGGGCATTGCGAAGCGATTCTTTGCGTGGGCAACAAAGCAAGGGGTGATTCCGCGCAGTCCGTTTCAAGATGTGCGCCCCCAAGGTCGTCCGAAAGCTGGCAAGCCGCAGCTGCAAGTCGAAGAAGCGCACCGCTTTGTGAACACCGCACTCAAGCTGTTCGATGAAGAGAATGAGCGCTTGGCACTTGCCGCCGTGCTGACGCTGCTGCTCGGTCTGCGTGCAAGCCAAGTGCTGGAGCGGCGCGTCCGCGATGTAGAGAAAGATACAATCTGGATCAGTGACTCGAGAGGTGAACGCAGTCGTCGCGCGCTGCGTGTACCGTCCGTTCTGGAAGAGCGGCTGCACCGGCTCTGCACAGGAAAGGAGCCCGAGCTGCTGCTCTTCGGCGGCAACTCCAAAGGTCAGCCGCGTCATCATCGGGTGTTGTGGTCCACCGTCCGCGAGATCTGTCAGCGAGCCCAGGTTCCCAAGGTCTGTACGCATAGTCTGCGCAGCTTGTGGTCGACGCTGAGCGCAGAAAATGATGCCCGCAGTGCGCGTGTCTTGAACGTACTCGATCTGGCGGCGCCAAAGGAGTCTGTGCCCACCGGACTTTCTCTTGCTTCTGCAACAGAGGATGATCCGATTGGTGAACAGGAAGCCGCGCAGCTACTCGCCACGCTCTCTCGCAGTCAGATCAACAAGCTGCTCCAGCTCGCCCGCCGTGAGTCCGAGTCTGGATAAGCGCCCGATTCTGTTGGTCATCTACGTGCGGTCGTCTACTTGCGGATCGCGGACTTGGGGCGGAAGGACTTGATGATGGTGGGATCGGTTTCGATGTACGGGCCGCCGATCAGATCGATGCAGTAGGGAACCGCTGCGAAGACTCCTGCCTGAACGACTTTACCGTCGCTGTCGCGCACTCCTTCGAGCGTCTCACGAATCGACTTCGGCTGTCCTGGCAGGTTGATGATCAGCGCTTGCTTGCGAATCACGGCAACTTGTCGCGACAGGATTGCGGTAGGCACAAAGTGAAGACTGATGCGCCGCATCTCTTCTCCAAATCCGGGCATGACCTTGTCCGCGACTGCCAGCGTCGCCTCTGGAGTCACATCACGCAGCGCCGGCCCTGTGCCTCCCGTGGTCAGCACCAGATGGCAGCCGCACTCATCCACCAGTTCCTTTAGCGTCTGCTCGATCACCGCTTGCTCATCCGCAATCAGACGTGTCTGTAGCTGCCACGGACTGATGAGTGCGCTCTCTAGCCACTTCTGCAGCGTCGGAATTCCCTGGTCTTCATAGACGCCCCCAGCTGCACGATCACTACACGAAACCAAACCCACACATAGCTCGTTACGGTTTTCCACTTGGAGTCCTTTTGGCTCTGGCAAAGCGCTCCTACCATCGTGGTTAGAACACCACCTTCTTTGCGTCGAGCAGATCATTCTTGGGATCGGTTGAAACCAGCCGACTCGGAGGCGCGACCTTCCCTTGCTCGACCCATGCAGAGAGCAGATCAAACGCATGCTCAACATAGGGCTGCATGGGTGTCAGCAGCTCAGCCGCACCTTCGTCGCCAGCTTTGCCATTGCAGTTGTAGTCGAGCAGACCGTCGGCATGCGCATCGACATGATTGCCATTGGCGATCACATACAAGCGATGCAGATCCGCTCTGCCCACTGCACGTACTGCCGCAGCATAGGCTTCCCCATTTCCGGACAGACCGATGAGCGCATCCCGATCACCATGCAGACTCAGCAGCGGAACAGAGAACTGTCCGGTGTTGGCATTGCGCAGCGCCCAGTTGACACTGTCCGGCGTCCATCCACCACTCGGAGCAGTCGCAAGGTAGTCGTAAAATGCCGGATGGCCGCTTGGTGACAGGGACCACATGGCATAGGAGGCACTTTCCTTTTCATCATGCCCAAGCAGATCGGCGCGATAGTAGTACGCAGTCAGGTTGTAGTAACCGACTCCACGCCAGACCGGAGCCAGCGCTTTGAGGGAATCAAACAGCATGTTGTAAGCGCCCCACAGAATGGCTGACGACGGATGAAAGCCCGCCGCGACCAGCTGGGTGGTCACCGACGAAAAAGGAGGCGTCTCTCCGTACGACTCCGGTGTGGTCTTGGCGCCCATGTCATAAGGGAATCCCATCGCCAGCGCGGCTCGCTCCATCGACGACACCAGCTGCCGTCCTTGCGCAAACTCTGCCGGGGAAACTTGTCTGTCCTTGTCTGTATCCAGGACGCGCGAATCCGGCCAGTACACTCCCGCCCAGTCAATGCCTCCCGCAAAGATCCGCTCGGCTCCCTGTTCAACGCGAACGTGATCGATCTCAAGGGCGCGGCGGACTTGATAGCCACCGTTTGACAGACCCACCGCATAGATCCGCGACGGTGGCTTGTGCATCGCGGCACTCAGCCGATCACGCGCCCAGATTCCCAAGTCGAGCATCATCGTGCCCCAGTGCTGGGTTGCGTGCTGCTTGCGTAGCAGGCTGGCATTGCCATCTGCACCACCGTTGGTCATTCCTTTGTTGCCAGACACATAGGCAAAGCCACGACGAAGAATCCAACCGGCAAACACGCCATCACTGGCAAACTCGGTGCGCGTTCCGGGGGTTCCCACCACCACCAGCTGTCCATTCCACTGCGCCGGAACTTTCAGTACGACTTCCTGTTTGCGCTCGCCCTCTAGGTCTTTTACAAGAAGTGTCCCAGTGATCTCTGTTCCAGCGATCAAGTCCGTCGGTGGTAGCTTCTGACTGTGAAGGACTCCACTTTGAATCTTGACCAATTTCTCTTGCTCACTTTTTGGCAGCGCGCTCTGCTCTGCAGAGCCGACCTTGATCGAGAAATAGGTTGAATGGGCAAGTCCGCCATCCTTCTCGGCGGTGTAATCAACCCGCGCAGCCGAGCCAAGTCCATCCAAGAGTGCATCGAGATCAGGAGGTAGCGCCACTTGCTGACTACCACACGCTGCGGCAGTGAGCAGACCGAGTGCAGCGCAGAAGCGCAGTGATGTTCGACGCAGATACGACGCAACCACAACAGAACCACGACTCGTAAGCATGGGCATGATCGTCCTTCCCTGTATGTTCACCGGCCATTCTTACCATTCACGCCCGCATTTCGATCAGGTGACATCGAATTACGTGCGCGATGGAGAGTGTCCGGCTCGACGATCTAGACGGTGTCCGGCAGAGAGAGCAGCGCACGAACATCGGGATGAAGCAGAAACGGATCGCGCCACGCGGGCTCTGCCATCGCATCTGCAGAGCGGAGTACGCGCCGCTTGGTCGTTGCAATCGCCTGCATGGCCGACTCCTTTTGATTCAGTGCGAGCAGCGCTTCGATCCGTGCCAGCGGCGTGATGAGCGATGACAGTGTGAACTTTCCAAAGGTCTTCATGCTGACTGTTGCTTGCTCAACTGCCGCAAGCGCCGCACTTGCTCGACCTTGCCGAACCAGCGCGCGGGCCAGCCAAGACAGCGGCCACGCTTGGAAGGTCGGAGCCTCCACCATCAACATCGCATGCGCCTCTTGCGTCAGCTGCTCGATCTCTGCCCAGCGACCTTCGCGAAAGGACAGACGAGCCAGCGCGGACAGAGCCCAGCCTTGGTGAAGTCGATTGCCAATCGCCGCACAGCGCGTCACCGCTTCCTGAAGAATGTTCCGCGCCTCTGTCGATCGCTCGGGCAGATGCGACAGCGCATACCCCAAGATCACCTGCGCACTGGTACGCTGCGCTGGCACCTTGATCGTCTCTGCCGCATGCAGACTCTGCAGTGCGAGCTGTTCACCGCGCGCAAACTGTCCCAGCTCGATGTAGTTGCTTGCCAAGGTGATTCGTTCTCGCTGCGCGTTGCGATGATCCCCAGCGCGCTCGAACGCCGCGATCGTCTCTTCAAGATGATGAATTCCCAAGACAACCGCGCCGCTGCTCATCGCGTAGCCACTGCGGAAGTGATGGATCTGCGCCAGCGCTTGTGGCTCGCAGGACGACAGCATTCCATCCAGTAGCGCCAGTCTTTCCGCGATCTCTTTCATGTGAACAGGACGCCCTTGCAGCATGAACATATATCCCGTCCGCGCCAGACAGAGAGCGTATGCACCGACGGCAGTTGGCTCCGGATGTGAGTCCAGTACCTGTGCAAGCTGAGCACTCACAGCATCCCACTCCTTCATCCTTCCAGCTGCGACCATTAGGTGTGCAGAGGCCAGATAAAAGTCAGCGGTTCCGGGGGGAAGAAACTCCAGGGCTTGCTCTGCGCGGCGACGTGTCTCAGGATCATTGCGCAGCCAATACGCAGCGATGGCCTGGAGCGCATAGAGCTGTCCGCGCTCGATTCCTACGGCACCAGCATCCAGCGCACTCTGCGCACGCTGTCTGGTGGCACCCAGCTCACTGGCATCGAGTGCTTGTTCCGCTGCACGACGAAACCACTTGGCCGCTTCCTGCCTGGCGTTACCCCGTCGGTAGTGCTCCGCCAGCTTGACCGCTTCTCTCTCCCCGCTGTCCTCCAAACAGCGAGCCGCCAGGTAGTGTCCCAGCGTGCGATCTTCATCCGTTAGCAGCTCGTACGCAGCATCCCGAAGCAAGTCATGGCGGAATCCGTAGACCGCTTCTTCTGTGGACTCTGCAGCGGACTGTTTCGCGATGAGCTCTGCTTCACAGAGCTCTGCCACTGCGTCGCTCAGCGCATCGATAATTCGGCCCCGCAGCAGAGCCCTTACGCCTCGAACGGAAAACTGACTCCCAAACACACTGGCCGCGCACAAAATGGTGCGAGTGTGGGCTTCCAAGCGACTCAGCCGCGCTTGCAACATCGCCAGGACAGTGTCCGGTGGCTCGTCGCCATTTCCTTCAGCAGCTGCGCGGATCAGCTCTTCGAGAAACAGCGCGTTGCCCGCAGACTGCGCGGTGATCCGTGCGATCTCTTCCACTTCGACCGCTTTACCAAGCACTTCGCGAATCAGCTGCTCGCACGCGCGCCGACCCAGTCCCAACAGTGGCAGATAGAGTCGGCGTCTTTGCGAAAACACCGACGGAAATAACTCCTCAACCTCGGGTCTTGCTAGCGCCACCAGGAGGAGTGGACACTGAGCCAGCTCGCGCAGTGCAATGTCAAAGAGTCGTACCGATTGGGCGTCTCCCCAGTGGAGATCTTCGAGCAGAATCAGGACCGGATGTTGACTGCACTCTGCTTGCAGAAAATCACAGAGAGCTTGCTCGAGCTGTTCCTGAAGCTGCGATGGCGCAGCGCCAACCAAATGTCCGGCACGCACCGTCTCCTCTGGACTGCTCACCTGACTGATCAGTGCCAGCAGAGCTACCACTTCTCCGGCGCGCTCAGTCGGCAAGTGAGCACTGATCCGGGTCTGAAATTTTCGCCAGCGCTCCGCTTGGGAATCGCCATCTTGCAGTTCACAGAGTCCGCGCAGCGCCTGTCCCAACAGCGCGAACTCAGCCCCTTTGGACCACAGTGTGCCGCGACCAATGAGTGTTAGGAATGCTCTGTCCTGACTTTCTGCGCGGCGTAGGAATTCATGACGCAGACGTGACTTTCCGCTGCCAGCTGCGCCGATGACAATGACTGCTTGCGCTTGCGATTCCTCGGTCGTTGATTGCAGGGCCGCATTCAGCTGCGCAAGCTCGCGCTCTCGTCCCACACAAGGCGTTGGCTTTCCCAGCAGCGGTCTGTTTTCATCCAGTCCGGCACGCACCCCACGCAGTACAAACGTAGACTCCTGCGGCTCACTTTTGCGGGCCAGCGGAGTCACCAAAAATCGCTGAGTCAGCAGTCCCGCTGTCCGTTCATCAATGACAATGTCTGCGTGCTCAGCGGCCATTCGCGCGGGAGCGGTGGTCTGCGAAGTCCGTGCATGCAGCAGCTGCGCAGCACGATCCAGAACTTCGCCAACCGGCAGCTCGCTGGGCCGACGACCCTTGCCCATCGTGACCACGACCTGTGCCGCCGGCCAACGATCCCGAATGATGAGCGCGGCATGGGCAGCCTGGGTGGCTTGATCCACAGCACTACTCGACTTCCGAAACACTGCCACCAGATTCCCATCGACCAGCGCTTCCGCATGCGCGCCCAGACCTTTCAGCACCGCTACCAGCTCACGCTGTGCTTTGTGGACAGAGGTCACATCGTCCAGCTGACCGATGAGGGTATCGGAAAACGCAGTGCCCGGTTCTGCCGCCAACACCACACTCAGTAGTTCCTGAACCTCACCAGTTAAGGCAGCGGCTCGAATCGGAGACAGCGACGTAGAAGAAGCTTGGGTGGAAGATAAAAGAGGTAGATCATATTCCTCATATTTGGGAAGTGAGGCAAGTCGAGCAAGCAGCGCGGTGCCATCAGGAATGCGCTGCGACTCCTCCTTGATCAACATGTCAGCGAGCAGTGCCATCAGCTCTGCCGGCACACCCGGACGATAGATCCGCAGGTCAGGAGGCTCATCAAACAGAATCTTGCCAAGCACCGCGACCAGATGCTCACCCAGGAATGGTGGACGACCCGCCAGACACTCATACAGTACACACCCGAGCGCAAAGACATCCGCTGCGGGACGAATCTGCCGCTCTCCACGGACCTGCTCGGGAGCCATGTACTCGGGAGTCCCTACCACCATTCCCGTCTGGGTAAGGTGCTCGGTACGCTGGGAAAGGAGTCTGGCCACCCCGAAGTCGATCAGCTTCACCAGCCCAATCTGTCCGTGCGGCAAGAGCAGATTCCCAGGCTTAATATCCCTGTGGATGATGCCACGTGCATGGGTGAACGAGAGCGCGGCAGCGACGCAAGAAATCAGCTGTAGCGAGTCACTAAGGCGGAGCGGAGCAAGAGACAGACTGCGTGAGAGATCCTGTCCTTCCAGCCACTCCATCGCCAGATATGCTGGACCCTGGGCTGCTTGGCCATGGGCCACATACGACACCACATGTGGGTGCGCCAGCGACGCCAAGATCTCTGCTTCACGCAGGAAGTGACTGGCCGAATACTCTGCTGAAATGTCGCTGCGCAGGACCTTGACTGCCACCTGCGCGCCGGTTTGCAGATCCCGCGCGCGATACACGACCGCCATCCCCCCAGCCCCGACCGGCACCTCCAGCACAAAGCGATCTGCAAGTACAACGCCGGGTTGTAAGTTGCTGCGCATCCTCGACGGATTGTAGCGCCAGGAACAGCGAACTGCTTACTTTTGTCGCGCTCTCCCGAAAGAGAAACCAGCCCGAGAAGAGCCTGTTAGAGCCGATGTGACGGAATGGGCCGATCGACCGCACCGCGAAGCAGCGCCATGACCTTGAGCGAACGTCCAACCGCTTCTGCAACTCCGCCGAGCACCACCAAGTGATTGGCAAAGTCACAGAGATCTTGCGGAGTGACAAGATAAGCGAGCCCCATTCGCTTGATAACAGACTCTGCAAGTGCCTTCCCTTTGGCAGGACCCAGCGCTCGCGACATTCGTGTCATCGCAGTCTCGGTAAGGGTGTTCATCGGCGGCTCGATTGAAACCTGTGTACTCATCTCTGCTACGATTGTCATTGCGGCCCCCGTCCGAACTGTTCGGCAAGCGCATTGGTCTGCGCCCGCAGGTCAGGAAAGCGCTCGGTTAAGTATTCCAGAAACACCGGATTGGTCAGTCCGTACCAAAGAAATGCGCGGCGATAGCTGAGAGACTGAGCCTGTTGAATCTGTTCCCGCACCTGCGGATCAAACGTCTTTCCTAAGGCCATTTCGAGGCTGGTGACATCAAGCACGGCCTGCCGACCCAGCAGTCCCGCAAAGGCTGCAATGATCTCTGCGTATTCCTGTTCGGCCTGGGCGATCTGCTCTGGACTCGCGCCTTCGCGCAGCTTCTCAAGCTCGAGTGCATCCAGCTTGGCGTGCTGCGCTTCTTCCATCCAGTGATGTCGAAACAGACTCACGAACAGAGGGTCGATCTCAGCGTCATCCTTCATCGCATCGACGTAGTGCGCTTGGGTCAAGATCTCCAAGTGCAGCGTCACCAAGAGCACGGCCATCGGACTCTTGCTAAGGATGTACCCAGCCACTTCTTGTGGAGAGTCTGTCAGCCCCACCTCTGTTCCAAAGTCTCGGTCGAACAGCTCACCGAAGCGAAGGAACATCTGCTGATGCTTGACCTCTTCCTCTGTGAATCGAAGCAGAGTGCGGAGCGTGATCTCGTCTCCGTACAGCTCTGCGCGGGCATGCTCCATCGTCGCTGCAACGATGTACGCTTCCACAAAATAGAACAGGTAGGCGTACGCACGACCGAAGATCTGGTTTAGCTTGAGCTTCTCTGCAGAGGTCAGGCTATCAAGCTGCTGCGCGAGGTGCATTCCGGCTGGCATAAACGGCCGAGAGAAGGAGAGCTTCGCGTTCGCAGGGACAACACTCGTCAAAGTCCACGACACCCTTTCCGAGGCATCTAGGCACTTCCGATAGTCTGTGTTGAGAATGCTCATGCGATCATTGTAGGCGACCGGCGCGCCTGAAACGCATAATTTTTTTTCAACTTTCTCTGACGGTGGTGTGTCTCTGTATGCTGCGGTCAAGGACTTACATTAGGAGTCCCCCAGACTGATCCGCAGACCCCAGCAAAGTCAGCAAGTTGGACGCGCTTTGTCCCGAAGGGAGTCTGTGTAGGAGTGACGCGCAGAAAGATGCAGGCTGTAGTCCTATTATCTCTGCTACGCGGGGTCACGGATCACATGACGCAGCCGCCAAGCAAGGGACTCTCCACCATCGACGTGCAGCGCTTCGCCGACCATGAAGTCGTTTTCGATCAGAAAGAGTACAGCCTGCGCCACCTGATCGGGGTTGCCCCACTGCTTGATGAGGTTCTTATCGGCGGTTCGTGCCAGGTATTCGGCGCTGGCGTCATCGGGAGGAAGGACAACCCCGGGAATCACTGCGTTGACCCGAACGCGTGGAGCAAGCTCCAGCGCAAGCGCGCGGGTCAGGTTGAGCAGGCCGGCCTTGGCGACTCCATGTGCGAGCATCGGTGGCGTGGGCAGCTCACTATACAGGTCACAGATGTTTATCACTACACCGGACTCTTGTCGTAGAAGAACTGGCGCAGCGTACTTGATGCAGAGCATTGGTGCGGTAAGATTGACCGCAAGGATTTCATTCCAAACATCGAGGGTCATACTCTGGAGATCAGCCCGCACAAAGCTAGCGGCACTATTTACCAAAATATCTAGCCCACCAAAGTGAGTGACCGCCTGCTCGATCATCGCTTCAATCTGCTCAGGCCGTCGCAGATCTGCTTGGATTGGAAGTACTTTGACCCCGTAGCTCTTCAGCTCTTCAGCAGTGGCGAAGGCGCTGCCTACAGAAGAATTATAATGTAATACAATATGACAGCCGCGTTTTGCCAATGACATAGCAATCACACGACCAATTCGCTTAGCAGCACCAGTCACAAGTGCGATTCTGTCTTTTTGATTCATAATAGCCTCTCCTTATTAGACATTAATCAAGGCAAAGCGACTACGCATTATGTAGACAGGGCGGTGCGGGTTGGCCTTCGTAGAAGCTGCTTGCAGCATGGATGTCGTCGTAGGAAAGCACATCATCAGCCAGCGCGCGAGCGCCAAATCAGAAGGAGTATGTTCAGGCGGGTGCTTCGTTAGGAATGGTTTAGGAATGGTTTAGGAATGGTTTAGGAATGGTTTAGGAGTGGTTTAGGAGTCTCTAAATAAGAGTCATATGAAATGCCTCTATTTTCACCAAGGTGTTGCTTGCGAGCCGTCTGCCAGCGCGACCGCAGGACCCCTTCTTCCTGAATTTCTCACTCGGCAGAGGGAAGTTTCCCCAAGTTTGCCGACGGACAACATTTATCTGGCTTGAGATCTCTATGGATGACGCCCTTGCGGTGGGCTACGACCATGGCTTTGACGACGGGAACCCAGAGCTCTAGCGCGCGATCGGGAGGGATTCGGGACTCGCGCTCGATCATCGCAGAGAGGCTCTCTCCTTCGAGCAGCTCCATCGCAATGTAGACCTGACCATCGACGCTTCGTCCGCTGTCGTACACGGTGATCGCGTTGGGATGCTCGACGGTGGATGCCGCCTGAGCCTCTCGCTCAAAGCGCGCCACCAGATCGGGATTGCGGACCAGATCGCTGTGCATCAGCTTGACGGCGACCTCGCGTCCCATCGGCAGCTGCGTCGCGCGATAGACCGTGCCCATGTTGCCCGAGCCAAGGACGCTCTTGAGCACGTACCGACCGGCCAGCACCTGCTCCACTCGCTGCAGCGGGGTCCCATCGCGAGTACACACCGCTACATCGATGGGAAAGACCCCTCGGCACGATGCGCAGAACATGGCAGGGCTCGGCGACGGATTCACGACAGACACTACAAATTGTTGGCTGGCTTCTGGTCCACGGCGCAAACGTCTTACCGACGGTGGCAATGCGATCTAGAAGCCCAGCCTTTCCATGGTATCACGGGCTGCCTTCGGCTCAGCAGCTGGCTGTGTCTGATGAAAATGGCGGAGCGGATGGACCTGGCGAAGCGGACTGCGCACCGCCGCGCTTAGGGGGCCTGATAGCTCCAGAAGAAGGTCTTCGGACCGCCTTCGGCATAGGCAGGGAAGCGCATGTTGCGAATGCGCTCGGTGACGCAGCGTGCCGTCGCGGTGGTTCCTGCCGGACCAAGCACATCGGCCTTGACCACCGAGCCCGAGGGCGCAACCACAATGCCGATGCTGAGGTTTTTGCCACTGCCGTCTTTGGGACAGCTCTGCCACTTCGGCTCGGCCACCGTCATGTGCTGTCGCAAAATCTGCGGTGTCAGCAGCGGCACAGGCGACAAGTCGAGTGCAGCGGCCCGAGGCAACTTGCCCTCTGCTTTGCGTGCAATGGTCTTTTCCGGCCCAACCGTTGCTTGTCCACTTTGAGTCGGCTGTGGCTTCGAGGTCGTTCCCACGGAGCCAGTCGCTTCTGTCACTTTGCGCGCAGGGGGATGAGTCGCCTTCTCGACGCTGCTTGGCTTGTCTTGCGGGGATACCGCGACGGCAATCGGAGTGGTTGGCGCAACCGTCCGCACGGGCACTGCGACCTGCGGCCCATCCGGCTGCACCGCGCGACGACTTGCCGTACCCGCTCGTGCCGGCTTGGGCTGCGTCGTCGAGGAGCCTGGATACAGCCAGGCCAGCGAGCCAATGACCAGCGCCAGCGCTCCCAGTCCGGCGATCAGCAGCGGTAGCCGGTTCGTCGGTGGTGGATGCGATGGAATGCTGGCGTCAGACGCACGGGCCGAGTGATCCGTCCCCGTTGTTCGCAGCATCGGTATCGCCGGATTGCTCGCCCCACGCAGCATCGGTATCGCCGGATTGCTCGCCCCACGCAGCATCGGTATCGCCGGACTGCTCGCTCCGCGCAGCATCGGTATCGCCGGACTGCTCGCCCCACGCAGCATCGGTATCGCCGGACTGCTTCCTCCTGGCGTCAGCGGGGCCGCCGGGTTGGTGCTGCGTACTCCGTGCATCAGCACCGGTGGCAGCGACTGCCGAGCTTGCGCATTCGCCTCGGACTGTCGTGCTGCCTCGGCCAGCGCACTCTCAACATCCGACGGAGACACCTCTTGCAGCGGAACGGGACTGCCATCGCCCATCCCAATGCCGGGGAGTGTTCGTCGGAGATTCGCCAGGTTTTCGGCAGATACCGGATCTTTGCTCATCGAGAAGCCGTCGCACACGGATTAGACACAGCGACGCGCTTCCATTATGCCATGCGGCTTCGGGGGACCGAGAAAATATAGTATTTCCCCCGTCGAGAAGGCCGATGCTCGTTAGCGCCCACCGAGCAGCTTCGGTGGTCCCTTCGTCGAGCCTCCATGAATTGGCTTGTGAAGGATCAGCGACTGTCCGGCTTGCTTCCCCGCCGCTCGCGTCTCACTGCGCGGCTGACCTTGGCTGTACACCCGTCGAATGTTCGGGTGCCGCTGGCGCAGATAGGTATGCAGCGCAGCGTCGGCCACCCACACCAGCCCTTGCTGCTGCTGTCCTCGCTGCTGTTGCGCCAGTCGATCCGCAAAGCCCAGCATCACCCCCGATAGAAATGTCCGTCGCTCGCGATTTTGGGCAATCCGGTGCTGCCGCTTGTGCTGAAGCCACAGCTGCTCTCCCGAGTGGAGCAGAAAGTCATACACGTAGGCAGACATCTCCAGGTTTTCTGGCCGGCCCATCACCTCGAGCACACTGCCGCGTCGCCCCGAGTGAACATCGAAGCTCGACACCCAGATCGTCTCGACGAAGAAAAAGCGCCCGAGCACCACCGCAATCAGCCGCAGGTGTTCATCGATACGGCCACGTGGCTCGCCAAGCTGCCGAAAGCCGTGCGTTGTCGTCGCCTGCGCCGGCACCTCGAGGTTGAATTTGAGAAGCAGCCGCTGGGCTTCCTGCATCGCACTCTCCGCCTCGTGGATGTTTTGACTTTCAGCGAGAGAGAGCAGCCGGGCAATCCGCGTCAGCAGCCGCACTCGCACAGAATCCCCGTCGCTGTCATGGACAGAGAGAGCAGCTGGCAGACCGGCCGCACTGGCATCAATTCCCATCCGTGCGCACACCGCTTGAAAGGCTGGGCCATGGGCTGTCTCGTCGGTGCGCCCCAAAATTTCGTGGACATACTGGTGGGCCATCTCGTGCTTGAGCACTTCGAGGACCACGCCCCATGGCTTGTCCATCACCAGTGACTCTGAAAGGAGGATGGTTCTCGTCGCTGGTAGCCACAGCCCTAGCTTGGTTGCAACCGACGTAAGGCCCAGCTGGGGCGGCAGAAGCGCGCGCCGAAACAGCGTGGCGTTGAAGTGATGCCACGACCGTAGAAGCTCACGCACCGTCGCTGCCTGCAGCTGGGCGGACAGGATCTTGGGCGCATCTGAATCGACCGCTGGGTGGGGAGGTGCCGCACGCATCATGTGGTGCGTTGTGACACACCCGTGCCCGCTTGTCACGTCGCTGAGAGCCGGATCGTCAGTCCCCCGTTGTCAGACCGCGTGGCTAGCGTCCGTGACATGAACTCGATCGCTTTCGTGCCTGCCTCGCGCGCCCTCTTTATCGCTGATGCCGCAAGCGAAAGCTCCGGTGAGCAGCCCCACGCCCTCCTCTCACGCTTGCGGACGCACGGCTGGCCGACCCAAGCGCGCCTGCTGCTACCGGGCACTGAGCTGGCCTTCCGCAATGCCAGCGGGGTCATGGTGGAGCTGATCGACGCACTGCCGATTCTGGCGTCCCCGACTGCGCAGAGTGAGCTACAGGACTCGCGCGAGCTACAAGCGCTGTCGAAGCTGCTGCAGCTGGCGCTGTCTCTGACAGAGCGTGGGCAAGCGTGGCCGAAGGTGACACGCCTGGGCACCGGAAGCCGTTACGTCGCACGCTGGAAGGCTGGGCCCACGCCTCGGGAGCGCCTCGAGCTGCAACAACTCGGCAAAGACCTGCGGGTGGTTTTGGCCGAGCTGCCCAGCACACCCCTGTCTCAAGAGCGCTGGCAGAGTGTCGTCAGTGGTCATCGGATCGCGTCGCTGCTGCTCGATGCCACGATCGATCTGCTGGTCCGAGAGGGATCACGTCGCGGTGCCCAAGTTCGGCTGGCGGACAGGCCGGCCTCAGCCTGGGAACAGCGGCTCGTTCACGCACTCAGTGATGACCGGGCCCTGATGCTGGCCAGCTCACCCAGCGACGAAGTGTTTGCACGGCAGTGCGAGGAGCTCAATGCCTGGTCGCAGACAGCGCTCACGGGGGCCGCTCGACCGCTGCTGCCGTCCCCGGTGTCCTGGCAAGCCGGCGAAAACTTGCAGCAGGTGACAGCCCGAATGCTTCGACAGTCGTCGCTGCTCGCAGCCGTGCTGCTGTCTGGTCAAGCGGCCCCGCGTATGCTACCGACGACAGCCTGGCAGACCGCCGTGCCAACCGTACCCCCGAAGCTGGCTCCGGTGCCGCGCATGCTCCTCGACGAAGCGCTAAGCCTTCTGCGTGAACAGAGGCCGCGCACCACTCGGCTGCAAAAAGAGCACAGCCAAGCCGCGTAGCAAGAAAGCCGATTCGGAAGTTAGTTGGTGGACGGCGCGCTCTCAACTGCAGGCGGCATCGTCGGTGGAGTCGCAGCGGCAATCGGCAGCGGTCCCGTCAAGACCAGCGGCAGGACATCGTCCATCTTGGTGACATAGAAGATCTCCATGTCGTTTTTGACCTCGTCGGGTACGTCCAAGATGTCCTTGCGATTGCGCTCGGGCAGGACGGCACGCCGGATGCCAGCGCGATGAGCAGCGAGCAGCTTTTCCTTGATACCACCGACGGGAAGTACGTTGCCGCGCAGCGTGATTTCACCGGTCATCGCGACATCGTTGCGCACCGGAATTCCGGTCAGCATCGAGGTCAGCGCGACGAACATGGTGATGCCGGCGCTCGGTCCGTCTTTGGGCATGGCGCCAGCTGGAACGTGGACGTGCAGGTCGGCCTTGTCGAGGAAGTGCTCGTCGATGCCGTAGATCTTGGCGCGGCTGCGAACGTACGAGGTTGCGGTCTGAGCCGATTCCTTCATGACATCGCCAAGCTGGCCGGTCAGCGTCAGACTGCTCTTGCCCGGCATGCGTGAGGCTTCGATAAACAGAATGTCTCCACCGACGGGAGTCCAAGCCAGTCCAGTCGCCACGCCAGGAATGCTGGTGCGCTCTGCGACTTCTGACATGTACTTCTGCGGCCCAAGGTACTCATCAATCTTGGCAGCAACGACGGTGGTCTTTTCGGTTGTCTCACCCTCTGCGACCTTGACCGCGACGCCACGACAGACACTGCCTAGCTCGCGCTCAAGAGTCCGAACGCCAGCCTCGCGGGTGTAGCTATCGATGACTTCACTGACGGCTTCATCCTCGAACGCAATCTGCTCGCCGGTTAGTCCGTGCTCGTCGACCTGCTTGGGAATCAGGAAGTTCTTGGCTATCTGCAACTTTTCACTGCGCGTGTAGCCAGGAATCTCCAGCACCTCCAGTCGGTCACGCAGCGCAGCCGGCACCGGATCGAGCACGTTGGCCGTCGCGATAAACATTACCTTCGAGAGGTCAAACGGCACTTCAAGGTAGTGATCGCTAAAGGTATTGTTTTGCTCGGGATCGAGCACTTCGAGCAGCGCACTCGACGGGTCGCCTCGGAAGTCATGACCCAGCTTGTCCAGCTCGTCGAGGACAAACACCGGATTGTTGGTCCCCGCGCGCTTGAGCCCCTGGATGATCCGTCCCGGCAGTGAGCCAACATACGTCCGACGGTGACCGCGAATTTCAGCCTCATCGCGCACGCCGCCCAAGCTGACGCGAACGAACTTGCGACCGACCGCTTTGGCGATGCTCTTGCCGAGTGAGGTCTTGCCGACGCCGGGAGGTCCAACCAGGCACAAAATCGGACCCTTCTTGTCGTTTTTGAGCTTGCGAACCGCCAAGTACTCCAGGATGCGCTTTTTGACCTTTTCAAGGTCGTAGTGATCCGAGTTGAGGATGTTGCGCGCTTCCTGGATGTCGATCTTGTCCTCTGTCGACACCGACCACGGCATATCCACCAGCCAGTCCAGATAGGTACGCGTCACCGTGTACTCGGCCGACGACTGCTGCATCTGCTTGAGACGCTCGAACTGCTTGAGTGCGACCTTTTCTACCTCGGCGGGCATCTTCGCTTCGAGGATCTTGGTCTTGAACTCCTCGGCATCGCCGCCGCCTTCGTCGAGCTCACCCAGCTCTTCCTTGATGGCCTTCAGTTGCTGACGCAGCACGTATTCGCGCTGGTTGCGGCCCATCTCTTCTTGGACCTGGGTGTTGATCTTCTCGCGGACCTTCAGCACTTCGAGCTGCCGCGTCAGGAACTGTAGGACTTTGCGCATCCGCTGCTTGAGATCGAACGTCTCGAGTAAGTCCTGCTTTTCCTCGACGGGAATGTCCAGCTGCGAGGTGATGAGGTCGGCCAGCTGTCCCGCCTCAGTCACGCTCTCGACGAGCGACGAGGCCTCTTTGGGCAGCTCCGGCATCAGCTTGATCACCCGCTTGGCAATGTCCTTGAGGTTCATCACCAGCGCGTCAAGCTCCACATCCGCCGCCGTCGGGTCCGGAATCGCCGTCACCCGACAGTTGAGGAATGGATCGGCTCCCTCGTAGCCCTGGACGCGGAAGCGCACCACGCCCTGCAAAATCACCGAGAAGTTGTCCTTGGCAAGCTTGATGACCTTGAGGATTCGTGCCGCCGTGCCGACGGCATACATATCCCCCTCGCCGGGGTCTTCGGTTCGGGCATCGCGCTGCGTCAGGATACCGATGACCGGCTTTTCCTTCGCGATGGCCTCCTCGATCAGCTTGACGCTCTTCCTTCGCCCCACATCAATCGGGATGATTGAACCGGGGAAGAGCACCGAGTTGCGCAGCGGCAGGATCGAGATCACATCGGGAATCTCGACCGGGCCGCTCTGGTCTGGGGTTCCCCCCTTGGGCTTGCTCATCAAATCGCTCCTTCACTTTCCAACTGACCGACGGCGTGGCCCATGATGCAGGTATGTCTGCCCTGCCCTGTCGTCGGCACCGGCCTTCGGAACCTTCTAATCAATGCGGCCTATGATAGTGCCTGGATTTCGCCACGCAATACCCGGCGCGCCTACTGCATGGTAGATGTCACAGACATGCGAGTTTTGCATCATTCGTGCCAGGATCTGCCCATTATCGACGGAGAGTGCCGAGTTTCTGCCGAAATGGAGCGAATCGACCGCCGAACGGCCAAAGCTTGGGCCAAGGAAATCAGCGTCGACGAGTACCTGCAACGTGAGCGGATCTTAAAGACGCGGCCGTTTTCGCGCGGGCTCACGATCCATTCGCTCATTGATGCGACCGACGGGAGCGATTCCGCTGCCGGTTGTGCCATCTTGGCCAGCTGCGAGTCATTCCGGGTTCCAGTTCGAGTTCCGGGTCGCGTCGAGCAAGCCTATGGGCTCGGAATTGCCAGCGTCTACGTCGACGAAGAGCAGCGCGGACATGGCTATGCCGCCGAGCTGCTCCGACGACTGCATCGCCACTTTGCCGAGCAAGGTGCGGCGATGTGCTACCTCATGAGCGAAATTGGCCCGACCCTGTACGCCCGGCTGGGTTATGTCACGGTGCCGCTGCAGCTACGACGTTATCCAGCCAGATCGCAGCCCCAGTCCCCGCGTGTGCAGTGGCTGCGCGAGGCTGACTTGCCCATTGTGACTTCGCTCCTGCCGCCGCCACTCTCGGGTCAGCTTTCGATTCCAGCGACGGTGGAGCAGCTTGATTGGCAGCTGGCACGCGGACGCTTTTATGCCAAGCTCACCGGCCTGCCGTTTCCCGACGAGATAGGTGCGCGCAGTGGAGATGCGGTGATGATCTGGGAGCCGGATTATCGTCCCGATGTGCGACGGCTGCGAGTGCTGATCGTCTCGTCGCCAGGTCCAGGGACCGACGTGCAAGAGGTCTTGGCGGCTGCGACGACGATGGCCCATCAGCTGACGCTCCCGACCGTCGAGATCTGGGAAAGCGACGCGCTCGCTCCCGTGCTCACGGGCGGCACGATGCAGCCGTCTGACGACATTCCGATGGTGTTGCCGCTCGCCGCGGATGTTCGGGCGCAGGACTTTCTGGACTGTCAGCGCTTCTTGTGGCTGTAACGCGTTGAATTTGCGGGCGCGGGGGAATTTGGCCATGCTCCGCGCATGCGAATACCGAAGCAGCCGACCGTGATCATCCGTCACTGCCCCGAGTATGACATCGAGCGTATCCAGACCC
The DNA here is from genome assembly GCA_016794465.1 of Myxococcales bacterium. Taxonomy (GTDB): domain Bacteria; phylum Myxococcota_A; class Polyangia; order Palsa-1104; family JAEUJZ01; genus JAEUKA01. Next base: position 43,367 of record JAEUKA010000005.1, on the reverse strand, counting down.
TGTTTCGCGAAGGGCTGGCGACGCTGGGACTGAAGCCGACGGGGCGAACGCTGATCAAGCCGAACCTCGTCGCTGCTGGGCCGCTTTTCCCACATGCGCATACCCGGTCGGAAGTGGCCGAGGGCCTGATTCGCGCGCTGCAAGAGCTGGCCGATGACACGCTTACCGAGATCGGTGTCGGTGAGCGCTGCGGGATCACCGTTCCATCGCGGGCAGCGTTCGCAGAGTCCGGCTTCGACGCCATGATCGAGCGTACCGGCGTGAAGCGCTACCTCTTCGACGAGGTGCCTCAGGTCGAGATCCGCTACACCCACGAAGGCCGCCTGCGCGACTACGTGTTTACTCCCGAGCCAGTCGCCAAGGCCGACTTCTTCATCAACCTGCCGAAGTTCAAGGCTCACCCGTGGACGACGGTGACGTTCTGTCTGAAAAACTACATTGGCATCCAAGACGACCGGCACCGACTGATTGATCACGATCACCGTCTGAACGACAAGATCGCGGACTTGCAGTACATCGTGCAGCCGTCGTTCTGTGCCATCGACGCGATCATCGGTGGCGAGGGTCGGATGCTGACGCCGAAGCCGTTTCCACTCGGGATGATCATCATGTCCGACAGTCAGCTCGCGCTGGATGCGGTGTGCTGCAGCATTGTTGGACTGAGTGCGCGTTCCGTCGACCACTTGCGACTGGCCGAAGACCGAGGCTTTGGCACCACCGACCTTGCGAACATCCGCATCATCGGCGATGTCTCTCTCGACGAGGCCAAGCGCCGCGCCAGTGGCTTCCAAGTCGGCCTGATTCGCATCGAGAAGTACTTCGAGGGCAGCCGCATCACCGCCTACGCTGGTCCTCCCCCCGAGCCCGAGCACAGCGACTACTGCTGGGGCGGCTGTCCCGGCGCGCTTCAAGAAGCCATTGAGGTGCTGCGACTGTACGACCAGACCTGTGACAGCAAGCTGCCGCGCATGCACATCGTGTTCGGAGCCTATCGCGGTCCGATCCCCGCGCAGCCCGGCGAAAAGGTCATCTTCATCGGCGACTGTGCCGAGTGGGAAGGTCCGATCAACGGCGAGCTGGTGCAGATTCGCAACGTCTATCGAGACGGGCGCCAAAAAGATCCGTACAAGGCGAGTCACGACGATGTCTTCGCAAAGATGGCGTCGGTGTCGATGAAAGTGCTGTGGAACGAAGGCACGACGCACATTCGTCTGCGCGGCTGCCCGGTCAGCGTCTGTGAGCAAGTGCTTGCCGTCGTGGCGCTGTCGGATGTCAACAATCCGTACCTCGATATGGAGCACGCGGTGCCGTTCCAAAAGAACTACCTGGCCTGGCGAGCGAATCAGGCGATGCAGCGACTGCGCGGTATTCCGTATCAAAAACCAGGGACGTGCTCTCGCGGTCACGCGGCGCCCGAGGTCTTTGCCGAGGACAAACATGGCTAGCCCGCCCGGCGTAGGCCAACCGACGAGGTGGCAGTCTGTCGTCGACGAGCTGGCGTTTCTGCGCTTTATGCTCCCGAGAGAGACGGTGCAGCTGGCAGGTCGTCACTTGCCGCTGGAGACGCTGCGGGACCTTTTGCCGAAGGTGGTGACGGAGCGGCTGCGCCTGGGGCTGTATCCGGCGCGGGTGAGCGATCCGCTGGCGGTGGTGTGTGCGCGTGAGCATCCACCGTGGGGCCAGCCAGCCGAGTTAGATCCGAGCCGGCCAGTGCGCTTCTCGGGTCCGCCTCGGGTGTCGATTCTGATGGTGACGTACGGCAACCTCGATCTGACGCGGCTGTGTCTGGGCAGCGTGCAGCGGGCGGCGGGATCGACGCCGTTTGAGCTGATTGTCGTCGACAACCGCAGTCCGGATGAGACGCCGAGTTACCTACGCTCCATCGAAGAGAGCGGACTGTTGCCGATCTCTGTGCTGTGCAATCGCGACAACCGAGGCTTTGCGGCGGCCAACAACCAAGCGGCGCAGCGAGCGCGGGGCGAGGTCCTGGTGCTGCTCAACAACGACACCATCGTGACCCCCGGCTGGCTGGAGCGACTGGTGGCGGTGCTCGACGAGGACGAAGCGGTGGGAATGGTGGGGCCGCGGACCAACTCGTGCGGCAATGAAGCGGCGCTGGGCACTCACTATTCCACCGTCTCCGAAATGTTTCGCTTTGCAGCTGACTACACCCACCGACATAGCGGACAGCGTCTGACACCGGACATGCTGACACTGTTTTGTGCTGCGATCCGAGCCAAGGTGTGGAATGAGGTCGGCGGGCTCGACGAAGGCTATGGACTGGGGATGTTCGAGGACGACGATCTGACGATGGCGGTGCGACGGTGCCGGCACAAGGTCGTGCTGTGTGAAGACGCGTTTGTGCATCACTACGGCGGCGCGGCGTTTGGCAAGCTTCCGCCTCGGCAATACCTGCGGCTGTTTTGGAAAAATCGGCGCTTCTTCGAGCGAAAGTGGCAGACCGAGTGGAAGAAGCGCTAGCGGGCCGTCGCTAGCTGCGATTGTAGACGCCGGCGCCGGTGGTGTTGCCCTGCTGGTAGTACTCGGCGGTTAGCTGACGGTCCTTGACCTCGCTGCCGAGTGCATCTTCGAGGAACTTGGTTTCCTCGACGCACGACTGACCGGGAATGCACTTGACCTGGACGGACACTTCTCCCGACGGAGAAATGGTGATTTCAAGCTCTTTTCGCTGCGCCATGTTCGACTCCTTGTGGCAAGCCCACAGCCCGAGGGGTTAGCCCCACTTTGAAACATTGAGCTTGATCGTACCGTCCTCGGCGACGTTCTGCTCCTCGATTCGATACCCTTGCGCTTCGCACGCGACGACCACGGTCTGATAGGCGTACTCGCGGCTGATCTCATCGACGACCTCTTGCTCGGTCTTGCCGACGGTGGTTTCAACGCCCCACCAGTCCGCCTGCAGGCCGTAGGTGCCGTCCTCGTTCTTGACGACGCCGATGTCGTATTTGCCCATGTTGATGGAGACTTCGGCAGTGCTCTTTTGACCGCGCCAGCCTCGGACCTCGACGCCCTGCTCTGAGTGGGTGTACTTGAGCTTGAGCTTTTCGAGCGCCTTGAGCAGGCACTGGATGTTGTTAATCTTCGTCGCTACCGTCGTAAAGTGACTCATCGGCACTCCTCGCTCTACAGCTCTATCCGCCCGCCCGGCTCCGTCGGCACTGCAAAGCGGTCTTTGGTTCGTCGCTGCACCTGCGGCTGTGCGGACTGTGGCAGCGACGCGGTTCGCGCCCTGGTCCTCGCCCACTCGCGCATGTCGGCAATCTTTTCGGCCATCGTGACCGCGAGCGGCACAATCTCGCGCGCCGAGTGCAAGAGCTGATCATTGGACAGGTCGCGGTTGTGCGGATCAGCGTCGAAGGCCTCGTACAGCGCCGAGACAACCACTTGCTCGACTTCCGAGCCCGAAAACTCGGCCATCGCGTCGACAAGCTTGCCGATGTCGAGGTGGCTGATGTTGCGGCCCTTTTTCTTCAGGTGAATCTTGATGATCTCGCCGCGCTCTTCCTGCGTCGGTAGATCGACAAAGAAGATCTCGTCGAAGCGACCTTTGCGCAGGAGCTCTGGCGGCAAGCTGCGCACGTCGTTGGCAGTCGCGATAACGAACACCGGCGCCGTTTTTTCTTGCATCCAGGTCACAAATGTGCCGAACACACGAGACGTGGTGCCACCGTCGGACATATTTGATGAGCCCGTGCCGGAAAGACCCTTCTCGATCTCGTCGAGCCACAGAATCGACGGCGCGACGGCTTCAGCGGTCTTGAGCGCTTTGCGCATGTTTTCTTCGGATGCACCGACGAGGCCGCCGAAGATCTTGCCGACATCGAGTCGCAGCAGCGGCATCTGCCAGGCGGCACCGACGGCTTTGGCGGTCAGCGACTTACCACAGCCCGGCACACCGAGGAGCAGGATGCCCTTCGGAATTGGCAGACCGAAGTCGCGGGCCTCGGAAGTGAAGGCGTGACGGCGCTTGATGAGCCACTGCTTGAGGATCTCCAAGCCACCGATGCCGTCGAGACTCTCCTCTGCTTCGTAGTATTCGAGGATGCCGCTCTTGCGGATGATGTGCTTTTTCTCGGCCAAGATCGTCGGTAAGTGGAAGGTCTTGTGACGGACGATCGACTTGGCGATGACGTTCTCGGCCTCGGTCAGCGTCAGGCCAAGCGCCGCGTCGACGATCTGCTCGCGACCTTCGGCTTCCTTGGCCAGACCCGGCTCGCAGCCCTGCGGTAGCTGGTGCAAAAGTCCCTCGACCACCTTGGTCAGCTCGGGCCGATTGGGGAGATCCCAGTCGAAGATGCAGAGATCTTTTTCCAGCTCCGGCGGAATCTTGGTCACCGGCGACAGGATGAAGACGTTCTTTTGGGTCTTGCGCAGATCGTGGGCGAGGTCGCGCAGCTTGCGCACCACCGTCGGGTCATTCACAAACGCGTGGAAGTCGCGCAGCACAAACAGACACCGGCCTTCCGCCGCTGCGATGTAGTCAAGCGCTTTGATCGGGTCTTTGGCGTCGCCGCCCTTGAGGGTGCCGAACTTTTGCACAAAGCCGCGCGTGATCGACCACGAGCCGAGCTTCATGTCACGACGACGAGCCAGCTTCAGGAGCGAGTCTTCGACGCGCTGCTCCTCGGACGAGATGATGTACATCAGCGAATAACGCGCCCGAATGAGGTCGAGGATCTCTCGCTCGCTGCGGTTGAGCTCCTCGCTGTCAGTCGGTGCTGCCGCTTGCTCTTGGGTCATAAAGTCACCTGTGCGGGGTTGCGGTGTGGACTATTCGATGAGGCTGCGGAGGCTGCGAACGTGACCTTTGGCCTCATCGGCACGGGTCATGGTTTCGTCGATGGCATCGCGCAGCTTCCGTGCGGAGTCGCGGTCGGAATAGGTGCGCTCCATCTTGTTCCACATCTCCTGGGCCATCACGATGGCGAGTCGCAGCTCGGACAGCGCATCGTTGATACCGTCGTAGGCAGTGGTCGCCACGCCCTTCATCTCGGCGAGGATGCGATCCGACTCGGGATTGCCAGCCGGAGGTGGTGGTGGCGTCGCAGCGGCAGCCTTTTGCAGCTCTTTGACCATGGCGTCAAGCTCGGCGACCCGCGAGCGATATTGATCCCGCTCACCGCGCGTCGAGGACAGCTCTTGCTGCGCTTCTTCCGACGGTGTCGCCGCTGCCAGCTGATTCTTCAGATCCGCGACTTCCTGCGCCTTGGCATTGTGCAGTGCGACCAGCTCTTGCTTTTCTTTGTCGGCCTTGGCGCGCAGCTCCGTCACCGCCTGCGAAACCGCCTGCTCGATGGCCGACTGAAGCTTGGCCTGGCCACCTCTGCGTTCCTCGGCCAGCTGGTCCCGCTGCTTGACCACTGCTGCCAGATCCGTCGCCACCTTGGCCAGCTCGTCGCTGAGCCGCCCAACTTCGTTGTTGGCGTCGGTAAGGTTCTCGCGCAGCGCCGACATGTCCCGGGTCAGTGCGGCAATCTGCTCGCCGCCCTCGACTTGGTTCGACAGCATGTTGTGCAGGCGATCCAGCTCCGAGCGCAGCTCTTCGACCTGAACCTGCGCCCGATGCTGACGCTCACGGAGGTTGTCGCGCTCGCCACGAATCGTCGACAGCTCACGCTCTTGCTCGTCGCTGCGCTTGCGAAGATCCTTCAGCTGCGACTCTTGATTGACCAGACCGACGCGCTGCTCCTCGATAAGCCGCTCGCGCTCCTTCAGGATGTCGCGCAGCTTGTCGACGTCACCGATCTGCGAGTTGATGGCCCGCATCTGCTCGTCGCGAGAGCGCACCATCTCTTGCAGCTTCTGCGTCAGGTTGTCCGCCGACTGCTTGCTGCGCCGAACATCTTCCTTCGCAGCCGACAGCTCACGCTCTTTGGCCTCGACCTGAACTTTCAGCTCGTCGGCCTGCGTCTTGGTCTTGTCAAACTGCTCTTTGAGCTGCTTGAGGTCCTGGCGAAGCTCTTCGTTGTTGCGGCTCTCTTCACGCAGCTCTTTTTCGGTCTGCTGCATCTGCCGCGACAGCTTCTCGGCGGTCGACTTGGCCGCACCCGCCTCTTGGCGCAGCTTCTTGACCTCGCCTTCCATCGTCTCGATCTTGGTGACCGCCTGATCGCGCTCGGTCTTCAGCTCCTCGAGAGACTTCTGCGCCGCGTTGAAGTCCGAGGTCAGCTTATTGACCTCTGCCTGGACTTTCTTCAGCGCCTCTTCCGAGACATTGAGCTTCGGCGCCGCGTCGGTGGACGTGGCCTCTGCTGGCTTCTCGGGCTCGACCGCGACCGGCTCGGGCTTGTTGCTCTGCGCAGCCGGACTTCCAGTGGCTGGCGTCGGTGGTGGAACCACTGGAGTCGCCGACGGCGCCCCCGGATTCTGTCCACCCACCGCTTGTTGCGGCGGCGGTGGCGGCGTCGGAGCACCCGGCTGCGGAATCGTCTGCCGAATCTGCTGCTCTGGAGCATCGACAAAGCGAACCTGCAGCGATCCACAGCGAATCACATCGCCGTGATTCAGCTCGTCGCGACTGATTCGCCGCTCGTTGATGAAAGTGCCGTTGGCCGAGCCGAGGTCTTCGACGTACCAGCGGGCGTTGACAAAGCTGATCTTGCAGTTTTTCCGCGACACCATCGCGTCGTCGGTACGGATGATGCAATCGACGGCTCGACCCAAAAAGGAGCCCGTCTCGGGAAGGTTCACTGCGGCATCACGGCCTTGGGCATCTCGATATAGGAGCTTGGCTGCCATCTTCGCTTCTTCTCTAAAGCCAAAGTCGGTTTACAGACGGAAAATCATCTCGATGTTGCCAACGCGGACCACATCACCAATCGCCAATTTTTTCTTCGGCACCCGGTCCCCGTTGACGAACACCCCGTTGGTGGAACCGAAGTCTGCGACCTCATAGCCTCCCTCGACTTTGCGAATGCCAATGTGCTTGCGAGAGACGCTGGGGTCGCTGATGACGATGTCATTGCCCGGCACGCTGCCAATCGTCACCACCTGTTTGTCGAGGCGGGCGACCTGATCAGCAAGCGGACCGTTGATAAAATGCAGCTGCGCCGGAATGCCCTCTTCAAACTCGGGCACGGCCTTACAAAACAGACACTGGGTCCAGTCCGGCATCATCTCTTTTTTGCACTTCGGACACGGCTTTACCCCGGCACCTTGCAGCGACATAAACATCGTCGCACCGCCGGCCAGCCCCGAAATCGCCATCAAGAGATATGCAGCTATCGATGCCATGGCACAGTTCCCCCGTCACTATCCGAAAATCGACTTGAACTTGAACTCGCTGCGGCCAAGTCGGAAGTTGTCGTTATCGACGAGGAAGTGTTCCTTTATGCGCTTGTCGTTGACGATCACGCCGTTGGTGGCGCCCAAATCGACGAGCTTGAAGCCACCCTCGACCTTGCGAATCTCGCAGTGCCGGTGCGACATAAAGCCGTCCTCGATCACGATGTCGCAGTCCGCCGCCGTCCCAATGACGACGCGGTCCTTGAGCTTGAACGTGACATCTTTGTACTTACCGGTCAGACCCATCACCCAGCCCATCGTGATGTCGCCTGCCGCTTCGAGCGCGACGGTCTTGTTGCTCATCCGAGGCGCCGGAGCATCGGGCTTGCCGGGCTGCGGAGCCGGCGTCGGGGCCGCCTCGACAGGCTTTTTGCGCAGCATCATCGCAATGACGATCGCGCCGATCACGCCAGCGGCGATCAGCGCATACAGCCACCACTTGCTCTTTTCCTTGACGGGCGGCGCGGGACCGGCTGGCGCTTTCGAGAGCAGCTTCTCTTGGATGGTGTTGCTGTAGACCGGCTTGCCACCGGCCTCGTGGGTGACTTGGAACAGGTGATCTTGGTCGTCACCGACGATGGTGAGCGGGAACTGGACGATGTACTGCTTCTGAATCTCGTCGACGATGCCATCGATCTTGGGGCCGATTTCCGTCGGAGCCTTGGCCACTCGGTCGGTGCCGTAGCAGCGCTTGGTCATTTCCTGCAAGTTGCGCAGCTTCGAGGCGTCAAACGCGTTGTAACCGACGGTGTCGATGACGATGCCGCCGAGCTGGGCGCGGTTGCCAATCTCGGTGAAGTTCTTCTTTTCGTTGTTCACATCAATGCCGTCGGAGACAAGGATGATGAGCTTGCGCCGACCCTTTTCCTGCTGCTTGAGCAGGTCGATGGCGGTGCGCAGCGCGTCGAGCATGTGCGACTCGCTGGCCTCGGTTTCGAGCGCAATCTTGCCGATGCCGGCGTCGACCTCGGTGCTGGTACCAAACTCGATGATGCGGTTGGTCTTGTCGGCGTACGACAGGATGCCCATGCGCCCGCCGGGAGTGTTGCCGACGGCGTCATTGACGCGACGGAGTCCGCCCTTCACTTCCGACATCACACGCTCGTCGACGGCACCGCCGACTTGCACGACACCGACGACGAAGATCGGCTCTTTGGCTTGATCAAAGCTGGTGATGACGCGGCCAGCACCTTGGTCGATCGAGTCCACTTGCAGCTTGAAGTCGCTCGCCTGTCGACCGGCGATGACCGTGCCGTCTTCCTCGACGTACGTGATGTAGACCTTGAGGTCGGGCAGCTTGTCGAAGCCAAAGCGCTCGAGGCGAAGCTTGGCATTTTGAGCTTCACCGACGGAAGGCGCGAGGAGCGTGCACAAGACCACCAAGGTGGACAGGACACGAGCCACCAGACGGACGGCCAGAGTACCCGGAAGCGATGAGTGGAGTGACCGACGGTGCATGGATTGCCTTTAGTGCTTGGTCTTGAAGCGGAAGGTGGTCCTGCCAAGGCGGATGTTGTCGCCGTCCACCAGCTCGGTCGAGGCAATGGCCTTGTCGTTGACATAGGTTCCGTTGCGTGAGCCGAGGTCGTTGATCCGGAAGCGACTGCCCTGCGACAGCACAATCTCAGCGTGGCGACCCGAGATGGCAGCGTCGAAGAGCTTGATCTCACAGCCGTCCGCAGTGCCGATGATGCCGCGCGTGCGGATCTGCAGCAGCTCGCCCGTCATCGCGCCCTCAAGCGGAACCAGCCAGGCCACGTTGTCCCCGGTGTCGCCAGTTGCCAGCAGAGGCGCATCAATCGCCGCCGCATCCATTGCGATTGTCTTGGCCGCGCCACCTGGAGATGGCATAGGCCCGCCATAGCCCGGAGCGCCTCCCTGTGGCCCGTAACCCGGTGCTCCGTATCCGGGTGCGCCTGGTGGCTGTCCGTAGCCTGGAGCCCCGCCTGGCGCGCCTGGTGGCCCACCTGCACCCGGTGGACCTCCGGTCACAGGCTGGTTCTGGTTTTGCCCGCAGTAGGGACACTGGTCCCAACTTTTCTGCAGCTTATTTTGGCAGCGCGGACACGTTTTCTTGCTCCAGGGAAACGACCAACCCATCTTTTTCTTTTCCGCCTGTTGCTGCGCCATCTGAGGCATCTGCGCTTGCTGCTGCGCCTGCCCCCAACCCGGCATCGCTTGCCCGGGAGCGACGACCATGTTCTTCATGTGGCCCATCTCATTGCGGGCGTTGTCACCGAGCCCTTGGACTCGACGAACGTCGCCGGCAATTCCGCCTTGAATGCCGCGAATCCTCGCGATCTGCGCCCAGATTTCGCGGAAGGGCCTCAGGATGACGTTCAATAGGCTGTCAATAAACATGGCCTGTCCAGCTTACCTTATTGCCTCGGCTGGTAGAACCAGTAACGGAACATGTTGATGTCGCGACCAGCCGTCACGGCAATCTGCTTCACATTCGGTTCCGCTCGGACCACATGCTCGGCCGGGATGATGAACGGCCAGTTGCGCCAGCGGTTGATGCGGTCGGTGCCGGGGCACTCGCAGACGCCAGCCTTCTTGCCGTCGACCTCGAACTCCAGGGAGTAGTCGCCGTACACGTAGTCCATGCGGCGGACGACGAGCAGTCGCTTTCCTGGCGTAACACCCTTGACTTTGTAGGTCACATAACCAGACACGTGGGCGCGACCGACATCTTCCAGGGACTTGCCGTCGGGATACTTGAGCCGCTGCCGCGAACGGTACGAGTCGCGCGCCTCTTGAATCTTGAGGTCGTGCTGGCTCTCCGAGTCGGTGTCCATGACCTTGATCATGTCGATGCGGACCCACGTCTCGCCGTTGATCTCGAGCTCCATCGGCAAGTCCTGCTCGGAGATGCCCTTGATGCGCTCCATGTCGTCGGGAGGAATGTCGTTCGGGCCGTACGAGCCGCGCGGCTTTTTGTCCTTGTCGGCGGCTTCGGTCTTGGCCTTGCCATCGTCGGTCGGGATGGTCTGAACCGGGCCCGGCGTCGGCGGCAGGGAGTCCGTCGCTTCGCCACCGTAGAGCGGCGCCAGCTCCTCGGCACCCTTGGCCATATAGACGAGCATGTTGTCGAACGCCTCGGGGGTGTTGCGACGCTCGCCGAGCAGGCCTTTGACGATGTCGATGTTCTTCTTGTAGTTGCCAAACTCTTTCTTTTGGCCAAGCTGCGGGTGGTTGATCTCGACATCCTTGGTCAGCTCGTCCTGCAGCTGCACCAGCATGTTGAGGATCTCGTGCCCGTTGCGATTGTCGAGGAGATCCGCCGTGTGCAGCGTCTGCGCGGCAATCACGCCCGCCAGCGCGTCGTGCGCCGTCTCGACCTTGTTGTCGCGAGCCATCGCCAGCAGCAGTCGCCGCAGCCGGTCGAACAGCAGCGCCAGCCGAATTCGCAGCACCGGGTCAATCGACGAGCCAGCCACGCCTGCATGCGGCACAAAGCGCAGATCGATTTCGTTGGCCTTGGGCTCGTTGGGATCGCGGGCATCGCGGATACGAGTCGCGTTCTTGTCGAGGAGAATTCGCGCCAGCTCAACTTCCTCTCGGATATCGGGCGCGGTCTGCGAGATCTCGACCTTACAGCCCTCGAGAATCCGCCGATGCCCCTTATAGGCCGCGTTTTCTTTATAGGCGATAACCGAAATCACATCGATAGCGTCGGCGTGATTTCTATTTATTCAAATTTAGGGAAGTGTGCGGGAATGTGCCATTTGCTGACATCATCAACAAAATGACTACGTGGTGCGAGACGCCGCTGGCTCAATCCGATCGGGACATCGGCTATCGGGCCAGCGGCGAGCGTTGCTTACCTACCCCAGCCGATGGGGCCGCCGATCGAGCTTGCCGTAAGAGCAGGCGAGCCGACAGCCAGGTGGTAATCGCACTGCGCGGGATTGACGAACCTCGGGTTGACCGACATGTTGCCGGTGCCGCAGCTCAGGTCCGAGCCCGTGCCAAGTATCGAGTTGCGCACGTCGCCATCGCAGCTCGAGAGCGAGTTCGGCCAGATGATGCTGTCGAGGAGCGTCTGGGGCGTCGCGATCGGGGACGGGGACAGGATGGTGCTGTTGTAGACCCGCGCCGTTCCTCGGACACCTGAGCCAGTCTTGTAGATCAGCGAGTTGCGGATCGTGGCCGCGCCGTTGGTCATGCTGATCGCCTTGTCGGCGGCATCATGGATGACGGTGTCTTCCACCGTGAACGTCGAGTTGGAGTGGTCGATCGCGTCGTCGCCGATGTCGACGATGAAGCAGCGCCTGATGGTCTGCTTCGAGTTGGCGCCATCGACGTGGATGCCGTCGCCATCGTAGCGCAGCGGCTCCGTCGGACCGCGACCGATCGCGGTCCACCACGAGTCCTCGATCAGTACGTTGTTGCCGCTCGACAGGAACTCTGCGCCGATGCCTACCCGAGACACCAGCGAGCGACGAATGATTGACGTGCCGGTGCTAGGGCTCTGGAACACCATGCCGGTGGCGTCGGCGAAGATGCTGTCTTGCACCGTCAGGCTGTGCGTGTTGGCTAGGTTGATGATGGGCGGGCGGGGATGGCTAACCAGGGGACCGTTGCCGGCGCCGCTCAGGATCACCCAGTCGAGCGTCGAAGACTGATTGCCGTAGAAGAAGATTCCGCGCCAAGAGTTGGGGTTCGACAGCGAGGTGCCGCTCACCGTATGGGTCATGGCGGACGCGCCGCGCGTCGAGAAGAAGTGCACCGGGCGCTCGATCGTTCCGGTGGCGTTGAGGTTTCCGTTGATGGTCAGCAGCGTGCCGTCCTCGCGCCCACCGGTCGTATCGACCATGATCAGCGTGCCCGGATGGATGGTCAGGGTGGAACCGGCTGGCACGACTGTGTTGTGCGCGGACAGGCGGATGTTCTCGTCGGGGCCCCAGGTCAGATCGGCACCGCTGAGCGTCGCCGGCATCACGCGCCAGTTCGGGCTGGACTCGATGGTCAAGCGACGGGTCGCCGTGCGCTGACCGACGTTCACCGTCAGCAGATACTCACCCGCCGGGACTGCCGCTCCACCGTCGAGAGTCAGCGAGACGCTGCCGACGCCGTGATAGAAGCGCAGCGAGTCGTCCGGCACCGGAACGTGATCATCGAAGATGGTGACCGTCAGCGGCACCGGGGTTCCGTCGTCGGCCCGCTTGATGCTGACACTGCCCAGTGTGTCGAAGCAGCCCTCGGTGACGATGCTGCCGTTTGACGGATCGAGCAGCTCGGCGCGCAGAGTGATCGGCTTGTCGTTCGCCATCCGACGGGGCACAGTCAAACGCAGATCCTGATCGATCTCGCACCGCTCACCCGTGATCCCTGGCGGGCACGAGCAGATGTAGGCATTGACTTGGTCGACGCATACGCCGCCGTTCTCGCAGGCGTTGGCGGGGCAGTCGTCGATGTTCACTTCGCAGCGCTGACCCGTGAAGCCAGGCAAGCAGTCGCACGTCACGTTGCTGCCGTCGACGCGGCAGGTACTGTCGTTGGCGCACTGAATGTAGAGACATGGATCAACCGTCTCGTCGCCAGGCGGGGGAAGCTCCGTCGGCAGAGTGATCGGGTCCGAGGTTCCGGCATCGCAAGCAGCGCCCAAAGTTATTGCAGCAAGCCACAGCGCGATACGTCCGTGGCGATAAGCATGTTCTCGAGTCATGGGTCCTCCTCTACAACTTTCGCTAGATACACCAGGGCTCATCAGCAGCGTGAGCCTAGTGCGCGAGCAAAGGTCAGCGTATCACGACAGGATGATCTGACTCTTGTGCGTGAAGACAACGACGGAGATGACTGCGGAGCCAAGAAAAACCGTACAACACCTGCATCCACATCCACGCAAAAAGCATAATAAAATCGCAGACTTACACGGCAGATCGCATTCCCTGATATGTTGCTTTGGCAGTGCAGCACAAGAAAGTATTGTTTCTCTCGCCTGAATTTCCATAATCGATCGTAGTCGGGGCCTAGACACTCCGACTCGGACCGCTACGGCTGCTCTAGCAAGTGGTAGATGTGCCTACATATCGGCGCAGGCGAAATAGAACATAAATAGTAACTATTTACACAGAAACAGAGTAAGCAAACATGACACAAGCAACGACTTATGCGCTATCAGATCGCGATAGATCCAAAACACACAGATCTATTTGGGTAAATTTGATATCGATTTTGCTTCTGACAGCATGTTCAAGCGAAGTCACGATGGAATCGATCATCATTCCTGACTTAGCGACTCCGCCGCCACCTCCCCCTCAAGAAGACACGGCTCGATTCGTGTTGCTAAGGACTGCACGCTGGCCCGGAGGTGGCCGCGAAATGACCTTGGGCATCTTGAACCAGGCGACTGGGGCTGCGTTTCCCCAAGACCTCTCTGCGCGACTGGTGGCCCAGCCGCCTGAAGGCATCACCATCAAGATGAAGGTCCAGCGACAGCCGGTCGCTCCTGGTTACACTGCCCTACTCTTGCCGCCAAAACAGACGGCCACAGAGCGCACTGCCTTGTCGCAAGCGATACTTGCCTTTGCTGCGAAGCGACCGGTTGACGAGCGCATTGCACTGTATCGGCATGGCGACACCGTTCAGCTGTTCTCGAACTTTCTGACAGAGCGCATCAAGTTGGCAGAGGCCTTGGATCGCTATCAGAAAGGCATTGACAGTGACAGCAATCCACTGCCTCTGGTCCAGGCGATTGGCCCAGCTGCCAGCGATGTCAGCGAGGTCGGAGGCGCAGGCCCAGATGTAATGCGCAGCTTGGTGGTGCTCGCCAAAGATCCACAAAGTGTCTATATCAATCTTACCAATGTATATGTGATCCCTGTTGCTCCAGATGCCACTGGATTGTCGGCAGCATCTGGTGCAATCGATGACGCACGGCAGAACGCATTTTATAAAGTAGCGACCTGCGGCCCAGATGCAAAATTCAGTGCAAAACTACAAGTTAGCAATACACAAGGCGATCTAAGTGCAAGCTTTCTAGCGACCCTTCCAGAAGAGGTTGGAGCGCCTTGCAATGTTGATGCAATTGACACGGAAAAGCGCGTCTATACACCTCGTCTTGAGCTAGTTTTTGATGATACCCAGCGAGCTGCTCATGATGCACGTATTCGCGCAACACAGACAGCAACTTATGATGATGTGTTGGCGCGTAGTGATTTTGAAACCCAAATCCGTTTGGCGCCAGGACAACCGACTATATTGGCGACAGCACATCTACATGGCAATGGTTCGATCCGCTGTGAGCGCAAGAGCTATACCATCAAACTAGATGGACCAGATCGATATTTGATGCTGGGTTCAGCGACCGATGAATATACGTTGATCTCGATGTGTGATGATCTGGCGTATATGTATGCTCCTACAGCATATGGATTGTTCGCAGAGGATCTATTTCCGCTGAAACGTCGCTTTGTAGAATTTGTGATAGATGGAAAAACGAGAGGGATCTATCTGCTCTTAGAAAAGACCAAAGAAGAGCAAGTTCGCGACAGTGCCAGAGTGACAAGCGTGATGCGTCGTCAATATCCACAAGGAGCCAACGATTTCTTTGAAGTTCTTCACCCAGATACCGGGGATCTGGCTGCGCCATTGAATCGCTTTAGGGCTTTTGCCGCACAGATTGCTCCACTTACCGGGGATGCCCTGGTGTCGGCGCTGCGCAACCAGCTGGACTTGGATCAGTATCTTCGTTACCTGGCACACCAGTCGGTCTTGAGGTCAGGCGACTATATCGATGAAGTCTATTTTACTGGTACCGAGCAAGCCAACGGCATGGGCGGCACCACTGAGACATATCGTGTGATGGCGTGGGACCCAGAAGGCTACACCAACTGCCATTCGGGCGGCGTTAATGCGTATCCAGATGCTAACAACATGGCGTATTGTGCAGAGGGCAAACTGGATGCAAAAATCCTGGCAGATCCAAAAGTGTATAAGATATATTCACAAAAAGTTGACGATGCGTTAAATATCACAGTAACGCGTGCCAAGATGGCTGCTGCGCTGGATCAGACCAAGACTTCGCTGCAAGCTCTTTTGGTCACACCTGCCATCTGCGCGGCGATGATTGAGCTGCTCAAGATCAATCCCGGGGCTGCTGACTGTGCAGTTGCCCGCAGTGTGGTCGCAGCCCGCGCCGATGCAATTTTGGCCGCCTACGACGCTCGTCGCACCTACTTGCTTGCCCAGCTCGCTACGTATAAAGCCAAGCCCTAACCGCTGCTCCCTCGCCCGTTCCTCACGGCACGGCATCGCTGCGTCACGCTTCTATAGCGAGCCATGTTCCATCATTCATCAGACGAGAGCAGGGAACCTGCCTGCAAGCTTGTCGACGGGACTGAAGCTTATAGGCGATAAAGTCCGTCTCCTGCTCGTAGTAGCGCAGGACGATGTAGATGGTCTGCGGAAGCTTGTACTCTTCGAGGACCAGCGTCTTGATCTCCGCGTCCCAGAGCATCAGGTCGCGCCCCTGACCATCGACGGCGTAGCCAGGCTGAATCTCGACCGAGAGATCGCCCCGAGGCCGCGCAGTCACCTTGAGATCGCCGCTGAAGCCGAAGACCACGCCGGGGGCGTGCATCATCTTGTTATGCAGACGGCGCTTCTCGATGTGGTACCGCTCGGCATCGTTCCAATCGTGCTCGGTGGTGAGAAAGCCCTTAAAGAAGTTGATCCGCTTGAAGCCCTTGACTTTGCTCTCACTCTCAGTCGCCATCGTGCCCCTCGCTGGGAACCCTGGTTAGAAGTTTCCTATCTCTTAGAACCGTCGGAAGGCGTCTCGCTGCCGCTTGGCGCTGAGCCTTCATCACTTGGAACTTCGCGCTTCTCGATCTCTATCTCGACGCGTGGTGTACCCGTCTTGACGTTGCCTTCGACACGTGTCGCTGCGGTGGCTCGCGGCACGTCGCTGGCTTCGGCCTTGGTCGCCACAGACGCCGGCTTGTCGGTGTCGTGAATGAGGTCGTCGGCGCTGATCTCTTCGACTTCCTCGCCGCCCAGCTCCTCGACGGTCACGGCGAAGTCCAGCTTCGGCTTGCGACCGTGGATGCCGCCCTCGACCTGCGCCCCCAGACCCGCCCGTGGAATGTCATCGCCGTCGCTGTCTCCATCGGCGAGCGCTCCGGGTGCCTCAGTGACCGGCGTCTTGCTGCTCTCCTCGTCAATCGGAGGCGCGGCCGCGCTGGCTGCCACCTCGGCACTCGACTTCAGGACCGGCTTCGGATCGACCTCGGCACTCGACTTCAGGACCGGCTTCGCATCGACCTCGGCACTCGGCTTCCCGTCAGCATCCTCGGCGCTTCGTCGCGACACGACCTCGATCACCGGCTTGAACGTCGCAGCTCCTGTGCCCAGCCCGGCAGCCTCGATCACTGCTTCCTCGCTGAGCGCGTCAGCTGTTCCGTCACCGAGATCGTTTCGTTCCAGCTCGGCCACCGCCGGATTTGCCGTCCCAGCCGAACCAGCACCACTGCCTGACTCGATGCTGGCCTCAACGCTTTGTTCCAGACCCGCGCGCGCCAGCAGCTCCTTCATGATGTCGTCGAGACGGAACTCGCGCGCACCCTCGAAGCCATACTTGCTGGTCGTAATCTCGCGTCCCTCGACGGGCGCATTGTCGGCTTTGGCCGCCCCAGTGATCGGTGGCAGCTGCCGCTTCTTGGTTCCAAACAGCTCGTACACCGACGGATTCGGCGGTGGCGGCGGCATCACCGGTTCCTTCGGATAGTCCGGCTCGCCCGTCTCGGCATCGAGCGGCAGCGGCGTCACAATCTCTTGCCCGACGTTCACGCCCGACGACACGCCGATTCGGTAGAACTCGCGCTCCTCGACCGCCAGACGCGGGTCCTCGAACTTCAGCATGTAGGTGCTGTGCGACGGCTTCTCCATCTCGATGATCTCGTGAAGCCGGATGATCGACTGGCTGCTCACGTCCTTGAACTTGTGCGGCATCACGACGACAAACGAGTGCGACTTGTCGACCGGTGGCAGGATCACGGTGTCAATGCCCACCGTCGAAGAAATGCCGATCCGGAAGCCATTGAACGGCCACTCATTTTCCGCCAGGTGCGGCTCGAACCCGGTAAAGAGCGAGATGAACAGCTTCAGCCCGCGCACCGTGCCGCGCAGACGGTACAGCTCCATCGCCTTTTTGATGAGTCGGCGCTTTTTCGCCAGCGGCCAGTCCGGCTCCAAGATCATCGCCGACCAAGCCGCCAGCCACGGGAGGAACTGCTCTGGCGTCTCGTACGAGTCGAAGTACAGGTGGATCGAGTCGAGCATGGCCTCGATCGACCCAAACAGGTGTTGAATGATCCACAGCACGTCGCGAACGTAGTTGCGTCCCGTCGCGTCCGAGCGCTGATAGATCGCCGGCAGCCACTTGATGTAGCTCTCCCGCGAGATCCACAGCGTCACCTCGTCAGACGCGTAGACCATCTGCCCACGCTGCGGCTTCTGCTCGAGGATCGTGTCCTTTTCCTCGTAGCTTTCTTTGAACAGCACCGCACCGACCTTGAGGCCAGCGTGCTGAACCAGTAGCAGAGCCTTCTGCAAAGTCAGCCCAACCACGTCGGGGACGCGGACCAGGCGGCGCTGCATCGGCTCGCGCTCGTGCAGCATCAGATCATCTCCTGACGGACGCGCTCGACGACGGCGACGTTGACGACGTGGGGAAGCTCATCGTCGGAAAGTCGCACGCTGTCGACGTTGACCCGGCGATCTTCGTCGTAGATCTGGATCGACTCGATGGCCTCGATACCGGGGATGTCTTCGACCATGTGAACGAGGTCGGTGCGGTACACCGGACGCCCAAACGGCCAGCCCTTGCCATCTTTGCCACCGAGGAGCGGATGCAGATACTTGCGCAAGCGCTGCTCAATCTCGGTCCGCAGACGCTCGCTCTGACCGACGGTGCGACGGATCAGCGTCACCTTCAGCGAGATCTCGACATAGTCCGGCTTGGTCACATCGAGAATCGTCGTAATCAGTCGCCGCTCGTCGAGATAATGACGCACAAAGCGACATAGCTCCGGCGGCGGCACCAGCTTGCGCGTCAAATCGAGGTTCTTTTCGTCGCCGCGCGGAATGATCACCAGCTGCACGTGGCCGGCCTGATCGTCGGACGACATCGCCTTGGCACGGGCAATACTGGTCGTCGAGCGCATCGCCAGCGTCTCGAAGTCCTCCGACGTGACGGCGCGATCCCGACTCTTGATCTGCAGCGGCGCTCGCTCTTTGGCCTGCTCGACCGTCTCGGCATCGGCACCACCGACGGCGGGAAGGACGTTGTAGACCTTCTCGATATACGGCACCGCGCGCGTCAGCGAGGTCAGTGTAAAGGCGTTGACATTGCCCTTGCTGCCACCACCGACGCGATACTCATTGGCAACCACCGAGTTGCGACTGACCGGCGGCACCATGCCGCGAATTCCATCGCCAAAGCGCACCTGCCGAGTCAGCGGATCGATGATGTAGTGACGCGACTTGGGGTTCGACTCGAAGAAGCTCTCGACTTCCTTCCAGCGCACCATGTAGCCGCCTTCGCGATCTTCGGCGACACGCACCGCGTTCTCACCCAGCTCTTCTACTTCATCGGGAATCGGCTCTTCCCGCTCGCGAACATCAATCACTTGCCCACCGAGCAGCGGCCCATGAAGCAGCGTGTACGACTGCAGCGGCGTGCCATCCGATGAGCCCAGGATCTCGTCGCGAATCGTCCGCACGTTCGCCACTTCGACCGTGTTCTGCAGGATGCGGCGAATTCGTGGCGGCTTGATGTATCCGCCCATCTCCAGTCGTGCCCGAATCCAGAAGCGGTCTTCGGTGAACTTTAGCGTCTTGTCCATGTCATCGGGACCGACAAAGTCGATGAACCCGGACTCTGTGAAGTTCTTGGTGCCGTCTGCGACGACCAGCGTCACCCAGGCGCGACCGTTGTAGTACTCCCAAGCGATGCGCTGCTCGGGCTCCCAGATGGTCTTGCGCTTCTCGTAGTACTGCGTCAGGTGTTCCGCGTGAGAGAAGTCCTGCTCTAAGACCGTGCTCTCCACAAACTGGAAGTACATGCTCATCGTCTCGTTGGGAAGACGATGATCGAAGCCCAGATAGACGGCTGCTCCCTCGTCGGGAATCGCTTGGAATGGCTGGAACGGCCGGTACTCGTTTTTCTCTTCTTCGGAGTGATCGCGATACCGGAAGTCGTTGTACGCAACGAAGTACTTCAGGTGATCAAGATCCGTTTGATAGCGGATTCCGATGCTCTTGAACGCCGGTGGTTTCAGCGGTCGCTCGTCGCGCCACACCCACTTGTCATTGTCGAGCATGTAGGCGCCAGGAATTCCGAAGTCACCTTGCTCGATGCGAATGCGAATCCAGTAATTGGGCTCTCCGGTCACTTCTCCGGGCTGCAGATCCGGCGGACGATTGAAGCGCACCGTGCCACTCTTCGTGAACGCACTTGTGGCATCGACAAAGCCGAGCACGCTGTGCTCCCACCCCTGCGGAGGCTTTCCGGAAGGAGTGCTCTTTCCCAGAATTCGCCACTTCTTCCCGTCGAAGTACTCCCAAGACAGGATCAGATCGTCACTTGGTTTTGGTGGCGGAGCAATCTGTGGATCACTCAGCGCAAAGTCGATCTCCACCTGAACACCGAGCTGACTCAGCGCTTCTTGGGAAGCGAGATACAGCACGTGATCCGGCTTCGGCTCCGTCCCAAATGGATGGACGTTCTTCCCGAGATCGAGCGCGATAAACACGTTGTTATCAAGGTTGGCAAACGCCTGATCGGGAAGGATTCCTTCTCCGCTTACCTCGATGGTGCCCCGGACGGTATCGACCTCTGTCTCGGCAGCGGTGCGCGGAACTTCGGCCAGTCGTCCGCGAATCCAGTACGTCTCCAGTCCGTTGACGGTGGTCTTCTGCATATCGACCACACCCTGGAAGATCACCTCGCCGCGCTCCACTTCCAGCTGCGAAAGAGTCAGCTCGCGCCAGCGCCGACCATTCCAGTACTCCCAGTTCAGGAGTCGCGCCAGATCCCGTCCGCCGTGTTCCGGAGCCGTCAAGCGGAGCCGTAGCACCGTCGAGTCATTGACCGCGATCAGCCGCTCATCGCCAAGGTAGATGAAGCGGTCGACACGCTCTGCTCCCGCAAAGGCCAGGAATCCTTCGGTCCGCTCTCCTTGCAGATAGGGAGAGTTGTCCGAGTACGCCTCATCGAAGTAGGAAAAGCAGCGATCGAGGTTCGCGCTGATGACCGTCAGATCACGCTGCGTCTCGAACAGAACTGCGTCTTCCTCATCGGCCTGCGGCGTCGACACTTGCAGACCTCTGCGGATGGTCTGTCTTTCGACTCCTTCCGACAGCTTGAAGGTCAGCAGTGCACGCGCGGGCTGAGCCGGCTGCAGCTTGATTCCCAACATGTCCAGGAAGGTCAGGTAGTTCTTCTCTGGAACCTTGTTGAGACGGTACAAAATAAGCTCTGTCATCCATGAACAGAGCTCGAGGATGGTGATACCGGGATCGGAGGGATTGTGGTTCGTCCACTCCGGACAATACCGAGGAATCAGCCGAATGGCCTCGGCGATGATATCGGCGTACGTCCGATCGTCCAGTTTCGGCGTCGGGATCATTCTTGATCGCTCCTGCGCAGATAGAACGGATAGACGAGGTTTCGCGTAACGTTCTGGCCGCGAATCTTGTACTTGATATCGATGATCAGCTTATGAGGCTCGATCGGATCGGGATTCGCGTCGGCAAATACATCCTCGACGCGGGGTTCCCACTTCTCGAGCGCCTCGACAACATAGTGAGCCGCTAGACCGGCGGTGTTGACGTTGTTGGGAGCAAACAGCAGCTCGTGAATGTCACATCCGAAGTACGGACGCATCACTCGCTCCCCGGGAGCGGTGCCAAGGATGATCAGGATCGACTCGCGCACGAGGTCGTCGAGAGAGCTCTGCGCCATCCCGCCGTGGCGGTCTATCATCACCGGATAGCGCCATCCTTTTCCGAGGAAGTTGCGCGCCATATTCTGTCCCTTTTCTCCTCACCAACAGTGGCTGTATGTGCGTAAACAGTTCACGTACACAGCGAGCTGCAAGCCCCAGTAACTTCTATCCCAGCGAAGCAAGAATATATCCGATCCAGGCCCCCGACTTTCACCCCCAAACGACCACGCAGCCCAACTTTCTTACTTCGCTAAACACTTGACTAGGAATCGACTGTGCGACGGAGACATACAGTGTTTCCTGATTCCGTAGGGAGTCCCCCTATTCGGCTACGTCCTCCGCAGAGAATCGACCTTCAATGTAGTGGCCACAGCCCTTGGCGGTGCACTTCACCGAAGTCACACGCTCTCTCTTGGTGACTTCGATCGATTCCTTTTGGCAAAACGGACACTTGAGGTTCGCGGCCCGTCCTGCCTGCACCGACTCTAGGACATCCTGCCAGAAGATGATGTCGTCCTCGTGATCGCTCACGCTGTCCTCCCCCTAGACGCTATGTAACTCAAGTGGGCCGGAACTCTTGCTCTAACGAGTCTTCACCATAGGGAGTGCCTTCGTCAGAGTTTGGGAGTGCGGTGGGTGCTATCGTATGGCGCTTTTGGTCGTGAAATCAACCGTTATGCCACCCCGAGAGGGTCAGCACACCAGGCCGCGCGTGATATGGTGGTGTCCAGATGTCAGGCCACGTCACCGAGAATCACGTAGCCAAATCCCCGATCACGATTGTTGTCGACGCCATGGGCGGTGATCACGCTCCTGAAGAGGTGGTCAAAGCAGCCGCCGCACTGTCGGTAGAGAAGCCCGATGGCAGCGAGCCACTGCACCTCCTGCTCGTCGGTGATGCGCCGCGACTGCACCAGCTGCTGATGCACCAGCGCTATGACGCCGAGTGTCTGGCGATTCACCACGCCAGCCAGGTGATCACGATGGAGGAGTCGCCGCGCGAGGCCCTGGCCGCCAAGCAGGACAGCAGCATTGCCGTCGCTGCTCGGCTGTGCAGTGAAGGGCGGGCATCGGCGCTGGTGTCAGCCGGCAATACCGGAGCCGCAGTCCTGTCGTGTCTGCAGTACTGGAAGCGCCTGCCGGGAATTCGTCGCTGCGCGCTCGCGGCGGTCTATCCCACTGAAGTTCGACGGGGCGAAAAAGACGATCCGTTTTCGCTGATTCTGGATGTCGGTGCGACGCTCGATGCGACGGCGGACGATCTGGTCAGCTTTGCGGTCATGGGCGCGGCCTATGCGGCGCGGATCTCGAAAAATCCCCAACCAAAGGTGGCGCTGCTGTCAAACGGCGCCGAGGCTGGCAAGGGGCCCAAGGAAGTGGTTGCCGCGCATGCCCGACTCAAAGAGCTGCGCGGTCTGCACTTTATCGGCAACGTCGAGGGCGTCGACATTCCACGCGGCGTCGCGGATGTCGTGGTCTGCTCGGGCTTCGTCGGCAACGTCGTCCTCAAGATGCTCGAGGGTGTATCCGAGACGGTGGTGCGCCTCGCTCACTATGCCTACAAAGAAAAGCTGATGTGGCGGGCGGGACTGGCGATGCTGTCGGGAGGGATCGGCAAGCTCAAGGACTTGACCGACTGGAAGCAGTACGGTGGCGCGCCGCTGCTCGGCTTCGATCACCTGCTCATCAAAGCCCACGGTCGCAGTCAGGCCGGTGCGATCCAAAACGCCATCAAGGTGGCCAAAAAGGGCGTCGCCAGCGGACTGCTCCCGGACATCGAGCGCGGGCTGCGTGAGGCCGACTTGCCGCAGGCTCTGCCGGTCGGACAATCCTAAAGGTTGGTGGCGATGGAGCGGCCCTCACCGTCGACAAAGAGCCCGTCAGAGCTGGGCATTCCCAACGTCATCTACCGCTGGGATCTCGACAAGACCTACCTGCGCACCGACTTCGATACCTTCATGTCGCTGGTCCGGACTGCGTTCGAGGATGCCGAGGACAAGCGCACGGTTCCCGGTGCTGCGACGCTGCTGCGTGAGCTTCGTCAGTCGGGACATGGACGGGCGCGGATCTGCTTTATCTCGGGATCGCCGCGTCAGATGCGCAAAGTTCTGACCGAAAAGCTGCGTCTCGACGGGATTGAGTTTGACGAGTTTGTACTCAAGCCAAACCTGCGCAACATGCTGACCGGTCGCTTTCGGGCGCTGCGGGAACAGGTCGGCTACAAGCTGCCGGCGCTGCTTGCGGGTCGGGCCGGGGTCACTGCCGAGACGCGCGAGGTCTGCTTTGGCGACGATGCCGAGTCCGATGCGCTCATCTATTCGCTGTATGGCGATCTGCTCGCGGGTCGGGTCGATCGCACGATGCTCGAGCAGGTCCTGCGCAGTGCCGGCACGTATCAGGACGATGCCGCGCGAACCGTGTCGATCTTTGAGTCGCTGCCGCACTCCGAGGCCGTCGAGCGCGTCTTCATCCACCTGGATCGCAAGAGTCCGCCGAGCAAGTTCGATCGCTACGGTGAGCGGCTGGTGCCGATCTACAACTACTTTCAGGCGGCGCTGGTGCTGTTTCAGGATGGTCGCCTGGAAGCCTCGGCGGTGGTGCGAGTCGCCGTCGAGATGGTCGATCGCCATGCCTATTCGATCGAAGCCCTGCGCAACTCTTTGCAAGACTTGTTGCGGCGGCGGCGGGTGCGGATCGACACGGTCAACAGCATCGGGCGAGCGATTGCCGACGGAGCCGGTGAGCGTGATCTGCTGCCGGCGCTGGGGACACTGCCGGGGACGCGCGATCTGTTGCGCTCGCTGGCGTCGGGGCTACGCGACCTGGGTCCGCTGTCCGAGCAAGAGCTGGGGCCACCGCCCGAAACGGGTCCGATCGACTATCTGGCGGCCCTCGCTGATCTGCCGCGCCGACACAAACGAAAATAGGCAGATGATCTGCTTCATATTGAGCCATCAGGCCCACTGGCCTTCCCAAGGTTGCCAATGCCCACGCTTGCTGAGTACCTAACTTCTCATCCCTTTGAGCTCGTGCTGTCGTCGGGCTTCTTCGGTTTTTTTGCGCACACCGGGGTGGTGCTCGCGCTGGAGGAAGCAGGTCTGCGCCCGCAGCTTCTCGGAGGCTCGTCGGCTGGTGCGCTGGTCGCGGGGCTGTGGGGAGCGGGGCTGCCAGCGACGGACTTGCGTAGTGAGCTGCTCAGTCTGTCCCGGGCCTCGTTCTGGGATGTCGATCCGCTGTGGGGTCTGCCGTTTTATCTGCGCGAAGGAAAGCTGCGGCAGCTGGCCGAGCTGCTCGGCGTTGGTCGCTTGGCCGACGAGTCGAGCGGTCCAGGACTCTTGCGCGGGCAAGCCTTCGACTACCTCGTGCGGGGCATGCTGGAGCGCGTTGGGGTCGAGGAGTTCATCGACTGTCCAACAAAAATTCGCGTCGCGGCGTTTGACCTGGGCACGCTGCGGACCGAGGTTCTAGAGGACGGCGATCTGGCGCTGGCGATTCGGGCTTCGTGCTGCTTCCCCGGCATGTTTCAGCCGGTGCGCATCGGAGATCGCCGATATCTCGACGGAGGCATTGCCGATCGACCGGGAATCTCGACGGCCACGCCGGGGGCGCGCCTGCTCTTTCATCACCTGCCCGCTCACTCGCCGTGGCGCAAGGTGGTCCGTCTGCAAAACGATGTTCCCGCGTGGCCAGAGCTGCATTTGCTCCACGAGCCGTCGCTGCCGAAGCTGTCGCCGTTTCGGTTGACGCCGGGACCGCAGGCTCTGCAGCTGGCCTACGAGATGACCAAGCGGCGCCTGAGTGAGCCCGTCAGTCGCTGACCGATAACGCTGGCTCGGGATGAGCGCTTGCCTCGTCGAGCAGCGCCGCCAACCCCGAGTCCGCCACGCTCCGCAGCACAAACCGTCGCCCCAGCGCCTGGCCAATGGCCTTTGCACACGGGTCGATCAATCGTTCCAGCGTCACCGGCTGCCCGTCGAGCATCGTCCCCAGCTGTTGCAGCGAGGTCATGATCTGCGCCTGCATCCCGCAGGGATTGATCGCAAAAAACCGCGACAGCTCCGTCGTCACGTTGAGCGCAAAGCCATGCGAGGTCACCCACCGTCGCACCGCCACCCCCAGCGAGGCCAGCTTGCCCGTTTGATCGGCGGTCCAGATGCCGGTGTAGCTCGGCTTGCGGTCACAGGCCACGCCCAGCTCGGTCAGCAGCAGCAACAGTCCGTCCTCGAGCGCGCGCAGGTAGCCATGCAGGTCTTGCTCGCCAAACGGCCGCGCTGGATCGGGACTTGGTCGCAGCGCCACAATCGGATATCCGACGAGCTGCCCCGGTCCGTGATAGGTCACGTCGCCACCACGCTCGATGCCAAAAATGGGAAAGCGTCGCTCGAGGACATTGGCCTGCCCAGTCTGCCTTCGCCCGACGGTGATGACATCATGGTGTTCGCACAGCAGCAGGGTATCGGGCAGTCGATCCTGCTGACGCTGCTCGACGACAAGCTGCTGTAGCTTCCAGGCCACGCCATAGTCGATCCGACCCAAAAATACCGCCTGTCCCTCGACGAGAGGTAGGCCCGCCGCGCTGGCAAAGTCGCTCGGCTGATTCGGTACGCTACGGAAAGGCATAGCGAACCACCGTCAGCCCGCTCTCGCTCGACTGCATCACGTACAGGTTGCCCGCATCGTCGATGGTCACGGGCCGAAACGACTCGTCACTGCCATGCAGCGGCGGCAGCTTCAGCCGACCGCGCTCTTGGCCATCCCGCCCGAGCTGCACCGCAAACAGCGACTCGTCGGACAGCTGGTACGGGGGCGTCTGTTCCTCGATCGCCGTCACCGCCGCGACGTAAATCCGCCCCAAGCGATCACTGTCGAGCATCACCATATGTAGGATCGGTGTCGGCAGCTGAACTACCCGCTCCCACACCTGCGTACCTTTGGCTCGATCATGCGCACGGACCAGCAGCTGACCGCTGTGCCTCTCCAGCAGCGCCGCCGACAGCACCAGCTGACCATCGCGTGACGGACGACCGGACAGCTCACGCTCGCCTTCGATGCGGTTGCCGTTGGCATCGGCAATGCGCACGACCTGACCATGCTCGCGCTCGACATAGACGCCCTGATCGTCGGCAAAGACGCCGGTCAGGCTGCCCAGCTCCAGCTTGCCGTGCAGCGGCACATCACTGAGCAGCTTGCCGTCGGGACCGTAGACCTGGACGCCGCGATCGACGAAGCGATCGAGCACCACCACGCGACCCTCGGGCCCCAGCGCCAGGTCCTGCACCGTATCGCCACCGAGCGCCATCGAGCCGACCGCGCGGCCGTCTTTGAAGCGCTCGATGCGGTGGTTGATTTGGTCAACGATCAGCACACTGCCGTCGGGAGCAACGGACAGAGCCATCGGTCCTTCCGGGTTTGACTCGGCTGCGCGACGATGACCGAACTGGCCGGGCCCGCTGCCCCAGGCGCCTTGGACCACCACCTGCCTTTCACTGCCACCAGCGACGGAGTTTGCTCTGGCATCGCGGCTCCCGGCGCTCGACGAGGCGTTCATGCTCGGGGACGAAGCTTGTGACGGCAGACTCGTGCCCACCGACAGACCTTGCGGCAGCGACTCGTCGCGGAAGCGGCTTCGATAGACAAACACCGCCACGGTCACGATCAGCACCACAACAGCGACGAAAAAGACTCGACGGTTCATCGGCAGCACTCCGTTTTCAGACAGTCGCAGACCGTTCTTTGTGAAGCGTTAGGGCGTCCGACAGGGCGGCAAACTCGGCCAGCCGCAGCGACTCTCCTCGCCTGGAAAGATCGACCCCACAGCCATCCAGACTGGCCATCGCATCGTCTGCAAACACCGCCGACAGTGCATTTTTTAGGGTCTTGCGACGCTGACCAAACGCCGCTCGCACCACGTGATGAAACACCTCGAGATCGCGCAGCGGCACCGCCGTCGTCGGTAGCGGATCGAGCAGCACCACCGACGAATCGACACGCGGCGGCGGCAAAAACGCCCCTCGACCGACGTGACAGACCCGCCGCACCGCACACACCATCTGCACCTGTACCCCAAGGGCATTTGCGTCTCGAGTGCCCGGCGTCGCCAGCAGCCGATCGGCCATCTCGCGCTGGAGCATGATCACAATTCGTCGCAGTGACGATCGCGCCGCCAAAAACTGAAAAATCAGCGGCGAGGAAATCTGATACGGCAGGTTCCCGACCAGCACCAGACGACGATCGTGCTGACGGGCCAGCGCGGCGATGTCGAGGTGGAGCGCGTTTTCCTCTCGCAGGACGAAGCGCGGCTGACTGCCCAGCTCGCGACGCAGGACTTCGCACATGTCACGCTCGCGCTCGACGGCAATCACGGTCGCCGAGGTCGCGAGCAAGCGGCTGGTCAGCGTCCCGAGGCCGGCGCCAATCTCGACCACCACGTCGCTCTCGCTGAGCTTGCACGAGTTGACGATCGCGGAATACGAGCGCTCGTCGATGAGAAAGTTCTGCCCCCAGCTCTTCTTGGCCGACAGACCATAGCGACGGAGCAGCTCGCGGGCATCGAGGATGAGTGGTTCACAGGGGGAGGCTTGCAACGGCATTGAGGCTCAGATCGGCGCGTTCGCCACGCCACAGACGGTAATAGCCAGCCGCTCCGACCATCGCTGCGTTGTCACTACACAGCCGAGGCGGCGCGACGAAAAAGGGAAGACCACGTGACTGACAGAGCTTCTCGACGGCAGCTCGCAGCGCTCGATTGCACGCGACTCCACCCGACAGCACCACCGCCGGCAGCTTGTGCTTATCGAGTGCCAGCGCGGTCTTGCGACATAACTGCTCGACGACGGCAGCTTGAAACGATGCACACAGATCGGCCAGCGCTTTCTCTCCCGACGGAAGTCCATGTGTTTTCAGGTGTGCTGCGACGGCAGTCTTCAGTCCCGAAAAGCTCATCTGCAGACCACGCTTTGGCCCGAGCATCGCACGCGGCATTGGCACCGCCAGCGGGTCGCCACTCGTCGACAAGCGATCAATCAGCGGCCCCGCCGGATAGCCCAGCCCGAGCAGCTTACCGACTTTGTCGAACGCCTCGCCTGCCGCATCGTCGCAGGTCGTCCCCAATACCTCGTAGTGACCGAAGTCGTGAACCAGCACCAGCGACGAGTGTCCTCCCGAAACCAGCAGACCCAGGTGAGGCAGCGGTGGTCGCACATGTGGCTCCGTCGCTGGGCTTGGCGAAAGAAACGCAGCCAGCAGGTGTGCCTCCAGGTGATTGACCCCGACCAGCGGCAGCCGGCGCGCAAACGCCAGCGCTTTGGCAGCCTGCACAGCGACGAGCAGCGCCCCAATCAGGCCCGGCCCCCTCGTCACCGCCAGCGCCGAGATGTCGTCGAGAGACAGCTCTGCCTGCGTCAGCGCCTCGTCGATGACCGGGATCAGGTTTTGGATGTGATGCCGCGCCGCAACCTCGGGAACGACGCCACCGAAGCGCGCATGAATCGCCGCTTGAGACGCCACCACATCGGCACGCACCAGTAGTCGGTGCTGGGGATGTCCGTAGTCGTGCTCGGCCTCGATGACAGCGCACGCCGTCTCATCGCACGAGGACTCCAGGGCAAGGATGTACACGGCGCGGAAATCTAGCAGAGGACGCAGTCGCCTTTGCGCTTTTCGTTTCCGGGCCTTGTTGTTACATTCCGCCGCCATTTTCGAGAAGAACAGCGCCGAATCGGTGCTGCTGTAGTGAGCCATGAAGAAAGCATCTCAGACCAAGTCCTCTCGTCGAGCCAAGTCCAAGGTTGCCACCCACGAAGTGCCCGTCGTACCCGCGATAGAACCAGCGGAGGCGACGGTCGATTCCACGTCGGTCGAATCCACCACGGTCGATTCCGCGTCGGTCGATTCCACGTCGGTCGATTCCACGTCGGTCGATTCCACGTCGGTCGATTCCACCGCGGTCGATTCCGCGTCGTCCGACGATTCATCCGAGTCGAAAGATGGCGCTGGAGCCGGGCCACCACCGTCGGGACCTTCCCCGATCCGAACCATCGTCTGTCGCAATCCTGCCAGCGGTGAACTTTTGGGCGAAGTGCCGGCGCTGGATGCCAGCGAAGTCAGTGTGCGCCTGCAGCGGGCTCGACGGGCGCAGCGCGAGTGGCAGAAGACCAGCTTTGCCGAGCGCCGTCGAGTACTCCGCCGCTTGCTCGACGTGATTCTCGACCGCGCCGACGAGCTCTGTCGGCTGCTGTCCGCCGAGGCTGGCAAGACGCTGCAAAACGCGATGATGGGCGAGATCTTCCCCGTCTGCGAGAAGCTCCGGTACACCCTCAACCACGGCGAAGACGACCTGCGCGCCGAGAAGATCTCGTCGGGACTGCTGCTGCACAAGACCGCGACCATCGAGTTTCATCCGCTCGGCGTGATTGGCGTCATCTGTCCGTGGAACTTTCCGCTGCAGAACATCCTCGGGCCGACGATTCCAGCGCTGTTTTCAGGCAACGCAGTGCTGTGCAAAGTCTCGGAGTGGTCAAGTCACTCGGCGCCGCGCATTCAGGCGCTGCTCGACGAAGTGCTTACGTCGTGTGGTCACTCGCCCGACTTGGTCCAGATCCTCACCGGCTTTGGCGACACGGGCGCGGCTCTGGTTCGCTCCGGCGTCGACAAGATCGTCTTCACCGGCTCCGTTCCCAACGGTCGGCGCGTCCTCGAAGGCAGCGTCCAGAACCTGACCCCGGTGGTGCTCGAGCTGGGCGGCAAAGACCCGCTGATCGTCTGTGATGACGCCGATCTGTCGCAAGCTGTCGCTGGGGCACTCGCCGGGGTCTTCATCTGCTCGGGTCAGATGTGTCTTGCCGCCGAGCGCATCTACGTCATGGACGGCATCTACGATCGCTTCATCGAGCGTGTCGTCGAGGAAGCCCGCGCCCTCCGTCAAGGTGATCCACTCGCTGGCAACGGTGCCGACATCGACGTGGGCGCGATGACCATGCCGCACCAAGTCGAGATCGTCGAGCAGCTCGTCGCTGATGCCGTCCGCAAAGGCGCCAAGGTTCTCGTCGGTGGCGAGCGTCGCCCGGGCGGCAACTTTTACAAGCCCACCGTCCTCGTCGAGGTCGACCACACCATGGACATCATGCGTGAGGAGACATTCGGCCCGGTGATGGCCATCATGCGCGTCCGCGACGACGATCACGCCATCGAGCTGGCCAATGACAGTGTGTTTGGACTCGGCTCGACGGTATTTAGCAAGGACCAGGCCCGTGCCCGTCGCCTCGCCGATCGCCTCATCGCCGGCTCGACGTGTATCAACGACTACGGCCTCGCCTACATGGTGCAGGGCCTGCCGTTCGGTGGCGTGCGCAGCTCTGGCTTCGGTCGACTCAACGGTCGCGAGGGCCTGCGCGCTTGCTGCAACGCCAAAGCTGTCGTCGGTGACCGCTTCCCGATTCACATTCCGTCGAAGATCTATCCGGTCAAGCCGGGCGACTACGAAATGGTGCGCGCAGCGGTGAACCTGATCTATCGGCCGCTCGATCTGTCGGGAATCAAGGCGCGGGCCCAAGCGCTGGTCGAGGTCGTCCGTCACAGCCTGCGCAGAGGGTAGCTACGGTGCGTGGGCGGGCTCTGCGGCGTGGACCTCATGCTGCGGATCGGCCAGCCCCGGCATCTCGATCCCGTGCAGCGCATCCACCACCGACGTACGGACCGCCAGCAGCGGCGCCGGCAACAGCCCCCCCGCGAGCAGCAGTCCAAACAGCGCCACCGCCACCCAGCGCTCCCGAGGCAGCAGATCGGGAAACTGCGGACTACTGACCAGCGGCCCGGCCCCAAAGGTCCCGCCATCGCCGAGAAACACCCGCTGAAACGCCAGAAACAGCACGATGCCATTGAGCGCCGTCGTCACCAGCACCGTCACCGCCGCGATGCTGTGGTGATCGAGCAGACCTTGCACAATCAAGTCCTCGGACACAAAGCCGAGGGTTCCCGGACTGCCGACAGCCGCCATCGCCAGCAGCAGAAAGCCCGTCGCCATCCGAGGCGCAGTGCGAACCAGTCCCCCCAGCCGACGCACATCGGTCGTCCCCATCCGCGCATCAATCCCCCCGATC
This sequence comes from Myxococcales bacterium, assembly GCA_016794465.1. Classification (GTDB taxonomy): domain Bacteria; phylum Myxococcota_A; class Polyangia; order Palsa-1104; family JAEUJZ01; genus JAEUKA01. The sequence goes on along the minus strand of JAEUKA010000005.1, from coordinate 12,010 downwards.
AGCAGCGCCAGACCCGTCCGCACCACCACCGTTCCGATTGCGTGAATCAGCGCACCACTCACCCCCGGCGCATTCATCGCCGCAATCCCCGCGAGCAGAAACCCCTGCTGGCTGATCCAAAAGTAGCCGAGCATCCGTCGCAGGTCGTACTGCGCCATCGCCAAGATCGCCCCATACGTCGCCGTCAGCAGCCCCAGCGGCAGCAGAATCGGCATCGCCGCCGTGAACAGCTCGGGAAACAGCGGCATCGTCACCCGCGTCATCAAAAACATCCCGAGCGGCGTCGCAAATGCAGTTAGCACCAGCGGCGCCGGCCCTCGCTCGCTCAGCGGCACAATCCAAAAGTGGAGCGGAAAGCAGCCCATTCGCACCAGCGCACCGACCATCGCCAGCCCACCCAGCCAGCTCGGCAGTGGATCCGTCAGCTGCCGCTGCGCCAGCGCCACCAGATCGTACGGAGTCTGCACCGCCGCTCCACTCTTTGCCCGTAACACCGTGAGCAGTCCAACAAACAGCACCATCGGCAGCGAGCTGGCCGTCCCCACGATCATCATCATCCGCGCCGCCCCGTACTCACCGCGCCGACGCAGATCGAACAGCAGCGGCAACAGCGACGCGACCCAGAACAGCGTCAAGATGCTGAGATCCAGCGACACCAGCACCCCCAGCAGCAGGCTCTCCGTCAGCAGGATCTGTCGGATCACGCCACTTTTCAGGACCCGCCGAGGCGCCGCAATCAGCACCGCCAGGATGATCCCCGCCGACACCGGCAGCAGCACCGAGGTCAGGCCGTCAATGCCCACGTGATAGCGAATCCCGAGTACGACCGGCGCCCACACCGCCTCACTGCGCGCAAACGCATGGTCCGAGCCCTCGCGCACAAACGCCCACAGTGACAGCAGCACCACCATCAGCGCCGTGCCAATCGCCGCCGGTCGCACCGCTCGATCGAGCCAGCGCCCGCGTGCCAAAAGCGCCGTACCCAGCGGCAGCGCCCAAATCAGCGTCATCAACCACAGATCAGTCTGCATCGCCCTTGTCCTTGGCTGGCTGCTGGTTGCCCGACAGCCACGCCACCAGCGCATCTTCTCGCCGACCCAGTGCCCGCGCTGCCGCCAGCATCGGTCGCGCAATCCAGCGGTCCAGCGCCGCTTCGATGGCAAAGCGCTCGATCGCCAGGCGATACAAGAAGCGCTGAAACGACGAGGTCTGGCCAACCTTCACCGCTCGCACCGAGGCCGAATCGCCGCCACCTGCCATCGCCCGCCGCCGCTGCAAGGCATCCTGAAGCGCCGACGGAGTCCGCAGAAACTGGTAATAGCGCAGCAGCGAGTGCGCCGTCAGATGGAGCAGCGCCAGCCTCGGTAGATTCAGCCCAATCTCGACGAACATCAGCCCAACCTGACTGATCGTTGCGTAGGCCACCGCGCTCTTGGCATCCGCCGAGACTTGCCCCGACAGCGCCGCCATCACCGCCGTCACCGCCCCAATGACCAGCACACACAGCCGCGCCCCCGGCGAGTGCGCCAGCAGCGGCGCCGACCGAAGCAGCAGATACACGCCCATATGCACCGACAGGCCCCCGTAAAACACCGCACTTGAAGCGGTCGGCCCCTCCATCGCACGCGGCAGCCAGCCTCCGACGGGAATCTGCGCCGACTTGCCCATCGCCGCGACCAGCAGCCCCAGCCCAATGAACATCGGCATGGCTCCGTGGGTCGACTGTGGCAGGTGCGCAAAGATGTCCGCAAACGCGGTGCTATGCAGCCAGCGATGCAGCGCCACCGCCGACACCAGCAGTCCAATGTCGCACAAGCGATACGTCACCAGCACCCGCAGCGCCGCTCGCACCGGCCCTGGTCGCTCCTGAAAGAAGCCGACCAGCAGCACCGAGGTCCAGCCGACAACTTCCCACCCCGCCAGCAGCAGATCGTAGCTTCCGCCAAGCACCAGCAGCAGCACGCCCGCCGCAAACGTCAACATCAGCGCATAGAAGCGGTTGAAGCCCGGCTCGCGATGGAGGTAGCGCTGCGCAAAGCGACTGGTCGCCAAGATCAGCACCGCCGCCACCGTCGCCACCACCACACTCGACAGGTCCAGGTACAGGCGCAGTTCCAGCGCGTAGTCACCGCTGCGATAGATGTCGAACAGCCGCAGATCGACCGGCTGTTGCCCGTGACTCAGCCACAGCACCGCTCCCGTAAGCACCGAGCCCAGCGTCAGCAGCAAGGTCCACTGCGCAATCGCCACCACTTGGGATTCCCGAGGCCGCTGCTGTAGCAACGTCAGCGCCCCAATCAGCACCGCGCCCATCGCCGGCCAGCCCGGTCCCAGCGCCGCAAACGTCCAGATCAAAGGAGACTGGATCATCGCGCACCTCGCTTCTCTCGCCCGGACCGTCGCGTCGTGGTCGCTGCCTGTTGCGGCGTACTGCTCAGTCGAGCGGGCGGCAAGAAGCTGCGATGACCCTGGTAATAAGCCCGCCAGGACGGCGTGGTCGGCACCGCGTCCACACCCGGCGGCTCGGTCCTGCCGCTGCTCCACGGCACAAAGCCCTGCCCCGGCACAAACAGCAGCAGCTCGCCGGTATCCGGATCGACCGAGATCACCACCACCCAGGCATTTTGGACCAGCTCCGCGACGCCGGGCTGCCGCTTCAAGATCGCCGCCAAGGCCGCCGGCTTGCTCTCAATGACCAACTGCAGGCGAATCGGCTCGTGGATTTCGATCATCTGCGCCGGCAGTCCGGTCCGCAGGTCACTCGCCGCGCCGTTCATCACCCCAAACAGGCCGGTGACGTTGTGCGGCAGCTTGGTACCCGCCCCGAGCCGCTCGTTGTCCACCGTTGAAAAGAAGTACTCCAGGTTGATGCCCGCGCCGACCGGAGTCACCGCCGCCAGCGTCCGCTCCAAGATCACCCCGTCGGGGTCAATCGTCGGATCGTAGGACACCAGGAACGCCCGCCGGTCGAGGAACAGCCCCTTGGTCAGCGCCCGCCGCCCGATGATCGCCGAGGCATTGGTGGCATGCCCCAGCTCGGGCCGGGCCTGGCTGAGGTCTTCACTGCGCTCCTCGACATGCTCCAGCGCCTGCTGCGGTCCCAGCTGTAGCGACGCCGCATCGAACCTTCGCACTCGCTCGCGGGCATTGTCCGCTAGTGCTCGCTGTAGCAGCTCCTTCTGCTTCGCCAGCTGGGGCCACAGCGCTTCCGGCACAGCTTCTTCGTCGAACAGCTTGATGGTGTCATCGCAGGTGTCATGCACTCCGCCGACAAAGCGCGTGTCGTCCGGAATGTCGATGCCGCGCTGTCGCAGAAGCTCGCGCACCTCCCGCCGATTGGCCATCCGCGCAAACAGCCGCGCATTCGGTCCCCCGCTGCGACCGCCACACGCCCCACAGGCATAGGCCGCAAAGTGCGGATTGTTCACGCTGTGCGAGTCATGCCCGAGGATGATCACCAGCTTGGCAAAGCGCCGCGTAAGCCCAATGTTTTCTAGCAGCGTGCCCACCCGCTCGGCCTTCTCGGGAATCGCAAAGCCCGTCCGCAGACCCTGCCCCTTGGCGCCAGCCTCCGTCTCTCGCACCGACAGATGGGTTCGCACCTCGGGCAGCAGCCGCCGACTGACCCGCCGCCGCATCCGAGCCGCCAGCTTCGGCGCAAACACCGTCAGCAGCAGCGGTACCACCGTCCACATGCCACTCAGCGCCGTCACCACCGATCCCCACAGCAGCGATCGCGACGCCCGCCCGTACGTCTCGCTCATCCGACCCCAGCGCCGCTGCCAGGTCTTGCGCTTGGCATAGTCCGCGACGTGGGCTTCATCCGGTTCCTCGACAATCTTGTGCTGCGGCGTCACCACCACCGGACACAGCGGAAACGTCGTCGGATCATCAATGCCCTGGTAGGCAATCGCGAGGTTGAAAAATCCCGCCGTCCCAAAGGTTTCCACGGACGAAGACGCCGCCTCCAGGTGCCGCCGCAGCGACTCTTCCCGGTCATCGATACAGAACACCACTTGCAGCTCGGGCGTCGGCGTGGCGATGGCCTCGGGTCGCAGCTGCGCCGCCCGGTTGGCCACAAGCCCCGTCAAGAGATCGTCCCGGTAGTGCTTCTCGAACGCCTCTTGCCACAGCGGCAGCCGCGCCGGCAGGGCAAACCGTCGCAGCCAGTCGAGCAGGCTCCGCACCTCCCACACGCCCAGCGAGCGGAGATCCTGCGCCCGCAGCCCCGCCAGCTGCATCAGCTGAAACAGCGACCACCCGAGGGACGGTGGCCGGGTCAGCGCCGGCGAGTGCTCCGTCTGACCTCTCAGCCACGATCGCAGCTCCCGCAGCGGCCCATCGAACCCAAGCCGCCGCGCAATGTCCAGAAACGCCAGTGAGTCCAGCTCCAGCCGCACCGCCAGAAAGTCGATCAGCCGCACCTTCGCCCGCGCGCTCAAGATCGGATCGCTGTCGTGCGCCAGCCGCGCAAACATCCCCGCCCAGCCCGCCAGGTGTAGCAGCGTCTGCGTCACATACTCTTCGATCTCTTCGTCCGCAATGCCCAGCTCATCCAGCAGCGACAGCACCTCATGCTCGGCGTCGTAGCCTTCCCGCAGGTGGGCGCGAATCCGCCGCCCGAGCTGCCGACTCCACGCCGGCCTCACCACCAAGCCCGCCGTCATGATGTCTTCCCAGACCAAGTAGAACCCGCGCAGCCGGTCCGGCATCGTCCACTGGGCAATCCCTCGGTCGAGAAACGCCGCCGCCAGCGGAATCAGCGTCTGATGAACCAGCTCACTGGGGTCTTCCCCGCTCAGCAGCGTCAGCGGCTCGCGAAAGAACATCGGCCCGGGCGGCAGCGCAGCCGGGGGAGGCGCCAGGCTCGCCAGCTCCTGACACGTCTCCCACAAGGCCTCGCAGATCGCCGCTTCGCTGTCCGGGCTCTTCGCGACCGAGTCGGCATTCTGCACCGACAAAAGCCGCGTCCGCGCCGGCAGCGGCAGGTCCTCGCGCAGCGTCCGCAGGGCCGTAGTCTCGGTCAGCTGCCACGGCAGAGCCGCTTCCGGCGTCTCCCGCAAGCCATGCCGCATCGCCAAAAACGCCAGCGTCTCCGGAGCCGGCAGCCGCGCCGGCCAGTCCGCAGGACGCGCCACCACCGGAGATGCCGCCAGCACCGCGCGCAGATCCGACTCGGCGATCCGCCCTTGATGAAGGGCACTCCGATACGTCCGCTCCGGCAGGAACATCCGTGCCCGCAGCCGCCGTCCCGCCACTGCCAGCGCCTCAAAGAACGGCAGCGACTGAAACGAGTGGAGCGTGTTGTGATGAACAAAGACCTCCAGCGGAGCCTGCGCCGGCAGGAAGTGCTCGGCGTGTGACAGGGCCTGACGGAGCAGTGCTTGGCGAGGCAGCGCTTGACGACTGCTCTCCTCACCGGGACTGGAATGTACGGATGATTCTGCGCTCACGGCTTCGCTCAGCCCCCGGCCACGGCAATCAGCCGACTGCGCAGCTTGTCCGCCACGATCTCCGCCGCGCGCAGCTTGTCCGAAGGCGTCACGTACGGCACCACTTCACTGGTACTGTCCAGCACTTCGCCGTCTTGCAGCGAGGTCATCCGCGTCAGCACCCGCAGCAGCTTGCCCTGCTTCTCGAACGATCCCTGCACCACCACCTCGGCCCCCAGGACCTTGCCCAGCTTGGCCGCCGACGCCTTGTCCACGTATTCCTCCTTGCCGCGCAGCAGCTCCTTCAAGTTCTGCTCGTCAAACTGGTTGCGCTCCAGCAGCCGCACCCGCTTGCGCACCGCCGGACTGTTCGCAAACGTGTCGATCAGCACCTCACCCAGCCCTTCGCACAGCACCGACAGCTCGGCATCCCCGGCCAGGTTCTTAAACTTCAGCACCGCCACCCGCAGCGGCCCGGTGCTCGTTCGCACCAGCGCCGGCGGCAGCGGTCCCGCCGGACTTGCCGGAGGACTCGGCGTCACCGTGTCGGCCTCGCTCGGGGCACGCGGCGGCTCCGGTGGCTGGGACGGCGGCGGCAGCGGCTCCGGTGGCACGTCCCCCGCCGGCTCGATGTACTTGCGGACCCCCTCGCCAGCGGGCCGACTGACCGCGTGACTGCCCTTGCTCCGCCGGCCTTTGCCCACCACCAGCATCATCAGCAGCGCCGCACACAGCCCCAGCCCCGCCGCCGCAAACACCAGCGGTCGCGACACCGTCTGCGTGGTCCGTGGCGCCGAGGGCTCGGTCGCGCCCGACAGGATCTCGGTCGCAATCAGCGCCGCTTCCCGCGACACCTCCGCGCAGCTCTGCACCCGCGCACCGAGGCTCTTCTCGGTCATCCGCTCAATCAGCCGTCGCAGCGAGGTCGGCACGCTCGGCGCCTCATCCCGCAGGTCCGGCAGCGGCTCGTTGATCTGCTTCATTGCCACCGCCACCGCGCTCTGCCCGGTAAACGGCGGCTTGCCCGCCAACAGGTGAAACCCGACCAGCCCCAGCGCATAGATGTCGGCCCGCGCATCCGCCGGCTGCCCCGACAGAACCTCGGGCGCCATGTAGTGCATCGTGCCCGGCGTCGCCTGGGTCGAGGTCAGCTCCTCCGTCGAAGCCAAGTCCCGCGCAATCCCAAAGTCAACCAGCTTCACCCTGCCGCTGTCGTCGAGCATCAGGTTGTGCGGCTTGATGTCACGATGGACAATGCCGACCGCGTGCGCCGCCGTCAGCCCCTCCGCCGCCTGTCGCAGCACGTCCGCCACCTTCAGCGGCGGCAGCGGCCCCGATTCCTTCAGCAGGCTATCGAGCGACCGCCCCGGCAGAAGCTCCATCACGAAGTAGGGATTGCCGTCGTCATCGCGACCGAAGTCATAGACCTGCACCACGTTCGGGTGCGACAGCTTCGCCACCGCCCGCGCCTCGCGCTCGAAGCGGGCCAGGAACTCGGGGTTTTGCCCCAGCATCACCTTGATCGCTACGGTCCGCTGCAGCGACGGGTCCAGCGCCCGATACACCGCCCCCATTCCGCCCTGCCCCAGCAGCTTCAGCTCGGTATAGCGCCCCAGCTGGGTGGGTGTCGGCACACTCTGACTCATCGCAGCCCTCCTACTCCTAACCGCCGCCGAGTCTACCACGCACGCCCCGCCCTGCCGCCCCGCGAGTCAGCCGGTCAGCTGAAGATGGTCTTCAGCGTTGCAACCAGATGCGCTTGTCTGGCGATAAAGAAATCCTTGGTTAGGCTGGTTTCGCGGGCGACCTCTAGTGTCATTTTGAGATTCGTTTTTTCATAAATCTTCCGCTTCTTAGAAAAATCAAAGTTCCGATTTGCCGAGTTCTTCGACTGAGTCAATAGCGTCATATTGCCCAGTCGATAGGTATAGTCATTGCGAAACGCATCATCAAAATCTCTCATCCAGTTGCTCCCAGCCTCTGGATTCTGCGGGATGATGTGTTCGAGAGTAGATCGCTCGAACATCAATTGTTGCGAGATGACGTCCTCCGCCTGTTCCTCCTGGTACCAAACATAGGCCGCCAGTAAGCGTTTCGCAGAATCATTGTCTCGAAGTGGACCGTCGAAACAGCGATAAAGTGCCTCGCGGGCAGCCGTATCCAGTACAAAAAAGCTGCGAGCTTTTGCAATGTCACCTGCGTTCAGCGCCCGAATGGCTGTGTATATATACTCCGCAGAATGATGTCCGAGTAAATATACATATGCAGCGTAGGAGCGGTATGAAGAAATAAAAGAATAAACGTCTTCGTTCCTGGATCCATCGTAATCACAGCAGCGGAACAGCGCCAACATCAGGTTTGCACTATAACGCTCATTGCCAAGCAGCTTGATGAAAGCCAAGGCATGGCGCGTCGGTTGGTCGGCAATCTGGTCCATCTTGTCCGCATTTATCCATCTATTATACCAACACAAATTTCTTTCTAGGTCACAAACAAACACGTCGATCTTCTTCTTATTCTGCGAAATGTCAGCCTGATACTCATCTTCGTACAGACGCTTGAGCTCATTAAAAGCCGAACCTCTCAGGCTTTGTACTACTCTGCTCTCTGCCCAGCGACCCCCAAAGTCTTCGGGCAAATCGTACCTGCTCTCCAGCGACTCCCATATGTCGTCCCCATCCTCATGTCCTGCGGCACTCAACTCCTTCAGAACAAAGTTACGAAGAAGATCCAAATTTGAAAGCGGCAGACCTCTGTTATTCAGAATTTCAAAAATGCCCCAAGCAGTGTCAAATTCGGTCGTCATGATTTGGACGATCGCTACCCGCTGCTCCAGGAATTGGAAAAAGCTCTCGAATTTCTCTTGCCCTGCAAACTCCAATTTCTCACTGTCTTTTGCAATTAGCTCTTTTTTGAGCTGCTCCGATAAGTAGTTTCTGTTCCGAAAATAGCGTTCAGCGACATTGCGAAACTTTGGCGGTAGCTTGGCAATCTCGTCATTCCGTTTGCAATGCACCGCATCATCGAGAACTGTATTGTAATCGATTCCTATTGTCCGCTCGATTTTTAGTTTAAGCTTCTTGACGAGGCCACGACCTTCCTGATTAAACAGGAATCGTTCCAGCGTCTGGATCGCCTGAGCATACCAATTACGCATGTCTGCCGGTGCGCTACCCTGCTGCTCAAGTAGCAAGCAGCGCATGGCTGCAAAAAGCAACAGGAGTGTGGTTAATCTTTGCTGACCATCAATTACTTGAAAAGTTCGGACTTTCTCGGGATCTGCAATGATTACCATCGAACCAAGAAAGTACTCTTTGTTGTTGCTGGGGTTCTCTTTGAAAAATTCCCATAGGTCTTTCCACATCTGAACGACCTGGCTATCTCTATCACTCTTGCCGAGCGATTCCCAGCTGTAGGGCCGCTGATATGATGGAATCCGATAAGTGCTTCCCGATGAAAAGATTTGATCTAGCGGTTTATGTTCAGGTGTGAATACGCTCATAGCGCGTACTGTGTCGCCAGCCCTTGGCGATGTCAAGCATCGACAATCCATGCGGGTTGACCGTTGCCTCGCCTGACCGGGGCGTGCTAGCCATCGGCCATGCCTACGAAAAAGCTTGGGACCACGAAAGCCCCTGCCCCTGCAAAACCTGCCAAGCCGCCGACCAAGTCACCCGCCAAGTCGCCGGCCAAGTCGCCGGCCAAGCCGCCGGGCTCGATCGACAAGGCGGGGCTTCTGTCGCTCGATGAAGCGAGTGGGGCAGCGGCGCTCACCCGGGTGCGCGGCCTGATGCTCGCCGAGCCTTCGGGGTCGCTGTCTGTGATTCACTTTGGGGTGCGCCTCGCGGCGACCAGTGCGCTTGGGCTGCGGGCGCTGATTGAGGAGCGTGGCCTCGATCGTGACTTTGTGGCGCTTTCCAAGGCCGGGCTGTTCGAGCTGGCGCTGCTCGACCTGCTGCCGGATCTGGCGCGGGCGCTGTGGTACATCCGTCATCGGCTCGACGAGCAGGTGGCGCTGGGGTCGCGGGCGAGCCTGCCGACTGATCTGCTGGATGCGGCGACGATGCTGCGGCGCGACATGCTGCGGGTGCTGGAGTTTCGGCTCGGCGACGATCCCGAGGTGGCGGCGCGGCTCGACTTCATCCGCCGAGGCGCGGGGCACCAGGACCTGGCCGACGATCTGGTGCGGCTCGGTGGGCTGTACAGCGAGCACCAGGACGCCCTGCGCGGCATGCCGGCCCCCTTCCAAGCCAGCGACGGAGAGCGAGCAAGCAAGCTGGCGGCCCAGATCCTGGTGACGCTGGGCCTACAGCCGGCGCTAGAAAAGACCGGCACCGGCACCAAGAAAGCCGGCAAGGACACCGAGAACTGGGCCGACCTCCAGTCCCGGGCCGCCACCCTGCTAGAGCGCTCGTACGACGAGATCGCCGCCGCCGGTCGCTACCTCTGCCGCCACAAACCCGACCTCCTTGGCCGCTTCGGGTCCCTCGGCAGTGTCGCCCGCAGCCCGCGCAGCAAGACTGCCGACGCCGAGCCCGCCCCCAGTCCCGACAGCGACGCGCCCAAGCCGTAGCTGCCGGTCCAAAAGCCTATCGAAAGGCTCCGCGCGAACTTCAAAGTCTGTGCAGAGCCTATCGAAAGGCTCCGCGCGAACTTCAAAGTCTGTGCAGCGCCTATCGAAAGGCTTTGCAGGCCTGCTGCATCGCTTGGTCTGCCTGCGCCAGCTGCGCATACAGCTGCTCCGAGACGGCTGCCCCCTCTCGCAGACGCGCCAGCACCTCCGCCGACGCGACCGCCGCCGCCGTCACCGCCCGATGACAGGTCCGCGCCGGCTCCTCGCTACGGTGCTGCACCTGGGTCGCAAAGAACCGCACGTCATGGTCAATCCGCCCCACGTTCGGCGTCCCCCCCTTCCCACACCCCCAAAGCCCCAAGCCAATCCCCACCACCAGCCCAGCCGCCCAAACCCAACCCACCAACCGCTTCGGCGCGCTGTTCATGGCCTAGGCATATCCGTAATCCGGCTGTAAGCCGAGATGCTAGGCGGCGACCGAGGCTGCGCGCGGAGCGTACTCCTGTACGTGAGCACGCAGCCGACCGAGCCAACGACGCAGATTGGCTTAGAGACGGATTACGGTATCACTGCGCATTGAAAGGTGGCGGGGAAGGGGGTAGGTTTTGGGGCGTATGTCACTGCTCAAGATTGTTCGCTTTCCGTCGCCCGTTCTCCGCCAGCCGACCCAAGAGGTCAAAGCCGTCGATAGGGACATCCGTCGCCTCGTCGAAGACATGATGGAGACGATGTGCGACGTAAATGGCGCGGGGCTGGCGGCGATTCAGGTCGGCTCGCTGCACCGCATCTTCATCATCGAGGCGCTGGCAGCCGGCGGCGAGAAGACCGATGTGCCGCTGGTGTTCATCAACCCGGTGCTGTCGAACCTGTCGACCGAGACGGACGTTCGCGACGAGGGCTGCCTGTCGTTTCCAGGCGTGTTCATCTCGGTGAAGCGCTCGCTCAAGCTCCAGCTGTCGGCGCTCGACATCGATGGCAAGCCGTTCACCGTCGACGCCGAGAACTTCTTCGCCCGCGCCATCCAGCACGAGCACGACCACCTCGTGAACAAGCTGCTCTACGACCACGCCGGCCCGATCAAGCGGCAGATGATCAAGCGCAAGCTCGACAAAATGACCGACGAAGAAGCCATGGACATCCTCCGCACGTACGGCGACTGAGCCAGTTTCTGGACGCGAGCTCGCTATCCACCAGGCTGGGCGTGCCTTCAGGCTGGGCGTGCCTTGACGAGAGCGACTGCGCGTGACTAGGTTCCCGGCATGAAGACGGTGTTTGCCGATCCGAAGACGGACGTGATCTTCAAGAAGCTGTTCGGGCAGAAAGCGCATCAGCACTTGCTGGTCGAGCTGCTGAATTCCCTGCTGGAATTGGAAGGGAAGCACCGGATTGTTGATGTGGAATACCTGACTCCCGAGCAGGTGCCGCCGCGACATGACTTGAAGCTGTCGATGCTCGATGTGAAGTGTACCGACGCGAGCGGGACGCACTACGTCGTCGAGATGCAGGTGATCGCGGTCGAGGGGTTCCAAAAACGCGTGGTCTACAACGCCTGCAAAGCGTATGTGCTCCAGCTTGGCGCGGGCGACGACTATCCGCAGCTGTCGGGGGTGATCGCGGTGACGCTCTGCAACTTCGTTTTGTGGCCGCAGAAGGATGGTTCCGACGACTACAAAGTGCCGATGCTGAGTCGCTGGCATATGCAGGAACAGCATGGCGGCGAGCGTGGCCTCAACGAAGTGCAGTACGTCTTCCTCGAGCTGCCGAAGTATCAAGCGGACCACAAGCCGAAGACTACCGTCGAGAAGTGGGCGTACTTCTTTCGCGAGGCGCGGAGCCTGGAGCGGATTCCCGAAGTGCTGGCGGAGGCCCCGTATGCCGAGGCGCTGGAAGTGACACGAAAGGCGAACCTGAGCGACGACGAGTGGCAAGCGTACGACCGCGAAAAGATCGCCGAGCAGGATTTTCGAGGCGGCCTGTCATTGGCCGAAAAGCAGGGCGAAGAGCG
>JAEUKA010000115.1 GCA_016794465.1 Myxococcales bacterium | reverse complement strand
TTGGGGGATCGGCTCACCGGCCCAGCCTGGGCCGAGTCGCGGCAGCTGCTGGGCGAGCTGTGGCGGATGACCTGGCCGATCTATCTGTCCTCGCTGGTCGAGCTGGCGACGCTGTACATGGACAATGTCTTTGTCGGGCGGGTCTATTCGATCGGGGCGCAGGGGGTGTATGCGGTCGGCTACACCGTCATCATGACGCCGAGCGAGACGATTGCGATGTATGCCGCCAGTGCGCTGGTGCGGGCGCTCGGGCTCCAAGATCCGGCGCTACGGCGGCAAAACTACTTGCTGGGGCTGCGGACGGTGTCGCTGTGCCTTGTGCCAATGGCGATCGGGGCGGTGCTGCTGGCCAAGACGTTTGAAGCAGCGGTGCTGCCGCCGCGCTGGCACGGGGTCGCGCAGGTGATGACCTGGCTGTCGCTGGGCGCGGTGTCCCTGGGCTTTCATCGGATGGCGTTTGCGCAGCTGACGGCGCTGCATCGCTCGCGGCTGGCGGCGGTGATCTATGCCACCCAGCTGGGCAGCTTCGCGCTGTTGCTGGGGCTGGTCGCGGTGACAGACCCGGGGCGGCTGCACCCAGAGCGGGTGGCGCAGGCGGTGTCGGTCGCGCTGGCCCTGGCGGCGGTGTGCGGGACGGTGCTGACCATGTGGCTGACGGCGCTGCGACCGGTCGAGCTGCTTTCGGCGGTGGCTCCGGCAGTGGTGGCGACGGCGCTGATGGCGGGGGGGCTGCTGCTGTGGCAGGTCGGGGCGGGGCGGCTCGGGCTACCCGTGACGCGTCTGCGGCTGGTCGGCGAGGTGCTGCTGGGGATCGGCTGCTATGCGTTGGCGTTGCGGCTTACCTTCCCGGTGCTCTTTCGTGATGCCAGGCGCTTTATTGCTCGACGGAAGTAAGGTAGAAGTCTGCCGATGGATGCGAAACCTCTGCCGACCCGTGCCGACCCTGTCCAGCCGGTGCGACTGGTGTCCCGAGGTCCGTTGGCGACGCGGCGGATCGGTCGCGTGCTGGGCGAGCGGCTCCAGCCAGGCGATGTGGTGCTGCTGGAAGGTCCGCTCGGGGCAGGGAAGACCTGCTTTGCGCAGGGACTGGCGGCGGGGCTGGGCGTGCCTGCCGGGACCCAGGTGGTGAGCCCGTCGTTTGCGCTGGTCCATCAACATCAAGGCCGGCTGCTGCTGCTGCATGCCGACCTGTATCGGCTGGAACGGGCGGCGGAGCTCCAAGAACTGGGGCTGTGGGAAGCCTTGGCAGCGGGGGCGGTGCTGGTGATCGAGTGGGCGAGTCGGTTTCCGTACGAGCTGCCGACGGACCACGTGACGGTCGAGCTTGTGCCGGGGCAAGGTCTGTATCGACAAGTGACGCTGCGGGCGAGTGGACCCAAGTCGAGTACGCGGCTGCGGTCGCTGCTGGGCATGTGGCCGACGGAGCGAAGGAGACACCGTGAGTGAAACCATGAACTGGAAGATCACCATCGACACCCGGCGGGGCGGCTACCTAGAGTCGGTCAGCCAGGTCCGGGCGGTGGTGGTGGATGCCAAGGGCCGGGTGGTGATGCAGGCCGGCGACTTCGAGGGGCCGGTGTTCTGGCGCTCGACCGCGAAGTTTGTGCAGGCGCTGAGCCTGTTCCGCAGTGGGGCGATGGCGCGCTTTGGCTTTACGGATCGAGAGCTGGCGCTGGCCTGTGGCTCGCACTCGGGTGGGGATGAGCATGTGGCGCTGGCGCACAGCATGCTCGACCGCATCGGAGCAACGGTGGATGACCTGCACTGCGGGCCGCATACACCGCTGGGACCGGACGAAGCGAAGCGCCTGCTGGCCGAGAAGCGCCCGCCGACCAAGCTGCACAACAACTGCTCGGGCAAGCATGCGGCGATGCTGGCGGCGTGTCGCGCCCGAGGCTGGCCGATCCAGGACTACAACCGCCATCACCATCCGCTACAGCAGGAGATCTTGGCGCACCTGTCGACGGTGAGCGGGATTGATGCCGAGCACATTCAGCTGGCGGTCGATGGCTGTGGGGCGGTGGTGTTTCGGACGCCGCTGATTGGGCTGGCTCGGGGCTATGCGCGGCTGGCGGGGGACGTGCTGCCAGAGCCGCACCGCGAGGCCGGCAAGCGGATTCGCGCCGCGATTGCTGCCGCGCCCGAGCTACTGGCGGGACCCGGTCGGCTGTGTACCGAGCTGATGCAGGTGTCGCAGCACAACCTCATCGCCAAGATTGGCGCCGATGGGGTGTATGGGCTGGGGGTGGTGGACTCGCCGGATGGGCCGTGCGGGCTGGCGGTCAAGATCGAGGATGGCAACATGCGGCTGCTCGGACCGCTGGTGTGCAAGCTGGCAGCGGCACTCGGCTGGCTCACCGGCGCCCAGCTAGAGCAGCTCCGTCCCCACTGGCACCTACCACTCATCAACCACCAAAAAGAGCTAGTAGGCGACGTACACGTCACCATGGATGACTAAACCGAGACTACGAACAGGTTGAGTCATGAGCTGTGGGGCCGACTGCGCCAGTCCCCGGCACGAAGGGAACCGTAGTGCGGGGGGGAGAGCTTTTTTTCGGGCCGCCTGCGGAACGGAAAAAAGTCTCGCAAGGAAGGGGGGCCCCGCAGTGAGAGTTTCGCTGGGGTTTAGCTGGGCTGGGGGGTTAGTTCGGAGGGGGCGGGGCTGGTCTTGGGGGACTTTTCTTTGGGGATGCGCACGGGGCTGCCGGTGGCTCGGTCGATCAGTCCCTTCATCACCACTCTGATCCGCCAGATTGCAGTGACGTTGGTCATCACCGCCATCAGCAGCATCACCGCCGCCACCACATGATAGCGAGGCGAGAGCGCCGCCGGCTCGAGGTACGCCGCCGCAATCGGCGCCACCGCAGTTGCGACGCCCAGCCACACCCCGCGCTCATGGCGCTGCATGTAGCCGACGTTGGCATTGATGCCGACCGCGTCGCCCTTGGCTCGGCTGTAGCTGACGATGGTGCTGCCCACCAGCGCCGCCGCCGTCACCGAGAACAGCAGCGGATCATTTCGGTAGTAGTAGAGGAAGCCCAGGAACGTGAACACGTCGTTGTAGCGATCCATCGTCGAGTCGAAGAACTCGCCCGAGGTGGTGCAGTTGTTGGTCGCCCGGGCCACGATGCCGTCCCAGGCATCACAGGTGAACGCGAACAGCAGCGTCCAGCCGCCAAAGGCGAAGTGTCCGCAGCCGATGGCGACAGCAGCCAGCACGGTCAGCAGCATCGATCCAAAGGTGATCATGTTGGGGGTGATGCCCAGCACGATGCAGAGCCGGACCGGAATGCGGAACATCCAGTAGCCGAACTCCATGAAGATGCGCGGCAGCCAGGGGGTCTTGACGACTTGGTCGATGCGCGGGGTGCGATCCATTCCGAAGATGGCGCACTTGACGCAGTAGATAAGGAACGAAGCGACCCAGAAGGCGGGCAGTCCAAGCAGGGGCACGAGGACGGTGGCGGGCAGGCTCCACAGCGGGCTTGTGGCAGCGGACTCGGTGGCGGGAAGCGTGGTGGAGAGGGAAGAGAGCGCGGTCAAGTGCTGCGCCAGGAGCTGGGAGAGCTGGTTTGCTTGGTCGATCATGAGGGAGTCCTAAGCGAGGGGGCGGTTTCCTAGGTTGGGCGGCACGTCAAACGTGCGATAAATGGGAAGAAATGCTGCAAGACGATTGCCAACCGACTTTCGCTCGCAACGTAGCGACTGCCCCGACGACAGCTGTGGTCGAGTGGCCGTGTCAGAAATTCACCATGAGCCTTCCAGCGGGTGGGCAGTCCGACCGGGCTGTCGAATTTTCGACGAGGTGGCGGTGGCTGGCTGTGTCGGTCCTGATCCTCTCGGTTGCGGGGCGTGCGGGGGCAGGAGGCGGCCACAACCGGCGACCGTATCCACCGCTGCGTACGGCGGCTGGACAGGCATCGGCATCGGCATCGGCATCGGCATCGGCTCCGGCATCGGCTCCGGCTCCGGAGGTTCGAGGCCAGCTGCCCCCGCTGCGCAGTGCGGCTTCGGGTACCACTCCGCCGCTGATCTTGGACGGCAAGAGCTACCTCCAGATTGGCAAAGGCGAGCTCAAGCTATCGAGTCAGCCGCAGTACCAGCTGGGGATGTATGTCGAGCATGTCGGCGCGCGGGCCCAGTTTGGCTCGCTGCTCACCCGGGCACCCACGCGGGCGATGCTGATGAGCGAGAGCCGCGCCCAGTACTTTGTCATCTGGGGGCGCTTTGCGAAGCTGTTTCAGCTGCGAATGCTCAAGCCTGTCAGCAAGGCCGAGCTGGCCGGGATGTTTCAGTCGGGGATGCCCGAGGTCTTTGCCGATCGTGCGCCCACCGAGCTGCGCCAAGACGCCGAAGCGCTGGTGAAGCTGATAGACCGGGACCTGGCCGAAGGGCAAGAGCTGCGCATCCACATCAGTGAGCAGGCGCAGATCGATCTCTACCTCGATGGTCAAAAGAAGGTCGGTCCGGTGAATCCGAAGCTGGCGCGGCACCTGATCGAGATCTGGCTTGGTTATCACTCGGCGGCGCGGGTGCTCAGGCAGGTCTTGGTCGATAAGATCGAAGTGCTGAAGACGCCCGTCTCCAAGCCCGCCAAGTAGGAACCGATAATATCGGTCGGGCCGGGCGGCATGCGCGCTGCTACGCTCTATCGTTTGTTACCTGTTTTCTTACGAACGAAGGAGTCCAGATGGGCAAGGTAGTGCGCAGTCTGTGGCAGATCGCTTTGGGGCGGCTGCCGGCGGTGGTTTTGATGGGCTCGCTGCTTGCGGGTACGAGCGCCTGCGATACCCAGACCAAGCAAGCCAGTGGCTGTAACACCAGCGCGGACTGTCCCGGTGGGCAGATCTGCGGCATGACCGGGCAGTGTCTGCCCAAGCCGAAGAGCATCACGGTGACCATCTCCAAGCTCGGCGATGGGGCCGGGGTGGTGACCTCGAGCCCGGCAGGACTGGACTGTGGCGCCACCTGTAGCGCCGACTTTGTGCTGGGCCAGCCGATCACGCTGACGGCCACCCCGCAGAGCGGCTCGCTGGTGTCGGGCTTTTCGATTGGCTGTAACAGCTCGGGCGCGACGTGCACGTTCACCCCGACGCTGGATGAGCCGGTTCAGGTGGGCATCAACTTCGCGCTGCAGCCGCCGAGTCAGCCGCCCTCGCTGTGCAACCAAGCGGGCTTTTGCTGGGAAAATCCCCGTCCGCAGGGCAATCGACTCAGTGATGTGGCGGTGATGCCATCGGGGGAAGTGTGGGCGGTGGGCGAGGTCGGAACGGTGGTTCGTCGCATCGGCACCACCAACAGCCTGCTGAGCAGCGGCACGACCCAGAACCTGACCGGAGCGGCCGTGGTAGGCGCTGAAGTCGTGATGGTTGGAACCGGAGGCTCGGTGCTGCGCGGCGCGGGCGGTCTGGTCACCCCCGAAACCAGCGGGACCCTTCAGGATCTGCTCGATGTCGCACCGGTTGGGGCCGGAGCCGTGGCAGTCGGGGTGGGCGGCAAGATCTTGCGTCGCAGCGGCATCGCCTGGACCAGCGAGACAAGCGGCACCAGCCAGACCTTGCGCGGCGTCGCCCCAGGTACGACCGAGACGTACGCGGTTGGGGATGCGGGCACTGTGTTGGCCAGCTCGGGCAGCACGTGGAAGGTCGTCAGCGATGCACTGTTTGGCACCAAGACCCTGGCCACGGTGGGCAGTCTGCTCGGCAGTACCTACATTGGCGCTCAGCAGAGCGAGATCTTCCGCCAAGGCACGCCCTGGACCCGCGTCTGCTGTGCCAACCTGCCCGAGATTCGCAGCCTGGTCGGCTCCTCGTTTGGACTCATCGCCGTAGGATTTACCGTTGGTGGCACCATCATGCAGAGCAGCGATGGGGTGACGTGGAGCTCACCGGTGGATGGGGCGCAGACGCTGTTCTATGGAGTCGGTGCCACCACAGGCGAGGCGTGGGTGGTCGGCGACTGGGGGGCGATGCTGCGCTACACCGGCAGTGCTTGGAGCCCGCAGACGGCTGGCTCGACGCGGCAGCTGCGGGCGGTGTCGGGGACTGCGCAGGGCTACTTTGCCGTCGGGCAGGGTGGGGCACTGCTGCGCTCGGTGGGAACCTCGGTGCTGTCGTCCACGGCCGCTGCTTCGCCAGACTTTGCGGGGGTCAGCGCGGTCAGTGCCACCGAGGCATGGGCAGTCGGCGACGCGGGCAACATCTATCGGTTTGATGGCAATTCCTGGCAGAAGGTCGTCAGCGGCACCGGCACGGCGCTGCGGGCAGTCTGGGCAGCAGGACCGGGCGAGGCGTGGGCGGTTGGGGACGCGGGCCTGGTCGTGCGCATCAAGGCAGGTAGCGCCACCTCGATGTCGGGCGGCACGACGCAGAACCTGCTGAGCGTGTGGGGGATCGGGCCAAGCGAGGTCTGGGCAGTGGGCGCGGCTGGGACGGTGGTTCGTTATACCGGGACCGCGTTTTCACCCGTCACTGCGCCGGCAACCACCAAGTCCATCACCAGCGTCTGGGGCAACCTGAGCAGCAACGTCTGGATGGTTGCTGGTCCTGATGTCTTCGTCTGGAACGGCAACAACTATCAGAAGTACACGCCATCCGGCCTGGATCTATCCGCCGTCGCTGGCAACGGTTCCGATCTCTACGTGGTGGGGATGAAAGGGCAGCTCCATCGCTACTCGGGCGGCAGCTTCAGCTCGGTCGAGACAGGGACGCGCAACAACCTCTACGGTCTGGCGCTCTCCACCAGCACGCTGTGGGTCGTCGGGGACGGCGGAACCATCCTGAGCAAATCGCGCTAGCTAGCTCCCGGTCTGGTCAGCTGCTCTTACAGGTCTTGCCAGTCGGCGGGACGCTCGATGGGGCACAAGCCGGTCAGGGTGGCCAGTCGCTGCGCCACGAGGTCGGCTTCAGACTCTAGACCCTCGCCAATGATCCACTCGATCTCCCCACGAGCGGAAGTGAGCGAACGAACCACAGCAAGACCGTCGAACGCTTCGACGATCATGCGGACGTAGGCGATTTCAGAGAGAGGAACGCGGAAGTATCGGGATGGCAAGGGAATCGGGGGCTAGAAGTTGACGCGGTAACCCATGTTGCCAAAGATGCCGTTGAGCGACGCGTAGTCGGTTCGCTCGGTGCGGCCCCAGATGATGTGGCGGTAACCGGCTTCCATAAAGACGCTGCCCCGACGGAGTCGGATCTCTGCGCCGAGCAAGCCACCCAGGCCGACTTGACTCATCCACGAGCCGTCTTGGATCTGGACTCCATCGCGCGCCAAGAAGCTGTACTCGGCGAGGAACTGCGGCAACACGCCGATGTACGGCGCCCACGGGGCATCCAGGCTGCGGAAGCGGTAGGCGAGCAGCAGGCCACCACCGACGATGTGGGAAGCACCTGGGGCTGGCGCAAAGTACTCATACTGCGGACGCAGCGAGAAGGCGAAGGCTCCCGATGGCAGCTTCAGACGGCCACCAATCTCTAGTGCGCCTCCCACCGCGAACACGCCACGGGGAATGTCGACATGAGCCAGAGGCATCAGGCCGAACTCGACCGCAAACGACTTGGCCGGCGGACGGTCGGTCGAGGCGGGCTCGTCTTTGGGCTCATCCTTACCAGTGGGTGGCATGGCATCAGGCAGGGCTGACTCGTAGTTTTCGACGCCGTTGATGGCATATCGAAGACCAAGACCCGTCTTGCCCGGCGGCCAGTGAGCGGTCGTAACGTAGGTGCCAGTGCCCGGCAGCTCGCGGACTGCGTCAGCACGGGCACCACCGGTACCTTCGGCCACGACCGTCGCACCTGAGATTGGGCTGCCTGCCGCATCGGAGAGCTGGAGGCGAACCTCGCGCTGACCTTCCTGGGCGTTAAAGGCCGGAGCCCCGACATCCAGCTTGGCCACCACCGGACCACTCTGGGTTGCAGAGATCTTGAAGTCGCTGCTGTCCTCGGCCTTGGCACCGCTCTGCGCAGTGGCACAGCGGAGGGCATGCTCACGCGCTGGCTGAAGTGGCATCGGCTGACCGACGGCTTGCAGCTCGGCGCCATCAAGACCACAGAACACGCCCTTGCCATCGACCTGAATCGCGGCGCGCTTGCCTTCGCCACCCGGCCACAGCACCACCCGCGCCACTTGCACGTGGGCAGGAGCACTCCAGGGACCGACGGCACCCTCGGCGTTAATGGCACTGACACGGACATAGTACTCACCGGGGCCCATCGGTGAGGTCATCACGCGAGTCTCGGTGCTGGCCACGCGGCCTGCTCGAAGGATCGACTCAAACGCTGCGTCCTGAGCGACCTGAACCTGCCAGCCTGCCGGCGGTGTCCCGGCCACGGAGTAAGTCCCCTTAACCTCCACCGGGCCTCCCGTCGAGAGGACCAAGCCGGGAACGCCGGTGATGCTTGGTGCCGCTGGGAGTGGCTGTGCTGCCGTTGGTGGTGCCGTGACGTTGGCAATTGTGCTGCTCTGGTTTGCCGCCAGATTGATCGGCTTGCCTTTGCCCGCCAGGACTGCCGCACCGTCATAGAGCGACACACGAGTGGCGCCGGTCTTTGGCTCGACGGAGATACGTGCTGCACTGCCGGGATTGACCGTCACCTTGCCGACTGGCGTCACGATGGTGGCAGTGCGTGAAACCTTGACTGGTGCTGGCTTGGCCGCCGGCTTCTTGCCAGGTGCAGCGGGTGCGCCCAGGACAGCGGCGTTTGCAGGCACTACAACAGTGATTTCACCAACGGTGATGGTGTTGTTGCCTGGCGTGAACTTCTTGGCGGGGCCCTTGGCCGGTGCGGGCGGGGGAACGCCATATACCGAGAACGAGGTATTTTCGCCGATGAAAACGCGGGTTCCATCGAGAAAGCTGACCTCGGCACCGGACCCTGCGGCACTGTCGACGCGGGTGCCGGGCATGATCACTTCGTCCTTGCGGGCTCCGTGACGCTCGTTACTCGAGACTACTTCTACTTGATGGTGCGTAGTCCGAAGCTTGGCCTCGGGAACGCCAGCTGGATAGGCTGGGGTAGCTGCCGCCGCCGGAGCTGCCGCCGGTGCCTTCGCCGGCGTTGCCGCTTTGGGCGCCGGGGCTGCCTTCGCCGCCGGAGCCTTGGCGGGAGCACCAGCTGCCTGTGCGTGGATCGGCTGAGACGAGATCGTCAGCGACCCGCCGCCGATCAGTACACCGAGGAACAACATTCGCGAGCACGTCATTGAACTCTCCGAGGGACGTTTTGGCTATTGTTCAGTTAGCCAGTTCCTAATTTGCCTGAATGCGCTGAAGTCTGTCATTAACTAACCAGCGAGGACGCTACAACATCACATCCACCTATCAAGTCAAGGTGGCACTTGCGCAAAACTTACGTTCGACCATCGCCGGTGTAGATGCGCGGCACTCGCTTGGAGACGACGGTGCACACTTCCCACGGGATGGTTCCGGCCCAGGTGGCTAGCTCGTCTAAGGTGATGCGGTCGTGCTGACCCTCGGGTCCAGGTTGGGCGCCGAGTAGCACAACGTCATCGCCGACTTTGACGTGCGGGACCAAGGTGACATCGACCATCGTCATGTCCATGGTGATGGGAGCAAGGACTTTGCATCGCTGGCCGCCGCACAGGACGTAGGCGCTGTCGCTCATTCGGCGGGTGTAGCCGTCGGCGTAACCGACGGGCAAGGTGGCACACAGCGACGGTTGGGTGGTGCGGGTGCGGCCCCCGTAGCTGACGGTTTCGCCGCTGGGTAGCTCGCGCAGGGCGATGATCTTGGTCCGCAGCGTCATGACCGGCCACAGGGTTGACAGCTCGGTGTGCGCGGGGGCGACGCCAAACAGACCGATGCCAGCGCGTACAAGGTCGAAGCGAGCCTCGGCGAACCGCACCGCACCGGCAGTATTGGCAACATGGACGATGCCCGGCTTGAGTCCGTGGGCGTGCAGCTGGTCGACAAATCCACTCAAGCGGCGCAGCTGTTCATCGGTGGGTGCGGCGTCCTCTCCATCGGCGTCGTACAGGTGCGTACACAAGCCGGACAAGTACAGTCCGCTATGTCGCACCAGCTCGTGCACAAACCCGTCGAGGCGATCGCTGCGCACGCCGAGCCGCGACATCCCGGTATCAACCTTGAGGTGAATGCCAACCCGGGGCGCCGACAGCTCATCGGCGGCGCGCGCAAACCGACCCAGGTCACGGGCATCGGCCACCACCGGAGTCAGCCGATACGCCACCACATCGCGATGGGACAGTCCGTAGTAACAGCCGAGCACTACAATCGGCTGCTCGATGCCGGCCCGGCGCAGCTCGACTCCTTCCTCTACAAGCGACACCGCAAAGCCCCAGACTTTCTTTTCCAAGGCGCGGGCACAGGCGACGGCCCCGTGTCCGTAGGCATCCGCTTTCAGGACCGCGAGCAGGCCGGTCTTGGCGCTACCGACCGCACTTCGCAGCACATCGGCATTCCGTCGCAGGGCACCCAGATCGATCTCGGCCACCGTCGGGCGAATGTCGGTACGTATGTCGAATACTTGGTAGATGGGCGCGCACCGTAGCTTGTTGCGCTGGCTTGGGTCAAAAAGTTGCGCGGTCGCTGCCGCAAGTCCGTCGGTCGTGTTAAGTATCCAAGCAATGGATCGCACACGCGCACTCGGTGTACTGGACACGGCTCGGCCCAAGCTGGGGTGGGAATCACGGATGACAAAGCGGCTGCGGCTCGGGGTGTTGAGCGGACTGCTCGGTGGACTCTTGCTGGGGGTGTCGCCGGTGTGGGCTGAGCAGCCGTGGCTGGGACTCGGGCTGGAGCTGTCTCCGCAGGGTGGTGCGCTGATCGCCGAGGTCTATCCCGGATCGTCGCTGTATGAGCTGCTGACGAGTCAGAAGCTCAAGCTGGGCGAGTCGGTGGTTGCCCTGGATGGTCGGCCCGTCGGCAAGCCCGCTGATCTGGTGGCGCTGATTCGGCGACAGAAGCCCGGGCAAGTGGTGACGTTGCGGGTGCGGAGTCAGAGCGGACAGACGCGCGAGCTGGCGGTGACGCTGCTGAGTCGGCCAAGTGATGAGCAGATGGCGCAGCTGTCGATGCAGCTGGAGGAGGAACGGCAGAAGCGCCTGATTGGACAGCCGGCGCCGGACTTTGTCGTCGAGCAGCTCCATGGTCCGAAGCTCCCGGCAGCGGCTCTGGCGGGAACGCTGGCGGCGCTGCGGGGACAGCCGGTGGTGCTGGTGTTTTTTGCCAGCTGGTGTGGTCCGTGTCTGCGCGAGATTCCTCACTTGACGGAGCTGCAGGCACGGCGACCCGATGTGCGGGTGCTGGCTCTGTCAACCGAAGAGAGTGACAAGATTCGGCAGGTAATTGCGCGCTTTTCACCGGGCTTTTCGGTGGCGCGTGACCTCGATCGCAAGGCCTATGGTGCGTTCGGGGTGGCGTCCTATCCGACTACGTTTTTGATTGATGCGAGCGGCGTGGTGCGCGCGGTTGATCATGGCTCGCTGACGACGGTGGAAGAAGTGCTCGGACGGACTCCCAAAGCGAGTCGGTAGTGCGCCTAGACGGCTGCTTCGGGAAGAGGAATCCCGAGCGCATCGGCGATTCCCTTTCCATACGCGGGATCCGCTTTGGTGCAGTGCCGGATGTGACGCAGCTGAATCTCACGCGGGGCGTCGCCAATCGAGCGCGCGGTGTTCTCAAACAGCGTCTGCTTTTGCGCTGCTGTCATCAGCCGAAACAGCGCTCCGGGCTGCGAAAAGTAGTCCTCATCGACGCGATGATTCCAGTGATCGGCGGCTCCTTCTAGCGACAGGGGTGGCTCCGCAAAGCTCGGCTGCTGCGCCCACTGTCCAGAGCTGTTCGGCTCATAACCGAGCGTTCCGCCATGGTTGCCATCGACCCGCATTGCACCATCGCGGTGATAGCTGTGGACCGGACAGCGGGGCGCGTTGACAGGAATCAGGTGGTGGTTGACTCCCAACCGATAGCGCTGCGCATCTCCGTAGGAAAAGAGGCGTCCTTGAAGCATCTTATCCGGACTAAAGCTGATCCCGGGGACGACATTTGCGGGGTTGAACGCCGACTGCTCGACCTCTGCGAAGAAGTTTTCCGGATTGCGATTCAGCTCCATCACGCCGACCTCGATCAGCGGATAGTCCTTGTGCGGCCAGATCTTGGTCAGATCAAACGGATTGTAGGGAGTCTTCGCCGCATCCCGCTCTGGCATCACCTGAATCAGCAGCGTCCACTTCGGAAAGTCGCCCTTCTCGATGCTCTCGTAGAGATCGCGCTGGTGACTCTCTCTGTCCTTGCCGATCAGCGCTTCTGCCTCGGCATCGCTGAGGTTGCGGATTCCCTGCTGACACTTGAAGTGGAACTTGACCCAGAAGCGCTCGTTCTGCGCGCTGATCAAGCTGAAGGTATGACTCCCAAAGCCGTGCATGTGGCGGTAGCTGGCGGGAATTCCGCGATCACTCATGACGATCGTGATCTGGTGCAGAGCCTCGGGCAGCGAGGTCCAAAAGTCCCAGTTGTTCTTGGCGCTGCGCAGGTTGGTGCGGGGGTCGCGCTTCACCGCATGATTGAGATCAGGAAACTTGAGCGGATCGCGCAGGAAGAAGACCGGAGTGTTGTTCCCTACCAAGTCCCAGTTGCCTTCTTCGGTGTAAAACTTCAGCGCAAAGCCCCGGATGTCGCGCTCTGCATCGGCGGCGCCACGCTCGCCAGCCACCGTCGTGAAGCGCGCGAACAGCTCGGTCTTTTTGCCGACTTGGGAAAAGATCTTGGCGCGGGTGTAGCGGCTGATGTCATGGGTGGCCGTGAAGGTTCCATACGCGCCCGATCCCTTGGCGTGCATGCGCCGCTCGGGAATCACTTCACGATCAAAGTGAGCGAGCTTTTCCAAAAACCAGACATCCTGCAGCAGCATCGGGCCGCGCGGTCCCGCTGTCATGGCGTTCTGGTTGTCCGGCACCGGTGCGCCAGCGTTGGTCGTGAGCTTCGTCTCGCCTGGGTTTTTCGTCGGGTCCTGCGCCATCTCGGTGCTCCTCTGTGCCAGCGTGCTAGCAGCTGTGGTTTCCGTTTGGGAACCTGTCCATGCTGTCCCAGCGGGTGCAGTACTAGCAAGCGCGTTGATGATCGACAGAGTATTACGTTCCGCTGTCCGTCTCTGCGTCTGCTTCCGCCAAGTCAGGGGCAGGGGTAGGGGTAGACAGATCGGGAGATGCCGACATCGCCAGGTCAGCGGGTCGGGGCGCGGCGCACACTTCAGTGCTGTCCGCAGTGTGGCAATATCCGTCGCTGCGGCACTCGTATTCTGCGGGACACTGGGGGGCCGAGCTGGCGCACGCGAAGGCGCAGTCTGCATACGTTGGGGCAAAACAGCTGCTGCCAAACAGAGTCCCGGCGAGAAGCAGCGTGAGTGCTGCCAGCGAGGCTCTTAAGATGACTCGGCTCTTCATTACCACCTCCCTACCACCATCAGTCCCGCTTGCGTTCCCGAGAGTGTTGGCAGCAGCGAGAGCTTCTTTCCTGCGGACTCTGCTCTGCTGCGCGCCCAAAACAGAACCCCGGTTCCTAGTGCAGTCACTCCCGAAACCACCAAGCAGGCGATCGTGGCACGATTGAACTGCTGTCCTTCGCTCTGCAGCCGCTCATAATTTTCGCGCTGACTCTGATCATAGACAGGCGGCAGACCGTTTTCGCGCTGGGTTGTCAGGACGCTTAGCTCGTCGGAGCGCTGCTGGGACAGGACTCCTAACACAATGCCTGAAGTCACAAGCCCAACGGTCAGCGCCACACCGGTGTAGCCACCCGCATCATAGCGTCGCAGTGTCCGCGAAAGGGAGTCCGTCTCGGCTGATTTCGGACTTACGGACAGCTCTTCCCGCAGCGGAGCAGGAGGCGGCTCGATCTCGGTTGGCGGCGGCTCAACTTCCGTCGGTGGCGGCTCAATTTCCTGCTGCACAGACGGCAGCGGATCGGCGGCGTAGGAATGCGGAACAGAGATCAGCATTCCTAGCAGCGTGATGCCGCCTGCGCGCAGCCACACCGACATGACTATGCCGCCACCTGTGGGCTGTGCTCTACAATTTTTCCGTCGGCAATATGAACGACTCGCTTGGCATGCTGCATCACGCGCGGATCGTGGGTGGAAAAGATAAACGTCACGCCCATCCGCTGGTTCAGCTGCTGCATCAGCGCGATGATCTGATCGGAAGTCTTGGAGTCCAAGTTGGCAGTGGGCTCATCGGCCAGCACCAGCTCTGGGTGGGTGATGAGCGCGCGGGCAATCGCCACCCGCTGACGCTGTCCTCCGGATAATTCGTCTGGCCGATGCTTCATATAGGGACCAAGTCCGACATCTTCACAGAGCTTGACCACCCGTGCGCGCAGACTCGTCAGCGGCTCCGGATCTTTGCGCATCAAGCAGGGAAACTCGACGTTTTCGATCACGTTCAGAACCGGGATCAGGTTGAAGGACTGGAAGATGATTCCGATCTTGCGATTGCGCAGCTCGGCCAGCTTGTCAAAGTCTTGGTTGCCGACCTCTGTTCCCGCAAACTGATAGGTTCCGCTCGTCGGAGAATCGAGACATCCGATGATGTTCAGGAGTGTCGATTTTCCCGATCCAGAGGGCCCCATGACCACCGTAAACTCACCGCGCATGACCTCCAAATCGACCCCTTGCAGCGCCGGTACAATGGTCTTGCCGAGTTGATACTGCTTGACGATGTCTTGCAATGCGATGAGCGGCTTGCCGCGCTCGGTCTGAGTCATGATGACAGTTCCTCTAGTAGTAGGCCCGCGCTTCAAACAGGAAGCGGAAGTCCATTGGAAGGAGGGAGTACTCGCTGTACTGCACGTCGTTCACCGTCACGGTTCCTACCGGGATTCCGCGAATCGGCACAAAGCCAAACAGCGACAGAGTCAGCCACTCCTGAGCATTCCAGGAAACGGTCGGTGACAGCGTTCCTGACAGATCCGTAAGTCCCGCAATCAGCGTCGCACCAACGGAAAAGTCATCCCGGATCTTCGGCTTGTTGTAGCTTACGATCAGATAGTGCCGACGCAGCGGATCAAACGTGAAGCGCTGCGGCACCGAGCCATTGGTCCCACCTGCGGGCTGACCTGCGGGGCTGATTCCGGCCATCTGGGCACGGCTCAGCAGTCGCAAGTAGTCTTCAAATTCCTGCGCAGAGTAACCATCGGCCTGGTAGTAGTACTCCACCGACAGAGTACTCTCATCGCGGAACTGAGTCCGCCCGCCCACCAGCACCCGTGGATATAGATTGCCGTCGCTGAGCTTGCTGGCAAAGAGTGCGGTCTGGGGATTGCAGAGTCCTCCGTTTGCGCACTGGTGATTGGGATAGAGCTTGCCACTGCCGACCTGAAACAGCGCTTCGACGTGCAGCTCATAGTCGGTGAAAAAGTAGCGCGAAAAGCTGCCGCCAAAGCGCGACGTGTTCTCAAAGGAGTCGTTGTACTTGTTCGAGAAAAAGTAAAAGAGGTTGATGTCAGTATTAAACAGAAGCAGATACAGCCGCGCTGCCAGAAGGTAGTGATAGGAGTCATCCGCTGGCTTGGTTCCATCGGCGAGCGGGTAGTCTGGATACTTCAGCATCGCAAACGGCAGGCCATTTTGCTGATACAGCACCTGCGGCGCGAACAGCGTCGTGAAAGTGAACTTCTCGAACGGTAGCTCGATCCGCGCGACCCACTGACCGGCGCGCTGAAAGTTGGGATCGGTAGGGTCTTTGGGCGGATTGATGAGATCCGTCGGATTGAAGGCCAAGCCAGACCCCCAGATGATTCTTTTTTTGCCAACCAGCAGGTTCAGCCATGGCTTGGGAGTCAGCGAGACAAACAGCTCGCTGGGCACCACAAACGGTCGTAGCGTGGCCACGTCATGATCGTCGATCTTGACGCGTCCGCCCATGCCGTCTTTGTCATAGAACAGCCAGCCGTTCTGATAGATGAGCGACACATCGGAATAGATGAACAGCTTGCTGCCGATGTTGATCTTCAGCTGGATGTTGCCTTCCAGAATCTCTTGCAGAGAAGGCTGATTGACCGTCGACAGCAGCGAAGAGCCGGGATTGATGTAGGAGTACTGAAAGCGGTTGTCGAGATAGCCGTTGACCTCTGCCGTGGCTTTCTTGGCACCGCTGTCTCCCTTCTTCGCAGCGTCGAGATCATCGAGCGACTCCTGAGCCGACGCAGAGCCGGTAAGGAGCGCCCACAGGAGCCCGATCAGCAGAAAGTAGGGAGTCCGAAGAGCCATCTGTGACAGCCGCTCCTAACGACCTAGATCGTCGAGAACAAACTTCTGCGCTGGGATGTCTAGGTCCAGCTTCATATCCAGCGTGGTCAGCTCGGTATACCGCTTGCTCGCCAGCTCGTTCTTCATCGTAATGTGCGCAGGACGCTCCAGACCGTGGAAGTTTTTGACATCATCAAACTTGGCTGAGCGGAGCATCTTTCCCGACGCTGCATAGTATTCTGCTTTGGCCGGCTGCTGCTTGTCCTTGGTCATCCACAGCTTGATGCGATCGTAGGCCGCTTCCTTGGTCTTGGCGGTCAGATCGAGCAGCCAGGTTGTGGCATCATCGGACGGAATCAGCTTGACGGTGTAGTCCGCGACATAGTTCACCCGCAGCACGTCGCCGTTGTTGAAGTCGCCCCCCTGGAAGCTCTCCCGCGAGGCCAGCCGCAGCGCTCGCTTGAGGTTGGGCATGTAGACCCACATGTTGTCTTCCACCCGCAGCATCTCTTGTCCCTTGGCAGCAGCAGGCTCGAAAAACCACGTGCGAATCTTGTCGTCTTGCGACTTGAGCGCACGGAACTTGTATGTCCGGGTCGTGTCATCTTGACGATGCGCGACCATGACCATCAGGCCATCAAAGGTCTTGGGAGACATCACTGCATCGTAGCGCTTCAGTAGCTCTGCTGCTGTGGGATCAGCAGCGCTTGCCAGCGACGGTACAGAGAGACAAAACAGCAGCGCCGAAGTGGTCGCAAATCGCAGCATGGAACAGACTCCTTCCTTCACTTTCCTAGGGCTTGTGTACCCAGCGGTCCAGCGCCCTTAGGTTGCACGCAGGGCATCAACAGGACTCAGCCGCGAGGCCTTGTAGGCCGGGTACAGCGCGGACAATACCGCACCCGCGATGGAAAATCCGATCACGATGAGCAGGAAATTCAGATCCACATTGGGATAGGTCCACAGGATGTCTCCACCGGGAGGCTTGAGCGCAATGCCTCTGGCTCCCAGCCAGCGCACCACGACATATCCCAGCGCCGCTCCCAGGACAGAGCTAAGGAGTCCCAGCGCAGTCGCCTCCAGGAGGAACAGAGCCGTGACCTGCCAGCGTCGCACCCCGAGTGCCAGCATGGTGCCGATCTCACGCACTCGTTCATAAACTGACATCAGCATGGTGTTGATGATTCCGGTCGCGACAAGCAGGAACAGCACCACCGCAACGAACAGCAGTACGTATCCCATCGAAGCCACCCGCGTCTTGGTCGCCGGATCGAGATCCTCCCAGGTCGTGACTTGGAACTCATCTCCTAAGACGGTCCGCAGGCGCGCAGCAATCACATTCATCTCCGCAATGTTGCGGACACCAATTGTGTACTCTGTGACCTGTCCCTTCATCCGCAGGAGCTCTTGGGCAAAGCCAATCTGCACCGTCGACATCCGCTTCGACTCGACCAGATTGAGCGTGGGCAGAAAGCCCCCTACCTCAATGTCGAGCGCGTTGGTACTGGCGTGTGGTCCAGCAGCCTGCATCACCAGCGTAGAGCCCTTTTCCGCTTTCAAGGAATCCGCCAGCGTCTTGCCAATCAGGGCCGTTCCTTGCTGATCAGGAGACAGCGGCAGAGAGCCGATCGCGACTCGCTTTTTACGCTGCGGACATACTTCATATTCGGTCGCTGGATCAATCGCAGTGGCGACGAACATGGTCGACTCTGCACCGTTTGACACCATGCCATCGAAGTTGATTCGAGGTGTGACCGCAGTCACTCCTTCCACCGCCTTGATTCGGGCGATCAGCGCTGCGTCATGCGGGATGGTCTTCTTCAGTGGATCATCCGATCCCAGATACCCCTTTCGGAATACCTGCAGCACACCCAGTCGCGACATCACAATCGCTTCGATGTTGTTGCGGATGAAGCCATTGACGAAGCCTTGCAAGAGCACAATCGCGGCGGCGCCAAAGACGATCGCGAGCGCAGTCAGGATCGTCCGTCGCTTGTTGCGGGTCAGGTTGCGCAGAGCCAGCAGAATGAGTCGCATGTCACACCGCAGAGAGCGCTTCGACCGGGCGCATCCGGCTTGCACGCACCGACGGCCACAGCGCAGCCAGTGCGGCGCCTCCGGCAGCGAGTCCAAGGATAAAGAGAATGTAGCCAGCGCTCACCAGTGGGAAGACATGCAGTGGCGCAAGCATGCCGGGAATCGGCAGAATCATACCTTTGTGGCCGTAGTACAGGACAAAGCCTCCTCCTGCGATCGAACCGAGGACTCCGCCCGCCAGTCCGAGCAGCGAGGCTTCAAGCAGAAACAGCGTCAAAATCTGTCGACGCCGGACGCCCACCGACATCATGGTGCCAATCTCTCGCGTGCGCTCCAGTACTGACATCAACATCGTGTTGGCAATTCCCAGCAGCGCCACAAACAGAAAGACTCCCGCGATCAGGTTCAAGATGAAGTTCTGCGTCGCGATGGCATCGTCGATGTACGCCGCAACATCATGCCAAGTCGAGACTTCATACTCTGGACCAAGCGTCGCTTGCAGCACCGGCTTGACCTTCTCTGCATCTTCAAACCGATGCAGTGCGACGGCAATCTCGGTGGCGCGTCCTTCCATCCGCAGCAGCTCCTGAGCGAACGCCAGCGGCACAAAGCCCAGCTTTTTGTCAGGAAGAGGCAGCCCGGGCTGTCCGTATTCCCCCACAAACTCAAAGTCGAGCGCGTTCATCACCCCATCGCGATCACCGGTTAGCAGCGTCGCTTTCTGTCCCAGCTTGATGCCCAAGCTTGCGGCCAGCTCAGGAGACAGAATCGCTGCGGCGGGTCCACTGTCCTTGAGCGCTTTGCCGCGATAGATCATCTCGTTGCGACGGGGACAGACAGTCAGCTCGCGCCTCGGGTCCATCGCCGTAAACAGCGCAGCAGTGCTGACATCATTGGCGTTCGGCATGCCACCAAACATGATCCGCGCAGTGGCTTCCTTGACCCCCGGAATCGCCGTGATCTTGGCCAGGAACGCGTCATCACTAGGAATCGACAGGTCAAGGCTGGCACTGACCGACTTGAGGAATCCGGTCCGGTGGACTTGCAGCGCCCCAGTCTGTCCTAGCACCACCGACTCACGGATGGTGGCTTGCAGGCCGTTGAGGAAGCCGCGAATGCTGACCATGATTCCCAGCGCGAGAAACACCGCAGAGAACGTAATGAGCGACCGCCGCCGGTTGCGAAGGACATTGCGGAAGGCGATCCGAAGCAGGGGAGGGAGCATCAAGTCACCACACAATTAACCTGTGACAGTAAGCATTCAAAGGATACTTCAGTTTGTCAACTAAAAGTACTTCAGCTTGTGAAGTACTTTCAAAGAGAGTACCGTGTAGGCATGGAGCGTCGCACACCAGAATCGAGCCGAGGGTCAACGGACTCAGGAAGTGAAGCAGCGACGGGTGTTGCGCAGCGTACCAATGAGCTGGCGCAGACTTTCTTTGCACTGCTCACCCGACATCGCTCGTACTTTCAAGGGGTTGTGGGGGAGCTAGGAATCTCGGTCACGCAGGTCCACATCATGCAGTTCCTTTCCGATGGACCTATGACGATGCGTGAGCTGGCGATCAAGTCGTGCTGCGAGCCCTCGAACCTGACCGGAGTGATCGACAAGCTACAGGCCAAGCGCTTTGTGTCGCGCCGGGCCGATCGCAAAGATCGACGGATCAAGCTGGTGTCCTTGACACGCACGGGGGTGACCTTTCGCGACAAGCTGATGGCCCGCTTTGGCGAGCCGGCACCGTGGATGGCGCAGCTCTCAGCCGAGGATCAGCGGCAGCTGATTGCGATTTTGCAGCGTGCGATCGTCCTGGCGACTCCGGTTGAGAAGGGGAGTCCTTAACAGATTCGCGGCAGCTGTTCGCCAGCCGGCCAGTCGATGATGCGGCGGCCACCAAAGGGAGTGCGCAGCTCGACGAAGCACTGCGGACCTTGGGCAGAAAGGACGACTCCTATTTGCCGCGCTTCCTGACCTTGCGGATGCGCCTGCATCGCTTGCAGCACGGCGGACGCCACCGACTGCGGACAGATCGCCAGCAGCCGTCCTTCACAGGCCAGATGCAGCGGATCGAGTCCAAGCAGCTCGCAGGCCGCCCGCACCGCGCCTCGGATCGGCAGCGCGGACTCCTCCAGCAGCATGCCCACACCGGCTTGATCGGCGATCTCGTTGAGAGCGGCTGCAACTCCGCCCCGGGTCGGATCGCGCAGGACATGCAGCTCGGGCGTCACCGCCAGCATCGTCGCGACCAGGGTGTGCAGCGCCGCGCTATCGGACTTTACATCACAGTCGAACGCCAGACCGGGACGCTGCGAGAGGATTGCGATGCCGTGATCACCGATCGGACCGCTGACCAGGATGACATCGGACGGACGGGCGCGGCTGGGAGAGAGCTCGACACCGTCGGGAATGCGGCCAAGGCAGGTGGTGCTGATGAAGACGCCGTCGGCCTTGCCGCGCTCGACGACTTTGGTATCGCCGCTGACGAGGGGAACGCCGCTGCGCGCGCAGGCGTCGGCCATGGCGGCGGCAATGCGGTCGAGCTGCTCGAGGGGAAAGCCCTCTTCGAGGATGAAGCCGGCGGTGAGCGCGAGTGGCTGAGCGCCGGCCATCGCCACGTCGTTGAGGCTGCCGTGCACCGCAAGATCGCCGATGCAGCCGCCGGGGAAGAACAGCGGTGAGACGACAAAGCAGTCCGTCGAGACAGCCAGCCGTCCGGCAGTCTGGGGCAAGGTCGCGGCATCGTGACGGGCGGCGAGTGCCTCGCTGCGGAAGTGGCGCATAAACAGCTCGTCGATCAGCTGGGCGGTGGCACGTCCGCCGCTGCCGTGAGGAAGCTCGACGACACCGTGACGAAGATCGAGCGGTCGCAAGCGGTGCTTACCCATGGCGCAGCACCGGCAGTCGCGAGCGACCGTGCAAGTAGTAGGCGGCGCAGGCTCCCTCGGGGGACACCATGCACGAACCGAGAGGCGTGTCGGGGGTGCAGGCGGTGCCAAACAGGGTGCAATCAGTCGGACGACAGGCACCGCGCAAGACCTCGGGACAGCGACAGGCGCGATGATCGGCGACCGTCGGTGTGGAAAGTGAAAAGCGCAGCTCCGCGTCGAAGTCGGCGTACTTGGGACGCAGGCGACGGGCGCTCCACGGAATCTGGCCCAGGCCGCGCCACTCGAACGACTCGCGCAGCTCCATCACTTCGTCGATCAGCGCTTGGGCGCGACGGTTGCCCTCGGGGGTCACGGCGCGCACAAAGTCGTTCATCACCTCACCCTGTCCGGCATTGAGCTGCTCGACGAGGTGGAGGATCGCCGCGAGCAGATCGAGCGGCTCAAAGCCAGCGATGCAGATCGGCTTCTGAAAGGCCCGCGCGATCGCCGCAAAAGCGTCGCTGCCAATGATCGTCGAGACATGACCAGGCCCGACAAAGCCATCGACGCGCACCTGATCTTCTTCCGTCGCCAGCAGCCCCTGTAGCGCCGCCGGAGTCAGGACGTGATTGCACAGGATGCTGAAGTTTGTCAGTCCCTCGCGGTGCGCCTGCTGGACCGCCGCTGCTGACATCGGCGTGGTCGTCTCGAATCCGACCGCCAAGAACACCACCTGCCGCTGCGGATGCTCACGCGCCACTTGCAGCGCCTCGGCCGTTCCATAGACGACCCGCACGTCGGCCCCCGTACTTCGCGCCAGGAGCAGGCTCTGTCGCCCTCGACCCGGCACTCGCAGCATGTCCCCATAACTACACAGGATCACCTGTCCCGACACCGCCAGATCGATCGCCTGCTGGAGCCGTCCTATCGGCAAGACACAGACCGGACAGCCCGGCCCATGAATCATCTGCACCGCCGCCGGCAGCCGATCGAGCAGTCCCGACTGACAGAGCGCGTGGGTGTGACCGCCGCAAAACTCCATCAGCCGATAGGTTCGTCCTGGCACCAGCCGCTGCTGCAGCGTCGTGAGCAGCCGCTCCGCCAGCACCGGATCGCGAAAGTCGTCGCTAAGCTGCGTCGTACCGAGCATGGATGGCGGACTTTACCTCACAAACCCGTGCGACAGCAGCCGGCTTGCCCACGCGCATTGCCGCTTGCAGAAGGGGGCGAGGCGGTGCTTTAACCCTTGGCCATGTCGTATCTGGTTTTGGCGCGCAAGTATCGACCGCAGACCTTTGCCGACGTGATTGGTCAAGAGCACGTCACCCGCACCCTACAGAACGCCATCCGGCGCGGACGCATCCACCACGCGTTCCTGTTTTGCGGCGGTCGAGGCACGGGCAAGACCACGACGGCGCGCATCTTGGCCAAGGCGCTGTCGTGTGAGAAGGCGCCGACGCCCGATCCGTGCAACGTCTGTCCGGCCTGCGTCGAGATCACGCAAGGTTCGTCGGTGGATGTGCAAGAGATCGATGCTGCCAGTCAGAACCGCGTCGAGGACATCCGCGAGCTGCGTGAAGCGATTCGCTACGCGCCGGTGCGAGGCAAAAAGAAGCTCTACATCCTCGACGAAGTGCACATGCTGTCGACGAGCGCCTTCAATGCGCTTCTCAAGACACTCGAGGAGCCGCCGCCGCACGCGCTGTTTGTGTTCGCGACGACCGATCCGCACAAGCTGCCACAGACGATCCTGTCGCGGGTGCAGCGCTATGACTTCAAGCTGGTTCCGACGGCGCGGCTGGTCGAACACCTGAGCTATGTGCTGACGCAG
Source organism: Myxococcales bacterium (assembly GCA_016794465.1). Taxonomy (GTDB): domain Bacteria; phylum Myxococcota_A; class Polyangia; order Palsa-1104; family JAEUJZ01; genus JAEUKA01. The sequence goes on along the minus strand of JAEUKA010000115.1, from coordinate 101,005 downwards.
GAAGGGATGGCGTTCGAGCCGGCGGCGCTGCAGCTGGTGGCGCGCGAAGGGCAGGGGTCGGTGCGAGACTCGCTGTCGCTGCTCGATCAAGTGCTGGCTTCGACGGAGGGGACGCTGACAGAGGCGCAGGCCTCGGCGGTGCTGGGGGTGGCGGATCGTGGGCTGATTGTTGGACTGGGACGAGCGATCGTGGACCGCGATCCGGCGCAGGCGCTGCTGCTGATCGACGGTGCGTACGGTCGCGGCTTTGATCTTTTGCAGCTGGCCAAGACGCTGCTCGGGCACCTGCGCGACCTGCTGGTGATCTCGGTGGTCAAAGATCCGCTGCCGCTGCTCGATGCGACGCCGTCCGAGCTGGAAGAGCTGCAAGCGCAGTCGGAGCGGGCTCGCGGTCGGGCCGAGCTGCTGTTCCATCGCATGCTGCGGGTGGCCGAAGAGACTTCGCGGGCCGCGCTGCCTCGTTATGTGCTGGAGGTCGGGGTGGTCGAGCTGTGTGCGGTCGAAGCGATGCAGCCGATTGGCGAGCTGGTCGACCGGCTCGAGCTGTTGGAAGAGCGACTGCCTGGATCATCGCCCCGGCCTCGTCCCGCAGGAGGCGAGGAACCGCGCCCTTTCGTCGCTAGCACCGCTCGGCCGGCACCGCGACCTGCTCCGTCGCCTGCCCCGATCGGTGCTGCCCCGGCTGCTGCTCCGGTGCCTGCTCCAGCTGTCTCGGCCCCGCGTCCCGCTGCGTCGGTGGCTGTGGCCGTGGCGGCTGGTCCCGCTGCTGCGCCCCGGGTTGCCGAGCATGTCGTGCCGGTCGTGCCGGTCGTGCCGGCAGATGTTCCCGTCGAGAAACCTGCTGTGGTCGATGCGACACCGGCTCCCGTACTTCAGGAGCTGCCAAGCTTTCATCAGACGGTGACGCAGATTCTGGCGCAGCATCCAACGCTGGCCATCCTCGACGACGCTCGGCCAGTGACGTGGCAACCAGGGCTGGTGGTGCTGGGCTTTGACAAGGACACCCGACTGGAGCAGGCCGAGTGGAAGCGCTCGGCCATCCGCGAGGCACTGACCGCGGTACTCGGCGCGGAACTGACCGTCGATCTGCAGCTGGACCAAGCGGCGCGGCCCGCTGACCCGACGCGGTGGTCGCTGCATGAGAGCCATACCCAGGCATCCAGCGACGAAAAGCTCGCTCGCAAGCGCGAAGCCGAAGAACATCCTGCCAGGCGGCTTCTAACCGAGGCGTTCGGTGCGGTATCGTTTCTGTCACCGATCGTTGTTGACGAGGTGTCCTGACATGTCCGATCCGAACAATCCCTTTGGCTCTATTCCTGGAATGCCCGACATGGGCCAGATCATGCAGCAGGCGCAGCGGATGCGAGAGGAGCTGGTCCGCTCCCACGACTCGCTGGGCCAAAAGACCGTCGAGGCCAGCGCGGGTGGTGGCATGGTGACCGCCGTGGTGACTGGCACGCGTGAGCTGCTCAAGCTGCGCATCGATCCGCAGGTCATCGATTCCAAAGATCCGCAGATGCTGCAGGACTTGATCGTGGCGGCGGTGAACCAGGCGCTGCAAAAAGCACGCGGGCTCGAAGAAGAAGAGATGCGTCGCACCGCCATGGGCATGGGCCTCCCCCCCGGCATGCTGTAGCTCCGTTCGCAGGAGTCCTCACCCAGCCGCTGTGCTCGGTGGTGATTGCTTTGCCCGGTTTTGGCTCTGGCGGGTCTGACCTGGATGCACAACGAGTGCAACGGGGAGGGAGCCATGAGACGAACGAGACTGAGCTTGGCAATTGCGAAGACGGGCTTGATTGCCGCGATTGCGGCGTTGACGGCTTGTGATCGCGGATCTGGGGAATACGACACCACACCGCCGCTGATTGAGCCGGCACCACCGAGCAACGTCGCCAACCTCTGCGCGCCGACACCGGCCAGCCAGAGCACGGTGAGCGAGACGGTCTACTACAAGTACTCAAGCGGCAAGAACTGGACCGCCGCCAAGGCCGACTGCGAGGCGATGGGCGGACGACTGGCGGTACCAACCAGCAGCAGCGTCAATGACTCGATCAAGAGCTTGGCGGGCGGCAGCAACGTCCACCTTGGCGTCTATCAGACTGCATCGCAGCCCTCGGTCGGCACCGGCTTTGTCACCGTCGATGGCGTCACGCCTTCTTACACCCAGTGGGCGGGCGGCGAGCCGAACGACTATCCCTCGGGCGCTGAAGACAACCAAGAGAACTGCGTCGAGATGCGCGCCGACGGCGCCTGGAACGACCGCGCTTGCTCAGCCGGTAGCGTCCAGTACATCTGCGAGTTCGGCAGTGCCCCGGTGGCCTGCCCGAGCGGTGCGAGCTGCGCCATCGCCAGCGGTGCCACCACGTATAGCTGCCAGTGTCCCAGCGGACAGACCTACGACCCGACCAACAACGGCTGCTTCGGCGGTGCGCTAACCATCCAGGTCGCTCGGCTCGAGGTCGACAAGGCCGTCACCAAGGCCGCGTTTGTCAACTTCCCACTTCATGCCAAGGTCGGACTCAAGGGCAACGGCAACACCAACAGCATTCAGGTGACGCTGGGCCTGATGGAAAAGCCGGCGAGCGGAGCCGCTGCGACCGATGCCGAGCTGGCCGCGCTGCGCAGCTGTGTCGTTGGTGGCACCAAGGTCAAGCTGACCGGGGACAACACCCTAACCTGGGCCGAGTTCGACGGAACCCTGCCGCCGGAGTGTCTGGGCACCGACTCGCAGCGCAACTACAACTTCTTTGTCCTGGTCGATGGCGTCGAGGAAGTCTCGACCGAGGGCGACAAGTATCGGGTCTTCAACGCCAAGGAAGCGACCACCCCGCTCGGGCTGGCCTGTCAGACTACCGACCCGATGACCGGCATGCTCAAGACCGGCTGTGTGATTGATGTGACGGTGAGGCCACCACCGGGACTGGACATCGCGCTGCTCTCGGCCACTCCCACTTCGTCGGTCGCCGTGCTGCATCCCGCTGCGCCGCCGACCTATCAGAATCCCGCCAATCCCGAGGCCATCCGTCCGATTCTGACCGTCAACACCGTCCTCACCCAGTTTGGTCGGGACCGCCGGACCGCAGGCGCCTCGACGCTGCCGAGCGCCATCAACTACGACTACGACATCATCGCGGTGCCAGATACCAATGGCATTGGTCGCAAGCCGCTGACCGTGAATCCCGAGGGTCGGACCGGATCGATCGCGAATCTGAAGCCGGGTGAGAAGCTGGAAGTCGAAGCGCGGCTCCATCCAACGACGGACTTCCGTACCTTGACCTCTCCCGGCGGAGCCTGGGCGGGCGTCACCAACTACAAGGTCCGGGCCTGCGCGCGCGTGCCTTTCCTCGAGAACGGCGACCCGCAGTACGCTGGCGCGTTTGGCACCGGCAACAACTGCAAAGAGTTCTCGGTCAGCCTGGTGATGGGAAACCATGACACCTCGTCGGCATCGTCGCAGAGCGAGTCCAACACCTACACCGAGTCGTGGGGTTCTTCGAGCAGCCTGCAGATGACCCTGACCGGCACCTTCAGCAACACCTTCAACACCACCGGCGCCTACAGCGACAACACGGTCAAGGGCACCATCAGCAGCTTCTTTGGCAACTTCACGCTCTTCGAGGGCTGGGGCGATGGCCAAGCCGTCGTCTCGACCTTGAAGGCCGACCTTGACTACGGCTTGAAGATCTTCGGCATCTCGCTGCTCTCCGACGGCACCAGCGCCGCAGCCACCGTCTCCTACAGCAAGGATCTGTCCTACTCGAAGTCGAGCTGCATCACCTATTCCTACGGCTTTGTGATTGTCAGCGTTGACCTGTCGGGCTGCTTTACCGCCGCTGCCGGCGTTGATCTGGTGCTGTCGGCCAGCGCCGGGACGACTTCCTCGGTATCGGTCAATGTGCGGCCCTACCTCACGTCGACTCTGTCGGTCACTGCCAGCCTGAATGTGACGCTCTACAAGGTGTCGCTCAGCGGCTCGATCACGCTGCTCGGCGTCAACGCCACCGAGGGTGACGGCGTCACCGCGACGCTCGGCTTCACCATCAACAGCACCAGCCCGGTCAAGATCACCATCACCTTTACCATCAAGGCCACGCTGCGTATCTCGTCGCTGGACGGCAGTGTCGACTTGGTGATTGAGGAGCTAGAAACCAAGTGGTGCACCAAGAAGATCTGGGGCGTGAAGATCAAGTACTTCTGTGGTTTTGAGTACGACACCGCCGCTTCCTACACGCTGTTTAGCTTCGATGGCTACTCGACTACGCAGTCGGTGCTCTCGCGCACCGGTTCAGCGATTACCATCCAGTAAGTAGGCCGCAGAGTCCGTGCAGAGTCCGTGCAGAGTCCGTAAGAAGGAGCCAAGCCATGACCCGCTGGAAGTATGCTGCTCTTATCACCTTCGTCCTCGGCAGTGTGGGTGTCTCGTATCTGCTGCGGTCGACCAAGACCTCTCCCGCTGCGGCCCCAGCGGTTCCCAAGTCGCTCGGTTGTCGCTTTGCGGTCGGGGACACACTGGCTTACAAGCTGCACACCAGCAGCAGTGCCAGTGGAGCCGCTGCCGGCCCAGGGGGAAGTCTACAGCTCGACGCCATGATGTGGTGGAAGGTGCTGGCGCAAAAAGGCGGAGGCTGGGTCGTGGCGGGCTCTCTGCAAGCAGTCCGGATGTCTGGGGGCGCGGAAGCTGACTCTGCCAGCACCGCGCAGCTTACCGACCCGTTTGTGTTTTCGGTCGGCACGGACTGTCGCTTTTCCGATCCGTCGTTTTTGCCGACCACTGAAGCGAGTACCCGCCGAAAGCTAGAGGGTCTGCTTCGCTCGACAGAGTTTGTCTTTTCCTCACGTCCGCAGTGGACCTGGGTGCATCGGCAGAGTGATCTGCTGGGAACCTATGATGCGAGCTACTCGCTGTATCCCAGTGACGTGAGCCCCCTTTCCGTGCGCAAACAGCGCGACCGCTATACCGCCATGCGCATGCCCGAGTTAGGGAGTCGCTTGGGAGGCACCCCCAACGCAGAGGTGCTGTCCTCCCAAGCGGTGGCGGTGGTCGATGAGCAAGGCAAGTGGCTGCGGGCGATTCAGGAGCGCGCGGAGCTGAAGATCTCGCTCGGTGACAAGGTCCTGAGCCAGGTAAGTACGCTGCTGAGTGTGGCGAGGACTGCGGAAGGAACTGCGCCGGCGCTGCTGGCCACGGTCGATCCGACGCGCTTTCGGAAGGACTTTGCGGAGGCCCCGCTGTCGACCTCGGCGCTGCCACCGGCTCCTGAGCCGAGCCTGGCGGGACAGTCCCTGGACGCGGTGCTGATCGACTTTCAGCAGGGAATCGGGAAGACCAAAGATGGCGCGTTTCGCTCGGCGCAGCGCTTGGCCAGCTACCTGAGCGTTCATCCCGAAGCGATTGCGACTTTGCTGCAGCAGATCCGCTCAGGCGCGATTGATCCCAAGCTGCACTCGCTGCTGTTTTTGGCGCTGGAGCGGACCGGGACGCTGGCGGCGGAAAAAGCGCTGGGCGCGGCGATGGCAGATCGGGGGATGACGACCCAGAACCGGATGCGGGCGGCAGCGGCTCTGCAGGACATTCCGCGTCCGACTGAAGGAACCGCCAAGACGCTGATGGATCAGGCGCGGCAGCAAGGCTCTGCGGATGATGTGCAGGTGTCGCGCTCGGCGCTGCTGGCCTTGGGCGCACTGTCCCACCGCACGATCGATCGTCAGCCAGAGGTTACCGCGCTCGCCCGCAGTGAGCTCCGCAGCCACCTGCAGAGCGCGCAGAGTCCCGAAGAGGTCCGCACTGTGCTGGCCGCGATGGGCAATGCCGGCGACAAAGAGCTGGTCGTCGAGCTGGGCAAGTATCGTCAGGCGGACTCCGAGCAGGTGCGGGCCAGTGCCGCCGATGCCTATCGCCGAGTGGATCGCGCCACCATGGAGCCGGAGCTACGGGACTGGCTGGGCAAAGAGGAGTCGGGGCGGGTGCGGTCGGCGATTGCCAGCTCGCTGGTCGAGCGCCTGCGCGAAGATCATGCTGCAGCAAGTGCCGAGACAGTCGCCATCGCCGCCACGCGCCTGTCCAGTGAGTCCGATCCCCGGGCCCGTGGCGCACTCATCGAGCTGCTGGGAACTGCCGCCGCCAGTGACGCCAAGGCCAAGCAAGCCCTGGTGGAGCAGTTTCCCCGCGAGACGGTGGTCGAGCTGAAAGTGCTGATTGGTCGCTTTGTCAGCGGCGAGGAACTCAACCGGACGTAAGGGCGCGGTGGATGCGCCGGACTCCCTCCCGCAGCGTCTCCGGAGCGGCGACAAACGTCACCCGCAAGAAACCTTCGACCCCAAAGATGCTGCTCGGCATCGTCGAGACGTTGTGCCCTTCCAGGATGTGCTGGGCGGCTTCCATCGATCGCTGGGCCCACCGCTCGGGCAGGCGAATCAGACAGTAGAACGACCCCTCAGGCTCCACGAACTGTAGCCCCACTTCCGTCAGCGCGGACAGCAGGATCTGCCGCTGCAACACATAGTGCGCTCGGTGCTGGGTCAACAGCTGGGGGCGCCGGAAAATCTCCAGTCCGGCCCGCTGCGCAATTGTATCGGCACACGACACCACAAACTGGTGGGCTTTCCACATCACCTGCGCGGCTTCGGGCGGCGCCATCACCCAGCCGAGCCGCAGCCCGGTGAGCGCACAGCTCTTCGACAGCGAGGACGCCACAATGGTACGCGGATAAAACAGCGCCGGAGACACGGGCCGCGCGTCCGCAAAGTACAGCTCTGCGTAGACCTCGTCCGAGAGCAGATAGGGTGGCTGCGGCAGCGTCGCCAGTCCAGCGGTCAGCTTGCGCAGCTCGGACTCGGACCAGACTCGCCCGGTGGGGTTGCATGGCGAGCCCAGCGCGACAAGGCGTGTCCGCTCCGTCACCGCTTGCAGGACTCGTTCGGCATCGGGTGCAAAGCCGGTCTGGGGATCGAGCGCAACCTCTCGCACCGGGACGCCCTCCAGGTGACAGAGCTTCTGATAGGCCGGAAACGTCGGCGTCACCACCAGCGCTTCGTGCAGCTGGGGATCGAGCAGCGCCTTGATCGGCAGATACAGCGCCTCCTGCGAGCCTACTGTCACACACACCGACTCCGCCGTGTCCAGGCCGGGATAAGCAAAGTGCTGGGCAATCGCGGCCCGCAGCTCGGCAAAGCCAGGGTTTGGCGAGTACGGACAGCCATGCTCGCGCACCCAGGCCAGTGCAGCATCGAGCGGTGCCATGTCGGGATGAAGCAGAGGCTGACCGAGCCCCAGGTCAATGGCGTCGGGTCGCTTGCGCTCGTGAAGGAGCCGGATCGCTGACGGTGGAATGGTTTGCACAAAGCGGTTCATGACAAAAGCCGTCTCAATAGGTGGTAGTTGCGAAGCGGTCCAGCGAGAGAACACCACTCACCGACCTTGTGGGCTTGCTCTGGATCGCCAGGTCCGCAGTTGACCGCCGGGATGCCCAGTCCAGTCAGACGCGCTACGTCGGTCCAGGCCTGCTTGGCAGTCACCGGCAGGCCACAGTCGGTGATCCAGCGCGCCAAGATCGGGTGGTCGGTGCAGACTGCGCCCGACGGGCACGCATCGACGACGTGGACGGCGTAGTCGGGTCCGATGAACTCGCGCAGCTCCGCTTCGGCGGTGGCGAGGCTCTTGCCGGGGCAGAAGCGGTAGTTGACGTTGACCATCACGCGGTCGGGAATCACGTTGCGGGCGTTCTCGGTCAGGATCTGCGTCGCTGACATGACTTCATAGAACGTCAGCCCCAGCCGCTCGACCGGTCGCCGTTGCCACGTCGCCAGCTTTTGCAAAAGGGGTGCCGCCGCATAGATCGCGTTCTGTCCCAGCCATGGCCGAGCACTGTGAGCGCGCTTGCCGCTGGCCATCACCTGCGCTTGCAGGCTCCCCGAGCAGCCGGCTTCCACGCGGTTGTCGGTTGGCTCCAGACACACCGCCACCGCCAGCGACTGCAGCAGCTCACCCTGCTCGGCGCACAGGGGCACCATCCCGCTCTGGTTCACCGGGCCTTCCTCGCGATCGTAAAAGACACAGACCAGCTCCATGGGAAGCGACTCGGCGTCGGCAATCAGCCGCAGCATCACCGCCAGTCCCGACTTCATGTCACTTGACCCAAGCCCGTAGATCCGTCCCGCCTCCCAGTCGATGTGATGCGGCTGCGCCGGATTGGGCGGCACCGTATCCGAGTGTCCAAACAGGCCAATCCGCGCCGCTCCGCGCCGACCGCAACGCACCACCAGCGCGTTGCCGACCCGCAGCAGCTCGGCTTGCGGCTGAAGCTCTCGCACGCGGGTCACCAGATGATCGGCAATCGCTGCCTCGTCGCCCGTCACCGAGGGAATCGCACACAGCGCCAGCGTCTCTTCCGCCAGCCAGCGAGTCAGTTGTTCGTCAGACAGAAGCTGTGGCGTCATGGCTACACCGGCACTTGAAAGGTACGAAGCGCGTCGCTGAGCGAGGTCTTTTGGTCGGTCGAAGCGCTGCGCTGACCGATGATCAGCGCACACGGCACCGAATAGGTCCCGGCCGGGAACTGCTTGGGCAGCTGACCGGGGATCACCACCGAGCGAGCCGGGATGCGACCCTTGGTGATGACCGGCGTAGCGCCCGTGACATCGACGATGCTGGTGCTGCTGGTCAGGACCACGCCGGCGCCCAGGACGGCCTCCCGCTCGACGATGACGCCTTCGACCACCACACAGCGCGAGCCGATGAAGGCACCGTCTTCGATGATCACCGGGCGAGCGGCTGCCGGCTCAAGCACTCCGCCCAGACCGACTCCACCCGACAGGTGAACACCTCTGCCCACCTGCGCACACGAGCCGACCGTGGCCCAGGTGTCGATCATCGTGCCCGCACCGACGTAGGCACCGATGTTGACGTAGCCTGGCATCAGGATGCAGCCCGGCTCTAAAAACGAGCCGTAGCGCGCGACACCCGGCGGCACCACCCGAATCCCGGCAGCGGCGAGCCCCTTTTTCACCGGCACCTTGTCAAAGAACGACAGCGCCCCGGCTTCCAGCGGCTCCAGCGGTCGCAGCACAAAGTAGAGCAGCACCGCTTGCTTGATCCACGGGTTGACCTGCCAGCCTGACTCGCTGGGCTCGGCGACGCGGATGCGGCCCTTGTCCAGGTCTTCGACGGTGGCAAAGATGGCCTGCTGCGTGGCCGGGTCGGTGAGCAAGCTGCGATCGGCAAACGCGGCCTCGATGGCGGCAATGCGGGTAGGGTCGTGGGCGGTACGGGGGGTGGAGTTAGACATGGCGATCACAGAGGGCCGCGTGGAGCGGTCAGCTAGGCGCTTGGGCGCTTGGGCTTTGGGGCTAGCGGGTCGCGAGGTCGGCGATGGTTCGTCCGACATCGACAATCGCCGAGGCAGTCACCGCTGCACCATCGAAGCTCGGCGTGAGAATCGTTAACACCAGCGAGCCGACTGCCCACAGCAGCTTCGCCGACAGGTTGATGGTGTCCGAGACAGTGGTGACGGTCTTGAGCGCTGTCTCGAGCTGCTTGGTCGCCGTCCCAATCGCGGCCAGCTCTGTGGGCAGGCTGGGCAAGCGGCTGGCGGCTTCGTGAACGGCGCGGTTGCACTCGTTTTGGATCTGCTGATAGCGCTCCGAGACAGCAAAGTAGTCCGCGAGTGCCAGCTTGCCGGCGTCGCGGTCCTTGCCGGCCTGCTCCATCATGCGGTCGGCGACTTCGCGCAGCGCACGGGTGATGATGATCGTCTCTTCAGCGGCGGACAGTGGCATGTTCCTCCACCGCGTGGCGCAGGGCCGCGCGGACGACTTGGGTGGCCAAGGCAGGCAGGTGTCGGCTGTCAGGTCGGGGTTTCGCACCATCGAGCACTCTGGCGACGGCCAGCTCTACGAGCGCATCGCTCACACGGTGACCCCGGAGCGCCTGTTCGCAGGCCCGGGCCCGCCACGGTCGTGTCGCCAGTCCGCCAAGGATCACGCGCGCCTCGACCACCTGCTGATCACGCAGCTCCATCATCACCGCCGCCGAGGCCAGTGGCAGAAGCGGCGAGTCGGCGATCCGGGCGTAGCCAAAGCGGCGCTGCGATGAAACCGGTACCGTCACCGAGGTGAGCAGCTCGCCGGGCGTAAGGGCCTGTTCGCGCTCGGGCGTCTGGCCGGGCTCCACGTAGAGATCGAGGATCGGCAGCGACCGCTCGGCCAGGCCCTCGGGCGACAGCAAGGTCACCTGAGCCGACAGCGCTCCGAGTGCCACCGCCAGCTCTGACGCCGACGCTGCGATGCAAGCGGCACTGGTCCCGAAGATCGCTCCAGCCGCGTGCGCCTCTTCCAACACCGCACAGCCCGAGCCCGGCAGCCGCTTGGCACAGCGTGGGTTGGTGGCATCCCGAAACAGCGGACAGCGCGGCCGCTCCAGCAGCTCACCCCCGACGGTTGCTTGGTTGCGAATCGCTGGGGTCGCGATCTGGGCCACCACCTGTCTCAGCAGCGGCGCGATGGTCTGCACCAGCGGCTCCTGGCCCAGCGCCGCCAGTCGCACCATCGCTCCGATTCGCAGCTCACCCTGTCGGCCTTCGATGCTGCGCAACGGCAGGGCCGACAGGTCAATCAGGCGCTGCGGACGCTCGACCCCGCGCTCTGACAAGAGCGACAGCGACAGTCCACCCCCGACATAGCGAGCCCCTGGGCCAGCGTGCGCCAGTGCTTCAGCAACGGTCTTGGCCGCGATCCACTCCATCGCGTTAGCCTCGCTGCGAGCGGACAGCTGCTATCGCCGCCGCGATCTGGGGCCGTCGCCCACAGGCACACTGCTGTCCACACAGCGATTGCTGAATCGAGTCCTCGTCAGAGCCCCACGGCTCACTGAGGATCGCGTGCGCGGCGACGACCTGACCGGGGGTGCAGAAGCCGCAGTCGGAGGCCTTGTGACGGATGAAGGCCGCTTGAATCGGACTCAGCTCGCCGTCCGGTGACAGACCTTCCACCGTGGTGATGGCCTTGCCTTGGCACAGCGCCGCCCACAGCAGACACGACGGGATGCGCTTGCCATCGACCAGCACCGTACAGCTGCCACAGCTGCCGTCTTCACAGCCCCGCCGCACCGAGGTCAGTCCGAGTGACTCCCGCAGCACTTCCATCAGGCTCGCCTGCGGATCGATCACCACCTGCTGGGGCTGGCCGTTCACCGTCCAGTGCAGCAGCAGCTCTCCTTCACGCGGGATCGGCCTCGCTGGGGACAGCGCTGCACTCGGTGGCAAGCCAGGCTGGGCCGACGCGGTCTTCGCGAGTGCTGCCGAGACGGCACTTGCGACCAGGAACTGGCGACGAGACAGCTCGCCGTCTTCCGGTCTGTCGGTCATGGCCGAATCAGCTCCAGCCCTTGGCCGTCAACTCGCACCAGCATCGCCCCGGCCGTGCGCTGTCCCGTGCTGTCAAAGCCCAGCGGTCCGGTGGCGCCATCCAAGCTGACTTCCCGCAGCGTCTTGCCGAGTGTGCGCGCGGTGCAGCTGTCCACCGCTTCGATCTGTCGGCACGCTGAGCGCAAAAGCCGCACCGCATCAAAGCCCAGCGCATCGAGAGAGGTCGGCTCTTCCCCGCTGCCGTAGTCGAGCCGTGCCACCTGACTGCCGCCGACCGGAAGCGAGCCCACCGACAGCGGCGCCAGCACCGCACCTTGCAAGTAACGACCCGCCGAGCGCAGCAGCCGCTCCCCCATCCCCTCGGCCGGTGACAGGATCAGCTTCACTCGGCTGGTCGTCGGCTGGGCTTCCCCATCGGGACCTCGGCTGACGCGATAGGTGCCGACCACTCCTGCTGCCGCCAGCTGGCTTGAGATCAGCTCTAGCTGCGACGACGACACCGGCAGAAACAGCGCCTCGGGCTGGACCTTGCCGAGCTGCTGCACTTCCGACAGGAACGTCGTCGCATGGTCCGCAAACGACAGCTCAGCCACCACCTTCACCATCGAGCCCTGCAGCCCTTCGGCAAAGGCGCGGCTCATCGCTTGTCCATAGCTGCTGCTTGGCGCCAGGATCGCTACCGTCTGAAGACCGCTGCGTGTCAGGTGCTGCGCCAGCGCTTGCGCGCGACTGCGGTTGGTGCGCAGCAGCTGCAAGGTACCGCCAGTCATCACCTCGCGCGGACCCAGGCTCAGCGCCAGCAGTCCCAGCTTTTCCGCTTCAGCACTGGCCAGCGTCGCTTCGGCTTTGGTCGGAGGCGTGACAATCACCTGCGCGCCTTCCTTCGCCAGATCTGCCACCAGCGCCGGCAACGACCCGGTGGTGCTGTCCCGCAGCAGCAGCTCGACCTTGGCGCTGGGCTGCTTTGACCCGCCGAGCAGATCCGCCGCCCACAGCGCCCCCCGCAGCACCCGCTCACCCAGCACCCGATCCTTGCCTTGCATCGGCAGCACGAGCCCGATCAGCAGCGGCTGCGCGCGGTCGGTCTTGGCCACTTCCCCTGGCTGCACGTCGAAGCGCTTCCGACACGACTCTTGCTGGGCACGAGGCAGCCGATCACACAGCCCCGCCGCTTGCCGCTTCAGATACAAAAGCTCGCCCGGACGCACGGACTTGGACTCGGCCAGCCGCTCGTACTCGCGCAGCGCCGCCTCATGCTGATCCGCGCGCTTCCACAGATCCGCCAGCGTGGCATGCAGCTCGGCGCCTTCCTCGCCATCGACAATCTGCGGGGACAGCGGTGCCAGCAGCCGTCGCGCGACCTCCCAGTTGCCGAGCTGGTACTCGGTCAGGCCCAGCTCGCGCCGAACCTCCGTCGAAAGCCACGACTCGGCCGCTTGCGCACTGAGCAGCGGATCGAGGAGTCCCTTGGCCCGTGCCGCCTGGCTCAGCTGCCGCAGCGCCTTCGCGTGACGCACCGTTGCCAGGGGATAGAGCGGCTCACCCGGTCCGTACTTGCTGCGAAACTCGGCCAGCGCCTTCTCGCCCTCGGCCAGCGCACCTTGGGTGAGCAGCTTCTCAGCACTGCGAAAGTCCGCCTCGGCCACTGGGCTGCTGCCGTGGACCTCCTGGGCTCGCGGATCGAACCGACGGGGACAGGCCGTGAGCAGCACCAGAAACGGCACCACCGTCTGTAAAAAGCCGAGACGGGGGAGCCCACGCCGTGACAGCCGCAATCGCCACATGCGAGTCAAGCTACCCCGCTTTGTGCAGCGAGCGCATGTTCTCGATGATGGCAGTGCCAAACTCCGAGCACTTGACTTCCTTGGCGCCTTGCATCAGCCGGGCGAAGTCGTAGGTCACGACCTTTTGGCCAATGCTCGCCTCGAGTCCTCGGATGATCAGGCTCGCCGCTTCCAGCCAGCCCAGGTGCTCCAGCATCATCACGCCCGACAGGATCACCGAGCCGGGGTTCACCTTGTCCTGGTTGGCATACTTCGGCGCCGTGCCGTGCGTTGCCTCGAACACCGCATGACCCGTGACGTAGTTGATGTTGCCGCCTGGTGCGATGCCGATGCCGCCCACCTGCGCAGCCAGCGCATCCGACAGGTAGTCACCGTTCAGGTTGAGCGTCGCGATGACATCGAAGTCCTCGGGCCGAGTCAGCACCTGCTGCAGGGTGATGTCGGCGATGGCGTCCTTGATGACGATGCCGTTTGGCAGCTTGCACCACGGGCCACCATCGATCTCGACCGCACCGAACTCGCTCTTGGCCAGGGCGTAGCCCCAGTCGCGGAACGCACCTTCGGTAAACTTCATGATGTTGCCCTTGTGGACCAGGGTCACCGACTTGCGGTTGTGCTTGATGGCGTACTCGATGGCGCTGCGGACCAGCCGCTCGGTGCCATGGCGTGACACTGGCTTGATGCCGACGCCGACCGAGGCCAGGTCTTCGCTGCCAAAGCGAATCTTCTTAAACTCTTTCGGGAAGTTCGCCTTCAGGAACTCCAGCGTCTTCACGGCGGCCTCTTTGCCGGCCTCAAAGTCGATGCCAGCGTAGATGTCCTCGGTGTTCTCGCGGAAGATCACCATGTTGACGGCTTCGGGCCGCTTCACCGGAGAAGGCACGCCCTGGAAGTACTGCACCGGGCGCAGACACACATACAGATCAAGCATCTGCCGCAGCGCGACGTTGAGCGAGCGAATGCCACCACCGACCGGCGTCGTCAGCGGACCCTTGATGCCGACCAGATAGTCGCGGAAGGCATCGACCGTGGCATCGGGCAGCCAGCTGCCGGTCTGCTGAAAGGCCTTCTCACCAGCGAGCACTTCCAGCCACTCGATCTTGCGCTGTCCGCTGTAGCAGATCTCAACGGCGGCATCCATGACTCGGACGGAGGCGCGCCAGATGTCAGCGCCGGTACCATCGCCTTCAATGAAGGGGATGATTGGCTGTGCGGGGACGTGCAGCTTGCCGGTGGCTTTGTCGAGGGTGATTGGCTGACCAGCCGGGGTCGTTGTGTGGCTCATTCTCGTGTGCTCTCCAAGTTGGCGTTGGCGGCGATGATCACAGGACTTCTGCCGAATGTAAACCCCCCCCACCAGACACTCTGCCTACCAGCAATCCCCCCCACCGCACGGCGTCTGCTGATCGCTCACGCCGTACGACGTTTGCTCTTCCTACTGACCGTAGGCCGTCAGTCGCGCAGAGGAACCACGACGATATCGCTCGGCTGTCCGAGCTCTTGGTCGCTGCGCACCCCGAGCGCTTGGTACTCGCGGATCTCGGCACTGCCTGCTGTCAGGGGCGGCGCTGCGTCCACAAAGGGCGACTTCGTGGCCCGACCGACAAAGCGCCAAGTGCCTTCTCCTTTCCTGCGCATATAGACGTTGAGTCCGTCAAAGGGTCGGCGTGTGAACTTCAGGTACACGCGGCCCGCGCTGACATCGGCTCGGAGCGCCGGCTTGGCAGCCGCCAAGACCACCGGGGTCAGCGACTGCGCGGAAGAGCTGATGACACCCATGGCCTGGCCAATGGCCGATGACCAGCCCGGTGCCACTTTCAGTCGGGCGATGAGCGTCCGAACCTTGGGCAGGTTGGTCTGCTTGGTGGTCTTGGTCGCTTGGACCGTGCTGCGCCAGTCTTTGTGCTTCTGATCATTGCCTTTGATGGCATCGATGATCTCGTCTGCCAGCTTCTGCTGGGCTTTGATCTCGGCATCGGTCAGGCTCAGGCCTTTGCCATAGGTGGCGAGCCGAGCACTGTAGTTGGTCAGCCAGAGAGTCAGTTGGGCATCACTGCGGGGAACAAAATCAGACATAGCTTCTCCTTTTGTGGTGTGGACGTAGGGGTATCGGCAGCGGGTGCCGACAGTTGCGTCCAGGTGCGCACTTTTTCTGATATTTCCACACCACCGTCGGAGAAAAAGATCAGGAGCATATGATCCCAGGATCAGGGGCCTGTGATCTCCGGATCAGGAGCATGTGATCTCAGGATCAGGGGCCTGTGATCTCCGGATCAGGAGCATGTGATCCCAGGATCAGGAGCATGTGATCCCAGGATCAGAGGCATGTGATCCCAGGATCAGAGGCATGTGATCTCCGGATCAGGAGCATGTGATCCCAGGATCAGGCGCATGTGATCCCAGGATCAGGAGCATGTGATCCCAGGATCAGGAGCTTGTGATCCCAGGATCAGGAGCTTGTGATCCTAGCAGCGGGCGGCGTCGACCTTGGCTCGGGCAGGGCAGCCGACGAGGTGATCGTTGACCAGGCCCATCGCCTGCATGAACGCGTAAGCGGTGGTCGGTCCGACGAAGCGGAAGCCGCGCTGCTTCAGATCCTTCGACAGCCGGGTCGCGGTCGGCGTGGTCCCGAGCGTGCGCAGGGTGGCAAAGTCGCAGGTCTTCGGTCGCTCGCTGTCCGGGGGCAAGAACCGCCAGATGTACGACGCCAGCGAGCCTTCCTGGGCGATCAGCTGCTGAGCGGCGCGGGCGTTTTGAATCGAGGCTTCGATCTTGCCTCGGTGGCGGATGATCTCTGCGTTGCCGACCAGCCGCTCGATGTCGCTGGGTCCGAAGGCCGCGACGCGATCGATGGCAAAGCCAGCAAACGCAGCGCGGAAGCCCTCACGCTTGCGCAAGATGGTCAGCCAGCTAAGCCCCGACTGAAAGCCTTCCAGGCACAGCTTCTCGAACAGCCGCACGTCATCATGAACCGGCAGGCCCCACTCGTCGTCATGGTAGCAGCGGTACAGCACATCGTCGGTGGCCCAGAAGCAGCGCACCACCCCGTCTTCATGTCTGCGAAGTCCCTCGGCTAGCGTCATCGCCGCAGCCTACACCAACCCCTGGTTCCCCACCCAGGGTCACTCGCGTCGATCGCTTCGGCACTGCTGCAGCAGCTCGCGCAGCAGGTTTAGGGTGACGCGGCGACGGTAGGCGCTGGTCGAGCGGACATCGTCGATGGGGCTGCACTCGTAGGCCAGGGTGGCTTCGGCGCGACGGATCAGGGCTTCGTCCAGGGGGCCGGACAAAAGGACGGACTCGGTGCGGGTACAGCGCAGGGGAGTCGGGGCGACGCTGCCAAGACCCAGTCGAATGTTGAGCAGGCGAGCGCCGTCGATGCGGGCAAAGGCCGCCAGGCACACCTTGGAGATGGCCTGGGCGGCGCGGGTGCCGACTTTGCGGTAGTAGTGGACGGTGCGACCAGGGGCATCGCTTGGGGGACGGCGCAGGCGGACCTTGGTGATGAGCTCGCCGGGGCGACGGTCCATCTGCTTGTAGCCAGAGTGAAACTGCGAGTACGCCACGGTGCGCACTCCCGACAGCGAGGTCAGCTCTAGCTCGGCGTCGTAGGCAAGCAGGGCCGGCGGGGTGTCGGCAGCCGGCGAGGCATTGGCGATGTTGCCCCCAATCGTGCCCCGGTTCTGAATCGCTATCGCGCCCGTCTCCTTGGCGGCCAGCCCGAGCAGCGGGAACTCGGTCATAAGCTGGGCATGCTGACGAATCTCGGTGTAGGTGGTCAGTGCCCCCAGCTCGATTGCTTGGTCGGTGACCGTGATGCCGCGCAGCTCATCGAGGGGCCAGATGTCGACATAGCGACCGGCAGGAAGGGTCCCCGCCGCCAGCGTCACCATCAGATCTGTACCCCCAGCCAGCGGGCGCCACGGTCCCAGGCTTGGGTCGGCTGGCTCGGCGAGGAGACGCAGCGCCTCCGGCAAGGTCTGCACCGACTGCGCGACGAAGTCCGACAGGTTGTGGCTCATCGCTTGGCCTCTTCCAGTGCGCTGGGCTGGGCGGATGGCGGGATGGCTGGTAGGGCGGCAGCAGCGATCACCGACTCGAAGATCTTGGTATAGCCGGTGCAGCGACAGAGGTTGCCGCCAAGTCCCTCGCGGACCTGCGCCATCGTCGGCTGCGGATGCTCGGCGAGCAGGGCCTTGGCGGCGAGGATCATGCCCGGGGTACAGATGCCGCACTGGGCACCGCCGTGGCGCAAGAAGGCCTCTTGGACGCGGTCGAGCAGCTCGGCGGAGGGCGCGACCCCTTCGATGGTCTGGATGTCACGGCCAGCGACCTGCATCGCCGGAACCAAGCAGCTGTTTACGAGCTTGCCATCGACAAAGACGCTGCAGGCACCGCACTCGCCTTCGCCACAGCCTTCTTTGGTGCCAGGTAGAGACAGGTCACGGCGCAGGACATCGAGCAGTCGCGCGAGCGGGTGGACATCGCAGGTTCTCTCGATGCCGTTGACGGTCAGGGTGAGCCTCATCGGGCGGCCTCCAGCGCTTGCATCAGATCTTCAGGGGTCATGGGAACGGCACCACACAGCACACCGGTCGCATGCTGTACCGCCGACGCCACCGCCGGGGCCGAGCCGTCCAGCGGCAGCTCGCCGATGCCCTTGGCGCCACGCGGACCATGTGCCGCCGGCGTGCCCAGGCGCGTGGCCCGGTCGTCGAACTCGACCAAGATGTCCGGCACGTCGAGCGAGGTCGGCATGATGTAGTTGGTCATCTGCGCGTTCTGCATCCGCCCCTCTTTCCACACCACCTTTTCGTACAGCGCAAAGCCGATGCCCTGCGCCACGCCGCCTTCGATCTGCCCGGCGGCCATCACCGGGTGGATGATCTTGCCGGCATCTTGCAGTGCCCAGAAGCGGTCGACCCTCGTCTCGTAGGTCGTTAGGTCCACCGTCACCTCGGCGACATAGACCGCCCAGGCATAGGTCGCGTAGGCATCGCCTTTGTAGGTCTTGTCGTCCCACTCGATCCCGGTCGGCTGCTGATACTGGCTCTCGACCCGCAAGACGCCGCCGAGCTGGTGGAAGATGTCGCACGCCGAGGCAAACTCGGTCGGGGTATACGACTCGCCGAGCAGCCCGCCTTCGCTGAGCTTGCGCCGCAGCTCCTGGCACGCCGATTGGACGAGCTTGCCGACCACCATCACCGTTCGTGACGCCACCGTGGGGCCGCTGTCGGGGACCTCGGCGGTATCGGGGCGGACGACTTCGATCATGTGACTGGGCAGACCGAGCACGTCCTGAGCAATCTGGGTGAAGACGGTGTCTTTGCCTTGGCCAATCTCGGTCGAGGACGCCCGTATCCTCACCGTCCCTTGCGGTGTCGCATCGACTGCCACCACAGACGCCAGGTAGCGCTCGCCCGATCCCGTGAAGCCTGCCCCGTGCATGAAGCTGGCGAGTCCAATCCCCTTGCGAATCGGGGTTCCCCGGGAGGCAGACTCTGCGTTCAGACGGGCAAACTCGGTCCGCTTGCGGGCATAGTCCGACATCGTCAGCGCACGGTCGAGCAGCTCCGGCAGATCGATCTCATCCCGTACCACTTGCCCGGTTGCCATGGTCTGACCCGGTGCCAGGAAGTTGCGTCGTCGCAGCTCGGCCCCATCGATGCCCAGCTGCGCCGCCACCTTGTCGAGGTGCCGCTCGATGGCAAACACGCTCTGCGGGGCGCCAAAGCCTCGGAACGCGCCATGGGGGGGATGATTGGTTGCAGCCGCCCGCGCTCGGATGCGGACGTGGTCACAGTGATACGGCCCCGAGGCATGCAGTCCCCCGCGTGACAGCACCACCGGCGACAGCGTCATATACGCGCCGCCATCCAGCCGAAAGTCGATATCGAGCGCCAGCAGCTTGCCGCTTTCATCATGCCCAGAGCGAATCCGCGTCCGTGAGGGATGGCGCTTGGTCGTGGCCAGCATGTCCTCGTGACGGTCGTAGATCATCTTGACCGGGCGTCGCGCCTTCCACGCCAGCAGGGCCGCATGCGCCGCCAACATCGACGGATACTCTTCCTTGCCACCGAAGCCGCCGCCCGTCTCGCACTGGATGATCCGCACCCGCTCTTTGGGGAAGCCGAACAGCGTCGCCAGCGCCTTGTGGACATAGTACGGACACTGCAGTGAGCCCCAGACCGTGATGCCGTGCTTGGGAGACGCCAGCGCCACCATCCCTTGCGGCTCGATGTACAGCTGCTCTTGCGCCCCGGTGGCGTAGTCGCCCTCGACGATGATCGGCGCAGTGGCGAGCGCTTCGGCGACGTTGCCCTTGTCGATCGAGAACTGCTTGAGGATGTTGTCGTCCCCCCAGACCCGGACCTCGCCATCGAGCGACTCGTCCAGATCGAACACGGTCGGCAGCGGCTCAATGTGCAGCTCGCAGAGGCGCCGCGCCCGCTCGCACAGCTCGCGATCCGGGTGGGCCAGCAGCACCACTGCTTCTTCGGGGTGGTTGATTCGCTGGTCGGCCAGGCACGGCTGGTCCTTTTCGAGCAGCGCGATGGTGTTCTCGCCCGGGATGTCGGCAGCGGTGACGACGTGGAAGTCTTCCCACGGGACACCGGGGTGGTAGGTGATGCCGCGCAGGTGGCCACGGGCAACCCGGCTGCGGACGGTGACCCCGTAGAGGGCGCCAGCGACCGGCAGATCGTCGATGTAGACGGCCTTGCCGGTGACCTTGGCGACGCCTTCCTTGCGAGGTGGGCTTGTGCCGATGACAGAGGCTTCGCGGAGTTCGTGAGGCTGCTTCACGGCGCTACTGTCCACAGACCCCAGGTCCCCTGTCAACAATCACCTGCTACAACCGGCACCTGCTAGAACCGGCACCTGCTAGAACTGGCCATCGAGGAGGGTGGTGGTGAGGGTTAGGCCGGTGGGGCCGGTGGGGCCGAAGCTCACGGAGGGGGACTTGAGCTCGATGAGGGGGCCTGAGTCGCTCGGGAGGGAGACGGTGGGGACGAAGCGGCGGACGAGGAGTGCTGCGCCCAGGAGGCCGACGCCGATGCCGGCCATGGTGGCAGGGATGGCGACGCGGGTGGCATCGATCCAGTCGCCGCTTACGCCGTAGCCGATGCCGAGTCCGGTGAGGCCGAAGCAGGCGCCTCCGACCAGGGCGCCGAGATCGACGTAGGCGACCTGGCGACGGCTCAAGCGCGCGAGCTGCGGGATGTGGGCGAGGCCGATGCCGAGGCTCATGCCGAGCACAGTGCTGCCGAGCATCGCCCAGCCGCCTTCGCCGGTCCTGCCGTCGGGCGGGCGACCGAGGAACGTCGCTTCGGGCTTGTGAGTGATGACGTACGCCCACGACAGCGCGCCGAGGTGAGCGCTCCACAAGGCCGCGCTATTCCACACTGCCACCGCTCCCGAGCGCGGCTTGGCAAGGCGCCACACCGCCATGCCAACTGTGCCCCCGACCAGACCGCCGCCGACCGCCAGGACATGCGGAAGCAACCACTGCGGCTGCGAGCCAAGCCCGATGCCAAAGCCGAGCATGCTGCCCCACGCCCCCGAGCCGATGAGCAGCTGCGCCTCGCTGACCGGCATCTCCCAGCCGGCCAGTCCCGCTACCGTGGCCCCGACCACCGCTGGCAGCGCCGCCGCAATGAGCGGCTTGTAGATTTCCCGCAGCGGCATGTTCTCGATGTTCTCGATCTCGCCCTGGAACAGCCGCAGCACCATCAGGCCCAGGCCCGCCCCCGCCAGCGCGCCGCCGATGATCATGTCGATGCGACCGCTCGGCTCCAGCGTCAAGTGGTAGTGAAGGCGAGTGCTTCCCGGCTGCAGCTCCAGGGGTCGCAGCTGGGTCAGGTGAAAGGGTCGCTCGATGCGCAGGCGGTGACTGCCCAGCTCGATGGCGCCCACAAACGGCGTCTGCCCAAGGAACCGGTCATCGAGGAACAGCTTGGCGGGCGGCGTGGCTTCGATGCGCAGCGGGCGCGGCCTTGCCTTGAGCTGTCGCGAAAACAGCAGCGCCTGGCCGATGTGGGCATCAAAGTCGATCTCGTCGGGGAAGTAGCCGTCGCGGCTGTAGCGCAGGCGGTAGCGACCGGCGGGAACGGTGAAGATGCCGGGGGTGCTGCCTTGCGCAATCGGTGGGGCGGGCTGACCCGAGGACAGCAGTGGATGCACCGACACCAGCGCTGGGTCCGGCACCGCCGAGGCCGAGATCCGTGCCGGCAGGTCCCGCAGCCGCTTGAGCGAGCGCTCGGCGAGGCGCTTGTGGGTCTGCTGCAGCCGCGCGGACTCGGGCTCGTCAGATGGTGGCATCGCCAAGAACTGCTCGAACGCCTGCGCCGCTGCCTCGTAGTCGAGGAGCCGCTCGTGGGTCAGCGCCAGGTTGTAGAGCGTGCTCGGATGCGGCAGGAGCTGATAGGCGCGGGTGTAGTGCTTCTGGGCGCTCTCGTAGTCGGCGGACTCGAAGGCACGGTGGGCAGACTCGAACTCGACGGCGGCGGTGGCACGGGCCGCGTCTTCACCCCAGGCACCGCGCGGCAGAGACGACAGCACCAAGATGAGCAGGCCAGGTAGCAGCCCAGGTAGTAGGCGGGAAGGCAGAGAGCGCAAGCAGACCCTTTTCACATCATCCGTCGCGACGAGCGCGCCGCCACGCTAGCAGGTCGAGGTGGCTTCTGGGAAGCGGCCTTCCGCAGGCTGAGGTCCGATGTTATAAGCGCCGGGTGTCCGTCTCTGCTGAACACGAGGATCTCCCCGTCCTAGAGGGCTATCTGGGCCACACCTTTTCGGACCGCGCGCTGCTGGCGACGGCCTTGCGACATCGTAGCTATGTCAATGAGCGAGCGCCGACGCAGCCCGACAACGAGCGGCTGGAGTTCCTGGGCGATGCAGTCCTGCAGCTGGCGGTGACGCATCTATTAATGGAGGGGGACGGCGCGAATCTATCGGAGGGGACGCTGTCGCTGCTGCGGTCGCAGATGGTCAGTGAGGCCCAGCTGTCGCGGCTGGCGCAGCAGATCGAGCTGGGGCGCTTCCTCTTGCTGGGACGAGGGGAAGAGCAGAGTGGTGGGCGGCACAAGCAGTCGCTGCTGGCCGATGCCTACGAGGCGGTGATTGGCGCGCTCTATCGCGATGGGGGCTTCGGGATGGTGCTGCGGGTGGCACGGCGGCTGCTGCTGTCCGAGGTCCAGCGGGTGACAGAGAGCCGGACACTTGACTACAAGTCGGCGCTGCAGGAGCTGGTTCAGTCGCACAAGCGGGCGAGGCCGCGCTATGAAGTGGTCAGTACCGACGGGCCTGATCATGAGCGAGTGTTTGTGGTGGCGGTGGTGCTGGATGACGAAGAGCTGGGTCGTGGCCAAGGTCGGTCCAAGCGCGAGGCCGAGCATCAAGCGGCGCAAGCGGCGCTCAGCGTCTTAGGAGATCGCCCGGACACTTTGGGGATACACTGAGCCCATGGCTGCGCAATCGCACACGTCGCCGCTGTTTGCTGGGCTGCCGTCGCAAGTCACTGTCTACGAGGTCGGGCCTCGCGATGGACTGCAGAACGAGCAGCGGATGGTGCCGACCGCCGACAAGATTGCGCTCATCAATGCGCTGTCGCTGACCGGCCTGCCCAAGATTGAGATCACCAGCTTCGTCAATCCCAAGTGGATTCCGCAGCTCGCCGATGCCAGTGAGGTTGCTCGCGGGATCTCGCGGCGGGAAGGGATGGGTTACTCGTGTCTGGTGCCGAATCGACGAGGGCTCGATAGTGCGCTCGATGCCGGGATGAAAGAGGTCGCGGTGTTTCTGTCGGCCTCGGAGACGCACAACAAAAAGAACATCAACAAGACCATTGCCGAGACGCTGACCGCGTTCGAGGAAGTGGTCGCTCCGGCGCAGCGAGCTGGGGCCCTGGTTCGTGCGTATGTCTCAACGGTGTTTGGCTGTCCGTATGAAGGCAAGGTCGATCCCGAGTCGACGGTGCGACTGGTCGATAAGCTGCTGACGCTGGGGGTCTATCAAGTGTCGCTCGGCGATACCATCGGGGTGGCGACGCCGCGTCAGGTCGAGGATGTGATCCTGCGCCTTACGTCCCGCTTTCCGATCGACAAGCTGGCGCTGCACTTTCACGACACGCGTGGCACTGCGCTTGCCAACGTCGTCGTCGGACTGCAGCTGGGCATCACCACCATCGACAGTGCGCTTGGAGGACTCGGCGGCTGTCCGTACGCGCCCGGGGCCAGCGGCAACCTCGCTACCGAGGATCTCATTTATATGCTCGATGGAATGGGCATCCACACCGGCGTTCACCTGGATGCACTGGTCGACTGCTCGCGGCAGGTGGGCGCGTTTATCGGGCGGGAGCTGCCGTCGAAGTACCTCAAAGCCCACGTCGGTGCTCGCAGCCGCGCCAAGGCCTAGCCACACCACCTCGTACATCCGCGATGAGCTGCGAAAAAAGCGCTGAGCCGAGTGAAGCGGCTGCTACCGAGGCGGTGCGGGAAGCGTGTGCGCAGCTGGGGCTGGCGGTGGTGGCGATTGCCGATGCGCAGCAAGTCCCCGAGCATGAGCTGTACTTGGCCTGGCTGGCGGCGGGGCATGCCGGTGAGCTTTCCTATTTGCAGCGTGACAGGGAAGCGCGGCGGGATGTTCGCTCGCTTCTGCCCGAGGCGCAGTCGGTGGTGACGGTGGCGCTGTCGTATCAGTTTCCGTTCGACGACACGGTGACGCCAGGGCGGGGCAAGGTGGCGCGGTATGCGCGGGGCCGGGACTATCACTTGGTACTCAAGGCGCGGCTGCAGAGTCTGCTGACCCGGCTCGGGGATGCGCTTTCGGGGCCGCTGCTGTCCCGGATCTGCGTCGATACCGCGCCGCTGCTGGAGCGATCGGTGGCGGCGTCGGCGGGACTTGGCTTTATTGGCAAGAACACGCTGCTGATCACTCCTGGGGTCGGTAGCTACACGGTGCTGGGAGAGCTGCTGCTGAGCTGTAAGCTGCGCGCTGGAGTGCCGCTGAGTCCGCGCTGCGGGGAGTGTCGGCTGTGTCTGGATGTCTGTCCGACCGAGGCGCTGCGGGCGCCGTTTGTGCTGGATGCGCGTCGCTGTATCTCGTATCTGACGATTGAACAGAGTGGTGCGATTCCCGAGCTGCTGCGACCCAAGCTGGTGGACTGGATCTTTGGCTGTGATCTGTGTCAGTCGGTGTGTCCGTACAATGCGCGGGCACCGCTGGGGGACCCCGAGCTTCAGCCTCGACCGTCGCTGTGCTCGCCGGAGCTGGGGAAGCTACTTACCATCGGGGCGGCGCAGTATCGGCAGCTGGTCAAGCGGACAGCGCTGCGACGGATCAACCGGACCTCGCTGCTGCGCAATGTGGCGGTGGCGCTGGGTAACGTCGGGACGCCGGCGGATCTGCCCCTGATGGGCGTGGCGATGTTGCGGGAGCCGGCACTGGTGCGCGAGCACTTGGCGTGGGCGGTAGCTGCGCTGGCTGGTCGTCATCCCGATACGGTGGAGCTGGCCCGTACCCTCTTGACGCAGGCCCAAGCGGTCGAAGCCGATCCTACCGTGCAAGCGGCCATCGCGTCGGCGCTGCTGCGTCTATCGGACGCTGTTCCTTCTGTCACAGAGCGCGCTTGATTCCGATGGGGCAGGAGACTCCGGTGCCGCCGTGGCCGCAGTAGCCATCGGGATTCTTGGCCAGGTACTGCTGGTGGTAGGCCTCGGCATAATAGAACTCGGGCGCGTCGAGGATCTCGGTGGTGATGGCTCCGTACCCGGCACTCCGTAGCTCTTTTTGATAAGCGGAGAGAGACGCTTCCGCGAGCTGCCGGTGATTGGGAGTGTGGCAGTAGATTCCTGATCGATATTGGGTGCCACTGTCGGCTCCCTGCCGCATTCCCTGCGTGGGATCATGGCCTTCCCAAAACACGCGCAGCAGATCTTCATAACGCAGTCGCTTGGGATCGAACACGACCTGTACCACTTCGTTGTGGCCGGTGCGACCGGAGCAGACCTCGTAGTAGCTGGGATTGGGAGTATGTCCGGCGGCGTATCCGACGGCTGTGCTGTAGACACCATCACACAGCCAGAACATCTTTTCGGCCCCCCAAAAGCAGCCCATTCCGAACAGAGCGCGCTCCATTCCGGAAGGGAAGGGCGGCACGATGCGGTGGCCGGAGACAAAGTGAAGGTCCGGAACGCTCATGCGATCAGAGCGACCGGGGAGAGACTCTTCCTTGGTAGGGATTTTCAGCTTGCGCGGATCGGAAAAAAACATGATCACGATCCTAGTACAAGGTCCCTGGAGTCGTCGACAATACCGATTGGCAGCGGCGCTGGGCGGACACAAGGCAATCGCCCGCCCGCTTTGCCGATAAGTTCTTGGGGGTTTTTGCATGCCAGCTGTGGAGAAGCGTCCGGAAGACGTGCACGCTCCGGAAGCCAAGCCAGAGAGTGGGACGGTGAATGGTCCAGACAAGTGGGTTCGCAAGCCGCTGGCTTCGATCCCGTGGGAGGCGATGGCTCCGGTGCCGCTTGAGCACGTGCCGACGCCGCTGGGACCGGTTCCCAAAGCGGACAAGCTGCCTGCGGAGGCATTTGCGGAGCCGCTGGGTCACTACGCCGACATTGGACTCTTGCCGCCAGCGATCTATGAGCGCGGGCCCAGAGACAAGCGGATCGATGCGTACCAGATGACGCTTGATGGTGCGAACTACGCATCGCAGTTTCTGAAAGGTCCAGAGAAGGCGAAGTATCTGGAAGAGCGGCTCGATGCGCTGTCGAAGTTCTCGCAAGATGTTGCGCCGGAAGATGCGACGGGGAACGCGGCAGCGACAGTGCCGACCCCGCTTATCGACAATGCGCGGCCTCTGATCGAGTCGCTGGAAAAGATGCAGCCTGATGAGACGACTCCGGCAGCAGGAACAAATCCGGAAGGCGCGCATGTGGGCACTGGCAGTGACTGGAATACCAAGCTGGGAGTGCCGGAATATCGCACCCAATCGGACAACCTGATTCCGCCGGAAGCGTCGTGCAACATGACCAGCCTGGCGATGGCGCTGGAGCGGATGGGCTATGGGCGTGAAGATGCGATGGGTGCGATTGATGGCGAGCTGCGGAAGCGCTTTCTCGATGAAGAGAAGGCCAAGCTGGCCAAGCAAAAAGGCGACCCGAGCACGCTGCCCAAGAGTGCCGACGAGGTGCAGCTGCCACCCGGATATTTTGAGGGACAGGTGAAGGGGTATCTCAAGGCGGTCGACGGGGCTGCGACCAAGCCGTATCAAGGGGTGCGCGGCAAGGATACTGAAGAGAAGGCCTGGGACAACGTCGCCGGTAAGTATCGTGAAAATGCGCAGTTCGAGGACACGCTCGATCTGCTGCGCTACCTCACCAAAGCGGGCGGACGGACGGATCTGGATACGGTGACTCCGAAGCTGCTGGAGAAGCTGGAGCCCGATGTCGAGAAGCGTCCGACCTATCGCACGGTGACTCCTGGGAAGGACATGAACTGGACCAAGGCGCGGGGCGAGCTGTCCGAGGTGCTCGATGACGGTGGGGCGGCGATGCTGAGCTATCACCACAAAGGGAGCAAGAACTTCGACGCCTCGCACATTGTGTCGGTGCAGCAGATGCAGAAAGACGGCCTAACCATCGACGATCCGTACGGTCGGATTCGCAAGGACTATAACGTCGCCCAGGTGGGTGATGCGTACGGCGAAAAGGGCCAGGCTGGGCGATCGGTAGCGCGCAAAAATCAAGTCGATGGCGCCGTTGACCGAGCCAATCCACGGACGATGGACAGCGACTGGACGGCGGCAAACGGACAGAATCTCAATGCCGGAGAGTCACTGGGTAGCTCGTCATCCGTGGCGGACAGTGTGTTTGCCAACTCGTGGCGCTCGCTGCGCTTTTTGCAGCCGCCCAAGCCGAAGAAAGAGGTGGAGGAGCCTCCCAAAGCGATTCCGATTCCCGAGCCGCGCCCCGCTGCGGCCAAGTAGTCATTGAAGTCTTGCATCGACAAAAAATACACCCGCTCTTCTGTAACATTTTGGGGCGCGAAGACATCTTACGACTGGGGAAGGGGGATGCCCTCGCATGAAGAGTGTCCATGTCGAGACGCACGAAGATCCTGTCGATGTCTCGACGAATGCACGGGTAATAGAGGCCGTCTTGGCGTGCCAAGAAAAGCTGCCGATGGCGTGTGGTGGCAAGGGGCTTTGTGCAACCTGTCACGTGTATGTAGTAGAAGGGGCAGAGCGACTCTCTCCGATCACTCCGCGTGAGAACATGTCGTTACCGATGCTTGCGGACAGACAGCCAAACTCACGCTTGGCGTGTCAAGCCAAGGTACTGGGAAACGGCGTTAAAATAGCGCTGCCGCGTGTGCAGTACCTGGATGGATCGGTAGAGCTAGAGAAGCTCATTGGCCGTCGGACCGAAGTTCCGATCGTACATCCTCTGCATGGCACGGTGCTGATCGCAGCCGGGAAGATCATCACCCGATCACGGATTCGTGAGCTGTCGTTTGTGGACATAGACATCGCCGAGATGCAATCGCGCTGTCAGTCGATCGAAAAGAACTCCTATTCCGAGAGGTAAGTCGTGGCAATTGTATTTCCCACCGCTCAAGTGGGGCAGAGTGTTCATGCGCAACACAATCACTATGACCCCGAAAAGTTCTGGCTACGCGATGGAGAAGGCCGACTAAGGAATCGCTACGAGCAGCGCACGATGCTGGTCACAGAGGACTTCATTGTTGGCTATCAGCAGGCGCTGGAGGAAGAGGTCGGAGATGCCGCCGCAGAGATCATGTATCGCTGTGGATATGAGTGGGGCAAGGTCGATGTGAGTGGCTTTGAGAAGCGCTTTCAGGAGGAGTTTGGGAAGTCCATTCAGGAGTCGCACTCGCGGATGGTGCTGGAGACGTGGTGGTGGCCGCTGCAAGCTGCGGGCTGGGGCAGCTGGAACTACGATCTGTCGCAGATCAAAGAAGGACTGATCTTCATCGATCTGTTTGAGTCGGCGGTCGCAAAGAGCATCGGCAACATCGGCAAGGTCGCGTGTCATTACTATGCCGGTCTGTTTGCAGCGGTGTTCGGTCACATCGCCCGGACAGAGCTGAGCGGACTGGAGATTCAGTGTTATTCGATGGGGGAGTCGTTCTGTAAGTTCCTCGTGGGCTCCAGCAAGCGCATCAATGCTGCTCAGTTCTGGACGCGCGAGGGAGCGACGGCCAAAGAGATCATCGAGCGCTTGTAGGGAGTCCGGTGGTTGCAAGGAGTCGCCATGGATATAGAGCTGAAAGCGGAGGAACGTCCGCAGCGTCCTGAGAGTGTGCGTCGTTACTTTGCCAAGCTGGCACTGGGCACCCAGGCTGCCAGCGCCTTGGATCACTGGTCGGCCTTGCCGGTCGAGCAGTACTTTGTGGCGATGCGGATGCCCAGCCGCTTCCTGAATGTGGAGCGTCGTCCGTGTAGTGAAGTCGTCGAGCCGCTGGGCTCGCTGTTTGCAAACATTAAGTGGGGCTAGTTCCCTTCCTTCTTACGGAGAGAGTTCGATGAATCGTCAGATCTTGGACATGCTACACACCGCAGAGGGTCGCTATCTGAATCAGGCAGAGCAGGTCACGCTGCGTGACTTTGCCAGTGGGGTGGAGGGACGACTGCTGGCGATGACAGAGATCAGCGGCAAAGAGAGCGTGATCATCGAGCGAACGGTGCGCGAGGTCTTCCGCGCCTATCCGGATCTTGAGAAGAAATACAAGAATGCCAAGCAGACCTGTGTCCGTGATGAAACGATGGTGCTGCGGTATTCAACGCTGGCGATGGTTCGCAATGATCCCCAGTATCTGAACGACTCTCTGTTGACGTGGATGGCGACGATCCTGAAGGGGGTCGGGTTTGCGCCGCACTTTATCGAAGACACCTACAAAACCCTGGCTACAGAGGCCGGTAAGGAGCTGACACCAGCGACGATGAAGCTGCTTCAGCCGTTCTTGGCTCAGTGCGCATCAGTCCTGTCTGGGAAGGGTCTGGATGATACGGCCAAGGAGGCGAAGTAGATCATGACCACGCTTCGCCCTTTGAACTACTTCTCACGCGATTCCTTTCTGCGGACAGACCTCACTGCGGGGGTGCTGCGGAGCCAGGGCGGAACGCGACTGCTTGGTGTAGGGGAAGACTTTCTGCGCGGCTTTGTGACTGCTTGTGAGCATGAGACAGGACCCGCAACGGTGCTCATTCTGCGGCGCTGTGGTCACTTCTACGGAGCCGGCCTGGCTCGTCGCTGTGAGGCCGAGCTAAGCGGCTATCTGGGGCGTGCTCTGCGCGACTGTACGATGAACGAGTTTCAGGTCCTGATCGAAGATCTGTGGCGCGGCTTTGGACTGGGACGAATCCAGATCGACTGGTCGCTTGGCAAGTACGGATTCTTGGCCATCAAGCTGACCAGCAGTCCCATGCAAGACATCGGCCCCAAGGGACACCTCTCGGATGACATGTTTGCAGGGGTCCTGGAGGGCTTCTTTGGACACTTTGCCAGCGACGGATTGACTTGCGTTCAGACCGGTGATGCCCGGATGGGAGACAAAGAAGGAACGACCTTTGTGCTGGTCCCGCAGGAGTCCGCACCGCGTGTCCATGCGCTGATCACCGCGCGGACTTCGCACTCGAAAATCGTGCAGCAGCTGAGTGAGTGAGTGAGCCGTCTATCATGGGGGAAGCTGCCATCAAACAGAGTCTGGTGCTGGGACGCTACCTCCTGGGTACGCGGATTGGCATCGGTACATCTGGCAGCGTGTTTCGCGCCACCGATTCCCAGGGCGGACACGATGTGGTGGTGAAGTTTTTTGATGGCGAGCAGGATGGCTTTCCTCCCTGGGCCAGCGAACTGCGCTTGGTGATGCGGTTTAAACATCGCAACATCGTGCCTTGTCTGGATGCCGGCTTTGATGAAGTCCACAAGCTGTGGGCGCTGGTGTTTGCGCGGGCGCGTGGTGGTTCTCTGCGACGGGCACTGGTGGAGAGAAAGACCCTGACTCCGCGCCAGTGCGGACAGGTCCTGCTCGATGTCGGCGCCGCTCTGTCGTACGCACATGAGCAGGGCGTTCTGCACCGCGATGTGAAGCCAGAAAACATCCTGGCAGAGCAGGAGGGCGTGCAGACGCGCTGGCTGCTGACCGACTTTGGGGCTGGTCGATTTTTGTCGCGTGGAGCGGTGGCGCGGACGCTGACTGGATCGACGGAATACATGGCTCCGGAAGTCGCGCTGGAAGGAGCCACACCGGCCAGTGATCAGTTCTCTTTGGGACTGGTTGGCTTTGAGCTGTGGCATGGAAGTCGCGCCTCTCCAACGCAGCTTCCGACGCTACTTGACAGCATGCGGGCAGCCCCGGGACTAGCGGCCATCATTGCTCGGCTGGCTGCCCATCGTGCCTCTGAACGGTATGCCAGCATGGCCGAGGCGGTGGCCGCACTGGAGCAGGCGGTAAATCAGATGACGAACGCCGACACCCTGTGGGAACAGCTGCGTCCCTATCTGGAAGAGCGCTGCGGTCTTGGTGAGCGAGAGCTTGAACAGCTGTGGGTTCAGTGGAATCAGCAAGGCCCGCTGCTCGAGTTCTTGGTCCGCAAACAGCTCCTGACTCAGACGTTGGCGCGTACCATTGACGCTGTGGGCAAAGGCTATCTAAACCTACCACTGTCGACGGTACTTGGGACAAAGCCGAGATCTACCGCAGTATCAGTAGAGTCCGCAGAAGTTCTGGAGCCGGCACCGAAGCCAGAGCCAGCAGAAGTTCCAGAGTCTGCACCGAAGCCAGAGTCCGCAGCAGTTCCGGAGTCTGCACCGAAGCCAGAGTCCGCAGCAGTTCCGGCGCCGCTTCCTGCTTCGGGTCGACGGATCGGTCGCTACCTGCTTCATGAGCCACTCGGCGGCGGTGCGACAGCGACGGTGTTCCGTTCCTTTCACGAGCTGATGCGGGTGCCCGTGGCGGTAAAGATCTTTGACCCCATTGACCCTGCGATCGATCCGGAAGGAGAGAGTCGCTTTCTTCATGAGGCCCAGACTCTGGTGCGGCTCGATCATCCTCACATTGTGCGAGTGATCGATGCCGATGTAGACGGTCGGATTCCCTACATCGTCATGGAGTACGTTGGTGAGACGAACCTAGAGACGATGATCCGCAACCTTGGCAAGCTGCCGGTCGCGCGCATCACGCAGATTGGCCTTGCAGTGGTAGCAGCCCTGACCGCAGCCAGTGAGAGCGGACTTCTACATCGAGATGTGAAGCCGTCGAACATCATCGAGCGTCGGGATGGTCATATCAAGCTGGTGGATTTTGGGATTGCTAGTCGGCGGACTGCTGCGGGAACTCTGGAAGATGAGCTGGCAGCGCGTGGACTGGTGTCTGGGACGGCAGAGTACATCGCTCCAGAGCAAATCCAGAGTCCCAGTCACATCGACTTCCGGGCTGATATGTACAGCTTGGGAGCGTCTCTGTATCACGCGGCAGTGGGGCATCCTCCGTTTGAGAAGGACACCGATCGCGAGCTGCTGCTGGCGCACATGCATGAAGAGCCGCGCCAGATCCTCTCGCTAGAGCCGGGCTTTGATCGTCACCTGGCAGGAATCATCCATCGCATGATGTCCAAGCAGCCCGAGCAGCGCTACGGATCGTGGCAACAGCTCACAGAAGAGCTGTCCTCTGTCCGTCTATTTCAGACGCAGCCAGTGATCACCATCGATGCTGCAACCTCTGCAGATCAGCCGCCGATTGTCGATTCGGATCGCGTGTCAGCGCCTGCGGTACAGAGTCCTGTCGTGACGCCTGCTCCGACGCCTCAGACTGTGGAACAACGTCTTCCGCTTGGGCCCAAGGTGACGCTTCCTGATGAGTGGAAGCTGGTGGGTTCTTCTGCAAACAGGGAGCCCGTGCTACCGAGCCAGCGGACGACGCTTTTGGCGAGCGGAGTCGCGCTGGTGTGCCTTGTGATTCTCTTCTTGGTGGTTGCACTGCTGGGGAGGTCGCCATGATCGAAGACAGTCGCGAGCGAATCAGTCACGGACTGGCGCAGCTGCGGCAGACCATCTGGGACGAGCTGATCGAAAACGGACAGCACACTGCGGTAGAGATTCCGGTTCACCTGCGGTGTCTGTCAGGGAGTACTGCGGAGTCGCAGATCACACTCTCTACCCAGCGCTTTGCGGGGGCCCGCTATGACTCGCTGACTGTGGCGACGCTGGCGACGGAGGACGGGAGACTCTGTTCCTTGACGGTGGTGGGACTGCCCTCTCAGACGAGTCGTGCACCGATCTTGGGAGTGGATCTGATTGCGCTGCGGGGGGTCTGTTCTTTGATCGCGGTGGACTTGGCTCCGCTTGATGACGCGTACTGGCAGCTTCACAGTGCGCCGCTGCTCTTGCAGCTAGAGTCTGATTTGTCGTCGCTGGTGGTGATGCGAAAGCGTCCTCTGTTTACCGAAGGAACTTTTTCACCTCTGGCACTGATTGCGGGTGGACAAAAGGGTCATGAGCTGCAGATTCTGACCGCCGTCCAAGCGTTTCTAAGGAGCGTTGCGAGGCAGTCTGCTGACAGGATGTCGGTCACTTCGAGCGCAGAAAGGAACGTCATCCATACCAAGCGAGAGCGCTGGCTTTCCGCAGAGAGACAGAATCGCAAGGAGCACAATGCCCTCGCGCGTCTGTTCGGTCCTGACCTAGCCAGCGAGTATCTGGAGCGATTCCTATTTGCGCCATCTGCTGCCGACCCTGCGGACGCTGCAGTCCGGATGACTTCCCAGAACTCGGAGATTTCGTATGGGCACAGCGCCTAGGAAGCTTGGTACAGGACAGACTCCCTACGGACTCTCTGTCCGCTTGCGCGAAGGAACGCGGCGGGCGCATCGCTGGGTCGAGCGGCTGGCGTTTGTGAGAGGATTCCTTCGCGGACTGATCGATCTGGAATCGTATCGGCGCCTGCTCATCGACTTTCATGCGGTGTATGAAGCGCTGGAAGAGAGTCTCTGTGCACAGCATCCAGAGTCCGTGATGGAGCCGCTGATTTTGCCTCAGCTGTGGCGGCAGGAGTCGCTGGCGCAGGACCTTGACTACCTGGATCAGCGACTGGGAATCCAGCAGAGCTGGCGACTGGCGAGTCCGTCTCTGGCTGCGCTCCGCTACGCTGCTCGCCTTCGTACGCACGCCCAGAAGTGCCCAGAGCTGCTGATTGCTCATGCGTACACAAGGTATCTGGGGGATCTCTCTGGGGGGCAGATTCTGCGCCGGATTGCGGCCTATGCGCTCCATCTTGAGGGATCGGCTGGGCTGCGTTTTTATGAATTCTCTCAGATTCCTAATATTGAGGAGTTCAAGCACCAGTTTCGTCATCGCCTGGATGAGCTGCCACTGGCGGAGTCTATGCTGAGCGCGGTGGTCGCAGAGGCGGTACAAGCCTTCACCTATAGCGGGGCGATCTTCGAGGCTCAGCGCCAGCTACCAGCAGCTACAGAACCTCCCTTTCCAGCGCTTCTCGTTCCTCCATAGAATCGATGTACTTCCGTGTAGTTATCGTCTCTCGATGAGGCGTTGTCAGAGCCTGCGGCTACACTTCGTGGCGACTGTGCAGCTGGTTCTTACCAATCAGCTCACGCAGATCTATCCCTCTGGACACGAAGGAACATCATGTCACCGCGTACTATGGTTCGTCGCTTGTTCTCTCTCGCTGCGGCTGCACTGCTGAGCACTCCTACTGGCTGTGATCTGAATGAAACGGTCACCGAGCTGGCGGTTGAGACTTGGTACGTTCCGCCGGGTCAAGTCAGCCAGCCACTGCGGGAAGGTCCGGTTACGGTCGATCCGGTGCGCTATACCGTTGACCTATATACCGTCGGTGAAGGCAACGGACGCATCCTGGCCAGCAAGTACGGAATCCGCTGTGGCCGCGGGGAAGCTTCCCCGGTCTGCTACGCCCTCATTCCCAGCGGAGAGATCCTAAACTTGAAAGCAGAGCCGGCGGCTTCAACGACCTTCGGAGGCTGGGGCGGGGACTGTGCTGCTGCCAAAAACTCGCTGTACTGTGACCTGAGGATCACCAAGAACATGGTGATCTCTGCCAGCATGGAGCGGCGATCCTGCGACGCCAGCGGCAGCTGTTGGGAGTCGCTGCGGATTCCTGGGGAAGACATCCGATCGGTGTGGAGCAGCGCGGCAGATGATGCGTGGGTGGCCGGCACTCGCGGACTCCTTGCCCACTGGGATGGTAGCTCCTGGACCCGCACCAGCAGCGCCACCACAGAGGATCTCTACCAAGTCTGGGGAATCCGCAAAGATGATGTCTGGGCCGTCGGTGCGAACCACTCGATCTTGCACTTCGATGGCCGCAGCTGGAGTCCTTCTGCCAATTCGGCACGGACCGACATCACATCGATCTTTGGAGCCACTGCCAATGATCTATGGGCTTGCTGCGATCGCGGCACTCTGCTGCGCTGGAATGGCGGGAGCTGGGCGGCAGCGTACGGAAGCAGCCCGATCGTCTCCTCCAGCTCTCTGTTCCAGATGTGGGGCCCAAGTCCGAATGATGTGTGGGCACTGCAAGGAGCCTCGATGCTGTCGCACTGGAATGGCAGTGCCTGGAGCTCGAGCTATCTGCCCACTTCAGAGTACTACCGAGGCATCTGGGGCAGCGCTGCCAATGACATCTGGCTCGTCGGTGATCGCGGCAAGATGCTGCGCTATAACGGCACGCGCTGGCTCTCGGTTGCAAGTGGCACCACGCAGTCACTCAGGCCGATTGCAGGAACCGGGGCCAGTGATGTTGTCACGCTAGGGGCCGCGAACACGGCGCTGCGATTTGATGGAACCAGCTGGACTCCGATTCCTCATCCTGGTGAGGCAGGTGGCCGGATGCTGGCCGCGATTCCTGGAGGAGGAATGTGGAGCACCGGCCGCGAGGGATCGATCACGCGCTTTGATGGCAGCAAGTGGTCGGTGGTGCAGAGCGGGCCGCTCATCCACTTGTATGCAGTCTGGCAGCAGGGCCCAAGCTCCTTCTTCGCTTCTGGAGACGGGGGCGCGCTGTATCAGTGGAATGGCGTGTACTGGGTCGACACCTTTTCGGTCAGTCCGTACACGATTCGTGCCGCAACAGGGGACGGCAAGAGCAGCGCAACCATCGTCGGTGACAACGGCACGATCAGGACTTGGAATGGCACCATCTGGGAGACGCGGGTGCGTACGACCTCGGCCAACTTGCGGGCGATTTGGCAGAGCAGTGGTACTCCCATCGCACGCACCGTTATCGTCGGTGATGGCGGGACGATTCTGTGTAGCGGCGGCTGCACGGGAACCATTCGCAGTGGCACCACCGCGAACCTCTACGGAACCTGGGGGAGCAGCGGCGTTGACCTGTGGGCGGTGGGTGAAAACGGGACCGTTCTGCGATCGAGCACAGGCGTGAGCTGGAGCGCT
The DNA here is from genome assembly GCA_016794465.1 of Myxococcales bacterium. Lineage (GTDB taxonomy): Bacteria > Myxococcota_A > Polyangia > Palsa-1104 > JAEUJZ01 > JAEUKA01. The sequence goes on along the minus strand of JAEUKA010000115.1, from coordinate 65,404 downwards.
CTGTCGAGTGGCAGCAGCGCCACCTTGCGCGCCGTGTGGGGCAGCGGTCCCAGCGACGTGTGGATAGCCGGAGATCGCGGCACTATGCTGCACTTTAACGGCACTACGGTAAGCGCCGTCCCGAGCGGTAGCACCGCCGACATCACCGCGATCCGAGGCAAGAGTGCGACCGAGATCTGGGCCCTCACTACCGATGGGACGATCTTGCGCTGGGATGGTACGACGTGGACGGCCTCGGTTCAGCCGACGGCCCAGCCGCTGTATTCGATCCTGATGGGCAGCACTGCGGCGACGACCTGGGTGGTGGGCGGGCGCGGCACCATCTTGCGGCCCCGGTAAGCACGATCGTCCGTCCGACTGCATCGTCACGAACCCCGCAAGCTGCTGCACAAGGGGGCGCTCGCAGGTGCCTTGTCCCCGACGGGATAGGCGGCGCAGACGCGGCAGTAGGGGGCGTCACCAAGCCCACGCTGCCAGTCGGAGAGAGACAGGTTGTGACCGGCGCGGGCGCACGCTTGATCCAGCCAGTGTGACTCGGCGACATTCCAGCGCCACACCGTCTCACTATCACCAGAGATCAGCTGCCCGTCGCTGCCAAAGGCGAGCCCGGTGATCGCTCGCTGGTGACCTCGTAGCGGTGGGCCGATCGGCTTTTGTTCCCCCACATCCCACAGCACGATCGCGGCATCATCCCCTCCCGAAGCCAGCATCCGTCCGTCGCTGCTGAAGCTGAGCGTGGCCACCAGCGCCGTGTGTTTGCGGAGCGGCTCACCGCGCACGGTCAAGCAGCCGGTGACTTCGTTCCACGTCGACAAGATCACAGCGTGATCACGACCGCCCGACGCCAGCAGGCGCTCGCTGGGGCTTACGGTCAGGCTGGCGATGCTGTCTTTGTGGACGAGACTGCCGTCGGGACACAGCGGGTGCCCGGTCAGCGGGGAGTAGCTGCGGATGGTTCCGTCGAGGCCACCACTCCACAAGATGCGACCATCGGGGCTGAAGGCCAGCGCCGCGATCGACTGCTGACGGGTGACGATGGGCGATGGTCTGGGACCGACGACCAGCGGGAACAATACGAGAGTCCCGTCGGCAAAGCCGGCTGCCACGGTGTCCCCGCGCGGACCAAAAGCCACCGCCATCACTGCGCCGTGTCCGGGCTCGGTGAAGGTGCGCTGGCGCTCGAAGGACTGGGCGGCAAAGACGCCGACGCTGCCATCAGAGCTACCCGAGGCGAGCAAGCTTCCGTCGACACTGTAGGCGACAGCGTTGATGGCTCGACTGTGGGCGACCTGCGCGGGACCTGGCTGCGACTGGGACAGCGGCCAGGGGCGAAGTGTGCCGTCGGGACCGCCGACCACGCCGAAGCGGCCGCTCTTGGCGACTGCCAGCGCGCTGACCGGCACGGGCTGGCGGAGCCGATGTAAGACAGGGTGCGAGGTAATCTCCCACAGCAAGAGCAGTCCGTCGCTGCCAGTGGCCAGGACTCGTCCGCTGGGGGAAAGCGCGCAGCTGTAGATCGCGCTTCCGGGGGCGATGATCGGGACGCCAAGTGCGCGCAAGCCTTCTACGTCCCACAGGCGAATCGCTCGGTCGAGCCCGCACGACGCCAGCCAGCGACCCTCGGGGCTGAAAGTGACGCCGCTGAGTGCGCCTGCAGAGCGAGTGGTGCCCGGGGCCCAGGTCAGCGACTGTCCGCGCTCGGTATCCCAGAGCAAGACGGTGTGATCTTCACTGGCGGCGGCCAGCAGGCGAGCCGATGGACTCCACGCCACGCTGCTGAGGTAGCCGTGACCCCCAGCGAGTGGACCGAGGACCGGTGCGCCCGAGGCTGAGTCGAACACCATCAGGTTGCCGCCATTTCCCACAGCGGCCAGACGGCGTCCATGTCCAGGCTCGAAGGCCACCGAGGCAACGATCTGCGCCGCGTCACTGGCGACGGGGGCAGGCTGGGCCTTCTGAGGGCGAAGGTCGACGCGGAAGATCTGACCATCCCCGGCGCCGGCAGCAAGCTGAGTTCCATCGGGGCTGTAGTCAAGGCTGTAGAGTGTGCGCGCACCCGTCGTCAAGATTGCTGGTGGTGCGGCAGCGTCTGCAAAGCGGGAAGTAGGCCACAAAAAAATCTGTCCGCCTTGACCAGTGGCAGCGACGGTCTGGCCATCGGGGCTGACGGCGACGGCATATAGCTCAGGCGGCGTACAGGTGTGACACGAGCCGGTCGGGGCCAAGCGCTGCGCGGTGCGGGTGCCACGCTCGACATCGTGCATCCACAGGCCCGCGTCCCCGGTGGCAGCGACGACAGTCTGGCTGTCGGGAGTGAACGCGACGCTGTGGACCCGCGACGGAGGCAGTCGCACAAAGCGCTGAATTGGCTGACTGCGAACGAGTGCGCTGGCGAGTGCGCTGCGGGTGCTGTGCTCGGGGTGTAGCTGCATCGCTCGAACCGCATAGAGCAGTGCCGTGTCGATCTCGGCGTCGGTCGCTTGCTCCGCGTGCATGGCCAGCAGCCGAGCCCGCGCGGTCCGTTCCTTGGCGACGGCAAGCTGTCTCTCGGCGATGGCCCGCTGCTCGCTGCGCCGCTGGGCGACGGTCAGAGCGGTCAGTGAAGCCACGATGCCGCAGATCGCCATCCCCAGTCCAAGCCAGCGCCGTCGCGTCGCCTGCAGACTGCGGCGAATCATCCCGGTGACCTGCTGGCCCAGCTCGTCGGGATACTTTTCCAACAGCCGCTGCGCATACCCAAGCTGGGCACCTCGCAGCAGCGAGCCGAACGCCGCAAACTGCGTCGCCCACTTCTGTAGCTCACGCAGCTCGAGGAGTCGCTGACGATCCTCTTTCAAAAAGCCCTGCAGCCGTTCCCAGCGACGGATGAGCGCTTCGTGGGCGAACTCGATCACGGGCAGGCCGGACTCCTCGCCGTGTACGAGCAGCCGGGACTCGACGAACGCCGCCAGCACTGCATCAAGCCGCGCCTGTGGATCGTGAATCTCCTCCCGCAGCTCACGCAGTGGCACCCGTCGTCGCGTCTCACCCCCGACTTCCGCCGAAAAACCGACCAGCCGCACCAACATCTGACGAGCCAGGCGCTGGTCCGGCGGCTGAAGCGCAAAGTAGACCTGATCGGCACTGCGTCCGAGCGCCCCCGCCACTCCGCCCAGCTCGGCGTAGACTCGCTCCGACAGCTGCGGTCCGTCTCGATGCTGCCACAGCAGATCGAGCACGTACGACAGCAGCGGCAGCGCGCCCGGCTCCCCCGCCACTTCGCTGACCATCCGCTGCACCAGCGACTCTGCCACGTCGAGCCCGACCAGCTGCGCCGGCCCGGTGATCGCCACCGCCAGCTGCTCGGGCGCTGGCTGAGCGACGAAGACCCGGTGCTCCTCACTGTAGGCAATGCGATCGAGCCGTAGCCCTTCCTCATCGAGAACCAGCTCACCGCAGCGCCCGAGAAAGTCGACCCGCAGCGTCACCACACAGTGGATGCCGCTGTCGGTTTTGGACTGTGTCCACAGCGCCTGCACAAACGCACTGCGCGCCTGCACATCCTCGCAGTGCGTGAACAGCTCCTCTAGCTGGTCCACGATCAAAAGCAGCGGCTGACTGGGATGCTGACGACGCGCCAGCGCCTGCTGAAGCGCCTGCTCGGGCTGCGGACCGGGACGCAGCACCAGCCACTCCCAGCAGCCATCCCCACCGAGCTGAACCAGCGTGCCAAGCTCCTGCAGCAGGGTCTGCACCGCCGCCTGTAGCTTCGGCGTCTGCGGCCTGTCACTCTGATCCCGCAGCAGCCCGAGCAGCTCGCTGGCGGTGCGGGACAGCGAATCGGGGTGGGCCACTGTAGGGTGCTGGTCCACAAAGTCGGGCAACAAACCACCCAGAACCACCGACGACTTGCCGGTTCCCGACGCGCCCGTCACCAGCAGAAACCGGGGCTTGCTCGCCTGCGCCAGCGTCAGCATCGCCGCCCGTGCCGCTGCTCGTTCCTGTTCACGTCCGAAGAAAAAGCGACGCTGGGTGGGCAGAAACGGCGACAGGCCGCGATAGGGGCGAAACAGCACCGGGCGACTGTTGTCTCCGTCCTCGGGCCGGGCATACAGCTGCAGCGCCGCCCAGTCGAGGCTGGCCGTCTCCTGTAGCAGTCGCTGACGAGCCCGACCAAACGCCAGCTCCAGCGAGCTTGGCCGTCCGAGCAGCTCTTGGTACAGCTCTTCGGTCAGCACCAGCGAGCCCGCGACGGACAGCGGAAACCGCGAGGCCACCACCGCCGCAATCCCGACGCGATGCAGGGCCTGGGCCACGCTCCCGAGGTGATTGCCGAGCGGCCCGCTGTTGCCACTGTCGCAGGCCGACAGCACCACCAAGCGCAGCTCCCGAGCATGCGGCGCCAGCAGCTGACGGAGCTGACCGGCGTCGACAACCTCCATCCCGCCATCGTCGCTGTCCCAGGCCAGCCCAAACGTATTTTCGCGCCGACTGCCGTGACAGAGCAGGTGCAGGATCGTCACTGGCTCGGAGTCCTGCTGTTCCCGCAGTCGCTGCGACAGGCGCGCCGCCGAGAGATGCGGCAGCACATCGCGCTCGGGGTCAAACGGCAGCTGACCGAGCTGACACGCCCGCTGAATCGCCGCTTCCTGTTCCACCGCCGGAACCGCTCCTGCCGCTGCCGACCACGCCAGCAGAATCCGCCCGCCTTCCCGACGCAGACTCTCGGGTCGTGGCGGCACCGTCTGCGTCTGTGGCCAGGCATAGCGAAGCAGCACCCCCGGCAGCGCCCCCAGCTTTTGCCCCGACCCCGAAAGCGCCAAGAGCTCCCACGGCAGCGCCAAAAGCTCCGCCGCTGCCAGTCGAAAGGTCAAGAACACCGGCTCCTGGCTTGCCACCGCCGCCAGCAGCTCACGTTCCTGTTTGGCAAAGCTGGGCGTCGCCAGAAAGCGCCGCAGCCGCTCGCCCAGGCGCTGAATCAGCGTCGGGTCAGGCGCCGGTCGTCGCAGCTCCGCAAGCTCATGCAGCAGCGAGTCATCCCAGACCAGCGTTGCCGTCTCCGCGCCTCCCAGCGGCGTGCGCAGGACATATTCCTGACTGCCGGACTGGAACGCAAACGGGTCGGCAGCTTGGCTGCTGCGCACAATCTCAATCAAGAGCTGCATCGCAGTTCCGGCGGAAGCGGCTCCTAGCCTTTCAGGATTTCGTTGCGGACCAGCTCTGCCAGCTCATCGGGGTCGAGCTCTAGCTGTTCCTCATCGACCAGCAACAGCTCGGTCAGGATTCGGCGGGCGACGGTCTGATCCACTGCCGATTTAGACTTCAATCCTAGCGCAATGGCGTTGGCCACCTCGTCTTTTTGCTTCGAGCTATGGCCAAAATTCTTTTTGACGCTTTGAAGTTTTGGATTGATTTTTGATTTATATGTATGATTCTTATTAAGCTCATGCGTAAATGAGCTTCCTTTGTTTGGATCATACACATCTGTTAAATTGGTCAGCTGATCCTCATTCATTTTTACCTTGGTGGCACTACTGGCTGACGATGCGTCAAATGCAGAGGTTGTAATGCTTGATATCGCGTCAACATTGCCGACCAGAGGATATAGTATTAGTATTTTTATCGCTTTTAGCAAACGCGGCTTTACTTCTGGCTCATAGAAGGCGCCTTTGTTGTCTTCTGATGATATATTGTCAAGATCAGAATACATTTTTGCCGTTTGATTATATAATAATTTTGCACGTCCGGATTGACTAAGGCTCTTTAGTGCAGCTCCCGTTCCATTGGCAATTCCGCTGGCGCCTTTGGTGAACTGCTTCAGTACCTGTACAGGAGCAGTTCGCAGGTAATATCCACCTTTTTCAAGTAGAGTTTTTCCAGAGGACTTTAGCCCTGACACCAAGTCCATTTCATCGCCGAGCAGCGTTTTGTTTTGGGCTTTCTTTTTGCTCTTGTGATTGAGCTGCATATCTTCGTCGTAGTTTGAGATCGCAAGCAGACTGGGCTTGGTATCAATTTTTTCCTGATCGTCGTCATTGTCCGGAGTGTTGTCATCGAAGTCCTCCCACTGATCGTCGTCAAAGGCATTCCATTGATTGTCGTCGAAGTCGTCCTTCTTCATCGAGCTCTGTTGCTGCTGATTCGAGTTGTTCGAGGGGAAATCCAGTCCCAGGAGGTCCTCGTGATTGGATGGCAGGTCGTTGTTATTGTTGTTATTATTGTTGTTATTATTGTTGTTATGAATATTGTTGTTATGACTGCTTAATTGGAGTTCGAGTTTTTTAGAAAAGACATTGTTGTCCCAGTTGTTCTGATCTGCGTTGTTGTCATCGTCATCATCATTTTGCTGGTCAATATCTGGGACGTTGGAGTTGTATTGTTGTGATTTCTTTTTTCTAAAATAATCGCTGACTTTGGTGGTGGCTGCCTTTCCTGATTTGTCAAGTGAATCAGAGATAGGTTTGACATTGCTGAGATCTTGGATAAATGTTCCACCCTTTGAAACCATCTTTGCAGAAAACTGCGATACATCTTCGTCGTATTGTGACATAATTTTGTTCTGTTGAACTTGCTGTAGTTTTGATAATTTGCTTGATTGTGGCTGTAATGATGGCGGTCCAGATGCACCTCTGGCTGGATAATCGCCAATTTTTACCTTTTTAGCAGCATTCTCCCATGACATTCTATAGTAGGCATATGGATCAGCATTGTATTCGCTTGGTGTATATTGCCAAAAGAATGAGATCAAACCAAACGCCTGAAAGGGATTTGTGGCTTGGTTCTCTAGGATTTTTTGACAATATCCTTGTAGATCATCGTTGCTTTTAATGTGTTTAGTGATTTTGCGCTGTGCATTTTTGGAGTCCATCTTGTCGCGCAAGATCACGGGCGGCGCTGCGGTGGTGGCCGCACTCTGTCCAAGGGGAGAGACTCGCGATAGCAGGGAAACGGCCGAGCCGCCCTGCATCACCCGGCTGGCGACGGCATCGGCCTGCTGCTCAACGCGCTGTCCGGGCTCGCTGAGTCCTTCCCCTAAAGACGTGCCCGGACTGCGCTGCTGAACGACGTGCGCCGCCTCGTGTGCGAGCGTCTGAAGGCTGGCCGACTCCCCCACCGCGATGTGCTCGCCGTGCGTGTAGGCATTGGCCTCCAGCGACGAGGCCGCCTCCTGCGCACGGGGCCCCGAGTGAACCTTGACCGAAGACAGATCGTATGGCCCAAAAGCGCGCTGGATCGGCGGTGGCAGCGGCTGTCCCGGATCGGAAAAGCCACTGCTCGCAACCTGCAGCGACTCGCTGAGCGACGGATTTTTCGGCTTCTGACTGCGGCGCGCAATCTCAGCTTTGATCGTGGCCCCGAGTGAACTTGGGGCCTGAGACTGCTTCTCGGACGGGGCGTGGCTGCGGCTCATGGGACGGCTCTCCTAGGTCAGCTCGACGACGCTTAGGACGCGGTGTGAGTTGTAGTAACCGACTCTTAGCGTCGAGTTGGTGGTGTCGGTCCTGGCCTGCACTTTGAAGTTGTAGGAGCCGCCATTGAGCGTGACCAGTGCGTGCATCTGGATGTCGCGCAGTCCGAAGCCGCTGATGTTCCACTCATGAACGCTGGTGCCAAGGGTGGTCCAGTTCGACGCGCCGGTCGCCTGGTAGATCAGGGTGAAATAGCCTCGGGTGTTGGTGCTGCCTTCGATCTGCACGCCACCAATGGTCACCATCACGAGGGCGGTGCACGCGCCTACCCAGATGGTGCTTAGGCTCATGCCGTCGATGTCGGTGTAGTTGGCGTTGGTGGCGACGGACCAGATGGTGCCGCTGCTCGTCGAGGCGCTGGTCTTGGTGTTGCCAGACTTGAGCTTGCCGTTGACCACCGTGCTGCCGCCGATGAGGGTGCCGCCGGTGTACTCGCCCCCGTAGTTGATGTGCAGTCGGTCGCCGAAGTCGTGGACCAGCGCAATGCGCGAGCCGGTGGTGTTCGTGCCTCGTCGCTCGACGTTGTCGAGGACAAAGTCAGAGCCGCGTACGGCCATGCGCCCACCGACGTAGAGATAGTTGCCGATGGTGAGATTGCTGCCGCATTCCACGTTGCGGCTCTGATCCCAGCTCAGGGCGATTTTTTGATAGCTCTCAAAGGCACTGTTGGTCGTGCCTGCAACGAGTGTGCCGTGCCGTCCCCGTGAAGAGGAGTCGCGCGCCACGGTGCCGCTGCCCTCGTCGAGCTTCCAGTAGCCAACCAGTCCTTCGGGGTCGAGCGGTCGGCTGCTGGTGAAGTTGTCGCCGACTTGGTTGGCGCTGAGGGCTCGCTTCCAGATGCGCAGGTTGGCGATGCGGCCGTTGAAGCCGCCATCACTGGGCCAGTTGCTCTTGCCGATGAAGTTGCTGGTGCGGTTGACGTTGGTCGGCAGGGCCAGCCCAGTGACGGTGCTGCCAAACTGTGCGCCGTTTTTGTAGAACTTGCCGTTGCCGCTGGCGTCGACGGTCGCGCAGATATGAATCCACGTGCCTGTCGCAAGGGCGCTGCTGCCAGGCACCGAGGAAGTCGCACTGCCCGCCGCGCCGTTGTGGATGTTGAGGCGAGCGGTGGTGGAGGTGCCGTCGTTGGCCAGCAGGATGTTGTCTTGGCCGGAACCACCGCCGAAGTCCATGACGCGGCTCCAGTTGGGGAAGCTGTCGTAGCGGACCCAGGCCTCGACGGTGATGCCGGCAGAAAAGTCTTCGTTGAACGCGGGGATGGTGAGGTGGCCACCACCGGTCAGGTAGACCGAGCCAGCGACTTCGGCGGCGGCAACGTTGACGGTTCCGAGCGCACCGCCGTCGCGACCAAACAGCACCGGTCCCTCGACGCTGGTGCCGGCAAAGGGGTTGTTGGCGCCAAAATAACCAAGCCCATGGTTGGGGCTGGTGCTGGAGCGCAGGCGCAGGATGTTTTCGTCGAGGACAAGCCGGCCATCCATGGTGAGCTGGCCCTCGATCTTGACGCCGCTGGAGTAGTCTCGGTCGCGGTTTATGGTCAGGGTGTCGTTGCTGTCGTGGACGAGTGCCCGTCGATTTGTGCCGTCGCGGCCACCTCGGTTGTTCGCGTTGTCGATGCGCAGGTCGGTGCCTTTGACGGTGACGCTGCCGCCGACCTCGGTATCGCTGGTGGTCTTGAGGGTGCCGTTCACTTCCAGGATGTCCCAGACGCCGACCTTGCGCGGGGCACCAGCGACGCCGCCTCGGTTGCCGACCAGCATCAGGGCCTTGAAGCCGCCCGTGTCGCTGCAGATGGCGCCACTGTTTGTCTCACCCGTCCACGCACCGTTCCAGCCGCTGGCGATGTGAATTGGATTGGAGCCGGTCATGAGCTCCACGTTGCCGCTCACCGCCAGCTTGCCGATCTTCACGTCGGCGTCGCTGGCAATCTTGGCGCCGTTGATGGCTCCGTCCACAATTCCGTCCCGAGGGATCTTGCTGCCGTCACCGTCGCCGGTGTGCTTGTGCCCAAACAGCAGCTGGTCATAGCGACTCGGATCGACGTTTCGCAGGTCGGTCAGCGACGGGAAAATCAAGCGCCGATCGATGATGTCCTTCAGCTGGGTGCCGTCCCAGGTCGCGGTCGCCAGATCGGCGTAGCTGTGGCTGATTCCCGACGGTGCGATCAGTGCCGGATCATTGCCCTGTCGTGGCCACTCGATGTCGCGGGTGGCGGTGCGCGCCGGAATGACCCAGTAGTCGCCGCAGCGGCAGGTGGTGCCGGCAAACTGCACTTCCAGACCGTCCTCCAGCGCCAGCCACTGGCCGGCAAACTGCGTCGGCAGATCGGTCATCACCAGATCCCAGCGACGTACTTTGGGATTTGGCGCAAGCTTGGCAAAGTCGAGTGTCACACCAGTAGGTGGCTGTAGGGTCAGGTTCCGACCCTCGACGGAAGTGACTCGGCACAGGACTCCCGGCTCGCCGCGCAGCTCGCGTGCGTCGTCGCTCAGCTCGACCCAGGTGCCGATGGCAAAGCCGCGCTCCTCGTCTTGCGGCGACGGACCGATGACAGCGGTGTTGTCAGCCAGCGACAGGAGTGGCACGACGATGGCGCCGTTGTCGCGGCTGCACTTGAACGTGATGGCGTCCTGGCCGATCCGCCCGCCTTGATGGACCTCGACGCGGTACAGATGATTGTCGAGCCGCAGATAGCCCGAGCCCGGCGGCTGAAGCGCACTTCCCGCCGCTGGCGCCAGACTGCGCGCCCGAGCGGCCATCTTCACCGTCGAAGCCGGCAGCCGAGTGGCCAGGTTGGCGCTGTCGAGCTGGGCCAGTGGCTGATCGAGCTTGAGGAGCCGCAGCTGCCACACCGTCTGCGTCCTCGTCGTGGTGTCCGGTCCCGACAGAGCCACCTCTCGCAGCTGCGGATCTTCGAGAGAAGTGACATGCCGCGTCCACACGTCGAGATAAATCAGATACGAGCCGGTCGCCAGGCTCGCCAGAAGCGGTGCCCCCGGAAAGAACGGCTGGTCTTTGTAGGTCGTGCCTATCGCCGCGTGGGTGCTACTCGGAGACAGCTCGCAAAGCAGCCCAGCGACGTAGTAGCGCCCAGGCGACAGCGTCAGTCCACGCGTAGCGTCGAAGCCGACCTTGAAGCCCGCCATCGCCTTCGGAGCACCATTTTCGCCAAAGAACGACGCCTGCGCCGTCTGCATCTGGTAGGCGTGGATGTCAACCTGTTCATTCCAGTCCGCGTCGAGCTGAACCCGACCCTGCTGGAGACGAACGCTGGTGTACTGCTTCTCGGGCCGGAACGTAAATCGGGTGAAATCGCCTTTCATGGACATCCTCAAGTGACAACAAAGAGGTTCAGGGTCAGGCTCGAGCGGAGGTATTCAGCCTGGCTGTCTATCAGGTTGCTCTCGCGCAAGGCTTGCTGAAGGTGGTGGAAGGCGCCGGGCTCCCCTTGATCACTGGCGGCGCTGCGAAGTGCGCTCGCGCTGCGGGCGTCGAGCTGGGCGTAACCGGTGGTGCCGTAGCGACGGGACACAAGCTGGGGACGCAGCTCGGCCAGCACGCGGGCGATAACGGCGTCGGGTTCTTCGAGAGAGAGGTGCGGCTGGCAGCGATAGGACACGCGGTCGTCGGGTCTGTAGGGCAGGACGCTGTAGGAAATGTCGCCCTCGACGCTCTCGATGGTGTTGACGGGGCCAAGGAACAGGCAGTCGCTGGTGTCAGTGAGTCGGATGACGGCACAGACTCCCAGCACCGTCGTGTGAGTCAGGCTGGCTGCCGAGGCAAGCACTGCCGGGAGACTGCCGGGCGAGTCGATGATGCTGCCACTGGCGAGCAGGTTCCCGCCGGGGCCAAGCTGGATCGGACCACAGATGCCGCGCGTCAGCTCGACCGTCAGCGCAAGCGTGGGCGGTCCAGTCAGCGAGGCGAACGCTGGCTTTTGGGGCGCTCCGGTGTCAGCCAGACTTACCCCGGGTACCAAGGTCGTATGATGTAGTTTTATCGTCGCTGCGCTGCTTGGTGCAGCTTCGGCCACCGCTTGCACCGTCAGGCTTCCGGCCACCAGCAGCCCATCCAGCTGAAGCGTCGCCGCCGTGCCAAGTGACACCGGAAGTGGCACTTGGGTGGTCGTTAGCAAGGGCCGGGCCCCGCTGATGGCTCGCAGCGTCAGCGTGCTTCCGGCGGGCACCAGCAGTGGGCCCAGCTGATAGCGGTCACTGTCGAGAAGCTCGATGACAAGCTGCTGACTTCCCTGCCACAGCGACGAAGCCGTGGTTGCATCGCCGAGCTTTTGCAGCACTCCGTCGGGATCTCCGTCGCGCACAGTCACACAGCGGGCCGATTCCGTCGCGAGCAGGGTCCGTTCGTAGCCGCCACCACCCAGCTCGGCGACCTGCCCGTAGTGATAGGTGATCCACACCTTGCGCGGCGTCTCACCCTCGGCAAACGCCAGACGACCCCGCTCGGGATCAATCGCCACGGTCACCGGGAGCTCCACCGTCTTACCGTCTCCACTTCGTCGATAGCGCAGCTTGGCCGGAGGTCGCCAGAAGCTCGCCAGGTCGGCTGCCACCAGCTGCTCGGGCGGCACCTCGCGGACCAGGCCGCTGTCGTCGCGATAGAAGATCCGCAGCACCGGCTCACTGCCAAAGTAGGGGTCGGGCAGGGTGCGTCCGTCGATGGCGGCCTGCCGTCGCGCTTCGAGCACACGATACAGCGTCCGTCGTCTGATGGGCTGCGGTGCCAGGCCCAGCTCCGTCGTCGCTTCCAGGCCGGGGCGACTGCGGGCCGGACTCCACAGCGCCTGCGGTTGACCGAGCGGGCTGACATAAAAGCAACCAGCCGAAGCTGCGACGGCCACCGAGCGCTCTTGCCGAACCACAGCGGTGCGCCAGACGTACAGTCCGAGCTGACCGGGGTGATAGCGACCTCGGCTGCGAATGTCGACGGTGCGGGCGATTCGCTCGAAGGGCGTCCCGATGTTGTCCAGCTCGTCACAGCGACGCAGATCAGCGGTGGATTGAGCAGTCGGGCGAGGACTGTTGAGATGCTGTGAGGTCACCACCAGCGACTGATACTCGACGATCTGCGCCGGCCAGCCGGTCACGTCGCGCGCCAGGGCAGTCAGCGTCGCAAGCGTCCCTTTTCGTCGTCGGTACGCGAGCGTGTTGGCGGTAAACGCCCTCGGGCTGACCGAGTGTTTCAGACGGGCTCCGATCTGGTCGCCCAGGTACGGCACGGCCCACTCGTCGCACGTCTCGATAAACCAGCTGTCATAGAGCCGCGCAATGTCGGCCTCGACGAGGGAGAGCTCCTCCTCCAGCAACGCCAGCAGCGCCCGCAGCGGCTCGCCCTGGTCAAAGTCGCGCATGCGATAGATGGTCGGCAGCAAGGCATAGAGACGCTCACTCGGCGTACGCTCGGCACGGACCGGACTCATGGCAACACCCCCACACTGTCGTCTTCGAGGCTGAGCAGCAGGATTTCGGCGCCGACGCTGCGACCACCGCGATCGATGCGGGCCGGGGCTGCGACCAAGAGCTGGCGACGACTGCGTGGCTCTCCGACCAGCCACAGCCCGTCGAGAAGTGCCCCAGTCACGCCGGGCACACGCTGCACCAGATCCAGCACCTCGGCGGCGCGAACCGGCTGCGCGAAGCTGCGAGCGGCAAACGAAAACGCCACTTGGAGCTGCGCATCGACCTGCGCCTTCACCGACGTGGCATCGTAGCGAGGATCGAGGGCAATGCGGATCGAGACGGCAAAGCGACGCGGCTGGTAGTCGTCGAGGATCAGCGGCTGCGTCGGATCACCCAGTGACAGCAGTGTCGCCTGCAGACCTGCGTACAGCAGCGACGAGCGGGCCAGCGGCTCGCCATCGTCCGTCGCCACCGTCAGATGAACCGCCGCTGCACCGGCTGACCGCACCGACGTGGCTTGGGCTTTGGCAATCCCAGGATAGTTCTTGGCCATCGTCTCATAATCGAGCAGCGACACCGCCCGACCCAGCGTCGCCACCGACAGCGGCAAGGCTTCTTTTAGCTCGGCTTGCGACGATCCGGCTGACGCTCCTGAGGCAGCGACGGGATGCTTCACACTGCGCAGTCCGAGCGGCCGTGTCAGCAGGATCTGCAAGCTCCCCGCCGCCACTTCACCATCAAGACCACCGCCGACCCGATAGCTGGCGACGACGTTGTCCTGGCCACTGGGCAGCCGTGCGCCGTGTTCTCCGTCGCCAAAGACGACTGTGGCCTGACCACTGGCACTGTGCTCGATGACGTAGCAGCGACTGCGACCGTCTTCCCCAAGCAGCGAGTCAACTTCTAGCCACAGCACTCCACCGACGCGAACGCTGAGCGTGCTCTTGGCTCCGGCGGCGCTGGCAGCGGGCAGGTAGGTCAGCGGGGACTGTTTGAGGGCAAAGCGCTGATTTTTTTGACTGGCGTCACCGCTTCCCAAAACCTCGCTGGCGATCGTTTTTCCATGGGTGGCGGTAACGACATTCGCGCATATCGAAACGGAGCTCCTGATGCGTTCTACGGCCAATGGCGCGGCAAAGCGGAGCGTAGTGTAGCCACCTTTGTGAAGGATCTGCGCCAAGCGGGCAATTTCGCTGCTGCTGACGCCGCTCTGCGCGGCATGTTCGCCGCTGACCAAGACTGGCTGGCCGACCGAGAGTCCCAGCACCAGACCGGACAGCTCGATCGAGTCGCGCACGGTGCTGGTGTCGATTCTGGGAATGGTGGCCGTGAGGTCCAGCGACTCACTCTGTAGGTGCAGCACGCTGTCGCGAGTGAGGAAGCTTGTGCTCTGCGCCGTCGCCAGGGCCTGCGTCGAGAGGCTGAGCTTCAGCCCGGTGCTGCGGGCGGTGGTGCCGTAGCCGCGTACGGTGGTGTGGCTCAGGCTGCCGATGACAAAGCTGCGATAACCGGCGGAGCCGACCAGCAACACTGAGCTACCCGCGACGACGCCACTGATGGCTCGGTCAAGGTATAGGTCGCAGCTGGTGGTGGCGCTGTAGAGCTGACCCCACGAGTCTTCCCAGATGCTGCGCTTGTTGCGGGCGAGCTTGCTGCCAGTGGTCGTCGAAGTCTCGTCCCAGCTGCTGCTCGAGTCGGCGTACAGGTCGGTGCCGCGCAGATAGGCCGAGTCGATTTTGGGCATGGCGCTCCACGGCGGGGCGTTGGCGCCAAAGAACGCGGTCTGCTGACGGTACGTGACGATAGTGCCGGTGGTCTTTGCGGCCAGCAGCGAGGCGGTGATGCGGGTCAGCTTGCTCTCGTCCCAGCCACGCGTCGTGATGCACTCGGTCAGCGTCGCGTCATCCCAGGTTCGTCCGAGGATGTGCTCACTGACTGCTGACTCGCTAAGCAGCGACGGGAGCTTGCTCGGATCGCCCATCGGCAGCGTCGCCACCGGTGCGATACGAACGGCGGGACCGTCGACGACTTGGAATGACACCTCAGTCAGCTGCTCACTGGGCAAGCGTGTCACCGCCGTGACCTGCAGCGTCGTGGTATCGGCGATTCGCAGCAGCGATCCGACGAGCAGCCCAGTGCTCAGACCGGCCAGGCGCAGCGTCGAGACAGCCGTGCCCGCCGCTGCTTGGTTGCTGGTCACCAGGGTCTGCGGCTGAAAAAGTAGTGGCAGCAGCTGGTTCCACGTCACCCGCGCCGTCAGATCGGTACTGGTTTCGTAGGTCTGCGGCAGCGCGGCTCCGACGGGCACACTCATCACCTGCGCACCGCTCGGTATGGCCACCTGAGTCGGCATGGTCGCGCTGTCATCGACGGTGAACGCCAGATACGTCGACGCTGAGATCGCGGGCTGCGGTCGGTAGCCCAGACCTTGCGCCAGGCAGCGCACCGACAGTGTCTCCGTCGCTGTGCGCAGATAGCCTTCGTGGGCCGCCCGCTCCTGATAGAACGTCAGCACGTCGAGCACGCCCGCCCAGGCGTCGAGCAGCGCCACCGTTGGTTCACTCTCAGCCAGCGTCGTCAGGGCTGCCAGCGGTCGAGTGCCTTTCCACGGTCCACTCGCGATCGTCTGTTTTGCCAGACGAGCTTTCATGCGGGCCAGGCTCTGCCCGTGGGTGGTGGCGCGGTAATAGATCGTCGTCTGGCCGGGCCGGTTGATCGAATAGTCGGGAGATTTCAGGCTGCTGTCGTCGCTCACAGCTTTCCTCCGATCAAAAGCTCGAGGGTTCCGCGCGCCTTCACGTTGGCAATGTTCTCGACGCTGGCCAGCTCACAAGGGCGCATCAAGAGGACATCACCATCCCGCCCTTGAGGATCTCCGTAGCGACGGAAACGCACGGACTCGACCCACTGCACGCCCTTGACCTGCATCGCCGCGCTGACCAGCTTCGACAGATAGACTGGCTCCCCCAGCAGCTGCCGGTCGGGGTGAAAAAAGCCAGGCTGGGCGTCGCTGCCGGGACCGAGAGCCGCATGCAGGGCCACCAGCACATCCGAGCGGTAGTGACCCGACTGGACACCGACGATCAGCCGCAGATCGAGCGGCACTTTTACCGGAGCCACGATGCGCAGGACATGCCCCGCCATCCGATAGCGTTCCAAAAACGTGGTAAGGCCGCTGCGAAAGCTGTCGTCGATGGCCAGGCTGCCTCGTCGAGACACCGTCAGCTGGATGGTATGGAAGCTGCCGGTGTAGCGACGGGTGGCGCGGACCTCGCGGACGGTTGGATAGCGCAGCGCGATGCGGACATAGTCGTCGCAGGTGACGGCTCGCTCTTGCGTCCGGAAGTGGTGCGGCGCCAGCAAGCGGACTTTCTCGCACGACTCGGGATCGGTGCCGCCCACCGCCGGGAGCGGGTTGCGGATCAGCAGCAGACCGGGCAGTGCGCTGGCGATGTGGGCGAGCGACTCAGCGCCAATGTTGCCGACGCTGCCACTGCCGATGCGGTAGCGCGCTTGCAAGCTGCCCTGCGGCTTTCGTCCACAGCTGCCGTCGCCAAAGCGCAAGAAAGTACGACCGTCGTCCTCGGACTCGACGACAAAGTCACGTGCCTGGGCCGAGCTGCTGAGCAAGTCGCGACGCGCCCGCCAGGTCCGTCCGTCGGAGTCAAGCAGCGTAATCACTGGCCGAAGCAGCGTCGTGGGCAGAAGCTCCGTGGGAGTTGCCGTTGCTGCGGCGGCGCTGGGATCAAACAACACCGGCTGCCCCACCGACAGCACCGTCGTCTGCCAGGTCAGCGGTCCCTGCGCCAGCTGTGGTCGCTCATGGTCACACGGAGCGGTCAGCGTCTCTGCGTCGGGCAGCGAGTAGCCATGATCGGCCAGCACCACATTGCCTACCACCTGGGCCCGCTCGGCCGTCACCGAAAAGGGCAGGGCATCCGCCGCGCTCCAGCCGACTCGGACCACTCGCTGACCCGCTGGATTTTGGGTCACTTCGACGCTGGTCAGCCGAACCGCTTGACGCTTTTGCGCCGCTACGGCTGCTGCTGCTGGCTCCGCCGTGTCCTCGAAGATCAGTACATCCCCGACGCACAGCATCAGGGTTCCGTCTAGATCTAGCAGCGCCGCCGTCTGTGCCCCGAGAGCAAGTGGACCTTGGCTGGGATCGATCCGCATCCGACTGTGGGCACTGCGCAGCAGCAGATCGTGGGTTGTCTCGAACACCAGCGCGCCTCGACTGCGCAGACTCGCAATCTCCTCGGTGCTGACCACCGTCGGCTGGCCTTCGATCCGCGTCAGAAGCACCGTCCCCTGCGGCAGTACCTGGCCGTCCGCGCTCGTCGTGACCGTCAGTGCCACCCACACCCGCGCACTGCACCCGTCGTGCATGGCGTAGTCGTACAGCCGCGCATGTCGTCGCACCGAGGTCCGCAGCCGCGCCGTCGCCAGATACGACTCCGTCACCACCGCGTCTTGATACAGGCTCAGCTCATCCGCCGCGCTGGCGAGCAGCTCGACGAGCACCGTGCCCAGGTCCGCCGGATGACCGGTGGCCGAGTCGGGCGACAGGCTCGCCAAGCGGTCGAGCATCAGGCGCCGAAAGCTCGCAAAGTCCCGGCTCAGGTAGTCCAGCTCTGGCCCGCTCGGGCTGCTGCGATCTTGGCTCATGACACGCCTCCGCTCGGTGCGCTCGACGGCTGCCCGCCCGTAAGCTGCGCTGAAAATCGCGACAGCTGCTGCTGTTGGGTCCGCTGGACGATGTACTGAACGGTCACTTCCACCGCCGACTCTTCGACGCTGACGCGGACCGCCTGCACCATCACTACGTCCGACAAAAAGCGCTGCAGCGCTGCCTGAACATTCGCTTGCAGAGCCGCTTGCAGCACATCTCCGCCTGGCGCAAACACCATTCCCAGCAGTCCGCTACCAAAGTCAGGCCGATTCACCCGCTCGCCCGGCGAGGTCAGGAGTACTTGCTCCAGCAGATCCCGAACATACAGGTCTTCGCTGCTGTCTGCGGTTGCGGTGCAGCCTCGGCTACCAATGTGAAAAGGAAAGCGCATCGCCATGGTCAAATCCCCTTTACGCGGCAGAGCGCTGGCGTTAACACCGCCGGTACAGACAGCGGTAGACACAGCCCAATGGAGGTCGCAAGCAGTGCAAACTGGCCGCAGATCGTCACGCGCGTGGCCGGCATCAGCCACTGCACCGTCGAACACATCGGACCGGCGGTGGGCGGGTTTTTACAGCCCGCAACCTGGAACTGATCCGTCGCAGTGGCCAGGAACAGCGTGGCCGAGCTGACCCGCGCATTGGCCGTGGCGATGATGACCATTCCAGTATGCGGACACTTGATCTCTGCATTGACGGGTACAAGTGGCATTCCCATTAGGTCACCATCAGTCCGTCTTTGTTGATCGTCACGACTGCGGCTGCGAGCTGAATGCTCGCTCCCAGCGCGGTCGCCAGCTCGATGTTGGCGGCGGTAATCATCAGCTTGTTTCCCGATGCAGTCTGCAGCGTGATTCCGGTTGGACCGATCTCCAGCTTGTCTCCCAGTGCGGTCTGCAACAGGGCTCCGGTTGCGGGGGACAGCTGCAGCGTGTCTCCGGTCAGCGTGGTCAGCGTGATGCCACCAACTCCCGGCGTGTCATCCAGCAGAATCGAGTTCCCACCCGCAGTCTGTAGCAGAGTCTGTAGCGGCGCGATTGCCGACGGAGCCATGCCAGTCTGCCAGAATCCTCCGCACCAGATTGGACGCTCTGGATCACCTTGCTCAAACTCCATCCAGATCGGGGAGCCAATCTGCGGCAGAGCCAGCAGTCCCGAGTTGATTCCGGTCAGGGGCAGACACGGCTCGGCCCAGCCACTGATCCCGTCTTTGTAGACCGCTGGAACCTGCGCCAAGATGCGTCCTCGGCGCTCTGGATCGAGCACACTTGCGACGACACCTCGGTACTTGCCATAGAACTTCTGTGGGTCTGTCATCACAGCACCGTAGGGGTGAGAGAGCCGATTCCCTCTCTGTGAAGGGTGAACTGTTGGGAATACTTCTCGCGGGCGATTTGGTGACGGACTTTGCTGACCGAGTAGTAGCCATCAAAGGAGTAGCCCGCACCGACGACACCGATCAGGCGACGGGGGTGCATGATGCTGCCGTACCGAACGGTGTCCAGGGTGCCACTTGCTTCCACCACAGTGGATGCGGCAGAGGCCTGCATCGCGGTCGCCGCCAGCAAGGCACGCGGCACACTCCGCGCAGTCAAGTCCGAGTCAAATCGCCAGCGCATCGGCAGGGTCGGAATCGCGGCCAGCGGCGGAATCGGAATCGAAGGCAGACCAAACACCGGCACTGCAACCGGCGATCCTGTTGGATAGGAACGACCTTCCACTATCTCGGGTCGGGCTCCGTCTTGGCGAACGGTCAGAGAGCTCACATTGCTCTGCGTTCCCATGTCCACCCGCAGCGGTGTCAGTGGCAGAGACAGGCGCGTATCCGGTCCGAAGTACGCCAGGTTGCTGCCATAGCCCAGGGGCTGGATGTAGAAGACATAGCCGTTGTCCTTGGCCAGCCGGCGCAGACACTTCAGATCCGTCTCACGCTGTAGCGGAATCCGTTCCAAAGGAAGCGGCACATCGGTCGTCACAGAGACAGCCGGAACCACTCCGAACGCGGCGTAGCGCGCCAGAATCGTCAGCGCAATCACCGAGTCCGGACAGCCCGGATAGCTCATCACCACATCCACCAAGTCCAGCAGCGAGCTCAGATCCCGTCCCGTTACCGTCAGCCGACTCTGTCCCGGCTTGTCACTGGGCAGCAGCTCCCGATGGGTAATCACGCCATCACAGAGCCACTCTGGAACGACTCCCATCAGCACGCCAATCACCACCCGCGAGCCCACCGCCAGCTGCGGATTGATCAGCAGATCATACTCGCCACCAATGCTCTTTTCGGCCCGCAGCGTGATCTGGAAGCCGCCTTGTTCATCCGCACTGCGCTCTACTTCCAGCGACTCAATCGCTTGGAGCAGCGCGGACGAAGTCGGTACCGGCACCGGTCCCGCCCACACAATCAGCCGCACGCCTAACAGATTGGCCAGCACAACATCTCCCCCGTTTCTTGCAAAGCTCTGCTGTCTTGGGCGCTACCACTTTCCCAGCGCGATGCGCAGCCGTCGCCGGGTTTCCAGCAGATCGCTCGGCTTCCGCACGGCATTGGCATCCAGGATTCGGAACGCTTGCAGCGGATCGCCAAAGCACGTAGCGGCCAGCAGATCCAGTCGATCGGACTCCTTTGCGGAGTACTCGAACAGCGTGGTCTGCGTAGCGGGCTGCGGCAGGAAGCGGCGGCGCTGGTAGCGAATGGTGCGTCCGTCTACTTCGAGCGTTGCGGTTTCTTGACTGTAGTAGCGACTGCTCTTTTCCAGCATCACGGACTCCTTTTCGACTTCCTATTCGCTTGCCTGGGTCGCATCAGAGGATTCCTTTGATCGCTTTGCTGACCACGCTCAGATCGAGTCCGGTGGCAGCCGCAGCACTCTGCGTGGCTTGCACAGCGGCAGACACCGCCAGGACCTCGCGCTGGAGGTGTCCGGCCATCGACAGCATTCCGCCAATCGACAGGAGTCCCAGGTCTTCATAGGTCAGGACTTGCAGCCCCAGGCTGACATGCGCCCGCAGCGGATTGAGCGCAGAGTCGAACTGATCTTCGCTGACCGTAAACGACTCTACTCTGACCGGAACCACTCGGCGGGTACCCCACACCAAGACCGTCAAGACCGGCAGCGGAGGAATCAGCTCGATGATTCCCAAGCTGGACAGCGCGGCATTGGCCAGGACCCGCGCGGCACTGGGATAGAGCAGCATCTCCAGCGCAGCCAGCGACGGATAAATCCCATCTGCAAGCTGCAAGCCCGAGCTGCGATTGGACTGATCGGCAGCATCGATCAAGATGTCGAGCTGAATCTTTTCGCCCGGGGGACCTTTCAGCCGCAGCAGATCCGATCCGCCCGCACTCACGGTGTTGGCAGTCAGCGTCCGCGTCAGCCGCTCGGGGTTGTACTGAAAGGGAATCAGCATCGCCCCATGGATCAGCGCCCCTTTGCGCAGCGCGGGCAGACTGGAGATGGCCCCAGCGACCTCGGAAGCCGCAGAAGAGAGCGTGCCAGAGATCTTGGACGAGAGGTTGGATGAGAAGCTCATGCGGACTCCTTGGCTGCGGACAGAGACTCCCTGGGGTGGAGCAGACTGCGGGCAATTGCGGACCCAAGCTGCGTACCGAGCGACGTGTGACTTCCGGTCCCGATGGCTGCGAGCTGTCCGCCATCCAGGTGCAGCGCCAGGTGTGGATCGCGGCTCTGTAGCAGCGCCAGCGCTTCCGGAGCCAGCAAGAGCCGACGCAGCTCTGCCACCAGCTGCTGCTCAAAGTCCGGGGGCACGGTGACTCCTTCCAAGATCACTTCGCCAATCTCTAGGTGCAGCGTGACACTCATAGCCACCCCCGAACCTCTGGCTCGGCCAGCGGTCGCTCGTTCTTTTCATACTCACTGCGCGCGGCTTCCAAGATGTGGTGCATCTGCACCGGCTGCTGCTGGGATGCCGCCAGGAACGCCGCACAGAGCGCAATGTTGCGGATCTGTCCGCCGGTCACACTCAGCCGCATCAGCTTGTCCAGGGACAGTCCTGCGGTCGGAGTGGTCGGCGGAAACGCGCGTCGCCACAGCTCGGCCCGCTGCGGGGCATCGGGAAACGGAAACTGAATGATGAAGCGCAAGCGGCGCAGAAACGCGGTGTCCAGGGCCGAGCGCAGGTTGCTCGTGAGCAGCGAGATCCCCTGATAGGACTCCATCCGCTGGAGCAGATAGCTGACCTCGATGTTGGCGTAGCGATCATGACTGTCTTTGATCTCACTCCGCTTGCCAAACAGCGCGTCTGCTTCATCGAACAAAAGGACGGCGCCACCTTCCTCGGCAGCATCAAAGACCCGCCGCAGGTTCTTCTCTGTCTCGCCGATGTACTTGCTGACAATCTGCGACAGGTCGATGTGATACAGGTCGAGCCGTAGCTCATGCGCGAGGGCCTCGGCAGCGAGAGTCTTGCCAGTGCCACTCTGGCCGACAAACAGAGCGGTCACCCCCAGACCTCGCTGCGACTTCCCAGCCATCTGCCAGTCGAGGTAGACAGTGGCTTGATGGCGCTTCTGGGCGACCAGCTGGCGCAGCTGATGTAGCTGGGGCGCGGGCAGGATGAGATCATCCCACGTGACCTTGGGCTCAATGCGACGCGCCAGATCATCCAGGTGGGGACGGGCTTGGCTGCGACAGGCGTGCCACAGGGCAGTAGGCAGCTCCTCTGTCCCACCCTGCGCGAGCAGACAGGCGGACGCGAGTCCTTCCCTGCGCAGGTGAAAGTGCTGGGCCAGCTCAAGCAGGAAGTCGGCGCCCCCCGGACCTTTGTGCTCGGTCAGCTCCTCTGCATCTTCGGCCAGGAGCAGGCGCAGCTGCTCGGCCCGCTCGGTGATTCCCAGGGGCGGAATCTCCAGGTTGACGCGGCGGCGCTGACCGGATCGCAGCGGGGCCGGACTGCTACACAGGACAGTACCGGGAAGCTGCTCAAGCCACGCGAGGGCGCTGCGGATGCTCTCAGGGGTGTCGTGCTCATCGAAACAGAGCAGGACGGCGAGCGGCAGGAGTCTCTGCTCGCGGGCACAGAGCCGGAGCAGCTGGGCGCGCTCTGCTGGAGTGACGGGCAGGTCGGCGGCACGAAGCGCAAAGACGGTCAGTCCCAGCTCGGTACAGGCGGCTTGGACGATGCTCTGGCGATCCTCAGGGTCGGTCCCAAACAGAGACAGGACAGGAGCACTCTGTTCCGCTGGATCGACGTGCTGGCTGACCAAGAGACAGAGCTGCTCAGCGATGGTAAAGAGCGCGGTCGGCAGGGGCGTGGGCTGGGCAGACAGGAGCTTGCCAACGGCGGTCAAGCGATGATCCAGGGAAGAGGTCCCCAGCAGATGATGCAGGACGCGCTCATCCATGCGGAGCGGACTGTGGGTCAGGGACTCTTCGGTCGTCAGCGCAATGAGCTGGGCCTTGCGGAGTGGTCGCTCGGGAAGCAGGGCCGAGAAGTGAGGCTCGGCAAGGACACTCAGGGCGAGGGCAAAGGTCGGAAGCGGAGTCCCGGCGAGCTTGCGACAGAGACTGCGGAGGGTCGGGTCAAGCTCACAGCCGGCACAGAGGAGCAGAATGTCGCGCTCAAAGGGAGTCAGCGCAAAGGTCGACTCCAGGCTGGTGAGAGCCGGAGGAGCAGGTAGCTCGTCGGCGAGCTGGGCCAGGACGGCGGCATGCTGGGACTCCGATTGGGAGGGCGGGGGCGCCTCAGGAGTCTGGGCAGACTGCTGGCTGCGGGCGTGCAGGAGGGTCTGCTTGATGCGCTGAAGCTCATGCTGCAAGTGGCGCTGATTGCCAAGGAGCCAGCGCTCCTTTTCGGTGCGAAGGGAGTCGTTCACAGAGCGGCTCCGGGGGTCGTTCCGACCGCGACACGGACCTGGGAGGGAACTGGCTGCTCGACGGCAGGATGCTCATGATCAATCAGCAAGATGGCGGCGCGATAGGCGACAGAGAGTCGATACTTGACCTGGAACGTACCCCAGAGTCGGACCATCTCCTCATTGGGCATGACGTGGGGAGTGAGGCGGACTCGGTCTACGCCCAGGTGAAGGTTGCTGACGGTGCCGCGCATGGCCTCCTGAAGCTCGGCTGGCTCCAAAGACGGCTGGGAGTGAATGATGCTCATGGCGCGACCGAGGAGTCGCTGGGCAAGAAGCTCGCTGCTGTTGCGACCATAAAACGTGAGCAGATAAAACAGCTCGATGGCGAGGGCGGGCTTTCGGCCTGCTTGGCCTCGGGAGTCGAGGTTTCTGCCGGGGGCGCTGGGCTGGACCTGATAGAGAAAGACGTTGACCTGGCTGTGGTCCTCTTGCTGGCCGGCTTTGTCGGGGGGCAAGGTGGTGACCTGGGTATCGGATAGGTCGGTGGTTGTCTCGCCAGTCAGGGGGGTGGCGAGGACGGAGAGTCGGTTGCGGATCACCGTGGTGACGGCAGCGACGGCCAGGGAGTTGCTCATCGGGAACCTCGGCGGTGGGCCTGGTGGAGGTAATCGGTCAGGGACATCGCGGGGGTTGGGGCCGGAGCTTGGGCTTGGGGCTTTGCGAAGGTCGGCGCGGGGGGGCGGACCTCGATTCGGCCAATCCGGATGTGAATCTCTGGCTGCGCGGGCTGCGCTGGGCCTTCACGGGAAGTCAAAACGGGTGATGAAGACCCTTGTTTTGTTTCACGGGAAGTCAAAACGGGTGGTGAAGACCCTTGTTTTGTTTCACGGGAAGTCAAAACGGGTGATGAAGACCCTTGTTTTGTTTCACGGGAAGTCAAAACGGGTGGTGATGACTCGTTTTGGGTCATGCGTGACCCTTTGGACATCGAAAAGGCTTCGTTTTGGGTCATGCGTGACCCTTTGGCGGTCGTTGCCTCGCTTGCAGCTTCGGGTTCCGTTGTGGGAACGCTCGGCACGGGGCCCCCCTTCCCTACGACGCTTTTTGTTCGTGCCGCAGGCGGCCCGAAAAAAAGGTCTTCGGTCGGCCCCATGCCTACTGGGTCTTTTTCTGGAGCCGTCTTCGTGGGCTCTGTTAGCGGGGGCTCTGCCTCGCTGGACGCATCGGACCTAGAAGTGACTGCTTCTGATTCGCTGGACGCATCGGACCTAGAAGTGACTGCTTCTGATTCGCTGGACGCATCGGACCTAGGAGAGACTGCTTCTGATTCGCTGGACGCTTCGGACCTAGGAGAGACTGCTTCTGATTCGCTGGACGCTTCGGAGCCAAACTGAGTCCACTGTGGAGTCCAGGGATTGAGTACTGAGCGTGGGGGCGACCGTAGAGCTTTTTTTCGGGCCGCCTGCGGCACGATAAAAAAGTCTCGTAGGGTAGCGGGGCCCCACGACGAAACGTGCGGATCTGGGAGTGGATCGGCGTTGGGAATGACTGCTTCTGATTTGCTAGACGCATCGGCATTAGGAATGACTGCTTCTGGAGCGCTGGGCGCATCGGGAGTCCTGACGGGAGTCTCTGTCTTGCTGGACGCTTTGGGACTTGGGGCGGCTTCGCTGGGGGCGAAGGGGGTCCTGGGGAGGGGGTGGGCGTCGCTGGGCCTGGGGGTGGCTTGGGCTCGGTGGGCTTGGTGGGTGAAGTAGTCAGTCATGGCTCACTCGCGCGAGGTAGTGGCGGCGGCGGGCGGGGCTTAGGGCCAAGATGTTGGCTTCGGACCAGCCGTAGGCTCTGGCCAGGGTGTCGACTTCATCCAGTAGCTGGCGGGCGGTGGTGGCGACTTCGTTCCAGAGGAAGGTGACGATGTCTAGGAGGGCCTGCCAGGGGTGTCCGCAGTGGGCGCACTGGAGGTTTAGGAGGACCTCTCCTTGGGGGTCGTGATGGCTGAGCGCTTGGCCGAGGGCTTGGGCCAGCTCGGGAATGAGGGGGGCGGTCTGGGGGACTCCGCTGCGCAGGACGCTGAGGGTGCAAGCGCGGATGAGGGAGTCGCGGGCCGAGGCTACGTCAGGGCAGGCGGCGGCTTGGCGAAGATCGTGGCTGCTGGGCAGTCGGTAGTGAAGCTGCCACTCACCCAGCTGGAGGAACAGGGGCTGCTGCGGAGGCGTGCGGACCTGGGCGCGGAGCTCGCTGAGCTGGAGGCTGAAGAGACTGCGCTGCTGACAGGAAGGACAGCGGGCCGCACCGCGCAGGAGGGACCCAAAGGAGTGCTCGCGCAGCTCGAACAGGAGTGCATCGCGCTCGCCGATAGAGAGAGCGAGCAGCTCGGCGGGGGAGCGCTGGGGATAGCCATGGCGGAGCAGAGCCAGCGCCTGCTCGACCGGTGACTGGCCTTCCCCTGACTCCCACGCTTGCAGCAGAGCAGAATCGCGCAGCATCCTTTGGGTCCTCTGTTCCCCTCTGTTCCGTCCTCTGTTTCAACAACCCGACTACGCGGGCGGATTGGTGAAGCTCGGCTCGGTGGGCTCGGTGTAGGCGGTGTCGCGCTCCCAGCCCTCGTGCTCTAGCTTGATGTGGGCGAGCGCCACGGCATTGCCACCGGAGTCGAGGTCGGGCAGGGCCTGGTATTCCGACACCCAGCAGCGATAGATCTTGTACGCCATGGCGACCTGACCGGCTTCGTTGAGCAGCTCGATGATGAGATCCTTGCGGAAGTCCTTGAGGGAAGTCTCACTGCCGAGTCCGGCGCCGTAGGTCGAGACTTTGTTGGCCCAGCGCTCGAACTCAACATCGTGGGTGACGCCGCGCTCTAGGGTGATGGCTTCATACTCGGTGCGACCGGGCAGCTTGCGGCTGGAAGAGGGGTCGCCACCTTCGCGGTGCTTGACGACTTCGGTAGTCCGGCGCAGGGAAGATACCTTGGTGATGCCGGCGACGTAGCGGCCATCCCACTTCACGCGGAAGCGGTAGTTTTGGTACGGATCAAAGCGGTGCGTATTGACGGTAAACTGGGGCATTGGGAATCACTCCTGTGATGGCTACGAGCTCTGTCCGGCCAGCTGCTGGAACTTGATCACCACAAACTCCGCTGGACGTAGCGGAGCGAATCCGATCACGATGTTGACGACTCCGGCCTGCACATCGGCAGCGGTGGTGGTTTCCTTGTCACACTTGACGAAGTACGCCTCGCGCGGGGAGCTACCTTGGAAGGCTCCCTGGCGAAACAGGTTCTGCATGAAAGTACCCAGGTTGAGCCGCAGCTGCGCCCACAGCGGCTCGTCGTTGGGCTCGAACACCGCCCACTGACTGCCGCGATAGATGCTCTCTTCCAGGAACAGCGCCAGGCGACGAACCGAGAGATACTTGTACTCATCCCCGAGCGCATCGGCGCCACGCAGGGTGCGAGCGCCCCAGATGACCTGACCGGCAGCAGGGAAGGTGCGCAGACAGTTGACGCCAACAGGGTTGAGGATTCCGCTGTCACTGTCCGTGAGCTTGGGCGTGATGGTATCGACTCCGTAGAGTGCGGCATCAATGCCAGCCGGGGACTTCCAGACTCCGCGCTGGGTGTCGGTGCGCGAGATCACGCCAGCAACAATTCCGCACGGCACAAACTCTTCGATCAGATCGCCGCGCAAGGGATTGGGCTTGCGGACGCGGGGGTAGTACACCGCTGCATTGCGGGCGGCAGTGCCGGACAGTCCCAGATCGGTGGTCTTGATGTCGGAAGGACTCTTGTTTGTCCACGCGGCGGGCGGGTCGACCAGCAGGATGGCGCGGCGCTTCACACAGTACGTAAGTGCATTGCTGTAGACCGAGTTGGCGGTATCGCCACTGCGCGAGTCAGGAGGAATGCAGAGCAGGTTGAGGGTGTCGGTCTTATCCAGCGGCGTGAAGTCATAGTCGGTCGAGGTCAGGGCTTCGCTGTCCAGAGCCGTTCCGGTGGCGGCGCGGACTCCCAGCTCGCCGGTGGTGGTGTCAACCTTGCTGGCAGCAGGAACGGCCGAGGGAATGACCGGAGAGCCATCCTTGGCAGCGGCCACGCGCACAAACTTGGAGCTCTGTTCGAGCACGCGATCGACCCGGCGCAGGTTGTCTTTGATCGTCAGGTTGACAAAGCGCTCGGTGGTGGTTCCAGAGCTAGCAAAGTAGGTGATGTTGAGGTTGAACAGATCGCTGGTGGTGACGCCGAGTCCCTTGGCAATCTCGGCGGCGACATCCGTGGTGCGATCGGTGTAATCAACCGAGATCAGCAGGTTGGTGGCCCACACACCGGGGTTCTTGGCGACAAGCGAAAGAGTGTCGAGTGTGAACTCTGCCACGCCACTAAGGATGGTGGTGGTGCCATCGGTAGCAGTCTTGGTCGGCTTGTGAAACAGGCGCACGATCACGGCCTGGCTGCCGCCATTTTTGAAGAAGTCATAGATGGCAAAGCTGACCGTGCTGTCGAGCCACAGACCGCCGAAGACGCGCTCGTAGTCTCGATAGCTGGTGATGGTCACCGGCTCGTTCACTGGCCCGCGCTGCGTCCGTCCTAGGAAGGCAGTGACGGACGTTGCGACTCCTGTGACAGTGCGAATGCCGCTGGGAATCTCTTCTATGTATACGCCTGGGTAAGTGAGCGAGCTGGGCATCGATACGTACTCCTTGTTGATCGCGTGCGCAGGACTCCCCCTTGACGCCGCGCGCTGTCTCCCGCTGGGAGGATTGCTTCGCTGTGCAACGAACGCAGATCGTGCCGTTGCAAGCTCGTTTCCAGTAGCTAGGGTGGGAGATCCTGACGGCAACGGTCTAGTTGAAAAAACCGACAACAGAGTCCGCAATTGATCGACAGCGGATTCCGAAGGTTTTCGGTAGCGTCAGTGTATGCAGCGGAACCGCAAGCCTCGGCTGTCGAGAGTCCTTTTCGCAGCCATGAGTCTGGGACTGCTGGTGCCCTCTGCAAAGGCAGATCCGCCTGTGCGCAGTCCGCAAGTGACACTGATCTCTTCGACGGTTCAGAAGGACGGAACGATCATTGTGGAAGCAGCGGTGGAAGATCCCTCTGGGGGGCAGATCGAGCTGTCTCTGTCCCAAGATGGGAAGCCGATTCCGACGTTCTCGGTGGCGCAGGGTAGGGGGCTGGCGACTGCGAGTCACTACACGATCACGGTGGTGCCACCGCAGAAAGATGGCGTGCTGTCGATCATCGCGCGCAGCGGATCTGTAGAGAGTGCCAAGGCCGAGCTGCGTCTGCGCAAAGGAGCCCCAGAGCGACGGCCAGCGCTCTATGTCCTGTCAGTAGGAGTCGGTCAGTATCAGTCGCCAGACATTCCTACTCTGCGCTTTCCCGCCAAAGATGCGAGTGACCTGGCGACGACTCTGCAGCGGCAGCGGGATCTGCTGTATCGCGAGATCAACACCCGGATCTTGTCCGATGCCCAGGCGACGCGCGCTCAAGTGCTTGATGGGCTGCGCTGGCTTGCGCAGAGTGTTCGCAGTGAAGACACAGCGGTGGTGTTTCTGGCCGGACATGGCACCAACGATCCTGATGGCATGTACTACTTCCTGCCTTCGGACTCGCAAGCGGATCGCGTCACGATGCTGTCAGGGTCCGAGCTACAGGAGTTCCTGCGGACGATAGCCGGTCGGGTGGTGCTGCTGCTTGATACCTGTCACTCCGGAAATGTGCTGGGGCGCCGCAGCTTCAATCGTCTGATCAATGATCTCACCAGTGAGAATCGGATCGTGGTGTTCGCTGCCTCGACGGGAGAGCAGGTCGCGCGGGAGTCGCCAGTGTGGAAGAACGGAGCCTTTACCAAAGCGCTGGTGGAAGGACTGCGCGGGGTGGCGGACTATGCAGAAGACAATCAGCTGAGCGTAAGTGAGCTAGAGACGTGGACAAGTGTGCGGGTTGCGCAGCTGACCGCCGGTGCGCAGACTCCGACGCTGGCCAAGCCGAATGCGGCGCCCGACTATATCTTGGCAGCGCTACCGGAGTATGGAGTCCTTCCCAATCCGAAGCGAGTGGTGCGGCGGAAGATGCTGTGGGGTGGTGGCGGAGTGGCGCTGGGACTGGCAGTGGGAATCGGCCTTGCGGTGGGCTTGGGTCTGACGGCAACCAACAACGTAAATGTCTTGGAGCCAAGGTTCTAAGTCCCAAGGTTCTGAGTCATCGGGAGCGAAGTCAGGAGAACTCTGTTGCAGACTGCTGGCACGAATCGGTTGGCGCGCAAAGTGATGTGGACGGTGGCCCTGCTGGGCTGTGTCTGGCTGCCTGGCTGTATTCGGAATCGGGGCCGGGAGCTTGAGCAGACTCGGGCCGCTACAGCGACGATGACAGATGAGCTTCCAGCGGACAAAGAGGGCAGCTTGACTGTCTCTCTGCGGGCGCTGCTGGTAACAGGAAAGACCGATCGACCTCTGCTAGAAAACGAGACGCTGCATGCAGGAGATCATCTGTATTTCCTGCTGCGTACCAGTCAGCCCGCATATCTGTATGTGGTGTTGTTTGGTCCCGATGGCAAGTCGAGTGTGCTGTTTCCGCGTGGCACAGAGGGAAAGGCCCGCGTCGCTGCTCGCTGTCCCGTTCGCATTCCGGCGCAGGGGTCCTTCTATTTGCAGAGTCCGTCCGGACTGCAAGATCTGCGGGTGGTCGCATCAGCAGAGCCGCTGCCACTGGCCGATCGACGCTTGTGTGAACAGCTACAGCTGCCTTGTCAGTCCACGGTGGCAGAGCCGCCTCCGGTCTGTCCTCCTGAGCAGCAGCGTGCGCTGTTTTCGGCTGTGAAAGTGGCCACCGCTGCGAGCAAAGGAGAAGGTGGTGCGCCGGCAGTAGCGTCGCTGCGCATGCAGCTTAGGCAGGAACCGTAGGCGCCTCTCACCATCCTTACCTTTTCAGGAGGAATCGCTATGTGTAAGGCCAAGCGACTCATCCGAGCCATCGCGGTTTTGCTGGCAGTGCTGGCGACGCTGAGCTGCAGCGAAAGTGATGTGCCGGTGATCACGGTGTCGGTGTATGGGCTGACCTCGGACATCGTATCGACGATTGTGGTGACCACTCTCAATGGACAGCCATCGCGCAACCAGCTTGATCCGCTGGTGCAGGGACTCGATCGGGTGGAGCTGCGACTGCAAAAGGACACGGTGGGAGTCCTGGGAATTGCCATCAGTGCCCAAGGAATGGACGGCTGTACGATGCTCGCTGCGCAGACGCAGGTAGAAGTGACGGGTCCTGGTGACTACAGCACCGATGTGAATCTGGTGGCCAAAGACGGCTGTCAGCTGGTGGTTCGCAAGATCGGAGATGGCAGCGGCACGGTCAGTCTTTCCGACGGTACAGAGTGGACCTTTGACCCGCCAGAGCCACCCTCTGTGATGTGTCCGATTGAGTCCTTGGTTACCAGTACGCAGCAGAAGCGATTTGCGCTGGGAACCACGGTCGATATTCGCGCACTGATCACTACGGAGTCTGCGCCAGGTTCCTACATCAGCAGCGTGAAGGGCTGTGAGGAAGGAACCGATGGCTGTCGGGTCACCATTGGCGCCGATGATCGGGTGGTAGAGATCTCGCTGGCCCGCAATCTGGTCTGTAGTCCAGAGCAGGTCTGTTGGGAGCATCCGCGTCCACAGGGAGCGTCGCTTCAGCGGATCTTGGGAAAGTCGAGCAACGACATCTGGGCGGTCGGGGACGGTGCCATTCTGCACTGGGAAGGGACGTACTGGGCCGCGCCTCGGCGTCCGCAGCTCCTCAACCGACTGAGCGGACTGGTCAGTGGGCCAAGCAACTCAGTGGTGGCCGTTGGGGATGATGGAGTGGTGCTGCGACTTTCCAGCAATGTCTGGGACTGTCCAGAGACGATCGGATCGGTGCAGCTGCATGACGCGTGGGGACTGTCTCCCAGTGACTTTTGGGTGGTCGGTACACAGGGGGCGCTGCGGCACTGGGATGGACAGAGCTGGCAGTCTGTTACGGTTCCGGGACTGGGAGGAGTCGATCTGTGGCGAGTGCTTGGGTTGAGCACCAAGAACATCTGGGCCGTCGGTACGATGGGCACAGTACTTCACTTTGATGGTACGACCTGGAGCAAGGTTTCCTATCCCAATACAGAGACTCTGTACGGCCTGTGGTTGAGTCCAGAAGGTGATGTATGGGTGGTCGGCGATCGCGGTGAGAGCGCCCTGATCAAAGATGGAAAAGTCACACGGTTTTCGACAGGAACGACCAATCGTCTGCGTGACATATTTTCGCGTACCGATCTGGAAAAGTGGGCAGTCGGGGATGCTGGAACGATCCTGCGTCACGATGGCAAGACCTGGAGTGTCGTCGAGAGTGGCACCCGTCAGGATCTGACCTCTATCTGGGGATCGATCAGCACGGATCTGTGGGCGGTTGGCACAGGCGGGACCTTCCTTCGCTATAACGGAGTCTTCTGGATCGGCAGCACTGCCACCCGCAGCACCCGCACTCTGTACGGAGTTGGGGGTGTCGCAAGCGCGCAGTCTGGATCGACTCTGTTTGCCGTAGGAGAACAGGGAACGGTGCTGCGTTACAGCGGTGCTGACTGGGTGTCCGACTCCGTACTCGGGGGTGTCATTGCGCGCACCTTCCGCGCCATCACCGCGCCCAGCACCAGCGAAGTCTGGATCGTCGGCGATTCCGGGACGATCGGCTAACGGGATTAAGCACCTCCCATCAATCACGACAAGTACCAGGAGGTGTGGCGATGCGGGAAGCGCAAGCAGCTCACGGGAATCGCAGAGCGGACATTATTCCGGGGCAAGGTGCGATTTGCAGAGTGGTTGGGTCCGTTCGCGAGGTGCTCTGTTCAAAACTTCCAGCGGTTCACGCGTTCCCGTAGCCGTGCTGCCGAGCAGGTGTTGTCCTCCACGGGCAGCACAAACTGGGGCTGTTTTGCATTCAGGCCATCGCGAATGGCCTTCATGGTTTCGATAGCGGCGTCGATGAACTCTTGCTTCTGACCCATGAACGCACCGATGTACTGACTGACTCTCATCGGTCCCATTAGGTCCGGGAGACGTTGCCCGTGATACGTTCGGCTTGTCCTGATGACATCCACGCGTCCCGACAGCCCGTCTAGGAACCACTTCAAATCCAGCTCCAGCGCGGACGAAACCTTCTTCTCATAGTTCCCCTGCAGAGGCAGCCGGGGCGGACAGGCCGGCCACTGTTCTTCCAGTGCCATCCAGCGCTCATTGTTGCGAACCTTGTTCGGAGTGAGATCCTTTTCCGTGAATCGACAAGCGTCCTGAATCACCTTGTGGCAGTTCAGCGGTGGCAGGAAGGTGTCCATGTCGATCAACACCAGCTGACCGGTGGCTGGATTCACGGTGATATTGGCCGGATTCGGATTCTGGAGCCGATCGCCCATACCGAGAGCAACATCCAAGGCGTGGAGGACTCCCAGCACCTTGAGGTGTTCGTGCATGTGTGGAATCGGTCTTCCCTCCGCGATCATGTGATCGAGCAGACCCACCACAGTGGTTCCTTCTACAATCGAGATCGACGCAAACTCGGCGTCATTGAATTCGGCTCCCACGGCGGCTCGGTACCGATCCCGCATCCATTGATGGAGCCTCCGGAAGTCATCGGCATCATCGTTCCGATCCACATTGAGCAGAATCCGCGGGATGAGCAGCTTGGTGAGCCTGGTGTCACTCTTTGTCCAGCGGGCGCGCATTTCGGAAGAAACCGCTTTGCAGAAGGACTGGGTCGCCGCGACGGAGGCAGCAGAGCCCATGCTCATCCGCGCATAGAAGAAGTAGTCCCGGTTTTCGCCCTGGCCCACCGACTGAATATGAGTGGCTTGGCGCCCTTTGCTTCGCTCGGTAAGGGTTAGGCGGACGACATTCGATGCCATTCCGCCACCGAACGCCCGGACGTTGGTGGCCTGAGTTAGGACTTGGTTCAGTAACTCGCTGCCTGGGTTTGCCATGGGGCTCCTATTCGGTTGAACTGGTCGTTGCTACTTCGCCAGCTGTCGACTCACGGAGCTGCCGTGAAGGGTGGCTTGCAGGCGCCAGGGCAGCGGCTGATCGAGCAGAAGGTTCCAAGTCCCACCGGGCTCTTTGAACAGAAAGTACATTCCTAACGATCCTTTGTTGGGCGCCTTCAAATAGAAGCTGTACAGATTCCCTGGATACAGGAGCTGGGTGCGCACGACCGAGCCATCCGGAGCATCGAGGAGTGCGACGATCTCACCGTACGACTGACCGGCGGTCTGGCGAGTCTGGGTGTTGCGGACAATGAGATCCATCAGACCCGCCGGCTCGACGTAGGACGGTCCACTCTGCTTAAACTCGATGTTGCGGACCACCATGTACAGCGGCGCCCCGCCATTCATCTCTGCCGTGGTCAGGAGCTGAACGCGCACATAGCCGGGAATGCAGCCGCTGCCCGCTTGGACAGACAGAAGGAACCAGCCGAGCAGTCCGCTGCGGACTCCCTTCCGCATGGCTTAACGTCCTCCTCCCACTGTGGGCGGCTGGAACATGTCGAAGGGATCTTCGCTCAGCACAAACTTCACGGTAACGCTGCCTTTGACATCGCTGAGCTGCACCGGAATCAGGAAGGTTGCGATGTGATCGGTAGACAGAGTCCCGCGCCGCAGCAGGCGAAACAGCGACCATGCAGACTTGGTTTCATCGACGGAGGCGTGCAGCCGTGCCGCAGAGTTGGGAGTCGCCAGATCAATTCCTGCGGAAGCGTTTTCTTGATTCCACCACGTCACAGGCAGTGGACGTTCGGCGGGCATCTGGTTGTAACCCACTGCGGCAGCACTCCCAACGCTTAGGAAGGCGCGTGTCACGCTGTACAGACCGATATTCCCTTGCAAAAGGAGTGGCTTCACCCGCAGCTCCAGCGGCTTGTGAGTCCCTTCCTTGGCATCCCAGAGCCTGCGTCCCAGCATCTGCAAGTGATTCAGAATGGGCAGCAGATCCGGAGGCAACTTCACGGTGCCGCCAGGGAGTCGTTTGGGAGTCACTCGTCCGTCGGGCTGGAGCTGTACAAACGGAGCCAGATCTTCGCGGACAAAGCGCCACAGCGAGCCGTCCTTGGGATGAATGGCATCAAGGGCAGGAATCGGAACATCCTCTTTGGCTTCGGGGTGGAAAGGAAATCGGGAATACAGGGGCCGGACTTGCTCCTCGCGGACTTTGGCCCAGCGCCGCGCGACCGCATCCTCGACGACATTGCGACCCAGACAGAGGGCTCTGCGCATCGGTGCGAGGAACGGCCCCCGCAGCTCCGGCATGACTCCGGCTTTGTCCAGCCAGCGCTGCGTCGCCAACAGGGGGGAGGACTCCTCTTCCGCCAGCATCGCCAAGGCCACTCGACCGATTCCTGTGACCGACTCACGCAGCGGCAGCTCGGTTCCTTTTTCGGGAGTAGTGGCGCTGTCGATCGCTCCCGCAAGCTGGGCAAGCAGACTCCGGTAACCGTCGAGATCTTGGTACGCGCCGTCCTTGTTGGGAGTCGTCATCCGCAAAAGCGGACGAAACGGTGCGAGCTGTTCAGCAAGCGGCGCAAGGTAGGGTCCAGAGAGATCACCGAGGTTGGCGTTGTCGGCAGTCTTGCGCAGATGCGTCTGAAAGCCGGAGTCGACCAGCATCATCTCGATCACCGCAGCATGCAGCGTGGACGCAGAGTCGGCGCGGACTCCATAGGCCACAAAGGACTGCCGAAGCTTGTCACGATAGGCACGACCGTAGCTGCTGGTGCTCTCGATCATGGACTTGGCGAGCCGCGCTTGTTCTTCCGGAGGGAGCCCAGCTTCCGTCACTGCTTTGTCGAACGACAGCCTTGGCGGCTTCTCTTTCTGCTCGAACGCAGTCTTGTTGTAGGGATCGATGAGCTCAACTGGGGAGGATGGGGTTCCGCAGGGATTTCCAGAGCGATCCGAGGGATCTTTTTCACTGACTCCGGCCAAGAGTCGCTCTGCCGAGGGCCCCGAGTGTCGGCGGTGGCGGTGGCGGTGTAGCTGGGCCGACTTCGGGAGTCCTGATCCCGGTGATCCAGCAAGCTTGGACTTGGCAGGGCCGCCGCTGTGCCAGCAGTCGATCAGCATCTGGCGACGAATGTTGGTGAGCAGCTCTTCCCACTCGCGCTCGCTCACAGAGAGGGTCTTTTCTTGCAGATCGCGGGGCGAAATCAGTCGAACGGAATACACCTTGCTCGGCGCAATCAGGGTAGGAACCTTGGCGGCCAGACTGCTTAGCTGGGTCAGGACATCCTCGGCGCTCGGCTCGCTACAATCGACAGGCTTCACTTCGCTCTTGAGGATGAGAGTGGCTATGTCGGTGAGTCCCTGCTTGTTCTGTTCGATCCAGCGCTCGGTACGCAGCGCCGAACCCAGCGGACCGACCTGATCCGAGACATTTTCGTGGCACTCCTCCGCGAGTCCGACCGCGATGTCGCGAAGCAGACTGACATGAAGCAGCCGGTCGGTCGCTTGCAACACCGACAGCAGCATCGCCGCCTCGCGCTTCAGGGCATCGAGCGACTCGAGCAGGGTGCGCGGTGGGTTGCTGCGTAGCGCGACTTTGTGCGCACGTTGGGAGTGCGAGTGCCGGCGGTGCCGACGCGACGGAGTGCTTGGCTTGGCGGCTGGCGGCGCTTTGGTACTGATCGCCGCTTTGATGTGTTCGATGAACGCAAACCAGCTGGCTTGACTGTTCAGCTGACTCTGTTTGTTCGTCGCTTTTGGCTTGCGATTCCGATTGATCGCGCAGCCCGGTGCCACATCGACATAGCGCAGCAGCGTCTCCTCAGGAATCTCCAGCAGCGACGCCCAGCTCGGCGGGTCTTTGCGAATCAGATCGCCCAGGGCATTGTTACCGCTCGCATTCCAGGCCCCCAGCGCGTAGATCATCTTGGTGATCGCCGTCTCGGTGCCGACGTGATCCTCGGGGACGAAGGACTGCTTGGCGATATCGAGCTTCAGCGCTGCTGCACCGTCTTGCGCCAGCTGCCGATTGCTCTCCATCACCGGTTCCAGATACAGCCGCCGCACCGACTCGACGAACTGGGCTCGTGCTTGGGTCTTTTCACTGCGCAGGGTTCGCGGCAGAAGGGGCCAGTAGCGCTCGGCCTCGGCGACGGCTTGCAGACTGGTGGCCGCCATATGGGCATTGCGCCACACCACCGGCGAGTCTCCGGGGCGACCACTGGCTTCCTTGGCCTGCGGGATGTTTTCGACCAGGCGCGCACAGTCGCTGGCAAGCCGCTGCACCGCCTGTCGATGATTGAAATACAGCGAACCAAACGACAGCGCAGCGACGGAAATCAGCATCAGACAGAGCACCGCGTGCCAGCTGGTCAGGATGTTCGAGGTCCGCAGCGCCAGCCACAGACCCCGCAGCCCCCGGAAGTGCAGCGCCGGCGACAGCCGTGGCGGATTGACGCCCGCCACGACCAGTGGATTGGCGCGCTGAAGGTCTTGCGACTGCGGCAAGAGGTACAGCTTGTCGAGCTGGATGGCCGCCGTGCTGCGCGGCGTGGTGTCCTCGCAGATGCGCAGAAGCTCGATGAGCAGCGTCTCGACGGGAAGCAGAGCCTGCGGTGCCGCTGCCAGCGCGTGAACCATCTGGTCAAAACCACCGGCTGGCAGCATCGGCAGCGCAAACTTGAGCTGGCCCGCGTAGTGCAGAAAGCGCGTCGCCAGCGGCCCCGGTTCCGACTGCAACGGCTGCGGCTCGCTCGGGTGCAGCAGCGCAGCAGGCGGCTCGCTGGCGACCTTGGGGACGGACAGCGCATCGAGATCCAACAGCAGTGGAATTCGTCGCTCGAAGAGCAGCTGCGCCAGACTCTCGCTTCCCGTCGGTGTCTGCGATGTCGAGCTGCTCGCCTTTTCCACCGTCGGAATACCATCGAGGACTTCCAGATGAGTCACACAGACCCGCGTCAAGATCGGCGCCCCGCGCAAGCGACTCAGCAGCTTCAGCCGGGACGCCAGACGCAGCGCAGAAGTTCGCAGCTCCGTCGGAGTGGCCCGGTGCAGTTGGGCAAGGCTCAGCACAATCACCGCCAGCGGCGGGCGGATTCGACACAGCGGCTTCCACAGGTTCGACAGCGCCAGCTTCGCCCCGACGGTGTTGTCGGACAAAAGCTCCGGCCCCAGCTCGTGAATCACCGCGCGCCGCCCCAGGTGCAGCTTCAGCAGCGGATCGTCGGTGTAGCTCGGAAAGTCGTTGAGCAGCTGGCTCTTGCAGTCCGCCTTGGCGTCGACGAGCGCGGTCTTCCCGGCACCGGACTCGCCCAACATTACGACCCAGGGATAGCGACTCACCAGAGCCCGCGCCGCCGGTGGCTGCCGGTCGAGAAACGTCCGCCATACCGCAAGCAGCGAGTCCGCCAAGATCCGGCCCTGCGCGACACGAGGCTTGGCCGACCGCTCACGCAGGTACTGCCACAGCCGCAGACCGACGAGGAACAGCAGCACGATCCCAATCAGCAGGACAATGAGCTGCCCGCTGCTCAGTCCCGAGCCGCTCGTCGCCACTGCTATGGGAAGTCCACCTGCTGTCATCCTGGCCTAGTCGTTATCGAGAGAGCGCTTCCAGTTGATCCTCGAGCTCATCGAGTGCTGCCCAGGCTGCGTCGAGGTCGAGCGCGGGTCCGGCGGCAAAGAGTGCCTCTAGCTCATCAAGCATCGGCTGGACGGCGGCCTGCTTTGAACCCAGCGCCTGCGCGATCTGCTCGCGAAGCTCGACCGTCCGCAGCTGCAGCTCGACCTCTGCCTCGCTCGATTGCGGCGCCTCCATCACCGGACTCAGCGTTGTGGGGAGCAGTGTCGATTTGTCTTGACAATCGACCTCGGGCCACAGTCGCCGCTGCCGCGCCAGGGCCAGGAGCTGCTGGAGGGACGGCTTTTCGTCTAACATCTACCGATCCTCGGGCGAGTCGCTTGACGACGGGCTACTCGGCGTCGGCTCGCTGGGCGGTGCGGTGGTCGTCGACACTGCCTGGGAAAACGGAATGTTCGACAGCACCACCAGCGCAAACGGAATTGCCACGATCACCACAAACGTCGCGACATACAGCAAAAGCGGCGCGATCAGCGGACGGTGGCCATCGGCGTCGATGGGCTCTCTCACTCCCAAGGCCTTGCGCTCGGCCTGCCGATACTGCGAGGCGAGCCGTTCTTGCCGAGGGTGCAGTCGAAGCCGCTCCTTCAGTCGGTCTTTGTAGGTCAGCACCTTGGCTGGCTCGGTGACGAAGCGTCCGAGGAAGCCGCGACCGATGCAGTAGAGCAGCACTTCGAGCAGCAGCGGCGAGGGCTGGACCTCCAGAAGCTTTTCATCGATGAGCTGGAAGAACTTCTCTCCGCCGTCGGTCAGTCCATACAGCTCCGCCTGCAAAAGCGGCCAGTTCTGACGCAGATTCTTGGGCAGTCGTCGCAGGACCAGCTCGTCACAGGTCAGGACCGGCGGCAGCAACACCTCCTGCGCCTCGCCGGCTCCCAGCTCCGCCGAGAGTACCTTGGCCAGCTGTCCCAGCGCAGTGCGAATCTGCTTCCGCAGATCCAGCAGCACCTCGGGACTCGCCGTGGCGATGCCCGCAGCCAGCGCGTCGACCTGCTGCATCACCGTGCTGAGGCAGTGCCAGACCTTCACATAGGTGAAGTGGTCGGCTTCGCTGGGATTTTTGGCCATCGTAGCTACTTTACCCTCTTTTTAGGCAAAGAAGGTAGAGAGCGGCAGGCGCAGCGCGTGACTTCCGGTTTCGACCTTGAGGTCCACCGAGCTGTCGTGATTCCAGGCGTCCAGCACGGCGAAGACACTGCACAGAAACAGCCAGACCAGCGCCTCGTCTTCGCCCGATTCGATGCGCAGTCGCGCCCGATAGACGTGCTGCGTGCCCGAGCCGCGCAGCGCACTGTCCGGCGAGAGACTCCACGTCAGCTGTTCGAGTCGTGACGGCATCGACCGGAACCCCGCCGGCCCGCCCGTACCAATCAGCAGGGTCAAAAGCCAGCGCAGATCCGCGTCGCTGAGCGTCGGACGCATGCCCATCGACAGAATGCGCAGCAGCGCGCTCATTTCATTGCGCAGCGGACTGTCCGTCTCGGCCCGCACCCCGCCGAGCAGCGACCACTGCACCCCTTCGAGCACTCGTCCCGTCAGCTGCGGTCGGGGCGCCATGCCGTAACGGGCAAACAGCGCCGCCAGCCCCGGCTGATACCAAGTCGCATCGACAGACAGCCGCAGCGGCGAGAGCAGCGCCAGCGGGGCACGAATTACCAGATTGGGCCGTGGACCGAGCGGCGTCAGGCGCTCCTCGAGCTGATAGCTGGGAAACGCGCCGCCTTCGCCGACCGGCAGACCTTGCAGATTCGTCGACTCCGGCAGCGTACTGCTGCGCAGCGGCGACAGGCCCGACTCCGTGACTGCGTACACCCCACGGAGCGAGTGCAGCGCAAAGCCCTTATCGGGACTCGGATGACGGACCGGCAGCGCGTCTTGGGTGCCATCACAGAGCAGCGGTACCGCCGCTTCGCGGACAAGATTGACGACGGGCACGGCATGGAGCTGAAACAGATCCGGGCCAATGTGCTCCGCCGGCCAATCGGGGCTGAGATCCAGATAGACCAGGAAGCGCTGCCACGGCTTGTTGCCACGGACCGGCGGAATCTCCAGGTTCAAAAACAGCTCTCGCTCGGGAAACTGAAACAGCGAACGGACTCGCAACAGGGGATGGGTCGTCTCGGGGCCCCCTTCGGGACCGCCGCTGCCCGTTCCCCGCGACGGTGGGTGCGCACTGCCATAGCTGACG
Source organism: Myxococcales bacterium (assembly GCA_016794465.1). GTDB lineage: Bacteria > Myxococcota_A > Polyangia > Palsa-1104 > JAEUJZ01 > JAEUKA01. The sequence continues at coordinate 25,231 of JAEUKA010000115.1, read as the reverse complement.
TGACAGGCGTCGCCAACCTGATGGTCACTCAGCGGCGAGTCATAGACGACATGGGCACGCTGCAGGTGCGCCCGCAGTCCGTACAGAAACCGCGCCGACGCTGCATAGTCATCGGCGATCCGAGTATGCAGCCGCAGCAAACCGACCGGATCAGTGCGCCCAAACCGCGAGGAAAACTGGAGCGCAACTCGATAAAACGCCCCGCCCGCATCCCGCAGCAGCACCGCACTGTCGAGCCAGCAAGGCAGCAGCCGCAGATCTTCCAGGGTGCGAAAGCTGGCCGACTGTCCATCGGGAAACGGAATCCGCAGCTCCGTGCCGCGCGGCAGCAAGGTCGCCTCGGCGCGACGCGGCTCGACTTGAGCTTGGGCCATCGCCGTCGCTGGAAGGGTCGTCAGCAGCGGCTCGAACTGATCGGAAAACAGCCGCAGCCACGTCGCCTGCATATTGTGAAGCAGCTGCTGTCGCGAGCGCACCGTGAAGTAAGCCACCGCCTCGAGCATTCGCCGCACGTCGGGGTCATCCCGTCGCACCGCCTGCTCTGGATTCCGCGCCGACATCTGGGCCCGAAACTCATCGAGGGCGCGCAGCTCCAGCAAAAACTCGTCATAGAGCTGCGGATCGATGCGGGTCTTAGACTCCGACATCGTCCAATCTTATCCGATTTTTATCAGCCCGCCTCCGACTGAAATGATCCCGCCTTTGATGCTGTTCATGCCGGCGGTTTCGCACTTGAGAGTCGCCGCTGCGGACAGCGAGATCATCGTCCCCGTCGCCTTGATCTGACTCGCGCCATTGATCTTGACGTTGGTGGCTTGCACCGTCGCGGTAGCGGTCGCCGCCTGGAACGTCGCGCCGCCACCGGTGGCCGTCAAGTCCCGCTCGGCGGACAGCTTGATGCTCGGGGCCTGTCCGGTCAGACTGCTCGACGCCTGCGCGGCCAGGTTCTTGTGGCTGGTCAGTCGCATGTCGCTGTCACTGGTGAGCGACATCGTACTTTGACTCTGGTGTACCGACGTGCTCCGCGACTTGCAGGTAATTGTCTCGGCATCAAGCAGGAAGGTATTGCACTGAATCGTTACGCCGGTCTGGGTCTGGGTGATGGTGCTCTTGGCTTGCCCGCCCTCGACATCCAGAACCAGCGAGGTGCCATTTAGGCGGATGCTCTGCGTAATATTGCTTTCATCATTGCGAATCACCACCGAGCCGCCCGCATTCTTATCAAGTCGGATCGTCGAAACGAGTGTGCTGTGCGGCTGCTTCTGTTCCTGCACCTCGATCATCAAGTGACCTTCGCCAATCTCGATCATCTGGGTGTCGATCGCGTTGGTTCGCGTGAGCCGCAGCACCGGCTTGTCCTCTTCATACAGATGTCGCAGAGAGGTTCCGTTCTGGGGCGTTTTCCCGACGAGCAGATGGTTCCCTTGACTCTCTTTGGGAAGCCGCGCTTCGGGCCGCCAATCCAGGTAGCGAATCAGCCACGCTCGCTGGAGATCGACCGCGACCAACACCCGCGCATCCTTGTACGCAGGAAAGTAAAAGTGACCGCTCGCCAGCGTCGGTTGGAAGTCGACCACGATCTGCTGGTTGGCAAACAGCGGAATCGCTACTTTGTAGGACTCCACCGAGGTGCTGGCGTCTTCGTAAATTTGATATGTCTCATCGCTCTTCGGTCCGATTTCACAGACCACCCGTCCTTCGAGGAGTCGCGGATAGTTCGGCGGAACATACTTCAGCACCGGCGGTGTCTGGTTGCTGTCATGAATGAGCAGCGTTGATACCGTCAAATCGAACGCCGCGCGATCAGAACCAAAGCCATCATCAGGCCGCTGGGAGACGGCGTGTGCGGAGAGCCGGAACGAGCGAACGTGAGCCAGTCCGCCCGCAAAAGGAGGCGGCAGGACGGACTCTGCGGCGACAAATCGCGCCGTATCGGTGAGCCGAACAGAGGCCCCCGGACAGAGCGGACTGGTCGGAAAGCGCCGCAGCGAAGCTGCCAGACTCGGACCCTGCGCGACGTTCAGCCGATTCCGTTCGAGCTGCACCCGACTGTCTTGCTCGGCCACCACGGGAGTCCGAATCAGATAGTCGGCATGCACGCCAGTCACTGACCGATTTGCGACCGCAGGGGGAATCACTGTCGTCGCTGGCTGCATCGCATAGGTGTTGAGCACCCGCACGGTCTGTCGCGGTAGCACCGGCAGCTGTAGCTGCAGATCCAGCAGATCATCCGGATGCAGCTCGGTCTGGGCTCCGCTCGGAGGGCGCGTTCCCGAGATTCGGTACTTCCGCTGCGCATAGTCATAGCCAAAGAAGCCACCGTGGGTATCGACCAGCCACAACACAAAGTCATAGAAGCTGGCAGCCTGCGCTTCCGGCTCGTGTCCCAAAAAGACGTGCGCTCGCTTGGTGGTCAGGACAGTCCAGTCGTACAGAAGCTGTATCTGCGTTCCCTTGTGCGCTTCAATGACATCCTGCCAGGTCTTGCCGGTGTACAGCTCGCAGGGAAAGTGCTGCTGCCACAGCAGCTGCGCCGGATCGACAAAGCGGATCTGATAGCGACGGCAGCGGGCCGCAGACGGACTCTGTTCGATGGTATGTTCGGAAAGTGCGCGCTCACAGACCAGGCCATGCAGCTCCAGCGGAGTCGCGCCTCTCTGTGGGTTCTCTTCCACCAGTGGCGTCTCGACCCGCAGCACGACCGAGATCAGATCATCACCAACAAACGCCGGTCGCAACGGGTCAACATTCGGACCCCCAAGTGCAGAGTCATCCACCAGCAGAAAGACCACTTCGACGGAAAAGCCATGACTCTGCAAGTCCAGATCGAGCGCTTTGATCTGTCCACCAGCAACTGAATAGCTCCGTCCCGCGATGCCTAGGGACAGGGAGCACTTGAGCAGATCGCGCCCCGTCCATCCGCTTGGTGGCTCGGCTGCTGCGTGACCGGCAAAGGGAGTCCTCCTCATCCCTGCATCCGTACATCAAGAAGCGAGCCACCGACGGGACTGCGAGACATACAGATCGTTGCTCTCAGAAGCTTGCCACTGGCCAGCTGTCCGGTCAGCAAGAACAGCAGAGCGCCATCGGGAGTCCGGGGCAGCATCGAGACTGCGGGAGAAGTAAGCCGCGACTCGAAGCGCAGTACCTGATCCTTGATCTGGTCGCGAAGAATCGTCAAAGAGGTCGGTGTCTGCGGCAGCTGCCACGGATCGGGAAGTCCAAACTCGGGCACAAAAGATGCGAAGCCGCTCTGGCTGCGAAGAATGTGGGTGAGGTTCTGGACAATGCTGTCAGCCTCGGCAGCGTCGGGATCAGTGACTCGGAATGGCGGATCTTCAAAGCGACGGAGAAACGTCATGCCAGGCATCCCTCGCTTAGGGAGTCGTGAAGTACAGCAGCACCCGGACTCCTGAGCTAGACAGGAGTCCGCTGGCATAGAAACAGAGTCCCTGCGACTTGAGAACCTGGGACCACTCATCGCCCAGGTGAAGCTCGTAGAACTCCATTCCTTCGATGAAGTAGCGACTCGATGGAGGGTTAGGAATCGACTCGAAGGGCACCCCCCGCAGCGCCGCTCCATGGACCAGATCCAAGCGGTCTGGACTGGCAATCTTGACCGCGTCCATCGGGATGCGCTCGTGTCGCTGATTGCGGCTGACCAGCAGATAGACCTTCTCGGCCCGGGCCAGCTCATCGGGCCATGCTGGCAACAGGAATCGGCCATCACGCAGCGTCAGCTCGACGTGTCTTCGCGGCGCCGTGAGCGCAATCAGGTTCTTTTCCAGATACCCAAACAGCCGCTGAAAGTTCTCGGCGATGGACTCATGTACATACGGGAAGCAGGGCTGCTCCGGTTGCTTTTCGTGAAACGCGCAGATCTCAAAATACAGACGGCGCAGTGCATCGAATAGGTAGTAGGGATGGCGATACACTCCGGTAGGAATCTCTGCCAAAAGCGAGCGGACCACACAGACTTCGCGCAGACAACCACTCATCGTACTTAGGTAGCCGCCGCGCAGCAGCGTGTCTTTCATGTCATCCAGCAGCCGTCCCTGAAACTCCTGAAGGCGCTTCGCCAGCGACTGAAGCTGCTGTAGCAGAAACGGATTGGGGCCCACCTGCAAAAGTGGCGGACAGCTCCCTGGCTCAATCACCCAGCGACGATCCGGTTCGCACTGAAACTCCCCAAGCAGCAGTGTTTCGAGCGAGCGCTCCAGAGACGGCTGGGTGCTCAGCCGCAGCGACAGAACCTGGCGACGCACCGTCTTGGGCTCACTTGCGTAGAGCGGATTCCCGAGCGCAGAGGCCGGCTCATCCAGAACGTGCAGATAGACCTTCACTTTCGGAAGACCGGTGGCTTTTAGCGACAGTCCTTCCAGCGTTCCCGAGCCCGGTACATGGATCAGTAGACCACTCGGCAGCACGGCTGTCAGCGCCTGGATCTGGAGCTGTCCTTGCTCCAGCGCCTTGTCGTGCCAGGTAAGCTCTGCGATTCCGAATCCCGGAACCCCCGCCACTGCGGCGCGGGCCCGTAGCTCGGCCAGAATGGATGAATGGAGGGTACTAAAGTGCTCCGGCAGAAGAATCTGCCCGAGTTCCCAGCGCACGGGAGCGAGCTTGTACGTCGCCATGGTTCGACACGCAAGGCCCAACGTCTACATATGAGTCATTTCAGATGACTCATATTACGCGCTGGTAAGACCCCACTGCTTGACCACGTTCTGCTGATTTGCGGTCGCGAGCGTCAGCGTCTGCGCGGACTGCTGCGGCTTGATACCAAGCGAGAACGAGTAGTTGATCGGCGACTGAACTTCTGTCGAAGCTTCATCGGCCACGCTGAGCGTCAGCTTCTCACCGACTTTTTCGAGCAGACCCAACATCTCGGTGTCGCCGCAGTGGAAGCACAGATAGTAGGTCTTGGCGACGGGATCATAGTTATAGACATTGTACTTGAACTTCACTTCCACGTTGGCCAGGTCCAGGTACGTCAGCATCGCCACGCGGTTCCGGTTCGGTGCCGAGATCTGTCCCGAGAAGTAAATCGCGTCGGTGACTCCGATCTCCCAGGCCGCAGAGCTGAGCACCGAAAACACGGTCAAGTCGGTAGTCGGATTGAGCGGATCTTTGCACTTGATGTCGGAGGTGAGCGCCTTGCCGTTGAGCGACATGGACGTGACAAAGCCAACCGGGACGTTCTTGTCCTTGCGGAAGTTGAAGCCCTGGTCGACGTTTAGGTTGAGCGAAAACTGAGGCATCTTGTTCTCCTACCCAAAAAACAGACTTGTCGGGTCCCAGGACTTACGCCTTCGAGCCGAGTCGTGACTCGAGACGCAGCTCGACGTTCATGCCCTCAAACTGGATGTGAGGAAGTACTGCGACGGTGCAGTCGTACCAGCCGATCTCGCCAGTCCGGGCCTTTACCTCGACGCTGACAGCCTTGAAGGGATAGTAGCGGAGGGTCAAGTTGTCCGGGTCGATGACGGTCGTCACATACTGACCCAGCCACGAGTCGATGGTTCTCTGTACGTAGGCGGCATCGGCGGTCGTTCCGATGTTGTCGCGCATGATGCTCTTGATGTAATGCGCGATGCGCGTGACCGAGAAGGTGTACGCGAGGTTGGTCACCAGACTGGCGTTCTCGGCGTCATTGCGATCCTTGAAGCGGTGCGCCAGCTTGATCGACTGCGTGCTGAAGAACGCGGCCTCTGCAGTCTCCTTGCGGTAGATGAGCGGGATAAAACCACTCTCTGCAAACTCCAGCTCGCGGTAGTCAGGAATGCAGATCTCCACCGGCAGCCTGGTTTCCGTCGTCGGAATGATGTCCGGACCCGTCGCTTTGCCGCGTACCGGATAGGTGTCCACCGCGAGTCCGTCCACCAGGCCACCGCCGCGCGGACCCCGCAGATACTGACACCAGCCCGAAGTCTCAAAGGAGCGAGCGAGATTGCGCGCCATCAGGATCGCCGTGTTCCCCCACAGATACTTTTCCTTGGTGCCGTAGGAGTCCTCTGTGAAGTTGAGCGTCCGACAGGGATTCGTTTCGGGGTGCCAGGGCAGACGGACTACGTAGCGCGGGAACGTCAGACCGATGTAGGCCGCCGCATCGGTATCCCGGAACTTGTGCCAGCGACCAAAGCGTGGTGCGCTGAGCAGAGTCCGCAGATCCTTGACCGCTTCGACCTGCTCCGCTTTCTCATAGCCAAAGAACTGCGGCGAGACTGCGGCCAGAAACGGCGCATGGGCAGCATTGGCAATCTTTCCCATGCTCTGCAACCAAGCGATATCGTCGGGCGTGTTCGCGAACTCATACAAACCAATCAGTACACCGAATGGACGGCCACCGTACTGGTCATATTCTTGAATATAAACTTTGTTGAAGAATGCGCTGTTGAAGATCGAACTCGAGTTGTTCTCGAAGTCTTCGCGCAGATCTTCTTTGCTGGCGTTCAACATATCGATGCAAATGTTTGCACCAAAGTTGGTATGAGAAGTCAGGTCCTCCAGTCCACGCCACACCGACTCCAGCTCTTGGAATTTGGGATGGTGAAGGATCTCATTGATTTGACCCGCGAGCAGCGCATCAATCTGCGACAAAAGGACCTGTACCTTGCCTTTGTCATAGCGCTGCTTGGTGGGCTCTGCATCGGCGAATTCGCTAGCAACTGTCTCGGGATAGTTGTGAACGAGGGCCGCCAAGGCATTGACAAAGCGGATATTGGCGTCTTCCTGATCTCTCGTCTCGCCAAGCTTGGAAAACTTGTCGGAAATGAGGAGTTTCTGCGCCTTGCCGTGCTCTTCCGCGCTCGCTCGATTGTCAAAAGACTGCTGAAGGCGCGCCAGCTTCGAAGTGGTCAATTCGGTTGTTGCTGCCATGGTGCGCTTCCTCTACTTCGATCCGGGTTTGAGCGTTTTTCCAGCTGCATCGCCGCTGGCAGGCTGGTTGTCCGGCAGCTTGAGGGCGATGAACGGCTCCAGCTCCTTGCGCAGTGCCGCCAGAGCATCCTTATCGGCAAAGATCTGTTGCACTTCTTTGCGCAGGCCACTCTGGTTGTCAATTTGCCCTTGCAGCTCTTGAATCATTTGACGCATCAGTAGCAGCGCCTTGAGCTGTGGCACATGTTTGACAATCTCGTCGGGAGTAAACGAGCGCATGCCGGTCATTGGCAAATTGACATTGAGCGTACCGGTCCCATGAACCCGATTGGGGACATCATTCAGCGACAGCGAGAAGTTCAGATCATTCATCACTGTGCTGAGATTATTTCCGGTGATTGAATGCAACTGGCGGGCATCGAGGTCTTTGTCTTTTTCTGAATATTGACCCGCAGAAAAGTCTCCGATCACCATCATGCGGAACGGCAGATGAATCTTCTGCACAGCCCCATTTACGGTTGTTTTATACGTCAACGTAAGACGGGAGCGCGGGAGATCGTTTTGAATTGCCACAGCAGTGGTCCTTTCTGCGCAGTCAGGCTCGAATCCGTAAAAAGGGCCGCCCGGGATGGTCATTCATCATCTAGGGACAAGATGAAGATGACTACCCTACGCCATGATCGGACAGATGAGCTAGACCGCGCTGGTGCTTGACATTTTGGTCAAACCGAACTCTGACAGTCAATCACTTCCGATTTTGTCAGCAATATCAACCCGATGAAAGTGGCAGATCTTACAAGTCCCGAAAATCAGTGTATCCACTGAACAACAAGACACGTTGTGAGGATTGCCACGCAATGCGGGTCTGATCGGTAGGACTGGGCTGCGCTGCCGCTCGACTGAGTGGATCGTGGCCCAAGAAGCTATCGGGCTGGCGCTGGCTGCTCGACACGCGCGCGATGGCGTCGCGGTCAACGAAGACCATCCACAGCTGCAGATACAGCGCTTGCTCCCGGAGCAGCGGCAGAATGTGTCGCTCCAGCCGTCGTGCCGCCTCCTGAGTCCACGGTCTACCGGAGGGAGTCTCGGCCTCTTCACAGTAGAGGGTCACGGTGAGGGCACTGTGCGACAGACGAACCTGTCCCCCGAGCGCGCGACTTTCCCCAAGGGCCGTGGTGCCGATGATCACCTGATCGGTCGACAGCGGCAGCTCGGAGGTGGCGCGCTCGACCGAGAGTCCAAGCTCAGGGAATACCCGCTGGAACAGCCAGTGCAGCGTGCGCGGACTCTGGAGAGCCAGCAGACGGAGCAGCAGTCCCTTGGCTTGTTCCCAGTCGGACACGGTGCGGCGGTCGCGCTCGGGATACTCCGATCGGGCTCGCTCGCGGAGCAGCGGATGGTCGATCAGGTACAAGACCGCCAGCAGAGCCTCCGTGTCGTGACGGCCCTGCTCCAGAATCGCGAAAAAGTACGACGGGAGCGGACTCTGCGCGGTGAGTAGTCCAATGTTGAGCGTGACGACTGCTCGCCGTGGTTCGCTGAGAAACTCGACGGAGTGGACCAGGAAAGCTTGATGACTATGGCTTAGGTGGCTGCGAAAGATGACCTCTTCCGCGCGCAGATCGACCGCCAGGAGTGCGTCGAGCAGCGCGGGCAGAGTGAAGGCATGGGCCCGACGAACAATCGCCGCCATCAGCGCACTCTCGGGACTTGGCGGCGGTGGAGCCGGCTCCGGCGCGCGTGGCAGCTTGGGAGGAGGCTTGCTCATTCTCTGTCGCTCGTGCTGGGGTCTGCGGCGCTGGAGAATCCATCTGGATCGGCACGGAAGAGCTTGGCCAGCGTCTGGAACCGCAGCGAATCGCACTGTGAAAGGTACGGCTCCAGATCGTCGCAGGACTCCGCCAGCTGGCGCAGAAAGGGAGTCACCAGCTTGGGAAGATAGAGGCTCGGATCGAAGTGCTTCAGCTCGCGCTGCAGCTCGGCTCCGACCACGGCGGCGTGAAGGTGACTCCCTTGCGCAACCAGCTTGCCAAATCGCTGCATATTGGTCGCGAGCCGCAGCAGAGACTCCGAGGCGTAGAGCGTACTTTCAGTCGCAAAGCCCGGCAGCACGGACTCGCGGGTCGTGGCTTCGGTCGGACGAAAGACGTGCTCAGAGGCAGAGTGGTCAGACGACAGAGGAGCTGAAGCCACGGGCTCTGGATCGAGCTCCGCAGGGGGCAGATCGGTCAGGAGCGCTGCGGGATCGCTCGGCGGCAGCGCGGAACTCGGGATGCTAGCGACGGCTGATGGTTCCGTTCTACCGGCACTCTGTCCGGCACTCTGCCCGGCTCGCTGCGGACGCATCTGCCGGAGCAGCTCGGTCAAGCGGCGCAGTGGCTGGGGCGACTTGGCGCGCGGAGTCAGCTCTGCAAGGACCGGCAGGAGCCGTTCTGCCGTCGCAAATATCTCGTCGAGATCACCTACTGCCAGGGCCTGCTCCCAAGCTTCCCTCAGACCATCGCCCAGCTTCTCGGACAGCTCCAGCTGGCGCACCACATGGGTCAAAAACCAGTGCAGCACCCCATCAAGCACAACCTCCCGACGGCGCTCGGGAGTGAACGCCAGCCGCTTCTGAGCCACGGCGCCAGTCGTCGCACGCAGCACCAGACCTAGCGACGACGGACCGCGCTCGACCAGCGTCCCCAGCAGCAGATAGCCGAGCAAGCGTGCGTCGTAGACTCCGCTCGCGAAGACTTCCTCCGCAGTCTGGGCGGCCCGCAGGTACTCACCACGTACCGCCGCTGCGGTGGCCTCCTCCAGTCGCAGATCGTCGGACTCTAGCTCTGTTTTGGGTGGCAGCGCAGGCTGCTCATCCAGCAGTCGTTCAATGAACTTCAAGGGCGCCTCCTCCTTTCATTCCCTTGAGGCGGAGCAGGGCCGTTCTGACGTTGGTGAGCGCCCGGAACAGCGGACTGCGGGCCTTGTGGAACAGATCGCTGCCGATGTATTGCCCGCGCACCCAGTCGGAATCGATCGGAGAGGCTGGACTGCCGCCGCGTCTTCTCGGATGGAGCGCAAATACTTCCACCTGATTCGGTCGTGCACTCGGTCCCAGCTCGCGCTCGATGACTGCGAAGCACTGCTCCCGCTGGACACGTACGACCGGCTCGCTCCCTGTGAAGAGCACGACGACCACCAGCGCTTGTCCGGCACCGCCCGCCCCAGCCAGCTCCACCACCGACACCCCAGCCAGCCACGCCAGCTCCGATGCGCGCTGGAGCACGGCGACGACGGCTTCGCTGGGATAGGACCAGCCCGCTCGTCTGGGTAGTGCGGTGCCGCCATACATGTAGCCATTGTCGGTGCGCAGCAGCAGCGCTTCACCCGGCGAGTTGGTCAGCGCTCCGTCCGCAGTCTGGAGCAGCAGTCGCCCCACAGCCGTGATCGTCGGAGCTTCTCCGTCTAGCTCGGCGAGGAAGTGCCGACAGCCAGGCGCGGGCCACAGAGAGGGCTGCGGGGGACCGCGTCGTGGCATCGAAACCAGGACCGCCCCTCCGCTCGCGGCATCCCACAGCAAGTTGGCCGACGGAACTGCCGACAGATGTAGCTGCTCGTCGGCACGCTGCCAGTTTGCGAGGTCAAGACCCTCTTGGGGATCGCGAAACCAATTGTCCCAGGACACCGGACCGCACCCCGCATCCAGCAGCGCATCGCGAACAGACTGCGGCAGGATCACCGCGCGGGGCGTCGCTGCCAGCAGGGGCGAGACATTCCTTCGCACGGCTTCGACCGAGAGGTCCAAAACGCCAGCCCCACAGAGCAGCGCCGCCAGGTACGTACACGGAACATACTGTGCGTTGCTCGGCGCTGCGAGTACATCTCCTGGCCTCAGTCCCAACAGGAGGAGTCCGTCTCGCAGCGCGGTCGCGTAGGCTTGCGCGGCAGATACCATCGTCAGCGAATCAGCAGCATGAAGCGGTGACGCAATCAGGAGGGCCGGCGACTCCGGTGCATAGGTCGCTGGCTGCGGACGCTTCCCTGCTTTGGCCAGTAGCTCAGGCGAGAGCACGAGTGGCTTGTGATCCAGCAGACCTCGCAGCGCGGTATACGGAGAGCAGGTCACCACGCGATCCGCAGCACTCCCTTTTAGCACCCGCTGCACATACGTGCTACCGAGGGGCAGAACCGGGACGGCAACACAGCCGATGCTCAGTGCCGCCAGCAGTCCCAGAAGCAGAGGGCCACCACTCGGCAGAACCAGCGCCAGCCGATCTCCCGCCTGCATTCCGGACGCAACGAGGATCGCGGCCAGGGCACTCGCTTGCGCATCAAGCTGCAGAAGACTCAGCGACTGCCAGCCGATCTCCGGTTCGTACCATTTGATCGCTTGGCTGCGCTCGACCAGGCTGCGCTCTGGACGATGTAAGTACCGCGTCATCAAGTCGGAATAAAAATCAATCCCAAGGTCGAGCTGACTCTTGGCCGGTCCTCCAAGGGCGTGCTCGGCTTCTCTGTGAAGCGCTGCAAAAAACTCACGCGGTCGCTGCCAGCTGTCTGCGACCCAGGCTGGGGATGGCCACTGCGGCTCTCTGCTAGCTCTGCGGACACCAGAAGGTGTACTGTACGATCGCAGCAGATCTGCAAACAGAGCCATAGGTTAGAGCATACAACAAGAATCCGGCTCGCTCTCGCTGTGCTGCTCTCGATTGGCTGGGCTGTGGGTGGGGGATTGTGTTCACATGGAGCGTTATTCGTCATGAGCATGGGCATGGCAGTCTGCGGCGGCGCGTCCCTGGTCTGTGACTGCGGACTCACTCCATCCACGCTGGTAGTCATTCGTCCGCGCAACTTCAGTGGCATCGGAATGGCAGCCAACATCCGCGATCACTGGCCGCTCGTGAACATCTGGCCGTTCGGACTCTGTCGCTCGCTTGGGAATCCAGCCGTCGCTGCTGCCACCTCCTTGACCGGAGTGCTGACCCCGATGCCGTGCAGTCCTTCAACACTCCTTCCGTGGTCGTTCCGCCGTCCCAAGATTCTGCTCGCTGGTCAGATCGCGCTGGATAGCCAGAGTCAACTGCTCTGTAGTTATGGTGGTGTGATCCGCGTGATGTATCCAGGCCAGCGACGAGAAATTTTCCTTTGAGAAATCCTAACAAAGCCGTGATGAGGAGCAGCCTTGTCGACCAACGCAAAAGAGAGCTACGATCTGTTTCCCTATCTAAGCCACTGCTACTCCGAGACACATCCGGACAACCTGGCCGTGGCAGCGCTCCAGCGTGGCCTGAGTCCAGCTTCCGTTGCGAAATGCAGAGTCCTCGAGCTGGGCTGTGCCAGCGGTGGGAATCTGATGCCAATGGCCGCCATGTGGCCCGAGAGTCAGTTTGTTGGCATCGATCGGTCGACACGCCAAGTGGAAGAGGGACAGAGACTCTGCAGCACGCTCGGACTTCGCAACATTGAGCTGCGTGCCATCGACTTCATGGACTTCGATGGCGGAAGCGAACCGTTCGACTACATCCTGTGTCACGGCGTGTTCTCCTGGGTTCCAGTGCCGGTTCAGCAGCGAGTCCTACAGCTCTGTCAGCGCCACCTTGCCGCACAAGGAATCGCCTACATTAGCTACAACACCTATCCTGGATTTTACCGTCGCCAACCGATCATGGAGATGATGCGATACCATGTTGCCGGAGCAGAGGCCACAGACCCTACTGCTCAGGTCCGCGAAGCCCGCGCGCTCCTCCAGTTTCTGATCAAGGGTCAGAGCGATTCCGAAGGAACCACAGCACGGCTGCTGCGGGAAGAGGCCCAGCTCATCGAGCGACTCCCAGACAGCTATGTCTTTCACGAACATTTTGAAGCAGACAACCAGCCCTGTTACTTCCATCAGTTTATGAAGCAGGCCGATGAACACGGACTGCAGTACGTCGGGGAAGCAGCGGCCCGAGGAGGACTGGCAGGACTTCCGGAAGGCACCCAGCAGATCCTGGCGCAGCTTGCGAGCGAGCCCATCAAGCAGGAACAGTACATTGACTTTGTTCGCAACACCGCGATGCGCAGCACGCTGCTGTGTCGTAAGGAGAATGCGCTGCTTACCGGACAAACCTCGGCCTTTGTGAAATCACTCTGGGTGTCGAGTACCTCACGACCAAGTACACCGTCAGAGCTACAGGGAGAAAAGCTCCGCAAGCAGAGTCCGGCGACATTTCAGACGATACGCGGCTCTGCTGTCATCGAACATCCGCACGTCAAGGCGATGCTCTTGGTCCTTCACCAGTATCAGCCCACGTCACTGACGATTCCTGATCTCGCGGCAGCGACCTCGGCCCTCCTGGGGGAGATTCTGGATGTGGAAACCATCTCTGGGATGGCGCTGTACAGCCACAACACCGGTCTGTGTCGACTGCATACAGCGCTTCCTCCCATTGCTCGCAGCATCAGTGAGTTTCCATCGGCAAGTCCGCTGGCACGAATCACGGTGGCAAGTACAGGAGTCGCTCCCAATCAGTGGCACGAGTCGGTCAGGATACCCCCCTTTGAGCAGACACTCCTTCCGTTTCTAGATGGCACCAGAACTCAAGAGGCGCTCCTGGATGCCATGCAGCAGGCAGTTTTGGATGGGACACTGGTAGTGAATGGGCCGGATGGGAGTCAGCTTCGGAATGCGTTGCTCGCGCGCAAGATCGTCGCCCAGCACCTTCCCAAAGCGCTTCAGACTCTGCTCGATTCCGCTCTGCTTGTGAGCTAAATTCCTTCCGAAATCGAATTGTGAGATCCATACCGCAGTCCCAATCCGTCCGCATTGGGCCTGCGGACGATTTGCCTTTCGGCGCACATTCCGTGATTCCCATCGAAGCTAAACACCTCATCCCACCGTCCCCCACAGAACACTGACCACTTCACAAAGCGCAGAGCCAGATAGGGTCAACATGCCGTCGGTGAATTAAGCGATGTTCAGTCGAGTATCACTTTCTCTTTGACGCCATCCTTCGCTGGGATGGTACGCAGGTGGCGTTGATGTTGAGTGGGACTGCTGCGGACTTGTATGCAGTGTGGGCGCAGGCGGGCGCGATTCTGGCAGTTGGTAGTGGCGGAGTCCTGTCGCGCTGGAATGGCAGCAGCTTTGCGAGCGCCGCTTTGCCAGCGGCGGCAGGTCGGACTCTGCGCGCGGTCTGGGGATCGGCTCCTGCCAGCGCCTGGCTGGCTGGGGATGGCGGTATGATGCTGCGCTGGAACGGAATCGCGGCAGCTGCTGTATCCGTTGGGAGTACTATCGATCTCTTCGGCTTGTGGGGAAGCTCTGCATCGGATGTCTGGGCAGTTGGTGATGGCGGACGCATTTTCCATTACGACGGCAGCAGCTGGTCGCTTCACGTGCAGGGCAGCAGCCTGACCACCCAGAGCCTTCGTGCCATCACCGGACGCAATGCCAAAGATGTCTTCTGTGCCGGGGATCAGGGCGCACTGCTGCGCTACGATGGCACAAACTGGACCAAGGTGGACAGCGGCAGCGTCGCCGGACTGACCGCGCTGTGGGCCACTGGCGTTGGCGAGGTGATCATCGCTGGTCAGGCTGCCACCATCCTTCGATATATCCCGCAAAATCCGCAGCTGTGAATCGGCGTGTCCGCTCCTCCTCATGACCCAGTCCGCAGCGGCAGCGTGAGCGTCCGCACATGGGTCGTTTCCAAGATTCGTTTGACATCGGCGCGATGCGAGCGGCGCTCCGGTGACAGCGCGTAGATGTTCTCTGTCAGGTTCGCAAGCGGACCGAGCGACTCCAGTCCTGCGCTGACATCGGCCTCTGTTTGCAGGGTCGCATGGGCTGGGAACAGTGCATGTCCTTGTGCTCCGAATACGCGCATACTCTCGATGTCATCAAACTCTCCGACCACTCGGACAGACAGCTGCTGGCTGGCCAGCCACTCCTCTAGCCGCGTGCGCAGACCGGATTCCCGACTTGGTAGCAGCATCGGCGCGTTGGCGAGTGACTGCGGGAATCCCTCTTGGTACTTTCGTACCAAGTGTGGAGTCCCATACAGACAGACTCCTGTCTCGATCAGCGGACGACAGTAGACATGCAGAGCCAGGCCCTGCGGAGGCTTCTCTTCGGCCAAAATCAGATGGAGTCCCCCCGCAGACATCCGCGACAGGAGCTGTTCCAGATTCCCTTGATGCAGATGCACAGTCCCCGGTTCTGGGAGTCGCAGCGCCGGTTCGAGCAGTCGATAGACAAGACTCCGAGGAATCGTGTTGACCACTCCTAGATGAAGTGGAGCTCTCGTCGACTCACTCTTGCCATCCACAGACTCTGACAGCTCAATTCCCAAGCGAAAAATCTCGTTGGCATAGTGCAGGATGTCATTGCCCAGTGCCGTCAGTGTCAGAGAGCGGCCACTTCGCACAAACAGCTCACCATGCAGGTGTTCTTCTAGCGCGCGGATCTGCGTGCTGAGAGTCGAGTGAGAGAGCCGTAGCTGCGAGGCGGCTCGCGACAGACTCCCTTCGTGGGCCACTCGCCAAAAATAGTATAGATGATGATAGTTTAGCCAAGCACTTCCATTGGTTGACATGATTTCCCCCTTTGGTTCTTGCGGCAGGCTCAAACACCAGCGCATATGCACTGGATGGCCGCTCGATATGGTGCGGTAAGTAGCTACCGAACACACAGAAATGCTAGAACCGCAGGAGGTGTCATCTGGGAAGAAGTGGACAAAAAATCGCTATAAATACACAAACAAAACGCATAAATTGTTTAACTAAATATCGAATATGATTTGATAATATATAAATCATACGGGCCGAAATTTTGAAGAAACACTGTGCTTCGGGAGTCTGTCCGGTGCTGTGCGGGGGAGCTTGTCAGCCACCAGACATCACTGCTTCCCACACACTTCCGAGAGCAGCCGAATCTGACAATCTATCGACGGAAAATCAAAAAATACTTTCAGCCGGATAACTTATTTCTCGTCTCTGATCCGCTGATTTTTGGGGGACAGCGAGTCAAGTTGCTCGACTTCGGCTTGGCGAAGCTCCTTGGTGATGAAGTGCGACGCACCACCGATGGCAGCATCTTGGGGACTCCGCTCTATATGCCGCCAGAGCAGTGGCAGGGCGGGCAGCGCCTAGGGATCAAGTCAGATGTATATGCACTTGGCGCGCTATTTTTTGAGTTATTGATCGGTCGTCCCCCCTTTCACGCCAGCACTCCATCGGAACTTATGTATCAACATATAAACCGACAAGCCCCGCTTTTGTCAGAGCTGGCGCATGAGGTACCACCGCGCTTAGAAGGACTGCTGGCCGTGATGTTGGCCAAAGAACCGGCGACGCGTCCCCGGATGGAAGATGTGGTGGCAGTGCTCGATCCACTTCGTGCGGAGGTGGACGGTCGCGGTCCGCTTACGCTCCATGGTGGAGAGCCAGTTACCATCGGCGATTCGGGCGGAGACGGAATGTCAGAAACCCTTGGTGCCGAGCTACAGTCGGCGACCAAGCTGGCGGTGACAAAAGGGAATGTGGCGACCGCGCAGAGTCCGAAGCTTGCGTTGGAGAGACAGTCCCCCGTGAGCCTTGGCGCCAGTCCCCCCGAAGCGGCGCGGAGTACTTCTCTGTCGGCTCTGTCCGTGTCACTTCCTACGCCGCCACCGCGTCGCTTATTTTGGCCGATCGTGGCGATGGGGACAGCGGGACTGCTGTTGATGACGGTGCTGGCACTCACTCTGCTGCGTCCGAACTCGCCGCAGCGCAGCATTCCTAGTGCGGCAAGCTCTGCACCGATCCCAGCTGTGGCTGTACCGATCACACCTCCGGCAGTGGCAGAACAGACAAAGCCGGTGACAGAGACACAGCCCGAAGAGTCCAAAGTTCAGCACACACAACCTGCGAAGAGTGGCGAGAAGACCGTCACTGAACCTACCCGCGACACCGGCAAGCGCAAGCGCCGATCATCGATTGGACCCAGCAAGCCCAGTGCAAGCGAGCCGAAGGCAGAAGACCCAATGGGCGTCTTTCGGGAGCACTAAGGAACGTAGGGTGTCTGGCCGTGCCTGCATTCTTTCACCGCGCGCTGGTTCTGCTCCTGGTTCTGCTGCCGATTGAGGTATGGGCAGAGCAAGTCACGTCTTCGTCGGCTCGATCCTCGTCGCTGGTTGGAGAAGCAGAGACGCTGGAACCGGCACCACCAGGCTGGGAAACGAATGGTCCCATGCACGGAAGAGAGCTTGTGGTTCCGCCACACCGTGTGATTCCAACCGAGGAGCCGATGCCGGCTGGCTGGCCGCCCAGCTTCACCGTCACAGAGCTTGCAGAGCGCTCGACCCAGTTCTTTGTGCAAAAGCAGTTCCTACAGTCCGCCGATCAGCTGGAGCTTGCCTATGCAATCGATCCGCAGCCGCTGTTTCTGTTCAATGCCGGTCAAGCGTATCGACTTGCAGATCAGCCGCAAAAAGCGATCGCGCGCTACCAGCGCTTCCTGGTGCTGGCGCCGAGTCATCGACTGAGTCCGGAAGCGAAGGGATACATTGCAGACATGCGCATCCTGATCGCAGAGCAGGAGCGAACAGAGATGGCGCAGCGACTGCTGGAAGCGGAGCAGGTGCGGGCTCGCCAAGAGCGTGAGCTGTTGTCGCTTCGCGCTCTCCGTGCAGAGGAAGAAAAGCGTGTCCTTGCGGAACAGCTGCGCAAGAGCAATCGTCCTCTCTACAAGCGACCTTGGTTCTGGGGCATCATTGGTGGTGCAGTGGCTGTCACGGCCACCGCCATTGGAATTGGAGTCTATTTTGCGAAGACTCCCCAGGTGGACGGAGGCTTTATCGATGTCCGCTTTTAGGAGAATATGATGCGTATTATATGCCTCTTATATGTACTGACACTGTCTCTGCTTGGGCTTGGTTGCACCGATACTGCGCTGATTGTAGATGTGGGGAACATTCCTCCGTCTGCAACGGAGCTACGTGCGGTCGTTCGACTGGGTAGCCAGCAGTCCATTGATACTCCTCGCTATGCGTTTGCGGCTGGGCGAGGCACCTACTCGATCGGACTGAACCTCAAGGGCCAGACCAGCGGTGCCGCTCAGATCACAATCGGTGCCTTCCTAAATGGTTGTCTGCTTGCCACCGGACGACTGGAGATCCCCGACATCACGATGGCTCCGTCCCAGAGCAGCATCAATCTGGATGCACCAAGCAGTGATGTCAGTGACACCAGCTGCGCCGATGTGCAGCTGCTGCTGGTCAGTGCGACCACTCTGCGCAACCCCGCCACTGGGGAAAATCTCCTGGAGATAAGTGGCTTCGGTTTTGCGCCCAATGCCCAGGTCCTGCTCGACTACTCTACGCGGGCTGCCACAGGGTATCGCTCCGTCGATCCACGCAGCTTCCAGGTCGATCTGCCCAAGCTGATTCCTCCGGTGGATCACCAACTTCATGTGCAGGTGCTGCAGCCTGATGGCAGCTCGGCTACCGGAGATTTTGCGGTGTCGATTCCGGTCTTCGATGGCAAGCAGCCCACGCTGTATCCCAAGAGTGCCAGCGATCCATTCCTGTTACTGGGACCGGTGCTGGCCGATGATCTCGACGGAGATGGAGCAGTCGATCTCGTCGCCAGTGCGAACGGAGAAGCGTTCGACAGCGGATTCCTACAGATTTACTTCAACGATGGAACCGGTAACTTTCCGGTGAGCCGAACTGTGCAAATGAACGCCGAAGTTCGAGACTTGGCCGCACTGAAATTACGATCTGGCAAGCTGCACGATCTGGCCGTGACGGTCTGTCGCACTCCGTTTCAGTTTCCCAAAACCAGCTACAGCCGCTGCAATCTGGTCATCCTTCCGCAGCTTACGGCGCGTGTTTTTAACCAACAGCTGCTGTCGCGGGATGGCAGTGAAACAAACGGTCAGCACGCTGCTTTGGTGACGGGAGACTTCAGTGGCGATGGAGTCTGGGATGTCGTGGTGATCACCAACTCGGCGGTGACTCCGTTTGCGCCTGCCAAGATCAGCGGACTGCAATCGATGATCAAGCTGTACGACGGAAGCAGTCTCTCTGTGAACAACTTCAACGTCCTTGCATCCAAGCTCCTGACCGCTCCTGCTGTGGCACTTGCTGTGGATCAGCTGCGTCCGGTACCAAACGGCCTGCTTGATCTGGCCATTGCGGAATACACGGCCAGCGGTGCGGGACAGATCGAGCTCTACCTAAATCCTGGCAATGGCCGCTTTGACATGGCGACACCTTCCCTGATTCCGCTTGCAGGGCGGCCAGGGAAGCTGACCACGGGTGACTATGACTTGGACGGACATCCGGATCTAGCGGTGGCGCTCTATCAGACCAGCAAGGGCACACCTGGATCGAGCATCAACGTATTCTTGCGCCGCAGTCTGTTGTGGTCGCAGCAGATCATCACAACTGGGCTTGCGCCCTTGGGAATCGTGACGATTGATCTGTTGTCTGATGGCAGTCCGGACCTGCTGATCACCAACTCGCGCTCGGGCCTGCAGAGTGCGCAGCTGGGTCTGCTCTTCAACCAGAACGCGGGCCAGTTTTCCGCATCGGCACCGACCAGCATTCCTCTGCCAACGACCACTGATGCGAATATTGCCGTCGCTGATTTTAATGGTGACCTGCATCAGGATCTGGCTCTCGCAAACTACGGAATCTCTGGTCAGGCAGGCACTCACGTTGGCTCGCTCTCTCTTCTGTTCGGTCTGTAAAATGTTCACTCTGCAAGCCTGCGCTTTGCGGACGAAACAGGTATGATGAGACGATCGAACCTGTGTGATGACCACTGATACCGAAACCCCTGGGCTTCTGCCGATCGCTGACGACATGATCGGCAGCAAGGTGGGCCCCTACGTGCTGCTCCGTCGGGTCGGACAGGGCGCCATGGGTGTCGTCTATGAGGCTCGACACGAACACATCGGAGGTCGCGCAGCGGTCAAGGTCTTGATGCGGGAGCTGGCCCGTGATCCACGCGTACTCCAGCGCTTTCTTGATGAAGCGCGCACCATGACGCTGGTGCAGCACGACGGAATTGTGAAGGTTTTCGACTACGGTCAGCTGAGCCACGGCGTTCCCTACATCCTGATGGAGTTTCTGGAAGGTCAGTCCCTGCAGGAGCGGCTTCTTCAGGCGACGAGCCAAGGTATGGGTTTGAGTCTGCCGGTCGCGATCGAGATCACGCGGCAAGTAGCCAGTGCCCTGTCGTCTCTGCACAAGAAGAACATCATCCATCGGGATCTGAAGCCGGATAAGATCTCTCCCGTCGGGAAGTTGGGAAGAATTTCCCGTTGCTGAGTGAGAAGGAGTGGAAGGGAGGGGAGCGGATCAGGAGGGGTATCGACTCATGCTTCGTTGGGAGTGGGAGTCTGTCTAGCGGGTTCCCGTGCGTCGGTGCAGTCCCAGGCGGAATCCCTTGGGCTTGGGCGAGAGGGTGGGCATGTTCACGAGCGGACCGGGATCATCGAACTCAAACTCACGCACCAGCATCGCCAGACACAGGGCAGACTCAATGAGCGCAAAGTGCTTCCCGGTGCAGCTGCGCTTCCCGACACCGAACGGCTTGTAGGCGGCTGCCGTCCGCGCTTTCACCGACTCTGGCAAGAAGCGATCGGGATCGAAGCGAGCCGGGTGTTGCCACACCGCTGGGTCCCGGTGCAGCGCGTGAAGGAGCAGACCGAACGGCTGGCCCTTGGGAACGCGGAAGGCTCCCAGCATGGTGTCTTCTTTCGGTGCCCGCGTGACCACTGGAACCGTTGGCCACAGTCGCAGCGCTTCGGACAGAGTGCGGCGCACCAAGTCGAGCTCCAGGACCTGTTTCATCGTGGGCAGGTCACGCGGGATGGCTTGATCGACCTCGCTGCGCAAGCGGAGAAACAGCTCCCGATCGCGCGCCAGCTGATGCAGCGTGAAGGCCAGCAGTCCGGCGGTGGTTTCATGCCCCGCGATCAAGAACGTGAGAATTTGAAAGCGGATGTTTTCATCGGACAGCTTCTCTCCCGACTTCGGATCGGCCTCCTCGAGCATCAAAGACAGAAAGTCACGCGGCCAGGACTCCTTCGGTTTCTGCTTCCGTTCCTGAATCACCGTATCGACCAGCGCAAACATAGACGCGATGTCCTGCTGGTAGCGGGCACGATGACTTCGGTACAGCCGCTCTAGGAAGGGCGGACGACGCAGCACATCGATCGTCTCCTGAAGGGCGCGCGCGAGTGACTGTAGGAAGGGGTGAAGCGTAGGCCGCGAAAAGCTATCAAAGTGGTAGTCGAATCCCGCCAGCGAGATGGTGTCGAGCGTGAGCTTGGTCATGTCCAGCACCACGTCCACCGGCGCGGTTGCACGTCGCCAGTGCATAAGCAGTGCTTCCAACGAGCGCGTCATCGCGGGATAGTAGTGCTCCAGCGAGGTGGTCGAAAATCCGGGCGAGAGGATGCGGTGCGCGCGGTGCCAGTTGGGCTCGTCCGAGTGCGCCGTGAACAGGCCATCTCCGGCAAAGTCACGAATGGGAACCAGGGGACCATCCAGGACCTTCTCGTACTTGCTCTCGTCCATTGTCTCAGCCGCGAGCGACACGTTTCCGATGAAGATCGGCGAGTGATTCCCAGGTAGCGGAACGCGAAACATTCCGATGTTGCGGTGCTGCTCAGCCAGCTCGAGCATGCGCGCCATGAAGCCTTCGCGGTGGTGTATCCACGGCAAGCTAGCAATCAGGGGCAGATTCGGTAGCGAGGGAATCTCAAGCAGTGAGCGAGCCGGTGCTTGTTCGTCAGTCACGGGAACCTCTTATGGATGATGAGCCAGATGGGAACCCCAATGGTAACAGCTGACTGCAAGATGCTGAAGATGCCAAGCAGGGACACGCTCAGATGTGGGACGATGGTGAGCACGATCCACAGGACCAGCAGCGTCACGGCTCCGCGCGCGCTCTGTACTTCGACCGCAAGCAGGGTGATTGCCCACAGCAGTCCGATGATCACGTATCCCGGGGCAAACGGACTCTGGAGCGCTGAAAGCACCAGCAGTGACATCCAGGTCAGGGCTTGGGTGCGACGATCTCCCTGTCGGTAAGCTGCGAAGAAGGCCAACAGAACCAGCACCACCGAATAGATGCGACCGAGTCGCCGCGCCACCGTCCAAGGATCGCTGACTGCAACGCCCAGCAGCTGTAGCTTGAACGGGAATCCGAACAGAGACATGTTCGTCAGGACGTTGAACTGTCCTTCTGCCAGGAAGGAGAAGGCCTCCCCAGAGCTGATGCGCGTGAGCGTGTAGGTTAGGAATGACTGGATCGGACTCACTCCGTGCAGAAGGAGAGACAGCAAAAGAAAGAACACTCCGAAGCCGGCGGTCCAGGCGGCACTGCGGAAGCGGCGCTGTGCCAGCAGGTAGACCCCAAATATCCCGGGAGAGATCTTCGACAGGATCGCGAATGCCAGCAGCGCTCCTCCGATCACGTTGCGGTCTTGGTGAAACGCCACCATCGCCAAGATGGACAACATCACCACCGCGATCTGGAAGTTGCCAATCTGGAGGGTCCCCAGCACCGGCAGCGATCCAAGGAACACCGGGGCGAGCAGCAGCACTCGATGGGAGCCCGGTCCATCGACCCAGCGCGCCAAGATCCACAGTCCCACCGCGAGCAGCAGTCCGTTGATTCCAAACCACAGCGCCCGCTGAGCTGGGAAGTCCCCTGCAAGCGGGGCAAGCGGCGCCATGATGAGCAGGAACGGCGGTGGATAGGCGTAGTAGTCGAGCAGGAACGGACGGTAGGGATTCTCGACTCCGGCGGGAAGGGGCGGCAGTCCGTGGGCACCATGCCACCACTGCTCTGCGTACAGGTTGTCCACTCGCTGCTGACTCAGCTTGGCGGCATGCACATAGGCAGTCAGACAGCTGTGGGTTTCCAGAAACTTTTCGCCCGGTACCACCTGCTGATCCACCCGTGTAGGGTCGCCGATGAACACGCTCACGCGCGCCATCGAAACGACCGCTGCCAAGGCCAGGACTACATAGAGCCCCGTTAGTAGCCGGTGACGCTTGCCGAGTCCGTCCAGCGAAGTCGGTAGCTGTGGAAGCAGCCACTGCACCAGGAATGCTGTTGCAACGTCTACGCAGATCAGGGTTAGGAGTCCGGGCAAGCCCAGCGAGCCTGCGACTCTCGCCGCCACGGCAACCAGACTGCCCAGTGCCAGAGACAAGGCAAGCTTGCGACGCGGGAGAACCAGCTGGAGCAGCACCACCACTGCGGCCACTGCCAGCGCCGCCCAGGTGATTGCACTCGCACTCCCAGCCGATCCAAAGACGTGCTGTAGGGGATGCCACACTCCCTGGGCAATCACCGGGGCCAAGAGGAGTGCCGAGAGCGCACCAAACGCCGCGCGTTCAGGACTGCGAGTCGCGTCATGGTTCATTGGGAACCCATATCACCATCACACGCGATGGATCGGCCTATTGTCCACCTTCCTTTGCGGGGTGGCACGCTCGGTCAAGCTTATTGGCGCGTTCGGCAAGCCAGCGAGTCACTCTTACTGCAAGGACTGAGCAATGGTCGGGATGAAGCGGAGTGCCTGGTCCCGCTCTTGTGACTTGTAGGAAAAGGTCACCAGCAGCACGTCGCCATCGGCGCGTCGCCAGGCATAGGAGTCGTTGAACACCACGTCATCGCGGTTGTCCATCCGGACCCGCAGACCTTGGCGCACTCCGTCGCGAAAGTCGGCTTCGATCATGCTGCTACCGAGCTTGCGCTGCCCGGCTGCGACAAAGACCTTGACCAGCTCATCCATGTCCTCATTGCGCACTGCTTCCGGGCTGCGGCTGGTCTGCATTCGCAAGATGCTGACGGTAAAGTACCCCGGACCAGAGAGCTGGGCATAAGAACCAACCTTGCCAGACCGCGAAGACACCGTCAGCGCCTGCGAGTAGGTGAAGCGGATTCCGTGCTGATTGAACTGGCGCAGCGCATCGGGAGCGACTCCGGTATCACGGGCATAGTCACGCGGCGGCGGGCTCGGCGGCGGACTGGGTCGCTGCGGAGTCACCATCGGCACAGGCACAGGCACGGGCTGGACAATGACCGGCGGAGGCGTCGCGCGTTGTCGTCCCCGCCATGGCATCGTCGGGCCCGGTGGACAGCCGTGCATCGTGCAAGTGCCGTTGTTCGAGCAGCCCCAGGTGTTGCAAGCGCCCGCCCGGCTGTTCCAGCACCCCCAGGTATTGCAGCCACCGCCATTGGACCAGCAGCCCCAGGTGTTGCACCCGGACCACTGCCCATCGGGATCTGCTCGTCCTTCGCGAGCCGGTAATAGGCCCAACAGAGCGACGAAAACCAGAGTCCGCACAGAGGTTGTCATATGGCTCCTGAACGTTGCTAGTTTACCCGGCCCATCCCCTGACGTGCACCAAGAGTGAAATATTCGTCGCACAGGTCGAGGGAGATCGCTTCCCAAGCGGATGACGGGTGTGCTTTGCTCTCGGTTGGTTCGATGGACGAGACAAGGAGCCAAGCCATGTTGAGCAGAGTCGGTCCCTTTGTGTACGGCATCATCAGCTACGCGGTCTTTTTTGCCACCTTCCTGTATGCAGTGGGGTTTGTGGGGAACCTGATTGTACCCAAGTCGCTTGATGCGGCGCCGACGATGCCGTTTGGGCAAGCACTCCTGATTGACCTGGGACTGCTCGGGGCCTTTGCCATTCAGCACAGCGTGATGGCGCGCAAGGGCTGGAAGCGGTGGCTGACCCTGGTCGTGCCGCCAGCCGCCGAGCGGAGTACATATGTTCTGTGCTCCAGCCTGGCGCTGATCGCGCTGTTCTATTACTGGCAGCCGCTCGGTGGCGTGGTGTGGAGCGTCGAGCATCCGGTGGGCCGCACCCTCCTGTGGGGGATGTTTGGGTTCGGCTGGCTGCTGGTGCTGGTGACGACGTTTCTCATCAGTCACTTCGATCTGTTTGGGCTGCGGCAGGTCTGGCTGCAGCTGCTGGGCAAGGCCTACACGCCGCCCGTGTTCAAAGAGCCGGGGCCCTACAAGCTGGTGCGACACCCGCTGTATGTGGGCTGGCTGTTTGCGTTCTGGTCGACCCCGCAGATGACGGTGACCCACCTTCTGTTTGCGGTGATGACCACGGCCTACATCCTGATTGCGATCCAGCTCGAGGAGCGGGATCTGCTGCTCGACCACCCCGAGTACCACGACTACCGAAGGCGCGTTCCGATGCTGATTCCTGGCCGCAAGCGCCATGTAGGACAATGACCGACTCCTGGTGAAGGCATGACCGACTCCTGGTGAAGGCATGACCGACTCCTGGTGAAGGCATGACCGACTCCTGGTGAAGGCATGACCGACTCCTGGTGAAGGCATGACCGACTCCTGGTGAAGGCA
>JAEUKA010000111.1 GCA_016794465.1 Myxococcales bacterium | reverse complement strand
GCTCGCCGCGTGGTGGTGTCTGGAAAAAGAGTTCCCTGACGGTAGGGTCAACGAAGGGTCAGTCTTTCAGCTCGTCGAATCGCCTCTCACCAAACCCAACGCCGCGCTGGAATATCTGCGAAACACGCTGCGCAGCATGCTTGGGCCGACCTACGGACGCCAGCGAGGCGAGCATGGCGACTGACGAGTTACGCGCGTTCGGCCTGCTCATCAAAACCCGGCGCAAGACCGCCCGTCTGTCGCTCGAACGGCTGGCGGTCCTGTGTGGGATCTCGTCGTCGTCGATCAAGCATGTCGAAAGGGGCCGTGTCTCGCTGGCGACGTGTTCGGCGCTGCTCGCGACGCCCGAGCTACGGCTGACCGTTGATGACTTGCCGTCATTCGCCCGCGAGCCGCACCGGCAACACAGAGGAGACACTGCACTGCTCCGTCTCGGACTGTCGCTGACCGAGTTCGCGGCCCGAGAGGAAGTGCTGGCTGGGGTGATGCGCTTTGCGGCGCATCGGGAGTTGCCGGAGCTGGGTGAATGGGCCGAGGCGAAGCTGCTGACCGTGCATAGGCTACGGTCGGCGCTGTATTCGACAGACGAGCTTCCGGCTGCGGGGCGGGCATGTCTGGTAGCGGGTCGGTGCTGCGTCAGTTTGGCCGATCAGGCAGCTTGTGGCAGGGCGTGAGGGCCGTTGCACGCGGCAACCTGATGCCAAGGGCGCATGCTCAGCGCCCCTTCCAAGTACCGTGCCAGCGCAGAGACCATGTGACGTACGGGAACCGCTTCGAGGAGCCAATCCGCACGTCTTTCCGATACGACTGCGCCAGAAAAGCCAACCGCTGCCGTGTCGACCTCCTTGGCCTTCAGGGACGGGTCCAGACGGAGGGCAGGCGACAATGAAATTGATGCTTTTCAGGAAGAGGTGAACCCACCTTCCGCGGCCATATGTTAGCCTATAGGCCAAAGTTCTAGGCAGCCATTACCAATCTCCTCTCTAGTAACTCAAGAGCGAGTCAGACCCCCAACTGCTGCCGGGAAAAGAGCACCGTTCATTAATTCAACCGGAAACGGAAGCGGATGTCGTGCCAGATCAACACGAAAGTGGACTCCAGATATCTCCTCTGGGAGCGGCAAAGACACAGCGGGGAGCGTCGCGGCATCAACGAACCGCAGGGATGCGAGCGCCTTTTGCAGGTCAAAGCGGGCTGATGTGGCAGCCCGCCAGTTCTGACCAAGGGTTCGGGCAACTATGTTGTCAATCCGAACAAGTAGGCTAGGCTCCTTCACCCGAGCCCGAATCAGCTCCACCAAATCGACTAGGCTTGTGCCTCCCTCTTGACGATCAGTCAGAAGAGAGGCGATTAGTACCCGGGTTCGCCCAAGAGGCCGCAGTTGTTCCAGGGCAAAATGGTGTGAGCGCAACTCTCCCAAAGCACATTTCACCTCTAGCCGCTCACTATCTAAAGCAAAATCAAACCGTTCTTCGAGTTGTGAACGCCACGCCATCATAAGGCATGTCGGTTCTTGCGCATGAGCAATGACAAATAGCTCCGCCCATAGTCCTACAACAGTCTTTCGCGGCGTTTCTGCCATTTGCTTAAACAAATCTATCAGTTTTGAAACTGAATCATTAATCTGTTGTCGTGAAGGCTTGGGAGGAAGAACTGCGGCAATTGGGTACAAGCACCTCAGAAAGTACTCGTGCAAAATTCGATCTGTTCCTGTGCACCGGATGACTGTCAAGGATCTCGGTTCGTCGGAGAATTGCGAGCCTTGCACACGGCAGCTGACCATATGAACGACTGAAAGGTTCTCCAAGATCACAGGCGGATCGATAGTTGACTCAGTATTAGCCTGTACAAGAAGGGCTGGGCTTCCGTTTATGTCTTTACCAACAGCGCAGTGAGAGAAGCCCGGTATCGAGCGCGCCGAAAACCGGCCCAACCCGCCATCAGCAATCGGCACGGTTAGACTATCGAAAATATGCAGCAGGTCTGAGAAGACCTGAATCATGTCCAATCTCCTTGCGGTTGAGACACCCCATCCCGGGCCATGCTTGCTGGCACCCAGACAGCCAGGTGGGGTACATTCTCGGCAATGAGAGGCGCATCCCGCTGGCCTAGGTCTAAATAGCTCATCTGAATGGTAACCCCGTTACCGCGTACTTCGCGGTCGCCAGGATAGGTAATTCGCCCGCTTGCGTACTGACGGCCCTGAAATAATTCCTTGATTCGATCGTCGGCATATCCACGTCGCCTGCGCTTTCCCGAACCCATCAAGAAGACTGAGCAAGAAGCGTCGGGCTCGCTTGTCAAGTGGACCTGTATCAAATGGAGCAAGGCCCCGAACTGTAGCGAGTCATCCAGGCGAGAAACTCGGTATCGAGTCAGTAACTCCTCATGGACCGTCCGAAGCGAAACATCCTCCAAGACAAGGTTCAGTGGACCTCCTTGACGTAAATCGAGTCCATTATGGGGCGTAAACGAATGCCGAGATAGGAATTTCTCGAATAGCACCCTGTTTCCGTCAACTGCCGCTATTGAGTTTTGTGGTCCATTGGGGAATACCCAGTCATTGCCCAACCGAATCCGCTGATATGCAACATCAATTACATTATTGCGAGTTGGGCGTAACGAACTCGTCAGGAAAAACTCCCGACGCCATTCTGAGAGTGCTCGACCACTTTGAGCGAAACTGCTTAAACTCTCTCTAATATCTTCTTCGTGTTCAACATATCCGCGGAATGCTCTTCTTACATCTGGCCCAACAAAAATCCGACATAAGCCAAGATAATCCCGCTTGTAGCCGAAAAACCTGGCCCGCTGCTGCACCGTATCAGCATTGCCCATACCTAGCTCTCGGGGCATATATGTTACGACTAGACCCTCGACAGTGAATCCTCGATCCATTGCTTGGCCCCCAACCAAAATCCAAGAGTAATTTTCACCCCAGTTAATATCTGGTGTACGACGACTACCACGAGTGTTGATCTCGCGTATGTAGGTCTGAGAAATCGCTTGACGCAAGCGAGGCATAAGAGATTCAAAAGGAGGCGCACTTGGTACAGTGTGTTTTAAATCAGCATACGCACTCCGAAACAAATCCAAGAGGTCAATTTTATCTTGGTCGTCAGCAGCCAGATCAATGACACGCTGCCATTCATCACGCGTTTCATTAACCCAAGTGTAGAAACGACGGTGGGGGTCTGTTCGCTGGGAAGGGTGTACCATCATTGAACAGTTAGATTCAGGGGTGCCTTTCTCATAGCCCAATGCGGCGGCTACAAAAAACAAACGCATCGCTTCTAGCATAGTCGAGGGTGGCCCGTTCAAGCTGTTTCTCGAACTAGGAATCTGAGTGGCAGGGATATCTCTCACGAGAGTCGGATTTCTCAAAAAGAAATCCGCACCACCAACATATCCATCGCCCGGCTTCAATATCTCTGCAAAGCTAGGCGATAGTACATCAACGATACCAATTAGAAGCGGAGCTTGAGGAGTTGCTGTATATTGAATGTAAGAATGCAGAGGCAGGCAAGCCTTCAGCGCTAACAATCTGCTGTAGGTAGTGCTTTCCTCTCCCTGATTGACTAGCGTATTAAGGCTTGCCTGGTCTCCTTCATCATCGATGATCAGGGTGGGGATGTGCTGTATGTTGAGCAACTGGATTACGTCAATCAAATTTTGAAGGTGCCGATGGTGCTTCATTACTGTAATCAGCACCGTTCGGCGCTCTTCGGGCAACGCATGGGGAGATTCCCACTGTAACAGAGCGCTACGGATCATGCTGTGGCTATCATCGCGAGTTCTTGGCTGTGCGATATGGCGCCAAGGATTGTTGCGTGGACGGCCCTCAAGACGCAACGCCTTAATAAGGCGTTTATTAGTCTGCCCGAAGAGAGGCTTAGTGGTTCCCGCAATGACAATTACCATTCGGTAGCCATTATCTCTGGCAAGTGCGGCCAACGTAATGAAAGATGTCGTCTTACCACTCTGCACATAGCCGACAACTAGTCCTGTTTGTGACAAAGAGGAACCCGTCGGAGGAACACACCGTCGAAGTATGCGAAGCGCCTCATTAACTATCTGTGCTCTTGCCTGCTCGGGTAAGTTGAGCGCCCTAGTTTCGGAACCTGGTACAGGGCTCCAGTCGGCCTCAGTTACTTGGCTCGGAATGAGTTCTATGGTCATCTGCTCGGAACGATCCTCGCGGGTCATCTACAGCGTCCTCTCGCTAGGGTTTGCACAACGCTTCCCGTAGAAGCTCGTTAATCGTTCTACGGAAAGTGCCGGCCATCTGCACTCCAGACTCGCGTGCGGCAGTTTCTGAGAGTCCAATGGCCGCAGCCAGGCGGAGCAGTGGCTCGATGCTGGCTGCATCCACCCCTCCGAAACGGTCCGTGAAGGGGTGTGCCAATGAGAGCCTGACACAAATGCAGCGTCGCTCGGTACCATTCTCATGTGACGGCGCTCGATCGCTCACGCTAACCCAGTCGCTGATACCAGGATCCGTTGTCAATTCTAAGATGATCCGCCAGGGTTTTCCTCTGAGCAGGACATCGATACTCCGCTCTGTGGCAAGCGATAGTGCTGGGACTAGGTGCTCTGGAGGAGCGCTCGGGTCCGGCCCGGTGTCGATCTCGTGCTCCAGAATCTGAGGCACATCTCTCTCGATAACTTCTGCTGTACGAATGGCAGCGTTCCGAGCACCAGCTTCAAGCGATTTCTTTGATGGGCGTACCCTATATTCTTCCGCTTGCGCCAAAAGGCATAATGGCTCTGCGTTAAGTTTCTTCTCTAAGAACTCAAGAAAAAGCTCTTCATGTTCTTCCCATCGGAAGCCGTCCTTGGTATGACTAACGGCGAAGCCATCTAGATGCAATTCACCATAAAGTCTTTGGTAACGATAACTATTAGATTTTCCGAAAATTGCTTCAGGTCGATACCCATCTTCTCCGCTGCCCTCAATGAGTCTATTTCGTCGAAATAGCGCAAATCCTGCGTTCGAGACAGATGCTTTTTCACGAAGTGCCGCGAACCCTCTGGCTGTCTGACCTTGCCCGAAGTCAAAGTCAATCTCCTTACGCCAAAGAACTGCCTCTGCCTGGGGCGTTTTATAATAAGGAGCTGTCAATGGCGTCGCTTCTTGGAACTGCAAGGGTTCACGGTTCCAATAAAGTTCCAAGACTTGGCTCCGTAGATAATTGCGATAGATACTGGCTAGGTGCTCTTTAATTTTTGTAACCGTCCGACCTAGAGGGATCCGATGTAGGCCATCAAGTATTACCTCGGTGTAGTGAAAGTCTGGCGGTGCTGAACGCACCTTGATACTAACCTCCTCGATCCTATTCTGGACAATATCACTGACATCGAAGGAAACGGTTCGTTCAACGGATTCATGGAGTGCTTTGGTGCGTACCGACCAATGTCGGGCAAGCCAGCAAGCTGCACACTTCATGCCCATGCCGAATTCGGAAAGTCCACTCCGATCCAATGGTCGCTCAGCAGGCTTAAACGCCGAAGGAAATATTCGCGCTGCGATTCCCGCTGCATTATCTCGGATGATAAGCCGTCCGGAAGCTGATGTATCTAGTTCAATGTCAACTCTCAGGCGGACCACGGACCCACTTGTTTGTTCTATATCAGAATGATTACTGAGAAAGCTTTGGAGTGAATTATCTACAAACTCCGCCAGTGCATACCATGGCTTGTAATTAAGATATTGTAATACAGACAAAATACTTACTTCAGGTCGAATATTGATGCGCTCATGAAACCCGGGCGCGGCACTTTCCCCCTCATTTGAAGAATTGATTTGTGTGGGCATTCGGCTATCAATCATTGTGTGGATCGCTGTATTTTCTTTTTTCGCTTCCATGGCCTTTCGCGGTTTCATATAATTAACCCCCTAGCAAGGACCGAGCAATTAGCTCTACCACATCAGCGTTTATCGCATTGCCCAGTGCCTTGAATGCGACAGTGCTTGCGCCAGGAAGGTGCTCTAGCTCATCAAGACTCTGTAACCTCGCGCACTCTCTGGGGGTCATAAATCGCTTCTCCCATGCAATAATAGGTACTTGCGTTGATGTCATGGCAATTAGTGATGGTGAACAAGATGGTCGCTTCACTCGTACGCCAGAGGCACGAAATTGAATAACGTACTTCCAGATATCACGCTCTCCGCCCTTGCAATTCCATTCGAGCTTCTGCAGACTCGATGGGAAGGCTAAGATCTGAGGAAGCCAGCGGTCTATCCAATCACGATTCTTTGCATAGATTTCCCGATTTTGCCGAATGAAGTTCTTTTTCCAAGCTGGAAATTGGAATTCAGGAACTCGTGCATGTGATGGCAGGCCCTCCATGCGACTACCTGGAGGCAGCTCGCGCAGTGGCTGTCCATGACTGCCCAAATAGTTACATAGCCTGCGTTCGCCAACAGAAAATGGCGTTTCATCCTCAAATGGATAATCGGCGCCAAATTCCATGGACCAGATTGGGATCGACGGAAAGGCCTGATCCTTTGGAAACTGACGAATAAATTCCTGCCACACATTCAGACAATCAATGACTTGTCTCGGTATTGGACGTGCATCTTTAGGATTTTTGTCTAGCGCTGAAAGAATAGAAGTGTCCGACCTTGGATTTGGTTCTGGCCACCGAAAATCAACTAGCCCAGTCCGCTTGCCGACTATATAAACTCGTTCTCTAATTTGAGGAATCCCGAATTGATGCGGTGAAAGCCGCTGCTCATCGATATCGTAACCGACATTTTCTAGTCTTTGTCTCATGCCCTTCCAGGTTGATCCTCCGTTGTGACGGGTAAGGTTAGGAACATTCTCTAGAATAAGGTAATCTGGCTTTCTGGCTTCTAAGATATCGACAACATTATCAAATAGTGTTCCGAAACGCCGACAGCGCATTCCCTTTTGGCTACCTGCCTTGGAAAAGGGTTGGCAAGGAAAGCCAGCGCAAAGAATATCATGTTTGGGAATATCCTGTATTTCGATTTTGCGTATATCCCCGGCAGCTTCTAGATCGAAGTTCTTTCTGTACAGCGACTGAAGCTGTGGCTCAATTTCACACGCAAATACGCACTCATGCCCTAGCCTGCGTAATGCGACATGAAATCCTCCTAACCCTGCAAATAGATCCACGAATCGCAACCGTGCCGTGCTTCGATCAGGATCTGCCGTGGCATCCATATCTGAACCTGCTATTGAAAAAAAGGAGGGGGGAGCCTCCTCGCGAGCCAAGAGCTCTCGCAGCACTGCCGCCTTATCATCATCATCAAAATCCGTACTTCCCCTTACTCCATTTGTGGTCGTCATAAAGTCGTGTATGTTTCTTGATACGTGGCGAATCGAATCAGCTTGGCCCAGAATCCGCATAGTGGAGCGCTACCACGCCTGATGCATGGCGGCAAGGGAATACCGGGTGAGCGGACATGATGAGGCAGTCGCCGACGCTGGCCGGGCGACTAAGCGTCTGCGGCCAGCGCAGGGGACACCGCAGAAGAACTGCCCGCCGGGGGGAGTTTCATGCGCAGTCCTACTAGCCACAACCAACTCCATAGCCGTTACGTGATGGGGCGGAGACCTGGCTCTCAAGGTTGCTGGAGTTTCACGTGTCGTGGCAGGACCCAACGGCGGATTCCGCAGAGATGCGTATCCAATCTGCGTAGTCCGGCGGAGTAGACCACGCATTCCGGCCAGTTTGGACTTGTCGATTCCTGTCCGGATGGACCGCCGATTCCGGTCCGTCCGATCTGAGCCTACGCGGTCACTAGGTCGCTCCGACAGTCCGTACCCTCTGACGCCTCCTCCTGTCAGCGTGAAGCCCTCGGGTTAGCGACTGGCGCAGGTGTCCTTGCAGGGAGCCTGCTGAAGCGGAACCTGGTCGCCTGATACTGGTCAATGTTGAGCTTGGATCGCGAACGCCGGAATCCGCGGTCCAAATCAACCGGTGCACGCATCCAAGCAAGACGCCATGCGTGAGGCGAATGCCGAAGTGTACCGCCAAGCAGGGGGCGTCAGCAGACAAGGGACAAGGACGCAAAGTATGCCTTAGCCCACCGTGCCTCTTGACGATTGTGACGGGAAGATGTACGCCAGCTTGCCAGGTTGCAAGCTGGATGATGTACCAAGGAGCCATGACATGACATCAGTATCGATGAAGGGTAAGTACTTCATTTATCGCATTATCAAGTCTATCGATTGCAATGGACATTTGCTTGGTCGAGGCTATGCGACTGTAGAACTGAAAGAAGAAATATCTGCGGCGACGCTCTTTCAGAAGCTCAGTCCTCCAGCCACTCCCAAGTGGATTCAGGCGTTAGCATCAATCGTTCGTGATCCGTTGGATCTGGATTGTTTAAGGAACAGAACAGCGTCCTTCGTGCTCTTTTTAGAAGAGGGACATAATACCTATGCTATCTGCGGTGGGAGCGGAGGTATTGATATTCAGCAGTTCATTGATTCGGAGTTCGGGCTTGATATTGTTGTTCGGGTCATACCACCATCAGCCGTGAAACTGAAGCGACTGAAGGGTATTACAGGCAGCATTTCTCAAATAGAGGAAGTTTATAAAGGCAACTACAATTACGAACTTGATCCTCGAAATTGGGGACGCATCGCAAAAGAACTCCTCGGCGATGTAACACAGGAGGAACTTCGACGAGTTCTCGGATTAGATCTATCACGCTCACGAGGTATCAAACTCCACGGTAAAGGAGGATTTTCAATTAATCGCTCACTGTCACTAAATGACATCAGATTTCTTGTTAATAGATTTGAAAGAATTTTAAGGGAGCAACCGAAGTTCAATATTCTAAAAGGTTATAGCGAGGTGACGGACAAAGCAGTGAAGCGGACCCTATCCGAGCAGATCAATGCCGACCTAATCAATCACTACAATTCATATTGCACTCGCCCAGACGAATGGTCCGAGCAAAATGTCGGAATCTCTGCGGGGGAAATGCGTGACGTACTGCAATGCACGGAATTCTCTATGACTCTAAAAGGCCAGAGACAATCCATTGCAGATTTTGAACTCGGCTCACTTTTTGAGAAATTACATGGCAGCGGCGTTACGACACTAAGCAAATCTTACATTGACCAAATTAGGATTATTGGCAGCGATGATGATGGCAACGAAATCATTGCGGGATCTTTGCGTCATTTCATTTGTGCCGAGACTCAGATTGGGGATAAGGTCTACGCCTGCCTTGAAGGGCGTTGGTTTGTCTCTACGGCTGGGTTTATCGAGCAGGTAGACCAAGAGTTTGATCAGGTGCTCACCGAGTCAGCTCATGCAATCGCTGCCTATGGGCTACCAACTTGGAATTTGGATGCGAGTAGGACGAAGACTGAAAGCGAAGATGAATACATTGATAGGATTTGCGACAAAACCAATATGTTAAAATTTCACAGGAACCATGTGATTATTGATGGTAACAACAAGACAGAATTTTGTGATGTATTTGACATCAGGAATAAGAACTCTATTCTAGTTTTTATCAAGCGAGGCTTCGGGGCTAATCTGCGAGAGCTTTTCGCGCAAGCGCGAAGCTCGGGTTTGCTATACATGCGCGACGAAAGATTTAGAGCAGACGCTCAAGCTAAAATTGCTGATGTATTGAAAAGCACTCCGTCGGATATCCGGCGGCCCGCTCTTGTTATGGCATTTACAGATCATGCACTGGGCCGCCAGCATACTCCATTGAAAGAGCGACTGACGACGATGGTTAAGATTGACATGATTGAAACTTATCGTTACCTGAAGCGTGATGCCGATTTTGGTATCGCATTGTGTTATGAAATTGCGCACTCATAAAGTCTTAATCAATATCGGTTTTAGCGCAGCACCGACACTGCGACCCTGTCGGTGACTCGAATGTAACGAGTGGAAGAGTCCGTACTGACGAAAATCATCCATGAACGATTGAGCCAGAGATTACGTGAATTCTGGGGGGACATAGCTTGGGAAGGGAATTCGTGTTTTGCTGTACTGGTTGACGCTGGGGGGGTGTAGGTTAGGGTAGTAGTTCGACTTCCGAGCTTGCGCTGGTTCCCGCCGATGTCCGAGCGCGCCTCCCCAAGCTCGGCCTTCTCTGTTCTCCAATCGCTAGGCGCGTCGCATTCCCGTCTTCCCGTCTTCCCGTCTTCCCGTCTTCCCGTTCGGTGTACGAGTCTGCTATGACCCAACCTTCACCGTCGCGTTTGGATGGGCCGGACCGGCGCGACCGCTAACCCAAGGAAGAGACATGTCAGGCAAGAAGGCTGGTTCGGTGTTCGATATCAGTGCGCTGTTCGAGCAGGAGTTGCAGGCGCGTAACGAGGATCTGCGACGGCAGGCGGCGCTGTCGATGCTACCGAAGCTGCGTCCGTCGGCGCGGGTGACGATGGCGGAGTTTCTCGATTCCCTTCAGCAGCACCGCGAGGTGTGGTCGGCAGTGCTTACGATGTCAGCGGTCGAGATTGCGTCACTGATTGCCGGTATGCCGCGCGCCGAACCGACGAAGGACGCGCCGGAACAGCCGAAGCGCACGCGGATTTCCGACGCACAGAAGAACTCGCTGAAGGGTGCGATCGTCGGAGTGCTCGGGAATCACAAGGATGGACTGAGCCGGACGGACATTGCGGGCCAGATGGGCGACGATGTGCTGACGACGATTGGCGTGAAGCGCGACGAGCTGGCAGACAAGCTCCGTCAGCCGCTCGGCGAGCTGGTGGCCGACCACAAGATTCACACCGTCGGCGAAAAGCGACTGATGCGGTATCACGCCGGGCCGAAGAAGTAGCCGCGCCCGCCACTCCCTACGAGCTGACCATCAGCAGCTTTACCGTCTGCGGATACCACTGCCCTCCGCGCTTGGGAAAGTGCCCGGCTTGCGCCAGTCGCACACAGATTTCGCGCAGGCTGTGACCCTGTGCCTTTAGATACAGCGCCAGCCCTCGCGGCGTGCTGCGGTCGTGATACACCGCCGAGCGGAGCAAGTCCTGCACCGAGTGCCACGTATACTGCGCGGCCTTGAGCGGTCGCAGCCCGTCGGCGTTCAGTCGAGCCGCAATAAACGGCATAGTATGCCCGTCGCAGCGCAGACGATACGCCGTTGTATACGCCTCGTGCTTATCGTAGCGAGCCTCGCTTCCGACACTGCGCGACCTGTGAACCTGCATCGTCCGCAGAAGCTCGTAGATCTTCGACAGCGTCCACTCGCGAATCCGCCCGTAGCGCGGCCTCACCCTCGCCTCATTGAGCCGTCGAGCAATCTCCACCATCGTCACACCCTCGCGATACCAGCCGATCGCCTTCTCCAGCCACGGATGCGTCTCGGGGTCCGGCACCAGCTTCGTCAGCTTGCCTTCCTTCACCGTCGCAAACCCGAACGGAACCTTTCCATAGTGCCCGCCCTGCGATCGAATGTGCTGAATCGTCGCCCGCACTCGCTCGGCGGTGTTCTGCCGCTCGATCTGACCGATGATCGCGAGGAATGGCAGAAGCATCCGAGACACCGGCTCGAACGTGTTGATCCCGTCGCGGATCGCCACCAGATTGCAGCCGTAGGGCTCCAGTAGGTCCTCGTTGATCGCGCACAGATCGCGCAGCGAGCGGGTCAAGCGATCCAGCTTCGTGACGACCACCGCCGCAATCGAGCCGTCCGCATCCTTGATCGCCTTGGCCATCCGACGGAACGCGGGCCGATCGGTATTCTTTGCCGAGAAGCCTCCGTCGACAAATATCTCAGCGACGAGCCAGCCTCGGTCAGCCGCGTAGCGCTCGATCTCCGATCGCTGAGCATCCAGCGAAAGCCCGTACTGCACCTGCATGTCCGTAGACACGCGGCAGTAACAAAACACTTTTAATCGGTGTTCAGTAATACGATCAGATGAGTTGTAGTGGCGAGTGTTGGCTGTTTTCAGCTTCCGAGTATCCATGGCTTGTTCTCCGTCGGTGTGCGTCCTTTGCGCTCACCCGGAAACAAGTCATAGTTTTTTCGTAAGCGTCGCGATGGACAATTCCCACGTCGTGGGCGGCGGCGAGGGCGTCGGCGATCTGTTTTCCCAGTCGTACTACCCGTCCGACATCGAGACGCCCGCCCTCCTTCTGCAAGATTTCGCGCAGGGACTTTCCATCCACCAGCTCCATCACGATGTACGGAGTGCCATCGATCGTGTCTGTTTCCAGAACCTGAACGATGCCCGGATGACGCGGCAGATTGGCGGCGATTCCCTCGACACGAACTCGGGCCGCTTGCTCTGGATCGCGCGCCAAAAGCGGATCGAGAATCTTGATGGCGACACGGTGGCGTACCTGTCCGTGCTCGGCTTCGTAGACGATTCCCATTCCGCCTCGTCCAAGCTCGCGCAAAATTCGATACTTCCCGAGCGTCTTCCCTTCCATCCGGACCCGGCCTTACCGAGGCGAACGCTTCGCCAACCCAGCATTGTCCTCGATTTTTTAGCGACTTACAATCGTTCGTCGCTGCGGCCCCCACCGCCAATTGGGTGGCGCGATTTCTTCGGAGCCAGTCATCAGAAGCTATAGCTCCAATAAGAGGCATTTCATCTGCTTCATATTGAGCGGCACCAGCGTCAACCCAAAGGGCAAAGGGTCACAGACCTACGCTGGCCGAGGCAAACGCGATCACAGGGGTTTAAGAACAGGCCAAGACGTGCTACTTTGCCTCAAGTTGCAATGAGCGAAGCTGCGCGCATAGGCGATACGATCGGCAAGGGCCGCTTCAAGCTGCTGCGAAGCTTGGGACGAGGCACCTTTGGAGATGTCTACTTGGCGGAGTCTGTGGACCCGCAGGCGACGGCCGGGCAGCGCGAGGCGGTGATCAAGGTCTTGCATACCCAGTGGGCCAAAGTGCCGGAAGTCGTCGAGCGCTTCCGCCGCGAGTCGATGGTGACGCAGAAGATTGACCATCCGCACGTCGCCCGGGTGTTTTTGCACGGTGAGCTGAGCGACGGCGTGCCGTTTATTGCGATGGAGTATCTGCCGGGCAAGAGCCTGCGCGATCGGCAGGAAGAGGGCGGCCTCAGCTACGACATCGCGATGGACATCCTCATCAGCATTGCCGACGCTCTCTCTGCGGCGCATCGGGCTGGTGTCGTGCACCGAGATCTCAAGCCGGAAAACATCCAGCTTATCGAGCGCAACGGCAACCCCAACTATCCGGTCGTGCTCGACTTTGGCGTCGCCAAGTTTCTCGATGCCGCCGAAAAGCTGACGATGACGGGGGCTCTGCTCGGTACGCCGGCTTATATGTCGCCGGAGCAGTTTCGCGGCGAAAGCAACCTCGGTCCACCGTCGGATATTTACGCTCTGGGCGTGCTGGGTTACGAGCTTCTCGCTGGACGACTGCCGTTTAGCGGTCGCACGTTTGCCGAGCTGGCGGTGGCGCACACAACCCAGCCGGCGCCGCTGCTGCCGAACGTGCCGCCGCCGCTGACCGACTTGTTCGAGCGACTGCTGTCCAAAGAACCGCAGCGACGACCACGCGCCGAAATACTGATGCAGAGCCTGCGCAGCATCAAGCAAGGCGCGCCACCGCCGAAGCTTCCCGATGTCTTTATCGATCCGTACGCAGCGACGGGCCGGCTGGATGAAGCGGTGCGCACCGCCGTGATCAGTCAAGCTGCCATGGAAAAGAAGCTCCAGCAGCGTCAGCAGCTCTACACGATTTTGCTTGCCGGTCTGGTCTTTGTCTTCACCTGTGCCATCGCTATTGCCATCTACATGTTCCTGCTCTAGCCCCTTGAGGCAGTCCCAATGCTCGATGATCGCCGCCTGAGCCTGCTGTTGTTTCGGGTGCTCTGCTACCTGATCCTGATCGTCCTGTCCTGGTCGGTGTTGTCGCGACTGTCGCTGGTGCTCACGCCGGTTGCGGTGGCGCTGGTGCTCGCGTTCCTGCTCAATCCCTCGGTCGAGGCGCTGGAAAAGAGGCGGGTTCCGCGCTGGCTTGCCGTCGGAGTGATGCTGCTCATCATGCTCGGCCTGCTCACGGCGGTGGGGCTGACGATTCCGTATCTGGTCAAGAGCGAGATCGAGCGCTTCTCTGCCCAGCTGCCAAGTTACCAGGGACTGATCGATCGCAAGGTGCTGCCGCTCCTTGGGAAGCTGTTCAAGTATCGAGCGACCAGCATCGGCGACTGGCTGAAGCTGCTGACCGCCCAGCTCACCGACTGGGTGCGCGGGGCGATGGGGCAGATCTCGGATGCACTTGGGACGGCCATTCTCAGCGTCGCGGGACTGTTCAAGTACTTGGTCGCCATGCTGCTCGTGCCGGTGTTCGCGGTGTCGTTTCTGATGGACATGCCGACGATTGGCCAGAGCCTGCGCGTGCTGATTCCGCCTCGGCATCAGCAGCTCGTCGGAGACATCATGGATGACATCTATGGCGCGCTCGGGAGCTGGCTGCGCGGACAGCTGACGGTGATGATCATTCAGGCGGCGCTGTACTCGATTGGGCTGTCGATTGCCGGGATTCCGCTCGCGATCTTCATTGGCTGCACAGCTGGGCTGCTCGCGTTTGTGCCGTACGTCGGAGTGATGGTGGGACTGATTGCGGCGCTGCTGGTGGCACTGCTCGAGGTTTCGACCGCTGGTGCCACGCCGCTGTTGGGAGTGCTAGTGACGTTTGGCGCCGTGCAGCTGCTGGATGCGCTGGTGATTACGCCTCGCGCCGTCGGTGGTCGGATCGGACTATCGGCAGTTGGCGTCATTTTTGCGCTCTCGCTCGGTGGCAGTCTGCTCGGCTACGCGGGTCTGCTGCTGGCAGTGCCGGCCGCCGCCGTGATCAAGGCCTTGTGGCCTCGGCTCAAAGCCGCCTACACTGGAACCGCTTTTTACCGAGGCGCAGAGGCCAATGCCTCCGAAGTCGCGCCCCCTAGTAGCGAGATCAAAGCCCCATGAACACCGAGCAGAGCCAGTCCCCAGCCAGCGAGCTAGTCATCTCCACCCACGGCGCCGTTCGCATCCTGTCCATGAACCGACCGCAGACGAAGAATGGGCTCACACTGGAGCTACTCTCGGCGCTGGTCGAGGCGCTGCAGGCGGCCAAGTCCGACGAGAGTATTCGCGCCGTCATGCTGACCGGTCGGGGCGAGGCATTCAGCTCGGGACTCGACTTCAAAGCGGCCATGCACTTGGTTCAGTCGGGCGACTCAGACTTCGTCGAACAAACCGAGCGACGGATGCGCAACTACTTCCACGCGGCAGTACGAGCGCTCATTGCACTGCCCAAGCCCGTCATCGCGTTTCTCGACGGTGTTGCGGCAGGATTCGGCTGCGATCTCGCGCTTGCCTGTGATCTGCGGATTGGGACACGCCGGGCGCGAATCGGCGAGATCTTCATCAAGCGCGGCCTGATGCCCGACGGTGGCGGAACCTACACCCTGCCCCGCTTGGTCGGCCTCGGTCGTGCTTTTGACCTGATGCTGACCGGTGACATCGTCGAGGCCGAGGAAGCCCAGCGCATCGGTCTGCTCAGTCGAATCGTCGAAGGCGAAGCTGAAGCCCTGGCATTTGCCGAGCGCATCGCCGCTGGCCCGCCGCTCGTGATGGCCGAGATCAAGCAAGCGGTCTACGCCGGCCTCGGCCAGAGCCTAGATGCGGCCCTGGAAAACGAAGTACGCGGCCAGCTCAAGCTGCTCCGCTCGCAAGACTTCATGGAAGGTGTGAGTGCCTTTTTCATGAAGCGCCCGCCGCAGTTTACCGGCCAGTAACCGACCCGCGTCCGTTCACATCGTCGGGGTATCCAGGCAAGGTGGCCGCATCACCGACGGTGGCAGCTGCGAGCCCGGCAAGATCCGCCGCAGATACGCAAAGTCACTATCACAAAAAATCGCCGCGCCTGACGAGGACAGCTCGGCTCTCTCACTGAAGCTGCGCAGCGACCCTGGGTTCATGATCCGTCCGCGCAGGTTGCCGTTGTTGTGATACGAGCCGTTCGGGCTGTCCGGGTTGGCAAGTCCCAGGCTATGGCCGAGCTCGTGCGTCATCGTCGTCCCAATCAAGCTCCCGAGCACAAAGATCGCGCACGCCACCTGATGAGAGCGATCGTCTTTGCTCGCCGGACAGAGACTTCCCGACGACAGCGCCGGCAGCAAAGTCGCCTCTCGCAGCGTCGCGGGAGTTCCCCCCGTATCGGGCCGCAGTGGATCAAAGATCTGATCGAACAGCTCTGCTTCACCCGGGGCCGACTTGATCGGAGAGACGGACCCCGGATGACTCGAAAACCCGAGCAGCTGTTCCGCAAACACACCGCCATAGCCCGGCGAGCCGTCGCTCTGCGTCACCGCATTGACGCCGCCGATTCGGTCATAGAGCCGTCGATTCTGCATGTCTCGTCCCGGCGTATTGTCGTATCCGAGGTAGCCAAGTCCATTTGGATCAGGCCCGCCGATATCGACCTGCGCGTAATACGCAAAGTCTTGGGGCCATGGCATGTCCTCGCCGCCTTCGCGAAACTCGATGTTGATGCCGGCATAGTCGCGCCGTGCCACCTCTAAGACCCGCGCTCGCACGGCATTGTCGACGGCACGCAGCCCAAACAGCCGCAGACTGTCTTTGTACGAGGACAGGAACCGCACCACCACCACTTGCTTGGGACGCAACAGTGCAATCCGCAGCGGCGTTGGCTTGCTCGATACGGACTCTCGCCCAAAGCGCAGCGTGGTGGTTCCATTGCCGACAAAGACACCGGCCGCCTCACGCAGGCCACCACGCGACTCCAGCGCTTGGCCCAGTGCGTCGGTTTCATCAAGCACATAGCGACCGACCGGCCCCGAGGGATAGCGCGGCAGCCACTTCACCACAATCTCGGTATCCACCGGAATCATCACCGGCGAGCCTTGCAGCGAAAACTGTCCTTGCAGCCGAACCAGCGTCGCCTGACCAGCCTGCCCGCCAATGAAGCCCGCACCTTGCATCTCAACGTACTGGCCCAAGCTGGCCGCGCTCGGCGAAATTCCCGTCAGCTCGGGACGCACTTGCTCGACCGCCACCGTTCGAGTCCCCGACACCGTCCGCGCCGTCGTCCCCGGCGGCTGGTTGCGCAGCCGGATCGTCCCCACGAACTTGCCCGGCAGCACGCCATGGATCGTCGGCGCATACGGAAGGATCGCGCCGGCTCGGTCAAAGCGGCTCAGCGGTGCGACAGGAATCTCGACCTCG
Source organism: Myxococcales bacterium (assembly GCA_016794465.1). Taxonomy (GTDB): domain Bacteria; phylum Myxococcota_A; class Polyangia; order Palsa-1104; family JAEUJZ01; genus JAEUKA01. The sequence goes on along the minus strand of JAEUKA010000111.1, from coordinate 245,630 downwards.
CGCACAGAGCGACCATTGAGCGAGCATGGCTCGGCGGTTCCTTCTGGCAGAAAACAGCCACTCAGCAGCGCCACCGTCTCGCCTTCGCCACCACCAAACAGGAAGCCATCGCCGCGCACGATCAACCAGTCATTGGGATGAACTTTCCCCGTCGTCCGCTGCGGGCCAGCAAGCTCCAGCAGATCGAGTCGCGGCGACAGCGAAGGCACCAGCTTCAGCTTGACCTGAAGCGGCTCGGTCACGTGCTCTCGGCGGTCGATGACGCTGTCGATGACGACCTGAGCATGACCCTCGAACTCGACGCTGTTGCCACCGAGCAGCTGCAGCACCTCGGTATCAACCAGGACGTAGGCTTCCTCACTGCTTACATACTCGGCCCGCAGGCGTACATCCAGGTTGCGCGGCACCGTCCCCGGCAGCTTGCTCGTCCCCATCAGCCATAGCCGAATCGACCCATCCGACGGCCCCGGCAGCGAGCGCCCCCGAATCACCAGTCGCGACGCCGGCAGCAGAGTCGTCGGAGCCACCTCCACAATCGCCAGCTCGGCCAGTCCTGGATCGGGTTCGGCAAGCGGCTCTTCCGTCGGAGCACACGCCCCCAGCAGCAAGAGCAGCAGTCCCAGCCAGCGACTCATGTCGGCCTCCGCAAGACAATCACGTAGCTCTTTCTGACGGTGTGCGGACCGGCTTCGGCCTGGATCAGCAGCGGATAGATCGTCTCGCTTGCGGCCTGGCTCATCGACGGACAGAACACCAGCTTGCCCCCCAAGTCATCGGTCTGGACCAGCTCGGCATTGGGCGGCGGACTGACCAGCGACAAGGAAACCTGCGGCAAGCTGCTCGACTCGACCACCACCGCGATCGCGGCACAGGGCATCGATCGCAGATCGAGCGTCGTTCCTTCTCCGACCGGCTCACGAAACAGCGGCGGGTCGCCCCCCGGCTCAATCACAAACCCAAGCGCTATCGATCCCGACAGCGGACCACTCTCAGCCGAAAACTCCACCGACTGCGGCCCCACGTCACTCGCCAGCGGAGTAAATCGCCATAGGGCCCGCCCACCGCTATACGCACTCAGGGTTGGACGATGCAGCCGAGTGGTCAGCTCTGGGTTGGTCAGCGAGCGCCACTGCCATGTCAGCGGCTGGAGCCCCGTACCATCCGCCAGCAGGGGAATAACCACCTCTTGCGCCACCGTCACCGAGTGCGGTGCCAGCGCCGAGAGCTTGAGCGAGCCCACCTGCGGGCCACAGCCCGTCGCCAAGAGCAAACCTGCGAGAAACCAAGCCCTCACGCGCATACGATACACAGGAAGCTGCGCGCAGGAAGCCGCGAAACAGCGCAACTTCGCCAGCCCAAACCCCCAAAATGAAAAGAGCCCGCCCCACTGCTGGGACAGGCTCTTTGACGAAGGAGAGCGGGAGTGCCGCTCAGCGCATCGAAGAAGTGACTACTTCTTCTCCTCGGCCGGCTTCTCAGCCTTCTCCTTCTTCTTGCTCTTCTTCTCGGCCTTCTCAGCCTTCTCGGCCTTCTCCTCGCTGGCCGCCGTCAGGGTCTTCGGCTTCTCGGCCTTGGTGTCCTTCTTCTTCTCGCCAGCGCCCTTGTCTTCCTTGGCGGGAGCATTGGCAGTCTCCTCGGCGAAAGCCGGGGCGACGAGCGAGAGAGCGAACGCGAACGCGAACAGGCTGGTGAGCTTCTTCATGGTGATCTCCTCTTGGGTGCGTGTTGAAGAGTTGGCGAGCAGGTCGCTCACAGACTCTATTTGCAGCCCATGCGGAAACTGTGCCAAGCAACCGTGAACTCGCCGCAGGGACCATGGCACCGCCGACAAACCCCGCGAATCCCTGGCCTGGCCCCAACATCAGCCCAGCAGTCAGCAATTGTTCGGTGGGGCAAAAACGAACCCAAGCCGCATGACCCTGCGCAAGCTTGCCTCATCGAGCTGAAAATTATTAGGAATCGTTACACTATAGATGCCGGATCTTCTGATCATCGAGCCACGACATCGGCGCTTGCCTTTTGACGGGCAGGCGCCTAGTAAGGAGGCTTGTGCCATGGTGACCACGGAGCGTAAGCAGCGGATTCATCTTCTGATCCGAGGCAAGGTCCAAGGCGTGTACTACCGCTCCTCGGCCTGCGAGGAAGCCCGTGTGCTCGGACTGACTGGATTTGTCCGCAACCTACCGACAGGCGAGGTCGAGCTGCTGGCAGAGGGCACACAACCTGTCCTCGACCAGCTTCTCGCGTGGTGTCGGGTCGGCCCGCCAGCGGCACAGGTTGTGGAGGTTGCGATTCGATACGAAGCGGCGACCGGAGAGTACCCAGACTTTCGCGTCCGCCGTGGGGACCCGCTGCTCTAGGCAGGGTCGGATGAAAGCCTACTTGGTCGGCTTCTCGGCCTTGGCGTCCTTCTTGTCCATCTTGGCGTCTTTGGCGTCGCGCTTGGCGTCCTTGACATCCTGCTTGAGCTCCTTGCGGTCTTGCTGAAGCTCCTTTTTGTCCGCCTTCATCTCCTTGACATCCTTCTTCAGCTCCGCCTTGTCCGCCTTCAGCTCGGCCTTGGCACCCTTGATGGCTTCTTTGTCTCCAGAGGCCTTCGCATCCTTGAGCGCCTTGGCATCGGCCTTGATCTCGGCCTTATCGGCCTTGATCTCTTTGCGGTCGGCCTTCAGCTCCGCCTTGTCGGCCTTGATGGCCGCCTTGTCGGCTTTGATCTCAGCGTTGCCGGCCTTCACTTCCGCCTTGCCCGCCTTCGCATCTGCGCCTGCAGCCGCTGGAGCCGCCGGAGCCGGAGCCCCTTGAGCAAATACCGCCGGAGCGGCAAACAGCATTCCCATGGCGACAGTCAGAGCGGTCTTGGTGTTGGTGCGCATTGTTCGGTTCCTCCCTTGGACTGAGTCTCAGTTTCGTGCTGCAAAGTCCGTTTCGGTTGCACTGACGAACGTGGTCCTGGTTTTGTTCCGGAAAACTTCTAGCCAGTGGAATGTATTAAAAAATACATTAAAAGACGGTTTTGTTGACTACATTTCTGACTGTGCACTACCGGATGCGCTTGCCTGTCCCGCTTCGGCCTATTCTGGGTCGAAGCCTTGGAACCCAGACCATGACGCTCTCGTCTCTATCAGCGATTCCATGGATGCCGTCCTGCGCCTTGCTTCCCGTGACCGGTCCCACGCCGCCGCCAACGCAGCCGAGCCGGAGCCTCGCGTGACTGACGAACCGCTCGTGGGCCCCGAGCTTGCCGCGCTCATCAGCCAAGCCCAGCGAGGTGACATCGCAGCCTTTGAGCGCCTGATGACGATGTACCAAAGCAAGATCTTGAGCTTCGCACGCGCCTTCGTCAGCGACCCCGAGCATGCCAGCGACGTAGCCCAAGACGCCATGCTGCGGATCTATCGGTCGCTCGGTGGCTTTCGGTTCCAGTCGTCGCTGCAGACCTGGATGTTTCGCATCGTGCGCAACATCGTCCTCGATCACGCCAAGAGCCGTCGCAGCAAAGAGCGCAAGCGTGAGCAGCCTCTCGACGGAACACCCGAGCGCGATATGGGAGAAACCACCGAGCGGAATCCCGAAGCGCAGCTGCTGGCGCATGAACGAAAGTCGCAGCTGTGGAGCGCTCTGGCAGAGATTCCCGAGGCGTATCGCAGTGTGCTGGTACTGGCCGACCTGCAAGGGATGAGCTACGAAGAGGTGGCGTCGATCATTGATACGCCGGTCGGTACGGTGAAGTCGCGACTGAATCGCGGACGCGAGGCGCTGCGAAACGTACTTCTAGAACAGGGCTGCTTGGTCGAAGGAAAAAGATCATGAAGTGCGCAGACTGTGCAGAGCTGCTCCCGTCGCTCACAAGCGGAGATTTGTCGCGTGATAGTCGAGCTGCCGCAGTGGCTCACCTGTCCGACTGCCCGGCTTGCCAAGACCAGCTGGCTCAGCTTCGGCGGACCAGCTCACTGCTCCGCGAGCTGGGTCGGGACGTAACGGTGCCAGCGGACTTTCAACGCAAGCTCCATGCGCGCTTGCTGGTGGAGCCGCCGCCCCGGATTCCGCTGCTGACCCGACTGTGGTGGCGCCTAGAGCGGCTGGGCCTGGACAGCGGTCCTCGGCTGTTTGCGTCGGCAGCGCTGGCGGTGTGCGTCGTTCTGGTGCTGCTATTGCCGCTGCGCAAGCACAAAGAATCGACGGCGGCAGTGTTCGTTCCCGACTCGGCCATCGCGGCATCGTTCCGGATTCCCAGCCATCGTGTCGCCGTCGTACAGCTTGACTTTGTGGCCGATGTGTCCGTCGATGAAGTCGATTTCGAGATCAACCTCCCCAGAGAGCTTGAGTTTGTCGACGGTGGCAACGCCATTCCAGAGAGGCACATCGCGTGGCGCGGCTCGCTGGCCATCGGCTCGAATCCAGTTCCCGTCGCCATTCGTGGGGTTCGTCCCGGTCGCTATCGCGTCACCGCCCAGGCTCGTGGCCGCGATGTCATGGTCCGACACGAAGTCCTGCTCGAGGTCGTTCCGTCATGAAGGTCCGCCAGAGCCTCCTCGCTTTGTGCCTGCTCACGCTGACTGTCGATAAAGCCGTGGCGCAGACGACGGACACACCGACACCGACGGCCACACCGCCAGCCGCACCAACGGGGAAAGACGGAGGTCGACCGCCGCAGGTACGAACCTATTCGACGGTGACGGTTGTCGATGATCCCGCCAAAGCGCCTCGGCTGCCGACGCAAAAGGGCGCGACAGGTCAGCCGCAGCCAGCGAATCCACCGACGCCCAAAGAGCCGCTGCGAACCCTCACACCGACGCAGCTGCGCGAGGGAGTGGTTCCCGCAGGCCGAAGTGAAGAACGGGACCCCCGACCAGCGCCACCGCCGGGAGAGCGACGCAACCTGGAAGCTCTGCGACAAGATCTGCGCGCGACCGCCAAGGAGCTTCGGGAAGCCAGCAAGCGCGAGCCCGCTCATCCACCGAGTACGCCGATGGTCCAGCCGCCACCACGCCGACCGATCGAACTGAAGACTGACCCGCGTCCCGACAAAGGACCTCGCGCCAAGCGTCTTGAGCGAATCGGCCGAGACAACTAATCAGCCGTCCGCCCGGTGGAGGAAATGGGATTCGAACCCACGACACCCGGCTTGCAAAGCCGGTGCTCTACCAACTGAGCTATTCCCCCGCAAAAACAGACCTCGCTTTCGCAAGATCGGGCGGACGGCTGAAGTGCTGGAGACTATAGCCAAATCGGTCCGCGCATGACAAGGCGATAGTTCGCAGTTACGTGGAAGTCGGTTCCTCAGGAGCCTTGCCGCGACGCAGCGACGACAACCGCAGTCCGAGAAGCGCCGCCACCACACACAGTCCGCCGACGATGACGACCGCACCGGTGTTTCCTTCCATCCGGCCCAGCATGGAAACCGGCAGCACGGTGGTGGCACAGATGGCTCCACACAGCTCCAGCTTCGGCGCGCGCTTGCGACGCTGACGGCCACAGTAGATGCCGAGTCCCAGCGAAGTCACCGCGAGTAGGAGCAGCAGCTGCCAGCTCGCCGCAAAAGCAAGCGCCTCGGGCAGTGCGTTGTCGCCTCGGTGAAGCAGCACGGCATAGAGCGCCTTGACGCCACTTGGTGCAAGCAGCCCACCAACGACCACCACGGCATGTAGCACCAGCGAGCCACCTACCAGCAGTCCTAACCGCAGGGGCGCGCCCGCTCGCTGCCGCGACAGCGCACCAAAGAGCATCACCAAGATCAGGCACAGGAAGCCAAAGCTCTCGCCGAGTCGCTGATACAGACCTCCCGCCGAGAGCAGCGCCATGTCACCGAGCAGCGTCACCGGCTTGGCATCGGGCTGTAGCTGCGGGTCCACCGACGGCCCTTTTTGGTACACCCGGCCCGCTGCATCGATGAAGGCCGACACTCCGGTGTTAACCGCGCGCACCAGCTCGACGCGATGCTCGACGGCACGATACACGGCCAGCGCCAGGTGTTCATACGGCTCCGAGGTCGCACCAAACCAGGCATCGTTGGTGATGTTGACCATTAAGTTGGGCGGATTTTTGTCCGCAAACAGCCGTCGCCCAAACGCCGGAATGATGTCCTCGTAGCAGATCATCGGCCCGAGCGAGTACCGCTTGCCCCGAACATCGATCGGGAAGGTCGTGGTTTCGGTGCCGCGTGAGAAGTTCGAGATCGCCGGAATCGCCTCGCGCAGAAACGAAAGCTCGTGAGCAAACGGCAGATATTCGCCAAAGATGAGCAGGAAGTTTTTGTCGAACGTGCCAGCGGTCTTGCCGTCCTTGTCAAACATCACGGCGGTGTTGAAAATCTCTAAGTCACCATCGGAGCCGCGCTGTGCGGTCAGGGCGCCAAAGACGATCGGGGTCTGAAATCCACGCTGCACCTTGCGCGCATCGCTCTCGGGAAAGTCGCCGCTCACCGGACGCAGCAGCGGGTAGGGATAGGACGACTCGGGCCAGAGAATCAGCTCAGCGCCCTGCTTTGTCAGTTCCTGGCTCAGCGACAGATGAAGGGCATGCTGCTGTTCACGCAGCCCGGGGACGAACTTCTCGTGAATGCCGACGTTGGCCTGCACGACGCCGACGCGCAGCTTCTCGGCACTCTGCCTCTGCACATCGACCTGATGAATCCGCACCGTGCCATAGGCCAGGCTGAGCACAATCGTTCCCACCGCCATTAGTGGCGTTCCCAGAAAAGCCCGCAGCCGTCGCCCCGACTTCGCCCGCCCGAGCGCATGCAGGACATCAAACAGCGCGCCATTCGACAGCACCAGCAGGAAGCTCACCCCGAGCGGCCCGGTGATGTCGGCAACCTGAATCACCGTCGGCACCCAGGCCTGGGTAATCGCCAGATACCACGGGAAAACGTAAGGGACACACAGCTCGCAGGCGACCCACACCAGCGGCGCCAGCCACGTCACTTTGACGCCGATGTGCATCCGCAGCCGGCACACGATGACCGCAAACAGCCCAAACGTCAGCGCCTGATACGCGACCAGCAGCAGGAACAGCGGCGCCGCGACAATCCACGGCAGGTGTCCGAAGCGCTGCAAGAGTCCAACAATCCAGTAGAAGCCGCCGCCGTTGGCAAAAATGCCGGTGACCATGCCGTAGAAAAACGGGTGTCTGGTCCGAGGCTGCCCATCATCGTCGAGGAGCACCCAGAGCAGCGGCACCAGTCCAATCCAGCACAGCGGCCAGATATCAAAGTCGGCGCACGACAGGAACAGCAGCGTCCCCGACAGGATCGACAGCAGCAGGCGACCCCAGGTACTCGCGAGCAGCGGCTCTAGAAACTGCGGCAGCGCTCCCGAGCGACGAGGACGCGGCAGTGGCGAAGCCTTCGACGGAGCAGCAGGCGCGGAATCGGCTTGTGCAGGATTGTGGGCGGGAGCAGGGCCAGACATCCTCGGCAGCATAGCGAATCCCCTCGCCGCTTACCGCAACTTCGCAAGCCGCCCAAGCTGCCGCCCAAGCTGCCGCGAGCTCGCGTGTGACTACAGACCCGTCGCGACGTGAAGCGCGCGCACCACCGGCAGCAAGCCGTCACGGACCAGCTGTCGCACCGGCTCATGTTGCGAGACGAGCAGCGCAAGACCCGGACTGAGCGTGTAATAGCTGCCCACCAGCGTCTGCCCGAGCGGATTGCTGACCAGATAGCGATCGCGGAAGCGCCGCAGCAGGTGGACCTCGGGCTCCAGCTCCGAGCCGAACGCGGCAGTGGCGATAAAGCAGCCAGTCAGCGTCGTAAAGTTCGCACTCGAGGTATCAATCTCGGCGGTGACAAGCGGCCCCGGCGATCCACAGCGACTCACCGGCTGCACCGCCAGGTAGTACTTGGTCTTGGGCAGCAGGCCGACAATCTGCGCTCCCACCATCGATCCCGGCGGTCCCAGGTTTGCCGACGGAGCAGGCAGCGCACGGGCAAAGTTTTCGGCTGTGATCGGACCCGTGTTCTGATAGCGGACCCGATACTCCGCCGCCGGTGCTCCCATCGGTACTTGGAAGTCGAGCCGGAACGTGGTGTCGGTGATCTCTTTGAACTGCAGCTTGCTCGGGGTCTGCGGCATCTCGCACATCCCTGGATCGCAGGGGGTGACCGCGACCTTGACGCGCCAGGTTCCGTTGCTGTCGGTCGTCTGAGCAAGCCGATCGGCGCCCGAGCCACCGCTCTGACTGATGGTCATGTCGGGCGGATTGATCGTGCCGCTCTCGCCTTTGTAGTCGCTGTAGCCGGCATATTCGGTGACGGTGGCGATGCGACCGCTCTGGTCGAGTCGAAACGGGACCTTGTAGACGATGCTCGGCTGGCCAAATGGATCTTTGCCAAGGTGATCCCACTCGGCGTGCGGCTCTGGAGTGGCTTTGCCCGGCGGCCAGTACGCGTTGAAGTCACCCTCGATACCTACCTCGACATACAGGTCGTAGTCAGCGTCAGGAATCAGCGAATCGGCGTACCAGCGGATCGGATCGATGAGCTTGCCATTCGCAGGCGTCGCTCCCGAGACGGCAGCGACATCATTGTCAAGGGAAAAGCGCTTTACGTCTGGACTGTCATTGCCTCCGACGACGGAAAGATCGGCACGCGGCGGATACGGCGACTTCTTGCCGGCGGCGTAATAACCCTTGCTGCCGTAAAAAGCCGATGCGCAGCTGACCACGTCGACGCCGTTCATCCTCTGGGTGCGCCAACCCGACGGTGAGCAGTAGTAGTTCTCCGTCGACGATACCGGTCCGTGATAGGCAACCGTGTTGTCATCATCAGACGGCGAGCCCTGAAAATCGGGTGGACAGGTCGGTGAACACTTCCCGCCCATCATCACGTAGCCATAGGTCTTGCCACGACGGTGAGCCCACACCGGAAGGCTCTGCGGACGACGACCATACGGCCAGCGAAAGTCGCTCTTCAGCCACGCTTGCCCGGGTCGATTGCCAAGACCGAGCATGCCGATCGAGCGCGTCACAAACAGATCGGTCAAAAAGCTCCCGTCCTTCTTTTCGATCCAGACCGCGATCTGGGGACGAAGCTCCTCGCGACCGCTCTTGGCCGGCAGCCCTTGGGGCGTAAAACGAACCTCGACACCGCGACAAGTTGGGTCCGCGCTGACCGACGAGGTATGCGCAAGAATCATCCCGATCGAAACGGCAAGCAGAGGTCGCTTCATGAGCGCAGTATAAGACCGTTCCGTAGCCATTTTCATGGACCCACTCCTTGCGACGGGGAAGTCAAGATCACGCACTCGAGCGGACGCAATCGCAGCCGCCTGCCGTCGAGTAGCAGCGATTCCTGATGGGTTGAATAGAGCTTCTGACGCGGCTCGGGCAGCGATACCTCGACGATCCGAGGCGCAAAGTTGAGCAGCACATCGACCGACTCGCTGCCGCTCTGGCGACGGTAACCGAGCACGCTGTGCGGCAAGTTGGTCGGATGCCACAGCGTCAAGCTGCCCGCGTGCAGCGACGGAAGCTGCCGCCTCAGCTTGAGCAGGCTCCGGTAGTGCGAGAGCAGCGACTGAGAATCGGCTTGCTGCACGGCGACGTTCGTCCACGGATAGTTTGGATGCACCGGCAGCCATGGCCGCGTCCCCGGCGGCGAAAAACCCGCGTTGTCGGCAGTTGACCACTGCATCGGCGTCCGACACTCATCGCGGTTGATCAGCACCCCTTGGCGCCGCAGTCGTCGCTGCAGCCACGGCGGAACAAAGCGGTAGGTATGCGCCAGCGGGTCGAGCGCCGAGGAAATCGGCAGATCGAGGTTGGTCAGTCCGATCTCCTCCCCTTGATACAGAAATGGCACCCCGCGCGCCGTCAGCTGCAGTGTCGCCAGGACCTTCGCTCGTCGCGGATCATCGCCGACACGCTCGATGTAGCGGGCACGATCGTGGTTCCCGAGCACCCAGGTTGGCAAAAGCGGCGACGGAAACTCTCGCTCGTATTCAGCGATCAGATCGTGAAATGCCGAGGCCGAAAACTCGGTGCGCAGGCTCTTGAACAGAAACACCAGATTGAGTCCGTCGCCCCGCTCGCCGCAGTAGGCCCGCAGAAGGGCTGGTGGACCAAAGACCTCACCGACGAGAAATCGCGGTCCGCCGGGAATATTGTCGACGAACTCTCGCAGCTTGCGCGCAAAGGCAATGCTATCGGGATGGTTGATGGTGTAGCGGTTGCGCTGAAAAAATCCGTCGGCATTGTCTTCGCTCGGAAGCGGTCGCAGCGACGGCGGATTGTTCAAAAACCCGGCGTCCTTATATAGCGCATTGAAGATATCGAGCCGCAGCCCATCAACGCCTTTGCGCAGAAAGCCCTCGATGATCGCAAGCATCGCCTGCTGGGCCTTGGGATTGCGGTGGTTGAGATCGGGCTGAAACGGCAAAAAACTCGCGAAATACCACTCGCCGCTCGCCGGATCACGATGCCAGCCACGCGGACCAATCATCGAGCGCCAGTTGTTCGGCGGCAGACGCCCGTCTTTTCCACGACCGGGCCGAAAAATATAAAAGTCGCGCTCTTGGCTGTCCTGTCGACGCAGCGCCTCGCGAAACCAGGGATGCTGGTCAGAGGTGTGATTGAGCACCATGTCGAGCACGAGCCGCATGCCGCGCCCATGCACCGCCGCCAGCAGCTCGTCGAAATCAGCCCAGGTGCCGTGCTCGGGTGCGACCTGTCCATACGAGCGAATGTCGTAACCAAAATCACGCTGCGGACTATCGAAAAACGGCGTAAGCCACAGCGTCTCGACGCCTAGCTCGCAGAGATAGTCGAGCTTCGACAAGATCCCGGGCAGATCGCCAACTCCGTCGCCATTGGTATCCAAAAACGACCGTGGATAGATCTGGTAGACCGTCGTCTTCTGCCACCAAGGATTCTCTGCCTGCGCTGCGACCATCACCCGTGTCCTTGCTTACTATCTTCGCTCAGTCGAGCGGCGGAGGCGCGTCATCAGGCCGGCTCCTCGGTGCCCGTGCGGGACGCGAAAAGCGATCATCTTGGCGCTTGGGCGGACCGCGATCTTCAAATTTTCGGGGCGCTGGCTTGTCCTCGAACCTTCTTGGCGCTGGCTTGTCCTCGAACCTTCTTGGCGCGGGTCGCTCGTCGCGCGGACCCCGAACACTCGCCGCCGGACGAGGAGGACCCCGAAAACCACCTCGCGACGGCTCCTCGACTGCATGAGCCGCACGGGGCAGCGACGCAGACAGCCCACACATCAGCCGCAGCCGCTGAATTTCCGAGGTTCGCAGCGGTCGCGACTGCCCGACCTCGACACCGGCCGCCGTCAGACCCGCATATTCGACCCGCACCAGCTTCAGCAGCGACGAGCCAACCGCTTCCGCCATGCGGTGAATCTGACGATTTTTGCCCTCGTGGAGCCGAATCTCGGCCCAGGTGTGCCGCGACGTAAACTTCAGCACCTCCACATCGGCGGGCGCACTCCACTCGGGTGGCCCGTGATGCTGCGGCACCGGCAGTGGCTCGCCGTTCCGTCCCAGCGGCCGAGCCGGCGGTAGCTCAACGCCTTGCTGCAGCCGGCTTACCATCGCTGCCGTCAGCGTCTCGCGAAACTTGGCGTGATAGATCTTCTGGACGCCACGACTGGGGTGCATCAGCGCATGCGCCAGCTCTCCGTCGTTGGTGAGCAGCAGCACTCCCTCGGTATTGAAGTCGAGCCGCCCGACGGCAAACAGTCGCACCGGCGCGTCGGGAATCAGATCAAACACCGTCGGACGACCATCGGGATCAGCCGCAGTGGTGACGTAGCCTTTGGGCTTGTGCAAAAGATAGTACGCGAGCGGCTCCTGCTCGACGGGCTTGCCATCGACACTGATCCGATCAGCGACGGGATCGACGCGCGTGCCAAGCTGGGTGACGACGCGCCCATTGACCGCCACATGTCCTTCGCGAATAAGAACCTCGGCGTGTCGACGAGAAGCAATGCCGGCTTTGGCAAGGAGGAGCTGTAGGCGAATACCGTTCATGACTGTTCATCTCTTTCTACGGGACCGTCGGCGGGCTCATCGGACGGCTCTGCCGACTCAGCAGCCGTAGGTGTAGGCACATTCGGACTGGGAACCACCGCCGGCCCACCAAACAGCTGCGGGTCGAGGAGCGGAAAGGCCGTATTCACGGCGCGAATCATTTCATCGATCTTGGCCAGGTTCTCGGCGTCGTCGGCAAGCTGCTGGTCAATCAGCTCGACCGGCCGGGCCGCTGGTGGCGCACTGGCCGGCGCTTCTGCCGCAGCCGCCGTCGCAGACTCTTCCACGGCTGCCGTCGTTGGTGGCTCAAGCACGGGATCGACGGGGAGTGAGCCTTGCGCAGGTCCGGTGGCAGGCGGCTCAAAGCCGGCGGCGCGGACCTTGTCGCGACTCTCGTCGGTCAGATCGTAGTACTCGCGCAGCGTCGGCAGATCCTTCAGGTCTTTGAGATTGAAAAACTCGAGAAACTCCCGCGTCGTGCCGTAGAGCAGCGGTCGTCCCGGTTCTTCTTTCTTCCCCAGAATTCGGATCAGGCCGCGATCGAGCAGCATACGCAGCGACGCACCTGAGTCGACGCCTCGAATGTCATCAATCTCAGGACGGGTAATCGGCTGCCGATAGGCCACGATCGCCAGCGCTTCCAATTGCGCCCGCGACAGTCGCACCGGCTTCTGTTTGAGCATTCGCTGCACCCACGGCGCATTGCTCGGCGCGGTCCGTAGCTGCCAGCCACCTGCGACCTCGTGAAGCCCGATGCCTCGTCCGCCTTCCTCCAGCAATGTAGCTAGGGCAACCAGGGCGGCTTGCAGCTGCTGCGGCTTGTATAACGGCGGACCACTCGGCTTGTGTGGCGCAGCGGCGGTTTCTTCCAGCAGCTCGTGAATTCGCTCGACGGACAGCGGCTTATCGGACGCGAACAGCAGGCTCTCCAGCACCGACGTAAGACGCTCTCCGCTGAGTGGCCAGCTCAGCTCCGGTAGCTCGCTTGCCGCTGGTTCCCCATCGTCAGAAGCGGACAGTGGCTCGTCGCCCGTCAGCGCATCGACCCACGGCAACGACACGTGTTCTGCGACATCGTCGGCAGCCGCTCCGTCTCGCAGACCTGCTTCATCAGCCGATTCACGGACAAGCTCAGCTTCACCACTCGGTGGAGAGGCCACGGCGGAACTGCGCGGGGAACGAGAGCGTTTCATGGGCTCGGCTCGACAACGGATTCGGTTTCAGTTGCTGATTCAGATGACTCCGCATCGAACGGCAGCTCGCCCTGGCGCGGAATCAGCGGCAGAATTGCGCCTTCGACCCGCCGGATCAAGATCTCGCCGCGCTCGGCCTTCTGCTCGACGTGTAGCAGCTTCAGACGCGCCATCTCGAGCACCGCCATGAACGTCAGCACGATCTCGTAGCCAAGCTGCTCGACCGACGAGCCATGCGCCAGCTCTCCAAGGAGATCGGTAAAGACGTGCTCGCTCTTGCGGTCGAGCTTTTCACACAGATCGTTGATGCGATCGGCCAGCGACAGCCTCTCGACGGTGACTTCGTGGGCCAGCTTGCGCCGCGTCTTCGACAGCGACTTGGCGAGCACCTCCAAAAGCTCCCAGACCGGAATCTCTGCCAGTGGCGCTTCCCCCGCTGGACCGAGCGCCGCCACTGCATCCAGCCCGCGCCCAAACACGTTGCGACCCATCACCGGTCGCGAGGCCAGATACTGCGCCGCTTCCTTGAACCGCTGATAGGCAAGCAGCCGCTTGATCAGCGACTGACGGGGATCTTCGCCCTCCTCTTCCGGGTTCAGCAGCTCGTCTTCCTGCTTGGCATCCGGCGGCAAGAGCTCGCGCGACTTCAGATACGCCAGCGTCGCTGCCATCAGCAGATACTCGCCCGCGATGTCGACGTTGAGCGACCGCATCTGCTCGATCGTCTCCAGGTAGCGCGCGGTGATAAACGAGATCGGAATGTGAAAAATATCCAGCTCGTGCTTGCGCACCAAGTGCAGGAGCAGATCCAGAGGCCCCTCAAACTCGGGCAGGACTAAGTCGGATGGAAGAAGCGGCACGGCAAAGGGGGCGGACTATAGCAGCACCTCAAAGCAATGCGAGCCCCGATTGACAAGCGACGGAATCGACCGCGCGGACGGTGTGAAAAGGGGCTTGCGAAAAGGGGGCCGCTTCGGCTGTCCTATGGGCCCATGTTCAAGAAGATCCTGGTCGCAAACCGTGGCGAGATCGCGCTGCGCATCATCCGCGCCTGTCGCGAGCTGGGCATTGCCTCGGTCGCCATTCACTCGACGGCTGATTCCGATGCCATGCACGTCAAGGTCGCCGACGAGAGCGTCTGCATTGGCCCACCTCCGTCGCGTCGATCGTATCTGCACATCCCGGCGATCATCAGTGCCGCTGAGATCACTTCTGCCGACGCAGTTCATCCCGGCTACGGCTTCCTGTCCGAAAATGCCGAGTTTGCCGAGGTCTGTCGTCGCGCCGGCCTGACCTTCATTGGACCTTTGCCCGAGCACATGCGCCTGATGGGCGACAAAGTGCAGGCACGCACCACGATGGCCAGCCACGGCATTCCCGTATTGCCCGGCACCGGCATCATCAAGACCGACGAAGAAGCGCTGGCGGCCGTCGATCGAATTGGCTTGCCAGTCATTCTCAAAGCAACGGCGGGCGGCGGCGGTCGTGGCATGAAGATCATCCACGAAAAGTCCCGGCTCCGCGATCAGCTTCACACCGCGCGCTCCGAGGCCCAGGCCGGCTTTGGCAATCCCGGCGTGTTCATTGAGCGCTTCGTCGACGCGCCCCGCCACATCGAGGTCCAGGTCATCGGCGACGGGCAAGGTCGGGTGGTCGCTCTCGGCGAGCGAGAGTGTTCGATTCAGCGTCGACACCAAAAGCTCGTTGAGGAAGCCCCGTCACCAGCCCTGACCCCGGAAGAGCGTGAGGCGCTGCTCGATCGCGTCTCTCATGCCGTTGCGCAGGTCAAGTATCTGTCGGTCGGTACGCTCGAGTTTCTGTTTGAGCGCACCCCCGACGGCAAGCCGCACTTTTATTTCATGGAAATGAACCCGCGCATCCAGGTCGAGCACACCGTCACCGAGATGGTCACTGGCGTCGATCTGGTCTGTGAGCAGATTCGCATTGCTGCGGGCTTGCCTCTCCAAGTCGAGTCGCTGCGTGAGAAGGCCAAGGCGCGTGGTCACGCGATCGAGGTTCGCATCAATGCCGAGGACTCGAAGACGTTTGCACCGTCGCCGGGAGCCATCACCGCGCTGCACATGCCCGGCGGACCGGGTGTGCGCATCGACTCACATATCTATCAGGGCTATGTGGTGCCGCCGCACTACGACTCGCTGATCGCCAAGCTGATTGTCCACGGCGAGGATCGACTGTCGGCGATTGCGCGGCTGCGGCGTGCGCTCGACGAGTTCATCATCGAAGGCATCAAGACCAACCTCGACTTTCACCGTCGGCTGGCACAGAGCGAAGACTTCATCCGCGCCCGCCTCGACACCCGCTTCGTCGAGCGCATGCACTAGGGGCTGCCGCGCTCGCGAGCGGCTTCGGCTAGAAAAACAGGGAGTCTTTGCGGGGGGGCTTCGGTGCCGCAGCCTCGGCTTTGGCCACCTCGGCTTGTCTTGCGGCTTGCTCGTCGTCTTCGGCGGTGTCCAGGGGTGTGTCAATCTGGCCAGCTCGTTCCGACGCCGCATCGTCGCCGTAGTTGAGGCAGTTGTCACAGCGCTTACACAGCGGCGAGGTCTTGTCGCCAAAGTACTCCAGCAGCAGCTGAATCCGGCACCGTGTCGAGCGCGCGTACGTCAGCATCGCCCCGACCCGACTGCGATCACCTTCTCGACGCTTGCGATACGACTCGGCGGCCCGTCCCAGCTGCAGCTCGTCGGCGTCCTTGCCGCCCCAGATAAAGGTCTGGTTTGGCCCCTCGGTGAGCAGCTCCATTTCCTTCAAAATGCTGAGGACGACCCGCGCCTTCGACTGCGAAGTCTCAGCCGCCAGCGCCAGCTCTTTCAGGTTGTCGGCCCCGTTGCGCAGCGCCTTCCAGACATTGAGCACATCGCTGCGATTCGGATACTTCCCCGAGACAAAGAAGTTCTGCACCTGCTCATCTTGAGGATTGAAAAGCAGGATGCAGCGACTTGGCCGCCCGTCACGTCCCGCCCGACCCGCCTCTTGGTAATACGCCTCCAGCGAGCCCGGCATGTTGTAGTGAATGACCGCGCGAATGTCCGGCTTGTCGACGCCCAGACCGAACGCGTTCGTCGCCACCATGATGCGCGGATTGTTGCGCATGAACGCCAGCTGCGCCGCCTCACGCTCAGCCTTGCCCATCTTGCCGTGATACATGCCGACCTTGAGCCCCAAGACCGGCAGCGCGCCCGCGATCGCCTCGACGGTGCGAATCGTCGAGCAGTAGATGATCACCGATCCCTGCACCTTGCGAATGAGTCGCAGCAGCCGCTTGACCTGCGCTTTTTCGTCTGAAGTCTCGCGAACCTCGAAGTGCAGCGACGGACGATCGAAGCCGGTGTGAGTCTTTTCGGGATTGCGCAGTCCCAGCTGATTGATGATGTCCTCGGCAACCTCGGGCGTCGCCGTCGCGGTCAGCGCACAAATCGGTGGCCGCCCCAGCTGCTCCGCCGCACGGTCCAAGAACAGATACGACGGACGGAAGTCGTGACCCCACTCCGACACACAGTGCGCCTCGTCAACGACAAACAGGCTGACTTTTTGACCACCCAGCTCTTCAAGCAAATGTCCCGAGGCCGCTCTCTCGGGAGTAACGTAGATGATCTTGCGCTTGCCTTCCTCGATGTCGTCGAGCGTCTTCGTCGTTTCCCGCGAGGTCAGCGTCGAGTCAAGCCGCGCCGCCACCACACCGGTCCGTCGCAGCTTCTGCTCTTGATCGCGCATCAGCGCCAGCAGCGGCGACACCACCACCGTCACACCAGGCAGCTCGAAAGCCGTCAGCTGATAGATGAGCGACTTGCCCGCGCCCGTCGGCATGATTCCCATCACATCGCGGCCTTCGACGAGTGCCCGAATCGCTGACTCTTGACCAGGACGGAAGCCCGACAGCCCAAACTGGCGCTGCAGACGACGGATGATCCGCCGCATGATCGGGTTCTTCTCGTCCTCAATCGCGGGCAGCTCAATCGGCGGACTCTTCGGGGCTGGGCCCTGATCTTTGGCCTTGACCTTGAGCTTGGCTTTGGCCTTGTCCGCCGCCGCCTCTGTCCCACGCAGCGCCGGTGTACGGTCATCCGGGGTCACCCAAAACTGGCGCGCCGCTTCAGCAAACAGCTCCGGAAGCCGCGTCGAGTTTTCGGATGCGAACGCCGCTCCAAAGTCGACTCGCAGCTCCTCGGGGATAAGCGCTGGATTCCGCCACCACGGCGCATCTTCAAACGGCACCGTCGGCGTGACCGACGAGGCTGGAACGGGAGCAGCAAGCTCGGGCAGTTCGACAGCATCAAGCGCAGGCTCTGCCGTCACAGGTGGAGTCGCCCAGAACGAAGCATACGTCTCCACCGGCAGTGGCTCGGCACGAACCGCGCCGCGCTGCGGACCCCAAAATGAGTCCTCAGCACTCTCAGCAGCCGGCGCGGACAAGGGACGGTCGGTTGGTTGCAACATGTTTCCTTAGAAGCGAGGTCGTGGCCGCACGCACAGCGACCAGTCGCCTGGCACAGCGACGGTATCCCACGCGCGATGAACAGCCTGCCACTCAGCGCCACAGCGCCCGTAGAGCAGCTCGGCAGCCTTCGCCGTCGCATAGCGAGCATCCTTGAAGGTGCTCTTATCCGTGAACATCTCGGTATTGGCAAGGTGGAAGATGCGCGTGCTCTTCTCGAGGCCAATGCCCTTGACCTCGAACGCGGTCTTGGCACGTGGGTGCTTGCCGCCAACCGCGAGCAGGTAATACGCCAAGTTGCCGATGCCCGAGTTGGTGTGAACGCCCCCGTTGTCCGCCGAGCCAGGCATGTTGCGCTCTGGGTAGTAGTCCTTGCTCATGCCGTCTTTGGTGGGGTTGTCCATCAGTCGCAGCGCGCCGAGCGAGCCGAACAGAAGACCCGCCACTTCTTCACCAATCTTCCAGGTGTTCGCGGTCACGGTCCACGTCGCTGGATTGCCACCCGAGCTACCACCCGAGCCAACCCAAACCTCGGCCGCTGCGCCCATGATATCTGACATCGCTTCGTTGAGCGCGCCGGACTCATCCAGGTACTCCAGGTTCGAGGTGCTGGAGGTCACCGCATGGGTCATTTCATGGGCGGCCACATCGAAGCCCAAGGTCAGATCCTTGAGCGTGAGGCCAAACGGACCACCGTCGCCGTAGACCATCTGGTTGAAGGGATCGGGAATCCAGGCCGCGTTCTCGCCGCTGCAGCCCATTCCGGTATCGAACGTGGCATGCACGCTTGACATCAGCAGGGCGCCTTTGCCGTCGTACGAGTCGCGGCCCCACATTTGGTTATAGAACCAGTAGACGTTGCCGCTGTGCTTGTAGGCACGGAGTCCCGACATGTCGGTGGTGGTGCCACCCTCTTTGTTCAGCAGCGTCCCCGGAAGCTCAGTGCCGTCTTTGAGGCAGACCTTTTTCAGGTCGTAGATCTCTCGATTGAGCGCCGTGTAGATCAGCGAGCGCTCGGCGATCACCTGACCATCCACCGCGCTGACGTACAGATTGGCAAACTGCCGACCCGTGGCGGACTGATAGTCGACCCGCGCCTGATAGACCACGCGCGGTACACCCACGCCATCGACAAACACCGACAGGACCGGGGTTGTCACCGCTTGACCACGACCACGCGCGGCAAGTCCCTTGGCGATCGCCTCGCTGCCCGATAGTGCGGCCGCTTCACGAACGACCAGCTCTGGCTCTAGATGACCGAGCAAGCTTTCGACTTTTCCGTCGCTACCAAGCTGCACAACCACCTGCCGACCGACCACCGGCATCCCGGCATGGACCTGCTGCAGCTTGATGAAGCGATTGCCCAGATCGTCGCGGCGATCGGAAACCACGGCCAGGCTTGTCTCGGGCGCCAAGCGGTAGCTCGACGCGAGCGCACCGTGGGTCAGAAGCGCCGCCGCCCCGTCTGCCGAATCGATCCGGTCTGCCATCTGACCGGACAGAAAGCTCGGCGTGCCGTCGCCCGCAACCTGAGCTTCCCCGAATCCCAGCGGCGCAAAGGCTCCGCCCTGTTCATGGACCAGCAGCTCTTCCGTCTGACCACAGCCAGCTGCAAGCAGTGACAGCGCCGCGCACGCGACCAGCGTACCGGTGCGCCTACCCGTGTGGTGGCGACCAAACCGATGAGACAGAGACTGACGACGGTGGGTCATAAGAGACTCCTTGGTAAAGGTGTAGGACAAGCAAGCGAAGAGGTGGCGGCTGGCGACCGAGCGCTGCCACAAGTCCAGCAGCCCTACGCCCAGCCGAATTCGCAGCAAGCCTATCCAAACCGTGGCCCGAAAAAAGAGGGATTTCGCAGACTTATGTAAGCCAAGTCGCTGCCAAGCCCAAAGAATCCCCTCCGACCTCGTGCGAGGAAACAGCTTCTGTCCAAAGTGACGCTTGTGCTAAGCTCGAACAACCTAAGTCTGCATTTGACCTAGCCGACGAGACGTTAGACAGGAGACTCAGCATGAGCGCGAAGACGTGGGCACTTGCCCTTGCACTGGCCACCAGCGGTGCGCTGGCCCCAATGGCGCAGGCCAGCGATCACGCGGACGGATCGAAAACGATCATGCCGCCGCTAAACAATTCCGCCCGTGACATCGCCGATCTCTACACGTGGATGGGCACGGACATGATCAACAACGCCCCGCGTGTGTTCATGGTGATGACCGTCTTCCCGAATGCGCCCAAGGCCGCGGCGGCGTTCGACACCAACACGCTGTACACCTTCCACACCATCGCGAAAAGCAGTCTGGCTGATAAGAGCGATGGCGTCCCCGAGCTGAGCATCGTCTGCGCCTTCAATGACGGCACGCCGATCGGCACCCAGACCTTCGAGTGCTGGGGCGGCGACGACGAGTACGTCAAGGGGACCAGCTCGACGACGACTACCAAAGGCAGCATCTCGAGCCGCAGCGGCAAGCTCCAGGTCTGGACCGGCATCGCCAACGATCCCACCTTCTTTAACAGAACCGCCTTTGACACCACGGTCACCGCGATCAAGGCCGGCATCAACGGCTGGACCCGCGACGCATCTCAGTGCGCAACCTCGGGCGTTGGCTTTGTCCCAGCAACGCTGCGCGCCAGTCTCGCGACCGGCAACATCGATGCGTACACCAAGCAGAACGTCCTTGCCATCGCCGTGTCGGTTGACCGCGCCTACCTGACCTCCAACTTCAGCAAGCCGCTGGTTGGCGTGTGGGCAAGCACCAAGAAGCGGATTCCCAAGTGAGGCCAGCCATGACCAAGCACATCTTTGCATCCATCATGCTGCTCGCTGGACTCGCCAGCAGTGGCTGCGACAAGACCGCGCTGAACTTTGAAAACGTCCCGTACGAGTTCTTCGACCTCGGCGGCATCGACGGAGCCACGGCATTTATCCCGGGTCGTCCGCTGGCAGATGCCCTGCAGTACGATCGCGTGGGCCGTCCGCTGGTCAGCTCGATGCTGCTCAACCCGTTCGGTTTCGCCAAGGACAAGGACTATCCGGACCAGACCAAGGACATCTATAACGGCGCCGTGCCGATGCGTGGCTGGACGCCGTACTCGAATCAGCCGTTCATTCAGAGCAACCTTGGCGTCTGGGACAGCCTTGACGCAAACTGCGGAAACCAGGCTGGCGCGGCTGCCACGGCATCGCAGACTCGCTACCAGAAGCTCGGCGATCTCTTCACCGAAGATCGCCTATGGGTCGACACCGGCAAGACCGCCTGCACCCGCTACATGGCCGTCGAGCTGAAGTTCCTGAGCGTCCCCACGATCGACGACTGTGGCGGCCGCTCCCCCGGTATCGATGCAGTGGACCAGACGTACAGCCTCCTGGTCGGCCAGGGCGCGACTGTCTCTGACGGCGTTGCGCAGGACCCGGACGGCGTTCCTTCGACCAGCGTCTTCCCGTTCCTCAAAGACGCGCAGTAGCTCGTCTCAGTTAGCATCCGAACGGTGCCTTACCGCACTGGCTGCGGGTCAGCATGGCCCTTCGATCGGGTGCTCGCTCCATCGACAACCACCGCCGGATCATCCAGCGTCCGCAGCTGCAACCCAAGGCGCTTGCCTTGCCGGGTTACTTGCGCGCGTCCCGAGCAGACCAGGGCGGCCACGTTGCGAAGCGACAGTCGGCAGTCGGCTACCACAAACGGAATCACGAGCCGGCAGCTGCGGTAGTCCTGACACCCCCAGGCACTGCGACCCCAGATGAGCGGCGCAGACTTGCAGCGCGGACACACCAGAGCTGGTTCAACAACGGTTCCTGGGGCCGGATGATTGGACTCAGGACGCTTCGCTGGCGCGGCTTTGGAACGCTTCGCTGGCGCGGCTTTGGGACGCTTCGCTGGCGCAGAAGTGAATCGATGGGTCCGCTGGCGTGGTTCCGCAGGACTCCTCGCAGCCGAGCTGGTCAGCGCAGCCGGCGGTGGCGTGCCTCGCACTTTGCCGACCAGCTGCTCGACGTAAGTCACGATGCTGGTCATGAAGTCAGCGGCAGAGTCTTCCCCTCGCGCCATTCGGTTGAGCCGCGCTTCCCACTGCCCGGTCAGCTCTGCCGACGCCAAGCTCGCTTCCGGTAGCTTGCCGATGAGGTCCATGCCCAGCTCAGTCGGCCACAGCTGTTTGCCTCGCCGGTCAATGTAGCAACGAGAAATCAACGTCTCAATCACCGAGGCACGAGTCGCCGGCGTCCCCAGCCCGGTATCTTTCATGATCCGCCGCAGCTCCTCATCATCAAGCTGCTTGCCGGCACTCTCCATCGCGGACAGAAGGCTTGCATCGCTGTAGCGCGGCGGTGGACGAGTCTGCTTGGCCAGCACCGAAAAATCACCGACCACCCGCTCGCCTTCCCGCAGTCGCGGCAGCAGCTGATTTTGCAGCGGCTCCTCCCCTTCCTCATCGCCACCGTCGCTGTCCTCGCTGCCTTTGCGACGCACGGGACCATCGCCTTCTAGACCGGCGACCTCTTGCCAGCCAGCGACGAGCCGCTGCTTTCCTTGCGCTTGATAGCGATCCGGCGGCGGTGGCAGCATCGGCAGTCGACCCTCGGCATCGACCAGCAGCGGCAGCACCGGCCCCACCGACGGCGCACTCACCGCATCCACTCGAATCAGCAGTGTCGTCTGAGCAAACTCCGCATCGGGATAAAACACGCCCAAAAACCGTCGCACCACCAAGTCATGCAGCTTTCGCTCATCCCCCGAAAGCGCTGCGACTCGCGCCGCCGTCAGAGTCGTCGTCGTCGGAATGATCGCATGATGATCGGTCACCTTCTGGTCTTGAAACACCCGTCGTGGAGGTGACACCTGCGCCAAGCTCGTCGCGAACTTGGCGTAGACCGACGACTCTGCCACCGCCGCAAACAGCCGAGGCAGCTGCGGAATCAGATCTCGTCCCAAGTGACGCGAGTCAGTACGCGGATAGCTCAGCAGCTTGTGCTCTTCATACAGACGCTGCGCCTGGCTGAGCGTGTGCTGCGCCGACCAGCCAAAGCGTCGGTTGCACGTCCGCTGCAGCGAGGTCAGATCGAACAGCAGCGGCGGCGGCTCCCGAAGCTTCTTCTCTTCCACCGACTCGACGAGCGCTTCGGCTGGGGTATCACGCTGCACCAGCAAGTCCGCCAAGTCACGCGTCGCCAGTCGCTTGTATTTGCCATGCTGGAAGAGCGCCACAAAGGTGACACTGTCCGGCGGCTTCGCGTCTCTGCGTCGCAGCCGCGCCTGGACTTCAAAGTAATCGCACGGAACAAAGCGCCGAATCTGCTGCTCGCGCTGCACCATGATCCCGAGCGTCGGCGTCTGCACCCGCCCGAGCGAACAGAGCACGCTGTCTGCACCTCGTCGCCACACCGTCACCGCCCGCGTCGCATTCATCCCCACCAGCCAGTCGGCCTCGGTGCGACAGCGCGCCGCACTCGCCAGATTGTCGAACTCGCGACCCGGACGCAGCGATGAAAGACCTTGGGAAATCGCCTGCTCGGTCAGCGACGAAATCCACAGCCGCTCGATCGGCAGTCGGCAGCCGGCCAGCTCGTAACAGAGTCGAAAGATCAGCTCGCCTTCACGACCGGCATCGCAGGCATTGATCACCGCCGAAAACGAGCGACTGCGCAGCAGCTCGCGCACCACCTTCCACTGCCGCAGCGAGGTCCGAATCGGTCGCAGCTTGAACGGCTTCGGTAGCATCGGCAGTCGGTCGAGTCGCCACGGCTTCCACGCCGGATCGTACTCATGCGGCTCGCACAGCTCGACCAAGTGGCCGATACACCACGTAATCACGTAGCGCTCGCTGGTCAGCGCGCCATCGCTACGGCCCGACACTCCCAGCACTTTGGCCAGATCCCGCGCCACCTGGGGCTTTTCGGCCAAGATCAGCTTGCGCGTCGTCATCATCGCTTCCTCCAGCGCGAAGTTACTTGACACTCCGCTCGGGGAAACACTAAAGATACCGACAGTTTTGCAAAGTCTTGTTTGGAGGATCCCTTGGCAAACGTCCCTTCCGCTGAGAAACGCAACCGTCAGCGCATCAAGCGCCGCGCCCGAAACCTGCAGCACATCGTCACCATGCGCACCCGAGTCAAGCGTGCGCGCAACGTCATCGCGGACACCAAGTCCTCAAGCGAAGACATTCAAGAGTCGGTTCTCGCGGCTCTGCGTCAGCTCGCGCGCGCGGCCTCAAAGGGCGTCATTCACAAGCGGACTGCAGCTCGCAAGATCTCCCGACTGACCCTGGCCCTCAACAAGTCGGCAGTGGATCGCAATGCCGCCTCTTCGGCAACGCCGAAAAAAACAGTGAAGCACAAGCCGTCGGCAAAGGCCGCCAAGGCCGCTGACGCGAAGGCTCCCGCCAAGGCTCCGGTCAAGGCCGCTGAGGTCAAGGCTCCCGCCAAGGCCGAAAGCAAAGCGCCCGCCAAGAAAGCCGACGAGAAGGCCGC
Source organism: Myxococcales bacterium (assembly GCA_016794465.1). Classification (GTDB taxonomy): domain Bacteria; phylum Myxococcota_A; class Polyangia; order Palsa-1104; family JAEUJZ01; genus JAEUKA01. The sequence continues at coordinate 221,543 of JAEUKA010000111.1, read as the reverse complement.
TACCACCAAGGCCCCGCGCGCCAAGAAGTCGTAGTTCTCAAGACGGACTGCGTGTCCGTCTCTCGCCACCCCGCCCCCACAATCTCCACACCGACAACTCGTAGCTATTCAAGCTGAATCGAGGTCGGGGGTCCGTCCACCCGCTGCGTCGTCAGACTCGGTCCCACCGGGGCTGTGCCCAGCTGCCCACTTTCGAGCCGCAGATACACGCCGTACAGAGACTCCAGCCCCGGACGCACCCGCTTGGCCGCAATGTCGTGAACCAGCGCCACCAGCTCGCGGTTGAGCGGGGTCGGAACTCCATGCTCGGCACCACGACGAACAATCTCACCGTTGAGCCAGTCAATCTCGGGCTTGCGACCGCGCTCCAGCGCCACCGCCATCGAACTCCGCATGCGCCGAAACTTGAGCCCAATGCCCAGCAAGATCGCGTGCTTGAGAAACAGCTGCAGCGAGCCGACCTGCTGTTGTTTGTCCTCGTCCGAGAGTGCCAGCTTGGCGATATCGATCGTGCCGGCGACTTTGGCGAGCCGAATCTTTTCACAGTCCGCCACCGCACACAGCTCGCGCCAGACCTCCAGCACCAGCCGTCGGACGAACCGATGCGAGAGCAGCCGCCCCAGCGTATCGCCACCAATCGCTCCGAGCGTGCTCGTCGCACAGTTGATGGCCAGCTTGCTCCAGCGCACCCCTTGCAGGTCGGTCGTGATCTTGGTTGGAATCGCCCGCCCGAGCAGCTCCGCCACCTGGGTCAGCGCCCGATCGTCGGTACGCGGTCGATAGCGCCCAATTTGAAAGCCTCCTGACGACGTTCGCTGCGAAAAACCGGGCTCGAGCAGCGTCGCGCCAAAGCCGACCACACAGCCCACCACGGCGGACTCCCCAACGACCGCAGCGGCATGTGACTCGGGAAGCCCGTTTTGCAGACACAGAATCGGCGCATCGTCGATGAGCAGCGGTCGAACCTCGCCACACACCTCGCGCAGCGTCGTCAGCTTCGTCGCCAAAAGGCACAGGTCGTAGCGGTCGTGGCTAAACAGGTCGCTCGCCTTACACACCGCCCGCTCCAGCGGCTGCGACCACTCTTTGCCGTCGAGATCACGAACGCGAACACCGTGACTGTCGATCGCGCGGTTCACTTCCGGATTGCCGGTCACCACCGTGACATGGCAGCCCGCCCGAGCGAGCTGAGCCGCCGTCACGCCGCCAATGCCACCACAACCCACGAGGAGAACCTTCGGTTCGCTAGCCATCGCCTTACCCTCTTTCCGTCGGAGTGAGCGGTGTCTACTGTGCCGCAGCCACAGCTTCAGATCAAGCGATTCTCCGACGGTGAGCCGTGTAAAAATTGGCCCAACAATCGTTCCAGCGCAAAAAGTCCTTTCCGAGTCGAGAGCTAGACGGTGTAAGCGGCTTGCGATATGGTGCGCGCCATGCACGAGAAGCCCCTGTTCTCCACCTCGGCGGCTTTTTACGACGTGGACGGCACGCTGATTAAGACCAACATCGTCCACTCGTTTGCGTACTACGCGCTGAATCAGCCGACGCCGCTGCGCTCGGTGCTCAAGGGCCTGCAGACTGCCGCCTCGATTCCGTTTTTCGTCGTCGCGGACAAGGTGTCGCGCAAGCTCTTTAACGAGTTTTTCTATCGCTATTACGCCGGCCAGCCCGAAGACCGTCTCATCATTTTGGCGGAGGACCTATTCGAGGAGGTCATTCGCCCGAGTATCTTCCCCGGCGCGCCCGATCTGATTGCAGAGTCTCGTCGAGCCGGTGTGCGCCAAGTGCTTGTCTCGGGCGGGCTCGACTTCACCGTCTGGCCACTCGCGCGCTATCTGGGCATTCCCAAGGTCGACGTGATCGCCAATCGCCTGGAATTTAGCAAAGGCTACGCGACCGGCCAGCTGTGCCCGCCGTTCGTCGGTGGCGCCACCAAAGCCCACATCATGCGCGACTTTGCCGCCAAGCACGGCATCGACATGGTGAAGTCGTGGGCGTATTCCGACAGCTACTCGGACTATCCAATGCTGGCGGCGGTGGGACGACCGACGGTGGTCAATCCCGATCTGCGGCTGAAGCTGGTAGCGCGCTCGTACGACTGGCCGATCATCGACCTGCGCTAACCAGCGACGGCTAGCAGACTACTTGGAGTCGGCGACGATACTCGTGGCTCAGGTCAGAGTTTGCGCCGAGGAGCCCGAACAGCGCCGTCATCGCTTTGCGCGCTGCATCGTCACGAAAGCGACGATCCCGAGACACCAGCGTGAGCAGGTTCTCGAGCGCCGCCGCAAAGTCACCACGCCTCGCCGCACCCGCCGCCACGATGAAGCGTGCCGTCGAGTCGCGCTCATTTTCGGCCAGTCGACCTGCCGCTGCCGCTGGGCCACCCTCCTCGTCAGCGACTTCAAAGAAGGCATTCACCGCTGCCAGCTCCTCGGCTCGATCGCTGAGTAGGCTGCGCGGATCAACCTCGGCGAGGAGCTGCGTAATCTCTGACGGCAGCGCATCCCCCGACAAGAGCTTGGCCTCGGCCAGCAGAAGCTGCGCCCGCGTCTTCAGCTCGCCGGAAAGTTCCGTCCCAAGAAGCTGAGTAAGCTGCGCCGCCGCCTCTTTGGGCATTCCCATCGCCAGCTGCGACGCTGCCTCCTCCACCTCTCGCGAGCCTGCTTGCGGAATCAGCTGCTTGAGGAAGTTGTCGATGAACCGACCATCGCGCGCGCCGACAAACTCGGACACCACGCGGCCTTGGTAGAACGCCTTGACCGCCGGAATACTCGCAATCCGATGTTGCCGCGCCAGCTCTTGCTCTTCGTCGGTATTGACCTTGGCGAGCAGCACCTTGCCATCCTGCGCGAGCACGATCTTTTCCAAGATCGGCGTCAGCGTTCGACACGGACCGCACCACGGCGCCCAAAAATCGACCAGCACCGGCACCTCGTGTGAGCGGGCAAGGACAGTCGTCTCGAACGTGGCGGTCGTGGCCTCAAAGACAAACGGCGAAGTGGTTTCCATGCCGCGCCTTGTATCACAACCGCAGACAAGCCGACGGGCGACACTCGATCCGCACCGCCGCCGCATGACCTGCCGCATCGACGCTGACACATACAGCAGGCGTTTCTCCGTCCGCGAGCGCTGACCCGAGCAGCCACAGTCCCGACACTGCACCGCCAGGAACCGCTACCACCTCCCGTCGTCGACCGTGCAGCGCCAAGGCCCCCAGCTGCGCCGACCCTTCATCGCAGAGCACGCGCGCATCCTCAGCCGCCGTTAGGGACCGAAGCACGCGCCCAAGCGCCCGATCGCCCTGCCCGCCCACGAACGACTCCGCCACGGGTGAAAGATCGGCAAGGCCAGGCTGCGTCGGCACATCCTCGCGGGTCAGCCACAGCGCCACCGCTGCATCTTGGACCGGCGACGCGCTGAGCACGGGCTCGGCCACCTCGACCGCGACCACCAGACACGCCGCCGCTTGCCGCGTCATAAGGAGCAGCTCCGCTTCCGCCAGCGCCGCCAGCCCCGAGGTCTGCCCCATACAAACGGTCAGGCCCGGTCCACGCAGCCGATACAGGATCGAAAGCTCTCCGCCCGGCGAGGACGGCAGCGTGTAGGCAAACAGGCGCGGACTCGGCTGGCCTTGCAAAAACGACCGAAAATACTCTTCATCGGTCTTGTGGCAGCCGTGCGCGGAGCCGACGACAATCGCCACCTCATCGCCACTGACCTCTTGGCGCAGCTCCGGCTGGGTGGTCAGCAGACGATTGGTCACCACCACCGCCAGTCCGCACAGCCGATCCATCCGCAACAGGGGCGCCCGCAGACTGGCCGCGCTCTCTTCCGAAAGATACGCAACCAGCGGCGCACTCGAATCCACCGCAAGCCGGGCATAGCCGCGCACCACCATCACAAGAGCTCTCCGCGCTCGGCGGCTGACGCAAACACCACGGCGGCATTTTCCCCCCCAAAGCCCGAGGCCGTCGACAGCACGCAGCGCACCTCTGCCACACGCGGCGAGCCCATCACCAAGTCGAGCGCACAGGCCGGATCGGGCTCCCCAAGCCCCACGGTCGCAGGAATTCGCTGCGCCGCCATCACCTGCACCGCCATCACCGCTTCCAGCAGCCCCGCCGCCCCCAGCGTGTGCCCGACCGCGCCTTTGATCGAGTTGACCGGCAGGTGTCGCACCAAGTCGCCAAACACCAGCTGCAGCGCCCTCGCTTCCATCTGATCGTTAAACGGCGTTCCGGTGCCGTGGCTTGATACAAAGTCGACCGCATGCGCAGGAACGCCCGCATCAGCCAGCGCGCGAGCCATCGCCAGCGCAGCCCCACGTCCGTGCGGATCAGGAGCCGTCATGTGATGGGCATCTTGCGACAGCCCGGCGCCGACCAGCTTGGCCAGGATCTTTTGACCGCGCGCCCGCGCCTGCGCTTCGGGCTCCAGCACCACACACGCCGCCGCTTCCCCCAGGTTGACGCCGCTGCGCCGCCGGTCAAACGGTCGACACACGTCCGGTGACTGCGCTCGCAGCGAGCGAAAGCCACTGACCACAAACGGCGTCAGGACATCGACGCCCGCACACAGCACGACATCGCACAGACCGCGCCGCAGCCAGTGCAGCGACACCGCCAGCGCGCTGTTGCTGGAGCAGCAAGCCGTCGAAACCACCCGCACCCGCTCCGCCGAAAAGCGCGTCGCCAGCTGCTCGGCAAGCAGAGAGCATCCAAACGGCGGTGCAGCGATCGTCTGCTCGGGCCGCTCCAGCAGCGATGCCACCCCACCCAGCCACGGAGCCTTCTCACCCAGCGTGGTCGCCAGGCAGACTCCGATCCGCAGCGAAGCACGCGCCGCCTCTTCGAGCAGACCGGCCTGCCCCAGCGCTTCTTCCACCGTCAGCTGCAAAAACCGACCGGCACGCGGCTGAAACGACAGCAGCGCCTCGCCATCGGCAGCCGACTCCTCGGGCAGCTTCGTCGCCACCAGCGGACCGACATCGAGCGGCAGGCCCATAAGCGCCGGCAAGTGCCGAGCCGCCGTCTGCCCATCCAGCAGTCCCGCAAACAGTGCCGAGGCCGAATCACCGACTCCACACAGCGCCCCAAGCCCAGTGATCGCACAGCCCGACATCAGCCCTCCGTGTGCGCCTGCGGCACTGGCGAATGGGCGGGCACCGCTGGCTCAACTTCTGGAGGCGCGAAGAACTCGAAGAACTGATACCACTGCGTCGGATAGCGACGGACGATCTGTTCGTAGACGGCAACCAGTGACTCGGTGGCACGACGGACATCGGCATCGCGGTCGCGGGTCTTTTCGACAAAGATCGCCGGCCCGACATGATGGATCAGCCGCCGCCGACCACCGCTTTCATCGATGACAAAGAAGCTTGGAATCAGCGGCGCCCCCGTCACCCGTGACAGCAGCGCCGGTCCCATCGGAAAGCGCGCCGGTCGCCCACACATCGGCACCGTCAGCACACCATCGCCCAGCACTCGATCGATTTGCATCCCGACCAGCGAGCCCTCACGCAGCACCTTGGCGATCTCCAGCGCGGAAAACGGCGAGCCCGTCGTGTAGATGATGCGAAAGCGATCGCGGAAGCGCTGTTCCCACTGCTGGACCAGCGGATTCGGCTCCTCGGCGCGCGCCATGTAGAACGGCGGCAGCTCTCGCCACTCGGCCAGGAACGGCCCGACCTGCCACATCCCGAGGTGTCCCGTCGCCATGATCCCGCCCCGCTCACGGATCAGCGCCACCAGCTCGGGCGTTCGCCCCACCGACTCGACCTCCATCGTCAGCGGCCGCCCCATGTGGATCTTGTAGCTGTCGGTGAGCATCTGCGCGTAGTTGCGAAACAGCGCAAGCGCCCGCCGATGTGTCTCCCACGGACCCACCGCCCCCGCCACCACCGCAAGGTTGCGCTGGATCGCCTGCCGCGCCTTTTTGATCAGGACGTAAAAGAGCCCGCCCCAAAACGGCATCGTCAGCCGCTGAAGCCAGGCGGGAATGTGCTTGATGCCGCCGAGCATGATCCGCCGATAAAACGGACCTTCATAGCGATGCTGTAGCGACAGCGCAGTCGAGGACGGAGCGTTCGACATCGTTAATAGCAGCGCCCAACCCTCTCGTAGCCGCTGACCGGACGACAGGTGCCAAGGCCGGATGCGCACTGCACGTCAGTGCCACCGTCGGGGGGAGAGCCGCCGTCAGGAATCTCGGGCAGCGTGCAGTATGGCCGGCAGGTGGCGTCGCGGCCACTGCGGGTGACACAGCCAAAGCCGCTCTGACAGTTGAACGATCGCTCGCAGGGGCTGTCGAGGTCGCCGCTGGAGTCGCCGAAGCGCTGCCGGGACCAGCAGACCGTTCCCGTGCCCTTGTCATCGCCGAGGACGTAACATGACAGCGTGGTGCCATCCTTCGCCTTGCCGCAGCCCTTCTGAGGAAAGACCGGCTCGCACTTGTCGGGCACGCTGCAGAAGCCAATACCGCTCACTGCCGTCGGGAGCACACACAGCTCGGACTTGCTGCAGCGACCACGCGTTCGCAACGCACACAGCCGCCGACAGCGCATCGATCCATTTCCATCAGCCGTCTCGACGCAGCCAAGTCCGTTGGCGCAGCGATCGTAGCGTCGCGGCGGACTGGTCGCGGGACTGGCCACCATCGACAGCGCACACTCCTGACCTTCTTTGAGCGGCGTCGGATCGTCGGGCACACACTGGGTAATCGTTCCCATGGCGCCGGCCTCACCCACCAGGACCATCCCGCAGTGTAGGCCGGTGTCGCAGCGCACATCTGAAAACGAGGTTCCGTCCGGGGTGCAGTCCTCAAACGCGTGGGCGATCGTGACCGGCACCGCTAGCTCACTGGCTGCGACGGCAGCATCGACTGCATCGGGAAGCTCCGCCGGCTGCGGACAGCCCACAAGGCCCAGCAGGCCCGTGAGCATCACCCATCCCCAACCCCTGCCTTGAGTCCTTGCTTCAGTCCGCATGGCTTTTTTCCTTACTACCCAATCCTGGGGACACACATGTTGGCGATGCAGCGAAACTCCCCGGGGCACTGGCTGTCGCTGGCGCAGGCCACGTCGGTGGTCCAGATCGCCGAGTGATTGCCGGTGTTTGTCTCTTGGAACGGCAGCCAGATCGGCTGGAAGCTCGGGTCTTGTCCGCCCGCCCGCGCCTTCTCTAGGTCGAGTCCAAACATGAACAGCTGCGGCTGGCTGCCCCCGGCAAAGCCATACCGATAGCGCGCCGAGTACACAATGAACGCGAAGCGGTTGTTCTGCAGAAACGGCGCGAACTTCGGCCAGTTGTTGCTGCTGTTCGGCTGATGCGTGCCAGCCAGTAGATCGATCGGTGCGCCGCCACTCACCGGCTGGCCGACATCATCAATCGCCTTCACCAGCCGCAGCCGCGTCTGAACCGCGTTGTACTGCTGACAGCTACCCGTGCAGTTCTGGGTGTTGAACACCAGCCACTTGCTGTCGGGCGACCAGCTGGGCCAAAAGTGAACCTCGCTGCCGATCTTCGCCGCCACCACCGTGACCGCCGGACCGAACGCACCGCCGTTGTAGGGCATCACCACGATGTCGCCGCTGTCGGTCAGCTCGAAGTCGTACTGCGACGCACGGGTGTAGCGCACAAACGCCAGCCACTTGTTGTCCGGCGACCACTCGGGCATCGCGCCCAGGCCCAGGCCGCCAATCTGCGCCGGCTGGACCGTCTCTAACACCGCACCGCTCTTCGCATCGCGGACCTTCAGCGTGCCGGTCCAGTTGGTGATCAGCTTGTCGCCGCCCGAGTTAAACCACGCAAAGTTCCAGGGAATGCTCGGCGTCAGCGGAAAGGCCCGCAGCTTCGGATTGATTCCGTCTACGACCGTTGAGCCCGTCCGCGTCTGCCCCGAGCCAAACTCGACCGCGACCTTCTTGCCATCGCGAGAGACAGCGTGACAGCCCGCGCAGCCCGTCTCGTCACCGTTCGAGATGAAGTCAACTGGCTTGCTGGCCCCGAGCGGCACGCGCTTGATGCCGCGAATCGTCGGTGAAAAGTAATACAGACCGCCCTTGATGTCCTCAGGGGCAAAGCTGACCTTGACCGGATTCGAGGTACCAAACACTGCGCCGCGCCCCGACGAGCCCGAGACGGTCAGCTGGATGTCTTGCCCTTGCGCCGAGTGTCCGACTGCGCTCCACAGCTTGTCGTCGATCCGATAGGTGCACTGATTCGACGGACAGATCGAGTTTCCGACGTAGAACGACCGCTCGTAGGTATCGCCAACCACCGAGACGCGAAACACCGACTGCCCCGAGCCCGCCCGCCACTGAATCGCCAGCTGCAGCACGTTGGCCGCCATCAGCGTCTGGTCAAACGGATACACCAAGTCCGGCGCCGGACCGCCGCTGCTGCCCGAAAACCAGTCCTTGGCATCGGCGGGCGCTGACGGATCTAGCTCATCGGGAGCAATCAGCTTGATCAGCACTGGCACCGACGCTGTGGCACCGCGCAGGCTGGCATAGACCTTGTATGCGCCGCCCTTCATCAGCGTCGGCTGCACCATCAGCTTGCCCTTGCTCATGGTGCCCACGCTGCTGTCGGAGATCGTCCAGCTGGCGAGGCTCGTCACGTCGCCCAGCTTGCTCGACATACAGCGAAACGAGACGGTCTGGGGAACGCCGCTGACCGTGATGATCGTGTTTCCCGGCGTCACCGTCAGTGAACCAGGACTTTTCTCTTCGTCGCCCACCGGTCCCGTCGTCTCGAACTCATCGTCGACAGACTCGCGGCCGGGCATGCAGCTCGTCCCCGCGCCCCACAGGACAAGACTCAGCAGCGCAACCCCTCGACGAAGCGAGTGCGAACGCACACTCGAAATCGGCATCGCGACCTCCTTATTTGGTCGTGCCAGCCTAGCGAGATTGGTGCATCGAGACAATAAACTCTCAACCGAGCGCAGCTGCCGGGCCACCAACACCGCCAGACAATGGGCTCGCTGGCTGCGCCCAAGCCGACCGCCCAGCTCTTGCCGGGTACTCGCTTGGTGATGGTGGTGAGTAAGGCAGCGCCTATTTGCGGCGGGAAGACTTGGCCGGGGCAGCTTTCGCCGCAGGAGCAGCAGCCTTGGCGGGCTTCTTGTCAGGGACTGGCGCAGCCGCGCTCTTGGTATCGCCGGCTTTGCCCTTGGCAGCCGGTGCTTTTCCGGCGGCGGGTGCTTTTCCGGCAGCCGACGCTTTCCCGGCAGCTGGTGGTGAGGCGGCTTTTCCGTCCGCTTTGCTGTCAGCGCCCTTCTTGGCCGGGGCAGCAGGCTCACTCTTCCCCTTGGCTGCTGGCTTGCTCGCGGGCGCTGCTTTGGCCGCTGGCTTGCTCGGAGCCGGCTTGGCAACCGCTGCTGGCTTGGCCTTTTTGGCGCTCTCGGCCTTCACCGGCTCGCTTGCCTTCTTGCTTGGCTCTACAGCCTTGGCCTTTGTACCCGCGTCTGCCTTTGGAGCTGCTGGCGCCTTGTCCGCTGCCTTCTTGCTCGGCTCCGCTTTGACTGGCTCGGCGGCTTTGGCCTTCTTGCTCGCTTCCGCTTTCGGAGCCTCTGGCGCTTTGTCCGCTGCCTTCTTGCTCGACTTCTCTACAGCGGGCTCAGCCTTGGCCTTGTCTGACTTCTTGCTGGCTTTGGATGCGACCGGCTCAGCCGCCACCACTTCCGGTTTGGCCGCTGCCTTGGACTTCGCTTTCGCTGCCACCGGTGCCGCCTTCGCTGGCTTGCCCGCTTTGGCCTCGGCTTTGACTGGTGCCGGCGCTTTGTCGGCCCCTGCCTTCTTGGCCGTCGCAGCTTTGGCTGGCACTTCGGAAACCGCTTCCGCCTTGCTCGGTTTTTTATCGACCGCTGGCTTGCTCTCGGCAACGACTTCCGGTGCTTTTGCCGCCAGCCTCGACTTCTTGCCGGACTTCGCCGCGTCAACGACTGGCTCAGCAGCAACCTTTTCGACCTTGGCCGCTTCCGTCTTCACCACCGTAGCCTTCTCTGCCGCAGCCTTGGCAGTCGCTGGCTCGGCCTTCTTGGCCTTGCCGCCTTTCGACTCAGTGGCTGCTGCGCTCACCTTGGCGGGCGCCGACTTCGCTGACTTTGCAGGCTTTCCGGCTGACTTGCTGCTTGGTGGCGCACTCACATCATCGGCATCGCCAGACTTGGCCGCGCCTTTCTTCCCAGGAGGCCGGCCCACCTTGCGCTTGCTATCCGCCGCGCCCTTGCTCTTCGCCGGAGCCCGCTCCTCGCCGTCATCATCCGAGTCAAAGTCGTCGTCCCCGTCAGAGTCCGAGTCCGCAAACATGCTCGGTCCTGGGCGACCACGTCCACCGGGAGGCTCAGCGGCCTTGCCCTTGCGACCACGACCGCGCGGCGCAGCTGGCTCCTCATCAAGATCGCCAGGCAGGCTGTCATCGTCCTCTTCATCTTCCAGCGCAGCCAGCTCGCGCGCCGACAGCTTGGTGGTCTTGCCCATCCCGCCTGGCTTCGGCGAAGACACGACTGGAATCTCGTCGTGCAGATCGTCGTGAAGCATGTCCGGCAAGTCGAGATCGTCCAGCTCTGGCTCGTGCGCCTTCGCCAGTCGCGCCGCTTCCCGCGCCGCTGCCTTGGCTTCCCGCGCTTCCTTGGCCTTCGCCTTGCCATCAGCCCGCGCCCGCGCTTCTGCTTCCTGCCGCTGGCGCTGCACCACATGCAGCGGCAAGAGCCGCCGGTTGTGGATGAGAATGCGCTTGTCTGTCTGGAACGTGACTTCGATCTTGTTCTGACCGATCAGCTCCGAGACAAAGCCGACGCCGAACACCGAGTGCAACAGGACATCCAGCTCGCAGAAGACCTCGTCCAGACCCCAGGGCCGAGGCGGGCTCTTCTTCTTGTTGATGACCTGTTCCCAGGTTGGCTTCGCCTTGATGAGCTTCTTACGACCCGGCTGCTCTCCCGGTTCCTCACCATCTTCGCCGCGTGGACGACGAAAGGCATGGACATCGTCGCAGGTGTTGCACCGGACGCGGCGAATCTCCTCGTCGTAACGGCTTACGACCGTGTGCGGGGTGTCGGTCTTGCAGCGGGCGCAAAAGGCCTCGATTTCCTGTCCGACATCATCTGATTCATCATCGAACATCGAGAAGTCCATCACTTACCGTTTCGGTCCAAAGAGGCGGTTGCTGTGGAGCTATCCGCGACCCGCCGCCGGATGCTCTGTAACACGCCATACAAGCGCTCGACAGAGGGCATGGATAACACATCATCGTGCTCGGTTTCCTACCATGGTTTTGGGGCTTTGAGCAAACAAATTTCTTCGGGTCGCCTCGTCCGCAGAAGCACCATACACCCCCGACCGTGATATACGATGAGAATGCGCTTGTGCCGTGAGTGGGTGCGCCGCGTGTCGTCCAGGCTAGGGATTGGCCGTCTGCTGGCCGGCCTGTCCGTGGCGCTCGCTACGTTTCAAGAAGGCTGCTACGCCGTCCACTACCTGTCGCAGCAAGCCGGCGGCCAGCTGCACCTGCTGCGAATTCGTCGTCATGTTCGTGAAGTACTCGACGATCCCAGCACCAGCGAGGAGCTCAAACAGCGACTCCAGGTCATCTCCGAAGCGCGTCAGTTTGGCATCGACAAGCTCGGGCTGCGGGGCGGCGCCGAGTTCACCCGCTACGTTGATCCCGGGGGACCCGTCGCCTACAACCTGACGGTCGCGCCCAAGCACACGCTCGAGGTCCGCTCCTTCCGCTTTCCGCTCGTTGGTCGGGTGCCGTATCTGGGCTTTTTTCGACTCGAAGATGCCAAGCGGGAAGCCAAGCGCTTTGCCGATGCCGGCTTTGATGTCTACCTCCGCCCGGTCGGGGCGTACTCGACGCTCGGCTATCTCATCTCGCCCATCTATCGATCGATGATTGGGGAGTTTACCGATGCCGGCGAGGTCCGCGCGGTCGACACCATCCTGCACGAGATGACCCACTCGACGGTGTTCATCCCCGGCGCGTCCGACTTAAATGAGAGCTTTGCCACCGTCGTGGGCGTGCGTGGGGCCGCTGAGTTTTATCGCTCGCGCGGCGATCTCAGTCAGAGTGAGAAGGTCTTTGCCATCGCCAAGGAAGGCGAGCGCGACGCCAAGGAGTTTTCCGAGTGGCTCAAGCCGCAGCTCGAGCGCCTCACTCGCTTCTATCGCCGCGCCGCCGAGGTCAAGCTGCCCACCGCCCAGCTCCTTGCCCAGCGCGAGGTCATCTTCCAAGACATCAGCAACAGCTACCGGCAGCGCTTTCCCGAAGGCCGACGCTACAAGCGACTCGCCGACGGGCCGATCAACAACGCGCTCCTCACCTCGTTTGCCGTCTATCACGAGTCGAGCGGCACTCAAGATGCCCTGCTGGAGTTGTGTGAGGGGGATCTGCGACGGTTTGTCGCCAAGTACAAAGAAGCGCGCGAGCGGCCTGACGGTGCCAAGTGGCTGCGCGAGCTGGCCGAGCTACAGCGCCGGTCCGCTCCCTGATGCCAGGAAGCTGCGACGACGCAGCGCAGAAAGCACCACCGCCGCACCAATCAGTCCCAGCGCCAGCAGTCGAATCCCCACCGGCGGTGCTTCTTGCCGAGCCGCCTGGCTGCTCACCTGCGCCCGCGCTTCTTGCACCGCCGCCAGCGCGTCGATGATGCCCGCGCCATAGCGGCTGTCGTGGTTGCCGCGATAGTGGACCGGTCGCCGCGCCGTCTGCTTGAGGATCTTCGCCACCGCATCCGGGTCACGCACGCCTTGGCTGACCACCAGCGCCGCCACGCCCGCCACGTGCGGCGATGCCATCGACGTGCCCATAAACCCCAGATAGTCCTGCCGCGAAGTGTCGCCCGGCACCACCGTGTTCTGCAGCACGCCATCCGGAACGCCATCGCCGTTTTGATCGATGCGCGTGTTGCCGCCCGGGGCCGCGATGAAGATCTCTTTGCCCCAGTTCGAGTAAAACGTCGTCGTCTCATCAAACTGCGTCGCCGCCACCGCGATCGCACCTCGGTTCGCCGCTGGATAGCTGACCCGCCCGCGCCCGTCATTCCCCGCTGCGCACACCACCACCACTCCGTGATCGTGGGCATAGCGCACTGCGTTCGCGAGCACCGGTGAGTTGAACGGCCCACCCAGGCTCATGTTGATGACCTGCGCTCCGTGGTCCGCCGCCCAGCGAATCCCTTCCGCGATCCCCGCCACCGAGCCCGAGCCCGAGCCCGACAGCACCTTGATCGGCATGATGCGGGCATGGCCAGCCACTCCGGCGACACCCACTGCGTTGTCGGTCGTCTGCGCAATCGTGCCGGCGACATGGGTCCCGTGTCCGTGGTCATCCTGCGCATCGGCGCTATCGGTGACGAAGTTCCAGCCCGGAACCAGCTCCGTGCCGCCCAGGTCTTCCACCTTGGTGACGCCGGTATCAACCACCGCGACCGTCACGCCCTCGCCGCGCGTCAGCATCCACGCTTCCGGCATGTTGATCTGGTCGAGGTGCCACTGGTAGCGATACTTGGGATCGTTCGGCTGAAAGCGCGGTCGGCCATCGTTGTCTCGCGGACCCAGCGGCAGCTCCCCCTTCGGCAGGGCCGGGGACGCATCCAGCGCCGTCAGCGAGCCCGGCGCACTCTCGGGAATTTGGTAGAGGAGCGCCAGGTCCGCCGCCTCGACCCGAGGATCGCGCCGCAGCGCGTGCAGCAGCGACAGCAGCCGACGATCTCGACCCGCCGTGCCATCGACGATCACCCGATAGATCCGATCGTGGCTGACGTAGCTGGACTCGGCGACAAAGCGCGCGCCAAACCGTCGGCCCAGCGCCTGCACCGTCCTGTCGTCCACCCGATCATCGAAGTCCGCGACCAGCTCCGGCAGCGCCTGCTGGCTACGAATCGCTGCGCCAAGCTGTAGCTCCTCGAGCGATGCGGTCCCTCCACTACTGTCCGGTGCAGCAGGCCCTGGCTCTGCCTGCGCTACCGCAGCAGCCCCAAGAAGCAGCGCACCCATCCAAGCCGAGCGACGAGTCATGGTCATGATGTTCTCCGCAGTTCGAGTCGATTCCGCCACCGAGCGCCTCGACCCACCGCCCAGTCTAGCAAATCAACCCACCGCGCAAGGGCTTTCTACTCTCTACGGCCAGGAAGCGGGCGCAGCTCGGTGACGAACTGGCCGGGCAGATCGACGTGTACCTCGACGAGCTGAAGCCGGGCCGCTGTCGCCGCTTGCGCCAGTCGCTCGCGCCGGTCGAGGCGCCCACTGACAATGACTCGTCCGTGCGGGGCCAGGCTGGCAAACAGCGCACCCAGATACTTCTCCGGCTGCGGCACAAGGTGCGCCACCTCGGCCAGCAAGATCAGATCGTAGCGCCCCCCTTCCAGACCCGACTGCTCGGGAAGCACCAGCCGTGTCTCCACCTGTGGCAGCTCGTGGGCCCGCTTGCGCAGCGCCGCCAGCGCCCCTGCATCTACATCCGTCGCCACCACCCGCCCCTGCGGACCCACCGCCCGCGCCAAGTGCAGCGTCAGATAGCCACCGCCCGCGCCGACCTCTGCCACGGTCTGTCCTTGTGACAGCCCGAGCGCCGCCACGAGCACCGCCGGACGACGGTATTCATCCTGCGCTGACGACCCCCCTGCCCCCACCGCAGCCGACGAGCCACTCGGCGCCGACTTCTGACACGCCCACAAAGTGAAGACGCCCAGCACCAGCCCACCGAAGGCCGACCGACAAGCTGTCCGCCTCGCGGAGCCTCTCCCTGCTGGATTGACCGGTTTGTCGATAGCAGCTAGCGTGCCGCGCATAGGCTCCTCTGTTGTTCTCACTTTGGCTCTCGGAGGCTCGCATGCCGTCTCGCTGGTTTGCAACGCTGTGGCTGCTCTCTCTTTTGGCGCTGGCACCTGCTTGTAGCGTCGAGCGTCAGCCTGCTACGACCGATGAACTTACCGATGGCCGTGGCCAAGACGGCTTCCGCACTGGGGACATGTCGATTCCCCCGCACACCTGTCGGGGAAGGTTCTGCGACGTTCCCAAGTGCGCGCCGGGCACCACCACCGAGGTCGTCGGAAAGCTCTACGCCGGCAACGGCAAAGATCCCATCCCCGGCGCAGTGGTGTTCGTGCCGGTCGACAACCTCCCCGAGTTTCCGCCCGGCCTCGGCTGCGATCTCTGCAACGACACCCCGCTGGCCGTAACCCAGGCCATCACCGACTTTGATGGCAGCTTCCGGCTGAAAGGTACCCCGGCGGGCAGCTTCCCACTCGTCGCCCGGCTCGGTCGCTTCCAGCGCGTCGTCACCATGGAAGCGGTGCCGTGCGTAGAAAACACCGCCCCCAAAGACCCCGGCGCCACGTCGATTCGCTTGCCCAAAAAGAACCGCGAGCTGTCCCCCCAGGACTACATTCCTCGCATCGCCGTCGTCAGCGGTGACTACGACCAGATCGAGTGTGTCCTCAAGCGGATCGGCATCGACGAGCTGGACATGTACAACGGCCGCACCGTGGGAACCAGCAACCCGCCCGCAATGGCAGAGCTGGGCACGCTCCTCGGCGACGAAACCAAGCTGCTGTCTTACAACATCCTGATCGTCAACTGCACCGACAACCAGTACCAGAGCTTGCTGGCGACACCCCAGGTCAAAAAGAACCTGGAAAAGTTCGTGCGCTCGGGCGGGCGGCTGTACGTGACCGACTGGGCCTACGATGTCATCGAGCAGGTGCCCGAGTTTGCGCCCTACCTTTGTTTCGAGCCGCAGTCCCTGCCCGGCCCGGCGATGTGTCTTTTGGCCCCCGAGCGCGCCACTGCCGCCGACTCGCGCAGCTTTTATGGTGGCCAGTACCGGGTGCTCGACAAAGAGATGGTCAAGTGGCTAGAGCAGCTGCCGGGCGTCATCAACCGCAACGCCCAGGTCGCAGTCGACTACAGCTTCGTGGTGGTGTCCAAAGCGTCCGATGATCCCAAGACGAAGACCAAGGTGTGGGTCGATGGGCCAGCCGCTGGCTACGGCAATCGCCCGCAGACCGTCACGTTTGACTACAACGCGTGCGGGCGGGTCCACTTCT
This sequence comes from Myxococcales bacterium, assembly GCA_016794465.1. Classification (GTDB taxonomy): domain Bacteria; phylum Myxococcota_A; class Polyangia; order Palsa-1104; family JAEUJZ01; genus JAEUKA01. Next base: position 205,487 of record JAEUKA010000111.1, on the reverse strand, counting down.
CGACCTACAACACCGAGCCCGATGGCGTGGTCAGCGAGTGGGCGCGCTGGCCGGGAAACTGCAAAGCCAGCTTCTCGCCGCAAGAGCGCCTGCTGGAATATCTGTTCTTCAACATCGCCTCGTGCGTCCAGGGCCCAGGTTAGTCAAACCGCTGCGGAGTCTGCCCACGGCACACGCACACTTCGTCAAACCGCTGCGGAGTCAGGCTACGCAGGCGTTGGAACAATTTTTTTTGGGTGCGGAGCCGGTCTACGGGGGGGTTTGCTTCGTGGAATGGGTGCGGAGTCGGACTACGGGGGGGGATGAGACTTGTCGGAACGCTGCGGAGTCACACTCCGCACCCAGCGGAAAAGTTCAAACGGGTGCGGAGTCAGGCTCTGCTAGCGCTTGCGAGATTTTTCTAGCTCTTCCTTGAGCTTCTGCACCTTGGCATCGGTTTCGGCCTGGCTGCGCACAAGCTCCGCCAGCTCTTGGGCTTTTTTCTTGTGCTCGGCAGCGGCTTCCGCATCGGCTTTCTGTTGTGCCAAAAGCTGCGTCTCCTGTTCCCTCAGCACCGTCAGCTCTTCTTCCAGCCCAGAGATCGCGCTCTGCACGCTGTGAAGGGTTGTGGATCGGGACGACCTGCTGCGCCCCGCGTGGCGGAACAGTCCGGTGGCCGCTGCAGCTACCGAGTCGGTGTGAAGCTGCTTTTTGGCGTCTCCTCCCAGCGCTTGCCGCTCGCCGTTCACTTTGTTCACGAACGGAACCCAGCTGTTGACGTGGTACGCATCCAACGCTGCGGTCGCCACCTTGTGCGCCGACACCGCATCCTCACAGCGCTTCACCACGGCTTCGACCTCGGTCTTGTGGGCGACCAGCTTGGCCAGAGGCGCCCCAGAAAGCACCACCGGCCAGCGGCTTACTCGCTCCAGCTCCTCGCCCAGCTTTGGCCGAATGATCTCACTGGGCGTCTCGCTGCCGAACAGCGACTTGTTCAGGGTCACAAGGGCCAGCCCATTGAGCTCGGCGCGCACCAGCTTGGCCGTATACAGGACCAGGATGTCCAGCACCAGATCGGCCTCATCCAGCTCGGCCTCCGCTGACTCCAGCTCGTCTTGGAGATTGCGCAGATCGACCTCTGCCAGCTCTGTCTCGCTCAGCAGGTCCTCAAATGTCTTCACCCAGGGCTTGGCCCAGCTGCGATGGCGCAGCCGAACCAGGGTGTAGCGCAGCTCGCGGCGCAGCGCAGGGGGTGAAATCCGAACATCCAGCGTCACTATCCTCATCGTTCCTCCTTGATGTAAAAACCGGAAAAGCCGGGTCAAAAAGTGATAGCTGTGGAATTTCCCCACGCAAGCCAACATCCCCCTACCTCCGTCGGGAAAATATATTTTTGGGGGTGCGATAACCGCTCCCTGCCAGCCGCTTCCGTGGCGTGCTTTGGGGCGGTATCATGGGCGGATGGGGATCTCTTCTGAAGTGGGGCTGCGACTGCTGTCGTCTGGGCAAACGGATGTTGGGCGGGTACGACGGAACAATGAGGATGCGTTCTTGTGCGTGCCAGAGCTGGGGCTGTTTGCCGTTGCAGATGGGATGGGTGGACACGCGGGGGGCGAGGTAGCGTCGGAGCTGGCCATCCAGGCGCTGCAGCGAGCGGTGGCGACGATTCCGGATCAGCAGTTTGTGGCCGATCAGTCGCTGCATCATCGGCGGGATCTGCTGGCCTGGCTGAGCAAGACGGTCAGTGACATCAACGCCGAGATCTTTGCCCGAGGCAGTGCCGACCCAGCGCTGCGGGGCATGGGCTGCACGCTCGATGTGGCGCTGGTCCGTGGGCGGGGGATGTTCCTGGCGCACGTCGGAGACAGCCGCGCATATGGGCTGCTGGGAGGCACGCTGTATCAGCTGACCGAGGATCACACCTTTGGACAGACGCTGCTCAGCGGGGGGGCGATGACCGCCGAGGAAGTGGCGCGCCATCCCCAGCGCAACCTGCTGATGCGGGCACTCGGGGTCTATCCCAAGGTCGAGGTTGACACGGCGTACCTGGATGTGGCGCCAGGAGATGTCTTCCTGCTCTGCTCCGATGGCGTGTATGGACTGGTCGATGCGGGGCAGATCGAGCGGCTGCTCAAGTCACCTTGCGATAGTGCAGCGGACCGCCTGGTCCAAGCAGCAGTGGAAGCCGGTGGTCGCGACAACGCCACGGCGGTGGTGGTTCAGGTGTCCACGTGCACGGAGAGTCACGCCATCCGCGTCGGCTCGGAAGAGGTGCGGCGGGCGATGGCGGCGGCGAGCCTGTTTGCCGACTTCACCCACGCCGAGCTGCTGCGCATCCAGCAGATTGCCATCGGTCGGCTCGTCGCGCCGGGCGAGCACATCATCCGAAAAGGAGAGTTCGTCAGCGAGATCTTCCTGGTCTTGGATGGCGGCGTTTCGGTATGGAACGACAACGTCCGCACGGGCTGGCATGGACCCGGCGACCCCTTTGGCGAGCTGTCGCTGCACCCGGCTGAGAGCTTGATATCGATCAAGACCGAGCTGCCGAGCCGCATCTTGGTCTTCCCACTCGATGAGGTGCAGCATCTCATCCGCACCGACACCGCGATTGGTGCCAAGCTGGCGCTCAACGCGCTGAAGCGAGTGTGGCAGCGCTTCCAGCAGCTGGCCAAGCTCGTCGCGACACTCCGCAGCGGCAGCCAGTAAGTCCATCCCCCGGACCCGCAGCCGCACCCACAGCCCCCGCACAAGGAGTCTCTGCCGATGACAAGCTCTGCCTCGCCTCGCTTTGCGTCTCAGCTTCGCGGACTAGAGACCCTGCAGCTGGCGTTTGTGATGACGCTGGTGGTGTCGATTCTGTCCGGACTTTGGCATGCGTATACGGTGCAGCAGATCTATTCGGACAGCCGCAGTCTGCACACGCTGTCGTTTCTGCCCCAGCTGCTCTCGACCGGCTTTCAGGTGGTGAGCATCGGCGCACAAGTGCTGCTGCTCATCGGGCTTCTGTCGCTTTTGCGGACACCTCCATCGGAGCAGGTGGGGCAGCTGATCCGAGGGGCGCAGCTTGCGACGCTGCTGCTGCTGATTCCGCAAGTGGGACAGCTGCTGTTGCCGCTGTATCGGCGTGGGATGTCAGACGCGCTGTTCTTTGGGCAGCTGATGATGTACGTCGGCTTCATCCGGCTGCTGCTGTCGCTGGCGGCGCGGGGGCTGATCATCGAAGCGGTGCTGCGTCTGCGAGCGCTGGCGGCGCCGCAGGATCGCGTGGTGACCGAGCAGGAGAGCGCACTGCGGGCGGGGCTGTGGGGATCGATGGTTGCGTCGGCAGCGCTGGGGGTTGGGATCTATCCGCTGATGGAGATGTTGGGGCTGAACTCGCTGCGGTCGCCGTGGCTGATGTTTGTGATTCAAGAGCCGCTGGTGCTGCTGTTTCTGGGCCTGCTGTTGTGGCTGCTGAAGGCGACGATGGCGGCGCTCACGACAGCGCAGGAAACGGACGGACAGCCCGCCCCTGCCCAAAGTGACACTGCGGCGGCTGATTCCGATGCTGCCTACAAGCACATCCTGTTTGGGACGCTGTGGCTGGTCATTGGCATTGGCGTGACCGCATATACCTACAGCTCGGTCAGTCCGCTCGGGGGCCGTTACGTGATTGCGTACGGCGCCATCATCACCGGCGTGCTGCAGCTCGGAGCCGGCCTCGTCAAGCTCCTGCGCCGCTAGGCCCCGAGCGGGTTAGTGGACCCAGATGTCGATGCTGTCGGTGCTGCCTTGTAGGCCGGGCTCGTAGAGAGCGGCGGCGCGCGCGGGGGGGACTTGATAGCGGCCGGCGGTCGTGGAGCGGAGCTGGAGCGTGTGCTCATGGTCGCCAGCCGGGAGCGCGTCGAAGTAGATCAGCACCCGGTCGCGGCGAATCTCTTCAAAGGAAATCAGGCGACTGCGCGGACCCGCCAGTGCTGCCGAGCTGCTCGCCGCCCCTTCTCGCAAGACTGCTTCAAGCCCGGCAGGCAGCGGAATGTCGAGCACCAAGTGGTGAACCGGCTGCTGACAGGACAGATCGATGTCCATGGCAACTGCTTCGCCGGCCAGCAGCGAGCCATTCTTTTGCAGGGCTCCTGCCGCTGTCCGCAGCGCGCGCCGCCACTTGATGCCCTGGGCGTAGGAGCTGTTCTGAAGCTTGGGCGTCGTCCATTCCAGACCGACCCGATAGTGCATGGTGCCGCTTCCGTGGCGCTGGACCACCACCGGCAGCTCGAACAGCGGCTGACGACCTTCTTCGGGAGGCAAAAGCGACAGCGAACGGGTCAGCGGCCACTCGACCCGCTGTGGCGGTGACTGCGGCGTCGGCATCCGAGCAACCATCAGCTGTTCATCGAGCAGCCACGCGCCGCCCACCAAGTCGTGCCCTTCGACCGGATGCAGGCGGGTGTAGTCCCGCAGCGCGAGCAGAGCCCACGCACTGTCCTGCGAGCTCTTCCACGTCCCTTGGACTCTTTCGGCGAGCAGCCCGCGCGTCAGCTTGATCAAGCTGGGATGTTTGGGCATGACGCGCAGCAGCGCCATCAGCACCACCGCCTGGGTCCGGGCCGGCGACTGAAACAGCGCATCCAGGTTGTAAGGCAGCTGCTCGCGCACCTGGGCGGTTCGCTCGCCTACGGTGATGGTGGAGAGAAGCTCCTCGGTCAGCGTCGCCACCCGCAGATCGTCGGACGCAGTACGGTGCACGGCCATGAGCAGCAGCGCCCGAGCAAACAGCGGCAGCGCGGTGCGCTGGATAAACAGCAAGTGGTGCGCTTCCGGCACCGGCTGGCCCAGCTCGGCGAGGACAAAGGCAACCAAGGCGCGCTGGGTCTGATCAAAGTAATCGAGCGAGAGCGGCGCCACGGTCGAGCCCGGCTGATCCGCTTCTTGTCGTGCGAGCCCGATGGCCTGACTGATCGACACGGGCTCCAGCAGCTGATGTTCCCGTCCCGGCTGCGGCGGACCGAGGAGCCGCTGTAGATACGCGATGGCACGCTGCAACGAGTCAGCGGGCACGGGATGACCGGCTTGGCTGGCCATGTACAGCACCCAGGTCGCATACGCCGAGCCGAACGGATGCGCGCGCTGGTCATCGGGCCAGAACCCGAAGCCGCCGTGATACAGCTGCTGGCCGAGCAGCCGCTGCACCGACTGCTGGACGAAGCTCTTGACATCGGCAATCGGCGAGCTGGGACCTCGGAATAGCTCAGGCACCACCACCGCAGGAATCAGTCGGGACGCGCCGTGCTCCAAAGATCGATGGGGCGAGCCAACGAGCATGCGGGCGTCGTCCTCGATCTGGACCAGACCCGAAGCCGACATCGACACCGCGATGCCACCTGGGGCAGGCAAGGCGCTGCTGGGAATGTGCAGCGGAATCATCACCGCACCGCTGTCGTGTAGTACGCCGTAGTGCACCGCACGCTCGACCTGGGTGCGCTCTTGCTCGACCACAATCGGCAGCCGCACCAAGTCCGTAAAGACATCTTTTTTGGCGGTTCGACTGGTCGGGACGAACGAAGCAGACAGCTCGATCTCGGCGGTGCCAGCGTGGTTGCCCTGGACTTCGATCGGAATGCGGGCCGGCACGTTGCGGTCCATCGACTGCTCGACCGTGGGCGCAGAGAGCAGGGTCAGCGGCGCGAGCAAGCCGTCGAACTTGAGCCGCGCCTTGACCTGCAGGTTGCCGCGCAAGTTGGTGTGGTTCTGCACCATCGCCGTGACCTCGGCTCGATCGCCCGGTCGCAGCAGACGCGGAATCGCCGCTCGCAGGACCATGGGCGCAGTCACTCGCACCCGCGCATCGGAGGCGCCAAAACAGCCTGGACTTATGTGGTCAGACATCGGCGCGGTCACCACTGCAAACACCCGAAAGGTCGTCAGGCTGTCGGGTAGCGGCAACGTCGCCACCAGCTTGCCATCGGGCCCGGTGGGCAGGTCAGCCAGGAACAGCGGCGTGGCCATGATGTCATTTCTGGCATCGAGTGCGACCGGACTGTTGTCGACTGGCTCCCGCGAGAGCTGAGCACTGCCACCGCTGGCCGTCGCATCCTCGCCGTCGCGGCTTGCGGGCAGCCACGGCTCTTTGAGCTGACGAACGTACGGTCTTTGCAGCGTGGCAAAGGAGTCGCGACGACTGGTTTCGATCCGATTGTGGGGAAGGAAGTGACTCACAAACCCCTGCGACAGACGATCCGGGGTCACCATCGCCTGGGTAAAGTCCATCGCCGCTTCATCGACGGCCCACAGCGAGACACGTGCTCCTGCCACCGGCGCTCCGGACGCGCGGTCGCTCACCCGAACGGTGATCGGAACCTGAGCGCGGGGACCTGCTTCTTTCGGCGCATCGATGTTTACCCGCAGCCGCAGCATGTCGGTTTCGCCTCGGACGTTGGCTTGGGCTTCGAGCAGCGCCTGCTGCCCACCGGGCGCACTGTAGACCGCAAACGCCCGCAGCTTGACGCCGGCCACCCAGGAGTCGTCCGTAGGCAGCTCGTGGTGAGCGACACCGTCTCGGAAGGTCAGGACCACGTGCTCGCGCAGGCCGTTGCGCTCGGCCAAGAGCAGGCCTCGCTCGACGCCACGGGGAGCGCGCACCGAGACGTGCAAAGTCGAGTGCTGCTTGACCATCTCTTGACCGGTTTCGATATAGAGCCGATCCAAGACGGTCTTCTGCGCCACGACGGCAACCGCACTTCCGCTGGGCAGCACGGAAAACGAGGTCCGCGTCACCGCCCCGGTGGTATCCGCGCCGCCAGCTCCCCGCAGCGTGACATCGTAATCACCAACGAAGTTGGCCGTGAAGACACACTCTGGATCAGCGCCGGTATTGGGCAGATCGAGGGTGCAGCTGTGGACCGGCTCTCGCTTCTGCTCGTGACGGACCAGGACCTCGACGCCGCGCTCGCTGCGATAGACCGGGACACTGGCGCGCCGCTCGATGGTGACTTTGACCCCCGGCGCGGACAGCCGCGCACCATCGTAAAACAGGGCCCGCACCGGCAGCTTGATGACATCGCCGGTCCGCGCTTGCTTGGTCGGTGGCTGCGTCGCCAGATAGTAGCGCGCTGGATGCACGACGTACTCGGTCTGCGACCCCGAGCGCTGGAAGGCATCGTCCGCGATCATCGCCGCAACCTGACAGCGACTGGCAAACTCGGGAATCGCGTGCTGCGACGGCGGCGCAAACTCCAAGATTCCTATCGGCGGCGGACGATCCCCGCTCGACAGCGGCACATCAACAAAGCCGGTGGTGCCTCGGTCGCCTGCCTCGCCCGGTGGACGACTGCCGACATCCCACGATGAAGGCAGCCCCGGTGGACGAAAGCGAATGGCGTGGCAGCGCTGCTGGTAGGCGGCTTTGCGAATGCGCACCAATCCACCGTAGGAATAGTCCGCCGTCACACGCACCGTTGGCCGAGTACCGGCAATCACATCGCCGGGAATCGACATCGCCGCCACCGAAAACTCGGGCCGCCGCGTCTCTTCAATAAAGACCCGCGCTTGGGTCGTCTCACCCAACACCTGCGCCACAATGGCGTACCCACCAATCGGCGTCCCGGCGGGAATCTTCAGCTCGGTGAAAAACTTCCCCTCACGGGTGGTCTTCGACTCCGCCGAGGTCACGATCTGGCGGAACTCATCGACCAGCTCGATCTGTACCGGCGTGCCCTCGGGCAAGAGCCGCGTCCCGCTCTTGGTTCCAGCGGTATCAATCAGCGCCACCCCGAGCACGCGAATGTTGTCGTCGGGTCCGTAGGTACGGCGCTCCGACATCACCATCGCTCGCACCTCTTCACCCGGCGTCAGTCCCGGCGCCGCATTCTTTTGCAGAGACGACACCCGGCCATCCGGCGGCAGATACGCCCGATCTTTGGACGATGGCTCGGTGACCGAAAGCAGCGACGCGGGCGAGCGCTCGGCCCACTCGAACAGACCCGGCAGCGACAAAAGACCGGTGGCATCCGTGCGGCCCATCAGCAGCGGCTCCCGACCCGGCGAGTACTGATGGATCTCGGCCCCGACCACCGGCTGCCCCGAGGACAGCTTGGTCAGATAAAGCAGCGAGCGATTCGCCCCCGTCAGGAGCAGCGGTCCCAGGTCGGTCACCCGCACCAAGATCAGCACCGGCGGCGGCAGCTTCTCACCACCACCGGGCGTAAGCTCGGTCACCTTTGCTTCGAGGAGCACCGCGCCCCGAACCTCGCCGAGCAGCTCGCGCAGATCGATCTCGGCAGAGGCCCAAGCCGTCGGTCCGGCTGGCGTCAGTGTCACCTGCTTGTGCGTTTGTCCCGTCGAAGAATCGGGCCAGTTCAGTCGCGCCAGTCGATCTCGGCTAGGCCACGTCAGGTCGCTGCCGGTCTTGCCGGACAGACCGACCAGGATCTCGGGCTCCAGCACCACCGCGCGCACACTGACCGCTTTGACAAAGCGACTCTCCAGCCCCACGGTCAGTCGTCCCGACGCCGGCAGCGTACCGCCCGTCTGAGCCCAGCGCAGCATCGGTGCCCGCGCAAACATCGGTCGCAGGCTTACCGGCTTCCCAAGTCGCTGGTGATGGCGATCCGACAGCTCACCGGAAATGTCAATGCGATACTGAAGGTCGGGACGGAAGTGGCCATGAAGCAGCACCTGCTGGCTCATGCCTTCACCGTCGGGTAACACCAGCTCCACCGAGTACGACGCCGGCTGGGGCGCGACCCGGATATAGCGCGTCTGCTGCTTGGTAATCGGCGCGCTGAACTTGAGCGCCACCGACTCAATGGTGCACGGCGTCTTGGCCGTACAGGTCAGCTGCTCGACGGAAAGAACCTGGGGCGTCTGAAAGCGCACCGAGCTCTGGGTATCCGTCGGGAGCGGACCTTGCAGGCCGCGCAGCCCCTTGCCTATTGTCAGCGTGACTTGGCTTCCACTTGGCCAACCACCGACGGGCACAATCGAAAACAGGCGGTCCGGCGACACTTCTTTGTCCGGCACCTCGAAGCGCTTGCGCTCGGCTTCACTGGCCCGAACAAGCTGTGTAGACAGCGAGCGACTCGGCCGCACCGTACCAAGCAGTGGCACCGCATGGGCGACGAGATGACTGCTCAGCTCCTCGATCGTGGTGGGCTGGTCGACGGCCATCAGCACCGGATCAGTGCGCGGCTGCGGGTCGTCGGGACTCCGCCGAGGCAAAAGAAAGAAGCGAACCTGCGGCGGTGCCGTCTCGAACGACCAGCTCAGCGGCTCGCTGTGCGACGCACCGTCATACGAGTCGATCCGCCCGCGCAGAAGGACATTGAAGCGCCGTGCCAAGGGAAGCGGCTGCGACGGCTCGAACACCAGCAGATCCGGGCTGGCAAAGTAGGTCCGCCCCGGCACACTGGGATCGATGCTGAGCGTCGGATTCCGCTCGCTATCGGTCGGCGCTACCGGCTGGTTGAAGCGAACAAATACCGTCGCGTGGGAATCGGTGCGACCCTGCGGACCGTGGCCCAAGATGCGCAGCGGCGCAGCGTTTGTCACCGGCGGACGAGGCCGCTGCGAGCTGCTTTCCGGCCCAATCGATTCGAGGATATGCGCGGGCTTTGGCGGCTTGGCCGACGGGCTATTGCCATTTCGCTCACCGTGACAGGCAGCGAAAAACATCACCGCAGACAGCAGCCCCCAGAGCTTTTTAGCCGCCCCGTCCACATGACGCGACGATGCGCAACGATCCCCCAAGCAGAAGCATTCTACGTGATTGCAAGCGTAACTTAAGCTACAAATTCGCCGGTTTGCTCAGGCCGATTCGCACGCGTATGCTCCACCAATGCCCTACCTATTTGAGAGTGAGGAGCACGCCGCGCTGCGCGCACAGGTCGCTCGCTTTGCCGAGTCGGCCATTTCCCCACATGCCCAAGCTTGGGAAGAAGCAGCCGAGTTTCCCCGCGAGCTGTACCCGGCAGCAGCGGCAGCCGGCGTCCTTGGCATCGGCTTTCCCGTCGAGTACGGCGGCAGCGGCGGCGACATCACCCACCAGATTGTCGCCAGTGAAGCGCTGACGCTCCACGGACGCTCGGTCGGAACGGCGGTTGGACTCGGCAGCCACCTGATTGCCCTGCCGCCGATTCTGCTCCTGGGCAGCGAGGCGCAAAAACAGCGCTACGTGACGAAGGTTCTGGCGGGCGAGTGGGTGTCGGCGCTGGCGATTACCGAGCCGGGCGGCGGCAGCGACGTGGCAGCGCTCCAGACGATGGCAGAGCGCGTCGAGGATCGCTATGTCGTAAACGGCAGCAAGCTCTACATCACCTCTGGCTGTCGCGCCGATGTCATCGTCACGGCGGTGCGCACCGATCCCGACCGCAGCCGGCGGCACCTCGGACTGTCGCTGCTCGTCGTCGAGCGGGACCTTCCGGGGTTTTCACCAAGTCGGAAGCTAAGCAAGATGGGCTGGTCGGCCTCGGACACCGCCGAGCTGTCCTTTGCCGACTGTCAGGTTCCGCTCGCGAACCGTCTGGGCGACGAGGGCAGCGCGTTTTTCGCCATCATCCGCAACTTCGCAGCCGAGCGGCTGCTGCTGGCGGCGCAGTGTGTCGCGATCGCGCAGCTGGCCTATGACGAGTCGGTGGCCTTCGCCAAGCTCCGCACGACGTTTGGCAAGCCGCTGTCGCGTCATCAGGTCATTCGGCACAAGCTCGCCGACATGGCGACGCAGCTCTGGGCAGCGCGGGCCTTCGTCGGAGAGTCAGCGATTCGTTGTCAGCGCGGCGAAGTGGTCATGAGTCAGCTGGCGATGTGCAAGAACACCGCGACCGACATGTGCAGCTTTGTCGTCGACCAAGCGGTGCAAATTCACGGCGGGCTCGGCTACATGCGCGAGTGCATCGTCGAGCGGCTGTATCGCGACGCCCGGCTCTACCCGATTGGCGGCGGCACCCGCGAGATCATGAACGAGATCATCGCCCAGGCCGAAGGTTACTGACGCCGCCCGTCACGCTGCCGACTGGGCCCGTGACTCCGAGTGCGCTACGGCAGCCGCGCCAGCTCGTCGAAGAGGTTGATCTGGCCGCGAATGCAGCTGTAGAAGTCGGCGACGCACATGCTCTCGTTTTCCGAGTGTGCGTTGGTGAAGGGATCTTCAACACCGACGAGCAGCGCCGGCACACCACCGAGCTTTTCGGACAGCGGACCGACAAAGCCAATCGAGCCGCCACAGCCGATAAGCACCGGCGCGCGACCATACCCAGCCTCGAGCGCACGCAGCGCAGCACCAAACGCGGGATGCTCGGGCGATGTGAACCACGGACCCTTGGCGCCTCGGGTGGTGACCTTGACCTGGACACCGTACGGAGCACTGGCCTGGAGGTGCGCCGTCAGCGCTGCCGCCACCTCATCTGCGTCCATGTCGGGAACCAGGCGAATGCCGACGCAGGCCCAGGCGGTACCGTTGATGATGTTGCGCGCGTCGCGACGGTTCGATACCTCGACGGCGTTGATCGAAAGCGAAGGCTCGCGCCAGATCATCGCCCAGGGATTTTCTCCGCAAGCGGGCAGCGTCGGCACACACTCGAGCAGTCCGGCCTGGTTGCGGAACTGCTCCATCGTGTACGGAAGGCAGTTCATGCTCTGCCGCTCTACGTCGCTGAGCGGCCGAACTTTGTCGTAGATGCCCGGGATCGCGATCCGCCCATTTTCATCGACCAGCGACGCCAGGATCTTGGTCAGCGCCAGGCCCGCGTCAGGCAGCGGCCCGCCCCACATTCCCGAGTGAACCGACTGCCGCAGCGAAGTGACCTCGACTTCGACGGTGACGAGGCCGCGCAGGCTGGTGGTAATCGACGGCACCCCGACATCGAAGTTGTTGGTGTCAGTCAGCACCATCACGTCGGCCTTCAGCAAGTCGAGGTGCTTCTCGATGAAGTCGCCCAGGTTGCCCGAGCCAATCTCTTCTTCGCCTTCGATCAGCACCTTGAGGTTGACCGGCGGCTTCTGCCCGGCGGAAAGATACGAATGCAGCGCCGAGCTGTGCACGACAATCCCCGCTTTGTCGTCGGCAGTGCCGCGCCCAAACAAGCGACCGTTGCGCATCGTCGGCTCAAACGGCAACGTCGCCCACGCATCCGCATCGCCAGCCGGCTGCACATCGTGATGCGCATAGAGCAGCACCGTCGGCTTCCCCGGCGCATGCAGGTAGTCGCCATACACGTAGGGATGCACCCCCGGCAGCTTGAGGATCTGCACGTTCTCGAAGCCACGAGCCGTCAGGAGATCGGCTGTTGCTTGCGCGCTCCGCTCGACCTCTTCGGGTGGAAAGCCGTCGAAGCTCACCGACGGAATGCGTACCAACTTGCAGAGATCTTCGAGGTACTCGGGATGCTGCTTTTCAAACACTGCGAGGGCCTGCGAGCAGGCGAGGCTGGGCGTAGACATGGGCTAACGATGTGCTCCTTGCAACACGGGCAGAGACGATGGCAGCGACTACTTGGCGTCGCGCTTGACGTAGCCGGCGGTCACGTCTTTTTGGAAATCCACGCCGGACAGCGAGTCCACGGCGCGACGGTCACCACCAATCGTCGAGAGGAAATAGGCGGCGGTGTACTTGATGGCGAGCTTGTTGGTGCGATCTTTGGGCGCGGTGCCGCCGCCACAGAAGCCGCAGTTCCAGCACATCGCCGGATTGTCGACAAAGTCCATGTGTGCAGCGCCGTTGAACGTAATCGAGAAGGCGGGCGACGGGCTGGCTTTGTAAAGGACCTCGTAGTTGGCGTTGGCGGGCGCGCAGGGCATTCCGCCGGTCTGGCTCACTGTCTCACCGAGGTAGCCAATCGGCACGCCGGCGGGCAGCTTGATCTTGCTCATTCCTGACGCTGCGGACGGATCGCGCTGGTCGACGGGGTCGATGCCTAGCACGGCCTTGACGCGAGGGTCCGCTTGGGCGACGAGGAAGCTGATCTTGCCTCCGAGTGAGTGTCCGACGAGGCCGAAGCGGTTGCGATCGAGCCGACCGGAGATGCGATCGGAGCCCATGCCCATCGGACTGAGCAGCCAGCCAATCAGCCCGACGGTGTCGTCGCGGTACCGGGCGTGGTTGCTCTCGTTGGGGGACTTTTGCAGAACTGTGACGATGCCGAAGCTGGCAAGCCGATCGCCGTAGCCTTGGTACTGTTTGCGATCGGTCAAAAATCCGGGCGACAGCAGCACCCACGGCAGCGGCGTCCCACGCTTGGTGATCTCTTTGCCATCGTCGCTGGGACCGATGACGGTGAGATCAATGTTTGTGCGGTTGACATCGGCCTTGAGGTCAATGCGAACCGTCGAAAATGGCCCCGGCTTGCTCACATCAAGCGGTGAGGTCGCAAGGTCCACAGCCGCCAGATCGCCCCCCGTCGAGGAAAGATCCACCGAAGACTCCGCCAAATCGAGGCTGAGGATCGTGCCCGCATCGCCCTCGCCGCAGATCTCTGGGTCTGCGCAGTACGAAGGATTGGACGACACACAGCCTGCGAGAACGAGCTGGATCACGACGGAAAATACGATGCGACGGCGTCTCATGAAGGCGACTCCTTGGCAGCGGGAAACATCCCGAAGTAAGAAACAGTAGGCCGAGCGATGTAGATGCAGGTGAAGCGCATAAGAGCGCAGCAAGCCGCCCACAGTCAAGGCACCAGGCACGAGAACTCGGTCGGGCGCCAGACGGCACAAGAAGAGCGATGGAAGGAAAAAAATCGGGGAGGCGGACTTAGCCGCGATCGGCAGGATTGACCCGCAGCGTACGACCGTCGAGCTCGGCACCGTTCATTTCACGGGCGGCCGCAGCAGCATCAGCGGGATTTTCGTAGGTCACAAAGCCGAAGCCACGCGAGCGACCGGTGTCGCGATCGGTGACCACGGTTGCTTCTCGCAGCGCACCGAAGCGACCAAACGCAGCTTTGAGCTGCTCACCCTCGGTATCCCAGCTTAGACCGCCAACAAACAGCTTGGTCGGTCCGTTCGATCCCTTGGGACCGCGTGGCGCAACGCCGGAGACGTTGATGTCCTCCAGCTTGACCTCAGGAAGCCGCTCCATCTGGCTGCCGAAGTCGATGTCCAAAGAAGCATCGCCGCTCGACGGTCGCATGGTGCGATTTCGGCGAAGACGCTCCTCCTTTTCTTTCTTTTTGCGATCACGCGTTGCTTCGCGCTCGCGCTTACCACCAGCTTGCCCAAAGCTCATCTGGGTTTGTCCCTTCGTGCGCTCTCAGCTACCAGCGACCGCCGCCGCCGCGACGATCACCGCCGCCGCCGCCACCGCCACGACGATCACCGCCGCCGCCACCGCCGCGACGATCACCGCCGCCGCCACCGCCGCCTCGGGGACCACCGTAGCCACCGCCGCCGCCGCCACCACCGCCTCGGAAGCCGCCGCCACCCGACTCACGCTCCTGAGCCTCGTTGATCTTGAGGGTGCGGCCGCCGAGCTCGCTGCCGTTGAGCTGGGCGATGGCATCGCGTGCTTCTTCGTCGGTGCTCATCTCGACGAAAGCGAATCCACGGGGACGACCCGTCTCGCGATCCATCATCACCTTCACGTCGGTCACCGATCCCGAACGCTCGAAAACTTCACGTAGCTCTGACTCAGTCGTGCTGTAGGAAAGGTTACCGACATACAGGCGCTTGCTCATCTCTGTTCTCCTTGATCTGTTGATGGTCCGAACGACCACCGCATTTGACGGAGCTGCCGTCTCAGAGGCCCACCTGTGTTTCGCACCAACCTAACTCGAACGAAGCAGCACACAGCGAGCAGCGACGCAGAGATGAAACCGAGGCAGAAGACCTGGGCTACTTGTAGCACGATCCAGGCGCATGCAAACACTGTTTCTAAAAGGCGAACCAAAATGCTCGTGAACTGGGCCGATTGGCGACGGCTCGCGGGGACCAAGCAGCAGAGCGGCGATCGGGTCGTTGGCTTCTCATTTTGGCGTACACTCGCGGCATGAATCGATTGACGATTGCAAGCTCAGCGGCTGGTTTTTGGGCGCTCTCTGCGTCGATGTGTGTGGTGACAGGCTGTACCGATGGTGACGTTCCGATTCTGGAGGATGCGTCCGCGCCAGATCTGACGATGGACGACTTGGCGATGCCGGATCTGGCAGAGCCTCCAGATCTGACGACGCCGCCGAGGGATATGGCGATCAAGCCGGTTGCGCCGTGTAGCTGGCGCGATCGCTTTGCCGAGGTCTACGGACACGCCTGGAACAAAGGCGATGTGGCGTTTGTGACGACGGACAATGCGGTGGCGCGAGGGATGGACAAGCTCAACTTCGCGGCGCAAAAGACGCAGGTTCCGGACATCGTGCTGGTCAACGGCAACACCAATCGGATCAAAGAGATTCGGCTGCTCGAGCCGGGTGGCGCCAAGGTGCTGGCGTCGAAGAGCGGCGCGCACATCTATGGGCTGGGATATTCGATGTGGCTGGAGGTGAACGGCTACGGCGAGTCGGGGATCACCGAGATGACGCTGATTCGCCAGCTGAGCCAAGAGACGGCGAGCTACCAGCAGCTGGTGGGGCTGTATCGGGTGCTGACCAAGACCTCGGAGTCGCAGGTGCCGGTGGCCGATCGCAGCGACTACCAGCAGGCGGCGGCGAAGCTGATGACGGCGATCGAGAGCGGGACGCTGACCTTTGGAATCGGCACCGGACACGCGGCGGACTTTTGGCAGACAGCGCAAACGGTGAACGGGAAAAAGTTCTCGTTTCAGCTGTCAAATGGCTTGGGAATGGACCCGCAGCTTGGGCTTCAGCGAGATGGCGTGTGGGGTCCGCTGTGGCAGACGTATAGTCCGGGCGGAAACTGGTCAGCGACGGCGCCGGGGATGCAGCCCAAGTGCGGAGGCTGTACGGTCGATAAGTTCGCGGGGACTTCCTATCTGCTGTGTGATGGACCCAAAGATCGAGCGAGTGCGCAGGCGGACTGTCGCTCTCATGGTGGTGATCTGGCGACGGTAAACGATGTGTTTGGGAATTCCTTTTTGCGCGGAATGGCGCCGAGCGCGGGGACGGCTCTGGTCGGCCTGAACGATCTGGCAGAGACTGGAAAGTATGTGTGGGCGACGGGGAAGGCGGCGACGTATCTGAACTGGGCGCCGGGTCAGCCGGATCACTATCTGAACAGCGAGCACTGCGTGCAGCTGACCGATGGCAGGACGCTCACGCAGTGGAATGACATCAGCTGCGCGACCCCGCTGCCGTATCTGTGCCAGCTTCCGTAGTCACAGATCGATTCCGTAATCACAGATCGATTCCGTAGTCACAGATCGATCACGATCGGGGGATGGATCGGCTGATATTGCAGGTTGCAGCTGCTGGCGTTCACATAGTGGATTCCGTCGCGCTGCAGCTGTCCGTAGGACTCGTGGATGTGCCCGAAGACGTGAGCGCGCGGACGGATGCGCAGGAGTGCACGCGAAAGCTCCTCACAGCCGACGCGCAGCCCGCGACTGGTGACATCAAGGACTCCGTGCGGCGGTCCATGGGTCAGGAGCAGATCAATTCCCGAAGGAATCTGCGCCCACACCCGTCGCAGCGGCTCGCCTCGGTCGAGGTTAAACGCCCAGTCAAAAAAGCGCGGCTGCCACGGACTCCCATAGATGCGAATTCCTTCGATCTGACACTCTGAGTCTTGCAGATAGATCGCGTGATCAAACAGAGAGCGCGCGGAGCTGTCTTCCTCCAGCAGAAAGTCGTGGTTGCCGGCGATGATCACCTTGTGACGGTGCGGCAGCGTTCCCAGCCAGCGATTGAACTCGACCACCTCGGCTCGTCGACCACGCCGTGAGAAGTCGCCCGTACAGACCAGTAGATCTCCATCGGGAAGCCGCAGCTGTGCGTGCAGTCCGTGAGTGTCGCTGATGCAGACGATGCGCATGAACCGATGATATCGCAGTCCACAAGAGTCTGGTCGCGAACAGCAGCCCCGCAGTACCATGCAGACCATGTCTACTGTGACTTCGGGAGCGCGCGGACCGACGCTGCGCATCATCTGTATCAATGATGTCTATACGCTGGAACACCTGCCTAGGCTGATCAACTTGGTACGCCACCATCGGCAGCGGGAGCCCGCCGATCGGACGCTGGTGACGCTGGCGGGAGACTTCGTGGGACCGAGTACGCTGTCGAGCCTGGACAAAGGACGCAGCATGATCGACTGCTTGAACGCGATCGGCGTCACCCATGTCTGCTTTGGGAATCATGAAGATGACATCGATGTTGACGAGCTGCAGAAGCGCATCCAGCAGTTTTCCGGAACGTGGCTGAGCACCAACATCCACGACTTTGTGATGCCTCTTCCCAAGCATGATCTCATCACAGTCCAGAGCCCTGCGGGACGACAGGTGCGGGTCGGTCTGATTGGCGTGGTGATGGAGGACACCACGGTGTATCGCCGCAAGCCGTTTGGTGGGGTAAACATCGAGCCGCCACTGCCGACGGTGATAAGAGAAGGACAGCGCTTGGTAGAGGAAGAGGGAGTGTCCTGTGTGATTCCGCTGACGCATCAAGATCTGGCTGATGATCGGGTACTGGCACAGCATAAAGATGCGCATCATATGCCTCTTATTGTGGGAGGACATGAGCACAAGGTGTATCTGGAACAGTACGGATCGACTTGGCTGGTGAAAGCGGGCTGTGATGCGATTCATGCGGCGATTGTCGATCTTGCGTGGCCAGCAGAACAGCCTCTATCCGGACCGGATCTTCCGACGGTGAGTGTCGTGCTCGATGACTCGGCACGCTATCCAGAGGATGAGCAGCTCCGTCAGCTTGTGAATCAACGGATGCAGGCGGTGCAGATGCTGGAAGCAGCGACTCTGTTGCGGCTTGATGACAACGTCGTTCTGTCTTCGCTTGGGACGCGACTGCATCAGACTTCGGTGGGAACGCTGCTGTGCTCGCGACTTCGCGACACGCTGGGTGCGGATGGCTGTCTGCTCAACGGTGGCGGAGTCCGTGGGAATCGGGAGTATCGTCACACCTTCACCTATGGGAATCTCAAAGCAGAGCTTCCATTTGACAACGAAGTGGTGGTGGTTCAGCTGACCGGTGAAGCGCTGCAGCGTGCGATTGTTTATTCGCGTGCGCAGGCTCCGATCGAGTCGGGAGGATTCCTGCAAGTCGATGATCGGCTGATCGTAGCAGAGTCTGGGAAAGCGTTGATTTCCGTCGCTGGAGAGCCGTTTGATCCCGCGCGGATGTATCGGATTGCGATCATGCGCAACCTGATGTTCGGAATGGATCACTTGGAGCCACTGATTGAATACGCCAAGCAGTATCCAGCGCGGGTTCCTCCGGACGGGAGTGGGCGAGACATCAAGGTGGTCCTGGTCGAAGCATTTTCGGTGACACTGTGGAAGCAGCTCGGACGCTTTGAAGCCATCGATAGTGACAAGGATGGACGAGTTTCTGTGGTGGAGCTGGCGACCGCAGTGGGCCGCTTGACGGATGCACCAGCCTCGCCGATTACCGTCGATCTCGTACTCAAAGCAGTGGATAGGAATCAGGACGGAGTGATCTCTATCGAGGAAGCGGACGCGCTGAATCGGCGAACAGAAACAGACTCCTAATGGGTCGTACGCGAGTGGGAATCACACTCCTTTTCGCAGCGGTTGAAGGTCGTAGTGTGGTGCGCTAGGCTCTCGCGCCATGTCAGCCATCACAACCGCCAAGAAGCCAAAGACCACCGCTCCCAAACGAAACAGCAAGACTCCTGCCGCACGGATGACGCTCGCCGAGACGATGCGCGAGCTTGAGCAGGCGGGCTCCGAACAGACTCGTAAGACCTACGCCCGGCATGGTGCCACTGGGCCGATGTTCGGGGTGAGCTTCGCGACGCTCAAGGGACTCCTAAAGCGGATCGGAGTGGATCACGAGCTGGCCTGTGCGCTGTGGGAAACCGACAACCTCGACGCGCGGAACCTCGCCGTGAAGATCGCAGATCCCGCGCGACTCACGGCGGCAGATCTCGACAAGTGGGCGCGTGAGTCGTCCGCGCAAAAGCTGTGCGGCGGCTACGTTGCGATGCTGGCCGCAGAGGGCCCGCACGCTGTCACCAAAGCCACTGCCTGGCTCGCCTCCAAGGATGAGTGGGCGCGCTGTGCCGGCTGGGTTCTCCTCGCACAACTGTCGCAACGGAACGAGTCTCTTCCGGACTCCTTCTTCACAGAACGCATCGCTGAGATCGAACGCACCATCCACAGCGCACCGAACGCTGAGCGTGACGCGATGAACAGTGCACTCATTGCCATCGGCTGCCGCAGTGACGCACTTCGCCAAGCGGCAACCACTGCCGCGCAGCGCATCGGGAAGGTGCATATTGATCACGGCGACACGGCTTGTAAGACGCCCGATGCTGCCAGCTACATCGAGAAAGCCTGGGCACACTCTGTCGCAAAGGGATTTGCATCACCAGCGGCACATGAACGAACACGAGAGCATCTGCGCCTGCGCTGCTGAACCCTCACTTCACCAGCGCGCGCTCTGGTTCTGTCTCCCATTCAAGTGGCGGGCTGTTTCGTCACTTTCGCTGGAGGAAAGCCGCGACGCTGGCAGCCTGCGCCTTGTGGAAGGCCGCACACTGATTGATGCGCTCGATGGTCTGCTTGAGGATGCGCGGTCCCCCCGTGTACTTGGTCGAGCGACCCGTAAAGAAGGACTCTGCTTCCGCGCGCTCGGACTCGCTGCACAGACTGCCCGCCATCGCTGACAGCCGTGCGCCCGCGTCCTTCGGAAGCTTGG
Source organism: Myxococcales bacterium (assembly GCA_016794465.1). Lineage (GTDB taxonomy): Bacteria > Myxococcota_A > Polyangia > Palsa-1104 > JAEUJZ01 > JAEUKA01. The sequence goes on along the minus strand of JAEUKA010000111.1, from coordinate 185,757 downwards.
CCACCAGCTCATCGAAGTGCGCCTTCACAAACTCAAACGGGAGTCGCCGTGTCTCGGGATTTCCCATCGGCCCCCACAGCAGCGGCATCGCTTCATGGATCGGAAAGTCCCCCTGCTGGATGAGGGATAGTCCACGCTGCGCAAGCTGCGGACTGCGGAATCCTCCCAGAGCAGACAGAAGGAGTCCCCGCTGACTGCGATCCGGCTCTGCCTTGGCCGCTTTCAAAAGCGCATCAAACAGCGCGGAATCACCATGCTCTGCCGCAATAGGAATGGCCAGCCGAGCCGTCTCTGCATCGACGCTGGTGCGATTCCCAAGCCACTTTTGGGTCAGGGTCGTTGCCTCTGCCACCAGCGCGGGATCGGCCCCCTCCCCTCCTACCAAGCGAGTGAGCACACCACGCATCATCCGCGTGTTGTCATCTTCTTGCGGACGACCCGTAAGTCCCAGCTGCTTCTGCCGCGATCCAAAAGTCGCGCGGATGTGTTGTCGATAGGCCGGCAGAAGTGCCGGAGGAACCAGTCGCTCAATTCCTGCAAACACCCCGGTCGCCGTGCTTAACACATGGCGGCTTTCATCTTGCGCAGCGACGGTAGCCAGCGCCAGTACATCCTCTGCCGCAGCCCTACCGATTCGCATCAGCGCAGCTTGATCACCCAGCAGACCAATCCGCTCTGTCTCCCCAAGTACGCTGCCACTTGCGCCCTTCCCTCCGGTCGCAAATGCACGCTCCTTGAGCGCTTTGAGGAGCGGCGGAGCATACTGCACGCGGTAGTAACCCAGCGCATCCGCATTCACCACCACATAGTCTGGACAGCTGGTCTGCGGCAGCGTCCACTCGGCCTGTTTTCCGTCGAGAATCTTGCAGAATCGCTCCACTCCCTTGACACCTGGATAGCGCAGACAGACTGGGACTTGGTAGACCTCACTCGCCTCACTGACCGTTCCCATCGGCAGGTAGCGAGTCTGCGCAAGGCTCAGCGTGGCCACTCCTTTTGCGCAAGACAGCGCCGCCGAAATCAGAGGCAGACCGGGCTGATCCAAAAAGCTCTTCATCGCTCCGGAAAGCTGACTGCTCTTACTGCGCAGAGCCTCTGCTTCCGTCGGATTTTTGCTCCGCGCCGCTTCCTCTGCCAGCTCTTGCGTGAAGGCGCCCAGCAGATCCCCAGCCGAGCCATTCTTATGGGAATGCTCCCGCATGTAGCGAGACAGTCCGGCAGCAAACTGCTTCTCGCCCATCCAGCTCTCGAACATCTCCAGCACCGAGCCACCCTTGGCATAAGTGATTCCGTCGAACGCGTTGACAATGTCATCACTCGACTCAATCGCTTGCCGGATCTTGCGCGCCGAGATCAAGCTGTCGGCATACATCGCGCCTTGCCGCCTGAGTACACGATTCTGGACCTCGCGCCACTCTGGATGAAAGCGAGCGATGATCTTCGATTCCAGAAACGTCGCCAGGGACTCGTTCAGCCACAGATCATCCCAAAATGAAAGCGTCACCAGATTGCCCGCCCACTGATGTCCCAGCTCGTGTGCAGCGACGGAAGCAAAGGCCTGACGCGCACGCACTGTCTCTTCGCTCGGTCGAATCTGGATCAGTCCTTGGCCGTACGTAATCAGACCCGGATGCTCCATCGCGCCACGCTGTCCCGGCACCGCAATCTGATCGAGCTTTTCGTACGGATAGGGAATCCCAAAGTAGTCCTCTAACAGAGAGAGTAGCTGTCCCGAAGTGCGTGCCGCATAGCCCGCTTCCTGCTCGTGTCCGCGCAAGGTAACAATGCGAATCGGAGTGCTCTTTTTGCCAGCCTTTCCGGCATCCACCAGTGCAAACGGACCGACGGCAAATGCCATCAAATAGGAGGGCAGTGGCAGGGTCGGTTTGAAGATCACTTTCTTCATTCCGTTTGGCTCATCGTGCTCCGATTCCGCAGGCGCATTGCTCAGCGCAGTGTGCTCTTTGGGAATGTGCATCGTCACCTGCCACGGCACTTTGAAGCTGGGCTCATCGAAACAGGGGAAAGCGCGGCGCGCATCGAGTGGCTCAAAGTGACTGTAGACGTAGAGATCCTTGCCATCTCGCTCGCGATACAGACCACTCCCTTCCGCGATGGGAAGCTTCCCTTTGTAATGCAGCTGCAGCGTGGCTTTTCCGATGGTCAGCGGCTTGCCAAAGCGCAGCGCGATCAGGTCTTTGCCAACCAGCTCTACGCGCGGAGTCAGCTCTCCTAATGTGGTCTTGAGCGTCGTCTTTTCGACGGTCAGCTCGCGACTGGCATGCAGCCACAGTACATCCTTGGCTTCCGCGATCTGCACCGTGATGTCGATCTGTCCTGAAAAGGAATCCTCGCTGGGACGAACCGTCAGATCGAGTACGTAGCGAGTCGGCGAAGCAGTAGGTGGCAGTCGCAAAAACGGAGCAGGAGCAGCCACAAATCCGGCACTTCCAGCAGGTACAGAAGGGGCCACACTGGGAGGCGCAGCCTGGGCAGACAGAGAGAGCGCCAGCGTCACGGTGGACGCAACACGCAGTACACGAAGCGAAGACTTCATCCGTTCTCCTTTTTTTGGTTGGGAATCCGCTGAGGGCGCAGGAAGCTTGGCGAGCAGTTACGGAAATGAGCTGAGATGATCCGCGATGTGCATCGCGTGCAGGCGCTCGTAGTCTTGCCGCGACATGTCACCAAAGGCAAAGTGCGGGGCCAGCGCGCCAGAGTGACTGCGGAACTGCTCGATCGCTCTGTTCAGACGCGCCATTCCGTCGCTCAGTGGCAGCGCCGGCGGAATCTCCGGAGCCCCCGGAATCGGCGCCTTGAGATCATGCGACATACTTCCCTGCCGCAGAAATTTGCGCAGGATGAACGGACCCACCAGCTTGCGGACCAAGAAGCCACGCTGGGTTGGGAATCCGGTCAAGGAATACTCGATGCTCTGGGCACAGTGGGACAGTGCCGCGCCCAGGCCTGGCATAGACGGAGTGATCGCCAGCTGCGCCAGCACCTCCGCAAACGAGGTCAGCTTGATCATCGCGATACGAGCTCCTTTTCGGGGGTCATCTCTCGCAAACGGTATCCGACTCCGCGCTCGGTTTCGACGAGGTCCGGGGGTGCACCGGCTTGGCTGAGCTTGCGGCGCAGCGCCTTGATGTGCGCGTCGATGGTGCGATCGGTTACGGCGTAGCTCTCACCAAAGATTCGATCGAGCAGCTGCTGACGGGTAAACACTCGCTCGGGCGCACCGTGCAGGACCCGCAGCAGCTCGAACTCGGTCCGCGTCAGATCGACCAGCTTGCCCAGGAACAGCGCCCGCCGGGTGTCGTTGTCAATCACCAGTGCCGTCGCCAGCGTTGGCCGCAGCGTTCGACCGCTTGTGCTGGATGACACCGCAGCCGGAATGTTCGCCCACGTCGGTGAGGTCCGCCGCAGCACCGCCCGAATCCGCGCCACCACTTCCCGAGGAGAAAACGGCTTGACCACGTAGTCATCCGCCCCGCCCTCCAGACCCGCCACGCGATCCGCCTCGTCGTCGCGGCTCGTCAAGATGATGACCGGAGTCCGCTGTCCCAAAGCCCGCAGCTTCGCCAGCAGATCAAACCCCGATCCATCCGGCAGCATCAGGTCCAGCACCACCAAGTCACACTCGGTCAGCTGCGACTCGGCGGCGTGCAGCGTACTCTCGTGCGTGACGGTAAAGCCATCGCGGCGCAGGGCAAACAGCAGCGACTCGGCAATCGCGCTCTCGTCTTCGACGATAAGGACTCGGGTCACGACCGCAGTGTAAAAGAAAATCGACCGCTGTGCCGTCTCGACTCATCGGGAGTCGAGCGGCCCAGGTGGGGAGCAGGATTGTAGCGACGGAAGGTTAGCAGGAAGGAGTCGTGCCGTTACGGGTGGTGATAGATGCTACCGCTCGACCCGACGGAATAGATGTCGTTGGCGCCGCTGCCCCACAGACCGTAGTAATAGGGCGCGCTGCTCGTCGACATCCGCTGCCACGACTGGCCACTGTCCTTGGTGTGATAGATGGTGATGCCGGTCGAGACGTAGACATCGTTGGCGGCAGTGCCCCACACGTCGTAGACGGTGTACGCCGTGTCGGGGAAGTTGAGCTTGGTCCAGGTCGTTCCGTTGGTGCTGCGCAGGACCGTGCCAGACGTTCCGACTGCGTAGTAGTCATTGGCCGCGACGCCACGGATTGCATAGAGGTTGTTGGTGACGTTGCTCTGGGCCTTGACCCAAGTCGCTCCGTTGTTGGTCGACTGGAGGATCGTGCCGGTGTCTCCGACGGCAAATACGTTGTTGGCCGCGCTTCCCCAGACTCCGCGCAGGATGCTGGTCGTGCCCGAGGTAAGTCCGGTCCAGGTGATGCCACCCGTCGTCGAACGAGCCATCACGCCGTTGCCGCCCACCACGTAGATGTCATTGCCGGCACTACCCCAGATTCCGTACAGCGTCTGAGCCGTTGGGTTGGCAAGGACGGTCCAGTTCACACCGCCGTTGCTGGTCTGAACCACCGTTCCGCCCGCTCCAACCACAAAGACGTTGTTGGCAGCGGAGCCCCAGACCGCGTAACGCGTCGCCGCAGCGCCCGCGTAAACAGTGGTCGGAGTCCACGTCTTGCCACCATCGACAGAGCGAAAAGCCGAAGAGCTTACCCCGACTACCCATACGTCGTTGGCCCCTGAACCCCAGATATCCTGGAAGTCGCTGGTGGTACCCACGGTCGCTTTGCTGAACATCTTGGAGCAGGCGCCGCCGGTGACGCAGGCCATGCTCGCGCCGCAGCTGGTGCCAGTGGTGGCCGTGCTCCAGGCAGTGCGGCTCAGCGCGGGATCGCACTTCTGGCAGCTACCAAACGTGGGATCGGGGTTGGTCATGTTCGGGGTCTGGAGCATGCCGCCGATGTAGCAGCCATCTGAGCAGCTGCCCGCAACGCAGATCTGGGTCGAGCTGCCGGCGCAGAGCGTCCCGGCCTTCAGGCACTTGCCGCCGCACGCCGGATCGCCGTTGCAGGTCAAGGCCAAGTCGACGGTGCCCGAGACCTTGTTGCCATCGACATCGAAGAACTCGGCGGTAAACGACCGCGTGGCCATCTTGTCAAAGCTGATCGCTTGCGCCTGGTGCAGCTGATCCCACGTCAAGTCCAGCGAGTACGCCCCACCCGCTCCCGCGACGAAAGCGCCATACTTGGTCGTGCCATCGACGCTGTTGAGCTGTCCGCCCAGCAGCTTCTGCAGACCGTCGGTATGGGTCACGACAGCCGTCACTCGGACCGTACCGCCCATCGTCAGCGAGTTGACGTTGGTTCCCAGGCTCAGGATCTTCAGCACACCTTGCGCCAGGTCTGGACTCGGCGCAGGCGTCATCATGTCCACAGCGGCCGGGTTGGTACCTTCGCAGCCATAACCCGCCGCCAGCAGCAGCGGCACACAGACCAGCATCCCAACGAGCGTTCTCTTCATCTTAATAGTCCCCCAAATACGATTGGTTAGCGGTCATCGTAGCATGCGAAAAACACCCGATTCTCAGACGAGAAAGAGCGTTTTCTAAGTACGCGAAATGACTGCGATTTTTGGTGACTTGGGGGGCTGGGGACAGGCAGCCGGGAGCGTCGCTTACACCGTCAAGCGCGCGGCGCCACTGGCCACCGAGAACGCTGGATCGAGCGAGACATCGACACAAGTGACCGCCGGCGTCTCGATCGCTTTTCGGAAGGTGGGCAAGAGGTCCGCCGGGTCTTCGACATGGAAGCCGACTCCGCCAAACGCCTCGACGATCTTGTCGTAGCGAGTCGGTGCCAGCTTGGTCGCAGGGGCGCGCTCCTCTCCGAAGAGCATCACCTGCGGGCCACGAATCTGTCCCCACGCGGCGTCATTGCCGACCACCACCGTGACGTTGAGGCCAAAGCGCACACACGTCTCGAAGTCAAACCCGTTGAGCCCGAAGCTGCCGTCTCCCGACAGCACCACCACCCGCTGCCGATGACTCGGATCGAGCGCCTTGGCCGCCAGCGCAAACGGTGCACCAACGCCCAGACAGCCGAGCGGACCCGGATCAAGCCACTGACCGGGCCGACCCAGCGGCAGAACCTTGGCCGCCATCGCCACCACATCGCCACCATCGCCGATCAGGATCGCGTGATCCCCAATCCGCCCCGTTCCGCACGGCCCCGCCCCCAGCGCCTCTCCCAGTGCCGACGCCAGCTGATAGTGATTGATCGGCTGCGTCGTGCTCTGCATGTAGGGAACCAGCCGCCCATACTGCTTGGTTTCGTCATCGCGCAGCTCCCTTCGCCAGCCGGACAGCCGCTCGCGCAGTGCTGCTGCCTTGCCACCCACCGCATCAGTGATCTGCTGCAGCACCAGCGCCGAGTGTCCCGCCAGCGCCAGATCCGTCGCTCGATTTTTTCCAAGCTGCGTGTAGTCGCGATCGATCTGCACGATCTTGGCCTTCTGATTGAAGCCCGCGCCAAAGCCGACCCGAAAGTCGAGCGGCGTGCCCATGATCAGCACCAAGTCCGTCCCTCGCAGTGCTCGCTTGCGTGCCAGGCTGTACACGTTGGCATGGTCGGCCGGCAGCACTCCGCGACCCATTCCGTTCATCATCACCGGAATGCCCAGCGACTCCGTCAACCGCAGCAGCTCCGCCGACGCGTTGTCCCAATAGACCTGCGAGCCCGCAAAGATGATCGGACGCTCGGCCTGCAGCAGCAGCCCGACCAGCTGCTCGACCTGCGCCGGGTCTGCCTGTGTTCGCGGCCACGGCGGCAGCGGCGGCGGCACGATCAGCTCGTTGTCATCGACCTGCGCCATCAGCACATCGAACGGCAGCTCCAAAAACACCGGCCCCGGCACGCCACCGGTCGCGATCCGAATCGCAGTCTGGATGTATTCACGCAGCCGCTTTGGATCATTCGCCGTCGCACACCACTTGGTAATGGAGCGCATCATCGGAATTTGCTCCATCTCTTGCAGCGCGCCACGACCTACCGATCGAACCTCCGCCGCCCCACCCAGCACCACCAGCGGAGACGCCGCTTGAAATGCGTTGGCGATTCCGGTCACAGCGTCGGTCACTCCCGGACCCGCCGTCACCAGCGCCACGCCGGGACCGCGAGTCAGCCGCGCGTATCCATCCCCCGCATGTGCCGCCGCCTGTTCGTGTCGGGTATCTATCAAACGAATCCCGTAGCGAAGACAGCCGTCATAGATCGGTGCGATGTGGCCACCACACAGCGTGAAGATGTCCCGAACGCCATGTCGGTACAGCTCTTCCGCAACCAAATGTCCGCCGATGTTTGCTCCCATGGATGGCGACGCTAGCTCAGTCGGTAGTCCATGGTCAATCGCCCAAGACCGCAGCGCCGCCACCGCCAATCCGAGGCCGCTTGGCGTAACATAAACCGGCCCACACAGGAGAACCCGATGTCGCCCCTTCCCAGTCGTCTGCTCGTCGTCGCTTCGCTTTTGCTTGCGCCCTTGGCCGTCCCGATCGCCATCGCTCAGTCGGGTGGCTACCAGATCGAGGGCAATCAGCTGAAGACCCCCGGCCCAGTGGTCTTCGAGACGGGCAGCGACAAGATCAAGTCCGATTCCGAGCCCGTGCTCCAGCACGTCAAGAGCTACCTCAACGACAAGAGCTACATCTCGACGATGCGCATCGAGGTTCACAGCGACAACCAGGGCAGCTCCGCATTCAATCAAAAGCAGAGCGAGGCCCGAGCGCTGGCCGTCGGACGATGGCTAATTTCCCAAGGCATCGACTGCCAGCGCCTGATCGCGGTGGGATTCGGAGAAACCAAGCCCATCGCCGACAATGCAACCCCCGACGGACGAGCCCAGAATCGGCGGGTGGCGTTCGTGAATGCAGCGCTTCGCGGTCGTCCAATCGGCGGAATGCCTATCGACGGTGGCGGCAAAGTAGCCGGCGACCTGTGCAGCAGCGGCGGGAACAGCGGCGGGAACAGCGGCGGGAACAGCGGCGGGAACAGCAGCGGCCGAAGATAAATCGGCAAATCAGCCGAGCGGCTTAGAAGATCTTGTGCACCAGCCAGGTGATGCCGCTGTTGAGGACGCCAGTCACCACCGAGCCGAGCAGCGCCGAGAGGAAGCCATCGATCTTGACTCCGTCGATGAACTTATCGGTCAGCAAGAACAGCCCGGCGCGAATCACCAGCAAGAACAGTCCCAGCGACAGCACCACCAGCGGCATCGTCACCACCGCAAGCACCTTGAACAGCAGCCCGTCGAGGATAGCGAACACGATCGCAAAGCCGACCGCGCTCCGATACGAGCGAACCTCGATTCCCGGAACGATGCGCGCCGTCAGCATGAACGCCAGGGCATAGAGCAGAAACGAAACCAGCAGCGAAATCATCGGAACGACCTCCCGGCGCGAGCCTTCGCGCCACCGCCCATCTTGCACCAAGATCGCAAAGTCCGCACGCAGTCACCCAAACCCAGCCACCACCAGGAATATCCGGTCCGACCCTAAAATATTAGTCATAATAAATGTATAATATATGACCATATTAGTCTTCTTACATGCTTAATATTTGCAATTATTACACTTTTTATATGATTAATATCTGCAAATATTAGTCTTTCCACATGACTAATATCAATCCACTGCTTGCGCTGCTCGGTGGTTCCTGAGCGCCGGGTCTGTTGGCGGTCGCGCGCTCCGTGATACGATGGCGCTATGGTCGCGACTTACTTTGCCTTTTTGGATGGAGCCTTCCGCTATGACTGCGCGTCCTGTGGTCAGGCTTGTTGTCGAGGCAAAGGGATCGCCATCTCGGCGCAGCAAGAGCTGGTGCCGCTGCTCGGACGGGTGCCACGGATTGCGCCTCTGCTTCAGCCGCTGCCGGGTGGCTATGTTCGACTTCCCGATGTCAGCGATGGCTGTTGGTTTCTCGGCAGCGACGGAATGTGCGGCTACGAGCAGACCCATGGGCGCGCGGCCAAGTTCACCACCTGTCGACTGTTCCCGTTCAATCGCGTCTTCCGCATCGGCAGTACCCAAGTGGTCGATGTCAACAGCGTGGTCTGTCCTATCGAAGATGCCAGCGGCCACGGAGTTCATCATGCGGAGCTTGCGGCCGAGCTGGCGGCGATCGGGAACAGTCCGCTGACCGAGAGTCAGGTGCCACTGCCGAGCGGGGCCAAAGAGCTGCGCTGGCTGGCGCTGGAGACGGCACTGCGGGACGACTCGGCGAACTTTCTTGACGAGCCACACTTTGCGACGTTTGCGACGCAGCAGGTCCAGGCAACGACACGGCACCTTGGGCTGCGGGGAGAGAGCCTGAGCACTGTGGCGCAGCTACAGACCTATCTGGAGACGCTGTACGGTTCGACGGACTCGCCGCATACCGCGACGGTGAGCCGTCGACTGACGCTGCTTTCACCATCGCTGCGCTTCAACGCCCTGTTTCGCCGAGGCAGCGATGACTACCGACGGCTGGTACGCAAGATGCCGACTCAGCTGCTTGCGACGTTTGTGCTGTGTGTCCAGGCGGCGGTGGTGTGGCAAAAGCCACTCAGCTTGCGGGCGATCACCGAGCTGCACCAGGCACAGACGGAGCTGCGCAGTCTGCTGGCCCGCTTGACCGAGCCGGCGATGCTGGAGTCGCCCGTGGATGCGGCAGAGCTGCCACCATCGCTGGCGATGACGCTGCGACAGCTGAGTGAGCGGCTGCAAAGGCGGGATGCGTCGACGGTGCCACTCGGGGAGCATCTCGTGACGGCGGCGGGCTCACTGCCGGTGGCCGAGCGAGCCCTCTTGCCGGCGCTGCTGCTGCGAGCTGGTGAGGCGCTGCGCTTTGTGCCGCCACACCCTTGACTGCCCCGCCGACTGAGCTATCGTCCCCGACCGTGAACGCAAATGGTCATGAGGTAGTGCCCTCGACAAGAGGGCCGGTTCTGGTTACCGGCGGAACCGGATTTTTGGGCGAACACCTGCTCCGGGCGCTGCGGGGACGCGGTCAAGCGGTGCGGGTGCTGACGCGAGAGCCCACTGCCGAGCTGCGCGAGCTTGGCGTTTCGATCTATCAGGGCGATCTGCTCACCGATTCAAGTCGGGTCGCTCCCGTCGGTGGAAACCCGAGTGAGTCCGCCCCGGCCAACGAAGCGCTGGAGCTGGCCCTCGACGGTGTCAAAGAGGTCTATCACCTGGCAGGCATGGTGTCGCGCGATCCGGCCCGCACCCAGCAGATGATGCACCTACACGTCGACGGGACTCGCCGGCTGCTGTTGGCCTGTCAGCGCGCGGGGGTAAGGCGGGTGCTGCTGGCGAGCACGTCGGGAACGATCGCCATCAGTCGTGAGCCCGAGCCGATTGCCGACGAGAGCTGGCCCTATCCGGTCGAGCTGTGCGGGGACTGGCCGTATTACCTGTCGAAGATGTATCAAGAGAAGCTGGCGCTCGAGCTGGCCCCGAAGCTGGGACTGGAGCTGGTCGTCGTCAATCCGAGCCTGCTGCTGGGACCGGGTGATCGGCGTGGTTCGTCGACGATGGATGTGCGACGCTTCCTCTGTAACGAAATTCCGGCGATTCCGTCGGGAGGTGTCAACTTTGTCGACGTGCGTGATGTCGCGCCGGCGTGCCTGAGCGCCATGGAACGGGGACGCAGCGGCCAGCGCTATCTCCTCGGTGGGCCCAACTGGACGTTTGCGGAGTTTCTGGGCCGACTCGGACGGATTGCCCGCATCGACGGACCGTGGCTCAAGCTTCCGTCGCGCTGGAAAAGTCTGTTTGAAGGTGCGGTCCGCGCCGTCGACGAGCTGTATCGCCACCGAGGCCAGACCAGCCCGATCGAGCGCATCAGCTTCGAGATGTCGCAACACTTCTGGTACTGCGACAGCAGCTTGGCCGTCCGTGAGCTGGGCTTCACCTCGCGCGATCCCGCCGAGACACTCGACGACACCGTCCGCGACATCCGCAAGAGCCTGCGCTACTAAACCACGCTCTCGACGGCAAAAGGCAGTACGTGACGACCATCCTGACGGTTCAAGGGGTTGAAAAGGGCTTCGGGGCGCGGCGCGTGCTCGCCGGTGTCTCGTTTGCGGTGCAGGCAACCGACCGGATCGCGCTCGTCGGAGTCAATGGATCAGGGAAGTCCACGCTGATGCGACTGCTCGTCGGCCCCGGACTCACAGGGCCGGACGATGACTCGGCGGCTACATCGGATCACCGAGAGTCCGAACCAGATGTTGGACTGATTACACGGCGACGGGGACTTCACGTTGAGTACGTTCCTCAAGAGCCACGGCTGCTGATTTCCGCGACGGTACAAGACACGCTGCGGGCAGGAATGCGTCGCCATGCCGAGGTGACCGCCGAGCTGGACGCACTGAGCCACGAGATCGAACACAGCGACGGCGACAAGCGTGATGCGGCGATTGCCCGCCAGGCCGAGCTGCACGAGCACATCGAGGATCTCGGGGGCTTTAACGTCGAGCACGAGATCCGTGGCATTGCCGCGTCGCTACAGCTGCCGCCAATGGAAGCGATCATCGGCAATCTCTCTCTCGGTGAGCGACGACGGGTGGCGCTGGCGACGGCACTTTTGGCCCGGCCCGAGCTGCTGATGCTCGACGAGCCTACCAACCATCTTGATGCCCGCACCGTCGAGTGGCTCGAAGCTCGACTGCGCAGTCAGCCCGGCGCGCTGGTGTTGGTGACCCACGATCGCTATTTCCTCGACCGAGTGGCGACACGAATTCTCGAGATCGATCGCGGCAGGCTCTACTCGTACGAAGGCAACTATCAGCGCTTTTTGGAAAAGCAGGCCGAGCGGCTCGACGGAGAAGCGCAGCACGAGCATGACCGGGCGATGTTCGTCCGTCGCGAGCTGGACTGGATTCGTCGCGGTCCAGCCGCCCGCACCACCAAGCAGAAAGCGCGCATCGATCGCTTCAACGACGCGGTGAGTGCCAAGCCCAAGGCCGAGGACAAGTCGACCATCGATCGGCGCCTCATCTTGCGATTGCCGACGGGAGGGCGGCTGGGCAAGACGATCCTGGAGCTGCGCAAAATCAGCAAGTCGATCGCTGGCAAGAAGCTATTTTCTGATCTGACGCTGATCCTCAAGCCGGGCGATCGGGTGGGCATCATCGGTGGCAACGGCGCCGGCAAGACGACGCTGGTGCGAACGCTGATTGGTGAGCTAGCTCCCGACGCTGGTGAGGTCATTCGTGGCCAGAACACCCGGATTGCATTTTTGGATCAAGGACGCGCCGATCTCGACGATACGCGCAGTGTCCTCGACGAGGTGTCAGGCGAGAGCGACAGCGTGTTTCTGGAAGACGGGCCGGTGCATGTGCGGACGTTTCTGCGGATGCTGCTGTTCGATGATCGCTTCGCCGATGCCAAGGTCGGCACGCTGTCGGGAGGAGAGCGCAATCGGGTACAGCTGGCGAAGCTGCTCCGGCGCGGTGGCAACTTGCTGGTGCTCGACGAGCCGACCAACGATCTCGATCTGCTAACGCTGGGTGTGCTCGAGGAGGCGCTGTCGGAGTTTCCGGGCTGTGCGCTGGTGGTGTCACACGATCGCTGGTTTCTCGATCATGTCGCGACCTCGATTTTGGCCTTCGAGGGCGACGGCAAAGTGACTTTCCACGAAGGAAACTACAGCGACTACTTGGAACGGACCCGCGTCGCGACCCCGGCTGCGTCTTCTGACGCTGAGGCACGCCCAGCCAAAGGTGGGACGACGAAAGCTGCAAGTCCAAGCGCGGGCAGCGACGACGGCAAGTCCGTAGCGAAGACGACCCGCAAGCTGACCTACGCGGAACAGAATGAGCTCGGCAAGATGGAGGAGGTCATCCTCGCCGCTGAGTCGAAGGTGGAGACGTTACAAGCGAAGCTGAGCGCGCCGGGAGTCTACAAAGACCATGCCACCGAGGTGCCACTTTGGGTGGCGGCACTCGACGCAGCCCGCGCCGAAGTGGACCGCCTGTACGCCCGCTGGCAGGAGCTAGAGAGCCTCGTCAAAAAGTAACGAGCTGCTGACCAGCGCGTTATCGCATTTGTTGGGCCAGACCCGACAGGCGGTTCATCAGGTCGTCGACCTGCTGCTGATTCATGCTCACATCGATCACAAACGAGCTCTTCTGCGACGACACCTTCACGGTATCCAGGAATCCCACCATCCCAATCATCTTGAGCGCCGGTAGGTTGCGCAGCCCGGTCAGCTGCTCGGTCGCCTTGTCCTTCAGCTGCGCCGCCTCTCCGTCAGAGCCCAGGTCAAGGACCGCATGCAGGTCTAGACCTTTCACGATCTCGATCGATCCCGAGACGCTGCGCAGCGATCGCACCGGCTGAAGCTGCGGATTGGAACCGAGCCGCTCCGACACCTGCGCTGGCACCATTCCCGCCCACCACAGCGAGTCTGAGGTCTTGGTGCGCTTGATCATGTCGACGAGCGGCCCATTCTTGGTGGCGTTTTCCCCCTTGCCGGCATCAAGGTCGATGGCGCGCTTGACCCAGTCGCCGCTGGCGAGCACGACTCCTTTTTTGCCGATGGCGGTTATGAACGACGACTGCTTGCCGACTCCGTAGATCTTGTGCCCGTTGTGGTCGCTCTCGCTGACCGGCTCGCCTTTGTCTTTGGCGACGGTCTGCATACAGGTGACGAACTTTTCGGGCGCAAAGCTGCCGCGCAGGATCACCGCAAAGTCTTTGCTATCGGTGACGTTCGACGGCACCGCCACAAACAGCGAGTCGAGCTGCTTGAGTGGATCGAGCTGACACTTTTTTACCACCTCGTCGTAGTCCGCCTTCGCCTTGGCGTCCTGGTTGAACTTCTCGACGAACTTGTCCCACAGCGGACTCTTGCGCGCCTGCTTGACGTTGACCATGAAGACGACATCCGTCTCCTTGGGAATCATGTGCAGGTCATCCTTCGCAGCCGACGTTCCCGAGGTGCGATTGCAGCCGGAACCACCGATCAGTACCGACGAAAGGAGCAGCGCCGCCGAGACAGAAAAGCCACGCCGAGCGGCCGGGGACGAAGTCAGCGAACAAACAGGTGATGACATCTTTGGGATTCCTTACGGTGAGGTTTCAGTCGGCTTTTACGGCCAATTTACACCCTGTCCATAAACTCCTCGTCGAGAAACCGTAACAGAGGGGAATGGCAGGGGTTTTGGAAAAGTCTGCGGAAGCACGCTATCCACCGGCTTCTTCGCCGTCGGACACTGCACTGGTTTCAGGGTTGTCGTCACCCCGGCCCGATTCGGCCACGTGTGCGCCGCGCTTGCGATCTCGACGGAGCGAGGGCGGGCCATAGCGCGCTTTTTCGCCCGGTCCGGAGTAGTCGATCCAGAACGCGTCTTTCTGACGACCGACATCGACATGGATGAAGCCGGAGTTTGGATAGAATCCAACACCAATGTGGTGATAGGTACTGCGTAGGTAGTCACGAACCGACTCGATCGACGCGCCCGCCACCTGAAAGTCGGCTGCGACGCCACGCTTGTGGGGACTGCGCGGATTGCCCTTCTGCTTGGCGATCTTCGGGGCCCGATACCCAGCGACGATAAACAGCTTGGCGTTGTGATAATGCCTCGCCGTCTTGTACAGGATGTCGACCAGTCGCTCGTTCATCGAGTGACGCTTCCCGGTGTGGTGACAGCGCAAAAACGACGATACCTCTTGCATCTTCCGCCGCGAGAAACCACCTCCCGTCGACGGCTGTAGCTCCAGCTTGTGGTGGGTCGAGAGGTGTTCAAGCGTAATGATGGGCGGCGGAACCGGCTTCTTCGCTTTGCGCGACTTGGCGGCGCGGGCCGGTGGACGATCGGTCGCAGACGGCTTCGCAGCCTCGGTGCTGGAACTGCCGAGAGCCAGCAGTCCACAGACCAAGGCAGCGAGCGCACGGTGTGGCCAGACCATCATATGGCTTTGGGTAGCAGAGGTCTTGGCGAGTCAGCAAGTTTATTTGTGCAGTCCCAGACTCGGCCCTGCGCCGGCCCAACACCGCACCAGCCGTAGCCCAAGATTCACAGCTGTGGCCCAAAGTAGACGGCCACGATATTCACGGCTTCCGCTATATTCGCACTTTTCCGACGGAAAGAGTGCGATACTAAGGCTCTGTCAGCGCCGCCCGCGCCAGCTGGTCCAAGACTCGCTGTGATGTACGGGCAGGAGGAACGCCATGAAGACCCTACTTTCCACCATGACTGCTCTGGTTCTGTCGGCCTCGCTAAGCTCGGTTGCCAGCGCGCAGACGCTCGACCCATCCATGAACCCGGCGATGGACCCGAACCAGCAGTGGCAGGACGGTCAGGGCGCCGAGCTGTACCAAGCGCCCGATCCGAACGACCCCAGCTATCAGCAGTACCAAAATCAGGCGCAAGGCTTCGGTTTCTTTGGTCCCCACCCGATTGCCTACGATCAGGGGGGCGGCTTCTGCAGCCACCAGGGCGCGCACGAGCATCCCTACCCAGTGTTTGATCAAAACCTGTTCCGGATGTCGAACAGCTACGCCTACTTCGTCGGAGACGTGGCGGACTTCGGCTACAACCAGTCGAGCTACCAGTACGCAAGCGAGCACCCGATCGGGCACGTCCACGGCGGCGGTCACTGCTACATGGGCTGGCCTCACCGTCACTGGTTCGCTCCCGTCGGCATCAACTTCGTGCTGAACGCGGGCGGCTATATGTACAACGGTCCGTGGACGGCGGATTACTACTCGATGCGACCGCGCTACGTCAGCTACTTTAACGACTACTACCGTCGCTGGTACACCGGTGGTCGCTACTACTCGCTGCGTCCGCAGCACGTCTACTTCGGAGTCGGCTACCACCGGCCCGTGGCGCGCCCGTACTATGGACGGCCTGCCTATGGTGGTGGAGTTGTGGTTCGTCCGCCGGTCTACGGTGCGCCTGGCTATCGTCAGCCGGTCTATCGCGCTCCGGCTCCGGTCTACCGCGCTCCGGTCTATCGCGCTCCGGCTCCGGTCTACCGCGCTCCGGTCTATCAGGCCCCGGTCTATCGCGCTCCGGCTCCGGTCTATCGCGCTCCGGCTCCGGTCTATCGCGGTCCCGGCCCCGTCCATCAGGTCCGTGGCTATCGCTAAGTAGCGACAGACTGCTGCGCTCGCCGACCTCCCCTTCTGCCCCGCCGCTCCGGATTCTGTAGTAATCAACTTTGCATGAGCGAGTTCATCATCTGCCAGTCCCGCGCCGAAATGGCCGAAGATCTGGCAAGCCTACAGCGGCTGTGCTTTCCCAATGTCTCCGAGCAAGAGCTCATCACCGCTTCCCAATACCGCGCCCACATCGAGCGCTTTCCCGAAGGACAGCTCGCAGTCCTTCGCGCAGACGGATCGCTGGCGGCTGGCTCCACCAGCTGTCTTTGTCACATCGATCTTGCGCACTATCAACACAGCTACATGGAAGCGAGCGGACAGAACTGGCTCCACAACCATGATCCATGCGGTGACTGGCTGTACGGAGTCGACATCGGAGTCCATCCCAGGGAGCGCGGACAAGGACTCAGCAAGCTCATCTACGATGCCCGAAAAGCGCTGGTACGCCGGCTGGGAATCAAGGGAATCCTCGTCGGTGGCATGCTCAAAGGATATAGCTCCTATCGCGCCACCATGCCGGCCCAGGAATACCTAGCGGCGGTGCAGCGCCAAGAGATCTTTGATCCCACCGTAAGCGTGCAGCTCCGTCGCGGCTTTCAGGTGCATGGCTTCCTTCCGCACTACATTGACGATCCAACGATTGACGGAGCCGCAGCACTCCTGATGTGGCGAAACGACGCGGTTCCGATCTGATTCTGCTACTGTCCCGCCCATGAGTGACTTCCGCGTCATTGGCACCGCCGGTCACATCGATCATGGCAAGACCAGCCTCGTCAAGGCACTCACCGGCATCGATACCGACCGGCTCAAAGAGGAAAAGGAACGCGGCATCACCATCGAGCTGGGATTCGCGCACCTAACACTCCCTTCCGGACAGGTTGCCTCGGTGGTCGATGTACCCGGACACGAGCGCTTCATCCGCACCATGGTCGCCGGAGCGGTCGGAATCGACTGCGTAGTATTGGTGGTGGCAGCGGATGAAGGAGTGATGCCGCAGACCCGTGAGCACCTGGATATTTGTGGTCTGCTGGGAATCCGCAGCGGAGTGGTGGCGCTGACCAAGTGTGATCTGGTGACGCCGGATCTGATCGAGCTAGCGAAAGAGGAGCTGCGCGAGATCCTCTCCGGAACCTTTCTGGATGGCGCAGAGGTGATTCCGTGCTCGGTACACAGTGGCGTCGGACTGAAGGAGCTACCGAGTGCGATCGAGTGCGCCCTGCGCAAGGTTCCTCCTCGTGATGAATCAGCGGCGGTGCGGCTCCCTGTTGATCGCGTCTTTACCATGAAGGGCTTTGGAACAGTGGTGACCGGAACGCTCTGGTCCGGACGACTTCACGTTGGAGACGAGCTGATCTCACTGCCGCAAAAAAAAGCTGTAGCCAAAGTTCGCGGCCTGCATGTTCACGGTAAGCCGGTGCAAGTGGCCACAGCCGGACAGCGCACTGCAGTCAATCTAAGCATCCCGCTGACAGCCATTTCCCGAGGAGAAACGCTGGTCACAGCCGGACTCCTACAGGACTCCTTCGTGATGGATGTGAAGCTGCGCTATCTGCCCGTAACGCATACTGCTCTGCCCAGAAGGAGTCGCCTGCTGGTTCACATTGGAACCGCACAGAGACTCTGTAACATCACTCTCCTCGACCGCGAACAGCTGGAGCCAGGACAGTCTGCTTTTGCGCAGATTGCCGTCGCTGAGCCGCTGTGTGTGATGCCCGGAGATCACTTCGTCCTGCGCGGCTTTGCGCTGCAAAAAAATCATGGCACAACGCTGGGCGGAGGCACCGTGCTGCGCAATCTGGCAGCGCCACAGCGACGGAAAAATCCAGCGATTGTTTCGATCCTGGAAGAGGTTTTTCGCGCGCTGACACAGCTCTCACTACCAGCCCACCGTGCCCAGGCAGAGACTACTCTCGTACGGCTGCACACCGAGCGGCGCGGTCTTTCTGGCGTCTCTCTGATCGATCTACAGCGATCGCTGCCGCTCGGACTTGTCGCAATTCAACGAGCAGTGAATGGGATGACCAAATGCAGTCACGCGGTCCGGCTCGACGGCATTCCGGAAAATGAAGACGGCGCGTGGCTCAGTGCCTCGGCGCTCAACCAAGTCAGTCAAGCCATTGTCGATGCAGTCACAGCGGTGCAGCGCAAGGACGTACACAGCCAAGGACTCGCCAAAGAGACACTGCAAGCCCAGCTGACAGGACCGCTGCGCAGGCTCTCTGTTCGGACTGTTGAAGCGGTCTGGCTGCGTCTGGTTCAGGAAGGTAAGCTCGTCGCTGAGCGTGAGTTTCTACGGCTCCCAGGAGTGGCAACGATCTCGGTCGACTCGCCCCAAGTCAGCGCGGTTCTGTCTGCTTTCTTAAAGAGCGGCCTTTCTGCCCCACGACTTGAAGATCTACCGACCTTGCTCACCCAGCAGACTCCCATGACTCCCGCTCCACGCAGTGAGGATCTCAAAAAGCTCGTCGAGCAGCTGACTCGACGGGGTGACTTGGTACGGCTCAAAGATCTGATCTTTCATCGCGATGCGATTGCGGATCTTCGCACGAAACTGGTCGCATTCCTGACCCAGCACAGAGAGATCAGCCCCAGTCAGTTTAAAGAGTTGGTGGGACAGAGTCGCAAGTACAGCATTCCCTTGGCCGAGTACTTTGATGCACAGCGAGTCACTCTGCGCGTCGGAGATCAGCGTCGCTTGCGCGGCTGACGGACTCTATACACGGATTGCCACAGGTAACCTTTGACGCCAGCGGTGCGCTCGGCGTAAGTTCCAGCCTCGCTACGTGTTCCGTCAAACCAGACGATCGATAACGTTGTGCGATCCAGACAACTTTGGTGGAGGTCGAGATGCGCGGTTCCGCCCTGTGGCTGTTGGCAAGTCTGTTTGTGATGACGCTGGGCTGCAGCGCCAATCGCAGCAACGATGTGGAAGACCCGTACGCGCTCGCCCACGGTGAGGAGTGCAGCGACGGAGAATTGTCTTGCGGCGGCAATGTCCGCAAGCAGTGTGTGCGCGGCCTATGGCAGACCCGCAACGTCTGTCTGCCCACCCAGATCTGCGATACCAAGCTCGGCTGCATCGCATGCTCACCACGACTTCCCAAGCAGTGTGATGGCGACAACCTCCGCATCTGTCAGAGCGATGGATCGTTCGGTGACTTGGTTCAGAAGTGCGATCCCGGTATGTGCAAGGGAGGCACCTGCATCAACACCTGCGGAGAAAACGCCGATCTTGTCTATCTCGTCGACGAACAGTATCGGCTGCTCAGCTTCAATCCTCGCGACGGCAAGAACGAACTCAAGCTGCTCGGCAACATCAGCTGTCCTGCTGGACCTTCGTTTGGGGGAGGAACCGCGACTCCGTTCTCGATGTCTGTGGATCGCGATGCGCGCGCGTGGGTGCTTTACAATAGTGGCGAGATCTTCTGGGTCAACACCAAGGATCTCAGCTGCAAGCCGAGCGGCTTTGTCACCCGCCAAAACGGCTTTGAGACGTTCGGAATGGGCTTTGTCACCGACGGCTTAGGGACCGAAGCAGAGACTCTGTTTGTGACCGGCGGATCGTTCCTTGATCCAGGAAAAGGAAGGATGGCGCAGGTCGATAAGATGTCGCTCATGCTCACCCCAATAGGCGCACTTCCCAACACGGAGTACGGTCCGGAGCTGACGGGAACCGGGCGCGCAGAGCTGTGGGCGTACTTCCCAGGAATGAGTGACTGCTTCATTGCCAGGATGGACAAGACCACCGGAATGCCAGCGCAGAAGTATCCGCTGGCGTCGCTGCCAGGGACGGTACGGGCCTGGGCGTTCGCGCACTGGGGCGGTCGATTCTACATGTTCGTCACGGTGTTTGATCCGGCGCTCGGTCGCAACAACTCCCAGGTCCTGATGTTCTCTCCCGATGATGGAACGGTGACCAAGATCCTCGACAACCTTCCTTACATCATCGTCGGAGCCGGCGTCTCGACCTGCGCTCCGGTGATCATCGGCTAGGCGCTGCGATGAAGATCGCAGACTATCTGCTGGAAAGGGAAGAGGAGCTAGGGCGCGGTCACTATCTGCGTCTGCGGCGGGTTCATCTGCGCAACCAGTACGAAGACGGAACGCTGTCTGCGCCTTACTTTTGCGAGCTGGTCGATCGTCCAAATCATGGCACCGATGCGGTGGTGGTCGGACTGTGGCGACGGAATCCACACTCCCAAACCATCGAGGTCCTGCTGCGCAAGGGACTCCGTCCGGCCCTGCGTTTCGGGCGTGTTGCCGATCACCTGGCCGTTCCTGATCCAGCTCCATATCTTTTGCTGGATGAGGTGGTGGCAGGAATCTTGGAAGAGGAAGATCGTGGCATCGTGGGAATCCGCCGCCGTGCAGTCGCAGAAGCCTGGGAGGAAGCCGGTGTGCGCCTGCAAGAATCCGATCTAGAGTTTCTCGGACAGCGCACTTTTCCAAGCCCAGGAATGACTCCGGAAGCGTTCTTCCTGGTCTGTGCAGAGGTCAAACAGGAGCCTCTGCCACCGACGGGAGACGGCTCTCCGATGGAGCAGGGAGCACTGGTACGCTGGCTGCCGCTTGAACAGGCACTCCTTTTGTGCGAGCGCGGTGAGATAGAAGACGCCAAGACCGAGATCCTCCTTCACCGCTTGCGGCGCCGACTGCTGCACGCACACCCAACGATCGAAGGCGCGTGACCGGCCGGACCTATGCAAGCTTGCGGAACATGCGGACTTCCGGTTGTTCCCTGCTCGACCTGCCGCGTGACTGATAGAATGCAGCGCTATGAGTGCTCGCAAGTGGCGTTCTGCTTGCCTTGTTGCCGGTGTGGTCGCGGCGATGGCTTGGTCCGCCGACGCGCTCGCGCAGGACCCAACCGCCGATCCGCAGTCCCCTAAAATAGCGACGGAGACGCCCGATTCCCAAGCACCCCCGATCGCTCCGCCCGCGCTGCCCAGCTCGCCGCCTGCGCTAGTACCAGCCCTGCCGCCGCCGCCCTCCCTCTCTTGGCCGGATGCCACGATTGTGGAGTGGCCGGATCACCGCATTGCCAAGCTGCAGTGTGGCACGCTGCCTTTGACGCAGGCGGTCTGCCGCTACCGGGACTACACCGGAGTCCTTGTCACCTATCACCAAAACGGCAGTGCAGCAGAGATCCTCTCCTTTGCGGGCGGACTGCTCGAAGGGCTCTGTGAGTCGTACGATTACACCGGGCACCTGCTTTCGCGTCAGCTCTTTCATGTTGGCCGGGTCATTGAGCTGGGACAGAGTCCTCCCAGCTTCAACCTTCCCGTCGATCCGCCGCTCGTTCCGCAACAGACTCCGCAACAGACTCCGCAACAGACTCCGCAACAGACTCCGCAACAGACCTACGCGCAGCCGTGGCAGCACGCGGTCCGCATGACCCCCACGCCACGTGGAGATGGAATCGCAGAGGACAGCATCCGTGGACAACTGGGAATTGGCCTGCGCGCAAGCATCGGCTTGTTGGCCAGTGCTGCGGTCGTCGCTCCCTACATTGGATCGCAGCTACAACTGATTCCGAACCTCCAGCGCATCCGACCCGAGTTCTCTGTGGGAGTGATGTATGCGCAGCGGGATAAGTACCATCGACTGGACGTTCCCATGTCTGCGGGCGTGCAGGCGGATCTGTTTTCTGGTGCAGACACCATCTACTTTGTGGTGGCCGCAGCTGCGATCTATACCCACCGCTTTGTCGCCGACCATGTGCCCGGTCCGACTTCAGAGTCCGCCTGGCTGCTGGGCGGAGAAGGCGGGCTCGGTCTGCGTCTGAAGCGCTCTCCGTACAGCTACTGGCTGGCCGATCTCCGGCTCGGTGGATTGGGTCGAATCGACTCCCAACCACGACTGCTCTTGCCCCAAGCGGAAGAGCCTCCCGTGGTCGCGATTGGGAGTCAGTTTCGCATGCTGCTTGGTCTTACCTTGGTCGGAAACCTGGGCTTATAGGAGTCTTCCATGCGCTCTGCATTCACATCCCTTGGCCACCTCTTGATTTTGCTGGGAATCTGCGCGCTCGGGGGCTGCGGAAACAGCGGTCTGCCCGACTCTGTCCTTCGCCGGAACGGGACTCTGGTCGTCGAGAGCTGTACCCTTGACCCCTGGCAACAGAACACCCTCTTCAGTGAGGATACCCGCGCCGTCGTAAGTGAAGTCATTCTGCTGTGTCTGTACATCCGTGATGATCTCGCCAGTCCGGCTGCTCCTGCGGATCGAGCGAGCGTGACAGAGCTGATTTCCCAGCTTCGCCAGCAAGGCTATCGCGTGCAGCTGGGAGTGACGACCGGAGAGCCGACGGATAAGACCCCGAGCAAGCTCGATGCCCTCCTTCGTGATCCGGCACGCCGCGCAGTCCTCGTCGCATCGATTGCCAGTGCTGCCCCACTCTCCGATGGCATCGTGGTGTCCCCACCGCAGCTCGCGGTTGCTACAGAGTCCGCCTTCCGCTTGTTTCTCACCGAGCTTGCAGCGGCCATTCCCAGTCGTCGCGTGGGTCTGTTTGCTCCGCCCTCGATCACCAGTCCCAGCGACATTCCCGGCGGTGACGCCATCAACCTGTCGGCTCTTCGCAGTCAGCTCTCCCATGCCTACTTGATGACGCTGGATCTGCACTGCTGCGAAGGTGTACCGGGGCCGACAACCTCTGCCAGCTGGATCTCTGAGGTGGCCTTGTTTGCCAAGCCGCTCCTCGGGAGTACGCCGCTGGCTGTCTCTCTGCCGCTGTACGGAACCCACTTTGGCAAGGACACGCAGCGCCCGGTGAGCTATCTGGAAGCGGTAGGAATCGCTTCGCGTGAGCACATCGAGATCCTACGCAATGAAGAAGGGAATCTGCACTTTAACTACTTGGACCAAAGTGGTTCAGTCAGTCAGATCTATTTTGATGATGCAGAGAGCACGCTACGGATGATGTGGCAGCTCGATAAGTCGCTGTCTGCCGAGGTAGGTATTCTCTACTACGGTCTGGGCGCGGAAGATCCCGGCCTGTGGGGCGAGCTCAAGGAGCGGATGAAGTGATGCCCACCGGATCGATCCGGGTTGCTCCGCTCGGCGTCCGTGATCCGCTTGCCAACCCTGTGTTCGAGCAGGCGCTGGCACGAAACTATCTGATCTTCGATGCCTACGTCAGCGGCGAGCGTCGCGTCGATCTCCATCCGATCGTGCTGACTCCGCAGCAGCATGAGCAGGCCGTACTCTGTGCCACCACCACCGCCAAGCTGATTGCGGAAGTGGCGTCCCTTGCGCATGAAGATGAAACAGAAGCCGCCTGTTATGGCTTTGCGTCCGAGGTCCGAAGGCTGGCAACAGCGTCGTGGAAAGCCCACGATCGCAGCGCCCTGTATCGGATCGATCTGCTGTGGGGACAAGCGGGCTTCCAGGCTTGCGAGGTCAATGCCGACTGTCCCGGTGGTCATAATGAAGCACTTGGTCTGCCTCTTTTGTCGCAGGCCGCAGGATTCTGGTCAGGCATCAATCCGACGACGGTGCTGGCCAGTCTGTGTGATGCGCTGATCGAGCTGACTCGTGGTGAAGGAGCGATTGCCCTGCTCTATGCCACTGCATATGCCGAAGACTTGCAGGTCTGTGCCTTGATCCAGCGAGAGCTCGCCCGCCGAGGTGCGACCGCGCTGCTGGCCTCACCGACCTCTCTGCGACGAAAAGGAGCGGGTCTTTGCATCGGCAAACAGAGAGTCTCTGTCCTGTATCGCTACTTTCCTACCGAGTACATGGAAGGCCAGCGAAACCTCTCTGCCATCGTCGATGCTGTCGCTTCCGGAGCCGTGCGGACGCTCTCAAACTTTGCCGAGATCTATACCCAGTCGAAGCTGGCCTTTGCCCGCGCGTTTGTTCACAAAAGTAGGCTCTCTGCAGCTGCGGCAGAAGGACTCTGCTTCCTTCCGACAACGTACGCGATCGCTGACATTCCCGATTCCCAGCTACTCCGCGAGCGGGCCAGCTGGGTGCTCAAGCGAGCACTCGGTCGCGTCGGTGAAGAGGTCTTTGTGGGCACACTCCTTGCGGAAGATGACTGGGCCCAGGTTCTCCTGCGGGCGCGCGCCGAACATGAGCAGGGAGAGATCTGGATCGTCCAGCAGTTTGTGCCGCAGCAAGCGATTGAGAGTCCCTATGGACCGCTGCTGTTGACCTTGGGAGCCTATGTCCTAAACGGTCAGTTTTGTGGTTACTTTGCGCGCCTGACTCCGGATAGTCATGCGTCTCACAGCGCGCTGTGTCTGCCGGTCTTTGTGGTACCGGAATCCGGGAAGGAGCCCTAGATGCAGACCAAGTTTGCGGTCCCGCTGTTTCTGTTTGCAGGTTCCTGTGCAACGGTGCGTCCACCGTCGGTGGATTTCCTGGCCAGAGCCGAGGCAGTGCCCGCTTCCCAGCACCTCTTGCTCCCTTCCTCCCAGCGTGCGTTTGCGGCCTGGCAGCTACCGGCAGATGATCCGTGGGTTCGGTTTAGCAAGTGGACGCTGCTCTCTTCGCTGGGCGATCAAGTCAGCAGTGGTGAGCTTCCCGACATCCGGCAGCTGCGCTTGGTCGAGCGGGCAGAGCGCATCGGAGCACGCCTGGCAGAGCCCGGACTGCCGTCGGACACGCTGTGGATCATCGATCTGCGCGGGGCGGCAGCGGTGGCACTTGGGAATGCGATGAGTCACGCTGCGCCACATCCGGTGTCGCTGATCATGACGTTTAACAACTGGCCAGCAGAGAGCGAGCTGATTCCGGCTGAAGAGACGCTGGCGGCACTGGTGACACTCCGTCCGCGACTGCCAGAGCTAGGGGTGCTGGGCTCACGACCAGTGTTTCTGCTTGATGCCTGGCGGCTGGCTTATCGCGAACAGGAACCGGATGAGGCGCTGATCGACAACCGCTACTACCTCACCTCATCGGACTTTCCAGAGCCCGCGCAGCTGCAGGAAAGAGGCATCCGCCGGATTGTCTATCTGACCGAAACACTGGGTACAGATCCCGAGCACAGCGTCGAAGAAGATGATCTTCATGAGACATTTTTGCGCTACACCCAGTCGGGTCTACAGATTGCGATGTTGGGACTGGATGAGCTAGATGATCCGCAGCCACAGGTAGTCATTACGCGGCGCCGCTTCTACATCCCAAGGCCACGACCCACGCTGGTGTTAAGTCCCGCGTTCTATGCTCGCTCCCGAGGAGGATTCGGAGGTCCACGCGCCAGACCAACCTTCCACGGAGTCCTACACCGGTCTGGTCACGGCGGATAACGCGACTGATTCCTGATTGGGAATGTGATTGGGAAGCGGAAGCGGAGGAGGAGGAGGAGGAGGAGGAGGAGGAATGCGGGCTCCGTTCGGTTGGGAGCCCGCCGAGGAAGGCTACTCGCCGCCAGCGGCCTTGAGCACGAACGGGTAGGTCACGACGACGATACCACCCTGAGGCCGTGGGAACTCCCAGCGACGGAGCGCGCCAGCGATGCACTGCTCGACGGTGGGGTTACCAAGCGTCGAAGACTGCACGATGCTCGCGACGACTGCGCCTGTCGGGCCGATGGTGAAGTTGACCATGACGCGGCCTTCCATGTTCGGGGTCCGGGTCAGCTCACGCTCGTAGCAGAACTTCACTTCGTTGATGTGACGGCGAATGATGCGGCGGATCAGCTCCTTATCGAGCGAGCCACGGACCTCTGCGGTGCCGGGGACGACTTCAGGAGAGCCAGCCTTGCGGCCCTTGAGGGCACCGACCTTGGCGCCGTAGCCACCACCACCACCCGCGCCGTGACCGACGGTGCCAATGTTGCCAAGACCGATCGTGCCTTCACCCGTACCACCGCCGCCGCCACCGGCACCGACGAGGCCAAAGCCACCGCCACCGTACGCATCGCCGGCTTCGGTACCGACCAGACCACCCATCGCGTCCGACGCATCCTTACCAAGTGCCGAGTCGCGACCGAAGATCGAGGCCATATTGCCCATCTGTCCCGAGCGAATCAGACCGAGCACACCGGCGTTCTTGGCGGCATCCTTGGCGGCTTCCTTGGCCAGCTTGATGTCCTTGTTATCCTGCGGCCCCTTGATGTTGTAGAGCTTGTTCTTCTGGGAAGTGTCCTTCTTTCCCATCTTGCCTTCGCTCTCTTTGGCCTTCTTGCCGCCGTCGTCCTTCTCTTCGGCCTTTTTCTTCAGCCAGTCGGGAATTTCCTCGGGCTTCTCCTCGGGCGGCTTCTGCACCAGCTTCGCAAACCGCTGATCGTTCATGAACGCATCGAGCGACAGCGACTTCGGGTCGGGCGGAACCGAGAAAATCAGCGCCATAAACAGCGCGACCGCTCCGAACACGGCGCCGGTATAGGACTGCGTGCCCCAGTCGACGTTCAGCGGCACCGGATAGGTACGCGCCTTGGCAACGGAGTTTACGTTAAAGAAGCTGTCGCCCAGCTGCAGGCTAAAGCGTCCCTCGGCGGGGATTGGCATCACGAACGCGCCCTGCACGTCCGCCTGCTTGGCCTGGCCCGAGCCGAGCAGCTCAGCGACCTGGATGCTCTTGCCTCCGACCTGAAGCTCTCCGCTCATTTTTTGAGTGAGCAGAATCTCATACTGATCGCCGGTAGAACGAACCAGTGGGAAGCGCTCGACGGGCAGATCCTCGCCAGGAGACTTGAAGGTCGTTCCCGGAGCCGGCCCGATCGTAAACTCGTTCTCCTCTTCCTCTTTCTGGCGACGGAGAACCCCGAGCGCCAGGCCGGCAATGCCACCGACGAGCAGGATGAGGGACGCAGCGTCGTGGACCCGACTGCCGGGGGACTTGTGTGGCTTCTCCTTCTTCTTGTCGGGAGCCGCAGCCGCGTTTTCCAGTTCCCACGCTTCCTCGATCGCCACCTCGCGAGAGACGGTGATGTAGTTGGTCAGGAAGAGCAGGAACGTGATGGTGAGCGCGCCAATGCCGCCATAGATCATGGCGTTGGTGGCGCCAGTGACCTTGCCGCCTTTGGGATCGTCGAAGTGACGAATCGCGACGACGGCGTCCTCGAACAGCGCGGCCACTTCGACAGCTTTCGAGCCATCCCGAACTTCCACCTGCTCCAGCACCTGCGGCGGCAGCTGTGGCACAAACGCCTTCGGGCCGTACGCGGGCGGAATCGACAAGTGACCGACGGGAGCAGCCGGAGCAGCAGCCGCAGCGGCAGCCGGAGGAGCAGCCGGGGCACCAAACGGGCCAGGCGCACGCATTCCAGGCAGCGGTGGGCCGGCTGGCCGAGGCGGAGGCGGTGCAGCAGCCACGGGAGCAGCCTGGGCCACGGGAGCTGGTGCATCGAACGTCACCACCAGCCGAACGTCGCCGATCTTGACCTCATCGCCGCTCTCTAGCTTGTGAGGCTTGGTGGCACCAATCCGAGCACCGTTGACGAACGTGCCCTTGGTCGACGTGAGGTCGACGATGGTGACTTGGTTGTCCGGCGACAGCTCAATGTTCGCGTGGAGCCGACTCACCGACTCATCTTCGAGATTGATGTGCGCCGACGAGATTTTTCCGATCTTGATGGTTTCCTGGGTGAGCTTTTCGGTCTTCACCAAGGTATCGCCCTGGTAGACCTGAATCGTAATGGGGATGGCAGCCATTGGGTCCTCCCTGCCTGGTATTTACCTGTTAGCCAGTCACAGTTTCGGACACCTTTTGGTTTTCTGGGTTCCAAAAAAAAATCTTGCTGATCAAAAAACCCGTGCTAGTTCGGTCGAACCAATTCTGACAAGACCACTCTCCGACGGAAAAGCTCGGAACCGACGGTGCCCCACCCGTCGCTCAGCGGGATGCCTTCTCGTACCTGTTCCGACAGCTCCCGACATGCCGCCAAGCCTGGTGATCGCGATCGGCAGAGCCCGTGCGGCCAAAGCCCGGTAAGCCATGCGACATGCCATTGCTCCGATCGGACTCCCGATCGGTTGCCAAGTTCCCAATCTGTGCAGCAGGGCTAACGGGTGACGGACAGACCGAGGGTGAACACGTCGTAGCTGACTTGGTAGCGACCGCCGCCGATGCCGCCCTGACCGGGACCGGTGCCGATGTCGGGACGGATGGGGTTCTGCGGCGCGAGCTGGCTGTCCTCGGGAGCGATCACGCGATCAGGCTGGATGACCCGTGCGTAGCCCAGATCGAAGCGCCACTCAGCCGAGGCGAACTTCACACCGGGAAAGAATGCACCGACGGCAATCATGCCTTTGCGGCTGTCGGGCGAGAGGATCGTGAAGGTCGCGTCGGGCATCGCGCCGCTCTCGAACATGCCGCCGAGCCGCGCGCCGACGTATTTCCACAGCGTCGCCTCAAACCCGAGGTGCAGCGCATGCGTCGTCTGCAGCCGTCGCTCGATCGCCACCGTCCCGAGCTTGTAGGTATCAAACCCCTTCACATTGACGAGGCTGACATCCTGCGGCGTGACCACCAAGCGGTCTTGTACGCTCCAAAACTCGGCGGTGTAGGCCAGCTCGATGCGCAGTCGCTGTTGCCAGGTCGTAAGCTCGGTTCCGAGTCGCAGAATCGGCGGCAGGTTCACCGACAGGCTGGCGCGACGACCCTCGACGGAAGCTCCGTTGAAGAGCTCGCTTACCGGTAGCCGAGTGTCGACGGTGCCGTACGCGCTGCGCACCAAGAACGGCAGCTGAAACGCCAGTCCGACCTTGAGCCAGTCAAGCGGCCGATAGATCATCCCCAGGTTCAGCGACGGCACTGGCGCGAACGCCTGCGCCACCACCAGCGCGTCATAGTCCGGGTTTTCCGGCGGACACATCACCTGCGGACAGCCGTTGAGCATCATCTTGGCGCGGAACCACAGCAGCATCAGCTGCGGCCCGATGCCAAGCTGCAGCTTGTTGCCAAGCAGCGAGAAGCTCAGCACCGGATTGAGCACCGCCATCAGCGTCGCCCGCGTGATCGATCCATCATGCAGTCCGAGCAGCTGGTAGCGCTGGGGCGAAGCCTCGGGAACTTGTCGACGGTCAGCCTCGGTGTCGTACGACGCTTCGGGATAGCGAGTCAGGCCGGAATAGGGAATCCACAGTCCGATTCCGATTGACATTGCGCCAAAGGGCTTGCGCCAGGTTCGTGCAAAGGCCAGCTGCGGAATGATAAGCGGCGCACCGCCGATGACGCCACCGTCGCTGTAGACCGTCGGTCGCTCGATGCCGGCGTCGTTGCGGGTGTAGGCGACGTGCTGCAAGACGAGTCCCGCGTCGAACAGGATGCTCCAGCCGTCGCTGCCTGGGTGACTGAGCACCACTCCGGCGGGATTGTAATAGATCGCGTTGAGGTCATCCGCTCCAGCGACGAAGGCGCCGCCACGTCCCGTCGGACGAGCGCCGTGGGTACCGAGGAACATGCCGCCGGCCTGCGCCGAGCCCGACCCGATGATCAAGGCGCCGAGCCCGAGCGTCAGCAGGACACCCCGCCGCAGCGACATCAGTGACCTGCCAGAAAGGCTTCCGCCTCGAGAGCAGCCATGCAGCCGGTGCCCGCCGCCGTGATCGCCTGCCGCCAGCGCTTGTCCTGCACATCGCCCGCCGCAAACACGCCCACCACCGAGGTCTGCGTCGTACCCGGCTTCGTCAGGATGTAGCCCGTCTCATCCACCGCGAGCTGCCCACCGAGAAACGCCGTGTTGGGGATGTGACCGATCGCGTAGAACAGGCCCCGGCAGTCGATGACGCGTGTCTCGCTGGTCTGGACGTTGCGGACCTTTACGCCTTGCAGCGAGGTCGAACCGACGGCTTCCTCGACGACGTGGTGCCACAGCACTTCCACCTTCGCGTTGTCGAGGAGCCGCTTCTGCATCGCCTTCGACGCCCGCAGCTCCCCTCGTCGATGAACCAGCACGACCTTGCTGCCAAACTTCGCCAGGTGGGTCGCTTCTTCAATCGCGGTATCGCCACCACCGACGACCACCAGCACCTGATTGCGAAACAGCGGCAGGGCGCCATCACAGACGGCACAGGCACTGATTCCGCGCTGCCAAAGCCGGTCTTCCCCGGGAATCGCCATCCGCTTGGCCGTCGCCCCCGTCGCAATGATGAGCGAGCTGGCATAGACAGTCTGGCTGTCCGTCTCGACGAGGAACGGCCGCTGGCTCAGATCGACGCGCTCGACCGTCTCGGTGACGATGCGAGTGCCATGATGTTCCGACTGAGCCCGCATGCGATCCATCAGCTCGGGGCCCATGATGCCGGTCGGGAAGCCGGGGAAGTTCTCGACCTCGGTGGTGGTGGTCAGCTGGCCGCCAGCAGCGACGCCACCGGCCATAAAGCCCTCGAGCATCAGCGGCTGTAAGTTGGCGCGGGCGGCGTAGATGGCCGCCGTGTGACCAGCCGGTCCCGAACCGATGATGACGACTTGCTCGATGTTCTTCGTCTCGCTCATGTGTTCCTCAAAAGCGGCTCGACCAGCCTTGGCGTGGCCCTCATCGCGCCCTGGTTTTCTCGATGTGTAACGACAGGTGGGCGAGCGTAACCAAATCAGCGGGCTTTGTTAAGCGTGGCGTTCCGACGAGAAAATCGGCAGCCGCTCGGGCAAATGCTCGGCGCAGGCTTAGGGCTGGGGCTTGGTGTGGGAATCGACAAAGGGAGCGAGCCGCTCGGTCAGCCGATCGTCGCTGGTGTTGATGCGCAGCACCATATCGGCATGGTCGTGACCAGCCAGCTCATGGGCGATGGGAGCAATGCCCAGCGACTTGAGCTTCTCGACGGCAGCTTGGCCCGCCTGCTTGACAAACGGGTAGTCCTTTTCGGCCCATAGCAGCAGCAGCGGCGGTGTCTGCGTCGAAATCCGCGCGATCGGCGAGTGCTGCGCCTGCTGCTCCGTCGTCGCTCCGAAGTGTCGAAACGTCACCTCGCGGTTGAACTCGGCATCCTGCTGCGCCGCCATCGCGACCAGATCCAGCACCCCCGAGATCGCGACACAGCCACGCACCAGCGACGGATCGACACCGGCTCGACGCAGCCGCTCCCGATCGACACACAGCGACATGACGAGGTGTCCTCCCGCCGAAAAACCGACCAGGACCAGCCGCTGCGAGCCGCCGTACTCCTGGGCATGCTCGACGACAAAGCGCGCAGCCGAGGCAACATCACGCAGCTGATCTTCCAGCGTCGCCTCGGGAATCAGCCGATAGCTCTGCACCGCGACGCCGATGCCTCGCTGCGCCAGCGCGACGCCGACGTTGCCGTGCAGCCCCGTGAAAGCCTGGTAATAACGACGGTCTTGGTTGCGCCAAAAGCCGCCGTGGACAAACAGCACCATCGGAAAGTCGCGACGATCGGTGGGCAGATACAGGTCGAGCTGCTG
Source organism: Myxococcales bacterium (assembly GCA_016794465.1). Lineage (GTDB taxonomy): Bacteria > Myxococcota_A > Polyangia > Palsa-1104 > JAEUJZ01 > JAEUKA01. The sequence continues at coordinate 154,352 of JAEUKA010000111.1, read as the reverse complement.
CTTGGGATGCGTACTGCTCGGCACATACACGACATCTTCCAAGGCTCGTACTCGCTGCGCCGAGCGAATCCGCTGACCGGGACAGCCCGCCAGCAGCCACAGAAACAGCCACAGAAACAGCCACGGGAACATCCACCGACCAGACTTGACGACGACCAGCTTGCGGAGGAACAGCACCCTGGCAGCGTACCACGCGTGGGATTAGCGCACGGGAAGCCGGTTCACGACGGCAGCACAGGCCGAGGCCAGCTGCGCATAGCTCGCTTCGGCCTCCGCCAGCGAGAGCAAGTACGGGTCCGGAATCTCGCCACGCGGCTGCTGCGCCAGCCAGCCGATCAGAAACGTCTTCGACGCGGCCTGCGGAAACTCGGCGTGCAGCGCGCTCAGGTTTTGGGAGTCCATGACCAAGATGAGGTCGGCGTCGGCAATCTGTTCCCGCTGGACTCGCGCGGCTTGGTGCTGGCTCAGGTCAACGCCATGCGGACGCACCATCTCGACAAAGCGGGTCGGCGTCCGTCGGCCATCGTGATGCAGAAAGCCAGCGCTCTCCACCACCAGATCGGCCAGCCCTCGCTCCTGGGCCACCCGCCGCAGGTAGTGCTCGGCAAACGGACTGCGACAGATGTTGCCCAGACACAGGACCAACACCCGCCGCAGCGGTCGCGGCAGCGCCAAAAATCGAGCCTCAGTGCTCTGCTGTTCACGCACCAGCAGCGCCCGGTCTGCATACATCTGCTTACTCCTACGCACCCGACCGAGCAGCCGCTGCCCCAGCTCCTGCGTCCACAGGTTGGCCTGCAAAAACGCCGGACCGGGATCATCGGACCACAAGTGATCGTGCCGAATCGAGGGATCAAACGAGAGCAGCACTTGCTCAAGCGCCGCGCCGACTTTGCGATGAAGAGGCACCGAAGGAGCCCGCAGCAGCGACGACAAGTGCGACAGCTCTCCCGGCAGGACGTTGCGACAGCGCAGCCCGTCGGGATAGTCCGGAGTCGTCGTCGGTAACGGCTCTCCCAGTGCACAGCGCAGCAGCTGAAGGGGAAAATCGACCCCCGCATGCAGCGCCAGCGCCAGCGAACCCCACAGCCGACCATTGACTTCCAAAAACAGCGGCTCGCCCTGCTGGTCTTTGCGAAACTCGATCATCGCGACGCCTTGGTAGTCGAGCTTCGCCAGCAGCTTCTCCGAGCGCGCGACCAGCGGATCGTCATGACAGCTCATGCGCAGCGACGACACTCCACCGGTATAAGGCACCTCGTGGAGCCGCTCGTGCGCAAACCGCAGCACCGTCTGACCGTGGTGACGCAGCAAAAACACGCCGGCCCCGTGTCCCGGCATCTCCGTCTGAGCAATCACCTGCGCCCGCTGCTCACGTAGCTCCGCGAGCAGCGCCCGTGCCTGCAGCGGCGAGTAAACCTTCTGCGTACTCCCCCGCACATACTTGCCGCTCAGCGACAGATAATTGTCATGTTTGAGCAGCAGCGGATAACCCAGCGACCGAAGCGACTCGACGAGCGGCGCCAGATCATCCGACGAGTGACCGTCCGGCCAGCTCCCGTCCGAGAGAAACACCGTCGGAGGCGTCGCCAGCCCGACCGACTGAGCCAGCTTGGTCGCGTGATACTTGCTCAGCGTATAGCGCAGCGCGTCGTCCGACGGCATCAGCAGCCGGGTCGGGTGCAGCTCCGCCCGCAGGGTCGCCGTCGCTGCGATCGCCGCCTCACTCACCGGCAGCAGCACCTCGTACTTGCGCGCCTCCGCGAGGAGAAACCGTCGGAACGCCGCCTGATCGGCCCACGGACTCGGCGAATCTATCACCTGGGCAACGTAGCGAGAGCGCGCGACCGGCGCCGACAGCCCCTGCGGCACCGCCACCGTCACTCGATGACCCGCCCGCCCGAGCGAGCGCGCAGCGCCCAGCCCAGCCAGCTCATGCCCATCGGTAATCAAGATGGAAGTCACGCCGCGCTCACGTCCCTCGCCATTATCGGCAGCATCACGCCCGCTGTGCAAGGCAGCACAATCCGTCAGGTTTTCATCAGGTTGGCCTTCCCGTGGCGACTTGGTGGTTGAATTTTCGACGCAGTGTGGCGATGTGCGCCGGGTGGACAGTCGCCGCACACGCTGCTAAGGTGCCGCCTTCCTGACCGGACTCCGGCAGGTGCAGCCATCCCTATGAGCCAAACACCGACTGAAGTTCCCGATCTTTCCCAGCTGCTCCCGAAGCGTGCTCTCCTCTGCGCAGTCCATCTTCCCGACGATGATGAGCTGGGTTTTCGCGAGTCTCTCGGCGAGCTGACACGACTGGCAGCGACGCTGGGCATGCGCGTGGAAGGGGAAGTGACGCAGAAGCGCAGCTCGTTTGAGTCGTCGGCCTACCTTGGCCCCGGCAAGCTCGAGGAGCTGGCGGAGCTGACCAAGCAGAGCGAGGAGCCGACCGCGATCCTCATCGATCACGAGGTGTCACCGTCGCAGGCCCGCAATGTTCAGAAAGCGACCGGGGCCGACTTGGTCCTCGATCGCACGGCGGTGATCCTGGAGATCTTCCACCGTCACGCCAAGAGCCGGCAGGCCCGCGCGCAAGTGGAGATGGTTCGGCTCGAATACATGGCGCCCCGTCTGCGAGAGACGCAGGGGATGTCCGATCGAGTGCGCGGCGGCATCGGTGGCAAAGGCGCTGGTGAGTCACAGCTCGAGCTCGATCGTCGCAAGCTGCGCGATCGGATTGCCGAGCTGCGCGACGAGCTGGTGGCGATGGAGCGCGAGCACAAGACCCGCAGCGCCCGTCGGCAAGGCCTGCGTCGCGTCGCGCTGTGTGGCTATACCAACGCCGGCAAATCGACGCTGTTTCGATCGCTGACCGGCGCCGATGTCTACGTCGCGGACAAGCTGTTTGCGACGCTCGATACCACCGTTAGACAGCTTCATCCCGAGCCACGGCGGACCATTCTGTGCTCCGACACCGTCGGCTTTATCCGCAACCTACCGACCAAGCTGGTGGCCTCGTTTAAGACCACCCTCGACGAGGCGCTAGAAGCCGGCTTGATCCTGCATGTCGTCGATGCCTCCGACCCGGCCGCTCTCCGTCACATCGACACCACCTGCGGGGTCTTGGCAGAGATCGGGGCCGCCGAAGTGCCCCAGCTGATCGTGTTTAACAAGACCGATAAGCTTCCTGGCGGCCAAGTTCCCGACGAGTGGACGCAAAAGTTTGCTCGTCAGGTGTCGATCTCGGCCAAGAACCCCGAGGATGTCGCGCGGGTACGGCAGCTCATCATCGACTTCTTCGACGAGGGCCTGATCGAAACAGAGCTGGAGGTGCGCTACGACCAGTCGCAGCTGCGTGCCCAGATCTTTGAATCGTCCGAGGTCCTACACGAAGAGTTCGGCGAAGAGTCTGCCCGCCTGCGTATCCGTGCCGACCAGGCGACGTTGGGAAGGTTGGCTCACAACATGCAGGAGCGCGAGGGCCTAAAGGAGTAACTTGCATATGGGCATCCAACGAGGCTCAGAGATCAAACCAGCACACGGCAAGCTGGGCGTCCTTCTTCCCGGAATGGGCGCTGTTGCCACCACCTTCATCGCCGGCGTCGAGGCTGTCCGACGCGGCCTGGCCCAGCCCGTCGGCTCACTGACGCAGCTTGGCACCATCCGCATCGGCAAGCGCACCGAGAACAAGAATCCGAAGATCAGCGACTTTGTGCCGCTCGCCGGCCTGGACGACTTGGTGTTTGGCGGGTGGGACATCTTCACCGACGACGCGTACGAGGCTGCTGCGCATGCCGGAGTCCTGAAACCCGAGACACTGGCGCAGATCAAGCCGTTTCTGCAGAGCGTCCGTCCGATGGCCGGCGTGTTCGAGCCGCAGTGGGTCAAGAAGCTGCACGGAACCCACGTCAAGACCGGCACGTCGAAGCGCGATCTCGCCGAACAGCTGATCGCCGACATCGCCGCCTGGAAGCAGCAGAACGACATCTCGCGCTGCGTCGCCATTTGGTGTGGCTCGACGGAGGTCTATCAGGTTCCAAGTGCCGTTCATGCGTCGCTGGCGGCGTTTGAAGCCGGACTCGATGCCTCGGATGAGGCGATTGCTCCGTCGGCGATTTATGCTTACGCGCTGCTCAAGAGTGGGGTCGCGTATGCCAACGGCGCGCCGAACCTGTCGCTCGACTTCCCGGCGATGCACGAGCTGGCCAAGCAGCAAGGTCTACCGATTGCCGGCAAGGACTTTAAGACCGGCCAGACGCTGATGAAGACGGTGATCGCGCCGATGCTCAAGGCGCGCATGCTCGGTCTGACCGGCTGGTATTCGACCAACATCCTCGGCAACCGCGACGGGGAAGTGCTCGACGATCCGGACTCGTTCAAGACCAAAGAGATGTCGAAGCTCGGCGCGCTCGAGTACATCCTGCAGCCGCACCTCTACCCGGAGCTGTACAAAGAGTTCCACCACGTCGTCCGCATCAACTACTACCCGCCGCGCGGCGACAACAAAGAGGGCTGGGACAACATCGACATCTTTGGCTGGCTCGGCTATCCGATGCAGATCAAGGTCGATTTCCTGTGCCGAGATTCGATCTTGGCTGCGCCGATTGTGCTTGACTTGGCGCTATTTTTGGATCTTGCGCAGCGATCGGGCATGGCCGGCGTGCAGGAGTGGCTGTCGTTCTACTTCAAGACGCCGATGACGGTGCCGGGGCTGTATCCCGAGCACGATCTGTTCATCCAGCTGATGAAGCTGAAAAACACGCTGCGCTACCTGCGTGGCGAGGAGCTGATCACGCACCTTGGCACCGAATACTACGATTAACGAGCGGGTAGGAAGCGACACCAGCGACGAGCCGGGGGAGTGCTAGATGCGTTGGCGACTGCACCATCTTTTGCTGGTCTGCCTCGGCTTGGGAGCCACTGTGCCCAGCGAGGCTGAGGCACGACCACCCTCGACGGGAACTCGAGTGGCGCGCTCCGGCAAGAGTGTCCACAGCAAGGGCCATCCCTCGCAGCGACGGAAGAAGAAGCAGCGTCACTATCGGCCACCGGAGATGCCGTCGAGCTTAGAGTTTCCGTCGTTCGACATCGTGACTGGTCAAGGACAGCTGGTCGTCGTCGGTACCAAGCACCTGCCCGAGCTGCGACTGCTTGTGCTGTCCGATGATCGCGGTCGGCGCTTTGTGCCCGATCTGGCCGAGTGTCTGCCGCCGGTTGGCGTCGAGCTTCCCACCGAGGGCAGTGATCCGGCGCTGGTTCCGGCCAACCTCCGCTGGCGCTGCACGTTTTCGGTCCCGCCGCTGTATCGTCGCGCCGCACTGGTCGGGATTGCGATGGAGTGGGGTGACAAGTCCGTCGAGATCGCGTCGCAGAAGGTCATCGCGGTGTATGCCGCTGCCGCCAAGGCTGTTCCGTCGGCACCGAAGCCGCCCAAAGACGGTGTGCCACCGCCACGACCTCAGCCACCTGTTCCAGACGACGGCACCGAGGAAGAGGTCAGCGAGAGCGCTGATGCCGAAGTGGGCGAAGGCGACGACGATCCGCGCTAGCCAGCATTACGGTGTCGCGACGGCGTTTTTGATGATCTTGAAGTCGGTGCGACGGTTTAGCTCGCGACCCTCGGTGGTTCGGTTGTCAGCGACGGGATGATCGGGTCCGTTGCCGATGGCGACGAAGCGACTGCGCTCCAGCCGATGGCGCTCGACGAGATACGCCACCACTGCCTCGGCCCGCTGCTTGGACAGCGTCAGGTTGCTGGGCCGCGCCCCGACGTTATCGGTGTTGCCCTCAACCTGCACATAAGCGTTTTGGAACACCGCCAGCGTCTGAGCAAAGCCGTCGAGGACCTTGCGCGCGTTCGGGTCGACGCTGCTCTGTCCACTGCCAAAGTAGATGCTGACGCTCTTGGTCAGCAGCGACGAACCTTGCTTCTGCGGCAGGCCCAGGAAGCGAAACGACTCGGTGACTTTCTGGTCTTTGTACTGCGGCGCCAGCGCCTCGAGAGCCTTCAGCCACTTGGTCTGCGACGGTGCCGAGACTTCCTTGATCAGACCTTCGCGCTGCCAAAAACCACTCGCCTCGACGAATAGCTGATCGTAGGCACAGTCCTCCGTCTCCATCCCGAAGAACGCTCGGTTGTCGGCAAACTGCGCCGGCTTGACCTTCTTGATCGTCGCGGCAATCTGCTCCGGCTTCTGCGCAAACGCCGCCGCCGCCAGCTCGACCGTGTGCGTCGGGTCCTGCTGGAGATTGCCGACGGCAGTAAAGAACGCCTGCGAAAACGCCACCACCTTGTCGCGATTGCTCTCCAGCCACTCTTTGCGCGCAAACAGCACGTCGCCGATCAGGTTCGTCGCCGTCTCGGTCGTGACCAGCACCGTCCCTTTGCCGTCCGCAATCGCTTCCGACAGGTGCGGTTCCCAGATCGCCACTGCATCGACCTCACCGCGCTGAAACAGCGCCCCCGCCTCGGGAGTCTTGGTCGCAAACACCAGGCTCGACTTGATCGTCTCGATCTCGGGCGGCTTCAAGTTGCTCTTTTCAAGCAGCGACAACAAGAGGTAGTGCGTCGGGGTATTCCTCGTCGTCGCCACCCGCGCGGTCTTCAGGTCCTCGATGCTCGCAAACTGCGGCTTAGCGGCGATGCCGATGTTGCCCCGGCTCCAGTCGACAAACAGGAAGCTGCGCAGCTCGACACCCTTCTGCTTGTAAATTGGCTGCAGGTTCGCCAGGTAGTCGAGCGACAGCAGCATCACATCCACCTCGCCGTCGTCGAATGCCTTGAGCCGCTCCTTCGAGCCGCGAATCAGGCGCACTTCGACATCGAGCCCGGCCTTGCGAAACAGCGACTCCGGTCCTGGCTGCGCACCGTCGTTGGCGAGCAGCAGTGGATAGCCTCCACCAAAGTCGTTCACCCCCACCACAATCGGCTTCAGCTTCGCAGGCGGCGGACCGGGACTTGGCTTCTCATCCCCCGCCTTCGTAAAGGCCTCGCCGCCCTTTGGCAGCGCGCCGGTCGTCCGACCAAAGCCCTGTCCATCGAAGACCTTGACCTGAAGGACATAGCCCGTGGCCGCGACGATCACGAGCGCTACAAACAGCTTCGCAAACGGAGTCAGCTTCATCTTTCCTGATGGTATCCCGATTTTGGGACCACAGGAATGTGCTTCCCCCCTCTCGAAAGTGCGCCTGGAGCGATTCGAACGCCCGACCCACGGATTCGAAGTCCGTTGCTCTATCCAGCTGAGCTACAAGCGCGAAACAGTCTGAGTGACTGAGAGGGCAAGGGATACCGTGGTCGCCGCAGGCCGCGCAAGAAAAAACTCTCCTCCCAGCGGACGATTTTCGTGTCTGATACGCGCTTATTTCTCATGCCGCGCATCCCCCTCCCCGTCAAGCTGCTGCTCTCGTACCTCGGTGTGCTTCTGCTCGGTGCCGGGCCGACGTTTTTTTACATCCGCGTCGTGCTCCAGGGCGATCTGCTGCGCGAGTCGGCGCTGCGAATGTCGTCACAGATTCAAAAAGTGGCCGAGTCGCTGCGCAGCGTTCCTGACGACGAGCGGCTGCAGGTACTGCGCAAGTTTGGGGAGATCAGCACCCACCGACTGACCTACATGTCGCTGGCGGGGGATGTGCTCCTGGAAAACTCGGTCGTCCTGCCCCTGACCATCAACCATGCGAGCCGCTCCGAGGTGCGAATGGCGATGGCCGAGCCGGCGAGCAAGCCCGAAGGCCTGCCCGTCTGGACAGGCTTGCATGGCACCGGGTACGCGCGCCGTCACTCCGAGACAACCGGCTTTGAGACGCTGTACGTCGCTCGTCAGATGGTCGACGCGAAAAACCAGCCGTATGGCGTGCTGCGCCTGGCCACTTCCGTCGACAGCATCGAGGCGGTGACCAGTGGCACGATGCGCTTTTTGCTCAACGCGATGGCGGTGGCAGCGTCGGTGGCGATCCTGTTTTCGCTCGTCTCGGCGATCCTGTTTGTGCGGCCACTGCAGCGCGTCGGAGCGATGGCGCAAAACCTGGCCTCCGGCGATCTCGGCGTAAAGGTTCTGCAGCCCACCAATGATGAGGTCGGCGACGTGGCGCGGGTGCTGAATCAGATGGCGACGGAGCTGCGACGGCGACTGCTGTCGGCAGGTATGGGGGAAGCGCTGCTCTCTCAGCTCGTCGAGGCCCTACCCTGCGCGTGTGTCATCTTCGAGGAAAATGGTCAGCTGGTGGCCTGCAATGGCGCCGGGCGCCGAGCGCTGCACTTGAGTGGTCCCGAGGCTGGCGCGCGAATGAACGAGTTTGCCGAGCATCCCCAGGTACAAGGCATCTTGAAGGTGGCGGAAAACGACGGGCAGGCCGAGCCGATCAAGCTGGATCTGACCGACGGCGAGCCGCTGCAAGGGCTGCTGCACGTGCTGAAGCGACCGGGGATGGCGCCGCTGCGGGTGTTCGTGGCTGACAGTACGCCCGTCGTCGAGCAGTCGCTGTTGCCGGCAATGGAAGACATTGTCGCGCGGCCGCTCAGCGACGTGCTCAGCCAAGCCGAGTCCGAGGCCCGCAGCGCGCTGCTGGAAAACGGTCACAGCCTCGAAGTGACCTGGGAAGGACTGGCGAGCTTAAGCCCGCAGCTGTCGGTGACCGATGCAGAAGGACGCTTGGTCAGCGCGATCTCCGCGATCCTAAGCGCGATCGTGGAGTCGACCCCTTCCGTCGGAGATGGCTTGGCGGTGGGCGTGGCGATCGAGGCGACTCGCATCCGCTTGCACATCGACTGCGGCCTCCACTCCCACACCCTGGAGCTGATTCGACCCTTGATTGAACCGCTCGGCGGCGAGGTCGAAACCACGGCACTGGAGACGAAGCTGTGGCTGCCCCGCGCGTAAGTCAGCTCTTGGCCGCACGGCTGGTCCGTCGCAAGCCGGCACGTCGCCCGAGTGAAGGAATTGGCCAGCCGCCGCAGCTCTCGGCGCCCGATCCACGCACGCTCGAGGTCACGCAGCTTCTGCCGCTGCCCCGTGGACCCGAGCGAACCTACACACTCGACGCGTACTTCTTCTTTCCCCAGTCATTTGGAGTCAGTCCAACCAGCTACTCGATGAGTGACTTTTATCGCGATGCGTCGATTCGCATGCGTCTGCACTCACCGACGGTACTACTGGCCGACTTGGCGGATCTCAACAGTCCGCGCAATCCCGGTACGATGCTTCGGCAGCAGCTTCCCTTGCTGCTCACCGACGATGCACCGCGCGCCAGTGCCCTGGTCAAGCTGGCCCAGCTGTACAGCGCAGAGGTCGCGGCGGCGGCGGCCACCGAGGTCGAGGTGCTGCGCAGCCTGGTCGGTCAAGCTCGGCACTCCCCCGCCGATCGCCAACGACTCGTCGAGAGCTTAGAAAAAGCGACCAGTCACATGCTCAAGGCACTCGGCAGCATGCACCGACTGCGGGCCAAGGTCGCGGCGTTCGCGGCGCTTCAGCCCAAAGAGGTCCCGCAGGCGCTGGCGTTTGCCGAGGAGTACGTGAGTGCAGTCATTGACCTGAAGCTGGCCGATCTGGCGGAGCTTATCGAAGGACTGGCCGAGCTGCGCGACGGGACAGGGACAGCAACCCGGCTGCGGGTACGACTGGGCCGCACCATCGAGCAGGTCAATCGCTACCGGCTCGATCAAGGCTTTGCCACACCGTGGGGAGACGCGCCGGAGTACTACTCGTATCGAATCGGTCGACTGAAGAACACTCTCGAGCGGGCACTCTTTATCGACACGCGGCAGGCCGATAGCGATCCGTTTTATCGCAACAGTGCGGCGATGGTGGCGGCGGGGCTGGCGGCGACGTGGGCGACGCTGGCGCAGGTACCACTGCTCAACTATGAGCTGGCGCGCGACCATCAAGGGCTGCTGCTGACCTTTGCCGTCGTCGCGTACGTTCTAAAAGATCGCATCAAAGAGTGGACGCGGCAGAGCCTGTCGTCGCGGATCTTGCGCTGGGATCACGACCGGCAGCTGGTCTTCGACACGCTCGAGGAAGTGGGCTTTGGCAGCATTGCCGGTCGAGCGCGCGAGCGGGTGCGCTTCATTGCCGAGTCCCAGGTTCCGCCCGACGTGCTGGCGCTGCGCCTACTCAACCGGACCGTGCGCGGCGTGACCTCGGAGTCCGAGCAGATCCTTCACTATCACCGGCAGCTGGTGCTCGGGGCGGGTCGCTCGCCGGTGCCAGCTGGCTTTGCGGTGCAAGATCTGCTGCGGCTGTCGCTGGCGGAAGTGCTGACGCGGCTCGACGATCCGGTCTCGCGGGTTCGATTTTACGACTATCAGACGGGCCGTTTCCGCACGGTGGAGATTCCGCAGGTCTACCACCTGAACGTACTGCTGGTTGCCTTTGACCACACCACGGGTCAAAAGACGCTGTCGCGGACTCGGGTTGTTTCGACGAGAAAAGGCATCCTGCGGCTGGATCATCTGGGCGACTAGCCCCGCGCGCAAAATGGGCGACGCACCGACGGACTGACCACGAATCGACACATTGACACCTGTATGTCGTTTTCAGGAAGCGGCCTCGTCTGCAAAAAGGTCTGAGCAGCCCATCAGCTCCTCGGTACTCGTCAGAGGTCGCCATGCCAGAAACCGGAAATGCCCGTTCCGTTCGACATCCAGCCCGGCCCATCACGCGTGAGACGAATGACTCACCGATCGGTCAGGCGCAGATCCACTCCTTCGCTCGCTTGCTTCGCTTCCGTCGAGAAGCGGCAGGCCTGTCGCGCCATCGTCTCGCGCAGCAAGCCAACCTGTCCGAAGCGACCATCAAGTTCATCGAGTCAGCCCGGACTCGACCGACGCGGGCGACCTTGCTGCGACTGCTGCTGGTTGGGGACCTGGGGCTTTTGCCCGGCGACTTGCCGCTGCCTCGGCACGAGCTTCCGCTGCATCTGCTGCCGGCGCAGACACCGCCGCTGAACTGCTACATTGCACCCGACTTCGAGCCGCTGCGACTGCTGGAAGATCTGGAGCGGACGCTGCGCGGAGCCGGTGGGCACCTCGAGCAGAGCAGCCTCTATCTGACACACCACAGCGCGCTGGCGTATCTGCGCTACTGTGCCAAGCTGCCTGGCCGATCGCTGCACGCGGAAAACCTGCCGCTGGGACCACTCGCGGCGACGATTGTTCAGCAGCAGCAAAGCACCGGTCTGACGGTGGTGGCGCTGGGGCCTGGGGACGGGCGGCGCGAGATCCGACTGGTGGAACATCTGCTGGCGGCAAAACGGCAGGCGCTGGGGCTGTGGCTGCTCGATATTAGTCAGCCGCTGCTCACCGTCGCGTACCAGCAAGCAGCGACGACGCTGGCCGATAGGCCCGAGGTTTCGGTCCTGGCAATTGCCGGCAACTTTCATCGCCTGCCGAGCTACACCGGGCTGTTCGCATCGTCGCTGCATGGCGACCGGCAGAGGCTGTTTGTGCTGCTGGGGACGCTTGCCCACCTCGACAATGCGCTGCGGTTCCTGCGTGACACCATTGGCAGCGTGGCTCGGCCTGGTGACCTGCTGCTGATTGATGCCGATCTGGTGGACGACGTGGAGACGCGCAGCGACGAGCAAGTTCCCGTGGATGAGCCTTTTCCCCCCGAGCTGGTGGACTGGCTGTGTGGACCGCTTCAGCGCGCCCTCAGTCGTCCAGAGCGGATCAGCCTGCGCAGAGCCGTGGACAGCGGCGGCAGTGTCGCCGGCAGCATCGGTCATTCAACCATCGCCACCATCACCACCATCGACGGCAGGAGTGCTCGACCGCGCCACTTTGCGATCCTTCACCACCGACGATTTTCACTGGCCAGTTTGCGGGCTCTCCTCGACAGCATTGGCTGGCCGAGTCTGCGCGTTCTCCCGGCTGGCAGCACCACGACGGCTTGGCAAAGTGCGGCACTGCTCTGTCGGCGCGCCGGCTACAGCTCTCGCTAGGAAAACTCCCGCAGGACTTTTTCGTCGCGGGTCGAGGCCAGGACCTGGCCACAGCGCTCACACCGATAGAGCGCCCGAACCGGCTTCGGCGTCGCCCCCATCATCAGCAGGAACCAGCCCCACGCGGTGTACTTAGGTTCCGGAATCACCAGCGGGTGCGAGAGGTCATGACCGCAGCGGCACTTTCGTTCATTCATCGGCTGTCTCGAGCGGCGCCGATTGTGCCACGACACCGTCCCCGGCACCAATCCTAAGAATCGTTGCCAAGCCCTATGCGAACTGCGTACCCTTCTGCGCAGCGTGGAAATCCTTGGCTACTTGCTGCTGTGCCTGATCTGGTCGACCACCTGGCAGGCGATCCGCATCTGCTTGACGGGATATCCACCTATGTTTGGGGCCAGCCTGCGCTTTTTGATCGCGGCGGCGCTGCTGCTGGTCGTGGTTCGAGCGCGCAAACTGCCGCTACGGCTCCCCGGAGGAAGACCGCAGCACCTGGCACTGCTGATCGCAGGACTCGTCAACGGGCTGGGCTATGCCTGCATCTACCTGGCCGAGCTGAAGCTCTCGGGAGGCACGACAGCCATCATCTGCGCGTCGAGTCCGCTGTTTACGCTGATCGTGGCCCGCATGTTTGGGCTGGAGCCGCTGCTGCTCCGGCGGCTGTTGGGCATGTCGATTGGGCTTGGAGGCATGGCGGCGCTGTTCTGGGAAGGGCAGACGCTAGGTGACGGCCAAATCCGAGCGATGCTGTTCGCGCTGGTCGCAGCTGCGGTGATGTGGCCGATCTATGGCGCGCTGCTCAAGCGCTATGCCCACGACCTGCCGCCACTTCTGTCTACGCTGTACTTTCTGTTCTACACGGCGCTGACGCTGCTCGTGCTGGCACCGCTGCGAGGCGAGTCTTGGCCGAACATCGCCGCCGCGCCGGTTCAAGCACACCTGGCGCTCATGTACCTGGCGGTCTTTGGGAGCGTCGTGGCTTGGAGCATCTATCTGGCGCTGCTACAGCGGCTCGACTTGTCGGTGCTGTCCACGCTGGGTCTGGTGCAGCCGGTGCTCGCGCTTGGTCTGGACTTGCTGCTGCGCGAAGCCCAGCTTGGGCCGCGTGGCTATCTGGGGGCGCTGCTGGTCCTGGTCGCGATGGGTCTGTCGACCTGGCCGCTGCGCCGTTAGCCCGGCCACCGAGCGCTTGTAGCGTGGCAAATTTTCCGGCCCCAGCGACGGAAAATGCAACCCCACCTAAGAACCAGGCCAAGCGGTATACTGGCTGTAATGGCCGAGTCGAAGCCCCCTGGATCCGCCCCCCCCGGGAAAGCGGCAGCGAAGGACCCACGGCGGCTGGTCGATGATCACATTCCGTTCGTCCGCTCGATTGCTCGCAAGCTGCGTGAGCAGGTGCCGATGATCGAGTTCGATGATCTGGTCGGCTTCGGCATGCAGGGTCTGCTAGAGGCAGCCCAGCGCTTCGATGACCGGCACGGCGTGGCCTTCACGACCTTTGCGTACTACCGGGTCCGGGGCGCCATGTTTGACGGGCTGCGCTCGATGGGCTGGCTGCCGCGCAGCGAGTACGCCCGGGTCCGCTTCGAGGAGCGCGCCAACAGCTACCTCCAGTCGCAGGCCGAGCGGGGCACCGACGCCAGTGGCAACTCCGTCGAAGAGCCGGTCCGCGAGCTGGCCCAAGCCCTCGGTGGCATCGCGGCAGTGTTCGTGACGATGCTCGATCAGCGCGATGAACAGCAGCTCCCCGACGAGCGGCCCCAGCCTCCTGAGGTCATCGAGCGGCAGCAGATGGCGCAGCGCGTCCGTCGGGTGATGGCCCGTCTCCCCGACAAAGAGCGCTTTCTCATCGAACGGTACTACTACCACGATCAAACTCTCGAGCAGGTCGGGGCCAGCATGGGGCTGTCGAAGTCGTGGACCTCGCGCCTGCATGCTCGCGCACTGGCCCTGCTCCGCGAGGAGCTCGACGCCGAAAGCAGCGGCAAATACGACTGACGTCATCGCCGCTTTTGCCCCTCTCTGCCGCATCGAGCAGCCCTAAGCCCAAACCACACCCACAAAAAGACCCGTCTATCGCTTGCAACTTGCTAGAACCGTAACGCTTTGTGAGGCAGTCCTGGCTGCTACAAAAATCGGCGCTTTACCCCACTTCACCGAGGCTGACATTGTAAGAGTGTGCCCACGCAGCTTGTGTCTTGCGGCGGCTCGCGCTAAGAAGCCGGCCCAGTGCAAGCCCTCGCAGTGGTTGGGCCCGAGCAGTCCGAATTCCACCAGTCGGTAAGCACCCGAGGGCTACAACATGAACGACGAGACACTTCACCCCGCTGCGCAGCCAACTTCTGGATCGGCCGCGCCGATGGGCTCACGGTCAAAAGTGCCTCAAGCGGGCGCAACCGCCGATTCGGGTCGGGTCCAAGTCCATCGTCGGGAATCACTGGTGGATGACGGCAGCAGCGTCTCGGCGGCTGATCTGGAAGCGATTCGCATCCTCCTCGCGGGCAGCTCGGTGCTCGACTGGCATCACCTGGCGTTTACCGACCTCGACCAAGTCCACCGCTTTCTGCGGGTCAACGAGTTCGACCCGAGCAGCGCCATCGACATGGAGCGCTTAGAAAACGTACGCGCCGAGGCGGTGGAGTATCTGACGCGGCACTTCGGCTATCGCATCCCCGACGAGGTTGCCGAAGGAGTCCCCGCGTACGAGCTGCTGCTGCTCGCTTCACGACGGGCACGCTTTCAGACCTATGCCTGCATTGTCCTCAAGGTGATGCACGTACTCCAACATCTTGACGGGCGCGAGATCCTCTTCAAGCTGCCGGTATCCGACGATCAGGTGTTCGGACTCATCGAGTCCAAGGTCGTGCAGATCGTCGACCAGATGCGCTCAGCCGGCCTGCCGATCGTCGAGTTTGCCTGGAGCCGCAAAGAGCGAGACAGCCTGATCACCAAGCTGCTGGCCAAGCGCGACACCCTGGCCGCGCACGTCTACGACAAGATTCGATTTCGGCTGATTTGCCGTCGCTGGGAAGATCTTCCATCGGTCATTCGCGAGCTGTGCAATCGCCTCGTGCCGTTCAACTATGTGATCCCCGGTCAGTCGGTAAACACGCTGCTGCCATTCGAGAAGATCTTTGAGATCCAGCCCGCCACGCAGCGGCTTCGGCCCGAGCTGCAGTCCGACGCCGAGATCAACATTCCCGAGGTTCTGCCGAACTTTTTCTCCTCGGCGGCTTATCGGGTCATCAACTTCGTCGCCGATCTACCGTTGCGCGTCGGTCCGATCATGAGCCAAGTTGGGCTCGGCGAGGCACAGTTTGATCCGTCGGAAGTGGTCTACGTTCTGACCGAGTTTCAGGTGATGGACGCCCAGACCGCGCTCACCAACGAGCAAGGCGAGTCGAGCCACGAGGCCTACAAAGAGCGCCAACACATCCAGGTCAAAGCCCGCCTCACTCGAGGCATCAAGAGCCGTCCCAGCAAAGAGGGCGCCAAGTAGTCACCGACGGGTAGATGGCCATGACGGTGCGCCGCATCCTGCACGTCGACATGGATGCGTTCTTTGCCTCCGTCGAGCAGCGTGACAAGCCAGAGCTGCGTGGTCAGCCGGTTGCCGTCGGAGGAATCCATCGTGGGGTGGTCGCGGCAGCCAGCTATGAAGCCCGTCGGTTCGGGGTCCGCTCGGCGATTCCGATGTCACGGGCGCTGCGACTGTGTCCTCAGCTGAAGGTCGTCTTTCCCGACTTTGCGCGCTACAAAGCCGCGTCGGAGCAGGTGTTCGCGATCTTTCGCCGAGTCACGCCGCTCGTCGAGCCGCTGTCTCTCGACGAAGCGTATCTGGATGTGACGGAGAATGCCTGGAACGAGCCGCTCGGCGTCGAGGTCGCGCGCCGTATCAAGCAAGCGATCACAACGGAGACGGGCCTGACCGCGTCGGCTGGCGTCGCACCGAACAAGTTTTTGGCCAAGATTGCCTCGGGGTGGCGCAAACCCAATGGACTGACGGTGATTGCTCCCGAGCGAGTCGAGCGATTTTTGGCGGAGCTGCCGATCGATGCGCTGTGGGGTGTCGGTCCCGTGACGGCCAAGAAGCTGCGCGCTGCCGGGATGGAGAAGCTCGTCGACGTTCGCGGCAAAAGTGAAGCCGAGCTAACCCAGGTGGTCGGCAGCTTCGCGAGGACGCTGCTCGAGCTGGCACACGGCCAGGACAGCCGCCTCGTCGAGCCCAACCGCGAGCGCAAGTCGGTCGGCAGTGAAACCACGTTTGCCGACGATCTGCTCGACAAAGACCGCATCACCGACGAAATTCGCACGCTTGCCAAGGAATGCACCGACTGGCTGGCTCGCCACCAGCTGTTTGCGCGGACGGTGACGCTCAAGGTTCGCTACGACAACTTTCAGACCATCACCCGCAGCGAGACGGCGTCCCGAGCGAGCCGGAGCGAAGAGCAGCTGACGGAGCGAGCGATTGCGCTGCTGGAAAAGACCGCCGCCGGACAGCGCCCGATCCGCTTGCTTGGCGTCTCACTGCACGGGCTCAGCGACGACGACATGGACACCGAGGCGCTGACGAGCACAGCGGTGACCGTGCCCCGTGAAGGTCCCGTCCAGCTGAGCCTGCCGTTCCCAAGCCCGCGATCCTGTCCTTGACTTCGTACCGCGCCGCGCAGTACTTCCGAGGCAGCCATGCACGCCTCCACTGACACTCGGACCAAGCGGCTGCTCGATTTGGTTGTGCTGCTCCTCGATGCGCGTCGGCCCATCTCGCTGGCAGAGCTGCGGGAGCAGTTCGCCGAGTACCGAAGTGCAAAACCCGAGGCTGGCGCCCGCGCCTTCGAGCGTGACAAAGCAACCCTCCTCGAGATGGGCGTGCCCATTCGCTACGTGACCCTGGAAGATGTCGAGGACGCCCCGAGTGAAGGCGGCTACATAATCGACCGCCAGAAGTATCGCCTGCCGGAAGTGGTGCTCTCGCCCGACGAAGTGGCGGTATTGGTAGCGACGGCAGCGGCAGTGCGTCACCAGAGCGACTTTCCCTATCGTCACGCCGCCGAGCTGGCCGTCCGCAAGCTGATGTTCGATTTATCCGGGCTGCCAGCGCGACGACGCTCCCGACGCAGTGCGCAACAACATGGCTCGACGGCGCCCAGCCCAGCTCAGCTCGATGTCATGGTCCACCTGCCGACGACGTACAAGTCCGGCTCTCTCGCGTCGCACTTGGAGCAGGTCGAGACGGCCATTCACAACCGCAAGCGCATCACGTTCGAGTACGACGCCCATCGCGGCAGCGGCTGGCTTTCCGACGGAGATACCGGCGGCACTGAGAGCAGCGTCATCGGTCCCAGCCTCCGCGAGGTCGATCCCTACGGACTGGTCTATCGGCAAGGCGCCTGGCTGCTGGTCGGCTTCTGCCATCGCGCCCAGGGCCTGCGTCGCTTCCGCATCGATCGCATCCTCAAGCTCACCGTCGCGCCCCGTCCGAAGACGCCTGACTTTGACATCCCGGCGGACTTTTCCCTCCAAGAGCAAGGCGCGATCTCTCCGTGGCGCTTCGAGCGCGAGGCCAAAGTCCGCGCCCGCCTGTTCGTCAGCGCCGACACCCCATGGGTAGCGGACGAGGACTTCGGACCGGCAGCCCGCAGCCCCGGCGCAGATCATGGCCAGCCCGGCACGCTCGTCGAGTTCGAGTGTGGCAACCCCGACTATCTGATCAGCCGCGTCCTGTCTGCCTCGGGCAGCTTGCGGGTACTCGCTCCGGTCACTCTCCGTCAGCGCGTCACCGAGACAGCCCGCGCGATCTCTCGTCGCAACGTCAGCCCCGGTCAGAGCGAAGTCAGCGTCCCCCGGACCGCCACTCGGAGCTAATCGCCATGGATACTGCTGCCCGTCTCCGTCGCTTGCTGTATCTGGTTCCGGCCGTGCTCGCTCGTCAGGGGGTTCCTGTTGCCGAGCTGGCCAAAGAGCTGGATGTCGATGTCACGACCCTGCGCGACGACATCGATCTGCTGTCCCAGGTCGGTCCGCCCGCCGGTGCGCCCGATGAGTTCTTGCTGCTCACCATTGACGAGGACGACGACTGTGTCTACGCCGAGCTGCCGCAAGGGCTGACCCGTCCACTGCGACTGACGGCGGCGGAGGCGTTCTCGCTCACCCTCGGGCTGCGGGCACTTGCCGGATCGGGGGTGCGTCCGTATGAAGACGCGGTCGCCCGCCTGCTCGCCAAGATTCGCGCCGCACTCGGGGAAGCCTCACCAGAGCTGCTGGCCCTAGAGCGAGAGTCGGTCGTCGAGACAGAAGATCATCACAAGCTGTCGCTGCTGTCGGACCTGCACCGCGCCATCACCGCCCATCGGCCACTCGTCGCCAAGTATCACTCGGCGTCACGCGGGCTGACCGAGCAGCGTCACATTGATCCCTACGCGCTGCTCAATCACCGAGGCTCGTGGTATCTGGTTGGCCGCTGTCATCGTCACAACGAGCCGCGCCTGTTCAAAGTCGAGCGGCTGTCCGGTGTTGTCATCTCCAGCGACGGACCTGCGTTCACGGTTCCCGGCGACTTCGACATCGAAAAGTTCCGCCGCGATCACCTGTTCCAGCCCGAGGCCGCCCACCCCCACATCGAGCTGCGCTTCGACAAAGCCCTCGCCTACGAGGTTCGGACGCGCTTCGACCCCGCCCGCGTTCAGGTCGGTCGCGATGGCAGCCTGCAGGTCACGCTCGAAAACCCGCTGTCTGACTGGCTGGTTAGCTGGGTGCTCGGCTTTGGCGCAGGTGTGGAAGTGCAGGAACCAGCCGAGCTGCGGCAAAAAGTCGCAGAGCGCGCCCAAGCCATCGCCGCCCTCCACTCGTAGGGGAATAATTGTCGGGGGCGCGACGTTGCCGAAGAGAAACCTCAAGTGATATAACTCGCGGCTAACACGATGAAGTCAAAATACGTCGCCTTCCTCCTCCTGTTCCTGATCAGCCTCGGACTCGACCAAGGCACCAAGATCTGGGCGCGCAGCACACTGAAGCCGGCAGGATATCCGGCAGCGATCTCGGCCCCGAAGACCGTCATCAAGGGCTACTTCGACTTCCGGTACTCGGAAAATCCCGGCTCGGCGTTTGGGATGTTTCGCGACAAGCCCGGCGCCCGCTACTTCCTGTTTGGCATCGGGCTGCTCTGCCTGGGCGTGATCGGGATGTGGCTGTATCGGCTGCCGAATGACGCCAAGTGGCTGGGGGTCAAGCTCGGACTCCTGGCCGGCGGCGCCATCGGCAACATGTACGACCGGGCGGTCTATCAAAGGGTGACCGACTTCATCTTGTGGAAGATCACCACCGCCAGTCAGACCTACGAGTGGCCGACCTTCAACATCGCCGATGCCGCGCTCGTCATCGGGGTGGGCATGATCCTCATCGACCGGCCCCGCGACCCGCTGCCCCCAGAAGAGAGCGAGCCAGCCAAGCCGAGTGACAGCCCAGCTGCCGCCGCCGCCGAAAAGCCGGCCTCGGCCTAAGCGCTCACCGTGAAGCCGCTCCTCTGGAAGTTCACCCTGCCGCTGCTTGGGGACATCACGTTCCCGGCCTACTTCACGTTCCTGACCCTGGGCCTGCTCTTCGCCGCCATCCTGACCGTGCGTGAGGCCCGCAAGCTCGACCTCGATACCGACGACATCATCGACATCAACCTGTACATGACCATCTTCGGGGTCATCGGGTCGCGCATCCTGCATGTCTTTGTCGATGGTCACTTTCAGGACTACGTAAACCTCTGCATCGATCCGCTGAAGGTCCCGGCCATTGATGCCCTGGTCACGCACTGCAACGTCGCCAAGGAGTGTGGCTACGACTACCTGTGCGACACCGCCCGCCATGTCTGTTACCCACCCCGTGACTGCTTTGCCTGGGCCAAGCTGTGGCGCGGCGGGCTCGTCTATTACGGCGGGCTGATCATGGCGACGGCGTATGCGGTGTACTTCACCCGCAAGGCCAAGATTCGCTTCCTGCGTGTCGCTGACTTGGCAGCTCCGGCGATCCTGCTCGGGCTGTTCTTCGGACGACTCGGCTGCTACTTGAACGGCTGCTGCTACGGCAAGATTACCCACTCGCTGCTCGGCATCCGCTTTCCGATTGGTAGCTCGCCGTGGCGGGTGCAGTACGAGGCGCATCGCATCCTCGCCGGCCAGCCGATGCTGCCGGTACATCCGACCCAGCTCTATGAGTCGCTCGGCTGCTTGCTGCTGTTCGCGCTGACCTACTTTGTGATCCGGCCCCGCAAGCGCCAAGAGGGCTTCATCGGCGGTGCCTGTCTCGCGCTCTACGCCATCCTGCGCATCGTCGTGGAGATCTGGCGAGACGACGAGCGTGGCGTCCTGCTCGGGTTCCTGTCGACCAGTCAGATCATCTCGCTGCTCGGCCTGGTACTGGCGGCGTGGCTGATGTTTCGCAAGGACCCGTATCAGGTCGCGGCGACGCCTTCACCGGCTTCGCTGACGTAACCCAGCGGCTTCTGACTGCGCGCCCAAAAGCGCACCGCCGAGGGATCAATCGCCAAGATCCGCTCAGCGGGCTCGGGCGCCAGCAGGACATGTGTCTCCTCGCTGACGACCTGCATCTGACCCTTTTTGACCTGTCCAATCAGCTGCTGCAGCAGGCTTCGTGGCTTGCGCGCCTGGGGCCGAGGACGACTCGCCAGCTCGGCGATCTCTGCGGACGGCATCCGCTCGATGATCGCCAGCGCCCCCAGACACAGCTGATCGCACAGCGCATCGGGCAGCCACAAGTAACCGACCCGTCCCGAGCGCTGCACAAAGTAAAACCGCCGCTGCCCCGGTCGCGTCACCCGCACCGCCCAGCGATCACAGATGTTGCGGACCCGATGGGCCGCTTCCCGCTCGGCCCGCTCCGTCGCCTTCGCCAGCTCTGCCTGACGACGCTCCTCCGCCTCTTGGGCCTGTTTCTCGGCGAACAGTCGCTGCTTTTCGGCTTCCGCCGCCGCCAGCTCATCGGCCCCCCGCTGCTTCTTTTCCCGCCGGTCTTGGGTATCCGCCAAGACCTTCTGCTTTTTATCGACCAGCCCCGCCTTCAGCAGCTTGTCGCGCAAGTTCTGAATCGCCATGCGCCCATTTTGGCACGCGCACGTACGACGACAAGGGCCAAGCTAAGTCAGTGGCGGCAGAGGTCGTTCTCGTAGCTGCTGCGAAAGGCGGGTCGCCATCGCCATCACCGTCACCTGCGGATTGACCCCCAGGCTGGTCGGCAAGATGCTCGAGTCGACGACAAACAGCTCGCGCAGACCGAAGACCTGGCCCTGTTCATCGACGACCGCGTCATCACTGGACAGCCCCATCCGACACGAGCCAAGCGGATGCTGCGACGCACACTCGAACCGCTGGCTGGGAATCCGGTCCAGGTCCACCCGCCGCAGATCATCAGCACTGAGCCCGCCTTCGGGGAAGCCCGGCGGCCCACCGAGGATCGGCAAGAACACCTCACGCGCCCCCGCCGCAAAGAACGTCTCGGCGAGGATGCGCAGCATCCGACTGACCCCCCGACGATCGCGCTGCGACATCCGATAGGTCACCACCGGCTCGGTCTGCCCCATCAGCAGCCCCAGCGGCGACCGTCGCGACAGCACCCGCCCCCCCGGATCGTCGTGAATCAGCCCCCCGAACACCGCCAGATACGGCGCCATCTCGGCCCGGCGCTTGTGACTGTGACCAATCCCCGGCAGCGTCGCCGCCAGCACTCCGGTCGGCACAAACACGCTCATCAGGGTAATGCGCTCGTCCACAAACGCCTCGGAGTGCGCACTCTGCAGCGCCCCCCGCCAGCCATAGACCGGCTCGTCGAAGCGCGCCATCACCCGCATGCTCGGATGAAGCGTCATCCCCTCGCCCACCGCCGCCAGCCGATCGGCAATCCCGGCATCTTGCAGAAGACGCGGCGTGTGCATGCCGCCACAGGCCAAGATCACCCGTCGCGCGTGCACCACCAAGCGCCGCCCCGGCTGGCCCTCGGCATCGAGCAGCCGCCCCGCCACCCCGATCGCCTGATCGCCGTGAAGCAGGATCTCTTCGACCCGGGCATCGGCAAACACTTCGGCCCCCGCCGCTTGCGCCCGAGGCAGATAGGTCAGATCGACGCTCCACTTGGCCTGGTGCGGACAGCCAAAGTTGCAGCGCGAGCAGCCGTCACAGTCCTTGGTGTTGCGACGGTTTGGGGCCAGCGAGTAGCCCAGCCGCTCCGCCCCCTGCCCGTACAGCACCGTCGATCGCGAGCGCATGTGCTCCGGCACCAGCTCGATGTGACAGCGCCGCTCGACCTCGTCGAAGTGGGGCGCCATCGCCTCGGGTGACAGTGAGCGCAGGCCCAGCTCCTCGACCCACTCATGGAGGATGTGATCGGGCGTCCGAAAGCACACGCCGCCGGTCATGACCGACGAGCCACCCACGCAGCGACCGACCATCAGGTTGATGGCAGGACTGTCGCCGATCGGCACCGTGAACGACATCCCCGCCTCGCGCCAGCCCCGCCGCATCGTCTCCGACGGTCGCATCTTGCCCAGATCGGCAGGCAGAAGGTGCGGACCCTCTTCCAGGATCACCACCTTCTGACCGGCCTCCGCTAGCTCTGCCGCCACCACTGCCCCGCTGGCCCCGGAGCCGACGATCACCACATCGGTCGATAGCGAAAGCGGCTTGGCCGGGCCCATAAGCGTCCGTCCCGAGATGACGCTCACGCCACACCTCCCGACAGCACCGGCAGGGACCTGCGCACCCCCGGCTGACACGGCGGATCGACGCCGATTCCAGCGACGGATTCTGGCTGCTCGTACCACAGGATGCAGAGCACCGCCTTGACCGCCAGCACCAAGGCCGCCCCCGCCGCCGTGTGCTCCATCTTCTCCAGCGCCGCCACCCGCAGCGGCAGCGGCAAGCGCGCCAGCCCCGGAGCCCGCCGAATGAACAGCGGGGCCACCCACAGCACCACGAACAGACAGACCGAGAACATGAGCCGCGCCCGGGGCGTAGTCGCCACCAGCAGCGCCACCGCATCGCGGGCCAGCGACTCGACCCGCTGCCGGGCCGGCGGACCGCTGTGATCGGAAAACAGCGTCTCGGCAAACAGGAAGAGCGCACGCTCGGTACGGACGAGCTTGGACGAAGCCATGCGCGGCAGCATGCCCAATCCCACCCTTCCCGTCCAAGTCGTTTCGGCTACCAACCGACCGTTTTGACTTCACGTCCAAGTCGTTTCGGCTACCAACCGACCGTTTTGACTTCACGTCCAAGTCGCGGCGGCCTGCCCAGGACGGTGCGTGCAAACGGTTGCCAGCGGGGGACTGCGATCGTACGGTTCGCGCCATGCTTGCAACCCACGCTCGTGCTTCGGTTTTTCTCCGTCCTTCGCGCAGCTTGTGCAAGACCCTCGGCCTCATCGGGCTGGTCTTGCTCGGGCTTGGCAGCGGCTGTGACCCGGGCGACAGCAGTCCTCAGCTTGCGTGCCCCAAGGGCATGCGCACCGTCTGGCACGACCCGCTGAGCGGCATCGGCGAGTGCGAGGTCATCACCCCTCTGTCCGAGGGCCGATCCCCCCGCAGCGGCCTGGAGCAAGCCTTCCCGGCGATGGTCCGCCCCCCCGGCGCCCTCAGCACCCCCGCGCGCATCGAGCTGGGGCGCTTGCTCTACTTTGACCCGGTCCTGTCGGGCGACAACACCGTCTCGTGCGCCCACTGCCACCACCCGGCGAGCGGCTTCACCGACAACCGCGCCGTCGCCACCGGCATCCGAGGCCAAAAAGGCGGACGCAGCGCCCCGACGGTCTGGAACGCCGCCTGGAACAGCGAGCAGTTCTGGGATGGCCGCGCCAAGACCCTCGAAGACCAGGCCAAAGGACCGATCCAAAACCCGATCGAGATGGACCAAGACCCGGTCAAGCTCATCGCCGAGCTAAAGGCCATCCCCGAGTACAGCCGCCGCTTCGACGAGGCCTTCCGGGGCAGCGGCGGATCGGCGGTCACACTCGACAACCTCGCCAGCGCCATTGCCGCCTTCGAGCGCAGCATCGCCAGTGTCAACTCGCCGTTTGACCGCTACGCCGCCGGGGATCGCACCGCGATGAGCGAGTCTGCCACTCGCGGGCTCAACCTGTTTCGCTCGGTCAGCACCCGCTGCTTCGAGTGCCACGAGCTGCCGACGTTCGCGATGAAAGAGTACAAAGTCCTTGGCGTGCCCTCGCTGGGCGATCCGACCAAGCTCGATGAGGATCGCGGGCGGGCGACGGTGATGCCCGGTGCGTCGTATGAGCGGGCCTTCCGCGTCCCGACGCTGCGCAACGTCGCCAAGACCGCGCCGTATATGCACAACGGCTCGCTCAAGACCCTCGACGAGGTGCTGGACTTCTACGCCAAGGGCGGCGGACTCGGGCGGGGCTACAAGCTCGACAACGTGGACGACAAGATCCGCAAGTTTGACCTGACCGCCGAGGAAAAAGCCGATCTGGTGGCGTTCCTGGAAGCGCTGACCGATGAGTCGCTGCTGCCCGAGGTGCCGAAGCTGGTGCCGTCGGGTCTGCCGGTGGCCCAGGGTCCGCTTCAGTAGCCGCGCCGTACTCACCCGAAACCCGAAGGAAGAGGGAACCCAAGATGATGTCGAAACGAGCGACCGTGCTGTGTCTGTCCGGCTTGAGCCTGCTGGGACTTGCGGGCTGTGCCGAAAAGAACCTCTACGACTGCTATCAGGGCGCGCTGGATGCCGACGAGCGCCGCGACTGCATCGCCACCGGCAAGGCCGATGTCACCGTTGAAGCCGGCGGCTCGATCAGCCAAGCCATGTTCGACATGCCCGCCGAGGCGACGCGCTGGGTGGTCAAGGTCCGGCCCGGCATCTACCGCGAGACGGTCGCCATCGATCGCAGCGGCGTGATGCTGGTCGGCGCCACCAGTGCCGACAACCCCGAAGAGCGCGTCATCATCGAGGGTGCGCTCGATGGCGGCAAGAAGCGCAAGGATGCGGTGATCGTCAGCGGCTCGCGCTTTGTCATGGACGGCATCACCATGCGCAACTTCAGCGGCAACGGCGTCACGGTCAGCAAGTCTATAGGCGTCACCCTGCGCAACTTGGTCGCCGACAAGACCGGCCACTACGGTGTCTATCCCGTCGAGTCCGAGGACATCCTGGTCGAAGGCTGCACCACCAGTGGCATTGACGACGCCGGCATCTACGTCGGCCAGAGCCGCCGCGCCACCGTTCGCGGCAACCACGTCTTTGGCAACGTCGCCGGCATCGAGATCGAAAACACCGTCACCGCGCTGGTCGAAAACAACGACGTTCACGACAACACCGCCGGCATCATGGCGTTCGTGCTGCCCAACAACCCCAGCAAAGAGGGCCGCGACTGCACGATCCGCAACAACAAGACCTACCGCAACAACGGCAAGAACTTCGCCGACCCGAACGCCTTTGTCGCCAAGCTCCCGTACGGCATCGGCATTGGCATCATGGCCGCCGACAACACCGTCGTAGAGAAGAACGAGATCTATGACAACAGCTCGACCGGCGTCGCGCTCATCGGGCTCCAGCTGTTCTTCACCGATCCGACCAAGCTCGACGTAGAGCCGAACAGTGACCGCGCCCGCATCACCGGCAACACCTACCGAGGCAACGGCAAGGCGCCCGATCCGGCCTACGTCAACGGCGCGCCGGTCAAATTGCTGGGAGCGGACGTGATGTGGGACAGCACCGGCCAGGGCAACTGCATCGACGAACCGCAAGGTGGTGAGCTGAAGACCGACGGAGCCGCCGCCGCCCTCCCCCGCTGCAAGTAACCCCCAGCCACCTGCGCCTGGCCATCAGCGGACGAACGTGAAGCGGTAGTTGGCGCCAAGCTTCGAGTCCCAGCTGCCATCGTCGCCAACGAATGCCACCTCGACATCCCAGTTGTTGGCCGTTCCGAAGCTGTTGCGGGCATAGAAGAACAGCGCCCGCTCGGCATCGGGAGCCGGCACCATGAACCAAGTTGACCCGCCCCCCGGCTGCGCGGGCAGCGGACAGAGTCGCCCGGGAGGCGCTGGCACTCGCTCGGGATGCAGGCTGTCGGCAATCGAGCAGACGTACTCTTCCTGGGGATCGCCGAGCTTGACCGACTCCGCAAAGCTGGCGTTCTGCATCCGGAACGTGCCGTCGCGCCCGTTCAGCTTCACATAGGCAGAGATCCGGCCCCACTGCGTTGCCAGCAGCGAGCCTTGGTAGCGCACCACAAGCTGGGGCATGCCAGAGCGCTGGTTGAGCGCGCAGACCTCGACCGCGCCATCGCGCTGACAGGCCGACTCGATGACATAGCTGGGTGGGTAGAAGCTGGCGTGAGCGGCCCCGGCAAGGGCAGTGACCGCGAGGAACGAACCGACAGAAAGACCGAGCAACAGGTTGGACATAGCTGTTTGTCGCCGACCCCGACGAGACTTGCCAGGAGTTTTTGCAAGCGCGCTCGGTCACGATAGAATGCCGGCGGTTCTTGGGCTGGCAAGAGTCACCCACGTCGCGTCAATCAATGCTGACCGATGGCCTAGATACGCTTTGGAGGCTTCCTAATGAACAAGACGATCTCGACGCTTGCAGTGGTACTTGGACTGTCGTTCTGTGGCACTGCGCGCGCCGATTACTCCCCTGAGTACGAGCTGGGTGTGTTTGGCGGAGCCCACCTGTGGAACGCAAACACCGGCGTCGGTCGGCTCGATACCACGGAGTTCAGTCAGGTCGGTCACGGAGGCCTGTTCGGAGTGCGGCTCGGCATCGGCTTCCATCCGCGCTTCTCGCTGGAGACTGAGCTGGGCCTGGCGCCGTCGTTTACCAAGGGGCTTGACCTGCCCGCAGACCCGATGACTGGGGAGTCGAAGCACCGCTCGGCGCAGGTCCTGGGCATCGGCTATCGCCTGCAAGGTGTCCTGCACGTGCTGACTGGCCGGGTCCGACCGTTCCTGCTGGCGGGCATCGGCGGCTTTACCACCTCGTCGTCAGACTTTGTGCTGTACGCGCAAGACACCACCTATAGCGTGGGGCTTGGCGGTGGACTGAAGGCCGACTTTGGCAAGAACTGGGGGATGCGACTGGATGGGCGGGCGCTGCTGCACCGAGGCGTCGCGGGAGGACCCTCGATCGCTCCCGATGGAGAGGTTTCGCTCGGCATCTTCGGTCGGATCGGCTCAGTTCAGCCTCCCCCGCCAGCCATCGCCGATCGCGACAAAGACGGCATTACCGATCAGGTCGATCTGTGTCCCGATGTGGCGGGTATCGCTGCCCAGCGTGGCTGTCCCGCACCAGAAGGAGCGCTGCCCACCCCGCCAGCCGTGCCGCCCGCGCCCTCTGACGCGCCTGCGGCCCCACCACTGCCCGCGCCACCGGCAGCCGCTGCACCAGCACCCGCCGCTTCACCAGCACCCGCCGCTTCACCAGCGCCTGCCGCTTCGCCAGCCGTCAAGTAAGCTGTCTGCTTATGAGCTCGCAGTTTCAGGATCGCCAGGGCAAGCCGCTGTCCCTGGCGCTCTACATGTACGACAGCTGTGCGTACTGCCAGCGCGTCCTGGCGGCAATGCGCTCGCTTGGGTTTGACATTCCGCTGCGCAACATCCGCAAAGACCCCAGCGCCCTCGCCGAGCTGGTGCAGACCGGCGGCAGCAGACAAGTGCCGTGCTTGTTCGTAAACGGCCAGCCGCTCTACGAGTCCGCCGACATCATCCGCTACCTCCAGACCGAAGTCCGGCGCTAGCAGCTGGGCAGGAGCTAGCACTCCATCAGCAGGCTGCGGCTCTTGTCGCGGACGGACTCGAGCATCGGCAAGAGCGCCACGCGGACATCGCTCCAGAGCAGCGGGTCGAGCACGCCGTCACTCTCGGGAAGCGAGCTAGGCTGAAGCGCCACCGCCGCCGTCTCCGCCGCCATCCGCCCCTCCACCAGCAGCAGCAGCCCTTCGCCTTCACCCGCGAGCGCGTGCAGATCCTTGGGATAGGGCGACTCGGCACTGTCCGCCGGCACCAAGATCGACAAGAGCGGTCGCCACGCTGCCTCGGGGACATCGAACAGGACCAGATCGGCCAGCTCCTCGCACAGCGCATCGAACAGCGCAAACGCCCGCTCCGGTGCCAGTCGCTGCGAGTTCTTGCCCAGTGGATGCCGAGGATCGAGGTCCAGCGTTGCCAGCAGCGCCCCCAGTCGACTGCCTCGGCTCATCGAGCGCAGCTCATCGGCGGGCTTCTGGTTCCAGATGTTCTCGACGCTGCGCAGATCGACACAAAAAAACGAGCGCTGCGTGCGGGCAAGTCCCGGCTTGGGCAGCGGCCGTGGGGGACGGTTCTTGCGACGAGCCGTAACCATGCGCATTGGCCGTATCGTATCACGTCGCCGGCTCGTACTTCCGCAGCGCCAACACGACGTGAACAGCGGCAATTCCGATGGCAGGAATGCCAATGCTGGCCCCGGCAATGAGCATTCCCAAGGAACGAGCCGCAAGCGCTGTCTGCTCCGGCAGCCACGCGGCACTCGGCAGCCCAAACAATAGCGGCACCACCCAGCCAAAGCGCAGGCCGGCCATCAGGAAGTGCATTAGATACTCGATGCGGGTCAGGCCACCGAGATCGCGGCGACTCGCTTCCTCGCACAGCACATCGGTGACTTCGACTGCCAGCGTGGTCGCAAACAGCCCGAGCAACAGCCACAGCCACAGCCCCTGGGCCCGCAGACAGACCAGCAGCGCGATCTGCGGCACGAACAGCACCGCGTTGACGGTATGCAGCTTGTGCTCATACCGCGACGCTGGCCGCGCATACAGCCGATAGCGATATAGGTGAAAGTACAGGCCGTCGATTCCGGCAATGGTCGTAAACAGAAGCAGGCAAAAGACGGCACAGACTAGACCAGGGAAGGCAGGTTCCACGCTCGACCTCACACCAGGGGGGACAGAAGCTCCGGGCGAGTCGGCAGAAGGTGCAACAGCTCGTGCTTGCGGAGCCGGTAGTAGAGGGTACTGCGGTTGATGTGCAGGAGCCGCGCGGCCTGGGCGATGTTGCCCTCGGAGCGCTCAATGGCCGACAGGATCTCGGCGCGCTCTTGCTCCAGCAAGCGATCGGCGAGCGAGCGCGGCTCGGCGTCCGGCCCAGTCGAAGCAGAAGCTGGCGACGACACAGCCGGCAGTGGCGATGGCAGCGGGGACAGCAGGAGCGGCCGCTGGGGCCTCTGCGGCACGATGCCTGCTACCGCTTGCGCCCGTGAGGCTGGCCGCGCGAACTCCAGCTCGGCGGGGGTAATCTGGCTGCCCTGCACCAAGATCAGCGCCCGCTCGATCAAGTTTTCTAGCTCGCGGACGTTGCCGGGGAAGTCGTACTGCGCAAGGTAGTGCAGCGCCTCGGGACTTATCGACTGCACCGGCTGGGCGGCATGGCGTCGCCACTTGTGCAAAAAGTGCTGACAGAGCGCCGGCAGATCCGTCATTCGCTCCCGCAGCGGCGGCAGCTCGATCGGAAACACGTTCAGCCGGTAGTACAGATCTTCCCGAAACGTCCCGGCGGCAATCATCGCTTCCAGGTCTTTGTGCGTCGCCGAGATCACCCGCACATCGACATGAATCGTCTCGCTGCCACCGACCCGCTCAAAGGATCGCTCTTGCAGCACCCGCAGCAGCTTGACCTGCACCTCCATCGGTAGATCGCCGATCTCATCGAGGAAGATCGTACCGCCGTCGGCCAGCTCGAACCGACCGGGATGCCGCGCCACTGCGCCTGTGAACGCGCCGCGCTCGTGACCAAACAGCTCGGACTCGAGCACGCCCGCCGCCAGCGCCGCACAGCTGACCCGCACAAACGGCCGATTGCTGCGGGGAGAGTTGATATGAATCGCGTGGGCGACCAGCTCTTTGCCGGTCCCACTCTCACCACGCAGCAGCACCGTGGCCCCAGTCCGCGCAACCTGCTCGACCCGCTGCAGGGCCGCCAGCAGCGCCGGGGACTCTCCGACCAGCTGTCCAAAGTCGACCGCGCCGTGGAGCTCTTTTTCCAGATACCCGGCGTAGTGCGCCAGCTGCTCGTGGAGCCGCGCGTTTTCCTGTAGCAAGTGGTAGCGCTCGAGCGCTTGCAGCAGCACCCCACGCAGCTCTTTGCCGTCCCAAGGCTTGGTGATGTAGCGATAGATGTGCCCGCTGTTGATCGCCTCGATTAGCACATCCACATCGGTGTAGGCGGTCACGATGATCGGCACGGCCAGCGGTGCCAGCGCCTTGGCTTTTTCGAGAAACTGCAAGCCGGTCAGCTTGGGCATGCGCTGATCCGCCACGATCACCGCCACCCGCTCGCGCGCCAGGATCTCGAGCCCTTCTTGCGCCGACTGCGCGGTCAGGATGCGAAAGCCTTTGCGAAAGTTGAAGCGAAAGGCGTCCAGGTTGTCGAGCTCGTCATCGACCACCAGCACCGGCAGCGCCTGGACCTCGGCGCCCACTTTTTCGGACCGCGACATCGGGCCGACCGTAGCAGCGACGCGCCTTCCGGTAAAGGATTGGGGATGAAGCGGAAGCTACAGACCACTGGCGACGAGCATGTCGCGCGCTGCGCCAAACAGGACGTTGTTTTCCAGGTGAAGGTGCAGCTGCAGGTCGTGCTGTAGCCCGCGCAGCCCCGAGCACAGCAAGTGATAGCTCGCCGACACCCCCGCCGGCACGCTGTAGCCATCGCTCTGATCCCGCAGCGCGCGAATCAGACCCATGATGCCGTCGTGGTCGGCCAGCATCAGGCGCAGCGGTGGTAGCAGCTGGTGCGCGGTGGCCTGGTCGGTCATGCCACGACCCAGCGCCGCATCGAGTCGCTTGATGAGCGGAAACAGCACCCGCTCCTCTTTGACCATGTGCAGCTCCATGTCCCGGCCAAGCATCGCAATCGTCCGCTGCAGCTTGTGGACCTGGGGATGCGCCTCGCCGTGCCGCATCGACACCTTGGCAGCCAGGGACTCCAGCCGCGACAGCTCTTTGCGCAGCGGCTCGTGGTAGCGATGGACGATGTGATCCATCAGCGCCACCGGCGAGGCGTTGTGCCAAAACTCCAGATCGTTGGGCACCGGCTGGTTTGCGGCTTCCTCGATCAGCGCCCACAGCGCCTCGGGGGTCAGTCCGACCTGTCGGCACGCATCCGACACCTTCTCATCGCCCCCGCAGGAGAACTCAATGCCGACATGAGCAAACACCGGCACCGCCATCGGCATGGCGAGCGCCACCTCGCGGACCGTGTGCTCACTGTTGGGTGTGTTCCGCTCCAATGTAATTTCCCTTACGAAATTCTGGCTAGTGTACCAGTGAAGATGCAGTGCCAGCGCCTCTTTGGGCGGCTGCGGCTTTTTTGATTGCCAGCACCGCACCGTCCGTTCATCCTGCGAGCCGTTTTCGGCCTGGTCGTGCCCAGTCGGTGCTGGGCGGTTGAACCAGGCCGCCTACGGAGCTCCTAGAAGATGCACTCGACCGGTTCGATCCCTCGCCGTTGGTCCGTGGCCGATTCCCGTGAAACCTACGCTGTGCGCAAGTGGGGCGGCCCTCACTTTGACATCAGTGACACTGGCAACATCATCGCGTACCCTGGCGACGGCTCGAACGACTCGAGTCATGGCATCGACCTCAAAGAGCTGGTCGACGAAGTGCGCGAGCGCGGCATCGGGCTCCCCCTCCTCATCCGCTTTCCCGAGGTCCTGAAGACCCGCATCGTCGAGCTGAACCAGGCGTTCAGCAGCGCCATCGCCGAGTACGGGTTCAAAGGCCAGTACCGAGGCGTCTACCCGATCAAGGTCAACCAGGACCGCTACGTCGTCGAGCAAATCGTCGAGTACGGTCGCCCCTTCCACTACGGACTGGAGGCCGGCAGCAAGCCCGAGCTGCTCACCGTCATCGCGATGCTCGACGACGAAGACGCGCTCATCATCTGCAACGGCTACAAAGACGAGGAGTACGTCGAGAGTGCGCTGCTCGCCAGCAAGCTCGGTCGCAACATCATCCTCGTGGTCGAAAAGTACTCAGAGCTGCCGCTGATTGCCACGATTGCCCGGCGCAACAACATCCGCCCGCGCATCGGCATCCGCGCCAAGCTGGCGACGCGCGGCTCGGGTCGCTGGGAGGCCTCGGGCGGGGATCGCAGCAAGTTCGGTCTGTCCAGCCGCGAGATGCTCGAGGCGATGCGCTATCTCGGGGACGAGGGCCTGATCGAGAGCTTCGAGCTGCTCCACTTTCACCTGGGCAGTCAGATCTCGTCGATTCGGTCGATCAAGAACGCGATGCGCGAGGCCGGTCGCTTCTTCGTCGAGCTGTCGAAGATGGGCGCGCCGCTGCGCTATCTCGATGTCGGCGGTGGGCTGGGAGTCGACTATGACGGCTCGCAGACCAACTTCAGCTCGTCGATGAACTACTCGCTGCAAGAGTACGCCAACGACATTGTCTATAGCTTGATGGAGCTGTGCGATGCCGCCGGCATTCCGCATCCGACGATTGTCTCGGAGTCGGGGCGGGCCGTGGTCGCCCATCACGCGGTGCTGGTGGTCGATGTGCTCGGGGTCAGTGAGTTTGCGGTCGGTAAGGTGCCCGAGACGCTGCCCGAGCAGACCGCGCAGGTGGTGCGACACCTGTTTGACTCGTACCGCGACGTGACGCGCAAGAACTTCCTGGAGATTTATCACGACGCCATCGAGTACAAAGACGAGTGTCTGACGCTGTTTGCGCTGGGTCACCTGTCGCTCGGGGATCGGGTCATCGCCGAGGACATCTTCTGGGCGCTGTGCCAAAAAGTGCTGCGGATCATCCGCGACCTGCCGCATGTGCCCGAGGATCTGGAAGGGCTCGAGCACGCGCTGTCCGATACCTACTTCTGCAACTTCTCGATGTTTCAGTCGCTGCCGGACTCGTGGGCGGTCGATCAGCTGTTCCCGATCATGCCGATTCACCGACTCAACGAGGAGCCGACGCGACGGGGCGTCCTGGCTGACATCACCTGCGACTCCGACGGCAAGATCGACCAGTTCATCGACCCGCGCGAGGTCAAGAACGTCCTGGAGCTACACCCGCTGACCGAGGGCGACTACTACATCGGCATGTTCATGGTCGGCGCCTACCAGGAGATCCTCGGCGACCTGCACAACCTGTTTGGCGACACCAACACCGTCCACGTGTCGTGTGCCTCGGGTGGCGGCTATCACATTGAGCATGTCGTGACCGGCGATACGGTGACGGATGTGCTGAAGTATGTCGGCTACTCGCGGGAGGAGATGACGACCCGGCTGCGGCGCGCGGTCGAGCACGCGCTGCGTCATCGGCGGATGACACTCGAAGAGAGCCGCCACCTGCTGCGGATCTACGAGCAAGGCCTGTCCGGCTACACCTACCTAGAGCGCGACTAAACCTCGTCCCAAAACGGGACATCGCGCCGCTCGAAAAGGTCCTATCGGCTCTTGGTGAGCTTGCTGAGCGTGGAGACACCGTGACGGGAGGCGGCGTAGGCGATGCCGCTCTGTAGCGTGCTCAGGGTGACCACGCCACTGAGATCGACGCCGAGTGAGATCAGGGTCTGGGCGATCTCGGCGCGGATGCCGGTCAGCACCGCTTGGGTCCCCAGGAGGCGCAGCGCCGAAGCGGCCCGCAGCAGCATGCTCGCGACGTTGGTATCGACATGCTTCATGCCGGTGATGTCCAAGATGACCACCCGCGCGCGGTGATGCTGCGCTCCGTCCAGCACCGTCTCGATCACCTGCTGCGCCCGCGCCGTATCCATGGTCCCTATCAGCGGCAGCACCATGATCTGATCCGAGATCGGAATCAGGGGAGCGGCAATCTCAGCGAGGCGAGCACTCTGGATGCGGATGACTTCCTCTTGCAGGTTGGCGCGCTCTTGCTCGATGCGGACGCGCTCGGCCAGCTCTTTCTGGGTGCGCTCATTGGCTTCGGCCAGCTCGTGCGTGCGCTGCATCAAGTCGGTGTTGGTCCGGCGCAGCTCGTCGTTGCTCTCGCGCAGCCGATCACCGAACTCCTTCACGCGGGAATACAGGATCGCATTCTCCACGGCGGTGGCGGCCTGTCCGGACAGCAGTCGCAAAAGCTCAATCCGCTCGGCTGTGAAGGTGTCCTCCGCGACGTTGTTTTCCAGGTAGAGCACGCCGCTCACCCGGCCACGAACCTTGAGCGCCAAGCACAGCAGCGACTTCGGCTTGTGCGCCAGCACATACGGATCGTTGGCGTAGCGGCTGTCACTGCTGGCATTCCCAAGCACCAGGGCCTCACGGGTATGCGCCACCCGCTGCACGATCGAGTGCAAGAGCTCTGTGCTCTGTTCGAGCGGAATCGCCAACCCGACCTTGACCACATCCGGATTGACGGTAATCGACGCTTCGATGGTCAGCGTTCCGTCGCGATCCAGCAGCAGGAAGCCTCGCTGCGCACCGGCATTGGCGGCCACCAAGCGGAGCACCTGCTCCAGCAGCCGATCCAGCACAATCTCACTGGCAATGCTCTGCGCCGCATGCAGCACGGTCGCCAGATCCAGAAAGCTGCTCGCGGTCAGACTCGATGACGTGGTGACGGTGGGCGATACCGGCTCGCGGGCCGTGTGCAGCAGCACATCGCGCTGCAAAGATGGATGTTCGGCGGCGAGCTGCGTCAGCTTCTGCGTCGCACCCCAGCGCTCATATCCATAGTAGGCATCGCGGATGTAGACACTGGCCAGGCGACTGCGACCTTGCTTTTGTAGGAAGCGGCCACACAGCTCCGAGCCGAGCGCCGCGTGATGCCCAAACTCTGACTGCTGCGCCAGCGCGATGGCCTGATCGTAGAGATCCAGCGCCTCGCCATAGCCACCACGCAGCCGAGCCAGCTCTGCCAAGACCAGGACATGCTTATGCCGATAGTTCGCCGGACAGCTCTTCGCCCACAGCTCCATTTGTCGCAGGAGACTGGTCAGCATGCTGCCGGGACCGGGCT
The DNA here is from genome assembly GCA_016794465.1 of Myxococcales bacterium. Classification (GTDB taxonomy): domain Bacteria; phylum Myxococcota_A; class Polyangia; order Palsa-1104; family JAEUJZ01; genus JAEUKA01. Next base: position 119,456 of record JAEUKA010000111.1, on the reverse strand, counting down.
CATCCGATGGCAAGTGACCCAGCGCAGCCAGCGTCAAGCAGCCATAGAAGTGTAGATCAGTGACAAAGTGCAGACCCATTGCACCCGCCACCCGCGACAGCGCACGACCGAGCCACTGCTGCGCCGCTTCATAATTGCGATACAGATAAGCAAGCTGAAGTTTTATACTATAATATAGGCACTCCAGCGTCGTGAACTCTGTCTGCTGGATGCTGGCGAGGAACTTCTCTTCATCGAAGTCCCGTCCACTCAGCGTATCGACGCTGGCAAGCTGCCCGCTCAGGTTCAAGATCGCTTGCTGAACCACCTGGAGCGTAGCGATGGCAAACGGCTCACGGGCACGACGAGCCACCATCAGCAGGCGGTCGATCTCCTGACTTACCAAGGCCAGCTCATCACCGGCCCCCAGGAGCTGGGTGATGATATGGAAACAGCAGTATCCGACAAACGTAAAGTCGCCGGTTTCAAGTCCTGCTTTGATGCCAGCTTGGAGGTAATCCAGGCTGCTATGGAGCGGTCGCTGATAGATGTTTATAAATCCAGCGAACAGGCCATTTAAGCGGCACTCTAGCGCGTAGTTGTTGAATTTCTTATTGATGGCAAGCCCGAGCTGGCCAAACTCATATGCTTCTGCATAGTTACCGAGGACGTTGCCGGCAATCACAGCATACGAGACATGCGCATATGACGTAACCTCGGTATTGCCGTGACGCAGGGACAGCGTCGCCAGCTTCATCACCAGCAGCGCCATCAGGGTGGGACTTAGAAAAAACGCCGGGGTGCAGGCTCCCAGCAGCAGTCGCTGGATCAGCAGCTGCTGCGGATCGGAGCACGCCGGTAGCTCGGCCAGCGCCGCCAGGGAGCGATCGCCGATCAGCGTCTTGAACTCTCCCACCGCTGCGCCCATCGCCGCCAGCTGCTCGGGAGGCGACTCGGGGAACGTGACCCCAAAGCGCGCCAGTCCTTCCAGTCCAACCGCCAGCGCCTTGGCCATCGCGCCCTTGGTCGCATACAGCTCGATCCGCAGCGCCGCGACCCGCACATGATCGAGGTTGCTGCGCAGCCGGGGCAACAGCACCTCGAAGATGGCCTCCGCCTGCGCGAGCGATCCGCTGAGGTAACAGCACTCTGCTTGCTCCACATGCAGCTCGACCGCGTGCTCGTACTCGGAGTCCCAGCAGTCTTCACCGAGCAGGTTGATTCCCGCTTGCAGATGGTTCGCCGCTGCCTGATACGCCGTCGACAGCTTGGCCCGCTTGCCGACGCGAAGGTGCAGCCGCGACGCCTGCTTCCGCTCCGCTTCCTCTTTCAGTACCGAGGCCCCCCGCAGCAGGTGATTGGCCAGCTCGAACAGCGCACCGTCATCGACTTGACCGCCGGTGCGCTGGAGCAGGAGCCGCGCAATCTGTAGGTGCAGGGTCGGCAGCTCTTGCGCAGCAAGCAGAGAGTACGCCGCCTGCTGCACCCGATCATGAAGGAAGCGATAGGTGATGCGCAGATCCAGCTCTGCCACCACTCCCTTGTGCTCATGTCCGAGCAGTCGCGCATCCGCTTCCACCGGAACACAGAGTCCCTCGCGAAGGGAGTCCCACAGCGCACTGGCCGTAGCCTCTGTGCTCAGCTCACCCAGCTTGGTCAAGATCTCAAGATCAAACTGATTGCCGATACAGGCGGCCAGCTGCAGCACTCGCTGGGTCTGCTGCGGCAGCAAGCGGATCTTTCCCACCGTAAAGGTCACGACGTTGTCTGTGACTTGGCGCGCCTGGATCTCGGGCAGACTCCACTGCCAGCTCTCCACAGAGAAGTCGAAGCGCAGCAGTCCCTCGGCATGCAGCGTCAGCAGACACTGATTCACAAAGAACGGATTGCCGTGCGTTTTCTCAAAAAGGACATACGCCAGCGGCTCGACTTTCGGCGGCGACACCGCGAGCAGATCCACCAGCAGCTCTTGCACATCTTCCAGCTGCAGCGGCGGCACGTGAATCGTCTGCACACTCGTCGTGCTGTCCCGTAAGGAGTCCAGCAGCAGATGGAGTGGATGACCCTTGCCGATCTCTTCCTGGCGATACGTTCCCACCAGCAACAGATGACTGCGCAGCGGATCGGTCAGGAGCGCCTGCAAGAGGCCCACAGAGGCGGTATCCGCCCACTGCAGATCGTCAATAAACATCACCAGCGGATGCTCTGCACTGGCAAAGACCCGCAGGAAGCTCTGCACCACCAGATAGAAGCGGTTCTGCGCTTCACTGAGTCCGACTTTGGCCAGCGCCGGCTGTTCCCCGAAGACAAGCTCCAGCTCTGGTACCAAGTCCGAGATCAGTCGACCATTCTGACCGAGCGCCTCCGCCAGCGACTCACGCCACTTCAAGAGCTGCTCAGGACTCTCGGACAGGAGCTGCTGACATAGATCGCGGAACGCCTGCACCAGCGCGGAATAGGGAGTCGCCGGACTTGTCTGCTCAAAGCGTCCCTGCGCAAACAGCGCCCCCTGCGGCACCACCACCTTGCCCAGCTCGGCCCCCAGCGCCGACTTGCCGACCCCCGGAGAGCCCGCCAAAAGCACCAGCTCCCCCGCTCCTTGCTGCGCTCGATCGAAGGCCGCCAGCAGCGCAGCAGACTCCCGATTCCGTCCATACAGCTTCTGGGACAGCCGCAGCTCGGTGCTGTGATCACGCTGTCCCAAGACAAAGGGAGCGATCGCGTGCTGCTGCTGCCACTCCGCCAAGCAGATCTCGAGATCCGCGCGGACTCCGTACGCACTCTGGTAGCGATCTTCGGGAGCCTTCGCCAGCAGCTTCATCACCAGCGCAGACAGCGCCTCCGGAATCGCCGGTGACAGCTGATGCGGAGGCAGTGGCAGCCGCGCGATGTGACTGTGAACCAGCTCCATTGGATCGATAGCAGTAAACGGCAGCGTTCCGGTCAGCAGCTCGTACAGCGTCACGCCCAGCGAATAAAAGTCGGTGCGATGATCCACCGTCCGATTCATCCGTCCCGTCTGTTCCGGAGACGTATAAGCCAGTGAGGACTCGAGCAGCGGCACCACCACCGCCTGCTTGGACAGCGCCGTCACCCGCGTCGCCGATCCAAAGTCAATCAGGTGAACCGTCGGCCCCTCCGGCTTCATATCCACAATGAGGTTGTGGGGCTTCACGTCGCGGTGGGTGATTCCGCTGCTGTGAATGCCTTGGAGGATCTCGACGATCTTGATGGCGATGCGCAGCTTCACTTCCAGGCTGGGACTCTGGCTGCGAATCAGCGCCGCCAGCGACTGCCCGGGCAGATCCTCCAAGATCAGCGCCAGGCCGTTGCCATACCGCTGCACTCCGAAGGTCTTGACCACCCCAGGAATGTTGAGACTGCGCAGCAGCAAGCACTCCTGCCGAAACGTAGCCAGCTCTCTGGGGGTGGGATACTCCCCCTTCGACACCTTGAGGACCACACTCAGACCCGTCTCTGCCTGACTGGCTCGGTAGATCACTGTGGAAGAGCCTTCAAGAATCTTGCTGGTAATGGTGTAACCAGGCACTTGGAGCATGCGTATCCTCTCTACAAATTGCGCACTCTGCGAGCAGGTCATCATCGCACGTCTAGGCGGCACAAGATAGGCTGGCGTACCCCAAACTGCGCTACAAACGCATGACCTACAGCGACGCAGACCCAGCGGGGTAGGAGTCCTCTGCGACCACAGCCGGGACAGCCGGCAGCTCGGACCCAGCGGGCATACACGCGACGGGCAGAACGTCCGGAAGCAGCCGCTGCTGCTGCAAGTACTCGATATACCGCAGGATAAACGTGCTCGGAGCTGGGAGAGGAGCAGCCCCAGCTTCGGCCAGACCAGCCACTGTGTTCCGACAGTCGTAGCGAACCGGCGCATAGTAGTCCTCTAAGACATACCTTGGGCTACCCGTGCGCTGCTGAAACAGAAACGGAATGAACGCAACCATCGGTGCATCGCTTCCGGCTTGGGCCGCTCGGCGCAGGATGTCCATGCACTCTCGATAGGAACGCAGCGCGATCCGATGTCCCTGCTTACGCAGCAGCTGCAGAAGATCAAACCAGAAGAGCGGCTGCTCGGGACAAATGTGAAACACCTTCCCGTCGGTGGTTGCCCGCAGAGCCAGCGCCACGATCGCACGGACCGCATCATCCACCGGAACCGGCGTCTGATCAGTGTTGAGATCATCCGCAGCCCCCAGCAGCGCACTGGTTCGGAGTGCGGAATAGAAGTAGTCGCGCTCGTTACAGACTCCGCTCTGGCTGTGCCCCGTGATCGCTCCCAGTCGATAGATCGCCGCCGGAATCCCGCGCCCTATCGCTTGCGACACCAGCTGCTCGGCCACGCACTTGCTCTGCATATAGCCATTCGGAAGCTGGGCAAGCGGACCCGCCACGTCTGCTTCCCGCACCACACCTGCGCGGACAAAGCTCGGTGGATACAGCACGCTCAGCGTCGACAAGTGATGCACTTGCTTGCGCTTCCCTTGGCTCGCCAGCCGCAGCACTTCATGGGTTCCTAGGACATTGGCTCCCTTCATGTGGTGATAGCCGCGAATGTGATCGACCTGGGCACCGCAGTGGAAGATCACATCGAGCTTACCGGCAAGCTGGGCAAAGTCCGAAAGCGACAGACCGAAGCGCTCCACAGAGAGATCGCCGAGCACCGGCTCGATCCGATCGGCAAAGGAGTCTGACCACAGCCCATACTTGACCAAGCTGTCGTGCAGCCGCTGCCGGGCCGCTGGTCTATTGGACGCACGCAAAAGACAGTGCACGCGCACCCGGGACTCTGTCTGGTGCAGCAGCTCGGCCAGCAGGAACACTCCGATGTAGCCCGTGGCACCAGTCAGAAAGATCTGCTCGATGTCTCCGGAAGGAAGAGGAGTCGTGTTGGCGTATCGGATCGACTCTGCCAGCTGGGCTTCCTGCGCAAGCTGCAGATCCGGAGAGAAGCAGAGCCGGTCGGCTTCGGTCGCAAGCTGCACCCGCTCAATCCGCTCGAGCAGCCCCGCGAGGGTCGGTGACTCATACAGAGCGCGCAAGGGAAGCTCGATTCCCATCACATCTTGGATGCGCAGAATCATGCGGGCCGCGAGCAGAGAGTGTCCGCCCAGCGCAAAGAAGCTGTCATTCCGATTCACAGTATCGACGCGCAGGAACTCACACCACAGGGCCGCGATGCGCTGCTCCAGTGGCGTCGCTGCATGCTGTGGTGCAGGAGCTGGCGTTGCGCGATTGGGAAGTGGCAGGGCGCGCCGATTGACCTTCCCAGTAGGGGCCAGTGGCAGCCGATCCAGATACAAAAAGAAAGCGGGAATCATGTGCCGTGGCAGCTGTCGTTCCAGCTGCGCGCGCAGTCGAGTTGTCAGGTTCACTGGGGTCCGCTCGCCAGCACCGAGCTGCGCATGCTCGCCAGCACCGGGCAGCGCACGCTCGGCAATGCCACCTTCCGCAAACAGCCGCGCATAGAACGGGTTGTGCTGAAAGTCCGCTCCGGTGTCGGTCCCAAAGTGCGCAGCGGTGTAATGGAATGGCCGCTGCTGCCCATCTGGGAAGCAGAGCATTCCTTCGATGTGATAGTCCGGATTGCGTCCGTTTTCACAGAGTGTCCGCGCGATGCGGAGCCGCACTTCCGTTCCCGCAGCCACTTGGATGTTGTGACCGAACACCGGAAGGAAGACCGGAATCCAGCTGTGCTCATGCTTCAAGATGTCGATGCAGTCGTCGTCGAGCGTATACAGATTCAGCCACACCAGCAGTCCGCTCAGCGGTCCCCCTTTGTGGAGCCGCAGCGTGACTTCGTGCGTCTCTGTAAGTGGAACTTCGGCGCGGAAGTCGAGATCCTCGAACACGCCCACATCGGACAGCAGCTGTTCCTCTGTGACTCCCCGCAGACAGAGCCGTAGATCAAAGCGACGACCGATCTGTTCAAAGATCTTGCGCGTGTAGTGCGCCGACACCGGAGTGAAGCTGGGCGCATCCATGAAAGACTCCGGCAGAGAGATCGCAGCGACGCGGGTGACACTGCGCTCTGGAATCATGCGCGCGTCCGAAGTCAGCAGGTGTCGCGCCCGATTCATGATGTACGCAGCCGCTTCCGATCCACCGATCGCCCCCACGATCTCGGACACGCAGACCTCGGCCAGCTCGGGCAGCGTTACATGGATGGCATCGCCATGAATCACCACAATCCGATCCGACAAGCCCAGCTCGGCAATCCGCTGCGTGGCCTTGCGATAGGAGTCTTCCAGAATCTCGATCGCGTAGACCTTGCGCGCACCCTGCTCGATACACATCCGCGCCAAGATCGCTTCCGCTCCGGTGCCAACCTCTAGCACCGTCTTTCCGACGACACAGCGTGACAGCGACTGCCGGTAGACTTGATTCCTACGCTCATCACTGCTGAGCGCAAAGTAGATCAGATCGTCGTACACAAAGTACTCTGCAATCGAAGGCCACAGCTCGATCGGTCGCGGAGCGGGCGCATTCCTGGGCACGATGTACGCTACCAGATCTCTGTCTCCAGGATCGAGCTCCTGCGCAACCACGACCGCTTCGGCCACCTCTGGCTGCGCGCAGAGCACACTCTCAATCTCTCCCAGCTCGATGCGGAAGCCGTGGACCTTCACCTGATTATCGATGCGGCCCAGGAACTCCAGGTTGCCATCGGCTCGCCAGCGCACAAGGTCCCCGGTCCGATACAGCCGTGCCTGTGGATCGGACGCGAAAGGACTGGGCACAAAGCGCGACTGCGTCAGCTCGGGCCGACCCAGATAGCCGCGCGCCACCCCGGCCCCCCCAATGTATAGCTCGCCGGGCGTGCCGATCGGAACCAGCTGCTGGTGTATATCCAGGACATACACCTCGACATTGGCAAGCGGACGCCCAATAGGAGTCGGACCCCCTTCCGCCGTGCAGTCTGCCAGCGTCGCACAGACCGTACACTCGGTAGGTCCATAGGCATTGATGAAGCGACGCGTCGCGGCCCAGCGATCGACCAGTGCCGGACTGCACGACTCCCCGGCCACAATCAAGGTGTGCACCCCGGCACAGAGCTCGATCGGCAAGTGAAACAGCACCGAAGGAGGCAGCGTGACCAGGCTGATCCGCTGCTCCTTCATCAAGCGCGCCAGCTCTGCCCCCAAGGTCGGCGGACCCGGAGGAAGCAGACAGAGCGTCGCGCCCGCCGTCAGAGTCGTCACAATCTCTGATACCGAAGCGTCAAAACACAGCGACGCAAACTGCAGCACCCGATCGGCCGGAGTGATCCCGAAAGCCTCGCTCTGTGCCACCGCCAAGTTGCTCAGGTTGCGATGCTCTACCGCGACTCCTTTGGGTCGGCCCGTCGATCCAGAGGTATAGATGACGTAGGCCAGACTGCTGGGCTGCTCGACTCTGTCCAGCGCCGCGTCACTCTGCTTGGCAATCGCAGCCCAGTCCGCATCCAGCAGGACAACCTGGGCAGGGCCATGCGGAAGTCGATTCTGCTGTGCCGCCTGAGTCAAAATCAGCGACGGTGTACAGTCTTCCATCATCAACGCCAGCCGGTCCCGGGGATAGTCTGGATCGAACGGCACATACGCGCCCCCGGCTGCAAGGACTCCCAAGATTCCGAGCACGGACTCTGCACTCCGCTCTGTACACAGCGCCACCAGCACCTCGGGTCCGACTCCCAAGCTGCGCAGCTGCCGCGCCAGCTGATTCACCCGCTTGGCCAGCTCTGCATAGCTCCACGAGCGCCCTGCCCCCCCACTCTCCACCAGCGCGATGGCATCCGGTGTGGCCTCTGCTTGTGCCGCGAACAGCTCCGGAAAGCTACGCTGCCCGTCGAGAGTACGCGCCCCCTGACTCCACTTGTGCTGTAGCTCTCGCCGCTCTTCTGTAGACAGAAGTGGCAGCTGGGAAACCCTCCGCTGCGGAGCCAGTGCTGCACCTTCCAGCAGACTCTGTAGCTGCCGCAGAAAGCGCTCCATGGTGGATCGCAAAAACAGATCGGTGTTGTATTCGATGCACAGCTCGCAGCCCGCTTCGTCTTCCCAGACATAGAGCGTCACGTCAAACGCCGCCCGATGGCTCTCGATGTCGATCCGCTCGACGCGCAGGGTTCCCAGCTGCAGATCACGCTCATGCAGCGGCTGCGGTGCCAGTGCAAGCTGAATCAGCGGACTGTGGCTGGCACTCCGTTCGATCTGTAGCTCCTGAACCAGTCGCTCAAAGGGCACGCTGTCATGCGCAAATGCCTCGACCACTTCGGTACGAATGCGCTGCACCAGCTGCTCGAACGAGGGATTCCCACTCACATCGACTCGGATCGGCAGAATGTTGACGAAGAAGCCCAGCAGACTCTCTGTCTCCACCCGATCTCGGCCCAGGCTAGGAATCCCGATTAGGAATCGCTCCAGTCCGGTCTGGCGATGCGACAGAGCCGACAGACCCGCGAGCAGGACCATGCTCAGCGTAGCGCCCTGTGCAGTACCGATCGTCCGCAGTCCGGAGCACAGAGCGCGCGACAGCTTCCCCCGCAGCGTCGCCCCACAGAAGCTCTGATTCGCGGGCCGGGGATGATCCGCTGGCAGCTCCAGCAGGGGCGGAGTGTCTTGCAGCTTGGCTTTCCAAAACTGTAGATGTTCGCGGAGGGACTGCTCGGTGCGAGTCTGCCGATCCCACGCCGCGTAATCGGCATACTGGATCGACAGCGACGGAAGCACAGGCTGCGACCCTGCTTCAAGAGCCCGATACAGGATCGCCAGCTCCTGGAAGTAGACCTCCATCGATCGACCATCGGTGATGATGTGATGCAGCGTCCACCACAAGACATGCTGCTGCGGATCAAGCGTGATGACTCCGGCTCGCAGAAGCGGTCCGGTGGTGAGATCGAACGGACGACGAATCTGGGCGCTCAGCTCACGTTGCAGTGCGACTTCCTGCTGCGGAACAGACAGGGTCTGTAGATCCAGCTCTGCCAGCACGGGCTGGGTGCGGAGGTCTAGACGCTGTCGCGGCGCAGAGTCCTCTTGCACGAACGTCGTCCGCAGGATCTCATGACGCTGCCACAGCGCGGACATCGCTGCTTGCAGGGCGGTACGGTGCAGTGGACCCAGCACGCGGAAGCTGTAGTGACAGTGATACGCAGGACTCTCTTTCGCCAAGCGATGCAGAAACCACATCCGCTCTTGCGCAAAGGACAGCGGCAGCGGAGTCTCTCGCGAGACGATCGGAATCGGCGCAGTGCGCAGCTCCGACGCCAGGGCTTGCGTCAAAAAGGGAGCGATCTCGGCGATGGTCGGACACGAAAACAGGTGCTCAAACGGAAACTCCACCCGCAAGGACTCGCGAATGCGCGCAAAGATCCGCACCGCCCCCAGCGAGTCTCCACCCAGCTCCAGAAAGTTGTCATCGACACCGATCTCATCGAGCTGTAGGACCTCGCGATAGATCGCACAGAGTCGCTCTTCCATTCCACTTCGCGGCGCAACATAGGGCTGCGCCAGCACGGGCCGGACTCTGCTCGGAGCAGGGAGCGCGCGCCGATCTACCTTGCCATTTTCCGTCAGAGGTAGCGTCTCTAGGAACACAAACGCCGCCGGCACCATGTAGTCCGGAAGCTGAGATTCCAAAAACGTACGCAGCGCAGCTACAGTCAGATTCTTACCAGGCTGCGCTTTCACATAGGCCGCAAGTCGCCGATCACCAGGGGTGTCTTCACGCGCCATCACCACCACTTCCAGGACCGCTTCGTGACGACCCAGTACCGACTCGATCTCGCCCAGCTCGACCCGAAAGCCGCGAATCTTGACCTGATGATCGATACGACCCAGAAACTCGATGTTGCCATCGGGAAGATGCCGCGCCAGATCTCCGGTCTTGTACAAACGAGCAGAGGAATCGCTGCCAAATGGACTCCCCACAAACCGCTCCGCTGTCAGCTCTGGCCGACGGAGGTAGCAGCGCGCCAGGCCGATTCCTCCCAGATACAGCTCGCCGATCACTCCCACCGGAACCGGCTGACCTGCTTGATCGAGAATGTAGGCGGTGCAGTTGTCAATCGGTCGGCCAATCGGGGGATGCGTCGGCCACTCCTTCGGATCACCAGTCAACGAAAGCGCAGTGACCACATGCGTCTCGGAAGGTCCATAGTGGTTGTGAAGGGTACACTCTGGAAGCTGCTCAAACAGACGCACCACCGGACTGGTGATGTGCAGCTGTTCCCCGGTCACAATGATCTCGCGCAGACTCCGAAACAGCGTCGGCTCATGACCATGATGCTCGGCCATCTGCTGCAGCACCACTCCGGGCAGAATCACCTTCTCGATCGCGTGCTCATGGACAAAGTGAGTCAGGGCATAGGTGTTGCGCCGCAGCTCCTCTGTGATGAAGTAGACAGAGCCGCCCGTACTCCACGCCGCGAACAGCTCATGAAAGCTGGCATCAAAGCTCAGCGAAGCAAACTGCAGGGTCCGGGCCCCCGCGCGCAGCGTCCGCCGATGCCACAGACAGAGGTTGACCAGCGCCGCCTGCGGCATACAGATTCCCTTGGGCCGCCCCGTCGAGCCTGACGTATAAATGACATATCCCAAGTGATGCGGAAGGGTCAGGTTCTCGGGACTCCCAAGCTCCTCTTTCTTCGCTTCCTTCGCTTCCCTTGTCAGCGCTTCCTGCTCCAGCTCTTCCACACAGATCCGCAGGCCTTCATACTTTGGTAGCTTCCCAACGAGCGCGCGCTCCGTCAGCAAGACCGGCGTCTGGGTGTCTTGACACAGAAAGGCCAGCCGCTCCTGCGGATAGGAAGGATCAAGCGGAACGTAGGCACCTCCTGCCGCAAGGACTCCCAACACCGCCACCGCCATCTCCACAGAGCGCGACAGACAGACTCCGACCAGCACATCGGGACCGACGCCCAGCGCGCGCAGCTTGTGGGCCAGTCGATTCGCTCTCTGTTCCAGGGTCCGGTACGAGAGTGAAGCGTCCTTGGAGACTACCGCGATGGCATCGGGAGTCCGCTCCGCCTGCTGCGCAAACAGCTGATACACACAGAGGTCTCTCGGATGTGGGAACGTGGTGGCGTTCCAAGTACAAACGATCTGGGTGTACTCCTCGGCCGTCAGGATCGACGCTGTGTAGACCTCGCGTGATCGATCGCACACGACATGGACAGACGGATTCCCTGAACCTGTAAGATATGTCACAGATTCCCCCTTGGTGAGATTTGATATATGGATGGTTGTTGGCTAGGCGATCGCTCGTATTTCTGTGGCGATCGGCTCAATCGGTGTGGAGTCACGACTGGCGAGGAAACTTGGCCGATACAGCTTCTCGACCGGCGGAGCGTTGTCAACCCGATTGTATGTGTATAAGAGCACCGACCGCTCGCACGGTGAGATGTTTGGCAGCGAAGCATGAACGGTATTTCCGTCGAATACCAAGATGCTCCCAGCCTTGCCTTTCTTAGCAATCATCCCGTGTGCCTTGATCTGCTCTGTCAGCACTGATCGATCGACTGTATACTTCAGACTTGCGGTCAGCGTTGTGATCCAATCTTGCCGATCCATATACTCAACAGGCTTCCTGTCAAGGATCGTGTGTTTCAATACGCCATGACAGTGTGAGCCCGGTACAACGATGATCGGTGAATTGAACTCTGTCACATCATCTAGGAACAGTGCGACTGTGATCACCCGTGCCGTTGGCATCGCATCTTCGGTCTGCCAATAGATATAATCCTGATGCCAGTCCCAGATGTCCCCATCAAATGCGCTCTTGACGTTGAGCTTACTCTGGTAGACGTACACTTGCCCGTCTAACAGCTCCTGTGCTGTCTCTGCGATATCCTTGTGCCGTGCCAGCGTGGCGAAGACTCGATTGATCTGATGGACACCATACACTGAGCGTACAGTCTTTCCTCCCTTTTCAAAGACCACCCGCTCATCCCGTTGATTCAGAACCTCCGGAAGATTTTTCCGAATCGATTCGATCGCATTTGTTGGATAGAACTCATCCAAAAATAGGTAGCCATCTTGATGGAAGCCATCAACTTGCTCTCTGGTCAGCATTTGTTTCCCTTTTGTCTTTTGTGCTGTCTCTACGGAAGCAAAGCGACGATGACGGTCGCTTGGATTGCTCTAACCAGGCCACTGGATCGTAAATTTACTAAACAACGACTGATTCTCTGTCGTCATAAATGCCGGTAGTCCTTTCTGCGCCACAGGGTCAATTCCAGCATCCTTGATCTTCTGTCCACGCGCTGCTCGAATCGCAATTTTGGCGCCCAGCCAGCCTTCATCGTACGGCAGGACCACAAAGGAAGCATTCCACCGTCCCGCACGGATCGCGTCGACCGCAAAGCCACCTACCCCGGCCCCGACCAGCTTCGGCAGGACCGGCAGCTGCGCCGCTAGGATGGCCTGCTCTGCCCCTTGCGTCATTTGATCGCCAGAGGTCACTACCACCTGAATGTCGCGATTCTGTGCCAGTATGTCCTGCATCGCGGCCTGCGCCAGACCACCGTCCCAGTAGACTTCCCGCTGTGCCACAATCCGCATGTTCGGATGAGTCTGAGTTGCCGCGTTCAGATCGCTCAGTGCGATCGCATCAATGCTGACCCCCAGTGAGCCCGCCAAATAAACGATATTGCAAGGCGCAGTCTGTCCGCACAGGCTGACCACCAGCGAGGTCAGCTCACTACCAAACTTCGCCACCGGTGTCAGCACTGCGCCGACTTGACCTGGGACCTGTGGCTCAATCGATGCTGGGTCTGCTCCAATCGCAATCTGGGTAGCAACTACTGGAATCCCTTTTTGCTTCGCGGCCGTCACGCACGGAATGATTCCCGTCGAGTCCATTGGAATGATCACAATCGCGTCATGGCTCTTGCTCTGCACGATCTGGTTGCACTGCTGGAGCTGCAAGTTGGGATCGAAGTTGCTATAAAATTCCTGCACCGTGCTCTTCATCCGTGCAGCCGACTCTCTGGCGCCTTGTAGCTCTGCACCATCGAATGTGTTGTTCGGAACAGTCCCCAGCCAAGCAACCTTCACGCTCTTGCCAGTGCAGTCATCTGGCTCTTCGTAGCGGCGCTGCCCCTGCGCCAGTGCGCTCAATGACTCGCTGTCGGTTGTCTCGGCCACCAGACACCCAGTGCTGGTAAGCGCGAGACTTAGCGAGAGGGAAGCAATTGCCTGGAGAATCTGCTTCTTCATCAAAGACTCCTTTTGCGTATAACGCAACATGTGGTTCAAACACTGTCGATATAGTGATCGTTGCCGACGGGGCAGCCTCTACCGCGCAAGGGTCTGGCTTTGGCGGTCCGACAGCGGACGCACCGCTGCTGCCCGGACCTTCCTAGAACACCGGCCCCCTACTTGTCCTGCCCCTTGAATAGAAGTATGTCCCCCGGTAACCCTCTGACAACAGAAATGTGAAAAAATATGCTGGCTACATTCTCATATCTGTGTTTGGAGGTCTATGTATACTACAGTCACTTAGCAGCCCTGTTTTGCATAGATGACCTTACACGTGCGCGACTCTATTTTGTCTTTTGTGACATAAATCACAAAACGAACCAGCCTGTCTTCATGACAGATGATTCTTTTTGAGAGTATTTTTGCGATATCCGTTCCGATAGCCGTTATTCGACAAAGCGGCCCCTGAACAGGACTCACTACCCGACTCTCTTCATAACCCGCCTACGCCTGTGTGGATCTACGCCGCGCCGGGCTCTGTCTCGCGGTCCCGATTCTCTTGCGGGCTCTGTAGGAAGTCCTGTAGTGCCGCCAGCTCCTGCTCTAGGCCACGCCGAAACGCCGCTTCCCGAGGCTGCGTCCCGACAAAGCCCAGCTCGGCAGCCAGCGTGCCCTCGCGGACCTGCAGGTTGGCCCAGCCAATCACCTGCGCCCGATAGAGAAGCGGCAGCGCGTAGTAGCCGAGCTGCCGCTTGGCCGCAGGGGTGTACGCCTCGAAGCGATACTCCCAGCCCCACAGCAGCGCAAACCGTCGCCGATCCCACACCACCGGATCAAACGGAGCCAGCAGCCGCACCCGCGCCTCCTCCGCATCGGCGACAAGGAGCGCCGCCGTCTCCGCCTCCGGCCAGATCCACTCCTCGCCATCGATCCGCTCACAGCGCAGCTCTCCCTTCTTACAGAGTCGCTCCAGCGCAGCTTTGGGAGTCGCGGTCACCGGCCCCCGCACCGCCCCCAGCACTTGCCGCAGACTCCGCGCCGGCATCGGGGCATACAGCGAGACAAGCAGCCGACACAGTCCTTCCGCCCGCGCCCACGCCATCAGTGGACGCAGCCGCTCGTCCGTCGAGACACAGGCATAGACACGCTGTCCCGACTCACGCCGCGCCACCCGCAGCAGACCGGTCAGGTGCAGCACCTCCAACATCATCCTCGTCTCTGAAGTACGCTGACCCCAGCCGCTCTCGCAGGTCGCGCCGCCCAGCTCCTTCTCGACCTCACGCGGGTGAGCCGTACCGAGCTGTTGCACCAGCCCCAGCACCGACTTGCGCAGCGCAGCGCGTCCCGAAAGGAACTCCGACCAGTGAGTGCTGAGCTGTCGCGGATGGAGCAGCGGCACATGCTGCTGCGGCAGAAAGCCGTAGACGTGCAGCATGTCCTCCCACAGCGGAAGCTGCGGATACTGCCGCTCGAGATCCCCCACTCGATAGTCCTTCACCCGCTGCCGCAGGATCAGATCTTGGGCTCGGGCCGGCGCACGAATCGGGTCTGCTTGCACAAAGCCCAGGTGCGTCACCGCCTCGATCGTCGAGTCCCAGGTAGGCAGCGAGCGCGCAGTAGCGTGACAGCGCAGCGTCTTACAGGTCGGCGCTCTCATGGTCCGCTACGCATAACACGCCAGGCAGCCGCAGCTACCCAACCACGGGCGCCTTTGGCGGCACCAAGATGATCACTTCACGCTCATCGAGATCCGTGCAGCCCCCGGCCAGGACCTTGATCTTGGCGCGGAACACCTGCGGGATGCTGCTCGACTCGACCATCGTGTTGGTTGCCGTCACCGTAAATCGAACCAGGCTGCCCGGATAGACCTTGGTGAAGGCACTGCCGGCAATCACCGGCGCCGGAAGGATCGGCGGGGCCGGCGGCGCCATCGCATCTTTGGGAACAATCGAGGTCAAGAAGTCCGCTGTGGTCTTCCCTGCCGGCAGCGCTTCGCCCATGTCACCGATCGGATTCCCCGTCGTCTGCGTCGTCACGTTAAACTTCGAGAACCGCGCCACCTGGGTAATGCCCGCCGTCACTTGCGCCCCCAGACCCGAGCCATCCTGCGGGACCTTGAACACCAGCGGACACTCACCACTGGCATCTGTCGCTTCTCCCGCTCCGCCAAGCCCCGTGCAGCACAGCCCCGCGCCACACCCGCCAGGACGCCCGCCCACATCCCAGGCCGACGGTAGAACCACTGCGCCGGTCGCTCTCGCTGCGGCAATGAGATCCGCAGTTCCCGCGCAGACGCCACTTGGATTGTACGTTGACCCAAGGTTCGTCCGCAGCGCCGAGACACCGATGACCTTGGCGCAGATGTTGTTCAGCGCCGCATGTGTCTCGGCCCGGGTATGAGCCGCCGCAGCCACCGCGCCCGCATAGTCACTGGCCACCGGATGACTGCCTCCTGCATCGGAGTACGAGCACGGCACCGCGCCCTCACCTTTGGTGTGAAACACTGCGTCCGTGATCATCGTGATGACCGGCAGCGCGCCCTTGCGGAAGCCGGCCCCACCAATGCCGCTGCGGTTGGCTGGGACATTGACCACTCCGGGGATGACGTTGCCCGCGCCGGTGGCTAGCTGATACAGCGCCTCCATCTGTCCCTCGGGCAGATCGGCGCCAGCGCCACGCGGACTGCTGCCGTTGAGGAGCCGCGCCACCGCACTCTGCGCCGCCGTCACATCCGCCGTAATGCCCGACAGCAAGATCAGCGGCTGATCATCAATGCCCATGTAGTAGTTCGGCGTGCCGTACGGACTGACCGGGAAGTCATCCACCGCCGCCACACCAAACTGCGCATCTTTGGCCGCAGCCGCCTTGACCCCGGGGATGATGGTGTTGGTCAGGCTGTTCTTCAGCGCCTGGATCTCTGGCCCCATGCTGCCCGTGGTATCCACCGCGAAGAACGAGTCGAGCGACTGCACCTTGGTACCAAACTGCAGCGGCTGATCTTGCGACCCGCCCATATACGGCAGCTTGAAGAAGAAGTCGGTCGCCGTCCCGGTCAGCCGCAGCCACACCACGGTCAGGTTCGCGTACCCCAGCGCGGTCTGGCCATTTTCGGTGTAGCTGGCCTCTACCTTCGAGAAGCCGACCTTGGCCACCGGACTCGCTGCCGAGGTAAACGTCAGCCCGCTGAGCGCCCCAATCCCGGCGTTGACCAGCGTCACCGTGGCCTGATCCGAGACATCCGCCGTCGTCGAGTTGCTGTAGTGGGCGACGACCTTGAACGTCCGCTGCTGCGTCTGATTGAGATCGACCTGGAGCACCTCGTTGTCGGGTGTCACCGACAGATACCGCAGCTGCTTCGGCTGCTCGGGGCCGAGGTCCTGGCCGTCCTCCTCATCCCCCAGCAACACCGCGCCACAGTGGGTCACAGACAGGCCCAGCAGGAGCGCCAGCGCGGACCCGCACAGCAAGCGGGACTGCGACGACAAAGCTGGTCGACGAAACAGCATGATCGCTCTCCTTTGCGGATAGGAATCGGTAGTGCTTCCTCTACAAGCTAACCCCTGACAGGTACTGAGGAAACCTACAAATTCACAAATCCACCCCGGAGGATCACTTTTCTACCGGAAGCCGCTTCCTACCCCACTTCCAGCCATGACTTCACTTCCGGAAGCCGCTTCCTACCCCACTTCCAGCCATGACTTCACTTCCGGAAGCCGCTTCCGGCCTCGCAGACCTACGCTCGCTGCTGTAGCTCGCCGCCGGGATCGCTCTGTTCATCGGCGTTGGGGTTGGGATCACTGTCTTTGCCCCGCGACTCATCGACCTGGGCAGTGGCTTCGGGGGGAATCTCACTCTCAACTGGTTGATCAGGCATGTACCGTGTCCTTCCCAATGGGTCAGATTGCGTTTCATTTCCAGGGTATCGCGATTCCGAGTCACCGGTAAAGCCAACCTTGACTGCAAGACTCGTTCGCTATACACGCCCCGCTACTACCTGCTGCGCGGCCAGGCCGCCGGCACATTCGCACACATCCTCGGACTCAGAAGACGCAGACCCTGCGAACGTAAGGAGAGATCATGATCAAGTGGCTGGTTCGGCTCGGTGCGGCGGTGGGGCTGCTGCTCATCGCGTTTGTGGCCGTGATGCTGATCCTGGGAGGCGGTCGTCAGGTGTCGCGGGTCGAAGCGCAGGTCGAGCTTGGGCGTCCGGCGAGTGTGATCTATCCCTGGCTCACCGAGGGACCGCGCCTGCTCAAGTGGATTCGCGGGATGGAGTCGTTCAAGCCGGACAGCGAGCTGCTGGCGGTCGGCCAGCGAGCCCAAGTGGTGGTGGTCTTCGACGGACACCGCACAGAGGTCACCAGTGAGCTGCTCGCGGTCCAGCCGCCGACGCTGCTCAAGCTGCGCCTGGAAAACTCCGAGTTCACCGATGAGATCGAGTACACGCTCGCCGAGCACGAGGGCAAGACCCTGCTCACGCAGCGCTCGTCGTCCCACTACAAAGACCTGTTCGTCCGCCTGCTGTCGCCGCTGTTTGTGCGTGATGTCGAGCGAGCGATGACGGCGAACCTGGCTACCTTACAAGGGCTGGTCGAGGCAGAGCCATCGATCGTCGCACCCCACCCGATGCCAGGTCAGAAGGGCTTCCACGGCTGCTGCGCGCCCGAGCTGCCAAGTCCATCGCCCTAGCGGCCACCGCTCGCGGTCATCCATCGCCCAAACTTGACCTTACGTTAGATAGTAGATACACCCCCGACGATGCTCCTTGAACATCCGTACTCAGAGTTCATCTCGCTTGTCGATAAGCCGGCCCGCTACTTGGGAGGTGAGTACCAGTCGGTGCGCAAGGACTTCGACAGCGTCGATGTTCGGGTCGTGCTGGCCTTCCCCGATGTCTATGAGATCGGGATGTCCCACCTGGGGACCAAGATCCTGTACTCGCTGCTGAACCGCAGTCCGCGCATCTTGTGCGAGCGGACGTTTACGCCGTGGGTGGACATGGAGCGACAGCTGCGCCAGCGCTCGCTGCCACTGATGTCGCTGGAGTCGGCGCGCCCGCTGCGTGACTTCGATGTCATCGGGATGTCGCTACAGTACGAGCTGACCTATACCAACTGCCTGACGCTGCTGGACCTGAGCGGAGTTCCGCTGCGCAGCGTCGATCGCGGCGAAGACCATCCACTCATCCTCGGGGGTGGGCCGGTGGCGACCCATCCCGAGCCGGTGGCGCCGTTCTTCGACTGCATCCTGATTGGCGAAGCGGAGCAGATGCTGCCGGACGTGCTGCTCGACTGGACGCGAATGAAGCGGGAAGGTCTGCCTCGCCAAGAGCGACTGATCCGGCTGGCGCAGCGGGGCTACCTGTATGTGCCGTCGCTGTACTCGCTGCGGATCGATGACGAAACGGGTCGGCAGGTGGTCGACAAGCCCCTCGATCCCCGCGTTCCCGAGCGCGTCTGCCGGGTCTATGTCCCCAACTTGAACGAGTTTCCGTTCCCTTCCGACACGCCGGTTCCGTATGCCGAGGCCATCTTCGATCGCGCCAGCATCGAGATTGCGCGCGGCTGCACCGAGGGCTGTCGCTTCTGCCAAGCCGGCATGATCTACCGTCCGGTGCGTGAGCGCGACCCCGAGTCGATCGTCGAGTCAGTGGTGCAGAGCATCAAAAAGGGCGGCTACGATGAGACTTCGCTGACCTCGCTGTCGACGGCGGACTTCTCGTGCATCTTGCCGCTAATGAAGAAGGTGATGGGGCGGCTCCGTGAAGAGCGGGTGTCGCTGTCGGTGTCGTCCCTGCGTGCCTACGGCCTGTCGCCCGAGATCCTGGATGAGATGTCGAGCGTGCGTGCCACCGGCCTGACCTTCGCGCCCGAGGCTGGCACCCAGCGGATGCGCGATGTCATCAACAAGAACATCACCGAAGAAGACATCAGTCGCTCGGCAGAGAACGTGTTCTCGCGTGGCTGGTCGCGGATGAAGCTGTACTTCATGATCGGTCTGCCGACGGAAACCGATGAGGACGTGGCGGGGATCATCGACACGGCGGTGCGACTGCGCAGGCTGGGTCGGCGCATCCGTCGCGATGCCGAGGTCACGGTGTCTGTCTCGAATCACGTGCCGAAGCCGCACACTCCGTTTCAGTGGTGCAGTCAAGACAGCCTGGCCGAGCTACAGCGCAAGCAATACCTGCTGCGGGAGCTGGCTCGGCGCGAGCGAATCGAGTTCAAGTATCACGACAAGCAGATGTCATGGCTGGAAGGTCTGTTTTCGCGCGGAGACAGGCGGCTCGCCGATGTGATTGAGCTGGCCCATCGCAACGGGGCGCGGTTCGACAGCTGGGACGAGCAGTTCGACATCGAGATCTGGCAGAAGGCGATTGCCGAGGTGGGCATTGATCCCGAGCCGTACTTGATGACGCTGCCGCTGACCGCGCGGCTGCCGTGGGATCACATTGACATCGGGCTCGAAGAAAACTTCCTGCGCAGTGAGTACAAAAAGGCGCTCAAAGATCGGCTCTCGCCGCCGTGTGGCAAGCCGTATGGATCGCTGCTGCATCACGCCAACCTGGAAGACGCGCTGGCCGACGGGCGCAAGCTGGTCTGTTTCGACTGTGGCGTGGCCTGTGATCTGACGCAGATGCGGGAAGATCGGCTGGTGGCGCTGCGCAAGCTCGGGGCGGACAAGCGGGGCGAGGCGCCGCGATCGAACCAAGACATGGCCAAAGAGCAGTCGGAGCGTGGCCAGCCGCGCAAAAAGGCGGCGTTTGCGCAGACGGACGGCCAGCGCTATCGGCTCCGCTATCGCAAGCTCGGACGAGCCGCCTACATTGGACACCTCGACGCGATGCGCTTGATTCAGCGGATGCTGCGACGGGCCGGCTGCGAGCCGATCTATACCCGAGGCTTTCATCCCAAGCCCGACATGGTGCTCGGTCCGGCGCTCGGTCTGGGCGTGGTCAGCCTAGGCGAAGTGATGGATCTGCGGCTGGAGCACCTGCCCGACAGCGGCGAGTACATCTCTGCCGAGGAGCTACTGCGGCGGCTGCGCGAAGCGGCCCCGGAAGGCTTCCTTGTCGAGGAAGTGACGCAGCTTCAGCCGGAAGACAAGCCGGTGTCGCGACTGATTACTGCTGCTGACTTTGCGATTGGGATTCCCAACTCCCCCAATGTGAAAGACGACTCCGTAAGCGAGGTTGCTGCCGGACTCGCCCTTGTACCAAGCTGGCCTTCGCGGCCCTTGTCCGTCGAGCGTCCGGGCAAAGACGGCGCGGCTGGCAAGCAGGTCGATGTGCAGCAGTTCCTGCTCTCAGCGGAGCACCTGGATGAAGCGACCTCGGCATCGGTCCGGGGTGAGCTGGGCTGGCCCGCCGACTATGAAGTGGTCCGCGCCCGCGTCCGCATCGACAGCCAAGGCGGCGTCCGTCCGGTCGAGCTGGCCCAGGCGCTCCTCGGCTCTGTTCCCAGCGGCACCCGCTACGCCCGCCTCGGCCTCGTCTTGTCGCCACCCCAGTCCTGATCGATTCCGCGTCGAGACTTCGGCGCGCACACACGAACCCACCATCCCGCTTGACGGCACCGTCCCCGCGCGGCATGTTCCTGCCAAATTCACAAAAAGTTGGAAAGCCCATGTCGCTGCTGAGTCGCTGTCTAGTCGTTGCCGCCGTCTACCTATCCACTGCTGCTTGTACTTCGCCGATGCCCGATCCTCCCGTTGAAGACCCGATGGTCGCGACGGACGGTGGCGTCATCCCTCCCAAAGACTGCTCTGGGTGTGCTGCCAATCAGGTCTGTATCGATGGGGCCTGTGCCGCGATTCCCAACTCCTGTCCGTGTCCCAAAGAGACGTACTGCGACCTCGCGACCACGACCTGCAAAGTGGGCTGCACGTCCGATATGGAGTGCTCCAGCGGTCGCATCTGCAACACCAACAGCCGCACCTGCTTCGTCGGCTGTCGCATGGACACTGCCTGTGCCAAAGATCAGATCTGTGACAACAACGCGTGCCGCACTGGCTGCCGCAAAGACGTGGAGTGTGGCGCCGGAAAGATCTGCGCAGCCCCGGGAAATACCTGCGTAGAGGGCTGCCGCAAAGACGCCGACTGCGGAGGCGGCGGCAAGATCTGCAACACCGCGACCAACACCTGCTCCAGCGGCTGCCGCACCGACAGCGACTGCACAACCGCCGGTCAGATCTGCGACGCCGCATCGAACATGTGCCGCCCTGGCTGCCGCACGACCGCCACCTGTCCCAAAGAGCAAGTCTGCGACACCACCAGCAAAAAGTGCGTCGCCGGCTGCGACAGTGATACGCGCTGCAACACGGGCCGCATCTGCGAGGGCTCGATGTGCCAGGATGGCTGCCGCACCAGTGACAGCTGTGCTCTCGGGACGTACTGCGACAGCGCGGGCACCAAGAAGTGTGTATCGGGCTGCAACCGCGACGTGACCCGCTGTCCGATCGGCCAGGCCTGCGTGGGCTATGTCGATGGCAGCTCAAAGTGTCAGGTCGAGTGCTACGGCTGGGCTTGTAACGGCACCAACTGGTCCTGCTACAAGTACGGCTCTGACAGCGCGGGCGCACGCTGCCGCTTGGGCTGTAGCAGCGACACGGACTGCACCACTTCAGGACATCGCTGCACTTGGTTCACCAAGAACGCGTCTTATCCAGGAATGTACTCTGCGCAGTACTGCGCGCAGCCTTGTACCGTCGCTGGCTGCACCTCGGCAGTGGACCCGTACGGAATGTCGGGAACGCTCACCTGTGACGCACCCAGCAAAGAGTGTCGGATGGCTTTCGGCGCGCGCGGCTACCAGACCAACCCCAGCTACGGCCTGTAAGCAACTCCGTTCCGTCCGTCCTTCCTTCCTTCCATCCTTCCTTCCGCTGTTCCGGCTTCGGTAGCTGTATATGAAGCGTCTTGTATGCCTCTTTTTGGGGCAGCGGTGGTGCGTGCGTCGGCTGTCTGTCACCAGTTTGACACACACTTGGCACTCACTTGCCACAGCGACGCCTGCGCGCCTGTCTAGACTGCGGTCTACACCACAAGGCGTAAGACTCGCATGGCACTACGGAAACAGACTCGGAGCCTCGCTCACCCAGCGTTAGGAGGACTTCTTTCCCTGCTGCTTCCAACAGCAGCAGTGGCCCAGAGCACGGCTGACTCACCACCCGCTCCTGCTTCGGAGAGCACCCTTCCGGCGGTCGAATCGCCCGCTGTGGCAGCGACTCCTTCCGCTGCTGTGACGACTCCGGAACCACCCCCGATTCCGTCGGTGAAGGTCAGTGGCCGGGTGATCGAAAAAGGCACTGGCGATGGCATCTACGATCTGACTGTGCAAGTGGTAGGAACCGGCCAGCAGACCACGACCAATGAAAAGGGCGAGTTTTCGCTGACCCTGCCGGCGGGCTCCTACACCTTGGAGTTTGTCTCGGAGTTTTACGACAAACAGAGTGTCCCGGTCACAGTTCCGGTTCCAGGTCCGGGCAGCGGCGACGTGGTGCTGGCAGCTCCGGTGGCAATGAAGCTGAGCGGAACCCAGGCCGAGGTCACGACAGAGACGGTGGTGATTCGCGAGCCCGATCAAAAAGGAGCCGCTGCGCAGCTGCAAGCCCGTCGGGAAGCGAGCACGGTCAGTGACTCTGTGAGCAGCGAAGACATCCGCAAGTCTGCGGACAGCAGTGCCTCCCAAGTGGCCACGCGGGTCGTCGGTGCAACGGTGGTCGGAGATCGCTTTGTCTATGTGCGCGGACTGGGTGAGCGTTACTCCAGCACGCTGCTGCACGGTCTGCCGCTGCCCAGTCCCGAGCCAGAGCAGCACGCAGTTCCTTTCGATATCTTTCCGGCGGCACTCCTGTCGAGCTTGAGCGTGGTGAAGACTGCGACCCCGGATCTGCCGGCAGACTTCGCGGGCGGCACGGTCGAGATCTCGCTGCAAGAGTTTCCGACCCAGCGTGTGGCGCATGTGGGCGCATCGATCGGGGGCAACCTGCAGACGGTGTTTCAGCCGATGCTGACGCAGCAGGCGGGTCGGACCGACTGGCTCGGGTTCGATGATGGCTCACGGGCGGCTCCGATGGGCAAGCTGACGGGCGCTGCGCTGGGTCGCGCCTTTCCCAATGTCTGGTCGCCGTATCGACAGCAGGTCGGCTCTCCCAACTATTCCTTTTCGGCATCGTTTGGAGATCGCGCGGAGCTGAAAGGGAAGCGGCTCGGCTATCTGGTTTCACTGCACTACAGTGCGGACGCGCAGACCCGGGCCGAAGAGATCCAGGTCTTGAACTTGGTGGACACCGCACAGGGTCCGCAGCTGCGACCCTTGGTTCAGTTTGGCAGCGACGACGGAGCGTTTGCGGCAGGTACGGGGCGATACTCTGTCCGGAGTACCGAAGGAGTGAACTGGGGCGCGATGGGAACGGCGGCTCTGCAGCTGGCTCCTCTGCATCGACTGTCTTTGACGGCGCTGTTTTCGCAGAGCGCAGATCGCGAGACGCGCATCTATCAAGGTGTCAGCCAAGAGCAGTTCTCCGAGATCTGGAACAGTCGGCTGCGCTTTGTCTCGCGCTCTTTAGGACTTGTGCAGCTGCGTGGTTCCCATCACTTCGAGCCGGCGCAGCGGAGTCCCAGTGATCTCGAATGGACAGCGAGCTATTCGGTCGCCGCGCGTGAGGAACCGGACAACCGCGAAGTGACGTATCTGAAGAAGGATGACGGACTGTTTCACTTCACTCCCAAAGGACAGAGTGGTCAGCGATTTTTCGCCAGCAACCTGGAACATCAGGTCGCGGCGCGGATCGACTTCTCGCAGGCTTTTCGACAGTGGCAGGGACTGCTGTCCGCGATCAAAGTCGGGGCGGCTGCGCGCGTTCGGCTGCGTGACTTTCAAGCGCGCCGCTTCAAGTTTGGCTTTGGCGGAATTGGTGACATCGACGACACTGCGGCTCCCGAGCAGATCTTTGCGGCTGAGCATCTTGGGACGGCGGTCGAGGTCCGTGAAAACACCAACACCGCAGACAAGTACAACGCCAAGCAAGGAGTCTATGCCGCGTACGGTCGGATCGATCTGCCGCTGAGCAGCAAAGTCAGTCTGGTAGGAGGACTCCGCTTCGAGGCCGCGCAGCAGCGACTGTATTCCTTTGATCCTCAGAGTGCCGATCAGCCGATTGCGGTGGCGCTGGATACCTATGATCCTTTGCCGTCGCTGAACTTGGTTGCGAAGCTGAATGCGAAGATGAACTTCCGTGCAGCGCTGGCGATGACGGTAGCGCGTCCTGAGTTCCGCGAGCTGGCGCCGTTTCAGTTTACCGACTTCTTTGGTGGTGAGCTGCTGCAAGGGAATCCGCAGCTCCACCGGACCCGAATTGGCAGCGCCGATCTGCGCTGGGAGTGGTTCCTAGGCGGCGCCGATGTGATTGCGCTGAGTGCCTATGGGAAGTACTTCGATGCCCCGATTGAGACGACGATCAGCGCGAGTGGGAACCTGATTCGTTCGTTTGCCAATGCGCGCGCGGCCTACAACGTCGGTGGTGAGCTAGAGCTGCGCAAGGAGCTTGCGATCGCGGAAAGAGGACTTCGCGGGGTGTCTATTGGTGGCAACGTCTCGGTGCTGTATTCGCGCGTGGATCTCGAAGGAGTGGCGGGTCAGCAGACCAGCAAGGTGCGCGCGCTGCAAGGACAGTCACCCTATGTTGTGAACCTGTTCATGGAGCTGGATCGACCGGACTGGGGAACGCAGCTGCGGATTCTGTACAACGTATTTGGGGAGCGGATCGATCAAGTCGGTGCGTTCGGACTGCCGGATAAGTTTGAGCAGCCTCGGCATCAGCTGGATGTCACGGTGGCGCAGCGGCTTCGCTACGGACTGTCGCTGCGGCTGTCGGCGCGCAACTTGGTGAACTCTCCGGTCCAGATCATTCAGCGCGGAAGTCTGCCCGGATCGGACGCAGCCCCCGTGCAAGAGACAACGCTTCGCTACACGACCGGACAGACTGTGAGTCTGTCGCTGTCCTATGACCTGTAAGTCGCAAAAGGAGACATCTACCATGCCTAATATGCTGCGCTGTAAGCCCGTGCTGGGAGTCCTGCTTGGAGCCCTTGGCTTGTCGTCCGCTTGTGACAGCAGCCTGGTGAGTCCGAATCCCGATCCGACCGAGCTGTCCCAGCCGACCTGTGGTGGCGTCGCTGCTGAGGTCCTGACGGGAAACATTACCAAGAACACCACGCTCACTGCGGATCGGCGCTGGCTGCTCTTGGGACAAGTGAGAGTGACCGAGAAAGCAACGCTGACGATCGCCCCGGGAACGATCGTCTGTGGGGATGCCACTGATCCGCAGAGAGTCAGCTTTTTGAACATCGATCAGGATGCCAAGCTCATCGCCGATGGCAGTCGTGACAAGCCGATCGTCTTTACCAGCAGTCGCAGCGCCGGGGAACGCCGCACCTCGGACTGGGGTGGCATCGTGCTGCGCGGACGGGCCGCCATCAACCTACCGCCCGGCAATGAGCAAGCCTGCGGCAGTCTGGAAGGAAACGCCGGCTCCTATGGTCCGTGCGGAACGCTACGCAGCGACGATTCCAGTGGCATCCTTCGCTACGTTCGGATCGAGTTTGCCGGTCGCGAGGTCGCTCCCAACAATGAGCTAAACGGACTCACCTTCGGCGGGGTCGGGAGCGGAACGGTGGTGGACTTTGTGCAAGTTCATCGCGGATCAGATGATGCGTTCGAGTTCTTTGGCGGCTCTGTGAATGTCCGTCACCTCGTCGCTACGGCGGCTCTGGATGACTCCTTTGACTGGGATCAGGGGTACGTGGGCAAGGGTCAGTTCCTGGTTTCCCAGCAGATCTTGGCTGACGGCAACAACGGAATCGAAGCGGACAGCAATCGCGACAACAACTCGCTGCTGCCGCGCTCCAGTCCACAGTTTTACAACCTGACGCTGGTGGGAACCGGTCCAGGCTCGAATCCGAAAGGAGAGAAGCGCTTCGGAGTCACGCTTCGCCAAGGAACCGCCGGACAGATCGAGAATGTCATTGTCACCGGCTTTACCGAGATGGGGGCGACACTCGCGCAAGAGAGTACTTGTACAGAGCTTGCGGCGGGTCGGCTGCAGCTAAAGTCCGCGCTGTTCTTTGACAATGGACGCGATCTGACCTCGAACTTGTCGACGGTGACGATGCCGTGTGATCTGGCGGCGGCGCTGCGCAAGGGGGACCTGCGTGAGCAGAATCCACTGCTGCGGCGACCGTACGATCAGCGCACGCCGGACTTCCGACCGCAGCCAAGCTCGCCCGCGCTGACCGGTGCCGCGAGCCTCCCAACCGACCCCTTCTTTGCCCCCGTCACCTACGTTGGCGCGTTCGGAGCGGCCGATGGCGATGACTGGACGCAGGGCTGGACGGCCTATCCCGAAAACTAACAGCGACGGCAAATCATGGGCAGCTGAGGAATCGACAGCTGCCTGCACGCGCCGGTTGTACCCGCAGACGTTTGTGATATGGTCCGCGCGACATGCAGATCTTGAAGGCCCGCTTTCACAATCGAGATGACTTTAACGAGGTCTATCACCGTGACCTCCCCAACGGAGGCATGTTTGTGGCGACGACCACTCCGCTCACTGGTGGTGACCCAGTGGTGGTCGAGCTGTTTGTCAAAGGACTTCCCGGAAAGGTACTGCTGCGCGGCGAAGTGAAGTCGTGGCGTCCGGCGCTCCCCAGGCTCCGGGTCCGAGCCGGTGCGGTGGTGGAGTTTCTATCTGATGAGTCCGAAAAGAAGGACTTCATGCTGGCCGCGCTGTCGGGGGAAGTGGTGGCGCGCAAGCGTCGGCATCCGCGTCTGCCGGTCACGCTTACGGTGACCTACCATCGCGAAGGTGCGCTCGAGAGCCAAGCAGGAGAGCTGCTGGAAATCTCGCTGGGTGGGGCATTCCTACGCAGCGATCACGAGCTTCCTGAAGTAGGAGAAGATGTGGTGGTGGATGTCCTGTTGCCAGGTGGTGCGGTACCGGTTCCGCTGCAAGGCAAAGTGGCCACCCGCACAGACTCTGGAGTCGGACTCAAGTTCGTCTATCGCGATGGCGGTGGCTCTCGTCGCATCCGAGAGCTGATTCGCAGACTGAAGGCGTCTTAGCAGTACTCCTTTTCGCCTGCTTCCTGTCTCCGTCTGTGCCGAAGTGAGCGCATTCATGTGCCCACACGGCAGAGTCTCGCCTACTGATTTCTCGTCGCCGATTGCGCTCCCCGCGTGTTACGATTGCGGAGTCTTTTCAGGGCCAACGCTGGCTTTCCCTCATGCGAGTCAACGACATCGATCTGCGCCTCCTACTCAAGTTTCAGCCCGAGGCAGGACGACTCCTGATCGGGGAAGAGCGCTTTCTGCTGTTTCGTCAGGATGCGTTCGGAACCCTCCGCAAGCTGCTCTTTGAACAGCTGGGACCGGCTCTGGCCCCGTCGCTGCTTGCTCAGTTCGGATACCGCTGCGGCACCGGAGATTATTCTTCGATGACCGGCGACACCCAGTGGGACACCGAAATGGACAAGCTGGCGGCCGGGCCCACGATGCACTGCTGGGAAGGTCTGGTTCGCGCCGATCCGACTGTGCTCGAGTACAACCGCCAGACTGGCCACTTTTGCATGCGAGGGACGTGGCTGAACTCGTATGAAGCGCAGCTGCACCTGGAGCTGTTTGGGAAGAGCACGACGCCGGTCTGTCATACGTTAACGGGCTATGCGAGCGGCTGGGGGACGGCGTTCTTTGGCTCTCCGGTGCTGGCGATCGAGCCGACCTGCATTGCGCGTGGAGATGAGATCTGCTCGTTTTACTTGCAGCCGCCGGATCGCTTTGGTCCCGAGGCAGATCCGTGGCGACACGCGCTCCATGCCAATCACTCCTCTCTGTTCGAGATGTCGCGCGAGCTGGCCGAAAAAGTGGCGACGGTTGAGCGGCAGGAGGAGCTGATCAGGAGACTCTCGACGCCGGTCTTGGAGGTCTGGAAAGATGTGCTGGCGGTTCCTATCATCGGCTCGGTCGATGAGGTGCGCAGTCAGATCCTGATGGAGTCGGTGCTCGAAGCGGTGTCGCGTCGCGGCTCGCGCTGCATCATCCTGGACATTACCGGCGTCGAAGCGGTGGATTCCCAGTCAGCCAGCTATCTGGTCAAGGTGGTACGGGCGGCGCAGCTCCTGGGTACGCACTGTGTCGTGACAGGAATCAGCGCCCAGGTGGCGAGCAAGATGGTCGAGGCAGGAACGGATCTGCGCGAAATCCAGACTCTGCGGACGCTCAGCGACGGAATTCAGGCCAGTCTGCGCTTCCTAGCATCGGGTCACAAGAGCCATCGCTAAGCAGATTCGGACACGGTGGCAAGCTGCTCGGCCAAGGCCTGGGCTTCGTCGTGACGCAGAAGGCCGTGTAGCACTTCGATCCGCAGCAGCTGAATGCGTCGCAGTGGATCTTCGATCTCCTGACGACGGTCTTCGGGCCGCAGCGTCGACTCTGCCAGCTGAAGTGAGTCGAGCGCTTCTTCCAGCCGGCCACTCTGCTTCAACAGCACCGCTTTCGACAGGTGGGCATCAGCGGCCTCTGGCTCGTCGCGCAGCAGCTCGTTTAGGACCGCGATCGCTTCGTCGCTGTGACCCAAGCTGTGCAGCAGACTGGCGCGCTCGAACCCAAAGCCGCGCGCTGAAAAAGCAAGTCCAGCCGTCGCCAGCAGCAGATCCTCGGCCTCTGACAGCACAAAGCCGCTGACCGCCTGGCGATGCTGCACGGCGGTATGGGCAAATGCGGCGAGTGCACCTTGGCGATCCCCGACGCTGAGCAGCGCGTGTCCACAGGCATAGGCAGCCGGCCACAGCGACGGGCTTGACTCGACAGCGGCTTCCAGATCGGCAATCGCCTGATCGGCTCGACCGCGACTGAACCGACTCAGCCCGGCGGCAAGCTGAAGCAGCGCCCGGTAGGTCCCAAAGTGCGGCAGGAGTGTGTCGGTCAGCTCCTCGGCGGCACGCTGCTTGTCATCGGCAATCAAGCGACGCAGGGTGGCCGTGGCCCGAGACACCGCCAGCAGCGGAACTTCGTCGGACAGCTCCTGCGTTAGCTCGTCGGACAGTGCTTGCAGCGCCCGCAGATCGAGTCCCTGCCGTCGCGCCAGCGCCAGCGCCGTCCGTACATCCACAAACGCCGCTTTGACGCCGCCCGCCTGACGGGTCGCTTGGGCGCGCAGGTAGTACACCTGGGGCTCGCTCGGCGCCCGTTCCGCCAGCTGATCGAGGATCGCCAGTGCATCGTGTGAGCGGCCGTGCGCAAGCAGCTGCTCGGCCCGATCCGCAAGCTGGGCCAGAGTCGGCGTTTCCGTCTGAGGAGGAAGGGCTGTGTCAGTCATGGCTTTTCGGACGAGCGGATAGTGTACCATCGCCCGCGTTTTCCCTTAGCCCCAGACAAGGAGATCGTCGGCCATGACCCCTGATGCGCCCTCGCTCGATACGCTGCATGTGCTCGCCCGTCGCATTCGCCGTTACTCGATCCTCAGCACCACCCGCGCTGGATCGGGACACCCTTCGTCGTCGATCTCGGCCACCGAGCTGATGACCGCGCTGTTTTTTACCGCCTTGCGCTACGACTTCACCGACCCCAAGCGACTCGACAACGATCGCTTTGTGCTGTCCAAAGGTCACGCCGCGCCGGTGCTGTACGCCACCTGGGCCGCCGCCGGGCTGATCAGTGAAGCGGATCTGCTGTCGCTGCGCCAGATCGACAGCATCTATGAAGGTCACCCCACGCCTCGGATTCCGTGGATTGATGTGGCGACTGGATCGCTCGGACAAGGCCTCCCAAATGCAGTTGGAATGGCGGCGTTCCTGAAGAATGTGGCGCAGACCTCGGCGCGGGTGTGGGTGCTGTGTGGCGACGGTGAGATGGCCGAGGGCTCGAACTGGGAAGCAGCGCCGGTTGCCGCCGAGCAGGGACTGTCGAACCTGACCGCCATCATCGATGTGAACCGTCTGGAGCAGAGCATCGCGACGCGCATCGGCTGGGACATGGACCGGTATGCCACGCAGTTTGAGGTGTTCGGCTGGGAGACGCTGGTCATCGACGGCCAGGATCTGCCGGCCTGTGTGCGAGCGATGGCGCATGCCAGTCACGGAGGCGGGAGCAAGCCGCTCGCGATCCTGGCGCGGACCCAAAAAGGGGCTGGCGTGTCGTTTATGGCCGACAAGGACAACTGGCACGGCAAGCCGATGGATCAGGCGCAGAGTGATCGTGCACTCGCAGAGCTGGGGACCGATGACGCCAAGATCATCGGCAAGATTGCCAAACCGACCGGGACTCCGCGTCGCGCACCGCACATCGAGCACGGCCTGACTCCGCAGCCGCCGCCCAGCTATCCTGCCGACAAGACGATCGCGACTCGCAAGGCGTTCGGCGATTCACTCAAGCGCTTGGGAGATGCCAATCCGTCGGTGATGGTGCTGGATGCGGATGTCAAAAACTCGACGTATACCGATCTGTTCGAGAAGGCGCATCCCGACCGCTTTGTGCAGTGCTTCATCGCCGAGCAAGCGATGGTAGGACTGGCGGCAGGAGCGGGAGCGATTGGCGCGGTGCCGTGGGTGGCGACGTTTGCGGCGTTCCTGTCGCGGGCCTATGACCAGATTCGGATGGCGGCGCTGTCGTCGTCGAATCTGAAGGTCTGTGGCTCTCATGCCGGGGTCAGCATCGGTGAAGATGGTGCCAGTCAGATGGGCCTAGAGGATCTGGCGATGTTCCGGGCGATCCATGGCTCGACGGTGGTCTATCCGGCCGATCCCTATGCCACCTGTGCGCTCATTGATGAGCTGTCAGCGATGCACGGCGTGGCCTATCTGCGCGCGACTCGAGCCGCGACTCCGGTGCTGTACAGCGCCACCGAGAAGTTTCCTATCGGGGGCAGCAAGACCCTCCGTCAGGGCTCAAGCGATGTCTGTGTTGTCGTCGCTGCGGGCATCACTCTGCATGAGTCGCTCAAAGCGTATGACCTGCTTCGTGCAGAAGGAATTGCCATCACGGTGGTGGATGCCTACAGCGTCAAGCCGATCGATGCAGAGGGTCTGCGCAAGGCCGCCGCAGCAGCCGGTCAGCGCATCCTGGTCGTCGAGGATCACTGGCGCGAAGGCGGACTTGGCGATGCCGTCCTAGAGGTCTTTTCGGAGTCGGGCAATGTCCGTATCCGCAAGATCGCAGTGACCGAGCTGCCCCACTCTGGCAAGCCCGAGGAATTGCTCGATCTGTACGGTCTGTCGGCTCGTCGCATTGCCGAAGCGGTCCGAGCGTTCGTCAAGTGACCGCACTGCTACAGACCGCCCGCGCGGCACTGTCCTACTACGCTGCGATCGAGGGCGCTTCCTTCGACTCGCAGCGGGACGACTCCTACACCATCCGGCCACTTGGGGATGGACTCATCAACGATACCTTTCTCGTCGAGACTTCTGCTCCCAAAGGAGTCGCTTGCGCGGTGCTGCAGCGGGTCAATCCGCTGTTCGGAGTTGCGGTTCATCACGACATCGAAGCGGTGACGCGACACCTTGTCCGCAAGCAGCTCTGTACACCCCTCTTGATCCGAACGCGCGATGATCAGCTGGCCGTGGATCTGGGTCCGGGCGACGCTGGCGGAGTGTGGCGGATGCTGACCTATGTTGAAGGTCAGACATTTGCCAAGATGACCGAAGCGCTCGCCGCGCCGGCTGGGGAGCTGACCGCGCGCTTTCACACCGCAGTGTCCGATCTGCAGCATCGCTTCCACTTTGTTCGTGCCGGTGCCCATGATCTACAGAGACACCTGCGGAACTTGGCTGTTGCCGTCGACAAAGCGCAGTCTGAACCTGCGCACGAGACACCGCCTGGTTTCTTTGCCCTGGCCGATTCCATCTTCACGCTGGCGCGCGACATTCCGTTGCAAGTGCCAGGTCCACTGCGCATCTGTCACGGCGATCTCAAGCTGAACAACCTGCGCTTTGGCGACGATGGACAGGGACTCTGTCTGCTCGATCTCGACACGCTGGCGCAGCTTCCTTTGGGACTTGAGCTGGGTGATGCGCTGCGCTCTTGGTGCAATCCCGCAGGGGAAGATCGGACCGATCCCCAGTTCGATCTGAGCCTGCTACAGCGCGTCCTGCAAGGGTATATGCGGATCGCAAGGTCGTTCATTGCCGTCGAGGAACGCGACTATCTGATCCTGGGAACACTGCGCATCACCACCCAGCTGGCAGCGCGCTTTGCCGCCGATGTGGTGAACCAGAGCTACTTCCGTTACGACCCTTCACGCTATGAGAGCCGAGCTGCCCACAACTACGTGCGAGCCCAAGGCCAGCTGGCTCTGGCCCAGAGCCTGGTGATGCAGCGACGGGAGGCAGAGTCGCTGGTGCAGTCAGCGTTTAGCGCGGCATAACCTGAAGAGACTGCTCTGTATCATCAGGAGCAGCGTGCCAAATAAGAAGCTCTTTAGACTCCTCATATTCCCAGGTTCCCGTCGAGACTTCGACAGAAAATCCGCTTGGATATTGGTACTTGGGAATGAATATTATGGTCGGTGCGCTGACTGTGCTGCTGCGCTGGATGCGCAAGTGAAAGCGGCGGCTGGTGCGTGAAAACGACATCGCGAGCGGAGTCCCTGCGCACGCTTTGGCATACGGACGGACGACGGAAGCCAGGGCTCTGCCACCATCATATAGATCGCCAGTGCCACGCACTGCGGAGCGGCTATAGATCGACAGATCTTCCCCGTTCCACTGATCGCCATGCTCTTGATCATTGTCAGGGGTGTAGTTCCACAGCGTTCCCGAAACGAGGTTGCGATCGAGCGCCTGAAAGTAACCATCCAGCGCCGCTTCCTGCGCAGAGTAATCGCCAGTCTGGAAGGATCGACCACCATCCAGATCGAACGGAATCCCAAACTCTCCGAGGAGAAACGGCACACTGGGAAGGTGGTCGGCCAGCGCGCCAATCTGCTCGGCATACGCTGTCTCGACCTGCTCACGACCGAACACCGGCTGCATCCGCAGGGTGTCAATCGTGAACTCAGGATCGTAGTGTTTGCTCATCAGCGCCATGCCGTCATAAAAATGTCCGGCATGCACCACTCCGCCGGGATCAGTGTCACCCCAAGCAGGCGGCTGTCCGACGGGGGCAGGCGGTCCTTCAAAGAAGATGAGCGTTCCCGTGTCCGTCTTGCGAACCTCGCGCAGGACCCGCAGCAAAAGCGGCTTTAGGTAGTCATCGGAAAAGCACACCGGACGACCTCGAACGATCGCAAAGTGATCCGGCTTGATGATCCGTGGCTGGGAATCGACGACATCCCAGACTCCCTCTCGTCGCCATGGATCGGACTCTGGACTGCGCCACAGAGACACCTGCTGGGGATTTAGGACGGTGGTTCCAACCTCTCCCATAAACGAAGCAGAGAACTCCCAGACTGGAACTTCCTGCGCAAAGCCAGCGGCGGCAGCCATCGACTGAAGGGGCGAAGGTGACGGTCCTTTGGCAACCATTCCCGGCATCGGCTGCTGTAGATCACGTACGCCAATCAGACCCGCACTCGGCTCGTTCATGGTGCCGTAGCCAGAGACGTTTGGGAGTCCGTGCAGGGTCCGCGCCACTTCACAGATCGCGGCGACATAGTGCCGCTGTAAGTACTCCTGAACCGGCTCGCCATCTATCAGCAGCGACGGCGCAAAGTCATTCCCACCAAAGAACAGAGTGAACATCGTGGCTGCGCCAAGCTTGACGTAGTTCGTCGGCCAGATCATCGCGGGCAGCGGACCTTGATGATACGCGTGCACCACCGCTGCTCCGCAATCGACCAAATGTTCACGCCGCATTCCGACTGCATCGAGCGTCCACGCAGGCGCGCCATCACCGCCGGTAAAGCGACTCCAGACATCTTGATGCGGATCGACAAAGACTTGCAGATCATAGCGCCCCGCTTGCTCTACCAGCGCGCGCAGATAGTCGAGGTAGGCACGGTCATACTGACCCGGACCGGCATGCTCAATCGCCTCCCAAGTAATGACCAGGCGCAGGAAGTGATGACCAAAAGCGCGCAGCCGAGCGAAGTGCTCATCCGCTTCCGCAATTGCCAGCGGACGACCGACAAACGAAGCGGACTCCGGAGACTCCAGTCCTTGCCGCAGATGACTTCCTCCGCTCGGCACGACGGGGACCTTGGCACTCCCTGACAGATTGACTCCGCGCAGGAGCAGCGTCCGCCCCTCCTCATCTTGAATCCAGCGCCCGTGGGTTCGCATCGACTCCTCCGACTCTCTTGCCGACACTCTACCGCAACCGCCACAAAAGGCGATAGGCTGGCGGACATGCGGCAAGCTCGCGGAGTCAAGACACTTTTGCACGATGCAGTTCAGCTCACCACGGAGCTGATTCGGGAAGGGATTGTGCTTTCAACCCATGGCGTGCTCGATACGGTCCAGCAAGTGAATCGTGCGGTCCAGGTGGTGACCGACGCGGGACTAGATCTGGCCGAGCAGCTACGTGTTTCCTCTTCCGCTGCGCAGTCGTCTTCTGTGGCGGTACGTGAGGCCGCTGTTGAGATGCGATCCGATGTGACCAAGACCGCGCGCTGGGCTGCTGATGCCGCGCTCGGAGTGGTCAACGGAGTGGTAGGAGATCATCTGCATCAAAGCGGCAACGGACTCGATCTAGGAATGAGCTTTCGGGTGGGTGATTCCTATGTAGTACCGACGAGCGATGCGCTGAAGCAAGCACTCCCAAACCCCAGCTCGAAAGTGGCTCTGTTTGTGCATGGACTGGCGGCCACAGAGTGGTCCTGGTGTCTGTCGGCAGAGACGTATCACGGGGAAGCGGACGTATGTTTTGGAAAACTGCTCGCGCGCGATCTCGGCTATACGCCGGTCTGGCTCCGCTATAACTCTGGCCGCCATGTCTCGGAAAATGGTCGGCTGTTGGCGACGGAGTTAGAGCGATTCCTGCTCGCCTATCCGACCCCTGTGACCGAGCTGGTGATCATCGGACACAGCATGGGCGGACTCCTTTCGCGCAGTGCCTGTCACTACGGAACGCTCGCTGGACTGCGCTGGCCGACGCTGGTGCGGCACGTCTTCTGTCTGGGATCTCCGCATCGCGGTGCACCACTGGAGAAGCTTGGCAACGTGCTGACGCATGTGCTGGGAGCAATTGCTCTGCCAGGAACCCGGATTCCTGCGCGCATCTTGGCGGGTCGCAGTGCGGGCATCAAAGACCTGCGGCATGGCGCACTTCTCGACGAGGACTGGCTCGATCGCGATCCCGATGCCCTGCGCAGTGAGGGCCAGCAAGAAGTGCCGCTGCTCTCCCATGTCTGTTACCACTTTGTGTCGGCCACCGTGACCCAAGATCCCGATCATCCTGTCGGAAGGATTGTGGGAGACTTGCTGGTCCGAGTCCCCAGCAGTCAGGGTCCGGTGACACATACCTCACACTTTGCCGTCGAGACACTCCGCTTCGGCGGCATCCTGCACCATCAGCTTCAGAATCACCGATCGATCTATGAAGTGATTCGCCGCGCCTGCGCAGACTCCTCCCACAGTGAGCAGTAGAGTAGCGCCCGATCCACGTGCGTGACACCTGCGCAAGTCCTGCTAGGGCATGCGCACACAGACTCCCTTGGCTGTGTCACAGGTAACGGTTCCCATCGGCGGTTTGGGACAGTCGGCAGTGACGGTACAGGTAGGCGTACAGATCATTCCTGTTCCCATCGGGGGGGCCGCACACTTACAGCCCTTTGCGCCGACCGGACACTTGCCGCTACAGTCTGCGTCCATCGTGCAGGTCGTTGGCATCATTCCATCCGGCGGCGGCATCATTCCGTCCGGTGGCGGCATCATTCCGTCCGGTGGCGGCATCATCCCATCCACCTTGCAGGCCGTCGGTCCAGTCTGCGTACAGGCCAGCGCCAGATCCGGCTGAACCACCACCGTATCCGAGCAGCTGACGCACAGGATCAGCGCTCCCCACAGACTCCCGAAGCGTACCAAGCGACGTGCATAGACCGTGAACCCGTTCATCTTCATTCTCCTTGTTCCTGCTGGTTGGAATCACTCTGCTGGCGCCGTTTGGTTCGCGCCACCTTGGTAGGAACCGTCAGAGCGAATCTTGGGCAAGCATCCGCTACGAAACCGGGCAGAGCTGATACAGCGCATCGTCTTTCCCACGACTTGGCCACTCGATCAAGTCCAGTTCCGTGACCCGCACTGCATCCAGCAGCAGCGCATCCAGCTGCGCAGAGTGCTCGAAATAGGCCAAAAATCCCGGCAGCTTCTGCGCCCGCAGCGGCACGATTCGGTGCAGCTCTGGACGCAATACTCGACGGAGACTGTCCACAAGCTGCGCTTCATAGGGAGCCTCATCGCGCATCAGCACCACCAAGGTATACGGAGTACTCCACAAGCTCTGGAGGGGTCCATGCGCGACCTGCAACAGATCCCAGATCGGCGGATCACCAGCCAGCAGTCCTTCCAGCAGCTTCCAGCGCAGACCAAAGCAGGCCGCACCATAACGACCACCGGCAATCAGCGCCAGCTGCTCCCGCTCTCCGTTGCGAAGCAGAGAGCCCATAGGAGGCGCAGAAAGGAGTGCTTCATACAGTGTAGGAATCTCTTGCAGAGCCTGCCAGGGAGTCCCAGCCAGAGCCGCCACCGCCAGCGCCTGCACCGTCGGACCGATCACCCGTAGCAGCAGTCCGGACTCCTCCTGCGGAGGCAGAGTCAGCACCTCTACCCCTTGTGCCATCGCCACTGCCAGCTCGCGCGGCGCGCTACCCAGGGGAGAGTCCGCATCAGCCAGCACAGAGGTCAGCAGCAGCGTCTTCCGGAACGATCGAACATGGCGCAGTGGAAAGCGCGCGTTTGGTGCCAGACCTTGCGATAGGAGTACCAGCGTCCCGTCGCTGCAGCGAAGTGTCGGCGCCACAAACTCTGACAGCGGGACAAAGTCCGCCCACAGTCCAGACTGCTGAAGCAGCGCCACCAGGAATCGTCCCGGACCTTCCGACATCCCGCCCCCGGTCACCCAGATCGGCTGATCGGCTCGCGTCAGCGACGGAATCTCCGGCTTCAACAGCATGGTGGCAAGCACGCTGGGCAGAGCATGCAGGCGCTCGGCCAGAAGCTCTGCTGTCTCTGTCATGGTCGGCGCTCCGGATCGTGCTTGCGATCTTTCATGGCAAAAAAGTATGCCACGATGGCATCGATGTCAGCGACGGTCAGGTGGGGATGCGCGGGCATGTTGCTATAGCGAAAGCGCAGCGGGTCTGTGATGTATTCACGGATCTGCGGAAGAGGTCGGTACTCCACAATGCTCTGCGGCACATTCAGGTCTGGGCCGATCCGCCCCCCTTCGCGGTTGATCGCATGACAGCGCAGACACTGATCGCGAAACAGCGCAAACCCCCGCCGAGCCGGCGAATCGTCGGGCATCCCCGTCGGTGTAACATGCGGAAAGAGCCGCTCGAAGCGAGCCAGCTCGATGCCTTTGAGCTGCCACGGGCGTGGATAGGAGTCGTGATCCTGCTGATGCGCAGCAGTCCAGATCAGGTACAGGGGTCCGGGAT
This sequence comes from Myxococcales bacterium, assembly GCA_016794465.1. Taxonomy (GTDB): domain Bacteria; phylum Myxococcota_A; class Polyangia; order Palsa-1104; family JAEUJZ01; genus JAEUKA01. The sequence goes on along the minus strand of JAEUKA010000111.1, from coordinate 81,690 downwards.
CAGTCTGCTGTGGCCCGATCGGCTCCCAGCGCGCCGAGTCGCCATCTGCCACCGCCAGGAACGCGCCGTCTTCGAGGAGTCGCTCGCCCACGATCGGAACGGTGTAGCCATCCAGACTCCGCAGTACCAGCTGTTCACGTCGCAGATCTTGCCCCGCAAAGCCAAGCAAAAGGACGCTGCGCAGCGGTACCGCCAGGAACGTCTTTTGCTTCTTGTAGTACGGATCAAACGTCGTGATGCGCTGCAGCTGGGCAGCCGTCCGCACCGAAACGGTTCGCAGCAGGACTCCGTCTTGCAGAAAGTCGAGCGTGGCATCTTGCGACGGACTCTGCGCGCGCTGACAAGCCGATAGGAGCCCGAAGAGGAGCCCGAAGAGGAGTCCGCAGAGGAGTCCGCAGCGACTTCCCATGCCGAGTCTGACTCGGCTCACGTACGTGCCTCGGCAGCGGGAGTCGTGGCCAGCGCAAACGGCACAAACAGCACGTAGTACATCAGGTTGGGAACCAGCCGCAGCGCAAAACCAATATCCATTCCGCATAATATAAGAACATCGGACAAGACCCACAGTCCGTACTGCAGCAGCTCGAACCGACAGAGCCGGCGCTGCCATTTCAGGCTCGATGATCTGGCCACCGATCGTAGCCGCCACAGCAGCGACAAAACGACTCCGCAAAAGAGTAGCTCATGGGTCAAGAACAGGTGCCGGCGCGTGGGAAGCAGCTCCGGAAAGAGCGAATGCAGCGCATAACTACAGAGCGGTACGAACAGTCCCGCCAGCAGCGCCAATGCCAGCGTTTTCCGTCGAGAAAATCGACCCTTTGCCAGCAGAAAATAGAACCGTGCGTCTCCCTGCACGACAAAGAACACCGGCACCAGCTGACCCCAACCGGACGCGTGCGGAATTGGCACAAGACCTCCGGTACACAGCGCATCGATGATCATCAGCAGCTGCAAGCCCAGCAGCATTCCCAGGGCCGGCGGTCGTCGCCACAGTGCCCACAGGAGCACCACACCACTGCCCACAAACGCCACGCCAGGATGATGCCAGGCACTGTCATAGATCTGCTGAAAGGAACTCATCGAAGGGTCACCATTGGGTCGCATCATAGCGACCATCGGCCGCATCTTATGCCGGTTCGGCCAGGCGAAATCAGGTGGATTTTCGCAAACTTTGGTCGGCACTGAAATAGACGTATTCCCTGAGCATAAATCGTGATACATCCCGAATGGACGTTTGGTCTACGAAGGCCACGGGAGAAACCATGGCAGGCAAGATCGGTTCCGAACCAGATCGAGAAGATCGAGACGACAAGACGCCGGGTAGCAGCGCAGAGCCGTCTCGTCGTGATGCGCTGGGGATGGCGCTAAACACTGGGGTGGCACTGTCGCTGGGCGCAAGTTACGGAGTACTGGGTGGCTACGCCGTCACGTATCTGTATCCGACTCAGCGACAGCAAAAAGCGTGGCTCTTTGTCAGCCAAGTCAGCGCGATTGCAAGTGGTGGCCAGCTGAAGTTTCAAGCGCCCAGTGGAGCCGCGATCGCGGTCGCACGGATCGCCGAAGGAAGCAGCGCAGAGAGCTTCATCGCACTCTCGAGCACCTGTCCGCACATGGGCTGTCAGGTGTATTGGGAGTCCGCCAAGCAGCGCTTCTTCTGTCCCTGTCACAACGGGGTGTTCAATGCGCATGGCGAAGGAATCGAGGGGCCGCCGAAGGGCCAAAACCTGGCGCACTATCCGGTGAAGGTCGAGAACGGTCTGCTGTTCATCGAAGTCCCGACAGAGTCCCTTCCCACCGAGAGGAAGCGCATGGCCAGCGCAGCTTCCTGCGGCTGTGACAAGCGGAAGCTCCCGGTCCTTCAGAACGAACCCCAGTGCCAGACAGAGGACGACCATGAGCAGGCTTAGAGACTTCTTCTCGGAGCGCGTTCCGGTCAGCCCAGAGACAATGCGCGAGCTGACCAATGAGCCGGTTCCCAATCACCTCAAGAGGTGGTGGTTCGCACTCGGAGGAACGCCTGCATATCTGTTTATCATCATGATCGTGACGGGCATTCTCCTCGCCTGTTACTACCAGCCCGGACCGACCACGGCCTATCAGTCGGTGCGCTACATCACCGAAGAGGTCGCGTTCGGCTGGTACATTCGCTCTCTGCACAAGTGGAGCGCGACCTTCATGGTGGCCGGCGTCATCCTGCATCAGCTGCGGGTGTTCTTTACCGGCGCGTATCGGCGTCCGCGTGAGCTGAACTGGATGATCGGAATGGGACTCCTTGTCTCGACGCTGGTGGGTGGTTTTACGGGCTACTCACTGGTCTATGAACAGCTGAGCTTTTGGGGGGCCACGGTCGCGAGCAATATCGCGGACTCTGTGCCGGTGCTGGGGGGATTCCTCAAGCGAATGCTGCTGGCCGGAGAGTCCTATAATCAGCACACGCTGTCGCGGTTTTTCGTGATTCATGCAGCGCTGATGCCGACGCTGATGGTGCTCCTCCTGGTGCTGCACATTGCGATGGTGCGGATGCACGGAGTCACCGAGTTCCGCTTTCCGGATGACACGTCGGAGAAGCGCTACTTTAACTTCGTGCCCGATCATCTCTTCTCCGAGATCATTGTCGGACTGCTGCTGATGATCGTGCTGTCGACGCTGGCGGTCGCACTGCCGGCAGAGATGGGGCCGATGGCCGATCCGCTCACCACGCCGGAAGTGATCAAGCCAGAGTGGTACTTCTACGTGTCCTTCCGCTGGCTCAAGCTGTTTCCTGCCACAGTGGCCGTGCTGAGCATGGGCTTCATTGTGTTCCTGTTCTTCCTGTGGCCGCTGATCGATGGCCTGATTCGTCGACGCTGGCCAGGTAGCGAAGCCAGTATGTATGTGGGAGCAGTCACCGTCCTGACCATCATCGCCCTCACGGTTTGGGAAGCCGTGGTGGCGCACTAAAGGAGTGGGTTTCATCATGTCCTTGCGGGCAAAACAAGTCGTCATCATCGTCCTAGGGCTTGCCTTCCTGGGCTCGCTCCTCCTCGTGCAGTACATGGAAGTGCTGCGCAAAAAACAAGAAGGAGGCGATCGCGCCACCGCACATGTGGTGGTTCCGCAGAGCTCCCAGAGCTGCGTCAAGTGTCACACCGAAAAGACTCCTAACATCGTCGAGCACTGGCGCTACAGCACCCACTCTCAAAAGGGAGTCGGCTGTCTGGACTGTCACAAAGCCGATCGCGCAGATGCCGATGCCTTCGATCATGAAGGCGCGGTGATTGCAACGATCGTGACGCCCAAAGACTGCTCGGGCTGTCACCCGCGTGAGTTCGAGGAGTTCACCCGCAGTCATCACTCTGCAGCGGGAAACATCCTGGCCTCGCTCGACAACTACCTGGCCGAGACGGTGGAAGGACATCGCGGCAACTTCAATCCGCACGGACCTACCGCTGGGCGGGGTGACATCACGACCGTGAACGGAATGGCCTCTGCAGCCAGTGGCTGTCAGCAGTGTCACGGTGCAAAGGTCGCGCTCAAAGGGAAGGACGGCGCCAAGATCACACTGGATGATCTGAAGCCGGATGCCAGCGGTCGGCCCACCAATACGGCGATTCTGGCGACGGTCCAGCGCACCCCCGAAGGCAAGCCAATCATTCATGAGTCAACCTGGCCGAACACCGGCATTGGTCGGCTCAACCTCGATGGTTCGCGCGGCTCGTGCAGCGCATGTCACTCTCGTCATGACTTCAGTCCCCGTCGCGCTCGCCAGCCGGAAAACTGTGGCAAGTGCCACATGGGTCCCGATCACCCGCAAGAGGAAATCTACAACGAGAGCAAGCACGGCATCGCGTATCGTGATCTTGTCTCGCGGATGAACCTCGACGCCAAGACCTGGGTACTCGGTCAGGACTACAGCGCGGCGCCGACCTGCGCGACCTGTCACATGAGCGGCAACGTCCGCAACGGTGGCAAGGTTTCGCACGATCCCGGTGAGCGCATCAGCTGGACCAACCGACCGCCGATCTCGAAGCTGCTCGATACCGACCAGAATCACCGCATTGTGAACGAGGCCGATCCAGAGAAGCGCAAGGCGCTGACGGCAGACTCGTGGGGAGACAAGCGGCGACGGATGAAGGATGTCTGTAGCCACTGTCACTCGCCGGACTACGTGAGCGCGTTCTACACGCAGTACGACGAGCTGGTCATTCTGTATAACGAGAAGTTCGGCAAGCCGGGCCAGTCGATCATGGATGAGCTGTACAAGCAGGGACTCATCACCAAGACGCAGTTCGACGAGCCAGTCGAGTGGACGTGGTTCTATCTGTGGCACCACGAAGGTCGGCGCGCACGGCACGGAGCCAGCATGATGGCGCCGGACTACACCCACTGGCACGGCATGTTCGAGGTTGCCGATCGCTGGTACATGCACTTCATTCCCGAAGCACGCGAAGTTGTGAAGAAGGGACGGGAGTCCGGCAAGGTCGCGCAGGCCGATGCAGCGACGGCAGTGATCGACAAGATCATGGCCAAGCCAGAGCACTCCTGGTTCCAAGGCGGAATGGACGCGCAGTACGACGAGATCCGCAAGCAGATGGAACAGCGCTACGGCAGCAAGTAGTCCCCGCCCTCGCCCCCGCTCCACCTCCCGACATATGAGGCGTATGATATGCCTCTTATTCTGCTTCGGCTCCTGCGGGCCAAGCAGGTGAACGCCCGCCCGGGCGAAAGATTCCGGTGGGAATCATCGTAGGTACCGGGAAGCTTTTCTTGTAATGTCGCGCCATGAGCAAGGGCGATCTCAATCTCTTGGAAGGTGATTCCCAACTCTCCGCTTCGACGCTGCCACCATCAGAAGCAGCCCCGCAAGCGGAGGTGACCCGGCGCGGATTCCTCAAACAGTCAGGTGGTGCAGCTTCGGCGGCAGCCCTGTTGTCCCTGCCAAAGGCGAGTGCGGCGGCGACGGTACCAGTTCCAGCGACGGGGCCTGCGCAGGTGCTCGGGCCAGGGGCGGTCCCCGCGACGCTGCTGGTCAATGGCAAGCCGCAGAAGGTGATGATCGAGCCGCGCGACACCCTGGTGACAGTGCTGCGCGATCGACTGGGGCTGCTCGGTACCAAGCTGGGCTGTGATCGCGGTGGCTGTGGCGCTTGTACGGTCTGGGTTGCGGGAGCGCCGTCGCTGGCCTGTATGACGCTGGCGCTGGACGTGGCAGGACTCGCGGGACAGCCGCCGCAAGCGATTACCACCGTCGAGGGACTGGCCAAAGGCAGCGTGCTTCACCCTCTCCAGCAGGCGTTTGTCGACAAAGACGCGCTCCAGTGTGGGTTCTGTACGCCGGGGATGCTGATGAGCTGTGCGGCGCTGCACGAGCAAGCGCGGGCTGCCGGCAAGCTCGCGTCCGTCGGTGAAAAAGAGGTACGCGAGGCGATTGCCGGCAACCTCTGTCGCTGCGGAGCCTATCCCCACATCATCGAAGCAGCCCTCGCCGCCGCCAAGCTACCGACAGCGCCAGCCCCTGGCAAAGGAGGTGTCAAGTGAGCCGCATCGAAGTTCCCGTGGGCATCGTCGGCGTCGGCCTCAACAGCGAGCAGCGCGAAGTTCCAGATGGAACGCCGCCGGCCTGGCGCGACAACCAGAGCCTTGCGCAGGTCGGCAAGAGTCCGACGCGAATCGATGGCGCCGACAAAGTGAGCGGACGGGCACGCTATACAGCAGACATCGTCCGTCCGGGCATGCTGCATGCCAAGGTGTTGCGCTCGCCACATCCGCACGCTCGCGTCCACCGCGTCGATCTCAGCGAAGCGCTGAAGATGCCGGGAGTCAAAGCGGCGGTGGTTCTGCCTCACCTGCTCGGGATAGCGGACGATGGCAGCGCCAGATCGACCCTAGTGAACCGCGTCCGTTATTACGGACAGCCGGTTGCTGCAGTGGCCGCGCAGACGCTAGAACAGACGGTGGACGCTCTGAGCAAGATCAAGGTCGACTATGACGTACTGCCGTTTGTGGTCGACCGAGAGGAAGCACGCAAGCCGACGGCGCCCAAGGTGTTCGAGCAGGCGGTGACAGCGCGGGGCTCGGCGGGTGGTGGCGGCAGCAAGGACAAGCTCAACCAGCAAGGCAACATCCGAGGGCCGCGACGAAGCGCGCCACGTGGTCGCGACGTGGACAAGCAGGCGGCGCAGGTGACGCAGGCGCTGCTCGCGGGTCCGCACGGAGTTCGCGCTACCTATAAGACGCAGGTGCAGACGCACTCGGCGCTGGAGACGCATGGCATGGTCGCCGAGTGGGACCGGGCCAAAGAGGAGCTGACGGTGTGGGCGTCGACGCAAGGGATCTTCTCGGTGCGCGACGATCTGGCTGAATACCTGGACATTCCGGCGACCAAGGTCCGCGTCATCACCGACTTCTGCGGCGGTGGCTTCGGAGCCAAGTTCGGCGCCGGCAACTACGGCGTGCTGGCAGCGCTGCTGGCCAAAGAAGCGGGCGCGCCGGTGCGACTGGTCCTCGATCGACGAGAGGAACACCTGGCGGTAGGCAATCGTCCAGGCTCCGAACAGAACATCGCGCTGGCCGCTGCTGCCGACGGAAAGCTGACCGCGATTGAGGTCAAGGGCTTCGGCTTCGGGGGTGCTGGGGCGGGCGCAGGCTTTGGCGGTCCGGCACTGTCGATGTACGACTGTCCGGCGGTCTACGTCGAGGAGTCCGATGTCTTTACCCACAGTGGACCGCTGGCGGCATTTCGGGCGCCCGGTCATCCGCAAGGGGCGTTCGCGCTGGAACAGGCAATGGACGAGCTGGCCGAGCGACTTCACGTCGATCCGCTGACGCTGCGTGACCTAAACGACTCGCATCCCGCCCGTCGCGAGGAGCGCAAGCGCACCGCCGCCAGCTTCGGCTGGTCAAGTCGCACACCGACGGGCCAAGGTCCCCGGCTCGGCAAGCTCGGCGAGATTCGACGCGGCATCGGCCTGGCGCAGGGCTGCTGGTATCACCTCGTCAACCTCGAGTCGAGCGCCGAGGTCCGCATCCACCGCGACGGCAGCGTCGAAATATTGACCGGCGTCCAAGATATTGGCGGCGGCGTCCGCACCCCCCTTGCCCAGGTCGTCGCCGAGGAGCTACAGCTATCCATCGACAAGATCAAAGTCACCATCGGCGACACCCGCTTGCCACCGGGTCCGGGCTCGGGCGGCAGCGTCACCACCGCGTCGATCACCCCAGCAACCCGCGAGGCGGCCTACGCGGCCAAGCAAGCACTCCTCAAAGAGCTGCAAGCGGTGTTGTCACTGGACCAGCAGCCCGAGCTACAAGGTGGGAACGTCGTCGGAGTGAAAGGCGGAAAGCCGATCACCCCGCTGCCGTTTGCAAAGGCCTGCGCGCGGATGCGACGGGCGGAAGTGCTCGGCAGCGCCACCCGCCAGCCCGACTACGGTGCGACGGCGACCGGCAAGCGCGGCAACTTTGCGGCCCAGCTCGGCGGCGTCCAGATGGTCGAGGTCGAGGTAAATACCTTCACCGGCGTCGTCAAAGTGCTGCGGGTCGTCGCTGCCCACGACTGTGGCCGGCCCGTCAACCCGCTGCTCGTCCACAGCCAGATCCATGGCGGCATCATCCAAGGCATCTCCTACGCTCTGTTCGAGGAGCGACGACTCGACCCCCGGACCGGCAGAGTCCTCAACGGCAACTTCGAGCAGTACAAGATCGCCGGCGCCCTCGATGTACCCAAGATCGATGTGATTCTGTTAGAGGAACTGCGCGGTCGATCATCGACGGATGTCAGCGGAATTGGCGAGCCTGCCACGGTTCCCACCGCTGCCGCCGTCGCCAACGCCGTCTACAACGCCATCGGAGTCCGAATCCGCGAGCTACCGATCACCCCAGCGCGAGTGCTTGCTGCGCTCGCCAGCCAGCGTGGGGACGCCAAGCCATGAACGCATTTTCGCTGACCATTCCGCGCACGATCAAGCAAGCGCTCGACGAGCTGACCACTCCCAAAGGGGGTCCGGGCAAGCTCAAAGCAGGCGGCATCGACCTCCTCGATCTCCTGAAGGAAGGAATCGAGCAGCCGGGCCGACTTATCAACATTCGCCGACTCGACGAAGCGCCACAGGCGCTGCACGAAATCGGTGAGGTCAAAGCCGACGCCATTCCCGAAGGAGTGTGGCGACTTCTGCCCGGCAGCAACGACGGCAGCCCGCCTCCCCGTCGAGACTGTCTGCGCATTGGCTCGCTGGCGACGCTGGCGCAGGTTGCGGCGCATCCTCTGCTGGCCAGCAAAGTGCCCGCTCTCACCGAGTCTGCCGCCGACATCGCAACCCCGCAGATCCGCCAAGCAGCGACGGTGGGCGGCAATCTGCTACAGCGACCGCGCTGCTGGTACTTCCGATCATCGGAATATCAGTGCGCGAAAAAGGGGGGCTCTGTCTGCTTCGCTCGCGACGGAGAAAACGACTTCCACGCCATCTTCGACAATCAGGTCTGCTGCGCGGTTCATCCCTCTGGAACAGCGGTGGCACTGACGGCGCTGGACGCGATCTTGTCGATCTCATCCCCGCAGGGAGACAAGTTTGTGCGGCTGTCGAGCTTCCTGGTCAGTCCGACGCAGCCGGGCGGCGCCATCGGTCGTGAAAATCGGCTCGAAGCAGACATGATGATTCATGCGATCTGGATTCCTTCTCCGGGGCCGGGCGAGCGGAGTCTGTACCGCAAGGTCAAACAGAAACAGAGCTTTGACTGGCCGCTTGCGGACGTGGCGATCTCGGCGCGGCGCAAGCCAACGGGAAACAAAGAACTGGAAGCAGTACGGATCATCTTGGGAGCGGTCGCTCCGGTTCCGCATCGCGCCCGCAGCGCCGAGGCTCTGCTATTACAGAGTCCGAGTCTGGATGCGGAGCGACTCCGTAAGATTGGTCAAGCGGCGCTGACGGGCGCCATTCCCCTGTCTCGCAATGGCTACAAGCTGCCGCTGGTTTCAGGTCTGGTGCAGCAGGCCATTGCCGAGCTTCTTTCGTAACCCAAGGTAGCGATTCCTATGGATGGCGTGCTGGTGGTGGACAAGCCGACCGGAGTGACCTCGTTTGACGTGGTGGCGAAGGTACGGCGGGCGCTGCGTGAAAAGCGGGTGGGACACGCGGGCACGCTCGATCCGGAAGCGAGCGGAGTCCTTGTGGTGTGTCTGGGAGAAGCCACCAAGCTGGTTCCGTACCTGATGGATGCGGACAAGGAATACCTGGCTACGGCACGGCTCGGAATCACCACCGACACCGACGATGCAGCGCCCGGTTACAGAGTCCTTGCAGAGTCCTCCCTTGATGCCCTGCTTTCGCTTACAGCGGACCAAATTTCGCAGGCTCTGTCGAAACAAATTGGCGCGATTGCGCAGAAGCCACCGCGCTTTTCTGCGCTGAAAGTAGATGGCCAGCGGCTCTATGACAGAGCCCGCGCGGTCCGCAGTGAGGAAGACGCCTCTGCCCTAGAAGAAGAGGTCGTGGCCAAGACTCGCACCGTCGAGATCTTTGACATTACGATCGAGTCTCTGGCTTTGTCCGCGCCGGCTCCGGAAGTTACGTTTCGGGTCCGCTGCGGCAAAGGAACCTACATCCGCGCCATCGCTCGCGATCTAGGAGAGTCGTTGGGAGTCGGTGCCCACCTGACCGCGCTGCGTCGCCTGCGAGTGGGTCGATATGAGGTGTCCCACGCAGTCAGACTGGATCAGCTCGCCAGTGCGATCTTGGCGCCGTTGCCATCGGCAGTGGCTCATCTGCCAACGCTGCAAGTGAGCCCAGAAGTCGCGCTGCGCGTCCGCCAAGGACATCGGGTTACCGTCGCTGCCCTGCCCCTTCCTCCTGCTGCCGCTGCCGCAGTCCTCGATGACCAGCAGAACCTGATTGCGATGCTCTCCTACAGCGAAGGAGGCTGGCGAATCGCACGCGGCTTCTAGCGCACTCGCCGGGCAAGCGGAATCAGTGAGATCAGCCAAGCCAAGTGGATCACCACCACCACGCTCACCATCACTTGCAGCGACGCGTGGAAGAGCAGCGTCAGTACAAGCACCACCAGCGCGCCAATTCCGGACCCAAGCCGCGAAGCCACCTCGAAGATCGGTCGCTGCTGTCCGTAGCGTGCTCCTTGCAGCCGCACCAGCAGTCGCTCGGCCGCCGGTTCATATAGGCCTCCAGACAGACTGTCCTTTAGGACCCGCATGACCAGCATCACCGACAAGGCAGCAGCGACGAACAAGTAACCACTCCCAAGCAGCAGACAGACCGGCACCGCCAACACCGAAACCGCCAAGCCCATGTGGCGAATGATCCGCGCCGAGCCGCCAGCGGCCAGTACCAGACTGGCGCCATTCATCCAGATCGACAGCGAAGCGAGCAGCTGCACGAACCCCGCACCGCCGCTCTCATTGAGCGTCAAGATCCAATAGAAGAGCGACTCGAGACAGATTCCTGATGCTGCGGCGAACACAAATGCTGTCGTCACTGCGCGCGCTTGGGAGTCCCCTGCCAGTACCCGTAGCGCTTCCGCAAAGCCTCCTCTCTGTGCTGAAGGCACCGCTCCTGCTCGCTCAGGAGTCTCTACTTCAGTATTGTTAGGAGCATCTACGCGGACACGAGTTGCCGTCGAAGCTCGCGCAATCGGAATCAAGAGCAGGAGTGTCAGCGCCATCAGAATCATCAGGTGATCTCGCGCCACATCCATGGGCAGCAGCAGGCGTTCGGTAAGCCAGCGATTGATCACAGAGGTAAGCAGTCCCCCAACCAGGCCTCCCGCAAACACCGAAGCTGCAAACACTGTCAGTCCGCGCTCTGTCTCCTGTTCATCTCCTTGCAGCAGCGCGAACAGCTGCGCACCAATGAGCATGAACGCAACATCCACCCAGACAAAAAATCCCACATAGGACAGCACAGAGCTGACGCCCGCCGGACCCGATTCCCCTCGTAGCAGACTGAGTAGAAACCGAAATCCGAGCAGCGACAGAGCGATCAACAGCGTCGAGCGAACCCGCCAAGACTCGTTCCCCCAGCGCTGCTGCATTTTGATCTGCAGCGCCACAAACGGCAGGCTCAGTGCAGCCACAATCAGGAACGCAAGCGGTGCATGCCGATAGCCCACGTGACAGGTCAGCGCGCAGTCCCGCACCACACTCCCAAGACCTTGAACCAGTCCCAGCACAGCTGCGGCTGCGGCCAACCGACGCAGCGGAACGCCTACCTGAAGTGCTTTGGCTTGACTCATTTTCTTGGCAGAAGATAGTATCAAGGAGCGAAGTTAGGTTCTATTCTTTCCATCCGGTCGTCGGAACAGCTGCGATTCCTATTCCAAAGGAGTGAGCACATGAAGAAACTCATCGGGCAAGTTCTCCGTCTCATCCAGCTGCTCGAGCGTGCCTCCGCTGTGCCTCCGCTTTTGGTGCGCTGGGGAGTCGGGCTGATGTTTTTGGGGGGCGCACTCCACAAGGCGACGCACCTGTCCGAGTTTGTGGCGTACTTTCAGCAGCTCCGCATTCCTGCTCCGCAGCTGCAAGCTCCGTTTGTGGTCTGCGTCGAGTTCCTTGGCGGACTCGGCCTGATGTTAGGAATCGGAACCCGACTGGCAGCGGCGCTGCTATCCGGAACCATGGTGGTAGCGCTCGCCACTGCGGCGGTACCTGATCACAAGATTCATGCAAACTGGAGAGGTCTGCTCGACTTTCTGTACCTTCCAGAGTGGCTCCTGCTGTGTCTGCTGGGATGGCTGCTTATCGTCGGTGCTGGCCGATTTAGCGTGGACTTTGTGATCCGCCAAAAGCTGGAAGCTGACACACTCACCAGCGAACGCAGTTGAACCAGCGATGATTGTGCTCTCACACATCTCCAAGCAGTACCAAGCTCTACCGATTCTGCGCGAAGTATCGCTGACCTTGGCTGCGGCGCAGACTCATGTCCTGCTGGGTGCGAGCGGCTGTGGCAAGACCACCCTGCTGCGGATCATGGCGGGAGCGATGGCGCCAGATTCCGGTCAGGTAACCGTTGATGGCGTCAAAGTGATCGCGGCAGATCCCTGTCCGCTGGCACAGATCATGGGTTATATGACGCAAGAGGGAGGACTCTTTCCGCATCTGACAGCGGAACAGAATGTGACTCTCATGGCTAAAGTACGGGGACTCCCAAGTGCCGAAAGGAAGGCGCGGCTGGCAGAGCTATCGTCGCTGGTGGGAATCGATGAGCGACTGCTTGCCCATCATCCTGCGCAGCTAAGTGGTGGTCAGCGGCAGCGGGTGGCCTTGATGCGCGCCCTGTTTCAACAGCCCAAGTACCTGCTGCTGGATGAGCCGATGGGAGCCCTGGACCCGATCATGCGCCGCGAGCTGCAGAGTACGCTCAAGCAAGTCTTCGAGGCGCTACGGACCACGGTGATTTTGGTTACGCACGACGTAGGAGAAGCGGCATTTTTGGGCGATACGATCACGCTGCTTCATCAAGGCTCCATCCTGCAGCATGGCTCCTTCCTAGATCTCGTACAGAGGCCGTCTGATCCACATGTCACGGCATTCCTACAGGCTCAAAGACCTCTTCCTCAGCTAAGTGAGCTGGGCTCATGAACAGACTCCGTCCGCTGATTCTGCTGCTCAGTTGGCTGCTCTTCATCACCGGAACAGCGCTGCCAAGTAAGGCCGCTCCTCCTCCCTCCTCGCGCAAAATCATCGTCGCTGCCAAGCCATTTACAGAGAGCTATATCCTCTCGGAGATGCTGGCGCAGATCATTGATGCGGAAGGGGAAGCGACTGCGGTTCGCAAGTTCGGACTTGGTGGTCCCACGCTGGTCGTTGATGGACTCAAAGCGGGAGAGCTGGATCTCGATGTCAGCTACACCGGAGCGCTCTCTCATCTGTTCTTGCCACAGACCCCGAATCCCAGTCGCGCCGAGCTGCTCACCGCGCTGCGCAGCCACGGTCTGCTCTTGTCTGAATCCTTGGGCTTTAACAACACCTACGCGATTGCAGTACGGACAGCGATGGCCCAGACTCTGCGGCTCGCAAACATCAGTGATCTGATTCCCCACCACACGCTGCGCGGTGCTTTCACGCCCGATTTTTTGAACTATGACGATGGCTTTTACAAGCTACAACAGGTGTACGGAGTCGCGCTCCAGAGCATCAAGCCGATGCAGCACTCCCTGGCGTATCAAGCGCTACAGAGTCGCGAGATCGATCTCACAGATGCCTATACCACCGACGGAGCGCTGCCGCAGTTTGAGCTGACGTTGCTCAAAGATGATCGGGGATTTTTTCCCACGTACTTTGCGGTGATCCTGATTCGCGCCGAGATCGCTGAGCGCTTTCCCAAGACCTGGCAGGCCCTGCGCAAGCTGGAGGGGCAGCTGTCCGAAGCCCAGATGACTGCGGTGAATGCTCAGGTCGATGTCCACAAGCGCGAAGTCTCTGCCGTAGCGCGAGAGTTTTTGGTGCAGCATAAGCTGATTGGGAATCCGCGCCCGCCAACGCGCGGTGCCGTGCTCGATGAAGGACTGTGGATCGCAACAGCGGAGCACCTGTATCTTGTCCTGAGTGCACTCCTTTTGTCCTGTCTGCTCGGAGTTCCGCTCGGTATTGTGGCGGTACAGTTTCGGCGGACCGGCCAAGTCCTGATTGCGGTGACCAGTCTCCTTCAGACGATTCCTTCGCTGGCTCTGCTCTGCTTTCTCATTCCCATCATGGGAATTGGGGCGATGCCCACCATCTTTGCGCTGTTTCTGTACGGACTCCTTCCGGTCGCGCAGAGTACGACCGCTGGGCTGTTGTCTCTGGACAGCAGACTCATCGAGACAGCCAAGATCTTGGGCCTTACGCGGCTTCAGCGACTGCGCCTGATCGAGCTGCCGATGGCCTCCCTATACATCCTGTCAGGAATCAAGACCACCGCTGTCATCAACGTGGCCACAGCGACGATCGCCGCGCTGATCGGAGCCGGCGGTTACGGCCGCTTCATTACCTCTGGTCTGGCCATGAACGATGTCCGCGTGATCCTCAAAGGAGCGATTCCCACCGCGCTGATGGCAATTCTTTTTCACGCTCTGTTTGAACAGCTGTCACGCTGGCTGGTTCCCAAAGGTCTGCAGACCGAGCCAGCGCGCAGCCCTTGATCACACCGCATCGGAATGATATCTTGCATGGACCATGCACCATAAAGAGCGCGCCCTGGATGCCTTCAGACTTCAGCTAAGCACGCTACTGGATGCGATCCAACACGCGAGACTCCTGACCGATGCGTTCTTTGCGCGACTGACCACAGAGGCGATGTATCTGCGATCGATTGCCGAGCGTCACCGCATCATTTTTTATCTCGGCCACCTTGAAGCGTTTGACTGGAATCTCCTCGGGACGCGCGTCTTTTTTCAGCCTCCGATTCATCCCACGTTCGAGCAGCTGTTTGCGTTCGGAATCGATCCGGTCGATGGGAATCTGCCGACCGATGTCCCAAGTGACTGGCCAGCACTGCACGTGGTGTCTGCTTTTTGCGCGCAGATCCGCTCCACACTTGATGCAACACTTGCGCACTTTATCGACACCTGCGCAGACACGGATCTAGCGACTCGCGATGCACTGGCAATGGCGCTGGAGCATCGACTGATGCACCTAGAGACGCTCTCCTATATGCTGCCGCACTTGCCACTTTCGGCCTTTGTTCCGTCGCAGATGATCTCGGTCCGCAGCCAGCCAGGACCCACCGAGCCGGACTATCAGCGGGTCGGATTCCCCCACTCTGTTCGCCGCGTAGAAGTGCCAGCCGGAGACATTACCATTGGTAGGAATCGCGATGATGCGTTCGGATGGGACAACGAGTTTGGCGCGCAGACTCTCTCTGTTCCCGCGTTTGCCATTGCAGCCCGCAAGGTCGTCAATCAGGAGTTCCTGTCGTTCGTTCGCGCGGGTGGATATCGCGAGCAGAGTCTCTGGACCGCTGAAGACTGGGCGTGGAAAGAGTCGCGCGATCTCCAGCTTCCCATCTTGTGGGAACAGCGCGGAGACGACTACTTTCAGCGCGCTGCGTTTGAGATCATTCCGCTCCCGCTCGACTGGCCCGTGCAGGTGAGTCTTGCTGAGGCCCGCGCATTTGTGGCGTATCTTCACGCCCAAGACTCCCAAACTACCGCGCGACTTCCCAGCGAAGCAGAGCTCCATCGGGCTGCATACGGAACCCTGACTTCTTCGGACCCTGATCCGCAGTATCCTTGGCCTGGTCAGGAAGCGATTCCGCTGCTCCATGGGAACTTCGGCGGTGCGCGCTTCGACTCCTGTCCCGTCGGAGCCTTCCCTGCCGGTGACAGCAGACTGGGTGTTGCGGATCTTTTTGGCAACCACTGGGAATGGAGTCAGACTCCGTTCCGACCGCTGCCCGGCTTTCAGATCGATCCCCGCTATCCTGGCTATTCAGCGAATTTTTATGACAACAAACACTTTGTCATGAAAGGTGCCGCCGCCTGTACCGATGTTCGGTTCCTGCGCCGTACTTTCCGCAACTGGTTTCAGGCCCACTATCCCTACGTCTTCGCCGGCTTCCGCTGCGTATATCAACCCTCTGTCCAGTAACCCGTGGAGCACCACATGAGCGTAGCTGTGTTTCCCGAACCTCTCGATTTGGCTTCCTTTGCAGAAGATCTGCGCAGCGGACTGCTGACCCAGGGGCAGCGTGTGCTTCCCTCTAAGTATCTCTACGATGAGGTCGGATCGACGCTGTTCGAGGTGATCTGCGTACTCCCAGAGTATGGACTGACGCGAGCAGATACCCGACTCCTGCTGCGCCATGCACCAAGCTGGGTGTCGCGTCTGCCCGCTGATACCTGCGTCGCAGAGCTGGGCAGTGGCAGCAGCAAAAAGACCCGGCTGATCCTGGAAGCCATGGCCCGTAGACAGGAGACAGAGTTCTTTCCGATCGACATCTCACATGCAGCGCTCACCCAGTGTGCACGCGAGCTTGGTGACATTCCCAATCTCACCGTAAGCGGCGTTCACATGGAGTATCTGCAGGGACTCTCTGAGGTCAAAGCCCGTCGCAGACAGCGCGGTCCGCTGCTGGTGTTGTTTCTTGGCAGCACGATTGGGAACTTTGATAGGGAGTCTGGAGAGCGATTCCTACGCAGCGTCCGGGAACACCTCAGCCCCGGGGACTTGATGCTGCTGTCTACCGATCTCGTCAAGAGTGAAGCCGAGTTGTTGCTTGCTTACGATGATGCAGCAGGAGTCACCGCCGCGTTTAACAAGAATGTGCTGGCGCGCATCAACCGTGAGCTGGATGCCAACTTTTCGCTGCGCCACTTTGATCATGAAGCGCGCTGGAATCCCCAGGCTCGTCGCGTCGAGATGCACCTGCGCGCACGCTCGGACATGACGATCCAGATTCGCAGGGCGCAGCTCGATCTTACGATGTCCTGTGGCGAAACCATCAAGACTGAAGACAGCTACAAGTTCGAGCGGACAGAGCTTCCCCTCCTGGCGCAGCGCAGCGGATTTTCCTGTCAGGAGCAGTGGGTTGATGAGCAGTGGGCCTTTGCGCAGAGCCTGCTGTTCGCGCAGTAGAAAGCCATGCACACACCCGGCCATGTCGTGCTCAATCTCGCCCTGCTCGGCAGTGTGGTAGGTCATGAGTCTGCCGTGATCGCAGGAGCAGTCCTTCCCGATCTTCCGATCGTGGTGCTGTATCTGCGTGAGCGGCTGCGCGGCACCCCACCCGAGACGATCTGGTCGGTCTGTTATCAGCGGAGGTTCTGGCTGGCGGTGATTCATGGCGCGCACTCTGTTCCGCTCTCACTGCTGGGGATGGGAATCGCTTGGCTGGCTCACTCTCCGACGCTGATTTACTTTTTTCTGAGCGTCCTGTTTCATGCGCTGTGTGATCTGCCGCTGCATGTCCACGATGCCCATCGTCACTTTTTTCCGATCAGTAGCTACCGCTTCATCAGTCCGTGGTCGTACTGGGATGCGCGCTACCATGGCCGTACAGTGGCGCTGCTGGAGCTGCTGCTGGTCCTGCTCTGCTCTCTCTATCTCTACTTGGTGATGGCACCGCGCTGGACAGCGACTCCCAAGCTGCTCGTCCTGGCACTGCTGGGCGCCACCAACCTGTGGTACGCGCAGAACTATCATCGGAGCTTCCTGCGCAGATGAGTTCGACTGTGGCATTGGTGCTCACTGGCGCTGAAGTAGCGCTGGTGTTGGCGCTGTCAATCCGTCTGCTACGTAAGACCAAGTACGCGCACGCGCCACGCGTTGCGCCACCGACGGCAAGCGATCATCTGCTGGCACTCCTTTTGGGGGCACTCCTCACCGGGCTCTGCTTCTACTCTCCCCAGCTGGCGTTTGTAGCCTGTGGTGGCTTGTCCGCATTCCTATGGCTGGTATGGCTCGATGTCGCGCTCTATCGAAGCTTCAGCTTTGAGCTAGGTTTAGGAGGCGTTCGTGATGTCGTACTCAGCAACTTGGTGAGCGAGGTCATTCACATGCGCTGTGCGCGGCAGTTCCTGCTGTCGCATCGTGACTTTTTGCTGCTGCCCGTGCTGATTCCGCTGTCTCTGTTGACTCTGTTTCTGGCGCCGCTGTCTGCGTTGCGCGTGGTCATAGAAGGGAGTCTGTTGGTGTTCTTCGTTGGGACACTTTTCCGTCGAGAAGACCACATTGCACAGACTCCTTCTCTGTCCATATCCAAGACTCGACGCGCACTCTTTCATGACTTTGTCCGGCCACG
Organism: Myxococcales bacterium; assembly: GCA_016794465.1. Lineage (GTDB taxonomy): Bacteria > Myxococcota_A > Polyangia > Palsa-1104 > JAEUJZ01 > JAEUKA01. The sequence goes on along the minus strand of JAEUKA010000111.1, from coordinate 63,985 downwards.
TCGACCCCAGATCGCAGCCAACTTTGTGGCCCGCCCAGAGCATGCAGCGCTGCTATCACCGCAGCTGTTGCCGCAGAAACAGAGTCCGCAGCACGGACTCCTGAGCGGACGATCGGTGGTCTTGCTCACCTTTGAGTCCCTGGGCCAGACACACCTCACAGAGGGAGCAGCCAAGACTCCGTTTCTGTCCTCACTTGCCGGCTGCCCACACACCCTGTCGAGCCGACTTCATGTCAGCCTGGCGCCGCTGACCAACGTCGCACACCACGCGCTGTACTTTGGTCAACATACCCTGCGCGGAACCCTCCCAGCCGTGCCCCACCTTGGGCAGCTGTCCCAGCTCGGATATCAAAGTATCTATCTGACCGCAGTCAACACCGCGCACTATGGACTCGCCCGCATCTTGCAGCAAGCCGGCTTTGATCACATCTGCGATGGGCCGCAGCTGCTCGCGCTGCAGACAGGTAGGAATGACCAAGCCACCGACGAGCTTCTGGTGTCAGCGGGAATGACCAAACTAGCGCAGCTGCTGTCAGCTCGTCCGTTCTTCCTTCACGTTCATGCGGGCAACGCGCACCTTCCCTATCACGTGGATGATCAGGAGAAGTTTCATCGTCACGACTTGCAGGATGATCGCGGCAGATTTCTCAACGCCATCGAGGAGACAGACGCTCTGTTTCATACGCTCTGGCAATCGATCGAAGAGCTGGTTCGCAGACTCAGTGATGCCACTTGTCCGCCGCTCCTCATCCTCAGCTCTGATCACGGACAGTCCTTTGGGGAGCACTTTTATCAGTCTCATGGCAGCGCCGTCACAGCCGAACAGACGCTGGTGCCGCTGCTCTTTCATCATCCCCTGCTGTCCGCGCAGACCGTGGCGCAGTCAACCCACTTCGATGTGATTCCTACCGTCCTGGATCTGCTGGGACTCCCGTCCAAGCCCAGTCATGGCAGCTCGCTGCTTTCCGATTCGCGTCCAGCCCATCATCTGCTGTGGGATGGTCAGCCGTCACGGAACACCAGCGGCTGCTTGGGACTACTGATCGGGGACAGCAAGTACTCTCTTGATCTCATCCGCGACACCTTGATCCAATCGGACTGGCAAGATCAAAATCCGCGCGTCCTCGACGGAGCAGAGCGGTCCTACTTCGAGTCCCTGATCGGCCTTTTCGCCAAACAGAGTGGTGTGTTGTGATTCCTAAACTGGCCTCACGTATCCGCAAGCGCATCTTGGTGGTCTGTCCAACTGACTGGGAATTGACCGCGATCAGCAGTCCCTTGCTGCAGGATTCCTTTGAGTTCCTCACCTGTGGCGAGGAGCTGTTTGAATCGTTCGGAGTCTTGCGCACGCTGCGCTTTCACGTCGAATCCTACCTACAAGGAATCGTCCACAAGTACCGGCATCGCGGCATCGATGGAGTCCTTGGTACCGGCGACTACCCAGGCTGTATGTTCAGCGCCGTCATCGCCCAAGAGCTGGGGCTGCCTGCTCCGCAGCCGCGCGACAGCGTCCTCCTGTCCCATAAGTATTATAGTCGGCAGCTGCAGCAGCGCATCGTTCCCGAAGTGACTCCTCACTTTGACTTGATCGATCCCTACAAGCCGCGAAAGCCGCGCTCCCTACAGTTTCCGTTTTTCGTAAAACCAGTAAAGGGCACGATGTCGATTCGGGCGCAGATGGTTCACAGTGAAGAGGCGCTGCGGCAGGCCACCCACTTTACTGTGCGTGATCAGCTGCGCTTTTGGTCGATTCTCAATCCCTATTCCCAGCTGCTCCGCCAGTATCAACAGAGTCCGGTTCCGATTCACTTTTTCATCGCCGAGGCGCCACTCTCTGGCGTGCAAGTCACCGTCGATGGCTTCGTCCAAAACGGAGTCTCGACCGTGATGGGAATCACCGACTCGATCATGTATCCGGGCACCAGCAGCTTCGCGCGCTTTGAGTACCCGTCTTCGCTGCCACACGCTGTACAAGCGCGCATGATCGACATTGCAAACCGACTCATGTCGGCAAGCGGCTTTGATCACAGCTGCTACAACATCGAGATGTTTTACGACCAGGCCACCGACTCTGTCTCGATCATCGAGATCAACCCGCGAATGTCCTATCAGTTTTCCGATCTGTTCGCGCGGGTCGATGGCCAGAGCAGCTTCTCTGTCCAGCTCGACTTGGCAACGGGAGAGTCTGTCCACTGGCTGCGTAGTCAAGGATCGTCCAAAGTCGCCGCCAGCTTTGTCATGCGCATCTTTCACGATGCACGGGTGCTGAAAGTCCCAAGCCCAAGCCAGCTCAGCGACGTTCAGCGACGATTCCCTGGTACTGTGATCAAAGTCCTCTGCTCCCCGGGAGAGCGACTGTCCGATCACGATCAGGATGTCGGAAGCTATCGCTACTGCATTGTCAACCTGGCGGCGAGCTCAAAACAGGAGCTACACGCGAACTATGATCAAGTCCGCTTGCTCCTCCCGTTTGAGTTCGTCTAGTACGACACTTCTACGTGGTGCGTGGCTCTCTCATCGCGCAGCGAAAGCCGCCAAAGTGGCGCTCTAACACCGCTGCCGCAGCCAGCGTCAGGTGATCGTTTCCTCGTCGAGAAATCACCTGCACGGCCACCGGCATTCCTTCGTCATCAAAGCCGACCGGAACCACTGTGACCGCATAGCCCAGCACATTAAACAGTGCCGTGCACGCCGCATCAAACGGAGTCAGCAGCGCCAGCTTGTGACGCGGCGCAGGTCGACTATACGGAGGATGAATGATCACCCCCGTTGTCCCCAGCTGCGCATCCAGCTCGGCCCGCAGTCGATCGAGCCGCGACAGGAGTGCATCAAAGCCGATCGGAAGCCGACGCAAGATCGACTCACTTAACATCGTGACCAGCGTCGGTAGCACAAAGTTGGAACGACCAAATGGATACAGGAGCAGCTCGCGCAGCACGGACAGTCCCTTGTCACCCGCAACGACACTCTCATAACCATCTGGATTCGCCGCTTGCAGGGCACTTGCCCACAAGATAAAGCCGCTGTCCAGATCGCGACCGGACAGAGTCCCTTCTTTGGCGCCTTCACTGCGCAGTGCCGCCGCAGAGCGATCCACTGCCTCGCGCATTACCGGACGAACCTGAATCGATCCACCGCCCGGCCACGAAAAAACGCGCAGCGAGGGAATCGGAACCTGACGCGGTGAAAGCAGCGGCATCGGCTGACACACCGGATCTTTTCCGTCGGGGCCAGCCAGCACCCGCAGGATCGGCAGGACATCTTCAACATAGCGACAGAGCGGACCAATCACCATGTAGCCGTGCGGATCTTTGGCAGCGGGAAAGTGTCCGGTGTTGGGAACAAGTCCTGCTGATGGCTTGTGACCGACGGTGCCACAGAACGCTGCCGGAATCCGGATCGATCCCCCAATGTCAGAGCCAATCCCAAACGGAGCCGCTCCCGAGCCAACCAGCGCCCCCTCTCCTCCTGAGGAGCCGCCGCAGGTACGGGACAGATTCCAGGGATTGCTGGTGCGGCCCCAGATCAGGTTGTGTGTCTCCATCCACAGCCCGCCTTCGGGGACATTGGTGACCCCTAAAGGAATCGCTCCAGCAGCCCGGATTCGCGCCACCACCGTCGAGTCTTGACTTGCAACATAGTCCTTGCGATGCAGGACTCCGCCGGTCTGGGGCATTCCTTGAAGCGCTAGGAATTCCTTGATCGAGCATGGAATTCCCAAGAGCGGAGGCAGGTCAGTATGGTCGGCACTGTCATACAGAATGTCTGCTTGATCGGCTTCCTTGCGAGCTTCCGCAAAGCGATCAGCGACGAGCGCATTGAGCTGCGGATTCACCTTCTCTATCCGTGCAATATGAACTTCCGTAAGCTCGCGCGCGGTCAGAGTGCGGTCATGCAGGCGCCGCAGGAGCGCCGTTACAGACTCCTCCAAAAGAGAGGAAGTGTCGGGCTGCGGGTGATTCTGTTTCGCGGATGCACGTGCATACATATCTGTTGTCTCGACGTTGTCGGTCGTCGGAAATCTAGGTGCGCTGGGCCTCGGCACGATAGATCTGGCACAGCTCGATGTAGTGATCTGCGGAGTACTCGATCCAGCTTAGCTCGTCGGGACTAAGCGGCCGCTTGACCCGCCCCGGTGAGCCCACCACCAGCTGTCCTGGCGGAATCTTGGTCCCCGGAGTCAGCAGCGCACCGGCCCCAATGATGCAGTGATCACCGACTTCGACCTCGTCCAAAATCGTCGAGCCCATGCCGATGATGCAGTGACTTGCGACCGTACAGCCATGCAGGGTCACAGAGTGACCGACTGTAACTCGATCGCCAATCTCGACGGCAAAGCGGTGGTGGGTGACATGCACCACGGTGTTGTCTTGGATCGATGTCTCACTGCCAATGCGGATGTAATGGACATCGCCTCGCAGCACCGCACCGAACCAGATTGTCGATCGGGCGCCGATGTGAACGTCTCCTACCAGAGTCGCGTTGTCGGCCAAAAACACGCTGTCGTGAACCTGCGGCGTGATGCCGCGAAAGCTTCGGATGATGGGCATGAGGAGTCTGTTGCCTACGTTTGGTGGCCCACCCTATCACGAGTGTTGGGCGCACCAAGGACCTAAAAATCACAGCCTAGGTCGGAGGAGCAGGAGGAGCAGGAGCAGGAGTCGGAGCAGGAGTCGAGCCAATGCGCGCAGACTCGAGTCGCGTCACCAGCGTCTCGATGTTCTTGATCAGCTGATCGACCTGCGCGCCATGAATGACAAAGGAGGGAACCGAGCCTCCGGGATCGCTGTAGCTCTGATAGGTTACATGCGAGCTCTCTTTGGCGCTGGGCAACGGCTCAATCAGCCAGCAGCCGCGAATCGCAGGAATGCGAACAAAGTGCGGATCGGGCCCCGGTCCCAGCTCATTGGCTGTCTCAAAGATCATCTGAAAGCGATCATTGCCAAGTGCCACCTTGCGCAGACGAAGGGTGTAGTCGCGATCCGAGACAACTGGCGTCTTGATCTGATCGTAGATAAGTAGCTCTGTCTCAGCCCGCTTGAGGACCTGCCGCTTCATCACCACCGAGCCCGTGCGCGTGGTCACGGTCTGCCACATGTCCTCAATGAGCTTGGCAGGAGGAAGCGCAATCTGCGTAGAGGCCCGATACTCGTAAAAGGGGGACCCCCGAACCGGCCTTTTCTCGACGGAGTAGCCGCGCTTTGTCTTGTGTTTTTGCCACGGCTCTGTAGAGCTCGCAACGATCTCAATGACAGACTCTGCTCGTGCTGTTTTGGGCAAGCAGACAGAGAGCAGTCCACACAGCGCCAACGTCCCCCCCAGGGAGCGGGCACACCACCAAGCGTAAGTGCGCAAAGTACTGTTTATGATGCCAGAACAGACAGCGTTTCGCGAGGCGCGCTTACGAACAGCAGCAACAAATTTTTGGTGACGATGTATGGAAGCGTGTCTGGACTGGAGGCTGTGAAGCGGCCTCCTGCCGGACTAATACTTGATGACCGCGCCGTAGTCTGTCTGGGTGTAGCTTCCGTCGCCAGCCACCGCCGAAAATCGTCGCTGCCACAGCATCAGACACGATCCGGCCACGTGCATTTCATAGGAGCCCGCGCCCCCTGTGGTGGGGCAGCTGTTGGTGGTGATGAGTCCGTTTGAGCCAAGGACTCCGCAGTCACTTGGGCCCAGCGTCACGCGGATCGTTGTGCCTCCGCTGACTTGCAGCCCGGCGGTGGTGGTTGCTTCGGTAGCGGTCGTACCCCAAGCACCACAGCCACTGACGCTGTTGCAGGGTCGCGAGCGTCGGCTGATGGTGACCGGTCCCAGCGTCGCAGTGGAGGCAGCCGGAGCAAAGCGAGCCTGCGCCTGCGCGGTGGTCATCACCGGATCAAGACATGCGTTGGCGTCAAACGGATTGGTGGTTCCGGAAGACGGCAGCGTCGGGATTGAGCCCAGCTTGTTGCCCACGGTGACCGTGCTTGACAGCTGACCATCAGGATTTCTGACCTGCATCCCAAAGCCCGTCCAGTACGCCGCATCCGCAGAGGTCGTGATGCACATCAGACGCGGCGACAGCCAGTTCCAGGTATCCCGATTGAGCTTGCTGGTCACTGCGTACGGACCATAGGGCATAAAACCATTGGTGGTCCAGAAGCGATTCCCCGACTGAAAGTAGCGCCCGACCACAAACACTCCGGTGGTTCCCATGCAGTTGTTCCCCAGATAGGAATCAGTGATCTGCGGGGCCGGACAGCTGCCCAGAGTCTTCCACTCTGTAAAGCAGTCTGCATCGGTAGGAATCGCCGGAGCCAGGTCGGGAGTCATGCGGAGATCAGGAGCAGCTCCAAGATCCGCACTGCTTCCCGCCAGATCTTCCGAGCCTTGGGAGACAGCCAAATCTCTGGATGAATCAGGAGGGACTCCGGTATCACCCGTCGAGCCACCCGAGGAACAGCCACACAAAAAAGCAATCCACAACCAGCGCTTCATGGCCGCAGATGGTAACACCGGACTTGCGGTGAGCAAAGACCAGCGCGCAATGCCCAGAAAGTTCGCGGACTTGAGCGGAAGGGAGGGGGACTCCTACATCGCGATCTGCTGCGGATTGACCTCTTGCGCCATGGCAAACCACGTGATGTCGGGCTCACTGCGAAACCAGATCCGCTGGCGACGAGCATACTGCGCGGTCTTCTGGCAGATCTCTATCTGTAAAGACTCTGCATCGAGCGCTCCGGCCAAGTAACGGAGTGTCTGCTCATAGCCCAGGGGTGGGAAGCGCATCGGTCCAGCGACTGCCGCAAAATCCGCAACCTCCTGACACAGACCCTGAGCAAGCCAGTCTTTGGTACGAACAGAGATCCGCTCGCGGAGTCTCTCTGGACCGGGATCTAAGCCGATTCTGATCGTCTGATAGCGCGGACCTTGGGCACGCTCTGCTTGATGTTCGCGGTGCCAGTCTGTCAGGGTGCGACCACTCTGTTCATACACTTCCAGTGCGCGCTCGATGCGAACGTAGTCGGCTGGTGCAATCCGCGCGGCAGACTCTGGATCGATGGCAGAAAGACGAGCATGCAGCGTCGGGAGGCCGTGCTCCTCTGCCTCTTTGCGCAGGCGTGCCCGCAAGTCAGGATCAGCCGGAGGTGTGGCCACCAGACCCTCACAAAGCGCGCGCAGATACAGTCCGGTCCCGCCACATAGAATCACCCTTCGACCCCGCGACAAGATGTCTGCGATCGCTCGATCGGCGGACTCTGCATAGCGCGCTGCCGTCGCTGGTTCATCTGCCGGAAACGCACCAATCAGGTGATGAGGAATCCGCGACAGCTCGTCCTGCGTTGGCTTGGCGGTCAGCAGTGGGAGTCCGGCTCGAACTTGCAGTGCGTCACAAGCAACAATCTCGGCCTGAAAGTACTCTGCCAAGCGCAGCGCCAGCGCAGACTTGCCCGAGGCCGTTGGACCGACGATCACCAGCAGCGGCAGCGGACACAGCAACCGAGAGGAAAGACTGGAAGGCACGCGACTCACGGGCGCATCCTACGACAGCCCGCAAGGAAATAGGAGGGATGAGCTACGGCTTCTCGATCGTGACGTGTTCGGGGGCAAGCAGTCGCAGCGCCTGCAAGCTGCGGGACTGCCAGTGATAGCTAGGATTCGAGACGATGCAGAGCTTATAGGGAGTCCCGCGCTCAAGCAGGAGCCTGACCCAGGTACACAGACCTTTGAAGCAGCCGGAGCTGAGAAACTCGAGCTTCTGCATGTTCACCGTCACCATCGAGACATGATTGCGCCGCGCCTCATCATGAATCTTGTAGATCATCGTTGCGAACTCGCTCTGGACCCGCATGTCAGCGGACCCTTCGAGCGCGATCGATAGTCGGTTGGGTGCTGGACGAGTACCGAGAACCGAGAACGCGTCGCGCTGGATCGTCAGTTCTTTGATGATCATGGCCTATCTCCAAGGTGAGCCTCTGCTCGTACAGAGAGCATATCACCACACAAGTCACAGCTTAGCTTCATCTCTGCTTCCGCAACAATCCGCGCCAGTCCGAGCCCTGAACCAGAGACACGGTGCATCGCCGTCTCGAGCAGCTGCAGATACATCGCATCGGGATCGGATGCCTTGCTCAGTGTTTGCAGGTACTGGGCCAGCGGCAGATAGAGCGACTGATTCGAGACATTCGATACCGTGACACTCGCACTGTGACTCGACTCAATCCACAGCTTCAGGGTCACCGGAGCCGAGGTATCGAGCGCATACTTCAGTGCATTTTCCAACAGCTCATGAGTTGCCAGCGCGAGCCGTGATGCCAAGTCACCATCGCGCACCACCACCGCCGCCAGCTCACCTACCGTTCGCCGCACCGAGGTCAGATACTGAAGCCGCATCTGCACCTCCAAGCGGAAATCGACCGACTCCGATCCGATCGGTTGAGAGCGCTGCTGTTCCTCAGTTTCCATGTCCCCCCTCATGACAGACGACCAGCAGCGTAATGTCATCCGTCTGTGTCGCAGAAAAGCTGCGTACGACTGTCATCAGATGCGCGTGCAGCTCGGCTGCCGAGTGCCCCGCACAGGCCTCCACTTCGGCGCAGAGTCGATCGATTCCCAGCTGCTGCCGCGCGGCGTTCATCGCTTCCGTCACTCCGTCAGTATATAGGACCATTACGTCTCCCACCGCGAGCTGAATCGTCGAATCGGTCGTTGCGGACTCGACATTAGGAACCACACCCAGCCACGTACCTGGAGTCTCGATCAGCTCACAGGAACCGGTCTGGCGACGCAACACCACGATCGATTCATGCGCGCCAGCAAAGACAACTTTCCCATCTGGAAAATACCGAAATGCGGTGAAGGTGACATGTTCATCAGAGCCGAGCCGATTGCGCACATTCTCAAACAGAATCCGATTGAGGAGTACGACCACCTGCCGAGGAGTCGCAGCCGGAAGCGCGCCCGCCAGGGAAGCAAACGCGCTCTGCAACATCAACATCACCAGTCCAGCCGGCAAGCCATGACCAGCGACATCACCGACGCCAATCCAGCAGCCTCCCTCTTCACACGGAATCACATCGTAGAAGTCTCCGCCAACCTCGGTCGCCGGGATCATCGTCGCTGCACAGGCCAGTCCGTTTACCTCGATCTGACGCGGCAGAATCGACAGCTGAATGCGCTCGGCGATCTCCATCTCTTTGGCGAGTCGCGTCTTTTCGGCAACCTGCACCCGCGACACCGCCAGCTCCTCCACCATCTGATCCATCGCTCTGCTTAGTGTTCGTACTTCACGGAGTCCGTCCACTCGCGCCGGCTTTAGATCCCCTGCGGCAATGCGCTGCGCAAAAGCCACCAGCTCATCAACGGGGCGAACCAGACGACGAGAGAGAGAAGCCGCCGCGACCAGCGCCAATGCAAGGGCCACCGCTGCCACTCCGTACAGGATGTGAATCAGTCTTTGGGCCGGAGCCAGCGCGCGATCCAGAGACAAAAACATCGCATACCGAAGCTTCTGTTCCGGCCTGATCTCTGGCAACGGAGCCTGGGTCATCAGGTAGCGTACACCGTCGAGATGAACCTCTTGAACAGAGTCCCCCTGCGCCACCGCATCCACAGCCGAGAGCAGCTGTCGGCGATCCAGCAGCGCTGTGGATTCAAAGCGCGAAGTCGCGATCACTTGTCGATCTTGAATGAGCGCCACCCCGGCTCCCAGGTGCTTGCCCAGCGACTCTGCCAGCGCGTCATCCATGCGATATCCAACCACCACCACCCCAACCGTCGTTGCCCCAAAAGAGAGTCGCCGCGCGTGTACCGCAAACACCTGCGCACCATCGCTCCAGACATCTTCCGCTTCCCCACTTCCCAGGGCTGCGGCAATGGCCGGATTGTCGGCCAGATTCCCACCTTGCGCTTCTGGATGCAGCGCATCTGCAATCAAGTGACCTTCCCGATCTGTGATCAAAAGGAGATCACACCGCAAGGCTCTGCGCAGATCGGAAAGGACTCCCAAGATCGTCGCCGAAGTGACATCTTCGGTGGACACCACGGCCTTGAGTCGGGGCTCATCTGCGAGCACTCTGCTCTCTGCGCGGTGAAGTGAGCTTCGGTAGCGGAGCATGTCTACCAAGGCCTCGCGATCACGCGCCAGCTCGGCAGTCAGCTCGTGACGTGCCGCTCGATCTAGCACCACGGAAACCACCGCAACCGTGGCCAACAGCGCTGCTGCCAGCGCCAGCAAGATCGTCAGCGTGATGGCAGTTCGGAATCTCATGGCTGAAGCTTCAGAGTGACAGACTCACCATTGCGTCGAAACAGCAAAGGCAGCGCCACACTTGCAGACAACATCGGCTCATCACGCGGTGGCACGACCTGAAGCTGACTGGCCAGCGCCGCCGAGATAGGACGCCACCGGACATACACCCGCAGCTGGCCGCTCTTCGGCACATCGATCAGGAACGAGTCCTTGCGCGTCTCACCAGCGCGGATTCGCGTGTCCTTCTGTTCTTTGACAGCAGCGTAGAAAGGAACCTCACGATCAGCTGCATCGACCATCACGCGTCCGTAGCTATGCTCCTCTTGGGACAGGACTCGACCGGCGGCATCCAGCGTCTCGACTCCTACTTGTAGCTTCCGCTCGGGCAGTCCCGTCGGTACTGCGTGTCCGGCCCCTGAGTTGGTCAGCATCAGACTGATCCGCAGCTTTCCTCCCTCCGGTTTGATCTGGACCTGTCCGCTCAGCGCTCTCCCCAGCAGTGTGCCGCGCAGGACAAAGCTGTGATTGGCAACTCGGGAACGCTCGCGCGAACCCACCGCCGCCTCTGTTCGCACGCCGGGCATGTGACAGACCGGACACTCAAAGCTACTCATCGCCGACTCGGAGTCCCGCCACTCTGTGTATTCCGGCAAGATCGAAAGGACTGTGCCCCCCGGAGTACGAATGCTCCAGTTGTGGCAAGCCGCACAGAAGGCCGACTCACGATGAAGCAGCGAGCAGCCCATGCGATGAAAGTAGTGCGGAGTAGTGTCACAGAGAGGTCCGTAGCGCAGATTGTCCTCGGGATGAGGAAGGAATCCGGTGCCATCGGCGCGATCAACCTGAACACTGGCGATGGTATGACAGACATCGCAAGTGACTCCTTCCGCAGCCACCGGATCACCTACAGCCAGCGCGCGCAGAGGCGCATGACAGCGGTCACAGTGCTTGCCCCCCGACGCTGTCCGCATCGCACGATAGATCGGTGACGCATCGGACTGCGCATGCGCCGAGCTGCGCCACTCCTTTTCCATGTTGCCATGGCACTCTCCGCAGCGCGCTGCTGGTACCAGCGCAAGTGGCTCCTGTGCGGCGTCCAAAGGACGGCTCTGTGCGACGGAAACTTGCTCCACCGGAGGAGTCTTCCGCTGACAGACACAGAGCGTAACCACTGCGACCACTGCCATGGTTACTTGTAGCGCCCGTATGGCGTGCCATCCTTTCTGGAGTGTCGCAGCTCTTTTGATCCCTGAGTAAGCTCGATCGACACCGAGGCTTTGCCGCCACTTGTGATGGTCACCTGTCCGCGAAACTCCTCTCCGTAAGACTGCCAGGCGACGATCGAATAGGTTCCAATGGGAATGCGATCGATCTGAAACCTGCCGTCCTTGCCAACCACCGCGAAGAACGTCGTATCGAGCACGCGAATCTTGCTGATCATCTCGGGATGGATGTTGCAGTAGACGTTGATGACGCCGGGCTTGCGGAAGGTGACAGACTTGGTGGTGCCGCTCTTGTACAGACCGAGATCAAACTTCGCAGCTTCCGAAAAGGAAAAGACATTGTGGAACACTCTGTCATCGTTCAGGAAGTCCACAGTGGTTCCCTGGGTGATGACCAAGAGCGGAGGATCAAACTGGAGATCTCGCTGATGCAGCTGCACCCGCGCAAGCTCACTCTCTTGAGGCAGAGCCCCTGCTACTCCTTCTAGGTACACCACCACGCCAGCCGGATCGATCACGCTGCCGCTGGCCTGCTTGAGCTTGACCGTACCACTGACAGTTCCCGTCGCTGTAGCCCACACTAAGGGAGTCTTCCCGAAACAGAGCAAGAGCAGGACAAGCAGTGTCTGGCGAATCGAATTCCACATCCGTTCCTCGCTCAATACTTGATGACCAACGAGCTTACGAGGACATCATCCGGAAACTCGATCAGGCGACCCAGCTCGCGAACGTGGGTGTATTCCGCTTTGAGAATCACCGCCGTTCCGATCTCGAAGCGCAGACCTCCGGTCACCCGCATCGCATTCGACTGGTAGACAAAGCTCGCCCCGCTCTCATGCAACGCCTCGCGCCAGTCAACGCGCGCATACGGCATCAGCCAGTTGGTAATCCGATACGCGACCAGTCCGTACGCGCCTCGGTATTCCAGACACTGCGCCTCATCACAGCGCACCGCATCCGAAGAAGACTTACCGGACGCACGGCCCTGCACAAACTCGGCCTGGATGTCGAGCCCGCGATAATCGAGGTGAAGATCCACCCCAACATGCCACTGCAGTACGTCTTTGCTCGGCTGCTGGTCCTGCACGCCGACCGATCCAGAGACTCCTATCTCTAGACCTGCACCGACGGGAAACTTATAGGCAAGTCGGCCACTGCCGGTCTGGAAGTAGTTGCTGTCCACTTCATCATAAATGGGAAACTGCTCGATGAAGTTGCTGCCATTGGTCAGCGCGAGGTTCAGACTCAGCCGCTCGTCTAGGAATCGAAAGCGCGCCTTCAGTCCGAGCGGACGACCGCAGGTGTAGCGACAGATCAGGGAAGGAGTCACCGTGATGCGATCGGGGGACTCCTGAACGCGGTACTCGTAGCCTAGTACAGAGTCGAACTTGCCGACGGTCAGGCTGAGTCCGAAGCGCTGCAGCGGGACGTTGTATTCCGCATACGCGAGCTTCACATCAATGTAGTCTCCCAAGAACACTGCGTTCGAGTTGGAGACGTTGCGACCGCGCGGCACGAAGTCAATCAGCGCGTTCACTTGCAAGTTTTCGGTGATCCCAGAGAACAACGCCAGGTTGACGTTGTTCATAATGAAGCTCGGTTTGCCGTCGCTGTGAATCGGATTGAACGTGATCGCGCGCGAGTCTCCGGTGTTCGCGGGGTCCCCGCGTGAGTTGATCATGGTGGCCAGTGGATCACCCATGAACACCCAGGAATCAGGAACCAGGCCACGATACTCTGGAAAATTCTGATAGCCCGCGTCGTAGCGAATTCCGGTTCCATCCCCACTGACATAGAAGAAGCCGAAGTCCAGATACCCGGTGATGCGTCCGGCGAGAGGAGACAGAGTGCGCAGCTGCTGACTCTGTGCGGTCTGTTCCTCCCGAAGTGCGTCAATGTCTTGGCGAAGCTTCTGGATCTCGCGATTGAGTCGCTCGCTCTGCGCGACAAACTCACGCTCTGGAACCATGCGCTCACCGGCGGGCACGGGCTCCTCGGCGAACCCCACCCCGGGTCCTATCGACAGCAGAAAGAGCAGCCAGAGCAAGGAAGCGTGCGCAGTGACTGTGGCCATCCTCCTTCCCATCATATCCAATCCAAAAGCCAAGTGGGCTCTCTTTGAGATCACAGACCCGCAGGAGTCTGGAGCAGTGCGGCGGGAACGGGCTGGCCGGTCAGTGTCTGCATGAATGCGACCAGATCATCGATCTCGGTCGCGGTCAGGTTCAGCGGCTTCATCAAGGGATCTTTGCCGCCCGCAAAGTCACGGGTACCACCCCCTTGATTGTAGAACTCGACCACTTCCTTCAGCGTGGTCATGTGACCCGTGTGCATGTACGGCGCTGTCATTGCGACGTTGCGCAGGCCCTTGGTACGGAATGCTCCCTTGAGCTTCACATCGACCTGACCCGCTGCCGGAATTGGATCTCTCTTCACGCTGCGATCGTCGCTGTAGGCTCCTTGTGCTTTGAAGTCCCAGTCACGGTAGACATCGACTCCGCCAAAGCGTCCGGGATCAAAGTCCGGTGCTTTGAGGACATACATTCCGATCTGGGAAACACCTGTGTTGTGGAACTTCTCGTCGGAAAAATTCGCTTCAGAGTGACAAGCGTTGCAAGCCGCCTTGCCGATAAACAGCTTCAGTCCGCGCTTGGCGGAAGTGCTGATCGCTGATAGCTCTCCGCTGACATATCGATCGAAGGGAGCGTTCCTGCTGACCAGGAGTCGCTCGTAGGCCGCCAGTGCCTTGCCAAAGTTCGCGTAGGCACGATTGATCGAGTCCTGATCAGCAGCAGTCATCGCTTTCCACGCCAGTCCCGCAGGTCCGGTACCGCCAATTGGCGTCGCTGACATCGGGAAGCGCGCAGCCTCTGGATGAGTGGGATCGAGCGCGTCCGGAAGGGGTGGAGAGAACAGCGCGTTATATTCCGCTTTGTACTTTTTGTAGAGATAGTGAACGATTCCGGAGCGGTCGGTGCCCATCACAAACTCGGCAGGAATCAGGTTCTTGCCCCACAGATCATCGTTGAATCCGACCCAGCCAAACTGCTCGTCGTAGTAGGTGACGTTGACGAGCGAAGGACTGTTGCGGAAAAACCAGTCGATTCCCAGTGACGTTCCGTTCGGCTGCGAGCGGTTGTCGATCATCCAGTCACCGAGGTGGCAGCTGCGACAGGACACCTTGCCCGTCTCCCCTTTGGCTCCCAGTCCGCCGTTTTTGCCATCACTACCCGTGACAATCGCGCCGGAGTAGCCGGGATCAAAAAACAGCCGCTGTCCAAGCTGCGCCACTTTCGCATCATCGCCATAGCGGTTGGTGGTATCGACAGCCGGTGGCGGCAGCGGCCCCAGCGTCCGCACCGTCGTCATCTCTGCTTCGGTAAAGACTCCATCCACGAGTGAAGACTCGTCTTGGCATCCCCCTCCGACCGCTGTTAGTGCAGCAAATCCAACCATCAGAACACGACGGAAAATCTGCATCCATCACCTCTTCTGTTGACTGCGTGAGCCACCCACCCACTGCGACGAATCCCCCCAAACACTTCCCGATCAAAACGTACGTGGAACGCTCGCGCCTGGCAACAGACAAATGCGGCGAGCAGGTGAAGTCAGCTCCAGCGAGAGAGCAGGAATCCTACTTGGCGACTTCATCCGGCTTGGCTTTGCCGCGATGACAGGTGGCGCAGGTGGTCTTTGACTGGACTGCGAGAAGGTACTTGGCGTTGATGTCGTTCACCATTCTCATCATGGTGCGCGCAGTCTTCTTTTTCGCAGTTTCCTTCTCGGGCGTTGGCATCTGATGACAGAAGTCGCAGTCGACGCCGAGCGCCTTGGACTGCGCCTTCATGATGGTCTTCAAGTCGGCTTTCGAGATGTTTCTTGGAAGGACCTGCAAGTCCTTCCATTCCTGCGCAGAGGTAGTGCCAACAAACAGCAGCAGCAGTCCGAGCAAGGTGGTCAGCGAGCGGAGTCGCATCAGTGCCTCCTGGAAGTGGTCGTGTACATTCTTTCGCGTCTCTCTTCCTGCTGCAAGAGCAGAGCGGCAGCACACACCGCTGC
Source organism: Myxococcales bacterium (assembly GCA_016794465.1). Taxonomy (GTDB): domain Bacteria; phylum Myxococcota_A; class Polyangia; order Palsa-1104; family JAEUJZ01; genus JAEUKA01. Next base: position 48,466 of record JAEUKA010000111.1, on the reverse strand, counting down.
ACATGCTGGTGTCATGGGCCTACTCCTTCGCGAGTCCTTGGCATATAAAGGGGCATGCAGCTTCGCCCGATTGACTACCTTTTGATCGGAGTCTACTTCCTGTTCGTGCTGGGAATCGGCGCGCTACTGAAGCGTCAGATGAAGACCAGCAGCGACTTCTTTCTGTCGGGGCGATCGATTCCGGCGTGGATCACCGGGCTGGCGTTTGTCTCTGCCAACCTGGGTGCGCAGGAGGTGATCGGAATGGGCGCATCGGGTGCGAAGTACGGACTCCTGACCGCTCACTTCTACTGGCTGGGGGCGATTCCGGCGATGATCTTTGTGGGTCTGTTCATGATGCCGTTTTATTACGGATCGAAAGCGCGCTCGGTGCCGGAATACCTGCGGCTGCGCTTCGATGAAAAGACACGAGCACTCAACGCGGTGTCGTTTGCAATCATGACGGTGTTCAGCTCAGGGGTGTCGATGTACGCGATGGGCAAGCTGCTGCAGCTTCTGCTGGGCTGGCCGTTCCTTTTCTCGATCCTCTTGTCTGCTTCGATTGTCCTTGGCTACACGTTTTTGGGAGGTCTTACTTCCGCGATCTACAACGAAGTGGTGCAGTTTTTCCTGATCGTGTTTGGACTCCTGCCGCTCACTGCGCTGGGCCTTATCGAGATTGGGGGTCCGACGCAGATGAAGCGGCTCCTGATCCAGGAAGCAACGCGGCGCGGACTGCAAGCAGAGTCCCTTTCCACCACCTGGCAGCCGCTGTGGGACTCCGCCCACAACCCGATGGGAGTCGATGCTCTGGGAATGGTCTTGGGACTCGGCTTCGTGCTCAGCTTTGGCTATTGGTGTACCGACTTTTTGGTGGTCCAGCGCGCGATGGCGGCCAAGAACCTGGCGGCGGCACAGCGGACTCCGCTGATTGCCGCAGTACCGAAGCTCCTGTTGCCACTACTGGTGATTGTGCCGGGCATGTTGGCGGTGATTGTGCCGGCGCCACCACCGTCGCCGCTCTTGCCTGGACACGGAGTGATGGATGGGAGTCTGTTTCCACTCTCAGGAGTGATTCCGCCCAAGCTCGATGAAGTGACCGGAGAGCTGCTCCGTGATGCCCTGACTGGCCGCGTGATCCTTGACTATGATCTGGCAACTCCGATGCTGATGGCGCGCTACTTTCCGCCGGGACTGCTCGGGCTGGGACTGCTGGCGCTGCTGGCGAGCTTTATGTCCGGAATGGCCGGCAACACCACCGCCTTCAACACCGTCTTTACCTATGACATTTATCAGTCCTATCTAAACAAGTCCGCTTCCGATACGAAGCTGCTGTGGATGGGACGGATGTCGACGGTGGTAGGAATCCTCCTATCGATCGCGACCGCGTATGTGGCGCGTAGCTTCAACAACATCATGGATCTGTTGCAGCTGGTGTTTGCGTTCATCAATGCGCCGCTGTTTGCGACGTTTATGTTGGGAATGTTCTGGAAGCGAGCGACGGCAGCAGGAGCCTTTTACGGACTCCTCAGTGGCACGCTGGCGGCAGCGCTTCATCACGGAATGACACTGCCATTGGGAGTCGCGCGCGGACTCAAGGGAGGATTCCTACTCATCGTACATAGCTATCGCAGTGAGATGGCGCAGAACTTCTGGACCGCGATCTATGCCTGGACCTGCTGCTTTGTGGTGACGATCGGAGTCTCTCTGTTCACCAAGGCGCAGCCCGAGGAGTCACTGCGCGGACTGGTCTATTCACTGACTCCCAAACCCGAGGAGGAAGCCCTGCCCTTCTACCGCCGCCCGGCACTCCTTGCCCTGTGCGTCCTGCTGGCCACCCTCCTCCTCAACATCATCTTCTACTAAGAAGGTGTGGGAACAGGAATGGCGGAAGAGGCGCTGCAAGGTCCCTACAGCTCTTGGGTCGCGATGAGCTGATAGGGACCAACGTAGCCCGTCGGACTGGACACCACTGCGCAGTAGCTCTGTCCCGCTGTCACCGCCGCTTCCTGAGCCACCGGACGTAGGGCCGCCAGCGGAGTCACACAGTCTCCAGCCAAGATCGCCACCGAGACGGTCGACGGCGACAAGCCCTGCCCCGGCGTCACCGCTTGCACATACAGCCGCCCCGTCTTGGCCGGCCTGATCCGCAGATAGTCGACATCCACGACGCCATCAATCGCACCCCGCTGCCCGAGGCGCGGCCCGTCGAGCACAAGATCAAGCAGCGGACTGGTCGGACTGTCTTTCGTCCCCGGCTCCAGCAGGCTGACCTCGATGGCGGTCGCTGCGCGCGCGGTGACACTGTAGGTGCCGCCCCCACTCAGCTGCGTCGTCAACACCGCCGCATAGGCATCGCCTCGGCTTGGCACATAGGCCAGCGCCGTCTGCGTCAGTAGATTGGTGGACACATAGAACAGCTGACCGTCGGCAAAGCGACCACTCGCCGGCGCCGTCGCCCCCAAAAGAGGACTCGACAGCAGCCCACCCTCGACGGCAAACGTCAGCGAGACAAGCTGCGCATCGCCGCCCAAGGTCAGCTTGTACAGGTTGCTCTGCTTGCCCGCAAAGAGCTTCTCACCCGTCCGAGTCACTCCCAGGCCAAGCGGCGTTGCGGTCCGCGCCGTAACCTGCGGCACCGACGGACCACTCGGCTCTAACGCATAACCCAGCTTCTGCCCTGCGACCTCACTTGTGGCATGCAGACTGATCGGTCCCGGCGGCGTCAGCGCATCGACCAGCCCGTAGCCGACCATGCGACCACTCAGCGACGAGACAACCAGGCCCCGCACCCCACCGTCGATGCGCACCACGCTGCCGAGCGGGTTGTCGCGGTCCAGGTTGCGGATGTTCCAGTCAACGACTCCGCCCTGCTCGACGGTCTTGCTGTTGCCGGTGGCTTCGGCCCCAAGGGTCCCAGCTACCACCAGTGCGCCTTTTAGCGACACCGTCTCTCTTCCAGGTGTCGGCTGACCGCTCGGATCAACGGCGGCACTCTCGACGGTGATGTCATGCGCCCCCAGCCGCACCTCGCGCCCCGCCTGCACCGTCGCCACCAAGAAACCGGGACCTTGCACCGAGATCTTGCTGACGCTGATCGCCGGATCGTCAAAGCGCACCGTCGTACTGGCGGAAAAGTGGGTCAGCAGTCCACTCACCTGCAGCGTCACGGGCCGCTCGGCATAGACGCTGTTCGGCAGCACCCCGACGAGCTGTGCCGGCAGTGTCCCGACCGGACCCGGCTCGCCTTTGGGTCCCGGCTCACCTTGCGGTCCGGTCGGTCCCAGCGACGGATCACCGCAGCTTATTTGGACGATGAGAGGAAGGGCGAAAGCGATGTGGGCTGTGCGCATCATGGCTCCGAGGTTCACCAAGTGACGGCGGCGAGCGCATCGACGCGACCGGCGCCAAACGAGTTGTTGGGAAAAAAGTCGCTCGACACCCCGCCGCAGAGCTCGGCAAAGCTCATCGTCACCGACGGAACCGCCGAGGCGACAAGCAGCGCCTTTGTCTCGGCAATCCGTCGCGACAGCTCGGGCCGCGCCGACCACAGCAGGGCGATCACTCCAACGACATGCGGACCCGCCATCGAGGTACCGCTCAAGCTGCCATAGCGATTGCCGGGCAGACACGAGCGCACCCGCACCCCCGGCGCCGCCAGCTCTGGCTTCATTCGACCCGAGCCATCGACGGTGACCGGCCCGCGACTGGAAAAGCCGGCCAGCTTGCCCGCCGAGTCGAGCGCTCCCACCGAAAAGGCCGCCGAGAAGATCGCTGGACCATCATTGACGGTGCTGCACGACGGACCCGCGTTCCCGGCGGAAGCCTCGACGAAGATTCCAGCCGCCTGGGTGTTTTCGACGATCAGCTTGAGGGTGTTCACCGCACAGCCTTCGCTCGTCGGACAGCCCCAGCTGTTGTTAATGACATGGGGCCGCAGGTCAGGGTCGGGATTGGCGCCTTTGCTATCGGTGGGCGCGATGAAAAACTGAAAGCACTCGATGTAGCGCGCCGGGGTGCCCTTGCCACGCTCCATGTTGCGACAGCCGATCCAGCGCGCCGCCGGAGCGACGCCAATCTGGTTGCCGAGTCCATCATCTCCGACGACAGTGCCGGTGGTGTGGGTGCCGTGACCTTGGTCGTCACACGGCGCGGCGGCGTCACTGCCGCACGGGTTGCCGGTGACGCCGTGGATCGAGTCGTGCCAGCTGTAGTCGTGCTTGACGGTACCAGCGACGGAAAACCCACGATACTGGCCCTTGATCGCCGGGTGGTCCCACTGCACGCCGGTGTCGGCGTTGGCGACGACGATGCCCTGTCCATATGCGCCCATCGCCCACACCTGCGGAGCACTCACCAGCTGGACGCCGTACTCGATGGCGGCAGTCAGGCTCGGCGGCGAAGGCAGCGGCTCGGCGATCGAGTCCGGCTCGATCCAGCGCGAGCTAACGTTGGCTTCAAGGTGGCGCACCTCGGGACGACTGGCGAGGTACTGCAAAGCCTCACGATCCAGCTCAGCGACGATGACGTTGGCAGCCCAGAAGCGCTGAAAGCGAAACCCATGCTGGGAAAGCCAGTCAACCAGCGGTCCTTGGCTGCGTTCGGCGGTGTCGCGCAGTAGCTGATACACCAGCCAGCCGCGCGCACTCGCATCGCTCAGCGTCTCGGCCTGCCGCAGGTCCGCTTGGTCGTCGAGCACAATCACCACCTCGGCGGTCCCGTGCTGCGTCACCTCCGACCAGACGCGGGCATCGACCTTGCCATGACTGATCGGGCCAACGACCGTCGTGCCCGGTGACGGCGCCGCCACCGCTGTCCCCAGCCACAACAGCCCACCAAGCGGCAGCATCCATCGATTCCTGAGCGACGAGCGGAGCAGTTCCAGCAGCGATTGGGCGATTTGCATACCGCTCCATACCACGCGACCCGGGCTGGCCGTACGGCGAATCTGGCTAGGCGATTCGGCGCGCCCTGTTAGCATGGCGACGATTGAGAGGAACCCATGCAGCTTGCCCGTTCCATTCCGTCTTTCGTCTTGGCGTCGACTCTGCTGTTCGGCTGTAGCGGCGGCAAAAAGCCCCCGACCCTGGCCAGCAGCAAGCCCGAGCCCATTGCCATTTCAGTCCCTGCCACGCCCGAGCCCAAGGACCTGTGGGGCTATGCCAAGCTGCGCGATCCGGTGTCGCTGGCCGGTCGGCTGCTTGGGCCGATGGCGCAGCCGATGATGCTGTCACTCGGGATCTCTCCCACCGATCTCAAGCCGGGCAGTGTCGCGTCGATGTATCTGTGGGACCCCGAGGACAAGCCAGTGTTGGCCGCTCCCTCGGCGCTGATCCTGCCGCTGCCCACCGAGGGCGAGCGTGCCCAAGAGCTGTCGCGGGTGTTTCCCGAGTCGGCCCGGCAAGCGGTAGCGGGAGGCACGCTGTTTCTGCTCAACCCGGCGTCGCAAGCCAAGCTGGGGACGCAGAGAGACGCACTGCTCAAGCTGGCGGCGACGCCCAGTCCCTACGACCTCGTGGTCTATGCCTATCTCGATCCGATCCTGCAAAAGCACGGCACGACGCTGCGGACGCTGCTCGCCAAGGCCAGTGCCCAGGGACAGCAGGCGGCGATGCCCGGCACCGAGGAGAGCGTCAGCAAGCTGTTTGGCCAGCTCGTCGATGCACTGACCGAGCTGAAGTCAGCGGCGGTGGCGGCCAACCTCACCGACAAAGCGCTGGAGCTGTCCCTGATCACCGAGGCCAAGGTCGCCGGTGCCAAGGTCGAGCCGTACGCGGTGCCGGATCTCCTCCAGTTCCTGCCCCCTGCTCACCTGCGCTTCCAGTGGAACACGCGCGACATGCAGAAGTTCATGGACTTCTACATGAGGATCTATGCACCGATGTTTGAGTCGCAGCCGCCGCTCAAAGACGCGATGCAAGCGGTGCTGCGCGACTGGCAGAAGGCCGGGCAAAAGATGTCGATGGCGACCTCGGTGTCGGTCGGCGGCGACACCTTCCTGCAGCTGAGCGCGATCCTCAAGGTCGATGACGGCAAAGCGGCGATGGCGGCGATGCGCAGCGGCTTCCAGGTCTTGCAGTCCCCCGCCGCCAAGCAGTCATGGGAGAAGCTCGGCATCGCGATGTCGAGCAGCACCACCCAAGGCATCCGCAAGCTGCACGGCTGGCCGGTCGATCGCTACGAGTACAGCTACAAAGTCCAAAAGCCCGAGCTGGCCCAGGCGCAGGCGATGTTCGACAAGCTCTCCAGCGTCAAGATGGAGGTCGTGCAGGTCGGTCCGTACCTCGTCTTCGCGATGGGTGGCAGCGTCGATCAGGCAGTAAGCGCGCTCATGACCGGCAAGGGCGAGTTCTCCACCGAGGCCCACAAGCGCTTCCCCGCCGGCGCCGCCATCTACTTCGACCTGGACCTGGCACGCATCGCCCAGACGGTCGAGAAAGCCTCGGGTCGCCCGCTGGCCATCCCCCTGCCCGCCGGCGCCGAGATCATCTCGGGCGCGTCGTTCGATGGCGGTCCGTCCGGTCTGCAGAAGCTCTATGTCCCCAAGGCGCTGGTGGACCTGGGCATCGGCCTGCTCGTCAGTGCCGCCCAGAGCCGCAGCCGCCCAAACGATGACTTCGGCTACGACTCCACCGCCCCGATGGGCCCCCCACCCGGCGCGCCTCCTCCGTAAGGATCACCGAGCCGCAGCCAGCCGCTGCGCTAGCACACCTCGATCTTCGACAAGCCCGGCTCGTGCTTTCACAAGCCAAGCTTGATCTTCATCAAGCCAGTCTCGTCTTTCATCAAGCCAGTCTCGTCTTTCATCAAGCATGGCTCGTCATCCATCAGGCATAGCTCGTCCTTCATCAAGTCAGGCTTGATGTTTGTCTAATTTGGCTTGATGTTTGACTGATTTGGCTTGGGGAGGAGCGAGCTTGGCTTGGTCTTGGGCTGGATTGGCTACAGCTCGATCTGGGCGCCCATCTCGACGACTCGGTTGGGGGGGATGCCGAAGAAGGAGGTGGCGGGGCGGGCGTTGCGGGACAGGAAGCCGAACAGGAGCTTGCGCCAGCGGGACAGGCCGCTCTTGCCGGTGGTCAGCAGCGTCTCGCGACCGAGGAAGTAGCTGATGTCCCCCTCGGCGGTCTTGAGTCCGGCGTCCTTGCAGTGGCGGATCACGGCGGGGACATTGGGGCTCTGCATGAAGCCGTAGTGGGCGATGACCTGGAAGAAGCCCTGGCCCAGCTCTTTGACGTGGACGCGCTTCTGCGCCGGGACCTCGGGGACGCGATCGGTCAGGACCGACAAAAGGACGACCTGCTCGTGCAGCGCCTTGTTGTGCTTGATGTGGTGGAGCAGCACGACCGGGGCGCCGTCGGGGTTGCCGGTCATGAAGACGGCGGTGCCCTTGACGCGGGGCAGGCTGCGCTCCTGCAAGTCGCCGAGGAACAGATCCATCGGCAGGCTGGCGCTCTGGACGAACTGCTCGAGGGCGGCGCGACCGGCCTTCCAGGTGGTCATGACGGTGAAGATGCCGACCGCGACCACCAAGGGAATCCAGCCGCCGTCGGCGATCTTGGCCAGGTTGGCGCCGAAGAACGACAGGTCGATGACGAGGAACAGGCCGACCAGGCTGACGACTTTGGGGACGCTCCAGCCCCAGCGCTCGCGGACGACGACGCCAAACAGGATCGAGGTGATGGCCATGGTGCCGGTGACGGCAATGCCGTACGCCGCCGCGAGTCCGGTCGAGCCCTCCTTGCGGAACGCCAGGACCAGGGCCAAGCAGCCGACCATCATCATCCAGTTGATCTCCGGGACGTAGATCTGGCCCTCGGCGTCCTCGGAGGTGTGGACGATCGCGACGCGCGGCCAGTAACCGAGCTGCACCGCCTGCCGAGTCAGCGAGAACCCCCCCGAGATCAGCGCCTGCGACGCCACAATCGTCGCCAAGGTCGCCACCACCACCATCGGCGCCTGCGCCCACGACGGGACAATCTGGAAGAACGGGCTGAAGGTGCCGGCGCCCTTGCCGTGTGCCAGCAGGTAGGCGCCCTGTCCGAAGTAGTTGAGCAGCAGCGCCGGAAAGACCAGCGTGTACCAGGCAAAGCGAATCGAGCGCTGGCCGAAGTGTCCCATGTCGGCGTAGAGCGCCTCGCCGCCGGTCACGCACAGCACCACCGAGCCGAGCGCCAGGAAGCCGTGCAGCTTGTGGTGGGCAAAGAAGCGAATCGCGTGGATCGGGTTCATCGCCGCCAGGACGGAGGGATTCTTGACGATGCCGACGACCCCAAAGAGCGCGATGCTGACGAACCACACCAGCATCACCGGTCCGAACAGCGCCCCGACGCCCGCCGTCCCGCGCTTCTGCATCAAAAACAAGATCACCAAGATCGTCGCCGTCACCGGGGTCACCAGGGTCGCGGTCGAGACGGCATAGGGGCCGTGGCCGATGTGCGGCGCATAGACGGTGACGCCTTCCACTGCCGAAAACACCGAGATCACCGGCGTGATGATGCCGTCTCCGTAGAGCAGCGCCGCCCCGAACAGCCCGAGCAGCACCAGCGACAGCCGTCCCACCGCGCGCCGGTCGACGTTGCCGCGTGGCGCCAGCACTGCCAGCAGCGACAGGATGCCACCCTCGCCGTTGTTGTCGGCCCGCATGATGTAGGTCATGTACTTGAAGACCACGACCAGCGTCAGCGACCAGAAGAACAGCGACAGGATGCCGAACACGTTGGCGGTGTCGACCGGGACGCCGTGCTCGCCGATGAAGCACTCTTTGAAGGCGTACAGTGGCGAGGTGCCGATGTCGCCGTACACAACCCCGAGGGCCGCCAGCGAGACTTTGAGGAGGTCGCTGGTGTTCTCGATCTTGGGACCGTGACTCGGGGAATGACCGGAAGAGCCAGAGGTGCCGGGGGACGAAGAGGGACCGCCAAGCGAACGACTGGACGGAGCCCCCGACGGTGACCTGCCAGAAGCAGGCAGAGAGGACGCACTTTCTTGCATGAACGTGGCTACGAATTAAGCACAGTTTTACAATTTCTGCCTACCGGTCGCTCAGCGACGAAACGAATCCGCCACCAACAACCATCCATTGGGAGTCTTTCGATGAACCTGTCACGCACCCTGACGTACACGAGCTTCGCCTTGGCCTGCCTTGTTGCCGCCTGTGACACCCCCGCCAAGCCGATCCCGATGGGTCGCTGCGCCGTCGAGCAAGAGTGTCAGCCGAGCGAAGGCTCCTGTCTGTCGCCCGGGCAGTTCGCGGGCTGTGGGATCTGCCGAAGACCGCTTCCTTCCGAGATCTGCCGCACCGACGCCGACTGCACGATGGCTGGCGTGGGCTACATCTGCACCAATACTCCGTCGCTGTGCCTGTGTTCGGGCGAGACGGTGTGCAAGCCCGGCTGCGCCGCCGACAGCGATTGTGGCGAAGGCGAGCGCTGTGCGACCAACCACCGCTGCGAAGCCAAGTCCTGTGTCAGCGCCAGCGACTGCCCGACCGACTTCCGCTGCGATGTCGGCAAGTGTGCGCGCAAGCCTTGTACGACCAGTCGCGACTGCAGCGGCTACTGCGTCAACACCGCCTGCCACAGCACGCCCGGCACCTGCAACCTCCCCCGCCCCTAACCAGTCCGCATCAGAAACTACTGCGGTGGCCGCTGGCTATGTCGAGCGTGCTCACGTCCCCAAGGACGTTCTCCCCCACACTTCGTGTCGGGGACTGTCGCGCTCGCCCGCCTACGCCATCGACCATCCTCGCTACGTTTCTGGATGCGGACTGCTCACTTTTTCCTCACGGTGGGCTGGTGTTAGTGGGTTAGTTCGCGGATGGCGGTGTCTAGGCCTTGGAGCGTCAGGGGATACATTCGACCACCGAGTAGCGAGCGCATCATCTCGACGGACTGATAGTGCTGCCAGGCCGACTCCGGCAATGGATTGAGCCACACCGTGTGGGGAAACCGTCCGAGCAGGCGCTGCATCCACACCGCCCCCGTTTCTTCATTCCAGTGCTCGACGCTGCCGCCTCGCTGGACAATCTCATACGGGCTCATCGCCGCATCGCCGACGAAGATCAGCTTGTAGTCGTCGGGATAGGTATGCAGCACGTCATGGGTCGGGGTCCGCTCGCTCGAGCGCCGCACGTTGTCCTTCCACAACGACTCATAGACGCAGTTATGGAAGTAGTAGTGGATCAGGTGCTTGAACTCGCTGCGCGCCGCCGAAAACAGCTCGGCGCAGGTCTGGACGTGATCATCCATCGAGCCACCGATATCGAGCAGCAGCAGCACCTTGACGGCATTGTGGCGCTCGGGAACCAGCTGCAAGTCGAGAAAGCCGGCATTTTCCGCCGTCGCCACGATCGTCCCCGGCAGATCAAGCTCCGTCGCTGCACCTTGCCGGGCAAAGCGCCGCAGCCGCCGCAGTGCGATCTGAATGTTGCGGGTGCCCAGCTCGATGTTGTCGTCGAGGTTCTTAAACTCGCGCTTGTCCCAGACCTTGACCGCCCGCCGATGCCGCGACTGATGCTGGCCGATGCGAACACCCTCGGGGTTGAAGCCAAACGCGCCAAACGGTGAGGTCCCGGCGGTGCCGATGAAGCGACTGCCGCCTTGGTGACGCTCGTGCTGCTCTTTGAGAAGCTCGGTGAGCCGCTCCATCAGCTTGTCGAAGCCGCCCAGCGCTTGCACCTGCGCCATCTCCTCGGGGGACAGCAGCTTCTCGGCGAGTCGCCGCAGCCACTCCTCGGGAATCGCCGCGTCCGTCTGCGGATCGGACAGCAGCTCCAGCCCGGAAAAGGCCTCGCCAAACACGCGATCAAACCGATCGAGGTGCCGCTCGTCTTTGATGAGACAGGCCCGCGACAGGTAGTAAAAATCGTCGATGCTCAGCGATACCACTCGCTGTTTGAGCGCTTCGAGCAGCGTCAGGTACTCGGTGAGCGAAACCGGCAGTCCGATCTCGCGCAGTCGATAGAAGAAGCGCAGCAGCATATGCGGATTATGCGCGACGGACGCCGCAGCTCAAGCCGAGAGCTGACGAGGCAGCGGGTTATCGTCTGACAGCCGTCACAACATTTGTCGGCCCGCTGGTTTTTGCAATAATGGCGACATTGCGTACGCCGTCGCTTCCCTTTCGCTTGATTGCCTTGTCGGCCTGCATCGTCGCAAGTCCGGCGTGCCGTCGCGCCGAGCCGCCCAAGACTCAGGCTGCCTTCGCTCCCGTCCCCGAAGCCCAGCCACGTGCCGCTGTCGCAAGCCCTGGCAAAACCGAAGCCAAAGCGAGCAAGCCACCGACGCCGCTGCAGCGCTGCTTTCCCGAGGACACCGCGCTGTCGCCACCACGCTCGCTGCAGGCGCTGCTCAACCGGGCCGCCGATCGGATCGAGCAAGCCAGTCAAGAACAGCGGATTTGTCAGGACAGCGACGCCAAAAATAGCCCGATGCGGCTGCTCAGTGAAGCGCTCGCGTGTGCCGAAGAGTCGCTCCGTCAACACGAGCTGTCCGTCGAGGCGCATCACAACCGAGCGCTGGCGCTGCTGGGACTGGGGCAAAAGGACGAAGCCAAGCTGGCCTTTACCCATGCGCTGGCCTTGGCTCCCGACGATCCAGAGACGCTGGCTGGAGCCGCCGAGCTTTACATCCACCACCTGCCCGCTACGATCGAAAACACCCAGATCGGGCTGGCTTACGTTCGGCACGGCAAAGAAGTTCTCCGACGGGAAAAACGCGAAGATGGTCCACGTCGAGCGCTGCGAGCGACCCCCGAGATCGCGGCGAGTCGGCAGGGTCCGCGAGGTCCATCTGCTGCGGGACGCCCCGAGCGGCCATTGCGCCCGATCGCAGGCTCGGCCCAGCGGTCCCTGCTGAGCCGTTTATTGCTGATGGAGGGCCAGGCGCTGATTGATCTGGGACGGGCGGGCCAGGCGCTGGCACCGCTCGACGAGGCCATCGCACTGTCCGACAATGATCAAGCGCGCTACGAGCGAGGCTTGGTGTTGTTTGATCTCTGTCGACTGAAAGAAGCGCAGCGGGCCTTTGCGGAGCTTGTCCGACGGACTCCAGACGACGCGTGGGCGCATCATCAGCTGGGCCTGGTGCTCGAGATGCTCGGTGAGTCGGCAGCGGCGGAAAAAGAGCTGGCCAGCGCCCGCAAGCTGGCACCGCAGGACTTTCCCGATCCCCTACCTATCAGCGTCAGTGATTTTCGCACCATCGTCGATGAAGAGGTTGCGGCGCTGCCCCAGCAGTCACGATCGGATCTGCGACTTTTGCGTCTAGAGCTGGCGGATCTGCCCGATATTGCCGATCTCACGGCCGATCTGCCGATCTTGTCACCGACGATCGTGGGGCTGTTTCGCGGTCTGCCACTCGGGATGCCGGACAGTGAGCCGCGCTCGATGGTGCTGTATCGGAAAAACCTGCTGCGGATTGTCGCCACTCGGGAAGAGTTTCGGGCCCAGGTGCGCACGACGTTGCTTCACGAGCTGGGCCACCTACGCGGCGAAGATGATGACGAGCTGCGCGCACGCGGCCTAGAGTGACCGATTCTGCTGTCGGAAGAGCGTACAGAGCCAAGCGGCCCGATTGACCATGGGTAGCCAAGAAAGGTAAGCTGGGTCGGCTGTGAAGACTTGTCCCCAGTGTCAGATCAAGTACCCGGACGTGCTTGAGTTTTGTCCTCGGGATGGGTCCCCTCTGCCCAGTACTTCGGGGGCCAAAGAGGTCGAAGCTGACCCGCTGCTCGGCACCACCATCGACGGTCGATACGCAATCGAAGCGCGGCTCGGGGAAGGCGGTATGGGCGTTGTCTACAAGGCGCGCCACGTGCTTATCGACAAGCCGGTCGCGATCAAGATCCTCCGCAAGGAAGCAGCGCAGGATACGGCGGCGGTCCAGCGCTTCATCCAAGAGGCGAAGTCGGCGTCGAAGATCGGCCACAGCAACATCGTCGACATCACCGACTTCGGCGTGCTCCCCGACGGACATGCCTACTTCGTGATGGAGTTTTTGCAGGGCGTGACCCTCGCGCAGGCGATTTTGGAAGGGCCGCTGGAGCCCGCCCGAGTGTGCACCATCGCCGCGCAGATGGGACGAGGCCTGCACGCCGCCCACCAAAAGGGCATCGTCCACCGCGACCTCAAGCCGGAGAACATCTTTCTCCTCGAGCGTGAGGGGCAGAAGGACTACGTAAAGATCGTCGACTTCGGCATTGCCAAGGTGGGGTCGGGGCAAAAGCTGACCCAGGTTGGCATGGTGCTCGGTACACCGGAGTACATGTCCCCCGAGCAAGCCACCGGCCAAGAGACGGATCATCGCGTCGACCAGTACGCGACCGGCTGCATCATGTACGAGATGCTGACCGGCGTGGTGCCGTTCCTTGGTGATCGCCCGGCCCAGACGCTGACCAAGCACGTCTTCGAGCCCATCGTCCCGCCGCGCAAGCGCAAGCCGGAGCTGAAAATCCCGGCCTCGTTGGAAGCGGTCGTAACGCGCGCCATGGCCAAGAAGCCGGAAGCGCGGTTCCCGTCGATGAAGGAGATGGAGCAAGCGCTCGGTCAGGTCGAGCAGGAGATGAAAGGCGGGCGCATCGTCATCGATGATCCGGGGATGGTGTCCGCGCCTGCGCAGCCAAGTGGCCAGCTTCAAGTGCAGCACGGCTATCCGCAGCCGGGCGCGTTCCCGCAGCAAATGCCGGTGCAGCAGGGCATGTTCCCGCAGCAAATGGCGCAGTTCCCGCAGCCGATGGTGGCGCAAGCGCAGCCTCGTCCGACTGGGAAGAGCCAGACCATTGACTCGGGAAAAGGTCTAAAGCCAGTCCTGATCGGCGTCGCGGTGGTGCTGGTGGCGGTGATTGGCCTGCTGCTCTACTTCTTGCTGTTCCAAGAGCAGGCGAAGCCGGTGGTCCCGCCGCCGCCGCCGAAGCCAGTGACCAACAAGATCGAGCCGACGGTGCCGCAGAACCCACCGGTCAAGCCCGCCGAGCCGGGTCCGGTGTATTTGATGATCACCACCAAGCCGCCCGGCGCCGAGGTTGTCGTCGACGGCGAGGTGCGCGGCATCACGCCCCTGCGGATCGCCCACAAGAAGAGTCAGCCGCTTCACCTGGAGCTACGGCGCAAAGGCTTCGAGAGCTACTCCGAAGACATGCTGCCGGAGAAAGATCAGGATGTGGACGTGCCGCTCGAAAAGATTGGCGGAGCGCGCACCAAGCCACGCGGAGACAACAAGAAGGGCGACTCCAAGCCAGCCGTCAAGGCTGGGGACGGAGGCAAGAAGCCAGCCACCAAGTCCGGGGACAAGCCTGCCGGATCTCTACCCACCGGACTGCGCGATCCGTTCTCGCGCGGCAAGTAACGGGCATCGGCGCCATTCACGCGTCGGTCGCAGGTCGCAAAGCTTGGAGCAAGTCGCCTCGCAGCATCGGCGATGGTTCCTCCGCTGCCTGTTATGATAACCTGATACTACAGTGCCTAATCCACCCAAACCGGACGACGCTTCGTCGCCACAAGGGGCCAAGGCAGGGGCGAAAGACTCGTCTCCTGGTGGTCACTCTCTCGACGCGCGCGAAGCGGCGGTGCTGAAGCAGCTCGCGGAGGTGAAGGACCCCTACCTCGGGGTGCTGCTCAACGACCGCTACCGGATCATCAAAAAGCTCGGGGCGGGTGGCATGGGCGCGGTCTATCTCGCCGAGCATGTGATGATCGAGCGGCGGGTGGCCATCAAGATCCTGTCGCAGGACTTTGCCTCGAAGCCCGATCTGGTGCAGCGCTTCATTCAGGAAGCCCGCGCCGCCGCCCGCATCGGTCACGAGAACATCGTCGAGGTCCATGACTTCGGTGAGACAGCCTCCGGCTCCGTCTTCTTTACGATGGAGTTTCTGGAAGGCCAAGACCTGGCGCAAATCATCCAGCAGTGCGGCCAGCTTCCGGTTGCGCGCATCCGTCACATCGTCGGTCAGCTCTGTCGAGCGCTCGCCGCCGCCCACGCCAAGGGCATCGTCCACCGCGACCTCAAGCCCGAGAACATCTACCTCGTCGAAAAAGAGGGCAAGTCCGACTTCGTCAAGATCCTCGACTTCGGCATCGCCAAGATGACGACGATGGAAGCGGGCAACAACAACTCGGGCGGCGCCGCTGGCAGCCGACTCACCCAGAGCGGCATGATCTTCGGCACCGCCGAGTACATGTCTCCCGAGCAGGCTCGCGGCGAAACCCCGGATCATCGCGTCGACATCTATGCCCTCGGCTGCATCCTCTACGAGATGCTGACCGGCAAAGTACCGTTCCACGCCGAGACGTACATGGGCACGCTGACGAAGCACATGTTCGAGGCGCCCGAGCCACCGAGCCGTCGCAACCGCAGCACCCCCGCCGACCTTGAAGCCATCTGCTTGCGGGCAATGGACAAGGATCGCACCCGCCGCTTCCAGTCGATGACCGAGTTCTGTCAAGCCATCGACGGCGAGATCTCGGTCGCCCCGGTCCCACAGCCAGCGCCAGCAGCCGATCCATCCATGTCGATGCGTGCCGCCGGCTTTCCACCGGGGGTCATTCCGATGGGAATGGGCATGCCGGGCTACGTGCCGCCGATGATGATGCAGCCCGGCCCGTACGGAGTCCCTGGCCAAGTCCAGGTCCCGATGGCCATGCACCAGAGCGGCATCATCAGCGCTCCGTTGGGCCTGAACCAGCCGGGAGTCATCAATCCCCAGGTGGCAATGAACCAGCCCGGCATGTTGCCCGGTCCGATGGGAAGCGGAGTTCATCTGCACGCCGGTGGCTTTACGCAGACGGCCCCGCCAGCCTATGAAGTTGCGCGGCCTCCGTCGAGTGGGCAGCTGCGGCGGCTGGTGTTCATCTTCGCGGGTGCGGCGATAGGTGTGGCGGTGCTGGCGCTGCTGCTGCTGTGGCCCCAGGCCGGCGGTCCGAGTAACAGCCCGGCCACGCCCGTCGAAAATCCCGTCGTGACCCCGCTGCGATCCCGAGGTCCGGCCCGGCTGACGGTGCGCGGCTTGCCCGGCTCAAGGGTATCGGTCGACTTCCAAGAGATCGGCACGATCTCAGCCAGCGGCGAGCTAGAGCACGAGTTGTCATCTGCAACCGGCGCCCCCGAGTGGTCTGTGTCCGTCCGCGTAAGCAAGAGCGGCTTCGAGGAGTTCGTGACCCGCCAGACTGTACGCTCGGGCCAGCCGTTCACGCTGCAGGCCAGCCAGTCATCGCTCGGGGGAGGCCGCCCCTCCTCCGCTCGACCGACAAAATAACGGCGCTCGTTTCAGCGTCATCTCAGTGTACGTAGTAGACAAGTAGCGCAGCGAGGCCTCTCGATGAACCGACCGACTCTTTCCCGGGGACTGCTGGCATTGCTGGTGATCCTGCCGACACTCTCCCACGCCCAGCAGGACAGTCCGCCAGCGGGTTATCCGCAGTACAACGGCTATCCTCAGCCGGGCTATCAGCCTCCACCGCAAGGCTATCCCCAGCAAGGCTATCCTCAGCCGGGCTATCAGCCTCCGCCGGGTTCGCAGCCGCCTCCGCAGCAGTACCCGAACCAGCAGTACCCGGCCCAGCCGTATCCCAATCAGCAATACCCAAATCAGCCGTATCCCAATCAGCCCGGTGCTCAGCCGTATCCCAATCAGCCGTATCCGGGCTATCAGCCGCCGCCAAGCGTGCAGCCTGGTCAGCAGCCCTACGGCTATCCCGCTCCGTACCCCAGTCAGCCCAGCGCTTCGCCTTATCCCGCCGATCCGCAGAGCCCGACCGCCCAGCCGCCGAAGCCGCCCACGGATGCCAAGCTGACCCTGACCAGCCCGAGCGAGGAAGCCAAGGCCGCGCTGTCCAGCTGTCTCGATGCGATGGACAACTTCCGGTACGAGCTTGTGCGACTGCGCTGCGGGGAGGCCATCGAAAAGGACGACAAGCTGGCGTTTGCCCACGCGCTGCTGGCGCAGCTGAGCAACCTGCCGCTGGTGCAAAAACGTCACATCACCGCCGCCAAAGAGATCACGCGACAGGTCAGTGAAGGCGAGCGCCTGTTCACCGAAGGACTGCTGGCGCTGGCAGAGGATCAGCGGCAGGTCGCGCGGGCCGCGTTCGAGGCGCTGGTCGGGCAGCTCCCCGGGGACAAGCACGCCCATCACTACCGGGGGCTGATTCGCTATCGCTTCGGCGATCTCGATGGCGCGCAGGCCGACTTCCGCAGAGCCCTGGAGCTGGATGCCAAGTTTGGGCCCGCTCACAACGCGCTCGGTCACTTGTCGCTGCGCAAAGACAGTGTCGACGATGCCGCCAAAGCGTTCGCCAAGTATGTCGAGCTAGCGCCCAAGGAAGCCAACGCGCACGACTCGCTGGCGATGCTGCACCTGCGCAAAGGCGATCTCGGGTTCGCGGTCGAGTCGGCCCACAAAGCCATCGAGCTGGACCCGAAGTTTCTGCGCGGCAACCTGCGGCTCGGTGACGCGCTGCTGCTGCAAGGAAATCTGCTCCAGGCTCGCAAGGCCTATGCCGTGGTGATGGCGTCGCCGGACCCGAGCGAGCACCACGAGGCGGCGCTGCGGCTTGCGCGTAGTCGGCTCTATGAAGGGCTCGGGGTTCCGAATCAGAAGTCACTGACCGATGCCGAAAAAGACCTCCAAAGTGAGCTGGAGTGGACCAAGCGGCTCCATCGGCGGGCCGATCAGGTGCAGACGCTGACGGAGATCGCCCGGCTGCAGCTGGAGCGAAGCGCGGTGGTGGACGCGGCCAAGACCCTGGTGGCGGTGCGGGAGCTGCTCGAGTCGACGGAGAGCCCGGCGAGTCCCGAAAAACCCGAGGGCAAACCCGAAGGCAAACCTGAGGGCAAAGCCGATGCCGCCAAGCCGGTTGACAAGTCGCTCGCGGACAAGGCAGCGCCGACGCTGACGGAAGAGGACAAGGCTCGCTATCGCGCTGAGCTGCTGTGGCTGCGGGCGCTCCTCCTGCATGCGGTCGGAGAGCGAGAGCTGGCCGTAGGTCTGGCGGACGAGATTGAAAAGACGGTGCGCGGCAAGCTCGGTCAGCGGATGGCGGAAGATCTGCGAGGGGACTTGGCGGCGCGCAGCAGCAATCGGCAGCTGGTCGTCAAGCACCTGTCCCAGAGCACGCGGGCGACGAGTCGGCTGGCGCTGGCGCTGGCACTTGGGGGCGGCAAGCCGGGCGAGCAGCTCGACATGCCCAAGGCGCGGACCCTGATGGAAGAGCTGAGCCGTCGCAACACCATCGACACCGAAGGCGCGCTCACCAGAGGCCGCGCCAAACAGTGGCTGAAGCAAAATCCCCCCGACAAGACCTAGCAGCGACCGTCCGCAAGGCAAGACGCGCTGGGGGTTAGTGGGTCGCGGTGACGGTGATCTTTTCGGACGAGAAGCGCTCGGCGATTAGCAGTCCACCAATCAGTGCCGCAACGCCACCAGCGACGACCCAGGTGTACCACTTGGTCTTGGCAAACGGCAGCTTCGAGCCGGTCGACTTGTCCTTTTCACTCGGAGCCGCCGCTGCGGGCTTGGTCACAGCCGCCGCCGCTGCGGTACCCGCCGGAGTCCCCGCGACGGCAGCCGCTTTCGGAGCCGTGCCGGCAAGCAGCGCGACCAGTGTCTCGGCTTGGGCCGGTGCCGGACCGATCGCGACCTCTGCCATCGGGGTCAGCCAGGTGCGCCGCTCCAGGTCGAACACCCGCGCCACCAAGGACTCGCCCACCACAGGCGCCCCATCACGCAGCTTCGGTCCGAACACCAGCAGTCGTCCTCCCAGCTGCATCGCCGCCGCCGGTAAGCCTGCCAGCTCGGTCAGCGCCGCCGCCTGCGTCTCGCTGCCCACCGGCAGACTCGCGACCTGATCGAGGAGCAGCGGCAGCCTGTCTTCTGGACGCAGCGACACAAACAGGCTCTCTCCCGCACCGAGTGGCCGTCGCACCTTGCGCATCCCCGGCAGCTCGACATAGACCACATCGAGATCCGTCCGTCCCCCATCGATGAGCAGCGGAGTCTTGCCGATCACTTGGGCATTGCGAATCACCGTCGCACCCGAAGGATCGCTCTCGACTCGCACCGGCGCTCGCGGCGGACCAAAGGCCGTGGCGTGCAGATAGCGAGGCAACAGCAGCGCCAAGTCCGTCGGCAGCGGCTCCGTCTGATAGGACAGAAAGCTCGCCGCGCGCTCCGCCGAGGGTGCGTCGCCAATCCGATCGGCACACAGCAGCATCAGTCCAAACAGCTCCCGCGCAATCGGCTGGGCCAGCGCCACCGGCACCTCATCGAGCAGCGCCTCACCCGAGCGACGCAGCGATGGCATCACCTCGGAACAGCGGAGGCTCGCCAGCGCCGCCCGTGCCGCCACGACCTGCTCGGCCGCTTTCTGAATCGGTCCCGCTTCGACAAACCGCACCTTCCCGGCCAGCGCCTGGGCCAGCGCGGGTGGCAGAGGCTCCGCCAGCGCCGCCGCCCACACCGCCGGAGGAAGTGGCTTTGCCGCCGGCTCCGCAAGCGCCAGCGAGGGAAGGAACATCCCGAGGCAAAGACCCAACACCTGAATCCATCGAGCCGTCATCTTGTGCGCATCCTAGCTGCCAGAGAGCAGGCGGTCGACGATCGGAGCGCCCCAAAACACGCCCATGCCGATCGACAGCACCCCAGCCACCACCGTCAGCAACTGACCTGCCAGTGGCCGAGCTTGCAAAAAGCGCGACAGCGGCCAGCCCAGTAGCCCCGCCAGCGCGCCCATTCCCAGCATCGAGCCAATCCCAAACAACGAGACATACGCGAGCCGATCCCAGACACCCGGCATCCGCGCCGACAACAGCGCCGTCAGTGCTCCCGAGCCCGCCAGTCCATGTACCAGCCCGACCAGCAGCGGCCGCTGCGCCAGCGTCAGCCGTCCGATGTGAACGTGGTAAGGCGGCCCCGAGTGAACGTGCTTGGCAGCGCCGTGGGTGTGCGCATGGGCCATGCCACGCCCACCCTCGCGAACCGCCGACCACACCAGCACCACCGCTCGGCCTCCCAGGAAGATCAGCATCGCCGCCACCAGCAGCTCGCAGCGATCGGCCCACACCGGGGACAGCTGCCGCTGCAGCACCGACAGCACCGACGCCACCACAAACAGCGCCAGCGCATGACCAACCCCCCACAGCATCCCCAGCGTCGCCGGACGCCCACGCTCCGTCGTCAACAGCGAGGTCACCGCCGCCACGTGGTCCGGCTCCAGCGCATGACGCGCCCCGAGGAGAAGCGACAACATCCAGCCGGCTTGCAGCTCGCTCATGGGCTCCTCCGATTGGCTGGTGCGGCGAGTCGGCCCGATACCAGTCGCTCGATGCCGGCATAGTCGCGCAGGCTGTGGACTCCCGAAAAGCCGGCCTGCCGCAGCAGCTGTTCGGTGGCGCCCGCCTGTCCCGCACCGATCTCGAGCAAGATCGCTCCCCCCGGTCGCAGTCGCTGCGCCGCCATCGCCACCAGCCGCTTCACGATCGCCAGCCCATCGGCCCCACCATCGAGAGCCAGCCGAGGCTCACTCTGCACATCTTTGGACAGGCCCGCGATCTCCGCCGTCGGAATGTACGGCAGGTTGGCGAGCACAAGGTCCGGCGCGATGTCCTCGGGCAGCGCCGTCAGCAGATCGCCTTCCCGAAATTCTATCGTCAGGCCCAGCGTCGTCGCGTTGTGCCGAGCCACCGCAAGCGCGTCTGGACTTAGATCGATGGCAATCACCCGCACGGACGGTCGCTCATGCTTGATCGCCAGCGCAATTGCCCCGCTGCCCGTGCCGATGTCGATCACCGTCTTGCTGACCCCGGCTGGGAGGGAGTCTGGGGACGAAGCCGCAGCCAGCGTAACCACCGGCGGTGCTGCGGATGAGTCAGTGGACGAGTCGGCAGGCGAGTCGGCGGCGCTGGGCTCGGGATCGTACACCACGGTCAGCGCAACCCCCGGCACGGCCTGCGTCTGAGCTACGGCTTCCTCAACGGCTTCTTCTTCGGCGATCTCGGCTTCCGCTGCGGCCCGCTCGACCGGCTCACCAGCCTTGGCACGAGCGTCTTGCGAACCGCCAAGAAAGCGCAGTGCTTCCTCGACAAGCAGCTCAGTTTCGGGACGAGGAATCAGCACCGCCGGAGTGACATGGAGCGGCAGCGAATAAAACTCGCGCTGCCCGGTCAGGTACGCGACCGGCTCACCGGCCAGCCGACGCTTGATGAGCGCTCGAAACTGCGCCAGCTCACTCTCGGACAGCGGCTGCTCGAAGCTTGTATACAGCCCGACCCGCGACGTACCCAGGCAGTGCGCCAGCAGCACCTCGGCATCTAGGCGCGGCGAGCCAAGTCCGGCCTTGGCAAACCACTGCTGCGTCCACAAAAGGACGCGTCGCACGGTCCAAACATCTTGCAGGGCTTCTGTCGACACGGGCGCGCAGCATACCAGCCCACCTGCGCATCTCAAGCCCCCGAGGCGTGGTAAAAACAGCCGTAGATGCTCGCGTTTGTCCTCGTGACCCTGGGAAGTGCGGTGGGTGGCCTGTGTCGCTATCTGACGGCGGTGCTGCTGACGCCTCGGCTGACGGGAAGCTGGCCGCTGGCGACGCTGCTCGTCAATGTGCTCGGCTGCTTTGTGCTGTCGCTCGTCAACGAGACGGTGCTGCGCGGACTGCCCCTGCGCCCGAGCCTGCGGCTCTTGCTGACGACCGGGTTCTGTGGCGGCTTTACCACCTATTCCACCTTCAACTTCGAGACGGTCAGCCTGGTCGAGCAGCGCGGCCTGTTTTCGGGCCTTGGCTATGCGATCACCACCGTTTCGCTCTGTCTTTGCGCCCATGTCCTGGCGGCCTGGATCGCCCGGTCGCTGCGACCTGCCTAGCGCTCGCTGCGACCTGCCTAGCGCTCGCTGCGACCTGCCTAGCCAGCGCGGCATGGTGCCCCACGACCGTCCCAGCACGCTACGGTCAGTTGTCCCCAGTGCCGAGTCATCTCTCTCGGGAGCGCTCCGGCGACTGAAATCCCCCAAGCGCCGCCGCAAAACGTCGGTATAGTAATTGCTCACTAGCTCAGGTCAGCGCATTTACCTCACGAGGAGTGTTCGCCACCATGGCGCGAGATCCCTTTGCTCCGGTTCCCCAAAGCTCCGTTCCTTCCTGGGTTTGGATTGTGGTCGGAATGGTCGCATTCATGCTCGTAGGCATCGGCACCACCGTTGCCGTCGTGGTGTCGAAGCGCACACCACCACCCGTCGTGGCGACCACCCAGCCGACGGCCAAGCCCGCCACCGACCCAGCGCCGACACCGATCACCGCCCCGGTCGCTGATGCCAAGGCCGCAGCGGACAAGCCGGCCACCGATGCCGCCAAGGATGAAAAGGGCGAGGACGGCGACAAGCCCGAAAAGAAGAAGAAGTCGCACAGCAGCAAGCCGAAGGCCGACAAAGCCGAAAAGACTGCCAAGGCGGACAAAGCGGACAAGCCGGCGGCGCCGCCTCCGAAGAAGAAGTCCGACATGAGCCAGAAGGACATCGACAAGCTGCTCGGTATTTAACGCCCCGCCCTCCCGCTCGCCCTGCCCGGCTTGCCTCCTCCCGAGGCGCTTTGCCACCCCCGCGAATTCAGACTTCCGACGCGCCTCGGCCCGCGTACACTGCTGGGGTGGAGGAGCGTAGATGAAGGTGGGTCTAGTCGGCTTCCCGGGCAGTGGGAAGACCACAGTCTTTAACGCGCTGACCGGCCAGCAGGCCGAGATCGGCTACTCCGGCAAGGGTCTGGGCAAGACCAACCTGGCGGTGGTCAAGGTGCCCGACCCGCGCATCGACGCGCTGGCCGACCTGTACAAGCCGCGCAAGACCACACGGGCCGAGGTGGTCTTTGTCGATGTCGCGGCGCCACCCGGAGTGGCGGGACGAAGCCTCGATGCCTCGGCGATTGTGGCGATGCGGGAAGTGGACGCGCTGGCGGCGGTCGTGCGGGGATTTCCCTCGACCGAGGGTGCTGCCGCCGATCCGGTGGGCGAGCTGAGCGATCTGGCGACCGAGATGACGATCGGCGACCTGGCCCCGATCGAAAAGCGCCTCGAGCGGCTGAAGAAGGAAAAGGCCAAGCCGGGCGAGCAGGATCTGCTGCTGCGCTGCAAGGCCCACCTGGACCAGGGCGGCTCGCTGCGGGATCTGCCGCTGTCGGAGTCGGAGCTGCAGCTGGCGTCGGGCTATCGGTTTCTGACCCGGAAGCCACTGCTGGTGGTCTACAACGTCGCCGAGTCGGACATCGTCAGGCCGCTACCGGCGGCGGTACAGGCGTATCTGGCGACGCACAAGCTGACCGCGATTCCGCTCTGTGGCCAGCTGGAGATGGATCTGGCGGCGCTGTCCGAAGCCGAGCAGAAGGCCTTTTTGGCCGACGTTGGGCTAGAACAGCCGGCTGTCAACCGCTTCATCAGCTCGGCCTACGGGGCGCTCGACCTGATCAGCTTCCTCACTGCCGGCGAAGACGAGTGCCGAGCCTGGACCATCCAGCGCGGCACCATCGCCCAGCGCGCCGCCGGCAAGATCCACTCCGACATCGAGCGCGGCTTCATCCGCGCCGAGGTGATGTCGTTCGACGACCTGATGAAGTACCGCAGCGAGGTCAAGGTCCGCGAAGCGGGCCGAGCGCGACTCGAAGGCAAAGAGTACGTCGTCCGCGACGGCGACATCATCCACTTCCGCCACGCCACGTAACCGCCGCCCTCACCCTACGACGACCCCATGCACAAGGGGCGGGCTTTACGGGGCTGGGGCGGGCTCGACCGGGGCCGGCTCGGCGGGGAGCTTGGGCTTGTCGGGGCGGGAGTCGAGCGCGCTCAGCTCGAACGGAGTCGCCAGCGCCGGCTGCCCCAGCGCCTTGGCACAGACTCGCGCCGCCCGCCGCGCACTGCGGCACAGCTGGACCACGATCCCGTCGATCAGGTCGAGCCGCTCTGTCTCGGCGGGCGTACCCCGGCTCACCACCTCGGCACTGCGCTTCCGCAGCTCGTCCGCAGCCACTGCCAGCGCCTTCACCGTCTCTGCTCCGCCGCGATCCCGCGCCACTTTGGCCAGCTCGCTGTCCGAGAGCACCCCCCGCAGCAGATCCAGCTGCCGCGCCAGCGGCTCATCCTCATCGCCCGAAAACGAGGTCTGTAGCAGCGCGCTCTGCACCGCCTCCCGCTTGCTCCCCAGCCCCGCCTCCTCCAGCTGTTCCAGCACCGCCTTGAGCACCGCATGCGCCCGCAGCCGCGCCGCCTTCGCACTCCGCTTCGCCGCCAGCGTCGCCAGCGCCGTCTCCTTGCGCTCCCCCTGCGCCGACAGCCGTCCCACCCCCGCCGCAATCAGCAGCTCCCGCGCCTCTTTCAGTCGCAGCCCATCCGAAAGCGCAAAGCCGTACCCGATCAGCACCTTGCCGTGCTCTGCCAGCCCCGCCAGCGTCTGATGCGCCTGCTGCAGCGTCTGTTCCGAGCTATACCGCCGCCCCACCGCCACATACCGCGCCCGCGCCGCCGCCGGCACCTTCCCAAGTTCTAGCGCCATCTTGCCCTCCTACGTGGTCCTACCCACAAACGCCAGCACTGTAATCACCCCACGCAGCCAAGGAAAGGGCGCAAGCTGCGATATCATGTGGGGGGAGACTGGGCGACGCAGACGCGCTGTCTGCCGCCTGGGGCATCACAACCGACTATCGATGGAAAGGGTCAACATGAACTTTTGGAAGATCTCGACGATTGGTTTGGCGACGGCACTGACGCTGCTGGTGGGTCGTGGCATGGTGAGCACGGCGGGCGCGGAGCCCCAGCCACACATGAAGTCGGCGCTCAACTCGCTGGAGGGTGCCCTCGGTCAGCTAGAGAAGGCGACCGCCGACAAAGGTGGCCACCGCGTCAAGGCGATCGATCACGTGAAGCAAGCCATCGCCGAAGTGAAGGCAGGCATCGCGTTCGACAACAAGCGCTAGCCTGCGTCCAGTCCGAAACCCGCACATTTCGCGCGGGGCCCTCCCCCACACTTCGTATCGGGGACTGCCGCCGGTCGCCCCCAGGCTCGCTACTCAAACTGTTGGTTTCACGGTGGACTCGGGTTAGGGGACTGGGGGGGTTATTCTTCTACAGGAAAGCGGGCGGCGATGTGATCGAGGTTATCGATCATACCGGTGTATGGGTATCCCTTGAGTCCCTGATAGATGGCCTCAAAGCCCATTGCAGCGGCCCAGCCATCGACAATCACTAGGTTCTTCTGGGTCTGCCAGTCATTCGGAACCTTGTTTTTGACCACGCCGCCCTTTCGACCCACTAGCACATAGACATGGTTATCAAAGGCGACGATCTCGACCTGGGGACCGCCCTCGCGGCCAGTCGTCAGCAGATGCGCAGCGCCCAGTGCAAACTGAGTACAGATAGCCGCTTTGTTGCGATTGATCTCTTCAAAGGCCATTTTGTACAGGCTTGGCTTCCACTCTGACCCTGGCTTCGGTGGCATCATCGGACTGCCCTTGGGGGGATTCTTCTTGAACTCTCGATAGCGCTCCAGCATCTCATCGCGCTTCTTCGCGTTCACGCAGCCAGCGAATCCCGTCTTCCAGTTTGGCATCGGCGGGTTGGACTTGTCCCAAGAAGTATTCATGAACATATCTGCGCTCATATACTCCTTGAAAGCGTTCAGCTGCTTCTCAACCTTCTTGACCCACGCCAGACAGTCGACATCCTCGTCAGGACCGCTCTCGTCCTCGGGAACGGGCGAGAAGGTAGAGTCCTTGGGAATGTTTACCGTCTTGGGAATGACGTAGTCCTTGGTGGTGCCCCACACGCCCAGGAGTGTCTCAATCGCTGTCTGATATTTGGCCAGTCGCTTGTCACTGCCAAGCTTCTTCATCACATCCTTTTCAACCAGCGGCGCGACTTTGTTCTTCTTCAGCTGGTCGTCCAAGATATCGAACAGCGGCTTGAGGCTGCTGCGCTTGAGTGTGAACTTTTTTGTAGATTGCTTCACATGCTCAATGAACTTATCATATTGCTCTTTGGCCTTCATGTTCGCTCTGCCTCCAGGTTGATAGGTCCAGGTTGATAGGTCCAGGTTGATAGGATCACCCCGGCATATGATAGCTCACCTGCCAAACAGAGCGATCTGCGCTGAAAATCTTCAGCCAACACGCTGACTTGCAGACCCATGTGAACCGGCCAATCCCCGGGCACGTCATTTCAAACCCCGGGCAGCTCAACTCAAACCCCGGGCACGTCACTTCAAACACCGGGCACGTCATTTCAAACCCCGGGCAGCTCAACTCAAACCCCGGGCACGTCAACTCAAACCCCGGGCAGCTCAACTCAAACCCCGGGCACGTCACTTCAAACCCCGGGCACGTCAACTCAAACCCCGGGCACGTCAACTCAAACACCGGGCACGCCATTTCAAACCCCGGGCAGCTCAACTCAAACCCCGGGCACGTCATTTCAAACCCCGGGCACGTCAACTCAAACACCGGGCACGCCATTTCAAACCCCGGGCAGCTCGATCCAAACACCGGGCAGCTTGCTTCGGGTCGTGGGCGTGCTAGACGGGAGGGTGGGGAAAGTGGTTTAATAGGATCTTCGGAAGATCCTTGTGGTTTTCGTGGGGTATCCCGGGGGGGAACTCTTGAAGCTGGGTATCAAGCTGGCGCTGCTCTCAACGATGCTGGTAGGCGCTGTGGTGGCGACGACAAGCTGGGTGTTTACGCACTCGCTGCGCAGCTCGGGAGAGCGCGAAGTGGATGCGGAGCTGGCGAGCGATGCGCTGCTGGTGACGCACGCGGTGCAGACGGGGCACCTGCCGGAAGACATGCTGGCGGAGCTGGCCCGACCGGGGCTGTCGTGGCTGGTGGTGCGCGAGGGTCGCATCAGTCGCGCCAAGCTGATGCCCGAGGCGGAGCGGGAGCGAGCAGCGGTGGAGAGTCGCTGCCTGGCCAGTGAGCCGGAAGACTCCCGCGAGCAGATCATCGGCGGTCAGCACCATCACGGGCTGCGGGTGGCGGCGGGGCCGGGAAGTCACTGCTGCCTGCTGCGATCGATTGATGCGGTGCTGGAGCGGTCACGGTCGGTGCAGACGACGCTGTTTGCGGTCGGTCGCGGGGCGGTGCTGCTGGCGCTGCTGACCTCGGCGCTGCTGGGGTTTGTGCTGATGCGGCGGGTGCAGCGAATCCTCCAGGCGATGCAGCAGGCGGCGGGCGGCGACTTTGACATTGAGCTGCCGCTTCACGGACACGATGAGATCTCGGCGATTGCGACGGGGCTTGCGCACATGCTGAGCCGACTGCGCGGTGCCCAGGCGGAGCTTCAGACGAGCGCGGCCCACGACCGAGAAGCGGCGCTGGCGGCCAAGCTGCGCGGACAGCTTCTGCCGCTCCAGCCGTCGATCAATGGCTTTGAGTTTGCGGCCCGGATCATTGGCGCGCCGAGCGGTGGCGGTGACTTTTACGAGACATATCAAGGTGAGCAGGCCAGCTTCGTGGCGGTGGGCAACATCGCGGGCAGCGGGGTACAGCCGGGGCTGACGATGGTGATCGTCGATAGCCTGCTGCTGGCGACCCTGCGAGCCTCGCGGGAGGTGGCGCATTCCCCGGCAGCGATCCTGCGGCAGGTGGGCGCGGCGCTGTACGAGAGCCTGCGCAAGCGGATGCACGACGACCAGATGGTGTCGGTGCTGCTGCTGCGCCACGATGGCGGTGGGAAAGTGACGTTCTCGGGCCACGTGCCGCTGCTGCTCTTGTATCGCGATGAGCCGCGCACGGTCGAAAAGCTTGAGGTGGATCGCAGCGGGCTGGCCGTGTCGGTGCAGCTCGATGAAAAGCTGAGCGATCGCTCGGTGCAGCTGGCAGCCGGCGACGCCATCATCCTGCTGACCGATGGCATCACCGAGGCCCACAGCGCCCAGGGAGAGCGGCTCCATCCCGATCGACTGTCGGACGCCATCGCCAAGACCGCTCGCAGCAGTACCGCTGCCGAGCTGCGCGATCACCTGCTGGATGTCGTGAGCCAGCATGTCGGAAACATCTCGCGCGATCTAACCGTCGTGGTGCTGCGCCGCGACCCCGCTACCTCGAAGAGCCAGCAAGGGAGTACGTAAGTCATGTCCGAAAAGCGGATTCCGCTCCTCATCGCAGCCGGAGGCATTCTGTGCCTGCTGCTCCAGCTCGTGCTGAGCCTGACCGATAGTCCCGCCCGTCGGGCCCAGCTGGTCGCGCAGAAAGTGGCGATCGAGTCGGTGTACCTGCGGTCGGAAAAGCGCGCCGAGCGGCTGGCGGGGCGGCTCAACCAGGCGCTGGCGGCGGGCGATCAGGCCAAGCTGCAGGCAGAGCTGGACAGTGCGGCGCAGAGTGACCCGGACTTGGTCGAGATTGGCGTCGTCGATCATGACCTGTCGGTGGTCGCGGCTTCGGAAAAGTCCCGCGTCGGCAAGCCGCTGACCGGTCACGCCGAGGATCTGGTGCGTCGGTCGGTGACGGCGGGCTTTGTGCGCAAAGTGGAAGCCTCGCCGCAGAGCCAGCGGGTGATGTTGGCGGTGCCGGTGACAGGTCAGCCGGGCAGCAGTGGGCTTTTGTATCTGGTGCTGACGACCGCCGATATGGAAGATGGGCTGGGCCGAGTGGTGACGACGGTGCAGCCGCAGCGGATTCCGACCTGGCTGACGATCGGGCTGGGCATCCTCGGGGTGGGGGTGGCGCTGGCGATGTGGATGCTCAACGATCGCAGGCGCGAGCGGCAGGCGATGGTGGTGCAGGAAGTGGCCGAGCAGATGGCGATGGGGCACTTCGAGACGCGGCTGACTCCGGTCGAGGTGCCGGCGTTTGCGGCGATTGCCGAGCGGCTGAACATGATGGCCGACCAAGCGCAGCTGCTACAGCAGGCGCAGATCGAGGGCACGGCGAATACCTCGCGGATGGCGCAAGAGCTACAAGACGCGCAGATCGTGCAGCAGACGCTGATGCCGGATGTGCGGCGGATCTCGCGGGGGGCGCTGCAGCTGTGCGGGGTCTATCGCAGTGCCAGTCGGCTGTCGGGAGACTGGTGGCACTACTACCCGCTCGATGAGAACCGCACGATGCTGGTGATGGCGGATGTGGTCGGGCACGGGATTGGATCGGCGGTGGTGGGCGCGATGGCGTATGGCTGTGCGCAGCAGCTGCATCAAGAACAGGGGCCGAAGCTGCGACCGGAGCTTTTGCTGTCGCGGCTCAATCACGCGATCTATACGACCATTCGCGGCAAGTTCACGATGAGCTGCTTTGCCGCGATCATCGACATCAAGGAATGCCAAATCACCTTCGCGAGCGGTGCCCACGCCTTCCCGCTGCTGTTCCGTCACCGCGAGCAGAACAAGCCGTTCATTCCGCTCGTCGCAGCCGGCTCGCCGCTCGGTGCCAGTGACGCGGCCAAGTTCGTGGCCAACACCCAGCCGTTCGAGCCGGGCGACATCTTGATCTGCTATACCGACGGACTCATTGAGGCCCAGAACAGCAATGGCGATCAGTTCGGCGACAAGCGCGTCCGTCACACCGTCCAGCGCGGCAGCAACCGCAACGTCGAGGAGATCTGCGAGATGCTGATCGGCGAAGTGTCCCGGTTCGTCGGCTCGGCGGAGCTTGAAGACGATCAGACGCTGGTGGTGGCACGGCATGGCTCGCCGTCGTATGTCGGGGCCTAGGTTCGGCAAGGAAAGCCCGCGATGATCCGCCAACTGCCTTGGGTTCACATTGAGCTTGTGCCGCTGTATCTGCAGGTGCGCAACCTGCGGCGCTTTGTGCGTGACTTCTGTGTCGGAATGTCGCTGCGGCCCGAGTATGCGGAGTATGTGGCGACGGCCTCGGCGGAGCTGCTGGAGATCGCGGCCAAAGGAGCGTCGGCGCAGTGGGCGCGCTTCGATCTGCGACTGCTCGGGACGTTTACGGAGATCAGTGTGACCAGCGCGGCGACGCTGCGGCAGCGCGAGACGCTGCTGCGGGTGGTGTCAGAGGTCAGCCAGGGAGAAGCGCGGGAGGCCTATGCGCGCAGCCTGGCAAAGGGCGACCTGGAAGGGCTGGCGATCTCGGGGCTGTGTCGCCTGCGACACGAAGCGTCGGCTGAGCTGGCGCTGACCCAGAGCGAAGAAGAGGTCTGCTTGGTCGTCCGCGTGCCGATCTGACCTACGGTGCGGGCGGAGCGGTCGCGGGTCCATCCTTGGGCGGAGTCGGCGGGGTCGCGGGCTTGTCCGGAGTCGGCACGGCGGGCAGTGCACCACCCTCGGGGTTGATCGTCTCGGGCTGGCCGATTCGCTCGCAGAACTCGCCGTAGTCGCCGCTGCACTGGTAGCTGGCGCGGCGGTTGCAGCCGGTGGCGCGGTAAAAGTCAGGGCGGTTTTTGTCGGGACGCTCGACGGTCACACGGTCACGGGTGCACTTAAACTCCCCGGCGAAGCGCTCGATGACGGTGTTGGAGCGCAGCAGGCAGCCGGGCACGAGCAAGAGCAACGAAACGGCAAAGAAATGTGTTCTAGAAAACATTTAACAATCATAGAGAAAGAAGCGGCTTGGACGGAAGGGGGATGCGCGGCGAGTGCAGAAAGGCTACTGCCACAGCTCGGACAGGACAGCGACCCCCGACGGTGGTGACCAGCGCGGCCAGCCGCTCCCAAGCAAGGCCAGCAGCTCGTCGCGGTGTGAGCGAAGGAGCGACTCTTGACCGACACGCAGCAGCGCCTCGCCACTGTGCTCGAAGAAGCGATAGCTCGCGAGCCAGCGATGCTCTGTCTCACCGTCTCGCCACTGCGACCGGGTCACCACCGAGGCCCGCAACAGCCGCATCGGCCAGCCCACCGCGCTCTGCAGCTGCTTTTCGATCACTTCGTGCAGTCGCTGCGAGGCCGTCAGTCCCGTCGCCAGCAGTGCCCGCAGCCGCAGCTCTTCCCCCGCTGGAGGCTGCACGAGCAGTGGACCCAACCGCAGCTCCAGCTTGGCGCGCCGGGCCACCAAGGTCCGCATCCCTTCCAAGTCACCGATCGAATCCCAGCCGCCGGTCAGCACCTCGAGTCGATGGGCGAGCGCCTCGGGCATGACGAACTTTCGCGTCTCCGCATCACCCGCTTCGGTAAGCGGGTCGGCTGCCGGTTCCACCACCGCGAGCTGTAAGCGCATGCAGCCCCTGATTGTACCTGGGATCGCGACTCGACGGGGTGCCTGCGCAGGGCTCGGCCCGGTCACACAGGGCTTGCGCAGTCCGGTCAGCTGCTATAGAACGCCCGCCATGAGAGCTCCCACCCGCCGCACGTTCACCCAGTCCATTGAAGCCGCCCTGGCTTCGACCTCCAACCCCGTCGCCCGCACCTTCGCTTTTGGCTCGCTCATCGCCACCGCTTGCGGGCTTGTCCCCGGCTGCGATCCCGGCGCCCCACCCATCGACGAGCTGAGCCAAGGCGTCATCGCGTACGGCCAGGCCGACTGGGTGCAGTCACGCGGCATCCGCGACACGTCGCAGGTCCAGTACTACCAAGAGTTTTGGCGCGACAGCAGCGCCTGCAACAGCCGCTTCGGCTGCCGCTCCATGACCGTCTTCATCAAGCTGCGCGTGAGGCCCGCCCTCGGTGCCGATCTGTCAAAAAAGCGCGTCGGAGTCGTCTATCGCGAGGCAGGCCGCACCGATCCAATCACCGCTGTCGGCAGCTACTTTGCCACCCACGGCGACGGCTACGAGGAATGGCACATCCCGGTCAAGAGCGACTCATTTCGCGGCACCTTCCTGTTTACCGGCTGGTACGAAACCGGCGCGGGCAGCACCTTCTTCGACGACAACGGCGGTCAGCGGTACGCAATTGCCTGGCGCGACAGCGACCGGCAGACCCTGGCCCAAGACTACGCCGCCACCACCGCGCGCTTCGACTCAGCCGGCGTCAAAGGCAGCCTCGCGTTTGTGGTGCAGGATCTCGACTTCGACAAAGTGCTCAAGCTGACCTATTCCACCGACGGCGGCGTCACCTGGAAAGATCTGGCGATGGGCGCAGCCGGCAGCAAAAATCAGCTGTCCTGGAAGTCTGATATCGACCAAGACTTCGAGCGCTGGGAGGTCGACCTCGATCTCCCGGGCAGCTTCGCGTCGTTTCAGTACAAGCTGATCTACCGTCACGGCACCGGCGGCGGCGTTTCCCCGGCTGAGTTTTCGCTCGCAGGTGGCCTCAGCAAGCTGTAGGAGCCCAAGCTGTAGCCGAACCGGGAGCTGCACGAGCGGGCTTATTTGCGCTGCCAGCTTCCCAAATCTGTGGAACTATCTGCCGTCGTCATGTCCTCGGTTCCAAGGCAGCCAGCCCAAGTGGCCACAAAGCGGAGTCACCTGCTCGTCGGGGTGTCGCTTTGTGCTGGGCTCGGTCTGGCCGCGTGCAACCCATCGGTCCAGCCGCCATCGTCGCTGGGCACTGCGGAGCCCGGCCGCGAGATCAAGTCTCGTCCGAAGCCCGAGTCGCCTCGACTGCCGCCCGTGACTGCGCCGCCGGGAGACAAGCTGTGGGCGCGACTGACGGATCTGGCGGGCGTCGCTGAGCTGTCTGCGCCGAGCCTGACACCGATCTTGGCGAGCCTCGATACGCCGTACAAGCTGGTCAGTCCCTACAGTGGCCTACGTGGCGATACCGCGCTGCGGGTGCTGGAAGTCGCAATCGGGCTGCCCAACGTCGAAACCTATCCCGAGCCCGCCAGTGAGGCGACGGCGCCGCCACGCTTTGATCCGGTGTGGAATCGCTATCGCGGCGTCTATGAGTCGAAGCTGTCGCTGCTGCTTCCGTCGCCCAGCTGTTATCGCTTTCGCATGGCGCTGCCGCCCCGGGGCCAGCTCAGCTTTCACAGTGCGCTGCTGCCGCGAAAGTCCGAGATGGGCAAGGCTCCGGTCGAGCTGTCGCTGCGGCTGGATGGTCGCAGCATCTTTCACGAGCGCCAAAAGTCCGCCAATCGCTGGCAGCGCTTCGATGTGCCGGTGAGCGGGGTGCTGAATGAGCCGCCAAATACCCAGCATGAGCTCTCGCTGTGCGCGCAGAGCGACGGAGTGCCGCTGGGAGTGCCGGTGATTGGCAACCCCGAGCTGTGGGCGCTGGGAATGGGCGCTGCTGCTCCCAACCTGCTGCTGATCATCGTCGATACGCTGCGGGCCGATGCGCTTTCGGCAATGCCGGAAGTGCAAAAGTTTGCCCAAAAAGGCGCGCGGTTCGAGCAAGCGATCACGTCGGCGACCTGGACCAGGCCGGCGCTGCTGTCACTGCTCGGTGGAGACTTGCCGTCGGCGGTGGGCCAGAACGCCGAAGACATGATTCCCAAGGAGCGCGACCGCCAGCGCTTCTATGCGCTCGACCGCAAGCTGCTGCCGCGTGTGCTGCGGGAATCGGGGATGAAGGTGACGGCCATCGGCAACAACTTCTTTCTGCTCGGCTATCCGCAGATCGGGCTGTCGCTGGGCTTCGATGAGGTCGCCGATGTCCGCCATCCAGTGCTCGACTCGCCGGCGATCACGCGAGCGGCGCTGCAGTACCTACAGGAAAATCGCGAGCGCTCGTTTTTTTTGCAGCTGCATTACGACGCGCCGCACTGGCCGTACTCGCCGCCGCCGGGCTATCTGCCGAAGACCTCGGGTGAGCAGGCTGCCTACATGGCCGGTCGTGCCACCGGGAGCCCGCCGTCGCCATCGGAGACGCAGGCTCGATCGTATCTGGCCGAGGCTGCGTATGCCGACGCCCAAATCGCAGAAGTGCTGGCGGAGGTCGAGCGGCAGGGACTCGGCGCGCGCACGCTGGTGGTCATCGTCGGAGATCACGGCGAAGTGTTCGATGTTCATCACAACCACTTCGTACTCGCGCTCAAGCAGCCGACGCTCTATCACCACGGCTGGTCGGCGTATGACGAGATCCTGCGGGTGCCGATGATCTTGGCGATGCCGGGACGACTGCCAGCCGGGGTCACGGTGACCAATCAGGTGCGGCTGTTCGACGTGGCGCCGACGGTGCTGGAGTCGCTGGGGCTGTGGGACAAGCGCGCCCAGCTGCCGAGTGGACATCTTCAGCAAGGCCAGAGCCTGGTGCCGCTGCTGCAAGGGGTGAAAGAGCCGCTGGAGCGACCGGCGTTCGTCGAGGGACAGAATGTGCGGGCGCTGCGCTCAATGGGTTACCTGTATCTGCGACGGAGCGATCCGCGCCTGAAGCCGCTGGAAGCCGCGACCACTCTGTTTCAGATGCCCGAGGAGCTGTACGACCTGGGAAGTGATCCGCAGCAGCATCGCAACCTGCTGCTCGGGCCACGGGCGCCGCTGACCGACCAGACGCTGCGGACGATGCGGGAGCTGTTCACTCGTCACGCTCCGCGCTTGCCCGACGCCAAGATCCCGCTGACGCACCTGGCACTGGCACCCAGTCCAACAAGTCGGCAGCTGCACGGCATCCTGATGAGCAGCGATCTGCAGCTCGCGGTGGCCGGTGTCCGCGACGGTGAAGTCACGCCGCTGCGGCCCGGACAGCTGGAAGTGCTGCTGCGACCGGGTGGACAGCTCGACGTACACATCGATCCCGACGCCAAGCTGGAGCTGCAGCTGACGCTCGATGGACTGCCGCTCGCCAAAGAACAGCTGCTGCTTGGACCGTACAGTCTGCCGCTGCTCGATCAGAGCGCGCCGCCGTCACGGCCAGCCGAGGCTGCGCCCGATGGGTTTGGCACGGCGAAAGACAGTCAAGATCCGCTGACGCTGACGCTGCAAGGCCCGATCCTCGGGCGGCTGTTTGCGGCCTATCCACCGGTGCTCGGCGAGCGGGGCGAGGTCCTGTTGTGGCGCGATCAGCCCAGTCCCGGGGCAATTGCGACCAGCCTGTCACGCGGTGGAAGCTCGACGCAGAGCGAGGTCGCGACGGTGATGCGCGACTGGGGTTATGCGCAGCCCGAGAAGCCGGCGCCCGGGACCAGTCCAACAAATCAGCAGCCAAATCAGCCGAATCAGCAGCCAAATCAACCAAATCTGCCGAATCAGCAGCCGCCGCAGCCGAGCAAGCCTCAGCAGCAGCCGATCTCACCACCGCAGCCGGGACCACCGCGCTAAGCGACCCCACGTCACGCCTTTCGCCACAGGAGCCTGCCCAATGTCTCGTCCCCGACCGCTCTGTCACTGGCCACTGGCAACGCTCGCCGCCGCCCTGCTCGCTTGTAGCTCACCTCACGACACCGGCGCTGATCTCGGAACTGAGGATGGCGATCTCGGGGAGGTCCTGCCCAAAGACGGTCCGTGTGCGGTGCTCGTCGAGCCTGATGCAACGGCGACCTGCCCGGTGACGGTCCGCTACACACCCTTGCGAAGTCCGCGCTCCGTCGCCATTGCCGGCGAGTGGAACGGCTGGAGCCCGACCGCCCAGACCTTGAGCGGCCCCGACGGCAGCGGCGCCTACAGCATCAGCCTCAACCTACCGCCCGGGACCTACGGCTACAAGATCGTCGAGGACGGCGCAAACTGGCAGCTCGACGGCCAAAATCCCTATCGCAAGTACGTCGGCGGAGTCGAAAACTCGGGCTTGCGGGTCCCAAGCTGCTTCCGGGTCGGGCTCAGCGTCGCAGAGGGCACCCTCCGCACCAGCCGCAGCGCCGCCGGACAGGGCGAAGTGTCCGCGACGATTAAGGTCCGCTCGCCGTCGCACAGCACCGTACCGGGAGTCTGTCAGCTGCGGGCAACGATTCGCCGTCCCGACACCATCCCTGGAGCACCGCTGCCGACGCTGTCCTCGGTCGAGCTGAAGCTGGCTCAAGATCGCCAGAGCGCCGAGCTGCACCTGCGGAACCTGACCGACGGCAAGTATCTTTTGACACTGACTCCGACGGCGGGTGGTAAGGAAGGCGAGTCGCTGCTGCTGCCGCTGTGGATCGAGGCCGAGCCGTTCAAGTGGTCCGATACGCCGCTGTATATGGCGATGACTGACCGTTTTATCGACGGGGATGGCAAAAATCCCGGGCAGCTGCCGATGGTTCTTCCCGAGGCCAACTTTCGCGGCGGCGACCTCCAAGGTGTGACCCAAAAGATCGAGGACGGCTACTTTGACCGCCTGGGCATTCGGGCGCTGTGGCTGAGCCCGTTTTATACCCAGCCAGCGTCGGCGCACCTCGACCAGAGCGGCAAAGTCAGCGTCGCGGCGTATCACGGCTACTGGCCGGTGCAGGCGCGCAAGGTCGACGATCGCATCGGCGGGGACGAGGCGCTGCAAAAGCTGGTGCAAGCGGCCCACCGACACGGCATTCGGGTGCTGATGGACGCTGTCCTCAACCATGTCCACGAGCAGCACGAGTACTTTCAAGATCCGCAAAAGCGCGGCTGGTTCCGCACCGGCTGCACCTGTGGTACGGCGGGCTGCGACTGGACCGACAAGCGGCTCTCTTGTCTGTTTGCGCCCTACATGCCCGACATTGACTGGACGCAGAGCGACGCCTCGGAGCAGTTCATCGCCGACACGCTGTGGTGGCTGGAGCACTTCGACCTCGACGGACTGCGCGTCGATGCGGTCAAGCACGTCGAGGACGCCGCTATTTTCAACCTGACCGCCCGGGTCCGCGAGCGCTTCGAGCAGGCCGGCACGCGCTATTACCTCCTCGGCGAGACGGCAATGGGCTGGCGCGACGGCGACATCGCCACCAACCAGAGCGAGTACGACACCATCAAGCGCTACATGGGGCCGCTCGGGCTCGACGGGCAGTTTGACTTTGTGTGGCATCACGCGACCGCCTACCGAATCTTTGCCTACGACGAGAAGCGCTTTCTGCACCTTGACTACTGGACCCACGCCAGCCTCGATAAGTTTGCGGGCAGTACGATGGTGACCTACCTCGGCAGCCACGACACCTCGCGCTTTGTGTCGATGAGCACGTACCGTGACCCGACGCCAGGCTCGACGTGGGACCGCAACATTGCCAATAACAAGTGGGAAAACCTGCCGCAGCCACCGATCAGCGACGAGCCGTACGATCGCCAGTGGCTGGGTACGCTGACGGTGTTCACGATGCCGGGGATGCCACTGCTCTATTACGGCGACGAGTACGGCGAGTTTGGCGGCGGTGATCCCGACAACCGGCACCTGATGCGACTCGCAAGCCAGCTGTCGCCACGCGAAAAGGCGCAGCTTGACCGGATGAGTCAGCTGCTGAAAGCGCGCCAGCGCTTGCGCGGACTACGGCGAGGCAAGCTGGTGACGGCGCTGCTGTCGGAAGATCTGTACGCGTATGCCCGGCCCGACGCCGATCCGACGCAGGGAGCGCTGGTGGTGCTGAATCGACTGGCGACGCCGATGGTGGCCTCGGTGCCGATTCCCAGCGAGCTGGGCTGGACCGCTGGAGCGACGCTGACCGATCAGCTCACAGGAAGCACGCTGGCGGTGCCGGCAGCCGGTGGGCGACTGTCGGTGACGGTGCCTGCGCGCGGTGGCGTGGTGCTGTCGCAAAAGTAACGCGAGCGGTTCTGCCACGGCCTTTGCGGGTAAGGTAGCCTCAAGGACAAACGATGCTTGCTGCTTGTGCTTCTCGACGTGCGGCCCTGATGGAACGACTGCCGCGTACCGCCTGCGCGGTGCTGTTTGGATCGCGTGAAGAGCGTCGCAACGCCGACAACGCCCACCGCTTTCGCCAGTCGTCGGATCTGCTGTTTCTGACCGACCTGAGTGAGCCCGAGACGGTGGCAGTGCTGACGCCGGGCAAGGACAAGCGCTTTACCCTTTTGGTGCGACCGCGTGACCGGCAGGCGGAGATCTGGGCGGGGCGACGGGCGGGACTCGAAGGCGCGACCGAGCTGTACGGCGCCGACCAAGCGTTCGACATTCGCGAGCTGGAGCGTCGGCTGTATGAGCTGCTCGACGGCTGCGAAGAAGTCCACATGCTGATCGGCGACCGACCCGAGCACGACGAGCTGGTCGGACGGGTCATCGCGCGGCTGCGTCGCAACGAGCGCAACGGCGGACGGGCTCCTCGACGGATTGTCGACCTGGGGGCAACCCTCCACGAGCTGCGGCTGGTCAAAGACGAGGCGGCGATCCTCAACATGCGTCGCTCGTGCGCGGTCACCGTCGAGGCCCACCTGCTGGCAATGCGCGCCTGCACCGCCGGCAAGTACGAATATGAGATCGAAGCGCTGGTCGACTACGGCTTCCGTCGCCGCAACGGCCTGCCCGGCTATCAGAGCATCATCGCCGCCGGCAAGAGCGCCACCGTCCTTCACTACGTCGACTGCGACCAGCAGCTCCAGCCGGGGCAGGTCCTCCTCGTCGATGCGGGCTGCGAGCTGGCCGGCTTCACCGGCGATGTCACCCGCGCTTACCCCATTCCCGCGCCCGGCCAAAAGCCCGTCTTCACCCGCGAGCAGCAGCAGCTGTACGAGATCGTGCTCGACGCCCAGCTGGCTGCGATATCCGTCGCCCGCCCCGGTGCCACCATCGAGGAAATCTACACCCTCATCTGCCACCGCCTGGCCCAAGGACTGTGTGCAATTGGGCTGCTCAGCGGTGATCCGGCCAGTGCCGTCGAGAGTGGCGCGCTCCGTCGCTTCTTTCCGCATCGCGCGAGCCACTTCCTCGGGCTCGATGTTCACGATGTCGGTCGCTACTTCCCCGACGACCAGCCGCAGCGGCTCCAGCCGGGAATGGTGTTTACCATCGAGCCAGGACTGTACGTCCAGCCTGACGATCCGCTCGGCCCCGACTGGCAAGGCATCGGCATCCGCATTGAAGACGACATCCTGGTGACCCAGACCGGCCACGAGGTCTTGACCGCCGAGCTGCCCAAGCGGATCGACGAAGTCCTCAAGCTCGTGGGCAGCGGCGTCACCCTGCTGGTGTAGCGTTGGCTCTGCGTCTATCTGGAGACTCACATGAAGCGTCGTACTGTTTTGGGACTGTTGGGGCTGACCTTGCTGGGCTACCTGTCGCCGGTGATGGCGTTTGAGCATGGCGCCGCTGGGCCGTGGGAGATGGTTCGCAACGACGGCGGGATCGAGGTCCATCGCCGCACCGTGGCCGGCTCGCCGCTGCACGAGTTTCAAGGCACCGGCATGATCGAAGCGCCGATTTCGTCTGTGCTCGCCGTGCTGGACGATGCCGAACATCGCCTGGAGTGGATGAAAGAAGCGGTCGCGCAGACCCTGATTTCGCGCAACGGCGACCGCGAGCAGACCTTCTACAGCCGCACCGGCGCGCCCTGGCCGGTATCGGATCGCGACTCGGTCATTCACGCGGTCACCACCGTCGATGTGAAGGCCAAGATGGTCCGGGTCGAGATGAACTCGACCGAGCATCCCGCCTGGCCGCCGCAGAAGGGCGTGGTGCGAATGCCGCACCTGTGCGGGCACTGGTATCTGTGGCCCTCGAACGGTGGCAAGTGGACCCGCGTCGAGTATCAGGTTCACGCCGACCCCGGGGGCTCGCTGCCGTCGAGCATCATCAACATGGTGTCGAAGAAGATTCCCCACAGCTCGATCGCCGAGATGCAGAAGCAGGTGACCCGCCGCAAGTATCCCGAGTTCGAGGCCAAGATCGCGCAGATGCCCGAATACAAGCAGTTTCTGCCGCTCCTGCCCGGCATGGCAGTAAGTCCGGCCCCCAGCAGCCCGCCCTCGCCATCGAGCGGCGTCAGCCCCATCCCCAGCGGCACCCCGAAAGCAAGCGGAGGCAATCAGTGAACCGGCGCACGGTGCTGGGGCTGGCAGCGACCGCGCTGACCGTGCCTGCGCACCTTTCGGCAGGTCCACCGCCACCCGTCTCGCCGCTCCTGCCGGCTCCGGCGGTGATCGAAAGTACGGTGGTGCGGCTACAGCTCCGGCACACCTGGACCACGGTGATGTCGTCGAGCGATTTCCGCGATGTGGTGCAGCTACGGATTCACAAAGACGGCCTGACCGGCATCGGCGAAGGCGCCCCGATTTCGCGCTATCACGAGACGGCGACCTCAGCGCTGCGGGCGATTGAGAGTGTCCGACCGATTCTGGAGCGCGCCGATCCGCAGAAGTACGTACCGCTGCTGGCCGAGGTGTGGCGGCGGATTCCTGGCGAGTGGGCGGCCAAGGCGGCGATTGCCGGAGCGGTAGCCGACTGGCTGGGACAAGCGCTGCGGATGCCGCTGTATCGCTACTTTGGGCTCGATGGCGCCGCGACGCCGGTGACCACGATGTCGATTGGCATCGACTCGCCCGAGCTGACCCGCCAAAAAGTCGCCGAAGCCGAAGACTTTCCGGTGCTGAAGATAAAGGTCGGGCTCGATAGCGATGAGGCGACGATTGCGGCGGTGCGGCAGGTGACAAACAAGCCGCTGCGCGTCGATGCCAACGAAGGCTGGAAGACCAAGGAAGAGGCGCTGCGCAAGCTCCAGTGGCTGGCTCAAAAAGGGGTCGAGCTGGTCGAGCAGCCGCTCCCTGCGACGCAGCTGGACGCCGCCAAGTGGCTGAAAGCGCGCTCGCCCCTGCCGATCTTTGCCGACGAGAGCTGCCTGCGTGCGAGCGACATTCCGCGCATCGCTGACACCTGTCACGGCGTCAACATCAAGCTCGACAAGTGCGGTGGGATCTTCGCGGCCCGAGAGATGATTGCGGTGGCGCGGGCGCACGGGCTCCAGGTGATGCTGGGCTGCATGATCTCCAGCTCGGTGTCGATTGCGGCGGCGGCGCACCTGTCCCCGCTGGTTGACTATGCCGACCTCGATGGCTTCCTACTGATTGCCAGCGATGCGCTGGAGTCCGTCACCGTGCGACGCGGCAAGCTGCTGTTGTCGGCGCGACCGGGTCTCGGCCTGATCCCCCGCTCCTAGCTTGGCTCCCTTCCAATAAGCAGGCTTCTGCCGTCCACAAAGCGATGCCTCGAGCGTGATATGCTGGCTCCGTGGCCGGCAACCAGCGAAGCGGACTCCCCCAGCCTGGGTGTATTCGCCAGGTCACGGTCAAGGCCGAAATGGCCTGGGCACTGCTCCAGCTGAACAGCGGCAGCGTCCTGGTTGGCTACCATCTGAACAAGCCGCCCTCCGGCGACAGCTGGAACGGCTGGCTGGGAAGCAAAAAACAGGCAATTCTCAGCGCCGGCTTGGCCAGAGTGGTGGTCTTCACAGAAGGCGGAGGGCCGAGCAAAGAACAGCAGGCGCAGCTCAAAGCGACGATCTATCCAGAGTGGTCCCAGCGCGGCATCCAGGCCAAGGTGGGCATCCAGTTTGTGACGACGAACCCAGTGTTCGGCAGTCTGATTGGCGCCACCGTGGCGGTGGTTCGGGTCGGTGCCCGTACGCTGGGCTTCGATCGAATCATCGAGTTCTTTGGAAGCCTCGAAGGAACGCTCGAGTTCGTCGGGATTCCGCAGCGAGAGTGGGAACACCTTAAAGAGGTTCGCGACTACCTGCGTCTGGAGCTCAAGTCCCAATAGCCGTGTCTGGGGGCTAGCTCGGCTCGCTCTGGACTTCCAGTCCTATGGTCGCGGTTCCGCTGGGATGGTCTTTGGCCAGCAGCACATAGAGGGACGGCACGATAAACAGCGTAAACAGCGTCCCAATCGTCATTCCGCCCACCAGCACAATTCCAATCGAGTTTCGCGCCACCGCTCCCGCCCCCGTCACCAGCGTCAGCGGAAAGCGCCCGATCACCGTCGCCACCGTCGTCATCAGGATCGGCCGCAAGCGCGTCACCGCCGCCTGCTGAACCGCCTCCAGCTTGCTCAGCCCTTCCTCCTTGCGCACGTTGGCAAACTCGACAATCAGGATGCCGTTCTTCGCAATCAGCCCGACCAGCGTCACCAGCCCGACCTGCGAGTAGATGTTGAGCGTCGTCGTCCACCCCTCCGTCAGCGAAAACTGCATCCCCGGCGGCCCCGCAAACTTCAGGAACGTAAACGACAGCGCCCCGAACAGCGCCAGCGGCACCGACCCCGCCAAGATCACAAACGGATCGCGGAACGAGTTGAACTGCGCCGCCAGCACCAAAAAGATCAGGACCAGCGCCAGCGCCAGCGCCGGTAAGAACTTGCCTCCTTCCTGCCGCAGCTGCCGCGACTCCCCGGTGTAGTCGAGCCGATAGCCGGGCGGCAGAATCCGCGCCGCCGTGTCTTCCATAAAGCGCAGCGCCTGCGAAAGCGACCGGGGTGCCAGCCCCGAGATCTTCACCGCGTTGAGCTGCTGAAAGCGATTGAGCGTCCGGGGCTCGACGCTGCTCTTCAGCGACGCCACCGACGCCAGCGGCATCACCTGTCCCACCGGCCCCGTGATGTAGATCTCTTTCAGCTGGTCCGCCGTCAGCCGCCCTGCCCGCTCGATCTGCGGAATGACCTTGTAGCTGCGGCCATCGATGTTGAAGCGGTTCACGAAGTTGCCGCTCAGCATCGACGACAGGTCCGCCCCGACCTGCTGCATGCTCAGCCCCATCGACGCCACCTTGTCGCGGTCGATCACAATCTCGGTCTTGGCCTGATCGATGCGCACATCCATCATCGGCGGGAACGCAAACAGCCCGCTCTGCGTCGCCTCCTGCACCAGCCGCTCGGCAAAGCGCAGCAGCTCCTCGTGACTCGCCGTCGAGGCCAGCACCAGCTCAACCGGGAACGTCCCCGCGCTCGGCAGCGCCGCCGGCAGAAACATCGGCGCCCGAATGCCAGTAATCCGCGAGGTCTTGCCAAACAGCTCGCCTTGGATCGCGAAGATGTTGCGCTTCCGCTGCTCCCACGGTCGCACCACCACGCCGCCAAAGCCGCCCGAGGGGAACGTGATCTGAAAGCTGTGATCGAACTCCGGCGTCTCCTCGAAGATCCGCTCCATCTGCTCGGTGTACGGCTGAAGCTGCTCCATCGTCGCGTTCGGCGGCACATCCAGCGCCCCAAACACCACCCCCTGGTCTTCGTTCGGCGCCAGCTCAATCGGTGAAAACAGGTACATCGGCACCAGCAGCAGCGTCAGCACGATCCACACCAAGTACACCGCCCGCCGCGCCCGCAGCGTCGCCCCAAGGACCCGCTCGTAGCCGCGCAAAAGCCCCGCAAACCCCCGGTCGCCAAGCCGCGCCAGCAGCCCCGGCGAGTGCTCTGCCTTGAGCAGCCGCGACGACATCATCGGCGACAGCGTCAGCGCCACCACCCCCGAGATCAGCACCGCCCCCGCCAGCGTAAACGCGAACTCGCGAAACAGAGAGCCCGTCAGCCCGCCCTGAAAGCCAATCGGCGCATAGACCGCCCCGAGCGTAATCGTCATCGCGATGATCGGACCGACCAGCTCCCGCGCACCCAGCAGCGAGGCGTCCAGCGGCGTCTTCCCCGAGCGAATGTGACGCTCGACGTTCTCGACCACCACAATCGCGTCATCCACCACCAGCCCCACCGCCAGCACCACCGCCAGCAGCGTCAAAAGGTTGAGCGTGAAGCCAAACGCCTGCATCAGAAACACCGCGCCAATCAGCGACACCGGAATCGCCACCAGCGGCACCAGCACTGTCCGCAGCGAGCCGAGGAACAGGAAGATCACCACGATCACGATCAGCACCGTCTCAAACAGCGTCTTTTGCACCTCGGAGATGGCACTGGTGATGTACTTGGTTGCATCGAACGCCACC
Source organism: Myxococcales bacterium (assembly GCA_016794465.1). Classification (GTDB taxonomy): domain Bacteria; phylum Myxococcota_A; class Polyangia; order Palsa-1104; family JAEUJZ01; genus JAEUKA01. The sequence goes on along the minus strand of JAEUKA010000111.1, from coordinate 4,940 downwards.
CCCGCCGTCACCCCCGTCGGTAGCTCGCGCTGGATGCTCGCAAGCTCGGCCCGCACCCGCCGAATCACATCCAGCGAGTTCGCATTCGGCAGCACCCACACGCCCATAAACAGCGCCTGCTTGCCCGAAAAGCGCACGTCCTGCTCGTAGGTATCTGCCCCCAGCACCACCTCGGCCACATCCGACAGCCGCACCAGCGTCCCTCCCTGCTGCCGAATCACCAGGCGCCGAAAGTCCTCCACCGACTGCAGGTCCGTCGCCGCCGTCAGGTTCAGCTGAATCAGCGCCCCCTTGGTCTGCCCCACCGCCGACAGGTAGTTGTTCGTCGCCAGCGCCTGCCGCACCTGCGAGGGACTCACGTTCAGCGCCGCCATCCGATCCGGCTTCAGCCACGCCCGAATCGCAAACGTCCGCCCGCCCAGGATGTCCGCCTTCTGCACCCCCTCTAGCGCCGACAGCCGAGGCTGCACCACTCGGATCAGGTAGTCGGTCAGCTGGTTCTGTTCCAGGATCGTCGAGCCGAAGCTCAGGTACATCGACGCAATCACCGAGTCCGACGACTCAATCGCAATTGCCGGCACCTCCGCTTCCGGTGGCAGGTCGGCCCGCACCTGATTGACGCGCGCGCTGATGTCCGCCAGCGCCGCCGCCGCGCTCACGTTCAGCTTCAGCCGCACGTTGATCGTCGACAGGTTCTGGGCGCTCTGCGACTCGATGTAGTCAATCCCGTCCGCCGCCGCAATCGCCCGCTCCAGCGGAGTCGTAATAAACCCCCGCACCAGATCCGCGCTGGCCCCGATGTACGCCGTCCGCACTGTCACGGTCGCGCTCTCCAGCTTCGGATACTGCCGGACGTTCAGCGAGCCCACCGCTTGCAGCCCGGCAATGATGATCACCAGATTGACCACCAGCGCCAGCACCGGGCGCCGCACAAAGATGTCGGTGAACTTCATCGCCAGTTACCGATTTCCCGGGGTGGGAGTCAGCGAAAAGCTCGACTGCACCTCGTTGTGGATGGCGATGCCGCTGCCGTTGCGCAGCTTGAACGCGCCCGCCGTCACCAGCTCCTGCCCGGCCTTCACCCCGTCCAGCAGCGCCACAAAGTCACCCCGCGCCGCCCCCACCCGCACAAACTGCTGCCGCGCCATCTTCGCTGGCTGACCGTCCGGACCCAGCACCGGCGCCCCGCTCGCATCTTTCTGCGGTTCCACCACAAACACCGAGTCCCCGTACGACGCATGCACCACCGCCGTCGCCGGCGCCGCCACCACCTTTTGACGCTGCGGCAGCACCACCGCCACCCGCACAAACATCCCTGGTCGCAGCTGCTCTTTCGGGTTGGGAATGCTCGCCCGCAGCTTCACCGACCGCGTGGTGACATCGACCGCCGGATCGACCGCCGCAATCACGCCCACAAACGGCGGCCCCGACTCTCCCGACAGCGACACCCGCACCGGAGTCTTCGGCGTCACATCCGCCAGCTCCTGCTGCGGCACCGAGAAGTCAACGTACACGACCTCCAGCGACTCCAGCGTCGTCAGCGTCGTGCCTGGATTCACGTACTGCCCCAGGTTCACCGCCCGAATCCCCAGCCGTCCCGAAAACGGCGCCCGCACCGTCTTGCGCTCGATCTGTGCCTGCAGCGCGCTCAGGTCCGCCCGCGAGGTCTTCAGCTGCGCCTCGTCTCCATCCAGCTGCGAGCGCGAGATCACCGACTGCTGCGCCAGCTGCCGCGACCGACCCGCACTCAGCTGCGCCAGCTCGCGCCGCGCCATCGCCGAGGCCAGCTGCGCCCGCTCGACGCTGCTGTCCAGCTCGACCAGCACCTGCCCCGCCTTGACCAGCGCGCCCGACTCAAAGTGAATCGCCGTCACCACCCCCGGCGCCTCGCTGCTGACCGCCACCCCCTTGGCCGCCACCACGCTGCCCACCGCCGGCAGGATCTGCTCCCAGGTGTCTTCCGCAACCACCGCCGTGCTGACCGACTCCGGCGGCGCCCCCTGCTTCGCCCCTTCCTTCCCCGCCTGCATCAGCATCGAGATCTGACTGAACTTGATCCCGACCAGGCCACCCACGATGAGCACAAGAAGACCGACTGCTTTGACGTAGCGCATGATGTCCTTTGGATTCCGCCGCTTGCCCCAGTCGAGTCCGCTCCCCAAGGAGCGCTCAGCAAGCCCGCGAAAGAGGACTACCTACTCCGAATCCGATTTCGGTTCAACAGTGCGGCTGCTCTGTCGTGGCGGTCTTGGTTTGGTCGGGCGCGGCACTCCGGTTGCTCGCTTTGGCGGCTCCGGCTTAGAGACAGCGACCTCCTTGGTGACAGTCGTGCTGTTTGGGAGGAGCGTCGTCGTCATATCGACCGCTTCGGACCGCTGCTGCGGCGGCTGCTTGAGATCGTCGCCGAGATTCAGCAGCGCGGCGCCTGTTGATGGGTCCATCTTTCCCTGTCGCGCAGTGCCGAAGTAGAGGCCGACAGCAACCAGCGCGACCAGCGCGACCACCGTGATGCGCAGGGAGCGAACATGGAGGGCGCCGCCGTGGTCGGTCGTGACCGGGTCCAGCGTCGATCCCGAAGCCGGGGGCGCGACCGGAAGGCTGGCAGCAGGATGCACCGCTGCAAGGATCGTCTTCGGCAGCTCGGCAGGCGCGGCGACCGGCTTCGCGGAAGAACTGCCGTCTGCCTCGGTACGCTCCACCTTCAGGGTGCTGACCTCCAGCTCTTGCAGGGGTAGCGCCATCGGCTTGGTGGTGACTTGGTCTTCCGGCTCAAAGGGCCAGTGCGTCGCGGCGGTGCGCAGAAACTCATCCAGCGAAGGCCGATACTCCGGACTCGCGTGCGTCGCTCGGTCAAGCAGCGAAAGAAACGCCTGGTGAATCGGCAGCCGATCAATCGTGCCGCTGCGGTAGTCCCGAAACCACGTCGGCAAGTTGCCGCGCAGTATGAAGATCGTCAGCACCGCCAGCCCATAGATGTCGGCGCTGAACGACACCCGACTCGCATCGATGAGCTGCTCCGGCGCCGCATACAGATAGGTCCCAAGGCCAGCCCGGCTGCGCGTTCCGCCCGTCGTATCCGCCGCCCACACCAGATCGAAGTCGGTCAGCTTGGCATGCAGCTTCTCATCGAGCAGGATGTTCTCCGGCTGAATCTATCATTACATATTTTCCGTCGATAAATCGCGATCTTATTCCACTGTCAGGAAGTCGGTGGGAAAACTCTATGTGGGGAACTTGTCGTCGGAAATGCGCGACGCCACGCCCATGCTCACCAGACCATCTAACAACGCCAGGAGGTCTTTAGGTGACATATTTTTTAGTACTTTCTTCACATCTTGGGACTCGGCTTGGTTGTGGGCGCTGAGTGCATCGGCCACGCGGCTCGATCGGCTATTGGCGACGCTCGACGGGCTGGCGTAGTGCTGCGCGGTCATCGCAAACGAGCTGTGACCCAGCGCCTTGGCGACCGCATCAGCCGTCGCCCCACCTTCGAGCGCCAGCGTCGCGTGCAGGCCGCGCAAGCTGTGCGGCACGACTTCAGGCACACCGGCCAGACGACACAGCCGTTTGACATGGTTGATGTAGAACTGGCGGCGGTGCTGCTGGTGGTGGGCTGGGTAGAAGATCAGCTCGTCGGGCCGCTTGTCCTCCATGACGGCAAGCACGATGGGCCGCAGGTGCTCGGGAATCTTGAGCCGCCGCCTCGCGTTTTTGGTTTTTCCCGACGGCACCCATAGCACGCGCCCGCCATCGTCGATGTCTCGGGCCACGCGGGCGGCGACCTCTCCTTGACGCAGTCCTAGATACATCATCAAAAGCGCCCCAAGCGCCGGAACGTCACCCGCTTGCGCTCGCGACAGCGCGACGGCCTCGAAGCGTCGCGCCTCATCAATCCGTAGCTGGGCTTTTCCCGTCGGCTTTCTCCCGACGGGCGAGATTTTGGCCCATGGATTTGTGCGACTGTAGCCTTGCGAAAGTCCGAACGCCCACAGCCGCTTGGCAACCCACAAAAACAGATGATGCGTCGCCACCGAAACGGGCCGCTTGGTGTGTGCTGAGACTGCCTCGATCTGATGCTGATAAAGCTTGCGCGCGTCGCTCTCGGTCACTTGCCCGAAAATGACGCATTGTGGCAGCCGCACTGTCATTTTGCTGTAATTCTCGACGGTGATTGGTTTGACCCCGCGCACCTCAACGCACCACGCAAGCCACTCCTTCACAACTTCGCCGACGGTACGATGCACGCTGCCGCCGTGCCGCCGCAGAAGGTCGGCCTTGACCTCTTCCGCCTCGTCGAGACTGCGAAACGTCAAGCTCCGCTCGACGCCACTTTCGGCAACCTTCAGACGGAAGCGCTGATCTCCTTCCTGATACGGTCCCCACACCCGCAGCGTCGGCGGTGGAGCCTTGCCCTGTTCCCTCGCCGCACACACCTGCGCAAGCGCCTGCGTTTCTTGCTCCCTGAGTCGCTGCGCAACGCGCTTGCCAGTCCTTCTGGCCTGTTTCACAACGGTATCGATCGAGCGGTTCATGTGCTCACCTGTTCCTTTCTTGCTGTCGTTGGAATGAAGAAGGGCCACAGAGCGCAGCCCTTCCAGGGTCTATGTAGTTCCGTCGCTACTCTGACGGATGCTCTGCGTGGTCCACGCCGGCGGGCGTCTCGGTCTGCCTCGCTTGCGCGCTTGCTCGCCTTCGCCGCTTGGCGGTGCCGCCACGACGGCCCAGCTCGCGCATCTGATGATGCTTACGTGGTTTCGACTGGGGGGACGGGCCAGACCGAGACGGAGATCCCACCCGATGAAAAAGGGTTCTCCGAATAGGTGCAGTCTGTCGCGCTCGGCAGACGGATCAGCTCGCCGCTGTGCTTGGTCGTCGTGGCTTCGCTCGAAATGTCGTAGCCCTTCCAGCCGGGACGGCGAGCAAAGCGGACGATGATCCGT
>JAEUKA010000081.1 GCA_016794465.1 Myxococcales bacterium | reverse complement strand
CGCAGTTTCATGGGCAAGTGTATTCATGAGATGTCGCTACGGAAGGACAAGCCGATCGTCGAGATCTCTTGCCTGGAACCGTTGCTCTCGGAACGCTTGATCGCTTCTGCGGAGCGCGCTCGCGGCGGAACGCTGCTGGTCACGGACCTCGATCGGCTCGATGAGCACGGTCAGCGCGAGCTGCGGTACGTACTCGCCAAGTGCTCGGAGTGGGACCGTCCACCGCGCCTCGTCACGACTGCCTTGCCGGAGCTGGAAGTGCTTGCCAAGAAGAGACTCTTTATGCGGTCGCTCTACGACCAAGTGGCGGTGTTACGGCACCCGATTCCGTCGCTGCGAGAGCGATTCGACGACCTCCCTGAGCTGTGCAGACTCCTCCTTGCCGAACATTCCCACACCGAGGACCGTGCGCCGCCAGCGCTATTGCCCGAAGGACTGGCCGCGCTGCGCAGCTACGCTTGGCCGGGTAACGTCCGCGAGCTGTCCAACATCCTGCTGCAAGTGCTGCTGTGGTCCCCCGGTCCCATCGACGGCGAGGCAGTCACGGCGCAGCTGTCCGCCGACACAACACCCGAGGAGATTCATCTTCCCATCGGCACCTCACTGGCCGAAGCAGAGCAAGCGCTGATCCTGGCCACACTCCACGCGAGTCGCGGCAACAAACAGAGTACGGCGAACCGACTCGGGATCACACGCCGAACCCTGTACCAAAAGCTCGCCCGCTACGAGCTGGGACTTTCTCAGGCATCCCGACGAAAACCGGCTCCCGCCAGCGGGCGACAGACAAGCTTGAAACGATCGAAAAGGGAGCACCAGCAAGCAGCGCAAGACCGGGCTGCAATCACCGAAGGGAGACAGACATGAACCGGAAGATCGACAGCATTGTGAAACAGGCGAATCGTGCGAGCAAAAGAGCTGCAAGGCTTCGCAGCCAGACAGAGACACCGACGCTGACGAAGCTCTGTGCGCAGCGGCAGGAGGAAAAGGAGTCCCCGCCGCTTCGTGTCTGGGGGCCATACCAAGATAGTCCGACGCGCTTTCGGCTGAAGGTGTCGGAGGCAGGCATTGAAAGGAGTCTGTCCTTTGCAACAAATGAGGAGGCAGAGAACCTGAAAGAGGAGCTGCTTAGCAAGCACTCCCAACCGCAGCACATCACGATCAAAGAGGCGTTAGCAGAGTGGACAAACTGGCTGGTGCGCGTGCGCGGCAGCCAGCCCTCCACCATTGAGAATTACGTCAAGATGGGACGCATGCTGCCGATGGATAGGAAGCTGTCACAGCTAACAGAAAATGACGCGAAGAAGCTGTACGAACATCAGATGGAGAGAGTCTCCAAGCACACCGCAAGGAAGTACTCTGTTGCGACGAATCACCTGTATCTGTGGGTCGCCATCCAGCTGTGGAAGTGGGCCATGGAACAGGGGTACTGTCAGACCAATCCGTGGCGGAAAGTGACGCGCATCGGCAAGCAGTCAAAGGGCAAGCCGCAGCTGCGCATCGACGAGGCGCGGAAGCTGGAAGCGCTTGCGCTCAAGCGGGCACAGGGGGGAGATACGGCGGCGCTTGGGACTCTGCTGATGATCTACTTAGGACTCCGGCAGGGTGAAGTGGCCGCGCGGGTGGCTCGCGACATTGACGATGATGGACGGGTTCTGTGGGTGCCTTTTGGGAAGACCAAGAATGCGCGGCGCCGGCTGAAGATTCCCGAACAGATTCGCCCCCTGGTGCAGCGACTCGCGCAGAGCAAGCGTCCCGATGAGCTGCTCTTTTATCCAGCGAGCCACTCCAAGTACCATCAAGGTTACTACGGCGTGCGCGTCAAGCGGCTCTGCCGTCTGGCTGGCGTTCCTGAAGTGGTGCCGCACAGTCTGCGCGGCCTCCATGCGACGCTCGCGCTGGAAGGAGGCGCGACTGCGGATGCGGTGGCGAAAGCGCTGGGACACAGCTCCTTTGCGATGACGGAAGCGCACTATGCGAGTCCCTCGAGCGTCTCGAATGCGCGTTCCAGCCGAGTTGCCGAAACCCTCGGGCAACATCCTCCCCAAGTGGCCGAAACCAAGATGCAGTTGTTGTCTGACTTACTGAAGGATCTGACGGCTGAGGAGATCGCCAACATGCTCACACAGCTTAGGTCAAAGTGCGGAACGGAGCCCCCTCTCGTCGAGATCCAACCGACATAGCGTTTTCCCGCACACTTCCCGAATAGATCCAAAACAGCAATTTCTCGACGGTATTTTGATTCGTGACACTCAACCCTCCAACATTCTGATCACCAAAGACGGCGGTCGTGACTGTCTCAAGCTCTTGGATTTTGGGCTCGCGCTTGGTCGCTCGGATCGACAGAGAATGCGGGCAGAGGTCGCTGGAACGCTTGGTTACATCGCGCCAGAGATTCTGTTTGGGGGTTCTCCCAGCGAGTCCTCTGATCTGTACTCAGTAGGTGTCATTGCCTATGAAGTCCTGACCGAACAGTCTCCTCACGAGTCGCTGGATGATGAGAGTCTGCTTCATCGGCTGCTCGATCCCAACTGCCAGCCGGACTTTGCGCCCCTGCTGCGACTGGGACCGATGGGAGCCGTGGTGCAGCGGCTGATGGCTTACTCTGAAGCGGCCCGATTCCCAACTGCTGCTGCCGCTCTTTCCGCCCTGGAGGAAGCCACCTCGGTTCAGTTGAAAGCGGAGTCTGTCGAAGTCCGTGAGAGCTACCTACAAGCGGCACCACTGACGGGACGCGAGCAGGAGTGGCTCGTCCTGGAAGGGTATGTCGATCAGCTCATGAATGGCTCCGGTGCCAGTCTGCTCATCGCGGGAGAGAGCGGCGTGGGCAAGTCGCGACTGCTCCAAGAACTGCGAACGTACGCACTGGTTCGGGGGGCGCGCGTCGTCCATGGACAGTCGGTGAGCGGGAGTGGCGGCGCCTATCATGTGTTTCACAAAGCGATTCGACTGCTCTGTCTGTCGGTCCCCCTTAGCGATTCGCAAGCGAGCATTTTGAAGACGCTCGCGCCCGACCTACCGAAGCTGTTAGAGCGTCCGATTCCTGATGCCACTCCGATTGAAGCGCAAGCCGCACAGAGCCGACTTCACAACACGCTGGAGTCTCTGCTCGGTGAGGTGAAGGTTCCGCTGGCGCTCATTCTTGAAGATCTGCAGTGGGCAGATACCGAGAGTCTGGAGCTTCTGCGGCGCATTCTTCACATCGTCAAGCTGGGTCCTCTGCTGATTGTCGGAACCTTTCGTGATGATGAGCGACCTCATCTGCCGACTGAGCTCTCTGGCACCGCAGTACTACGGCTCAAGAGACTCCCAAGCCAACAGATCGCCGACCTCTGTTACGGCATGCTCGGGACGATGCCACGTCCCGAGCTACTGGATTTCGTGGTGAAAGAGACGGAAGGGAAACCGTCAATTTCTCATTTTCTGCCGTCGCTGGCGGTGTTGCAAGAGGGGGCTTGGGGTGTTGGATTTGGTTGGGAGCTGGACGGATTCCCATGCATTCCTGATGGACGATGGACGCCGAGCGGAGGACATGGCAGCGGAGTGCCTACAGGTGCGAGCAGCAGACCGAGCGGGCATGGGCCATTGCGACACTTGAGCCTATGGGATTCGCGAATCCGGCAAGCCGTAGGCCCGAATGCTTGAATGGGACTGTGGTGAGCAGCTTATGAACGGCTGGCTCTGGGAACGCGCGGTCGTACTGGCGTAAGCGAGTTAGTGAGGGGGACTTGTCTGAGGGAGTGCTCAGGCTGCCCAGTCTGAGCACAGTAGCTCGGCTTGGGCGAGGACAGTCTGGGTGGCTTCTTCCTGAAGGTCGGGCGGGTAGCCGTGCTTTTTGAGGATGCGCTTCACCAGCACCTTGATCCTGGCGCGGGCTCCGTCGCGGACGGCCCAGTCGATGGTGACGCTCTTGCGGACGGCGGTGACCAGCTCGGCGGCGATGACTTTCAGCTCCGCGTTGCCCATGGCCTTGACGGCGCTTTCATTGGCGGCGAGGGCGTCATAGAACGCAATCTCGTCGTCATTTAGGCCCAGGTCTTCGCCGCGCCGCTTGGCGGCTTCTAGCTCCTTGGCGAGCTTGATCAGCTCCTCGATGACCTCGTGGGTGGCAATGGCGCGGTTGTGGTAGGCGTTGAGCGTCGTTTGCAGCATCTCCGAGAAGGCGCGGCCCTGGACGAGGTTGCGCGCCGAGCGGGTCTTGATCTCGTCCTTCAGCAGCTTGGCGAGCAGCTCGGATGCCACGTTCTTGTGCTTCAGACCGCGTACCTCGGCGAGGAACTGGTCAGACAGAATCGAGAGATCCGGCTTCTTAAGGCCCGCAGCGGTGAAGACATCAATCACGCCGTCGCTGGCGGTGATGGCCCTCGATACCAGCTGGCGCACCGCGAAGTCCAAAGCCTCGGGGGACTGTCGCTCACCGGCGGGTTTGGCCAGCGCTGCCTTGATGGCCTGAAAGAAGGCGATGTCGTCGCGGAGGGCCACGGCTTCATCGCTCGCGGCGCACAGCGCGAAGGCCCGCGACAGATCCGTAACCACCTTGACGAAGCGCGCCTTGCCGTCTTCTTGCACAAGGACGTGCTCCTGCCCAGCCGGAATGAGCGCCAGTCGCTGCGCGGGCGTGCCCGTCAGCCATTTGCTCCAGTCGAAGCCGTGCATCAGATGACACGTGATCTCGTACTTTTCCTGCATCACAGAGACGGCCTCGGCCACGTTGACGCTGGGACTGCCGCGTCCGCCGCTCTGGGTGTAGGTGAAAAGTGCACGCTTGAGCTGATCCGCCAGACCCAGGTAATCGACGATCAGCCCGCCGTCCTTGTCGCGAAAGACGCGGTTCACCCGCGCGATGGCCTGCATCAGCCCGTGACCCTGCATCGGCTTGTCGGCGTACAGCGTGTGCAGACACGGCGCGTCGAACCCGGTCAGCCACATGTCACGGACAATCACGATGCGGAAGGGGTCCTTGGTGTCTTTGAAGCGCGTCGCCAGCTTGCGCCGCCGCTCTTTGTTGCGGATGTGCGGCTGCCACGCGGGGCCGTCGTCGGCGGAGCCGGTCATGACGATTTTGACGACGCAGTTTCGCTTCTTCTCCACCTCGGGGTCGTCGTCCGGGGCGCTGGCCCAGTCTGGACGGAGCTTGATGAGCGCCTCGTACAGGTCGACGCAGATGCGCCGGCTCATACACACGATCATGGCTTTGCCGTCCATTGCCTCCAGCCGACGCTCGAAGTGCTGCACCAGATCTTTTGCAATCAGCGCGATGCGCTTGGGATCACCGACCAGGGCTTCCAGCGCGGCCCACTTGGTCTTGAGCTGCTGCTTGCGCTCCTCTTCCTCACCCTCGGTCAGCTCCTCGAACTCGTCGTCGAGGTGCGGAAGCTCGGCTTCATTGAGCGCCAGCTTGGCAACCCGGCTCTCGTAGTAAATCGGCACCGTGGCACCGTCAGCGACTGCCCGCTTGATATCGTAGATGCTGATGTAGTCGCCGAAGATGGCGCGGGTGTTGGCGTCGTTCTTCTCAATGGGTGTGCCGGTAAAACCGATAAACGATGCTTGCGGCAGTGCGTCGCGGAGGTTGCGCGCCAGGCCGTCGATCACGTCGTACTGGCTGCGGTGGGCCTCGTCGGCGATGACCACAATGTTGCGCCGTGGCGACAAAAGGCCCATCCGACCGCCTTTTTCCTCGGGCATGAACTTCTGAATCGTGGTGAAGATGACGCCGCCGCTGGCGACCCGCAAAAGCGAGCGCAGGTGCTCGACCGATGTGGCCTGCACGGGCTGCTGCCGCAGTAGCTCATGACAGCGCTGGAACTGGCCAAACAGCTGGTCATCGAGGTCGTTGCGATCCGTCAGCACCACCAGCGTCGGATTGCGCATCGCCGGATGGCGGACGACACGCGCCGCATAGAAGAGCATCGACAGGCTCTTGCCCGAGCCCTGGGTGTGCCAGACGACTCCCGCGCGACGGTCCCCCGGCTTGCCTTGATGGCTAAGAAGTCGCTTGGTCCCGTAGCTGCTACCAGCGTCGCGGGCTTCTACAAGTCCCTCGTCTCCGCTGCTGGCGCGGACCGTCTCCTCGACAGCGGCGTTGACGGCGTGGAACTGGTGATAGCCCGCCATCAGCTTGTGCAGGGCATCGCTGTCGGCATCTTCGGAAAACGCGATGAAGTGCTCCAGCAAAAGCAGCAGTCGGTCCTTGGCAAACACGCCCCGGATCAGCACGTCCAGCTCGAGCGCAGTCTTCGGAGCCTCGGTTTCACCGCTTACCGTCCGCCAGACCTTGAACCACTCCTGGCTTGCCGTCAGCGACCCGATGCGTGCAGAAAGTCCATCCGAGATCACCAGCACTTCGTTGTACTGGAACAGCGAGCCCAGCTCTTCGCGATAGGTCTGAAGCTGCTTCCACGCCGACCAAATCGTCGCGTCTTCATCTGCGGCGTTTTTCAGCTCGATGATGCCCAGCGGCAGGCCGTTGACGAAGACGACAATGTCTGGGCGGCGGTTGTGCGGCCCTTCGATGACGGTGAACTGGTTTAAGACCAGCCAGTCGTTGCGATTCGGACGGTCGAAGTCGACAAGGAGCGCACGGTCCCCGGCGATGCTGCCGTCTTTCCGGCGGTACTCGACCTCGACCCCATCACGCAGCATGGCGTGGAAGCGCCGGTTGTTCGCAGTCAGCGACGGTGTCTCGGGTCGCAGCACCTTGCGCAGCGCTTCCTCTCGGGCCTCGTCGGGTATCGTCGGATTCAGGCGTGCGATGGCATCGCGCAGCCGTCCGACCAGCACCACATCCGAAAACGCATCCCGCTCTGCTGCCGGCTCACCGGGGGCCAGGTCTGGTCCGTGCGCCACCGAGTAACCCAGCTCCCCAAACCAGTCGAGCGCCGCTTGTTCCACCGTGGATTCCGTGATGCTCATGGCTCGTCTTCCTTCTTGGGCAGCGCTTTGAGCATCCGGTCGAAGTCCGACTCGAACAGCCGGTCCTGGACGATGCGGTATTTCTCAAACTCACTTTCGGCGTGGGCCTGAGCGATTTCGGCAGAGACCTTGCCGGCATCCTGCAAGATCTCGCGGTCGGTCGCGGCGATGAAGCGATTGAGGCGAGTTTCCCAGTCCTGCATGGTCATGGGAATCTGCCGCAGCGCCATGTCTTCGGCCACATCCAGGTAAGCAGCGACGAGGCGCTGAAGCTGGGCCATCTCGCCTTCCGTCAGGTAGTTTTTCGCGACGCTGACATCGAACTTCTGGATTTTGCCGTTTGGCGCGTCCTTCCAGGTGCAAAGCCCCATGTGCTCTTTGCTGGCATCGGCGCGGTGGTAGATGACTTCCGCCGCCGTCTGGCCGTGGATGGCCCAGTGCAGCTTGTTCTGCACCGTCGCAAAGAAGCGCTTGGTCGAAGCGGCGGTGACGTCGTAGTCCATCGAGGTCGCGTAGATGTCGGTGATCTTCTGGTAGAACAGCCGCTCGCTCAGGCGGATTTCGCGAATCCGCTGGAGCTGTTCCTCGAAGTATTGTTTGCCGAGGATGGAGCCGTCGTTTTTCAGCCGCTCATCATCCATGGCAAAGCCCTTCAGCGTGAAGGACTCGATGATGCCGGTCGCCCACTTGCGAAACTGCACGGCGCGCTCGGAGTTAACCTTGTAGCCGACGGCGATGATCGCGGACAGGTTGTAGTGCTGGGTGTCGTACGATTTGCCGTCGGAAGCAGTTATCCGAAAAACTTGGATAACTGAATGTTCCTCTAGCTCGTGGTCGGCGAAGACGTTTTGCAGGTGGTAGCTGATCGTCCTCACATCCACATCGTAGAGCAGCCCCATCATCTTCTGGCTGAGCCAGACATTTTCATCGGCATACACGGCTTCCACGCCCCCCGCGCCGCTCGCCGCCACAAACGTCAGATATTCCGCCGCCGACGAGCGAACCAGCGAAACCGCACCATGCTTTGCAGACCGACCAGCCGCCTTGCCTTTGCTCATGGCACCACCCGAACCTCCCCACTCAACAACTTAGGCAATAAACTATCGCGCAGTGCGGCGAGGATGCGGGATTGGCGGCTATTTGCCGAAATTCTCGAATTCAATGCAATCAACGGTTCTGTAAGATGCTCGCAAATGACTTTGGGTGGCATGACGAACTCCAGACCATCGAGGAATTCTGTCGAAAGGACACCCGTTCCATGTCCAGATGAATGAACTTTTGAAAGCAGCATTGGTGCCGCATGAAGACAGCCATAGAATAACAACGTACTGGGAATCGACTTTGCGACAATGGCTTTCACGTCTTGATTAAAAGTCACATCGCGTTGTGCCTGTGAAATGCGAACACCCTGATGAAGTCCCATTCCGCGAACCATTACCAGGGTTGTCCCATTTGGAACTTGTCGTGTTCCGTTACCGATTGCGGCAACTGACACATGCTCATCTGAATCCTCGACATGAATGTGTGTCATTGATTTCGGTGATATCCATGGGATGTCACCTTGCCAGAGTGATTTATTATCCTTCTTTGGTGTCCCACCCGATAAGATATCTGCAATTTCACGTAGGTTGTACCGTTGCCAGCCTTTCGGGATGGTTCCTATATCAGACGACTCAAAGGAATCTGGAAACAGCGCTGCCGTGTCGGCATCCAGGCCGCTGGGCTGGCGTCCGTCGGCTTTCGCGCGCACCGGATCAAAATCGACGAACCAGCTCTGAAACAGCGCCCGCGCCATCGACTCCAGCGTTGCGTTCATCCGCCGGTTCAGCTCGATCTTGTCATCCAGCGCCCCAAGGATCGCCGCGATGGCTTTTTGTTCGGGGAGGGGGGGGAGTGGAATCTTGATGGAGCGGAGAGAGGATAGCGGTTGGCCGATACCCGGAGTGCCAACAGTCGACGCATTTTTTAGCAACTCGTGTTGCCCATCAGTCGACCGGAAATAATAGAAAATGAAAAGTGGATCGACTTGCGAGCGGTCACAGGTGAGCTTCATTAGGCTGCTGGATAGTGCGTAACGCTCAGTGCTATTGCGCGGGACAATTCCAATCTGACCAATTGCGCCTCGATGTGGAAAAACCAGATCATCTGCGTGGACAATTGCATTGCCAAGTTGGTCCGCCAACTCTGGGGTTATGTAAACAAATTCACCAATGAGCGTACGAGTATCGCCGATGTTGTTGCCACGAATCACCGGTACACCGGCAGGAACGTAGCAGTCACTCTTCATCCGTGAACCGAATGGACCAATAGCGATGGCACCATTGGTCGGTGCTTTCAGTTCCTCAACGGTTCTGAGCGTCCAGTCTTCACCCGCCATAACCCAGCCCCCGCAGATTCGCTTTGATGGCCTGTTCCAGTTTGGCGGATTCCGCGAACTGGGCGTTTAGCTCGCTGACCAGGCGGGCCATCTTTTCCTCGAAGGGCTCGGCGTCGGCTTCGACTTCTTCGGCTCCGACGTAGCGGCCTGGCGTGAGGACGTGGCCGTGGCTGGCGATTTCGGCGGTGGTGGCGGACTTGCAGAAGCCGGCGATATCGACATAAGCGCCCGAGCCTTTGTCGCCGCGCCAGGCGTGATAGGTGGCGGCGATTTTTCGGATGTCGTCGTCGCTCAGCTCGCGGTGGACGCGGTCGATGAGCGTTCCCATTTTGCGAGCGTCGATGAACAGCGTTTCCTTGCGGCGGTCGCGGCGCTTGCCGTCGCTTTTGTTGCGCGTCAAAAACCACAGACAGACGGGAATCTGCGTCGAGTAAAAGAGCTGGCCGGGCATCGCGACCATGCAGTCGACGAGGTCCGCTTCGATGATGGCGCGGCGGATCTCGCCTTCGCCGGACTGGTTCGACGACATGCTGCCGTTGGCGAGGACGAAGCCGGCGTAACCGTCGGGGGCCAGGTGGTGGATGAAGTGCTGCACCCAGGCAAAGTTGGCGTTGCCCTTGGGCGGTAGGCCGTACTGCCAGCGCACGTCGTCGTCGACGCGGTGCCAGTCAGAGTCATTGAACGGCGGATTCGCCAGCACGAACTGCGCTTTTAAGTCCTTGTGCAGGTCGCGACGGAAGGTGTCGGCGTGCTCGGGTCCGAAGTCGGCTTCGATGTGGCGCAGCGCCAGGTTCATCAGCGCCAGGCGTCGCGTCGTGGCGTTGCTCTCCTGCCCGAAGATCGACAGGTCGCCGATGCGTCCGCCGTGCTCCTCGACGAACTTTTCCGACTGCACGAACATGCCGCCAGAGCCGCAGGCCGGGTCATAGACGCGACCTTTGTAGGGAGCGAGCATCTCGACGAGGACGCGCACCACGCCGCGCGGGGTATAGAACTGGCCACCGTTTTTGCCCTCGGCGCTGGCGAACTGGGTCAAAAAGTATTCATAGACGCGGCCCAGGATGTCCTTGCTGCGGTTCTGCGCGCTGCCGAGTCCGATGGTGCCGATGAGGTCAATCAGCTCGCCGAGGCGGTGCTTGTCGAGCGCCGGGCGGGCGTAGTCCTTGGGCAGGACTCCCTTGAGCTTGGGATTGTCGCGCTCGATCGCAACCATGGCATCGTCGACGACCTTGCCAATGGCCGGCAGCTTGGCGCTGGCTTGCAGGTGCGCCCAGCGCGCCTCTTTGGGTACCCAAAAGACGTTCTCCGCTTTGTACTCGTCGGCGTCTTCGGGGTCAGCCCCGGCGTAGTCGCCTTCACCGGCCAAAAGCTTCTCGTGCAGCTCCTCGAAGGAATCCGAGATGTACTTGAGGAAGATCAGCCCCAGGACGACGTGCTTGTATTCCGCCGCGTCCATGTTGTTGCGCAGCTTGTCGGCGGCCTGCCACAGCTTTGCCTCGAAACCCAGGTCGCCGGCGGGTTCGCCACTGCTTGACCGCTTGGGTGTCTGCGGGGACTTAGGCGGCTTTGCAGGCGGTGCGGCCTCACGGGGTTTTTCAGACGGGGGCTTCGTTGGCTCAGACACAGACAGCTTCAGGCTGCCCTGTTCCGGCTCACGTCCGAGGATGCGGGCGACAATGGCTGCCTTTTCCTTGCCGTGATCATCGAGCCCCAGCTCGCGACAGATTTCCTTCAGCCGTTCCCGTGGATACTCGCCGAGGATCTGGGCGAGCGATACCCTGTGGGAGATCCCGGCAGCGTCGATGAGCTGGTCCCGCACCCGTCGGTCGCCGACGAATAGCTCAAAGGTGCTGGCTAGGTCCTGTAGCTCTGTCAGTTTCAGTGTCTCTAGGATCTGTCGTTTCGTCGGCATGGCTTCCTGCGGGCGCGCATATTACTAAAGCCGAGCCAAACGCCAACCAGCTCGGCGCAACTTCCAGCGTCTTCGCCAGCATCTCCACGGTATCCACTCTGGGAATCATTCCGTGGACCTCGATGTTGGCGACGGTCTGGCCGGTCAGGCCGGCTTGTTGACCGAGCGCTTGGCGACTGAGACCCTTGGCCTGGCGTGCTTGGATAAGTCGCTGACCCAGGCCCGCCACCGTCGATTCACTCGGCACCGCGTCCGGTTCGCCCTCCCCATACGCCAGCCAGCTTGGCGAGACACCGAGGAACTTCGCAAAGCGCTCGACAGTGTTGATTCTTGGC
Source organism: Myxococcales bacterium (assembly GCA_016794465.1). Classification (GTDB taxonomy): domain Bacteria; phylum Myxococcota_A; class Polyangia; order Palsa-1104; family JAEUJZ01; genus JAEUKA01. The sequence goes on along the minus strand of JAEUKA010000081.1, from coordinate 59,502 downwards.
AGCGATTGGCGACGCTCGATGAGATACGCGGCGGCAGTGGAACTACCAATGGCAGTCGAGGCCGCAGTCATACCGATGCCGGAGCGTCGGCGGGCTTGGCGCAGCCGGTCGGGCAGACCGTAGTAGGCGGGATTGCGTCGTCCTCGAACCACGCGCAGGACATAACAGCGGAGAAACCAAGGGTTCAACTTCGAGTGAACATAACGTCACAAATGTATTTGATTACTTGATGTGACCGGCAGCCAGTGTTATTGAGCAGATCGCTACTCGACTTCAGCCGCGTCAGGAATCGCGGAGCCGTGACAGCAAGGAGGCTCGCGTCACAACAGTCTGAACTGCCACCCTCGATGGTGAGGGTTTTGCATGGACCGAGGCTCGACGGGCGGCAACCCGTCGGCCCCGTAGCACGCCTTGGTGAACACACACCTCGGCGCACAGGAGGCATCATGCCATCTTCGTGTTCGATTGTCGTTCGGAACAAAACAGCCAGGACCCAGCACTCGTCACACAAAGCTCATCGTCGCGGAAGGAAGACCGCACGTTGCAGAGGGTCCGCATCGCGGCTTATCAGCGACGGATGTACTACGGAGGCGAGCCTGTGCGAGTGGACGGCTTGGTTCGCTCGCTTCCACGCCGACCCATCCGGTCTTTATGTGCCAATCGGACTACGAACCGTTGACTGCATCGTCACGGTCGGCGCAGAACCACCACGCCGCATGCTGTGCGTCCGCGAGGTCGCCAAGTTCAACGGCGCGCGCGGCGTGCAGTGGATGCTGATCAGCTGGCTTCCGGGTCTGTCCGGGGTGCAGTTTCACCACTGCGACAGCCTGAGCGATGCGCTGATGCGGCTTGAAGCAACACCCGACCCGATTGCCCTCTGATTCTCCCTCTCTCTGCGCTGACCTTCTCCTCTTGCTCCGTTCCAACTGTTCTGTGATGGACGCGCTGCTGCGCTGACACACCTACACGACTGTCGCGTTACCGTGATGCGATGGAAAAGCTGTGTCCAGTCTGCAACAAGACCCCACTTATGGGACGGCAAAAGATCTGTAGCTCGAAGTGTCGTTCCAAACAGCATCGCAACAAGACGAAACGGCAGTCCAGCGAGTCGTCACAACAGCAGAGCACGCCACGTCACAGAAAGGAGTCCGCTGTCCATCACGGGGGTCGCAAGACCACGGTGCGCAGCGGGCCGGAGGTCGCTGAGCGGCGCTGGGAAGTGCTCCTGCATGAAGCGACCGCAAAGATCGTGGCAGCGATTCGCGAGCACGGAATCCCAGCGGCTCCGCAGACAGACACCGCTTGCCGCATCGACATCAAGGAACAGGTGACAGCGCAGGCTCCACCGGGAGCGATTGGCTACCGTCTGGTGTTGCCACCACGTCCAGGCAGCGATACGCCCAAGTTCTCACCCAAGCGACAGAGGGGCCGTGCCGCCGCCTGGTACTCGCTGACTCCGTTCGAGTATCCAGATGACCTCCGACTGTGCGACGGCAGCTGGTATCGAATTGTCTGGATCGACGCTCAAGGGGAGCGTCTGCGGATGAAGCCTGGCGATTCCGTTCCAGGCCTGTGTTACTGGGTGGGCGATCCGAGCCAGGCGACCCTGCTGCGCACGCCAACACACACGGATCTAGATCAATCCGCAGTCCCCGCACCTGGCATCTTGATTCCGGTGGAGGGCATGGAGGACACACCGCTTCCATGCACCACTGTTGCGGAGGATGCTACTGCATCACAGAGCGAACAGCACGCATCACAGAATCCTGAAGCAACACCGCAGAATCCTGAAGCAACATCACAGAACAACAATCCTTCGTCGGAAGAACATCAGATTCCGAACGAAGCAAGTGCTGTTGCGGGAACTGTTTCACTGGAGGAAGTAGCCGCTTCCGGCACGATGGATTTCGCAGAACAGGACGCCGCATCTGCTGGTCTCGATATGCTGGAGGATGAGATCTCAGAGCTGCTACTACGCCACGAAATCGCCGGTCCTCTTGGCCGTTCTCTGTTGGTGACGTTGCCTCCTGAAGATCTGCCCACCACGCCTCCGCCAGAAAGCTGGTCCCAGCTCCTTGCTTCCTTTCCGCCTCCGACCAAAGAGGAGTGCGTGCTACAGGTGGTCTTTGTCGCTCAACCGCAGCTGATGATTCAAGCCGACTATGAGCAGCGCACGGAGCACGCTCTTTCACTGGGACTACCGCTTCCGAGTCCTCCGAGCACTACGCTGAGTAAAGAGGAGCGAGACCAGGTGCAGGCCCTGCTTAGGCGTCAGCAATTACCGCCAGCCTTCTGGGTTCGGTGCAGGGCCATCATCGAGTATGTCCGTCATCATGGGGCGGATGTTCTAGGGCACCTTCCAATTCCGATGAAACCACTTTCGAGGACAACGATGGAATTGGTGGAGCAGTCGATCAGGCACCCCGCGAAGCGAAAGTACATGCACTACATCGCGGAACAATTCGAGGCCAGACTTGATGCGAAGCGACTCCCAATAGAGCCCAAAGTGCAGCTCCGACCCAAAGAGTGTCGGCTTCTCTTTCGTCACATGCAGGATCTGCGCACCGTCATGTACTACAAGAAGCTGTCACAGCAGAGTCCCCCATCCCAATAGCCGAGTCGCGTCCAACCTTGAGGCATCACGTGCCAGCGTCATCACCCATGATTCGCTGTCGATACGTCACACGTTCTTGGGACTGGCGCAGCAAGAACTGCTCGCTCAGTGGATCAAGCAACTGCCCGTCGACCAACCATCGAGGCCGGTGCCGAAAGCTCTGCGGTGGGTAGTCGATGAACTGCCATCGCACGCTCAGGGTCGCAACGAGGGATTGGTCTTCGAGAGTCCGCAGCGGATCAAGTCTTCGTTCTGTTCCGCGACGCCGGTGCGTCTCCTCCCAACGGGCAAATCGGTCGCGAAGCACAAGCTCCGCTTGAATTTGGGAATGCAGCTCGGTCCTGGCCCATCTGTAGTCGGCGTTCAACGCATCTGGGGGAGGCTGCTCTGCCATTCCAAGTCGAAGGAGCCTGCCGATGAGTCGATCGCGCTGCGCAGCCGTTTCCGTCAACACCTGTCGAATCTGTTGCAGCTCTGACGACAAGATGTCGGCTCGAGCCTGCATGACGTCCGTCGATTCCCTGACGTCGAAGTGAAGCGCTCGCTCCAGCTCTGTCTGTAGCGCCGTGCAGCGGCCCTCTTGGCTCGTAATGCGAAGCCGCAGTTCCTCGACCACCGCCCTCAGTTCCGCAACGACTGAGAGCGCCTCATCACGCTGCCTGCGCATCACACCGACGCCCACTCGCGGCGGCGTCTGGCGTTGATTCCCATCTCGAGTCGGATTTGTGCCTCGGCCATCAGTCCCACCGTCCGTTGGAGCGTCTCCTGAACCACTGCCGACTCCGTCGTCATCGGTGTCTATCTCTGTGTCATCATCCGTTTCTGTGTCGTCGTCCGTCTCTGTGTCGTCGTCCGAATCTGTGTCGTCACCGGAATCGGCATCATCATCGGAATCGGCATCATCATCGGAATCCTCGTCGTCATCTGTTTCTGTGTCGTCATCCGAATCTGTCTCATCATCTGTTTCTGTGTCGTCACAGGAATCTGTGCCGCCATTGGAATCGACATCATCGTCGGACTCCTCATCGGAATCTGTGTCGTTGTCCGAATCTATGTCGTCGTCCGAATCCGTGTCGTCGTCCGAATCCGTGTCGTCGTCCGAATCCGTGTCGTTATCCGTCGTGGCATCACCGTCTGCTGCCGTGTCACTGTTGACGTGAGTCGTATCATTTCCGGCGGCGGGGTCCTGCTCGATCCTGTCTCCGCTGGTCGGCGGGGTAGCGCCAGCACTTGCCTCTGTCGAACCGCTGGCGTCTTCGATGCTCGCTGATTCTCCGTCGGTTGCATCTGTGACTGCTCGGGCCGCCTGAAGCTCGGCCACTTGGCGCGTCAGTTCCTCGGTTCTGGCTCGGAGCGCCGCAATCTCGCGATCCCTCGCAGCGAGCTGTCGTCTCAACGCTTCGGCATCCAGCGACGCCCGCGACGGCCTGCCGCGTCTCCTTTCTGGCAGTCCCAACCGCTCCCGTTGCTCCTGTCGGGATAGCCGCATGCGGCACCTTCCCGAGCAAAACTCACGGTCGGCCCGGTCATTCACGCGTAGGTCACGTTCACATTTCCTACAGAAAGGAGCCCCCATCGAAATCGATGGAAATAGCTGTCACGAATAATGTCAATGCCTTCGGCTAAGGCCGCGAAACGACTGACAAGAGCGCGCACAGCTCGCATCCCAAAAATTCGAAGAGCACCAGCTAACTTCGCTGATGCGATGGGCGCGCTGACACCGCCCTCCTCGCGTAACTCGCGGTCGAAGTCCACACGCGGCTCGGAAGCAAACTACTCAACCGCTGACGTAGGTGGGACCAGAGGACAGACTAGACAGCTCAGGTGAGAGGACGATTCGGTGCGACACTTCGCAGCAGATCCAGAATCGATGCTGCGTGCCAGACCTCACCGCGCGGCGGCAGGAGGTTGTCACTGCACAGTCGCTCGCCAATCTTGCGCAGGCTGAGTCCCTGTGCCCGCAGTTCCGCAGCACGAACAGAGGCCTGGGCTTTGTCGCGAATGATTGCCTTCACTCGCTTGGCATCCCGCTGCTGACGCGATGGCTCCGACTTCCGTGGCTTCCCATCAGGGTCTTCGTATCCGGCTCGCCGCAGCACGCGATACACGGTCGCTCTGTGCCAGTGCGGACCACGCGGCGGCACTTTCTCTGCTTCAAGCTGTTCGCAGATCTGCCAGACATACATGTCTGTCTCGTACAACTCGCAGATCCGCTTGATTCCCGATTGCTCCTCAGGCCTCTCAACGAGCTTTCGTCTGCCGTGAGCGTCCACCTCCTCGCTGTACTTCCACCCATAGGGAGCCGCCCCAAGGAACACTCCCTGCGACTTCATGTGCTGCATCGCCTCGCGCACCCGGTCTGCCAGCGCTTCCCGTTCCCACTGCGCAACGGAGGTCAGCACGTTCAGGATCAGCTTCCCACTCGCCGAGCGCGTATCAATCGAGTCCGAAACAGAAAGCAGCGACCATGGTTTTCCTTCGCCAAAGTACGTCTCACAGAGGACGCCCAAGTCCTTCACGCTCCGCGTCAAACGGTCGAGCTTCATCACGATCAGCGCGTCCGCCTTCCCCTGCGTCAGGATCTTGAGAGCCTTCTGGATGCCGGGCCGGTCGAGCGACTTGGCGGATTCGCCAGCATCGACCATGATCTCGACTAGATGGATATCCATCGCCGTACAGTGCGCCTGGATTCGCAGCTTTTGTGAATCGAGACTGACACCCTCTTGGGCTTGCATATCTGTACTAACCCGCACGTATCCAATCGCACGAATCTGCTGTGTCTTCGCCATCTTACGCCCCCAATGTCAGACCGCCCAATTCCCCATGTATGCAGATCTGCGCAGCAGCCAACCGCAAGCGGCCATCAGCTGTGCGCGTATCCAGCCCCTCCGCCACCGTGAGCAGCGCAGGTCCGTCGGCCAGGAGTCGATGCTGCGCGACGAAGCGCCGCAAATCCTCGTCGGAGTCAGTGAGCTGCGGCAGCGACGCCAGCACCAGGGCGCTCGCCTTGCCCGCCGCGAGCCACTCCATGGCATCGCTCAGCCCTTGGCGCATGGTGATATCCGATATGCATGCATGGTCTGCAAAGAACCTGGCAATCCGAATCCCATTTATCTTTGCATATCGAAAGATGGCTTGTCTCTGTATGTATATGTTCCCCTCTCGTTGCCTCTGGCTACCACCCTCGACACGTAAGTACCCAACAGCAAGTGTGATTCGCTCTGCCGACATCTGCGACCTCCATTCGGCAGGCGTTGTATTTAAGTTTAGCTAACGCCTTCTTCGTCGTGGAGGTGATGCGGGCTTTGGCAGAGGAGGCCGGCAGTCTGGGATCGGTGTCTCAGCATGCGCTGCCTCCGCAAGTGGTGACCGGAGGGATTCGTTCGATTCTGCGGCGACGCTTAGATCGGGTGTCTCCGCAGGCCCGTACGACCCTGCGCAAGATGGCGGTGGCCGGTCGACATCTGGATCTGCTGCTGCTGCATCACTTTGAACCGCACGTGGAGCCCTGGCTGTCAGGATGCGCGGAAGCGGCCGTACTCGACGTTCATGAGCAGCGCTGGCGCTTTGCCCATGACAAGCTGCGCGAGGCGCTGGTCGAAGAAGTATCCGTGGCGGATCGCAAGCGACTTCATCTGGAAGTCGCGCGGGCGATGGAGCAGCTGTATCCCGATCCGGCAGCCCAGGCTACCTCGCTCGCGTATCACTATCGTGAAGCAGGAATGGATGCAGAGGCTGTTCAGTACGGAGTCCTGGCGGGAGAACAAGCGCTCGCACAAGGCGCACTAAAGGAAGCGGCGGCGCTGCTGCGACCGTTGATTGCGGTGATCGACAGACTCCCAAACCCGTCGCTGTTGTTGTGGTCGCGCGCGCATCGCTTGCTGGGTCAAGCGCTGTTCGGACTGTATGAAACCAAGGAGTGTGTCGCGATCTGCGAGAAGGCTCTGCAGCGATTGCAGCCCGCGAGCTGGGGGCAGACAGACTCCCTTGGGCAGACGCTGAGTCTCCTGCGTTTGGTGGGTGAGCATGCGCTGCATCAAGTGGCTCCCAGCAGTGTGCGGATTGAGAAAGCCAGCGATGCACGCGCACTCCTTCAAGAACAGCTGCTGATACTGCTGGCATGCGGAGAAACCTACGCCTACCTGGGACGCCCTGCGGATCTGCTCCGCGCCATCATCAGCAGCAACGAGGTTGCTCGCACGATCGAAGATCTTCCACAGCAAGCGTTCACCACAGCGGTCGCGGCCTTCCTGCTCGAGTTCAGTCCGCTGCGGGCTCTGTCTGAGGCCTATCTTCAGCAAGCGCAGCGACTCGTCAAACAGGCCGCTCATCCACTTGCGGAAGCGCAGGTCTGTCGCATCGGAGGAGTGGCCACGATGAATCACGGCCACGTCGCGGAAGGGGCAGCAATGTTGATGCGAGCCGCAGCGCTCTTTCAGGCTCTGGGCAATGACTTCATGCTGCTGTTTTCATTGGGACAGGCCGCTTTCGGACACCTGATGTTGGGACACACCGCCGAAGCCGATCGGATTCACCAAGAGATTGCGACCATCGCGTTACGGGGACGGCATCGCCACAGCTATGTCTATCACCATGCGGTGGCGGGATTCCATTCGGCGCGCCGAGGTCACCACGAACAGGTTCGCACCGAGCTGATGGAGATGTACTCCGGGAAAGAGCGTCACACCGACCCGCTGGTGTCCGCCTCGATGAATGGGGCGCTGGTCAACGCGTGTCTGCGCATGGATGATCTACAGGAAGCCCTCCGCTTTGCGCACGAGACGATGAGCGTACTGCCAGAAAATCCGACGGGATTCATCTACTTTGTGGCGCTGTCTGCTGCACTCGATGCCTACCTTACCGTTTGGGAAAGTCGGCCAGCGCTGCTTGATCAGCACGCAACCGAGAAGCTTCACCACGGACTCTCTCTGCTGCGCCGCTACTCTGCTTCGATGCTGCTGGCCCGTCCGCAGTCTTTGCTACTTGAGAGTCGCGTGGCAGCTCTGCGTGGCCAGCTTCCGCTCGCTCAGAGCAAGGCAGAGTCCGCACTCTCTCTCGCCACGAAATACCGGATGCCTTATGAAACCGCACTGGCGCATGAACAGCTGGGGCGATTGGTTGGCCGGTCAGGAGTCCGTTCCGCATCAGGTGGGCGTGTACCGGAAGCGCGCTCTGCAGCGGCCACTGACCATCTGTTGGCGGCCATCACCCAGCTGCGGAAATTTGGGGATCACTGGCGGGCAGACAGGATCAATCAGAGCCTGTAGGAGTGCCGCTACACCGTCGCTGCTATCTGCGCAGTACCAAGGTCGCTCCAACCACAGTCAGCAGCGCTCCGAGCACTCGCAGTCCGGTGATGGGACGGCCCTCCACCACTTGATCCCACAGCAGTCCGATGCAGAGCTGCGCCGCGATGAGCAGGAGCAGCGATTGAAACACCCCAAGCCGAGAAAACGACAGCGGCATTCCGCACACAAACAGGAATCCCACCACGCCCGGCACCACGTACCACCACTCGACCCGAGTACCGGGCTGACTCGGCTGAAAGACACTTGGCAGACTCGTCGGTGAGCTGCGAAACCACAGCCACAGTCCACAGGCACAGAGCAGCGCCACCGCGTGGGTCAAGACTACGGTCAGTGGCAAGCCCAAGTGAACGGCCGCGCGACGATTGAGGGAGCCTTGAATCACCGCCACAATTCCCAAGGCAATCGGAACCAGGAGCATCGGAGACATCATCAACCAGCCTTCACCAAGATAGCGACCGGACCACCACCTTGCGGTCCGTGATGTTCTGCGCGCGTGCTGACATACACAGCGGGGTCACCAGTCAGACTGGCAAGGACACTCGCTAGCACGCAGCGGGAATAGCGGGTATCGCTGATGTCATCGTCGCTGAGCATGGTGTGACGACAACCCCTGATGCTGCCTCGGGGATCGGCCTCGGACTTGGCCAGGACGGCAACCAGGCGCTGGCGCTGTAGCTCTGTAAGCTGCCCTTCGCAAGGGAGTCCCAGTTCGGAGAGGAGCGAACGCACGCTCTGCGTGTCCAGAATGTCGCGCATCACGGTGTGACCGATGACCAGCTCGCCGTCTGCATACGCGCTGTTGGCAAAGACCATGATCTCTGTCCTCAACAGTCCGGGCTTGGCTGATACAGAGGCGACTCCGGAATACAGGGAATAGTCTGCGCAGATGGCGTCATCGGCAAGCCGCGCTGCGGACTCTGGAGCCAGCTCACCGAGTGCAAGGGCGGCCCCCAGTGCGCTCGCACCACGGCTATAGATCATGTTCGATCGCAGCGGCTGACCACGCTGCTGGGCCGCGAGTTCTTGCGCGTAAGTAGCAGTGGGAATCGCTCCCTTCATCTGAACCAGATGCACATCTTGCGGTGAGTCCAGGTGAAGCCCAGCGACGATCTCGGTGATGGCACGAGCCGTCTCCTGCACCTGGGCCATGCGTCCGATTTCTTCGGCAGCAAAGGCCCGCGTGGCTCCGGTTCCTATTACCAATCGTTTGTGCGGAGCGCGGGTCTGTCGCCAATTTCCATGCTGGGAAAACGCGACCATGTGAGGAGTTACCACGCCCTCTGTTCCACCAGAAAAGGAGAGGATGACGCGATCCTGAACGGCCTCCCTACGCACTCCTAAGAGTGGTGCCAGCAGCTCTTCCAGCGCTCGCATCGCCAGCTCGCGACTGTGATCATTGCGCCCACCATTGCCCTCGGTCTTTCCGAGAATACAGACAAGGTCCGCAGCCCGCAGATTCCCATTTGATAGCAGCTGCGCCAGAGAAGCGACATCGCTCGGGCCAGAGGTTAAGAACCGAAACGCCGAGACACTCCGCACCGAGCCGGTGGCTCCTCTGCTTGGCCCGCTGTCATCGGAAAGAATGGCTGTGGATGCGACGGTCATAGCGCTACGTGCAGGCGCTTTCCGGTGCGTTGCGCGATGTGGAGTTTAAAGACATCGCCATGGTTCATCTCGGTCGGCTCCTTCATCGAAGCCAGCGCATCCACGACCTCTTCCGAGTTGGCAGTCAGGCAGGTGACCGACTCTCCCGTGCTCAGTGGGAAGTCGTGCCACGTTCCTTTGTGAAGCAGAATGCCGTGTCCCGCCGGAAACACAAAGCAGCGCACGCGATCAAGGTCGGGCAGCTGGACTCCTTCCGGACTTGGAGGAGCCAGGACCATCGCAAACGGAGCCGAGCCCAGACCAACGAACAGCTGCGTCATCCGCGTGTGCCGTTCCAGCCAGGTGATCTCACCGCTTCGCTTGTGGATGCGGGCCGTGCGAATGACTGCTCGTCCATGACAATCGAAAGGAATGTTGTGACCCTCTTCGACGGAGCCTTTGTAAAAAGGAATCGTCAGTCCGCTGTTGGGAACGTCGTTGCCGATGAAGAGTCCGAACTCTGCAACCAGCTCGGGAGTGGCCGCAACGATCGGAATGTTGATCACCGGAAGGGAAGAGCTTGTCGCCTGATCTGCTATCTGTGTCTGGATCTGTTGCAAGGAATTGTCTCTTTAGGGTTGCTCGTGAAATGGAAGCGATCACTATCTACACATTCCGCATGGACCTCACAAGCACCTTCGCTATGCTGCCGCCATGCGTAGCGTTCTTCTCTGTCCTGCGGTGACTCTGCGATGGTGCTGGTGGTTGATGGGAATCGGTCTGGTATTGGGTGGGTGGTCCGTCCAGGTCGTGCGTGCGGATGCGTCCCTACCTTCTCTGTCTGCGGCAGCTGCCGGGACTCCTGTACTCCCTCCGCCTTGGCTTGTCACGACCGGACGATCGTCGGTGCGGGCGCGGTCCGGAGTGGTTGCATCCAGTCAGCCGCTGGCTGCGCGGGCGGGTCTGGAAGTGCTGGCACATGGTGGCAATGCGGTCGATGCTGCGATCGCCATGGCGGGTGTACTTGCGGTGGTCGAGCCGGGAATGAGCGGACTGGGTGGAGATGCATTTGCGCTGCTCTATCTGGCCAAGACAGGAGAGGTCAGAGCGCTCAACGCGAGCGGCTGGGCTCCGCAAGCGATGACTCGCAGTTACTTTTCAGGAAAGTCGCTGACCAAGATTCCGCTCACCGGGTGGGACAGCGTCACTGTGCCAGGAGCCGTCGCTGGCTGGGCCGCGCTGCAAGAGCGCTACGGAACCCGATCTCTGTCTGCGCTGCTTTCCTTTGCGATTGAGTATGCCGAGCAGGGCTTTCCGGTGATGGAAAAGACGGCGGAAGACTGGGCGCAGTTTGCGGCCAAGCTCAAGGCTGATCCAGCGGCGCGCGCAACGCTGCTCGTGGGGGACCGAGCCCCGCACGCTGGTGAGTTGTTTCGACAACCCCAGCTTGCCAAGACGCTGCGAGTCCTGGCCAAGGAAGGTCGCAAGGCTTTCTATGAAGGGGCAATTGCGCGTTCCATTGCCGAGGCTGCGCGATCCCAAAGGGGACTCCTTTCGTACGCAGATCTGGCGGAATACAAAGCGCAGTGGGTAGAGCCGATCGCAACCCTGTATCGCGGCCACCGCATCTTTGAGTGTCCTCCCAATGGCCAGGGAATCACGGCACTCCTTGTGCTCAACTTGCTGTCCGGATTTGATCTGGCCCAGCTCGCCAAGCAGCCCGCCGACTACTATCACACGCTGATCGAAGCGACCAAGCTGGCGTTTGCGGATCGGGATCGCTATCTTGCAGATCCCAACGCAGAGCCGGTCCCGGTAGCGCGACTTCTGTCCGCAGAATACGCCACCCAGAGACGCCAGCTGATCTCTGCCGAGCACGCCCTGTCAGCGGCTACACCAGGGGCACTTGGGGCGGGAGATACTTCCTATGTTGTCGTCGCTGACAAGGACGGAAACGTGGTGTCCTATATCGGCAGTCTCTACATGATGCTGGGATCAGGAGTGGTCGCGGGAGAGACAGGAATCCTGCTGCAAGATCGCGCGGCTGGATTTTCGCTGGATGCTCATCATCCCAATCGCCTGGAGCCACGCAAGCGACCGGCACATACCATCATTCCTGCGCTGGTGACGAAAGACGGCAAGCCGGTGCTGGCTTTGGGAGTCGTTGGTGGCGATATGCAGCCACAGGCGCAGGTCCAGATCTTGTCGGGCCTGATCGATCTGGGCTTGCCGCTTCAGCAGGCGCTGGAAGCACCACGCTTTTTCTTTCAAGGAGGTCGTGAAGTGGTGTTTGAAAAGGCCATTCCCGCCAGTGTGATCGAGAACCTGACGGCGCGGGGTCACCTGCCAGCAGCCCCGAAGCCTCCCTGGACACTCCGCGCGATCATGGGTGGAGTGCAGGCGGTCCGCATCGATCCAGAACACAAGACGCTGGAAGCTGCATCCGATCCACGCAAAGACGGACTCGCGCTGGGTTACTAACAACAAGCAGATATTAGGCATACTGGATGACTCATATTGAAAAGAGAATCGCAGTGGTAGGAGTCGGTGCGGTCGGTGGCTACTTTGGGGGGCGACTGGCCGCACGGGGTCATCAGCTGGTCTTTGTGGCGCGTGGGGCGACGCTGCAGGCACTCGCAGCCCGGGGTCTTGTGGTCCACAGTCCGCTTGGTGATCTGGCGCTCGCTCCGGATCGTTTTTCCGTCTGTGCGCGCCTGGATGATGTCGGTCCGGTCGATGCGGTGCTGCTGGCGGTGAAGGCGTGGCAGGTTGCGGCGCTGGCTCCGGCTCTTTTGCCTCTGCTCTCCGAAGGGGGTGTGGTGTTGCCGCTGCAGAATGGGGTCGAGGCACCGCAGCAGCTGGTCGAGGTGCTGGGAGCAGAGCGCGTCCTTGGTGGTCTGTGCCGCATCATGGCCGAGCAGACGGGGCCGGCGGAGATCCGTCACTTTGGTGCGGTGCCCGAGATCTTGCTTGGTCCGCTTGGAAGTGGCGCTTCCCAGTCAGCGCGAACTCTGTCGGCTGCGCAAGACCTGGCGGCGATCCTGGAAGATGCCGGAGTGCGCTGCGCAGTCCGTAAAGACATCACTTCGGCTCTGTGGGAAAAGCTCGCGTTCATTGCCGCGTTTGGCGGAGTAGGAGCCGCGACCCAGAGTCCCATCGGAGTGCTGCGGACTCTGCCAGAAACCAGGGCGCTCCTGACTGCCGCTGTAGGGGAGGTCTGCGCTGTGGCAGAGGCCTTGGGAGTGACACTTGCCGACGAGCTACCGGCCCGCATCTTGGCGTACATGGATGCGCTGCCCGCGCAGGGTACGGCCTCTCTGCAGCGCGACCTCAAAGCGGGTGTCCCATCCGAGCTCGATGCGCTGATCGGAGTGGTGCCACGGCTCGGTCAAAAGGTCGGAGTTCCTACACCGATCTTCTCCACCCTCTACGCATGCTTGCTCCCAAACGCAGTGCGTCCAGTAGCGAGCTGAACAGCCCGCTACCACAGCATCATCAGAAACGGTCGCCCGGCGAGAGTGATACCGAGGTGTGCGTGTGACCACAGTCCCAGCCCCGCGCCTCCGACCAAGATCAGCCACACGCCAGAGACAGCCGGCAGCAGCATGATCAGTCTTCTGTGAATAGAGGCAGGTAATACTCCTAATATTGTGGGAAGCTGCGTGGCCAGAAGGAGCACCGGTGTAGTCATTCCGACGAGCAGCAGCATCACCAGCGCGCCATGAAGCGGAGATCCGGTCATCGCCGCTTGTGACAGTGCCCAGGCCGGAATCATACACGGCAGCATTCCCAACAGGGCTCCCAGGGCCAGTTCGCGCAGCGGATGATGACTGGTCAAAAGCGGCAGCAGCGCACGTCGGCTGTGCAAAAGGACTTGCTCGACGACGACAGCAGGCGATAGAGAGAGCCTGGGCCGGCGCAGCGGAATGAGTGGAGTCCCCGCCGCTTGCTGCTGTTCTGGCCGAAGTGCGCGCAGGGTCCGATGAATCAGCAGAAGCCCCACCGAGAGTGCCAGCAGCGCTCCCGAGATCGTCGCCAGCCGTCCGAGTCCGGCCCCCAAAAGTCCAGCCAAGCCGCCCAGCCACGCATAGGTAAGACCGCGCCCCGCTTGATAGGCCACAACCCCCAGGAGTCCTTGCAAACGGCTGCGTCCGCGCATGACTCCAGCGATGTCCAGGCCAGACAGCAGCGGTCCACACATACCGATGCAGTGGATGCTGGTCCACAGCACACCGAGTCCCAGCACCTGGGCATAGGCAGGCGGGAGCGTCATCGGGTTGGGACTCCGGAAGTCGGCTCGGTATTTGGACCCATGAACGCCACATCGATCACGCGATCGGTCTGCGAGGTCCGATCAAACACTTGCAGTGAGACGCGCATTCCGGGGCGATAGGAAGCGCGGGGCAGCGACGCAATCACCGGCACTTCAATGCTGGCCAGGGAATCGAGCGGAACCTCGGGAAGAGGAATGATCAGCGTCATCGGCTCGACCGCAAGGCTCTGTAAAGACAGGACGGACGGCGTCGCATTCTTGTTGATAAGGTGCACCAGCAGCTGATTGCGCACCAGCTCACCATCGAGCACGTACGATGCTCCGCGTGCATGCAGGAAGTTGGACTCAAAGGCGGTGTGACGCACAAACAGAGTCGTCGCCACCGTCAGTCCGAGCGCCCCCAGCGCACTATACAGATACATCCGAGGTCGCAAAAACTTGCGAGTTCCTGTGGTCAGGGCCCGCTCCGAGTCATAGCGAATCAGTCCCTTCTTGCGGCCAAGCTTGACCATGATCTCATCGCAGGCATCAATGCAGCCGGCACAGCCGATGCACTCCATCTGTAGGCCGTTGCGGATGTCAATGTCGGTCGGACAGACTGCGACGCAGCGACGACAGTCAACGCAGTCCCCGACTCCCTCCTGCTTGACTTTTCCGCGCGGCTCACCCCGGCGCTTGTCGTAACCAATGACGATCGTGTCGCGATCTTGCATCACCGATTGCAGTCGCCCATACGGACAGACAATCAGACACAGCTGCTCGCGAAACCAGAAGAAGTTCCAGTACAGCGCGACCGTGATTCCTACTCCCCACAGGAAGGTCGACAGGTGCGCCTTCGGTCCTTCCTTGATCATCCGCAGCAGCTGCGCCGCCGAGACAAAGTACGCCAGCAGCAGGTGCGCAAGGACATACGACAGCAGCAGATACACAGTGTGCAGCAGCAGCTTGCGCAGGATTTTTTCGACCGTCAGCGGTCCGCGTGCCAGCGCTTGGCGGTGACTAGCCGGGCCTTCGATCAGCCGCTCAATCCGACGGAAAATACCTTCCAGGAAGACGGTCTGCGGACAGGCCCAGCCGCACCAGACGCGACCGAACAGAGCCGCCGCCAGGATGAGTAGGAATCCGACTCCGGTCAGGATGAAGAACGCCAGGTACAGATCCTGCGCATTGAAGGTACGACCGAACAGGAAGAAGCGCCGCGCCGCGATGTCGATGAACACCGCTGGCTGTCCGCCCACCGTGATCCACGGCAGCGAGACATACACCGCAATCAGAATCGCAAACACCAGCGGACGCAGGTTGGAAAAGCGCCCGGATACCTCAGCCGGATACAGGTATCTGCGACTGCCGCGCTCGTCGAGCATATGCAGCTTGTCAAGGCTTGGCTCTGGCCGCTTCATCTTCCGCTACACCTTCGGCTGGCTTTCCGGGGAGGTTCTTGCCGCGCAGCTCCAGCACAAACGCCGTGACATCCTGCACCTTGGCCGCACCCAAGATGGCTCGCCACGCTGGCATTCCTTTGTCCAGCACTCCGTTGCCAATCACTTGATACGCATCCTTGGCTTTCGCACCATGCAGAAAGTAGCGGTCTGTCAGGTTCGGACCGACGACTCCTTGGCCGCGATCGCCGTGACAGGCCAGACAGTTCTGCTTGAACACTGCTGCGCCGCGTGCCACTGCGGCAGCGTCTTTCGACAGCGCGAGCAGCTGTTCCTCGCTGACTCCTTTTCCTTGGGCTTCGAGCGCTTGGAGCTTTTGATCTTCTTCCTTCTGCGCGGCGGTGATCTCTTTTTGATAGGTGGTCATCTGGGAATCACCCGTCGCTGCGGTGTGATAGTAGAACCAGTAACCGATCGCGAAGATCACTGTTCCGTAGAACGTCGTAAGCCACCAGCGCGGCAGCGGATTGTCAAACTCACGGATGCCATCGTAGTCGTGACCTGTCTCGACATCCGCTGTTCCGCCGGCACCAGCTTGGGCTTTTGCACTGGCATGCTCTGTATTCTCGGGACCGCTCATGACTTACTCTCCTTCAACGGTCTTGGCGCTGGGCGGACTCTGCTTGCGGTCCGGAATCATGTCGCTGTCGTCGGAAAGTGGCAGCTGTGACAGCGTGTCAAGCTCTGCCCTCCGAGATGAGCGATAGGTTGCGACCACAATCGAAAAGAAGGTCACAATGAACGCCAGCATCGCCACAACCGGAAGCAGAAGGACTCCCTTTTGGATGAAGTATTCGTGGTACATTGCGACTCCTTACTTGGCGTTCTGGGTGGGAGTTGTCGTCGCTGGTGGCTTTCCCAAGCGCTGCAGATAGGCAATCAGCGCCACCATCTGACTGTCCCAATCGACCGCGATACCTTGCGCTTTTAGATCCGCTGCAATCGCGCGGCCCTGCCGCTCTAGCTCGCCACTGCCGCCGCTGATCTCGGCAGCAGAATAGGGAACCCCGAGCATCTTCATCGCACTCATCTTGACGGCGGTGTCACCCAGATCGAGCTTGCTCTGGGCCAGGAAGGCATACGCCGGCATGTTCGATCCTTGCGAGGTTGCGCGCGGGTCCATCATGTGCTGGTAGTGCCACAGATTCCCATACTTTCCACCGACGCGGTGCAGGTCCGGACCAGTGCGCTTGCTGCCCCACTGAAAGGGGTGATCGTAGATGAACTCTCCTGCCAGACTGGGGTCACCGTAGCGGAGCTTTTCACTGCGGAACGGCCGCACCATCTGGCTGTGACAGACATAGCAGCCTTCGCGAACATAGATGTCCCGACCGTGCAATTCCAGCGGACGATACGGCTGCTGAATGGCTCCGCTCAGCGGCACTGCGCGGTCGATCACAATCGTCGGCAGAATCTCTGCGACACCACCAATCAGGACCGCCAAGAGCACCAGCGCGGTAAAGATCAGCGACCGTCCTTCCAGGGTGCGGTGGACATTCAGCCGGCCTTCCTGATCGCGCTTCATCGCGTAGGAAATCCACATCGCGGTAAGGAGTCCGGCCAGCAGCGTCACCACCGGAATCCAGATCTTCACAGAGTCGATCAGGAAGAACGCCGCAATTGCCACAAGTCCCAGCCCAGCGATGAGGATCGGACGCGAGAACAGAATCGCACTCCACGCCACATCCGGCGCGGAATCGGACTCCTGTTCAACCACCGTGACCGAAGTCTCTACCGGTGCGCCGGCAGCAATGGTCTTGCCCAGGTTGTAGAGCATCACCACAAAGCCCACGATGTACAGCGTGCCGCCGACCATCCGCGTTAGGTACATCGGGCGAATCGCAATCAGCGTCTCGACAAAGCTCGGATACAGCAGGGCTCCGTCTTCCCCAACCGCCTTCCACATCAGTCCTTGGGTGACTCCGCTGATCCACATCGAGACGGTGTAGAGCAGGATTCCGATCGTCGCGGTCCAGAAGTGAAGGTCGGCCAGCGACTTCGAGTGCAGCGGCCGATTCCACAGCTTGGGAACCAAAAAGTAGAACATGCCCGCCGCCATAAAGCCGTTCCATCCCAGCGCGCCGGTGTGTACGTGTCCGATGATCCAGTCGGTGTAGTGCGCCAGTCCCGACACGCTCTTGATCGACAGCAGCGGACCTTCAAACGTAGCCATTCCGTAGAACGTGACGCCGGCAATGAAGAACTTGATCACCGGATCACTGCGGAGCTTGCCCCACGCGCCACGCAGCGTCAGCAGACCGTTGATCATTCCTCCCCACGAGGGCGCCCACAGCATCACCGAAAACACCATTCCCATCGACTGCGCCCAGTCCGGCAGCGCGGTGTACAAGAGGTGATGCGGACCGGCCCAGATGTACATGAAGATGAGCGCCCAAAAGTGGACGATCGACAGCCGATAGGAATACACCGGACGCTCTGCCGCCTTCGGAAGGAAGTAGTACATGATGCCCAGGATCGGAGTGGTCAGAAAGAACGCCACCGCGTTGTGTCCGTACCACCACTGCACCAGCGCATCTTGCACCCCGGCATAGATCGAATAGCTCTTTAGACCCGAAAAGATCGGCAGCGCCAAGCTGTTCACAATGTGGAGTACAGCGACGGTAATGATCGTCGAGATGTAGAACCACAGCGCGACAAACAGGTGCTTTTCACGGCGGATCGCGAGCGTCCAAAAAAAGTTCACCGCAAACACCACCCAGATGAGTGCGATCAGGATGTCGATGGGCCACTCTAGCTCGGCATACTCCTTCCCTTGGCTGTAGCCGAGCGGCAGAGTGACCGCCGCCGCCACGATGATGAGCTGCCAGCCGTAGAAGTGCAGCGCCGACAGAAGATCCGACGCCAGGCGGGTCTTACAGAGTCTCTGCGTAGAGTAGTAGACTCCGGCAAACAGCATATTTCCTACGAACGCGAAGATCACCGCATTGGTATGCAGCGGTCGCAAGCGTCCAAAGCTTAGGATCGGGGCGAAGTTTAGCGCTGGGAATGCCAGCTGCGTGGCGCACAGGAGTCCGACAATCATGCCTATCAGACCCCAAAACATCGAGGCCAGCATGAAGCGCCGGACCGAGCCATCATCGTAGGTAATTCGGACCTCTTTCATGACCTGGATTCCTTCTGTGGGAATGTCGTAGTGGGTGACGCAGACTCCTCTCTTTCATCGGAGTCAAGCGGTAACAGAGACAGCCGGTCGCTGTACTGGTGACTGCGCTGGCGGTACAGAAATCCGAACAGAATTCCCGCTGCCAACACCAGCACCAGACTGACAAACAGCGTCAGATAGATGGCGTTCACAGAGTCGCTCCTTCTGCCAGTGCCAGCGACGATGAGCTGGAACGAGCTGCTGCGGTTTGGGAATCGGAAGGTGCGCTCGCGGAGTCCTTTTCACGGAATGCCGCCACGGTGATGGCAGTCATCAAAAGCGAGCCCAGCGGCATCGCCAGGGCACAGCGCAGCGGCGTCATCAGGCCGGCAAAGGACAGTCCCAAGACCACGCAGTTGTACAGCGATGCCAGGGCCAGGTTGCGCACGATCACCTGACGCAGAGAGCGCGCAGTGCGCAGCGCTTCGCCAATTGGTCCGATTCCTACCCCCGCAAAATAGAAGTCGGCGCGGGCTGGCAGCGTCGGGCGATCAATGGCCGGGGTGCCCGCACAGGCAGCGGCAGAGAACGCCAGTGCATCATTGATTCCATCGCCAATCATCAGGGTGTCATGGGCTCCCCCATCGATCTGCTGGACCAGCTGACACTTCTGTTCCGGACTCTGCTCGGCATACGCTTGGGTGATTCCCAGCTCCTGAGCAATGCGCGTGACCTTGTCTTTGCGATCTCCCGAGATCAGCACCAGCTGATAGCCAGCGGTTCGCAGCTCCTCTACTTCAGAGCGGGCATCGCGACACAGCTCTTCGCGCAGGACGAACCGCGCCAGCTCTTTTCCGTCGAGACTTAGCACCGACTCTGCCAGCGGACTGTTCAAGGACTCTGGTTGCTGAAGCGCAAACCCCGGCTGGCCCAAGCGATAAGAGTGATTTTCTAGGACTAATATCAGACCCCTGCCGGCCTGCTCCTGAACGATGGCGTCACTGCGCAGCGAGAGTGCGGTCTGGCCAGACTCCTGCGGATTCCCTCTCTGGAGCGCCGCGAGCAGGGCCCGACTGACCGGATGATTCGATCGCGCCACCATCTGAAACAGCGCGTCGCGATGCAGCGGAGCCAGCCGCCACAGCGTGTCATTCCCCGACAACACCAGCTGGCTCAGCGTCACCGTTCCGGTCTTGTCGAGCAGAATCTTTCGCAGCGCGAGCGCGCGATCGAAAAAGGAAGGCGTCCGAACCAACAGACCCCGACGGCGCAGGCGCGCTTGGGCCAGCTCATACGCCAGCGGGGTGGCAATTCCCAGCGCGCACGGACAGGTCACGACCAGCACCGCCACCGCCACTTCCGTCGCCCGCAGCAGCCCCGCAGGAGTCCACAGCGCAAACGCCAGCGCCGCCAGCGTCAGCACCGCCATGACATAGACCCGGCTTAGGAAGTCCCAAAAGTCGCTCGGCGCGCGAACAGGAGTCGCCGCAGACTCTCCGGGCAGTGGCTTTTCCACCGTCGGTGAACAGAGCAGATCACGCAGCCGAGAAGCAGAGAAGGGCTCCTCTGCCCGCAGTCGCACCGCTGTCGTCCCACGATTGTGGGCTCCGGCTGGAATCACTGCGCGCTGTGGATAGTGAACCGGAGCCGACTCCCCCAAGATCCAGTCGAGCGAAAACTCGGCGTCTCCGTCAAGCAGCGTGGCCTGCACCGGCAGAAGCTCACCGGGCGCGCACAACAGAATGTGACCGGGCTGCAGACTCGCCGCCGGCAGCAGCCGAAGCTGACCGGATGTCTGCGGACTCTGCGGGCTCGGCTCGGTCCACGTCCGCACCAGCAGTCCCGCGACCGTATCGTCCGCCAGCAGCCGCTGCCGATTGAGACTGGCCAGCCGTCGCTGCAGCAGCCTCCCCAGCAGCATCAGAGTAATGAAGATGCAGAGCGTATCGAAGTACGCCGAGCGACCCGCGACCGCCACAAACGACCAGACACTGCCGAGATAGGTCAGCAGGATGCCGAGCGCAATCGGGACATCCATGTGCAAGCTGCGGCGCAAAAGGGCCTGCCAGGCGCTGCGAAAGAACACCGTCCCGCCGATCAGCACCGTCGCTGTGCCCAGCACAAACCCCCCGCCCGCAAACAGCCGATACAGCGCCGGATCGGTGGCTGGCGACAGCCCGAAGTACTGCGAGAACGAGAAGATCATGCTGTTCATCGCCAGCGCCGCACACAGCCCCAGTCGCAGCACCAGATCGTCCAGCGGCGCGTCGCTCTGTTTGTGGGCCGGCCCGGTGCGGTAGCCCAGCTGCTCGGCCTCGTCGAGAAACTCCGTCACCGCGATCTGACCCGTCTGGCTGCCCAAAAGCCGGCGATAGACCAGATCGATGCGACCGATGGCGGGATTGATCTCGATCGAGACAGCTCCCTGCGGACGCCGACGCAGATACAGCTTTTCCAGCAGCCACACGCACGCCGCACACTCCAGCCCCTGAACATCGAGACGCAGCGGCACAAGCTCGGACTCGCCGGCCTTTTTCTCGGCTTGCTGAAGCTGCTGCTCTAGCCACAGCCGCTCGCGACGCTGCGCCGGCTCTCCCACCGCTGACAGCCGCGTCGGACCGCGCAGCTTGTAGAAGCCGTCGAGTCCCGCCGCGCTGACCACGGCATGGGCAGTCTTGCAGCCGACACAGCAGTAGGGCTGATACGGCGTGCCGTTCGGCGCGGGCGCGTTGCAGTGTGGACAGATGTGGGGCGTGGACATTCCGCCCTGGCTCCTTCCCTGGGGCAACCAACGGGGTAGCAAGGGCTCTGCCAAGGCGCGTCAGCAACGGGAGAGGCGGTCCGGTCGCGGCCACTGTGCCGTTTTGGTACAGCGCAAGTGTTCCCGCTGGGTACACCTTGGCCACGCGCCGGGCCGTAGCCCCGCTCGATTTGGTACAGTACGGACTTGCCGATGCAGGCCTCTCTTCGACCGCGTCACTTCCACCTGCTCAGTGACGGTGAGCTTCAGCTGCTCCAGCCGGTGCTGCGCCACCTTTTTGACCAGCGAGACGCGCTGCTCGACGAGTTTTACAAGCGCTATCTGTCCCACTTCGGCGCGCAGGTCACCCTCGGCTGGGGAGCGTTTGCCGAGCTGTACGGGCGCGACCTCGACGCAATGGTCCGGCACCTCGGTGACTGCGACATGGACGACTTCGCCGCCGAGGTGCGTCAGCTCGGCTTTGTGATGAGCGAGCGCGGCGTCCCGTTTGCCGAGGTGATCTCATCGCTGCATCTTTTGGAAGAGAGCATTGCGACGGTGCTCGGCCCGGTGGTGGCGCGCGGCGAGCTGAGCGGGCGGGTGTTCCAGGTCATCGACAAGCTCAGCCACTGTCGCATCATCGTGCTCGCGAGTGCCTACTTTGCCGGGCAGGCCAGCGACGCGGCGCTGCGGCTGCGCAACGTCCTGGGCAGTGATCCTGCGGCGCGGCTCAGCGGCTCGTTTTCGTCGCTGGTCGGTCAAAGTGAGGCGATGCAGCGGTTCCTTGGGCAGCTGGTGGCGGCGGCAAACAGTCCCACTGGCGCGGTCCTCCTCGTCGGAGAGAGCGGCACCGGCAAGGAGCTGGCGGCGCGGGCGCTTCACGAGCGGAGCCGAGGCAGCAAGCGACCCTTCATCGCCGTCAACTGTGCCGCGCTGCCGCGTGAGCTGATCGAGAGCGAGCTGTTCGGTCACCGACGCGGGGCCTATACCGGAGCGCAGACCGAGTACGGGGGGCTGGTGCGGGCGGCCTCGACCGGGACGCTGTTTCTCGACGAGATCACCGAGATGGCGATTGAGGTCCAGGCCAAGCTGCTGCGCGTCCTCGAAGAGCGCGCGGTTCGTCCCGTTGGTGCCCCCGGTGAGATTGCCGTCGATGTCCGCTTCATTGCCTCGACCAATCGCGATCCCCAGAAAGCCGTGGCGGCGGGGCTGCTGCGCGAAGATCTCTACTATCGGATCTGTGCCTTTCGACTGGATCTGCCGACGCTGCGCGAGCGACGAAACGACATTCCGCTGCTGGTGATGCACTTTGCCGAGCTGCTCCACCAGCGGGGTCTGCGGGCGATCGGGAGCATCGACGGGGCGGCCTTGCGGGCGCTATCGACCTATCCCTGGCCGGGCAACGTGCGCGAGCTACGCAACGCCATCGACTTTGCGCTGACCGTCGGACAAGGCACGGTCTTGCTGCGCGACGATCTGCCGCCCCACGTGCTGCGCGGTGCCGCCCCAGTCGCAGACGAGCCGCATTCCCCCGCAGCCACGCCGGCTCCGGTACGTCCCGACGGCAGCGCGATTCCGACGATGGAGGAGGCCGAGCGAGAGCTGATTCGGCGGGCGCTCCAGTCGACCAGTGGCAACAAGCAGCAGGCGGCGCGGCTGCTCGGGATCTCGCGGCATCGGCTCTACGACAGCATGCGGCGCTTTGGCCTAGCGTGACGCGGACTGTACCCAAACGGTACATCGCCAGCGAAGCTGTCCAGCCCAGTGCCCTTGGCTGCGAATCGACTGTAGGGTTTGGCCGAACTCTTGCTATTGATGCTGGACATGGGCCGGTCCCCCTCCCAATCGCCTTCCGAAGCCGCCAAGCCGCCGACCATCTATGAAACGATGCTCGAGCAGCATCGGGCCATCGATCGGCTGCTCGAGGAGCTACTTGACCTGCTGCTCAGCCGGTTCACGCGCGCGGGGTCGCTGCCGAGCCTGCCCGCTGACGAGGACGCGCCGCGCCGCTTGCTGTTGCGACTGCGCAAGACGCTGGCTGCGCACATCGAGCTGGAAGACGGCATCCTGTTTCGCGAGTTCGAGTCCCAGAGTGGACTGCTGGTGGATGGACCGACGGCGACGCTGCGTCGCGAGCATCAGGTGATTTTGTCCCGCCTGGATGAGCTGCTGGTCGTCCTGCCGACCGAGCCACTTGCAGTGCTCCAGCAGCACCTGGCCGCGTTCTGTGCGCTGTATACCGATCACTGCCGGCGCGAGGATGTGCTGTACGAGATCTGCGAGCGACTGCTGTCTCCTGAGCAGCACGCCCGAGCCCAGCGACTCTTACAGCGCCGCGTCCGCGACCGCTTCACCTGACTGTCACCGGAACGCCTCTTAGCGACGAGAACAGCCGCTTTAGCGGGCCGTGATGACCATGGGCAGGCCATTGGCGATTCCCAGGGTGCCTTGCATGGTCCACTGCGGCTGAAAGCCGGCGCGCAGCCGGGGGGTGAAGCGCTGGGCGAGCGTCGCCAGCAGCAGGTGCGTCTCGAGCAACGAAAAGTTGTTGCCGATGCAGATGCGGGGGCCGGCGGCGAACGGGTGGTAGGCGTAGCCGTGCCGCGAGGACTCCTGCTCACGCGTCCAGCGGTCGGGATCGAATACCTCGGGGTGGTTCCAAAACTGCGGATGCCGGTGGGTGTAGTACGGCGAAACCATCACCGCCGCGCCCGCCGGCACGTCGAAGCCGCCGAGCTGATCCGCCGCGAGAGCGTCGCGCACATAGAACGGCGCCGCCGGGTACAGCCGCAGCACCTCTTTGACCACCTGCAGCGTGTAGGGAAGCTGCCGCAGCCCGTCCGCCGTAGGCAAGCGTCCCCCGAGCACGCGATCCAGCTCCTCGTGAAGTCGCTGCGTCACCTGCGGATTCGTTGCCAGCGCGTACCAGGCAAAGGTCATGGTGCGGGCAGTCGTCTCGTGGCCGGCAAAGAAGGTCGTGATCGACTCGTCGCGCAGCAGGCTCTCGGACATCGCCTGGCCGGTTTCGTCGTCGCGCGCCTTCATCAGCCGCGACAGCAGATCATCAGGCCACTGCGCTTCATCAATGCTGCGCCGCTTGGCGATGAGCGTACTGATCGAGCGATGGACCAGCTGCCGCGCCGCGTCGTACCTGCGCCGCTTCGCTGTGGGCAGCCACGCCGGCAACCCCACTCCTGCCAGCTGCGCGCTGACGAACGTGATCATCGCCTCCACCGCGTCTTTCATTTGGTGGATCGACTCCATCGTCTCGGTGCTGAACATCGCCTTCAGGATGATCGAGGCGGTGATGGTGGTCATCTCCTCGGCGATCTCGACCTCGGTGCCCTGGCGGGCGAGCGTCTGCCAGCGCGACACCAGGCGCTCCCCGTCGCGAATCATCAGCTCTGCGTACGCCTGCACTCCCTTCGGGGTGTAGAACGGAGCCATCAGCTTGCGCTGCCGCCGCCACAGCTCGCCCGTGCTCGCGACCAGACCCTCGCCGGTCAGATAGCTGCGCACGGCGTCGTAGCTGCCGCGCTTGTCGTAGTTCTGGCGATGGCTGACGTTGACATGCTCGACCGAGTCGGGGTGCATGGCGAAGACGAGCGTGCGCCGACCGATGCGGACCTGAAACACGTCCCCGTACTGCCGCCACAGCTTCCCTACATAGTCAAGGAAGCCGAGGGTGCGAACGCCGTAGATGAACGAAAGCAGTCCGGGGCCGGGTGGCTGCCGGCGTAGACCCTCTCGCTGGTTTCCATGTGTCGGTAGCACGCAGACTCCTTCTCTGACTTCTCTTTCGCGCTCAGGTGGTTGGGGGGGTTTTGGCTACGGGGTGATGGCGAAGAACTCGTAGCCGCTCTCATCTTGGCTGTGGTGCGACTCGCGCAGCAGCTTGCGGGCACTGTCGAGGGACGCTGCACTGCCGGCCAAGACCACGACATCGCCAGCTCGCAGCACCTCCCCAGCGCCCGGAGCCGCGACACCACCATCAAGACGCTGAATCGCCAGGACAGTAGCGCCGGTCAGGCCGCGCAGGTTGAGCTGCGCCAGCGACTTGCCGATCGAAGGATCGCCGTCTTGCAGCCGCTCGGTCGCCCAAGAGCCCATTCCTTCCAGCAGCGATGGAAGTACCGCATCGGGAGCACTGTGGGAATGAGCGTCGTCGGATGAAGCGGTTCCTTGCGCAGCCAGCGACTCCAGCATGGCTTGGGCGCCGGCGTGAACATGTCCGAGCAGGTTTTGGGCACTGCGCCAGAACGCGACGCCGAACAGCACCGCCAGGGCCAGCCACAAAAGGACGCCCAGATAGCTCGACATCGACGGCAAAAACGGCTGGGTAAAGGCCAAAAGTGGAGCGCCCGCGAGCAGCAGCACCAGCAGTTGCAAAGACAGCGCCAGGGCGCGGCGGGGAGCGGCTCCCAGATCGACGGGAGGTGCAGACTGAGCGGACCCAGACCCGGCAGTCGGCGTCGGAATCACGCGTGCGGCCAGCACCTGACCCAGCTGCCGGGCTGAGCGCACCAGCCCGATCCAGCACGGCAGTGACAGCGCCAGTGCCAAAAGCGCAATCGCCACTTTGGCCACCACCGGAGTCAGCGCCCGTCCCCCCAGCAGCAGCGTGTCTACCCGACGAGCACCCACCGAGGCACAGATCGCCAGCAGCGCCAGTCCCAGCACATCGATCGCGACAAGCCCCACCAGGCGACGTACCCCGGTGCGGCTGGTAATCGACTGCTTGCGGAGCCGCTCCACCCACGAGCCATAGAGCGCGACAAAGGTCTGCAGCGGCCTCGGCAAGCGCCGATCGACATACATCGCAAACGGAACCGCTGCGCGCGACAGAAGCGGGGTCAAAAGCGCCGTCACCACTGACACTGCCACCGCCAACGGATACAGAAAGGCTCCCGTCGCTTTCTGCGTGTAGCCAACGCTCGCGATGATGAACGAAAACTCTCCGATCTGCGCCAGTGTCAGGGCCGCTTGCAGCGAAGCGCGGATGCTGTGTCCGGTCAGGAATGCGCCGAGTGAGACGCCGAGGATCTTGCCCACCACCACGATGACGGTCAGCACCGCGCCCTCTTTGGCGTGATGAACGATCACCGATGGATCGATCATCATCCCGACCGAGACGAAGAACACCGCGCCAAACAGATCGCGGAGCGGATGCACCAGCGGCTCGATCCGCTTGCCTTCCCCGGACTCGGCCACCAGCGAGCCGGACAGAAAGGCGCCGAGCGCGACCGAGTAGCCCAGCGCTTGCGCGAGCAGCGAGATTCCGAAACACAGACCCACACTGGTGACCAGCAGAACCTCGTTGCTACCCAGCGAAGCGATGTAGCGCAGACCGCGCGGAATGAGCAGGATTCCCAGCACCCCCAGACCCAGCAGAAACAGTCCCAGCCGTCCCATCGTGGAGAGGAGTGCGGAGGCAGACAGACTCCCTACCGACAGCGCCGTCAGCGCCGCAAGCAGCAGGATCGCCATCAAGTCCTCGAAGACCAGGACTCCGAACACCAGCTCGGCGTGCTGCTTATCGGGCCGCTTTTCCGCAAACGTCTTGGCCACAATCATCGTGCTGGAGATCGAGACAATCGCGCCGGTGAAGATCGACTCGACCGGAGTAAAGCCGAGCAGTCTGCCGGTCAGGTAACCGAGCCAGAGCATGCAGCTCACCTCGATGATCATCACCAGACCGGCGGTGGGCCCGACGCGCACCAGCTTGCGGATGCTAAACTCCAGTCCCAGCGAAAACATCAGCAGGATCACCCCCAGCTCGGACAGCGTCGAGACAATCGTGTGATCCGCATCAATGGGAATCGGAACGTAGGGACCGACCACCATGCCGGCCAGCACATAACCCAGCACCACCGGCAAGCGGAGCCTGTGAAACAGCACGGTGGTCACGCCGGCCACACACAGCACTGTCGCCAGGGCTTTCAAAAACGAGTGGGCATCCACGTTGGGCTCCTCTTCCTCCGCTTGACTTTCCTACTTGGGAGGCTTGGACGACTTGGGAGGCTTGGACGACTTGGGCGGACTCTCTTTGGGAACCGGGATGGGTTCCCCACACTTGCGACACTGCACGGTCTGATCTGCGACGGTGACAGGCACGGTCTGCCGATGACCACAGCGCGGACACTGGCGTCGCCGACCAAAGGCACTCAGCGCAGCGATGATGGGACTGCTCATGGGCTCTCTCTTCTTCCAGGTCAGAAGCAACGCCTCTTGTGGGCATCGTGTCGACCATTGTACGCGCGTTCCCAGCGCTCGCAGGAATGACCTGAAGCCGCGCTGGGATACGCGCCTAGTTCATGTTGGTAGCAATCAGGATCACGAGCAGTACAAGCGCCAGCACGGCGATGACTGTCGCACCTTTGCCACTGGGCGGACGCGGGTCCTCTCCATCGACCTCGCGGTCCACGGACTCTTGCTCACGCATGATCGGACTCCTTTCGCTGTTGTACCAGCTGGGAGTGGTCACTTCTTTGGGAATGGGAAGCGAAGCGTTAGACCGGCGGAGCACGAGCAGAGTAGGTACGGAAAGCGCCAATTCCCAGGAGCCTTCCGGTAGGAGTCGCAGGAGTGGGCTGATAGGTCGATTCCCAAGCAATCCGCAGCGCGGTGGGAAGGACAAACAGCGTGGGCAGAGGTCCAAGTCCGCGCTTGGACTGCTTGCCAGATACCCAGTGAGGCTGCGAGCTGGCACTGCCGCGCATCACCACCGCTTGACGATCAGCAGGTCCGGTGATGCCAAACTCGGTCGCGCCTGCGCCCACAGAGAGTCCGCCACTGCTGGTCAGCAGCATCGCGAGGACGCACAGGAGTGTGGCAAGCGCAGAGCGCACGATCTACGTGTAACATGTTTCAGCAAGGACTACCAAGGAGTCTCACGATGCGGAACAGAGAGCAGTACGTAAAGACGGGAATGAGTCGTACCGAAGGAATGAGTCGTACCGAAGGAATGAGTCGTAGGGAGTCTCTGCGGACCTGTGCCACCCTGGCGGTCGGTCTGTACGTGGCTCCGTCTGTGGTGATGCTGGCCGAGTCAGGCTGTGGCGCGCTCAGCTTCAGTGTGAGTCAGCCGATTCCCGAACAGAAGATCATGGGAAACATCCTGGCGGGCGTGCTGGGAGCCTTCCTTCCCAGTCCGTTTGCGCTGCAGATCAACCTCGATCAAGAAACCAAGGCGCGCGGAACAGGGCCAGCGGACTCGGCGGGACTGACCGGACTGTCCTTTCAGCTGACCAACATTCCGAATCCGCCGCGCAGCACAGACAACTTCGACTTTGTGGATCGCATCGAGCTGTTTGTTGAGAGCACCAAGTCCGGAACGACGCTCACCAAGCAGAAAGTAGCCGACTTGTTGAGCGTTCCCAAAGGCGCCACCAAGCTCACCTTGACCTGTTATCCCGAGGTCGATCTGGTTCCGTACATCAAGGAAGGATCGCGAATCAGCTCGGCGGCGGTGGGGCGGCTGCCCGCGAACGACACTACCTTCGATGGCTTGGTGACCATCTTGATTCGCGTGTAGCTTCCGGAATGTTGTCCAGCAGTGGACCCAGGTGAAGGAACGATGCTCGAGCAGCGCGGCGACGCTGGAGCCGCAGCTTCAAAAACGCACTGCCAACGAGCAGCACAATGAACAGCGCCAGGGTCCCTGCGTGTGCAGACTCGCTCTCGGTGTGACTGATGCTGCAGCCGAAGGCCAGACCGCCCCCCGACAGCCGAAGCTTCTCCACATCGGTGGTGCGAGAAACGGTGTTGCTGCTGGGGTCAGGGTCCGAGACGGGACTGCCCTGACTGTCGGTGCCAGAGACGGTGACCTCGACAGGAATGGTCTGGGCTCCGGCCGGTGGCAGTACCTTGATGACAATCGGCGAAGCGTCCTCATTGGCACCAATCGGGGCGGTCCGCGTACAAGTCACCCGCTGCATCGTCGACAGACAAGTCCAACCAGGCCCCGCACTCACAGCTTGCAGCGTAGCCCCAGCAGGAATGTCGTAGATCACGGTGGCTCCGTCCGCTGGGCCGGGGCCGTTGTTGTGGACGTTGATGGCGTAGCTTACCGTTGTGTCGGTCGGCGACTTCGTCTCGGTCACGGTCACCACCAAGTCCGGGCCCGCCGGTACGATCAGGACGCTATTGCTGGCGACGTTGTCGATGGGGTTTGTGTCCAAGTAGCCGCGCGGGGGCGTTGCGGTGACGGTGTAGTCCACCGACATACTCATCTGAGCCGTCGGGAGCGTGGTCTTTACGGTGTAGTTCAGCTGCGCACCCGCCGGCAGGTTCAGCACCACGGGCAGGCTGCCGGTGCCCGATGCGGACGGGCAGACGGCGCCGCCACTGCCAGTGCAGGTCCAGGTAATGCCGCTCTGCGCGGACGGGGTCGGACGGAACGCGTCGCTCAAGGTGCCCCCGAGAATCGGAACGCTGCTGTTGTTTTTGACGCCGACCGTGTAGGTGACTTGGCTCCCCGGTGACAGGCTGGTCCCGCTGGGCTGACGAGACAGCGACACGACCAGATCGGTGCTGACCGCTGGACAGGTCTTGGTGGCCTGGTCACAGGTGCGACCGCCACAGTCGGTGTTGGTGTTACAGCCGCAGACACCACCGGGCAGACACGCGCCGCCCGTCGAGGTGGGCAGGCAGTTGGTGGTGTTGGTGGCCGAGCACTGCGTGCAGATCTTGCTGACCGCGTTACAGATCGTTCCGCTGGGGCAGTCACTGTCCATGCGGCAGACACACTGCGGCGGGCTGGCGCTGGTATCGCAGACCGGAGCGCTTATCGGACAGTCGTTGCTGGTCGCGCAGGTCGAGATCTGAAACACGGTGGGAATTCCCGGTCCGCTGCCGTTGCCGGTCGGCCACGTCGAGGGCTCGGTGTTGCCCTGGGCCGTCGCAGTCTGACCCTGGCCGCTGATGGTGGCTTGGTTGGACACCAGGCCCATCGCGCCCGCATTGACGGTGACTCGGAAGGCCAGAGACGACGGACCATCGGTGGTGGTCATCGTGCCACCTTGGGTGCCTGTTGCACCCGTTCCCAGGCGCGCGACGACCGTTCGGGTGCCGGCAACGTACTCGGCTTGATCATCGCCCACCGCGTCAGTCTTGTTGCCGGTGTTCGGTCCCGTCACCACCCGCAGCGAGCCGGGCACAAACGTCACCTGCGTCGGCAGTGCGTCCGTCACCACGACGTTCACTGCGCCATCCGAGCCGGCGTTGCTGACCGTCAGCGTGTACTCGATCTGGTCGCCAGGCAGCGTGCGTCCGTCGCTGCGCGTCAAGTTGACAAACGTCTTGGCACTGCCCGAGAGCACCGGCCGCACCGAGGTGATGCTGGTGAGCAGTCCGCCCAGGAAGACCTCGTCGCCATTTGTTTCGGCTTCGACGGCAAGCTGGGTGTCGCCGGCCTTGAGGTTCGCGGTGATGTCGAGGACATCCAGGTCGACGCCGCTCATGCTCGCGGGACCGCCGGTAAGCTGCGGCAAGTCGCCCGCGACACTGACCGGGCTGCCCAGGCGAGAGCGCGTGCTGTTGAAGACGTTGTCGATGGGGTTCTGCGCATCGCTGATCGCGGTGCCGTTGATGCGGAGGGCGTCTCCTTTGATGTCGGCATCGCCCTCGTAAGCGATAAGGCCCAAGCGGCCTTCAGCACCGGTGCTGGGGACCAAGATTCCGGACAAGGCTGCGCTGACTTTGCCTTTGCTGAGCAGATCGAAGCCGTCGTGCAAGGTCAAGCGGCGCACCGGCTCGCTGTCGAGCTTATAAAACACCGAGAGGTGCCAGGCGCTGTAGGTGACATCGTTGAGGAGATTGCCCAGCTCGTCGCTGTTGAAGCCGGCCACTCGAAACGGGCCGCTGCCCGCAGTCCGCACGATGGCCGTGACATCAGCAGACGCTTGGTAATAATTCAGTCCGCTGTAGTTGACGCTCTTGACATCGGGAGCCTGCGCGGTGATGACACGGCTGAGCCCGCCGGGTCGCTCGAGGAGTGCGGTGTCATTGCCGATGGCGCTGGCTCGCTGGGTTGACCAGTACAAGCGGGCGTAGGTCACGGCGGCGCCGGCAGGCAGGCTCAGAACGGCGGTGCTGCGCGCGATGGGAGACGTAATGAGGATGCCGGCTTGCGCTTGACCACTGGCTGGTGCATCAGAGCGCCAGTATGCGTCGATACCAGAGTCCCCAAGGCCAGTGATTCCGCAGGTCAGGAGGCTGGTGGTGCCAACGACCGGAGCCGGGACACCGGCGCGACAGTCCTGACCGACCGTGTTGCCAATCACGATGAAGCTGCCTCGGTCATCGGTCTGGAAGCGCCGGGTCGGTGCCGCTTCCGCTTGGCCAAACACGCTGACTCCGATCACTCCCACCAGAAGTCCGCCAAGCCACCTGGCTACACCGTTCTTTTTCTTCCGAACCACTCTCTTGAAATTGGCACTCATGATGATGTCCCTCCCCGTCTTGCAGTTCCTAGTGTTGTGTAGGCGCGCCCCGTACCCTGCGACCTCCGTCTCCGATCGGAGACGGTGTCCGCAATCCCACCCCGGTAGCAGAGGCCGCCGCCGCCAAGCGCTGGGCCTCTGTAAACACAAACCCGGTAGGAGTCCTGGCACGCATCCGTCTTGGATAGGAAGGCAAGGCCTATGCCACGGTCGCAGGCAGTCAGCGACCGACTCGCCGAGCCGCAGGGAATGCTTCGGACGCCCCGGGATTCGGGATATAATGTGGGCGGCCCCCTATGCCACACCTACGGATCAATGCTCCTGATGAAGACAAGCTGGTCACTGTTTCCCTGGTTGCGGGCGCAGCGTATCTCGTCGGACGGCAGCCAAACCCGACCAAGCTTCCTTATCTGTTACAGCTGCTCCTGCGGGACGTGAGCCTGACCAAAGTGCCGCTGTCCTCTCAGCGCGTGTCGGCCAATCACTTGCTGGTCCTCCTCCATGAAGGAGCGGTACAGCTGTTCGATCTGGCAAGCCGCAATGGCACCACACTGCACCTGCAGCCCCAGCAGCGAACCTTGCTGGAGCCAAATGCCGACGTGGAAGTGCAGCTCGCTCCGGATGGCGGGGACGATGACGAGCGTGAGTCTCCGCAGCGGGCCGTGTGGAAGCATGAGGACGAGTTTGCGGCGGCGGTGGTGACCTCGCTAACGAGCTGGCTGCAGCGAATGGAAGTCCATGCGGACCTGCAGCTACGGGCCAAAGGACAGCGCTCTGATGACACTCCGCTGCGGGGCAGTAGCTTTATGCTGGCCGACGGCAATCAGCTGTTTGTGACTGCCAAGCCGACCGCGACGATGGAGCTGAGCTGGGACGATGTGCTCGACGAAGTGAAGCAGTACATCTTGGCGGAAAACTCGCGTCTCGAACAGCTGCAGGGCCACGATGAGGGATTTGTCCTCGCCTCGCCGCTGATCCGAGATGTCCATCGCGAGATTGCCGAGGCTGCCGCCTGGGGTACACGGGTGGTCCTGATTGGTCCGACGGGCGTTGGCAAAGATCAGCTGGCGCGCTGCTATCACATTCACTCGCGGCAGACTCGCGGTCCGTATGCGTCGCTCAACTGCGGCCTGCTGAAGGAGAGTCTGCTGTTTGCACAGCTGTTTGGGGCGCGGCGCGGTTCCTTCACAGGCTGTGTGGCGGACATTGCAGGAGTCGTTGAGACAGCGCACGAAGGAACCCTGTTTCTCGATGAGATCGGCGAGATGGATCTGGAGGTTCAAAAAGCGCTGCTCCGCTTTCTGGACAGCAAGGGGGAATACCAGCGACTGGGTGATCCGCGACCGCGCCGGGCTCACGTCCAGATTGTCTGTGCCACCAACGTCGAGCTGGACAATCCGCAGTGTCGCCAAGGCCGATTCCGCGAGGATCTTTGGTATCGCATTGCGGGCAAGGTCATCCACGTTCCGCCGCTGCGTCTGCGACCCGATGATCTGCTGGCGATGCTGCGCAGTCGCACCATCAAGGGCAGCACGATCAAGGTTCACGATGCCTTGAGTCCAGCGGCTCTCCGTCGGGTGATGGAGTATGAGTGGCCGGGCAACTTTCGCGATCTAGAGAGCTTTATCGAGCGACTCCCAAGTACCAGCCGGGCGCAGAGCATCGACGCAGACATCTGTAGCTCTGTGTTGCGGGACGGTCGCAGTGAGGTCCGTACTCCGGTGCGTGAGTCCGAGCTCTCATCCGATGGGAATGCCTCCCAGTGGGAAGATCTGGTCGGGATTGCGCTGGCGGCCTTTGTGCGCGATCACGGACAGCAGCCCAAGAGCTGGGGACAGATTACTCAGCTGACCGAGCGCTATATCAAGCCGGTGTTTATCGCCCACGCGACGGGACTCACCCAAATTGATGAGATTCACAAGAACATCAACTGCTCCGAGCTGGCGCGACGACTGAACATTGCCGACGGAACAACGGTAAAACAACACCTGAGTCGCTACATCCTAAGATTCAGACACAATCGGACGACTGATTCCTAATTTCGGCGAGGTACTCTTCTAAATATGTGGCAATTCGACAAGAACGTCAGGATTGCCAGTTGGTCAGAAATGTACTTCGCGGAGCAGGTTGGCGCGCATGCCAGACTTACCGAATCAGCAGAGCTCATTCGTTCCACCGTCACAGCTGGATGAGTTTCTGATCGAGCGTCCGCTTGGCCGAGGGGCCAACGGTCAGGTCTACCTCGCGCGGGATACGGTCTTGGATCGCTCCGTCGCGATCAAGTTCCTGGGTGGTCGTCGGCTGAGCAAGCATGCTCGACGGCGCTTTCTCATCGAGGCGCGCGCGATTGCTCGGCTGAAGCACCCCAACGTGGTCACGGTCTATCGCTTCGGTGAGTCGCGCGGGCGGCCCTATCTGGTGTCGGAATACGTCGCGGGTCAGAGTCTGGCGCGGGTCATCAAGCCCGTCCCCTGGCAGCGAGCCCTCGCGATCGGAGCCGAGCTAGCCCGAGGTCTAGCCGCCGCCCACGAGCAAGGCGTTCTCCATCGAGACATCAAACCCGCCAAGGTTGACTTCGTCACGAGGCGTGGTGGTAGTTCCCTGCGCCGAAGGGGCTGCGTGGGGAATATGAAAGGCTAGGTGCTCTTAGCGCTGTCCATAGGGAAGCGGAGGAATCGTCTGCAGATAGGCCCACAGAGCGCGCCTCTCTGTCTCATCGAGCTTGGCGAACGCCTCGATCGGCATGAACGGATTCAGCTTCTGACCGTTCTTGCGGACTCCAGCAGTGATGAGCTTCTCGAAGTCAGGATAGGTCCAGTCCTTGATGCCACTCTCATGCGGAGTAATGTTGAGCGGAATGGGAAGGGAGGGCGGTGCACCAGGAATCGGTCCGCCGCTGAGCCGCTCACCGTGACAGCCGCTACAGAGTCGCGCGACATAGGCTCCGTACGCTGCACTGGGCGCGGGCGCTGGGATGTCTTCTGGCTTGGCATTCACCAAACGTCGCGCCACATCGAAGATGAACTCGTTGCGACGATCGAGGATCTTTGCCAGCGGCTTGACGACTATCGGGCCACTCGGACGATCGACGCTGGGCACTGTGCGCAGGTAGGAAATCATCGCCACCACATCGCTGTCCGGAAGCCAGGCGAAGTCTTGCACCGGCATCATACGAACAGAGCGGCCATCGCGCTTGATTCCGAATCGCAGGAGTCGGGCCAGCTCGCCATCGCTGTACGCGCCACCGAATCCACCAGCGGTGATGTTCGGTGCGGACAGAGTCCCAAGGGGGCCCAGCTCCAGCGTCTTACCACCCCCGAGATCACTGCTGTGGCAGTCTCGGGTTGCACAGGCCCCAAGAGACTCCACAAGGTGCTTGCCGCGCGCCACCACCGCTGGATCGGTCGATCGTCCGAGGTTGGGAAGTGGTGTGCTGTAGACCTGCGCCATACTTGCGTCAAAGGCAGACACTTGTCGGTAGGCATAGATCCCGACGCTGAGTGCCGCGAGCGTTCCGACTGCAGCAAGACCGAGCAGGATCTTCTTTCTCACCGGTTTCATCTGCTGACTCCTTTGTATGGGAAGGACATCTGACAGCCCCCTAACACCTAGCGTAGTGGAAGCCGTCCTTCTTGGGTGGAGCAATGTGAGCGGTGATTTCTCGACATTGCTAGTGACTCCCAGAGCTGGCAGGGGCTGCGCCTCGGTGGAACGGATTCAGTAGACCCATCTCTGACGCGGGCTTTGGGGGCTTCGGTGGTATCTCCACTGTGACGCCAAAGTCGACGGGCCGAGCTGTCTCTGTGATGCGCTTGGGAGTCGTGACGATCTGTTCTTGCGCAGCCCGAAACGGTATGAACGGAGAGCCGGTCATGTCAGGAACTGTAGCGACATGAATCAGCACGGCATCGGAACTTGCCTCCTGATGGGCTTCCGAAACAGGAACAGAGAGATCCTTCGCAGGCGGTCTGACGTGTCCACTATCGGGACGCTGGATCTTCACAGACTCTGCAGGCGATTGATTCACCAGGAGTCCGACCAGCACCCCCAGCGCGCCTACCACCAAGACTCCTAACAATGCCAGTGATCGAATCAGGCGACTCGCTCGCTGCTGCGGGCCCGTCTGTTGCTGCTGCGCTGGCGACTCTGCTTGCGGTGCCGCGACTGGCTTCAGAATCCGCGTTTTCTGCTCTCTGTTCTGCTCTCTGTTCCGCTCATCTGGCTTCGGCTTCGGAAGCTCAGCAAGAGTGCCCATCAGCAGAGCGGGCGTGTCGACAATGGAGAGCTTTCGGGTCGCGATCTCACTCCGACTGCTCGGTGCGGGTAGATCTTCGGTACTGCTCATTCCGCGCAGCCGCTTCTCCACATCACTCATGGACGGTCGATCACCGGGCGACTTCGCGAGCATGTCCGAGATCAGATCCGACAAAGTGATGGGAACCGCAGCGTTGTGTGTCTCGACGCGCTGCGGAGTCTCTGTCAGGTGCATCGCGATGAGCGCCCCCATTCCTAAGCTGACAAAGGGAGCCTGTCCCGCCAGCATCTTGTACATGATGATGCCCAGCGAGTAGACATCGGAGTGCGCAGTCACTTGCTTGGCGCCATGACACTGCTCGGGCGACATATACATCGGAGTGCCAAGAACCACTCCGCTCTCTGTCGTCCCTTCGCGAGTCCGCAGATCCTCTGCCAGCCGCGCGATCCCAAAGTCGAGGACCTTGATCCGCTCTCCTCCCGGAGACTCTGGATCTTTCACAACCATAAGGTTCTCTGGTTTCAGGTCGCGGTGGATCACCCCCCGCCCATGCACTGCGCTCAGTGCGGAGGCAACCTGACGCGAAAGACGGATGCAGGAGGCAACCGACAACCGACCCAGCAGCTTGATCCGGTGCGCCAGGGTTTCTCCGTCGAGAAACTCCATCGCGAGGTAACAGAGTCCATCCTCTGTCTGTCCGGAATCAAAGATGCGAATGATGCTCGGATGTTCCACCGAGTTGGCAGCGCGAGCTTCATCAAAAAAGCGCTCAGAGATGGCCGGATTCGACGCAATCTCGCCCCGCAGAATCTTGATCGCAGCGCGACCGCCGACTCCTTCATGGACGGCTTCGTACACCACCCCCATTCCACCTCTGCCCAGTGGTCGTATCAGGCGATAGCTTCTGATCCGCTTTGCCGGGAGAGGACGATCAGGGTCACTCATACGAATCCGGCACCAATGTACCGCGCGGTACACTCTGTCCGCAATGGTCCATTTCTCGCCGAGCAAAAGACATGCTACGCTTCACCGGATGAAGTACCATCACCATCCTGTTTTGGCGGGAGCTTTGGCGGGCGCTTTGGCGATTGGGGCTGGGCTCAGCTCCTTTTCCTCCGCAAGCGCATGTCTGAACGGAGTTGAGCGACACCGGCACCGGGTGATGTCCATCATCGGTACGGTCGAAAAGCTGCTTGATGAAGGGAATCCCAAGCAGGCACTCACCTTGCTCACCCAGAAGTTCACAGGTGGTGCTGGCTATGAAGTCGAAAGCCCACTCTTGCAGCGGCGAATCATCGATCTGTATGCAGTAGCGCGGCTCCGTGCCGGAGGGAAAGCCGATATCGAAGCTGCGACGGGGTTGCTGCGGAGCCGATCGAAGGAGGAGCCCAAAAATCTGTGGCTCAAAGTCCGACTGGCCGAGGCACTGAGCTACAACCCCAGCAGCAGCAAAGAAGCGCTGCAGATCCTGACGAGCCTGTTCAAAAGTGATCTGATTGTCGATGCGGCAGGATTCACTACGCTGGCCAGGCTGCGCAAACAGGATGGTGATGTGGCAGGCGCACAGGCGGCAATGGAGCGCTGCAGAGCGGTGGCCAAGCAGCCGGGGGTCTGTGATGATTCGCCACTTCCATCGCCTCCGGAGTCCCCTGCCAGTCCGCCCGCGCGCTTTACCTCCGAGTCCGACATTCTCATGCCGTAACTACTTCCCTAACCACACTCCCGAACCAGACACGCTCGACTCACGCGGCGACGCCAATCCGTGCGCCGACTTTCAACCCGCCAATGTCATGATCTCCGAGAGCTCGGAGGTGAAGCTGCTCGACTTTGGGCTGGCCAAGCTCTCTGGACTGCTGGTGGAGCCAGCGTGGGTCGGGCAGTCATCGCTGGGCCCGGAGTCCTCACCGCAAGATCTGGCGCAAAAGGAGACACTGGAGGCCGGAGAGGAGCCCCCCGCCGATGATCCCGAGCAGGCGACCCCCGCAGAGACGCTTCCGGTTGAAAAGAGAGGCAAGTCCGCAAAGTCCGCGAAGTCCACCAAGCTCGGCAAGTCCGCAAAGCCAAACCAGTCACCAAGTGAACCACCAGAGCCTCTCATCGAGCCCCTGACCCGCGCAGGAGCCGTGATGGGAACTCCGGCGTACATGGCTCCGGAGGCTTGGCGGGGGCTTGCGGCGACTCCGATGACGGACGTGTATAGCTTGGGAGCGGTGCTGTATGAGCTGTGTACGGGGCGACCTCCTCACTACAGTACGGCGGTGGCGCAGATCGAGCAGGATGCGCTGCACAAAGATGTCGAGCCGCTGGCTACCCTGCTGCCGGAAATTGATGGGCGCTTTGCGTCGCTGGTAGACCGCTGTCTGCGCCGCAATCCTACCGAGCGTCCGCAGTCCGGAGTCGAAGTACAGGAGGTCCTTGGCTCGCTGCTCAAGCCGTCTCTGTACTCGCTGCTCTCCAAGGCACTTCGTCAGAGCTGGCCGCTGGTGCTGCTGACGGTGCTGCTGGTTCTTGGTGGAAGCTTGGCGGGAATGTACCACTTGGCGCAAGTGGTATCGCGGCAGCAAGAGAGTCCGGTGCTGCTAGCGCGGCGGGTGGTGGCAGTACTGGGTCCAGTCAGTGAGTCCAGAAACCAAGCAGACAGCTGGTACGCGACGGCAATCGGAGAGCTGCTGGTACGTGAGCTGGCACTTGGGGAGAGACTCCGCATGGTGGCGTCACGGAGTGTGCAGCGCATGCTGCAAGAGTCACAGCTGCGTGAAACCAAACAGCTTGATCTGCGGACACTGGCGCAGGTTCGCAAGCGGCTCGATGCCGAGATTGTGATTACGGGTTCCTATCAACTTCAGGGGGCCACAGAGGGTCAGCTGCAGCTGTCACTCCTGGCACAGGACACCGAAACCGGACAGATTCTGGCGCGCAGTGTCGTCGCAGGTCGTGCTACCGAGGTCTTCGGACTGGTGGCACAAGCGGGACAGATCATCCGTCGTCAGCTGGGGGTAGAGGATGGTGTGGCGCAGCATGCCACCGGTCTGCGGGTCGCCAATCCAGACACGCTCAAACGCTATGGTGAAGCCCTGCGCGAGCTGCGCGGATTCCGGCTGCGGGAAGCGGGAGAGATGCTGAGTCGGGTGGTGTCAAGTGATCCGGATTTTTCACCAGCGTATGAAGCCCTCGCGACGGTATGGCGCTCGCTTGGGTATGACGTAAAGGCGCGTGAAGTCCTGAAACATGCGGTCGAACACACCACTGGTATGCAGCGTGAAGAGAGACTACTCCTAGAGGCTCGCTATCAAGAGTCTCTCAAGAACTGGGAGCGCGCACTGGCAACGTACCAGACGCTGATGCGGCTGTTTCCTGACAATCCAGAGTATCCGCTGGCGTACGGAGAGGCACAGCTGGCTTCCGGTGGACACCAAGCCGCGATTGCCACACTGACGCAGCTTCAGCTTAACAATGATCGCGCGCAGCTCGATCCCCGGATTGATGCTGCGCTCGCCCGCGCACTCGAGGACAAGGGGGACTTTCGCGCTGCCCATGAGCGGTATGAAGCCGCGATTGCCAAGAGTCGCGCCATCGGGGCCACGCTGCTGGTGGCGCGCTGTCTGGTGGCGCAAGCGTATGTGAAAAAGTTCTTGGGAGAAGCGCAGGGAGTCTTGCCCAACCTCGAGATGGCGATTGCGATGTTTCGACAGGCGGGGGCGCAGCTGGATGTGGCCGATGCACTGGCTGCGAAGGGCTGGATCTTGCGCGATCGGGGTGATGCCAAGCAGGCGTTTGCGGTGTTTTATGATGCGCTCGCGATCCTCCTTGATGCGGGAAGTGGCAATGGAACGGCGATTCATCTTGGGAATCTGGCGCTTTTGCTGCTGCGAGCGGGGGACTTGTCTTTGGCGACGGCGCGGGCTGAAGCAAGCCTCGTTCTGTCGCGCGAAGTGGACTACAAGGAGGCCTATGCTACGGCACTCCTTTCGCTCGGCTGGATTGATCTGTATCGCGCGCAGCTTGATGCCGCAACAGGACGAGCCCAGCAGGCGGCCCGGATTGCCAAAGAGCAAGGCGATGAGCTCTTGGGAGCGTGGTCCAACTGGCTGCTCGGAGAGACGCTGCTGCTGCGGGGAGAGCTTGGCCCCGCGCGTGAAAAGCACAAGCTCGCACTCGAACAAAGATCGGTGGTGGGATCGAGAGGATTTGTCGCGGAAAGTCGAGCTGCGCTGGCCTACCTGGAGCTCCTGAGTGGGAATCCGGCAGCGGCAGTCGCACATGCAGAGCAGGCCGTTCCCCTGTTTCACGAAGATGGACAGCTCGACGGTGAGGCCTGGGCACTGGCGGTCTTCGGAGCCGCGCAGGCAGCCAGCGGTCACAGCCCAGAGGCGCTCCTGTTGGCTCGTCGCGCGGAGACACTCAACCGGGCCAATCCCTACCTTCCGATGCACATGACGATTCTGTGTGTACTTGCCCGCATCTATGCGCAGCTCGCGCTGCGGGAGGAGTCCGAGCGCTGTCTGCAAGAGATTGCCCAGGTCCAGCGCGACGCACGGCTCGTCGAGCTTCCCACCAAGCGGCTGGAGCTGGCGCTGGCCAGTGCACGCCTGCGACTTGTGGTCGCTCCTGGTCCAGAGGTCTTGGCTGCCCTGCAATCGCTGCGTGCCGAAGCAGAGCAGGCAGGGATCTTGCAGGTCGCAAACGACGCGTCACAACTTCTGACGCGTCACCAGCACCGGAACCAGCAAGGGGGGAATCATGCTCAGTAGTCGAAATATTACTCGTTTTACATGTCTAATATCCGCACTGATCGCTGGCACGGGGGGCACGGGCTGTGGATCGCTGGGAACCACCTCATCAACCCATGACAGCGGTAGCGACACCGTATTGCCGGAGCAGTGTGGACAGCAGCTGACCAGTCTGCGCAGAAGCATGAACGGGCGCACGCTGCAGGGCACCAGCATGACCTCTGCAACAGTGACTGCTGCGACCAAGGGATGTGTCGAGATCAAGAGTCTGCACCTAGAAGGAACCGCGCTGGTCGGAACCATGGATGGCCAGTCCTTGCGGGGAGCGGACTTTGTGGGCACGACGGTGACCCAGGTCGATTCCACTGGGGCGCAGCTTGCGGCAGTCATCGCGGCGGTGGAAGTGGACGCACGGGATGCCAGCGGAGAGACACTCCTGTACACGCTCAAAGCACTTCATGACGGACAGCTGGTCGAGCTGTGTGCACCGGATCTGGATGGCAAGCGGCGCGCGATTCCGGTTCCTGGTACCTGGGATGGTAGCGGCGCACATCAGAGCAGTGCCACCCAGTTTACGTTCGGCTGTACCAGTGCAGCGATTGGGAAGTGTGTGCGGCTCGGATACCGTCCCTGGACAACCCATCGCGGAGTCTCTCTTGCGGGCTACCACCAAGCCTGCACGCGCATGATCCGCTTCGACTACTGCGGCGATGGCGGCGTCCATACGGAAGAGGGAACCGAGATTGATGTGTACGATCCGCTACCGCTCAACACCAAAGACCCGAGCTTGCTGCTGACATTCGACGCGGCGTGGAGCGAAGCGGGGGCCTACTGCATCGAGCGTCAGCGCTGGATTCGGCTCAGTACGGTCGACGGCTTGACGCTGCAAGCGCTGCTTCCCAGTGCCTGTCTCAGCAGGTTCGAGCTGGCCGCACTGGAGGCAAGTCCGGTCGATCCGCTCGATCTCTGTTCCGTGCGCAGCAAGTCCATTCCTCGCGACTCTGTGAAGCTCGACAATCGGTCCGGCGTAAACATTCTGCTTCGGTAGCACCGCGCCTTTTTCCGATAGACTGACCCCACATCTTATTTCCCCGAGGAGGACTCGATGTTCGCGAAAGCTCGCCAGCTGCTACTGGGAGGTCTGTCTGCGCTGTGGGGCGGCTCACTGCTTGGTGGCTTTGTCTTCGGTACGGCGGAAAAGCCCGGCGCGGCCCGCATTCCCAAGCCGCTCGCGCTGCTGTCTTCGGCGACGCTGGTGGCGGCGGCGTGGCTGATTCGCAGCGAGAAGCGGCGCGGACCAGCGGCAGACTACAGCCATCAGATTGCCAAAGGCATGACCTGGGGATTCCTCGGGGACCTGGCGATGACCTTCTCGGTGCCGCTCGGGATGGTGACTTTTGGACTGGGTCATATTGAGTACGTGCGCGGGATGTGGCGGCTCGGCAAAGCAGAGGGTCTTGACTCGCCCCTGGTTCGCGCCGGAGCGTGGCTGACCTGGCTGGGAATTGGCGTCGCGGGCTGGTACTTCGTCGTTCACTGTGGGCCAAAGGGAGATCGGCCGCTCGCGTGGGTGGCGCTGCCGTATACGCTGCTGTTGGCGAGTACGGCAGGGATGGCGACGGGACTGGCACTACAGCGGGCTCGCTACATTCCGCTTGCCGTCGGTGGAGCGCTGTTCTTGCTGTCGGATCTGGTGATTGCGATGCGCCTGTTTCACCCCGAGCTGTTTGCGCAGATTCCGGACTCCCTTCGCGGCGATCTGATCTGGCTGACGTACGGCCCGGCGCAGGCGCTGATTGTCAGCAGTGCCCTGCTAGCCAGCGACGAGGAGCCTGTGTCGAAATGAGCGCTACGCGACCTCGCCCGACAGCTGCGTTTGTGCGGGTGTTTGGACTCCCTGCAACCACCTTGGCGTCGGCTCCCGGTCGGGTCAACTTGATAGGCGAGCACACCGACTACAACGACGGACTGGTCCTGCCGACGGCGATTCCGCAGCGCACCTCGGTCGAGCTGGCGCTGTGCGACGACGGCCTGGTGTCGGTCTATAGCGATGAGCTGAGTCGAGATGGGCAGCCGCAGTCGTACCGGCTCGGCGACGAGGCACGACAGGGGGACTGGCTGGACTATGTGCGTGGCATCACCTGGGCGCTGCAACAGGAGGGCTGGGCGCGTCGGCTGCGGGGTCTGCGGCTGCATATCTCGTCGCAGGTGCCGGTCGGAAGCGGGCTGTCGTCGAGTGCGGCGCTGCTGGTGAGCCTGCTGCGGGGCTTGCGGTCTGCGCTGGCGCTGCCCCTGTCCGAGGTCGAGCTGGCCCGTATTGCCCGTCGCGCCGAAGTCGAGCTGGTCGGAGCGCCGGTCGGGATCATGGATCAGCTGGCCTGTGCGCTGTGTGGGCCGGGGTCGGCGCTGTACCTGGATACGCAGTCGCTGGCGATGCAGAGTGTGGCGCTGCCGCCGTCGCTCGACCTGATTGTGATTCACTCGGGCGTGGTCCACAGTCACGCTGCCGGCGAGTATCGGGTCCGTCGGGAGGAGTGTCAGCAGGCCGCCGCGCTGCTCGGGGTGAAGTCGCTGCGCCAGCTTGGGGTCGTAGACTTGGCGACGCTGGCGAAGCTGCCCGAGCCGCTCGTCCGACGGGTGCGCCATGTCGTGACGGAAAATGCTCGTGTCGAGGAAGCTGTGCAGGCACTGCAGCAAGCGGACGGAATGCGACTGGGCTCACTGTTTTCTGCGTCTCATGCCTCGCTGCGCGACGACTATCAGGTATCGGTGCCGGCGCTCGATCG
The DNA here is from genome assembly GCA_016794465.1 of Myxococcales bacterium. Classification (GTDB taxonomy): domain Bacteria; phylum Myxococcota_A; class Polyangia; order Palsa-1104; family JAEUJZ01; genus JAEUKA01. The sequence goes on along the minus strand of JAEUKA010000081.1, from coordinate 16,227 downwards.
ACTGGTGCAGCTTGGGGAAGACGACCCGGCGATCTTGGGGGCACGGCTGACCGGTGGTGGCTTCGGAGGCTCGGTGGTGATGCTCGCTCGTGCAGGGGAAAGCCGCGTGGCCGCTGAGCGCATCGCCCACCGCTACCAAGTCGAAACCGGACACAATCCAACAATCCTTGTCCCGTAACAGAGTCGGCGACTCGGATATCATCACGGCTTGGCGCAGGGAGGCGCGATCGCAATGGCACAAGATTTGACCGGCAAGGTGTTTTTGATTACGGGCGCAACGGAAGGCATTGGCAAGGCGGCGGCGCTCGAGTTTTGCAAGCGGGGCGCGCAGGTGGTGCTCGTCGGGCGCAGCAAGGAAAAGAGCGAGCGCGTCGTGACCGAGCTAAAGAGCCAGAGCCAGAGCGACAAGATCGATCTGCTGCTCGGGGACTTGTCGTCGCTGGCCGAGATACGGGCAGTGGCAGCGGCGTTTTTGAAGAAGTACGACCGGCTCGATGTGCTGGTGAACAACGCGGGCGCGCTCTTTACCGAGTACACGCTGTCGGCTGATGGCTTCGAGAAGACCTTTGCGCTCAACCACCTGAGCTACTTTTTGCTGACGCACGAGCTGTTGCCGCTGCTCAAAAAGACGCCCGGCTCGCGCGTGGTCAGTACCTCTAGCGCCGCGCACCAGACCGGCAAGATGGACCTCGCCTTCATCGCCAAGCGCGACGGCAAGAGCGCTGGTTTTGGCTCGTACGGCGACTCCAAGCTGGCCAACATTCTGTTTACCCGCGCCCTCGCCAGGCGCGCCAAGGAAGTCGCGGTCAACTGCTTCCATCCCGGCTTCGTCCAGACCGGCTTCGGCCAAAACAACACCGGCATGATGGCCGGCTTTATCAGCTTCACCGCCAAGCTGTTTGCCCGCACCCCCGAGAAAGGCGCCGAGACGCTGGTCTGGCTGGCAGTCAGTCCCGACGCGGCCAAGCTCAGCGGCGAGTACTGCTACGACTGTCGCCCCAAAAAGACCACCAAGCTCGCCCAAGATGAAGCCGTCGCCGAGGGTCTGTGGTCCCTCAGCGAGAAGCTCTGCGGCATTACTCCAACAAACTCCTAGCGCTACGGCTTCTTGCAGGCCGAGAAGTAAATCTGGGTGCTGTAGTCGAGGAGTCCGCCGCCGGTGTAGCTGTACTTCTGCTTGACCTGCGCAATCGCGTCCGCTGCCGTCGCTGCGGCCTGGAAGATCGGGGGCACCGTGGCCAGGTATTGAATGTTCTCGTCGATGATCGCGGCGGTCGCTGGCGCAGCACCGTGGCCGGGGTAGATCTGCTCGATCGGTCCGAGGCTGCGGAGGTTCTTGAGGTTCTGGGTCCAGGCGTCGGTCTTGCACTCGGCGAGCCACAGATAGGCGCGGTTGTAGATCAGGTCGCCAGCGACGAGCAGCTTCTGACGGCTGCCGTACAGCGCGGCGGCGGACGGGCTCTCGCCATCGCTGAGCTTGACGATCCGTAGCTCCTCGCCTTCGAGCACCAGCTTGTCGTCGCTGACGGCGGTCACCGTGGCGAGCTTTTCGGCGATGTTGGCGGCTCCGAAGTTGCTCTTGGCGCTGGCGAGTGCGGCGGGGCCTTTGGCTTGGAACTCAGCGACGACCTCGGGAGTCGCCTGCACCGGCACCCCGGGAAACGCCGAGGCAATCACGTCGAGCCCCAGGTAGTGGTCGGGATGGGCGTGGGTCAGGAAGATGGCGCGCAGGGTCTTGCCTGACTCTTTGACCATCGCGACGACCTTTTCGGCGTCGCCTTTGGTGAACTGTCCGTCGACCAAAATGGCGTCTTGGTTGCCCGTCAGAAGGTACGAGCCGACGGCAAACGTGGCGTCACTGGAGTAGCTCTTGACGGTCAGGTTGACCGGCGCACCACAGCCAGCGGAAGCGGCCAAAGACAGCGAGAACAGCGACGCGAGAAGGGAAAAACGAACGGACATGGGAAGCTCCTTTTTCAAGCAGGAAACGGGTCGAACATCCGCCGACTTTCAGCGGTGCTGCGTGAAAACAGGAATACTTTGCTCCGATTGTCCTTGCATCGCCAAAAAGGCCATCTATTTGTCCAAATCGGCCAAAGCGACACCCCAGACCAAGTCCCACCCCAACATCGTACGTTTCGCCTGGGGCCCCGCTGCCCTGCGAGACTTTTTTGTCGTGTCGCAGGCGACCCGAAAAAAAGCTCTTCCCCCACACTGCGTGCCGGGGACTGTCGCCGGTCGCCCCCAGGCTCGTTGCTCACACTGGATTAGAAGGTCTGGCGGAGCTGGAACCAGACGGTGGTGGCGGTCAGGGGATAGTCAAAGCCGGCGAAGCCGGGGTCGGGAGCGCTCACGTTCAGGAGGTTGCGCCCGGTCACCATCAGCACGGTTTCGCGATCCGGCAGCAGCTGCAGCCCGACGGTCGAGATCGAGGCATTGAGCATCCAGTAGTCCGGCAGCTCGTACGCGCCACCATGCCCGAGCGTGTTGGCCTCGCTGGCCCGACGCGGTCCGACGTACTGCGCATCCAGGCCGATTCGCAGCGGAACCTTCGGGATACGGCCCAGCGCGCCCAGCCGAACGATTCCTTTGGGATAGACAATGTTGTCGCTGCCAAACAGCTGTGCGCGATAGCCAATCTCTCCGGTCGATCGGACGGTATAATTATACTCTCCCAGCGCATATCCTTTTATCCAATCTTGGAAAGAAAGCTCAATGCGCGTTTCCCAAGAAATGGTGCTGACCTGTCCGACGTTGACGGCGACCTGATTTGAACCGCGCAGTGTAAAACCGGCAGCGTCTTTTAATGAATTATAGGCAAGCCCTGTTGCCAGCGAAATATACTTCCTCGGTCGATAGGACACTTCGCCTTCTAATGTATAAACATACTGTGGTTTTAGGGATGGATTTCCAAGAACGTCACCTACTTGCAGTGGCACAGCGTATAGCAATAGTGGTGATGGCGCCTTGAATGCACTTCCAAATAGTACTTTTACGGTTAGTTTGTCAGTTAATTGAGACACTGCGCCCAATCGGCCACTCGGCTGGCTTCCATATATATTGTGATAATCATAGCGTACACCACCCGTCAGAGTAAGGTAGCGCTTGATCGGTGTCCACATGATCTGGGCATAAGCACCAAAATTATAGAGTGCCTTCGTGCCGCGCGCATCCACTGCATCTAGGGTTGAACCAGCCGCCAATGAGCCAATATCAAATTTCAATACTCGCTGGACCGATGGCAGTGTCTCTACATCATAAATGGTGCCAAGGCCGGCAATCAGCACTACCGAGCGCGGCAGCTTCGCTTGAATCTCAGCATTCCAGTCCGTACCCGTCGATCCGAGCTGACGCCGCATATGCACAACGTCGCTGCCTACCTCGATTCGATCGCCGCTGCCTGGCCGACCATGAAAGAAGGAGCCGTCTACCGTTAGGCTCAGGTTGGGCCGTAGCTGGAACTGACCGCGCAGGTTGACGTGGACTTGGTACAGCTGCACCCGCGTCTCATTGGATCGTCCGGCAGAGTCCAGTCCATGCGACAGCTGGGTCCACGGTGCAAACTCGGCGCCGCGATCGATGGAAGCAAGCCGCGAGCTGAGCGTGAGCGTCGCACGCGGCAGCTGCAGCGAGAACTTGAGAAACCCGACCATGGAGCCCAGATCGAGTCCCGTGGCCCCGGTAGACTGCCGGTTGTAAAAAGGAATCGTGGGCGATGGCGACGTGGCAGGCATGCCCAGTCCGCTGCGATCTTCAGATCCAATGCGGGCCCCCACCACAATGTCGAGCGGGCCTCTGCGCGCCCCCGCCGTGATGTCCAGGTCCGCCCCCGGACTGCCGGGAATGGAGCGCGATACCCCAACCGCAGCTTGGACATCGGCGCCGGACAGTCCCTCGCCCTGTCTGGTCACGATGTTGACCACACCCAGGAATGCGTCCGCACCATACAGCGCGGAAGCGGGACCGCGAATGATCTCGACGCGCTCGATCGCAGTAATAGGAATCGCTTCCGGTCCCAGCCAGTTTCCCGAGGTCGAGCGAAACGACAGCGACTGTCCATCGAGCATCAGCTTGATGATGCTGCTCTCTGCAAACAGGCCTCCTGAATAGCCACGCACCGCCACGTTGGGAAGGATGTGATCGTCGATCACATAGAAGCCGATGACATGCCGGAGTACGTCCGCCAGCGACTGATAGCCCCACTCCCGAATCTGCGTTCGGGTGACGATGTCAACGATCGCCGGGGCCTCCTCAGCAGTCTGTTCGGTCTTGGTCACAGAGGAGATCCGCGCCACCTGCTCTTCCAAGTTGAACAAGTCGATCTCAGAAGCACCGGGAGCTGCGGCTGTCCCCGTCGCTGGTGCTAGTACGGAAGGCGCACTCACTGGGGATGCGGGAGGGACTGGGGATGCGGAAGGAACTGGCGCTGCGGGCGCTGCTGGTGCGGGCTCTGGCTCGACTTCCGGATCTGCCGCTGCGGGCACTGCGACTCCCGGTGGTGGTGGTGGGCTGGCCGTCGCTCCGCTCGTGATCCCTACCACACCCGCAAGGAGCGAGCGGAAGAGCAGTCGGGCTGGGTTGTACGGTCTGCGGTACTTCATAGACCCCACAGGTAGTCGCCAAAAACCTGGCTCCCCCCTCGCATCTTATACTCGCCGCACCCGTCGCGGGAAGGCATTTCAGGAAGCCTACTTTGCCCGCAGAGGTGCGACACAGATAGGAGTACTCTGATCGACAAATTTTGCTTACGATGGACTGGCTATGTAACGAACAAACGTCTTACAGGGAGGGATACATGCGTGGATGTCATTGGATGGTTGCCTCAGCCTTGGCAGTGATGGCTACCGGTTGCACAAACGATGGGACCACCATGCCGGACCCCGTAAGCCCTGCTCCGGTGACGGTCTATACCTTCGGTGGGCCGCAGATCGCGGGACCGATTCAGAATTTTGGGCCGAAGTATCAAACTCAAACCGGGGTTCAGATCAACCTAAAGACCCAGCCGGACTTTTCCAAGCTGTTCCCAGAGATTCAGACCCAAGCGACGCGGGGCGGTGTCGATGCCAGTGGTGCCTCGATCGACGTGATTCTGGGACTCGAGATCTGGATGGCTGACATGGTCAATCTTGGTTATAACCAAGCGCTTGACAGCTACATCAATCGAGACATGGCGGATGCTCAGCTCGGCTGGTCCGATATCATCCCCGGCATTCGATTAAAGAACAATTACGGTGGTCGCTACTACACGTTGATGACTGACAATGACAACCACCTGCTGTTTTATCGCAAAGATATCTTGAGCGATCCAGCATGGCAAGCGAAGTACTCTGCGGCCAATGGTGGGATGGCTCTGCCCAATCCTCCCAAGACCATGGATGAGCTTCTGTCGGTGGCCAAGTTCTTTAGTGGACAAAACTGGAATGGTGATCCGACCCGTCACTATGGTTTTGTCACCAACTTGACCAAAGGCAACCAGCTGTACTGGTACATTGAGCCGTGGGCGGCTCCCTATGCTGTGATTCCCAGCAGCCCACCGGGGACGAACCTGCCGCCACCTGCGCAGGGGATGGAGCTGTTCGATCTGAACATGACGCCGCTGGTGAACACGCCCGGATTTGTGACCGGTGTCGCCAAGTGGCTCGAGATGATCGCCTGCTGTACGTCCGGTCCAGGCACCACGGGCCGAGCCGACGTGATCACGCAGTTTACCCACGGCCACGCCCTGATGGCGATCGACTGGGGCGATATCGGTCCGCTCTCGAATGCGGCGGACTCGGTGGTAAAGGACAAGGTCGGCTTTGCGCAAGTGCCGGGCAGCAGTCAGTACTACGACTGGCAAGCCAAGCAGTGGGTGAACATGCCGGCTGGGATGGCGAACGTGGCGCCGGTTCATCCCGCCAACGGCTGGAGCTTCTTCCTGACCTCGACCAGCAAGAACAAAGAGGAGGCCTGGAAGTTCATGAAGTACATGATCAGCCCCGAGATCACCGGCACGCTGGGCGCCGATCCGATGTATCAGGGGGCGTTCCAGCCTTGGCGACAGAGCCAGTACACCAACACCGCGGTGTGGACCAAGTCTGGCTGGAGCGCAGCCACGGCACAGGCTTACACCAAGGCTGTGCTCGACGCGACGAATCATCCCAATGCGGTCATCGACGTGCGACTTCCCGGGGCCGACCAGTACGGTGCGGCGCTAGAGAATCACCTGGACAATCTGGTGCAGGCGATCAGCGGCACCGTGGCTCCGGCGATGGGACTGATCCAGGCCGAGATGGATGCCTGCGCCAAAGAGTGGAATACGATCACCACTCAAAAAGGGCTGGCCCCGCAGATCAAAGCCTACAAAGCCCACCTGGGACTGCCGTAGTTAGTCGGGGATGATCTGGCCGTTTTGAATCTTCCAGAGCTGGATCAGGGGCTGGGCGACGTTGTTGGAGTCATCGAAGCCGAGCGGGCCTGAGGCACCTCGGTAGACGACCGCCTTGCCGCCTCGTAGCTCGGTGAGGGCGGGCACAAGCTCCTCCCAGGTCACGACCAAGCCTCCCGGCGAAGTCACGGGCGAGATGTTCTTCTGCACATCACGGGGCGAAAAGCCCGGACCCACCGCGCTGGCCGCCGCTTGTAGCGCCAGGGCCGCCACCGCCGTGGCATCGAAGTAGAAGTAATCCCCGACTATCGGCTGCTCCCCGCTCCAGCGAGTCGCGAACGTGCTGGCGAAAGCACTCGCATCCGCCGGCAGCGCCGCCGACACACCGACTGCGCCCTCGACCTGAGACGGAATCACATTCTGCAGGAACACCTCCGACCGCAGGCTGGGCGTCAGATAGAAGCGGGCACTGCGCCCGGCCATCTCTGGAATCGCCGCAATGATCGAAGACGCGCTGGCCGGGTACGTCACCAGCACCACTCCGTCTTGCTGGACCGCCAGCAGCCGGCGCAGCACCGGGGACAGGTCGGCGGAGCCTGGCTCAAAGCTCATGACCAAGCTGAAGCGGCCCCCGGACTTCTCGAACTGCGCTTGGATGGCCGTCGCCATCGCGCGTCCATACTCATCGTTGACGAAGATCAGCGCCGGGGACTGGACTTTATCGCTGTGCATCCGGTCGGCCAGCGCTTGGCCCAGCACCGTGCCCGTCGGGACAATCCGAAACCAGTAGCTCGAGAACTGTAGTCCGGCGGGCGGCGAGCTGGCCCCCACCGAGATCATCGGCACCTGCGCCCGGTTCAAGGCTGGAATCATCGCCACTGCCAGATCCGGCTCTTCTGGGCCGACGATTGCGAACACGCCTTGCTCGATCAAATCCTGCCCCGCCGCGAGCCCAACCTCGACGTTCGAGTGCGTATCGCGCGACTCTATCCACAGTGGCCGACCTGCGATTCCCCCCGCCGCATTGATCTGCTCCGCCACCATCAAGATCGAGCGCTCCAGCGTCTCGCCAGCCCCGGACGTTGCGCCGGTAAATGGCAAGAGCGCCCCAATCGAGATCGCGTTGGCGGGCCGCTCGGGGACCGAAGACTGACAGCCCATGAGCAGCGCCACGAAGGCGAGTAACCGGCTTGTTCCGATGGACATGCGTAGCCTCCGCCAGCCTTGGCCGTCTAATGGTAACCCGACGGCCAGCACCCGCGACCATCCTGTTTCAGTCCGTGACGATCACCGGGGTACCGAGTGACAAAGTCTCGAACAGCTTCTGCGCGAACAGGCGTGGCATTCGGACACAGCCGTGCGAGTCGCGATGTCCGGGCAGCACCCCCGCATGCAGGCCGATGCCTCCGGTAATGCGCAGGAAGTACGGCATCTGCGTCCCGCGAAACGTTGTGCCCGGCGGCGGCGGCTGTTCTTCGTTGTCGATGCTCGCCAGCACGACCTCGCCGACCTCGGACAGGTAGTCGCCGTAGCGGCTCGACAGGTGAAGCGGCACTTTTTCGATCACGGTGTAGTCGCCCTGTGGGGTCTTGTGGCCTCGCCGACCCGTGCTCACCGCCGACTGCGCCACCAGCGTCTCACCCTCGAACAGGTCGGCGCGCTGCTTGCGAATCGAGATCACCACCTTCGGGTGCCACAGCGCGTCGCGGACCGCCCAAAAGAAGTCGCCGACCTGATCGCGCCCGTGCTGCTTGCTCACGTCGCCCTCACGCGGCGCATCCGAGCAGCCCACAGCCATCCCGACCAGCCCCGTCCACAGCGCCAGCCACAGCCCCGCCCTGCCCCGCCGCCACCTCATCCGCATCGCCACCGCCAAGGCCAGCAGCAGTCCCCACGGCCCGACGGGCTGACCCGTCCCCCGCGCAAACGAGCAGGCACCGATCACGAAGCGCTGGCCGATCTCACTGCGCTCGCCGACAAAGTGGACCACCGGCTTCTGCAACAGCAGCTCGCCACCGACCCGAACCTCGATCGTCGCGTGGCTGCCGCGCGGACCTTGGGCCAGCAGCGTCCGCTCGTAGCGCCCATGGCCTTCATCCCGCACCTCGTCCGTCCAGGCACCGTGATCGGCCACGATCGACACCGGCAGCCCCCGCCCAAGCGGTCGCCCCAGCACATCACGCGGCGTCACCGTCACGGTCACCGTCTCGACGTTCGGCGCGGCGATGTCACGATTGACCCCGACATCCGACAGCAGCGGGCTCAGGGTGTACAGCATCGCGCCACCCAGCCGCTCGAACACCGCTTCCAGGTTGACCTGGCCAAAGCCTCGGCGCGGCCCATAGCCCAGCCCCACCGGCAGCTGCGCCGTCGTCCGCAGCAGCTCGCGTACCTCTGTCACGGTCAGGTTGGGGTCCAGCTGAAGCATCAGCGCGATGGCTCCGGCGACCTGCGGCGCGGCCTGCGAGGTCCCCCGCAGCACTCCATGCAGGCCATCGTCGGCAATCAGCAGCCCCGGATCGTGCGGCAGCGCAAACGCCGACCGAGGATCGCTCTGCAGCGCCTCCTTCGACAGCGCCGAGACAATGAACTCACCGGGCGCCAGCACATCGGGGGCAAAGCCACCACTGCGCAGCGGACCGCCCGAGGAGAACGTCGCCACCCGACCCAGCTCTCGATCAAAGGTCGCCAGCTTGCCATCCGCCCGCTGCCACGACAGCCGACTGCGCAGCGCCCCGACACTAATGACCTGCGCCGCCGAAGCCGGAATCCCCACATAGCCATCGGGATCAAGGTGGCCGCGCAGCGCAACCTCCAGGTCATCGCTCTGCACCACCCGCCACAGGTCATAGCGCCGGGTCTTGCCGCGCAGCTCTAGGTGCCAGTCGCCTTCCTTCGGCGGAGCCTTGCCGGGCGGACTCTGCAGCGTGATCAGCACCCCGCGCAGCCCGGTGGCCGCCAGATCGGTCGCGTCAATCACCGCTTCGCCTTCGTCCTCGAATGTCGCTTGCAGCGACTGACCCATCGGCACCTCGAACCGCACTCCCTTGGGCGAGCGGAGCACCACGGTCAGCTCCGCCACGCCCCCGTCCAGCGGCGGGGCCAGCGCGTCATAGTACAGCTCCAGCGAGACGCCGCTCTGCGCCACCGGCACATCGTGGTGGACAAGGCGCAGCGTCACCTCGTGCGAGCCGTGTAGCAGCCCCGCACTGGCATGCAGGTCGTAGTCCCCCGAGTTTCCCGCCGCCGCGACCACGATCCGACCCGGGCGCTGGCCGACCAGCTCATCGATGGCGACCTCTAGCAGGCTGCTGCCGTCATGAAGTCCGCCATCGGCGCCCAGGCTCAGGTTGACCACCAGCGGCAGCTTGGCTTCGTCGGCCCGATCAAAGCAGAAGCGCACCCCGCGCAGGATGTCGACATCATCAAAGGACTGCTCATCCCGGGTGGCCTTGACGACACACAGCGAGGCTTCCGGGGCCACCCCAACATACCGTCCAGCGGCAAAGCGACCACTTGTGGCCAGCCCCGTGGACGCAGCAATCCCGGCGACGTGGGTGCCATGCCCGCTGATATCGACCTGCCGGATGGGCACCGGCGGCTGCATGCCCTTGGCCTCTAGCTCCAGCACTTCATCGAGGTCTTTGGCGGTGTGAAGCTGCATGCCGTCGTAGTCGGGAAACTCGGGGTGGCGACTGTCACGGGCCTCGGACCGGCTGAGCAGGTAGGCAATCCGGGTCTTGCCCGCCGCGTCGCGCAGATCGGCGTGGCGGAAGTCGATGCCGGTATCGACGATGCCAATCAGCACCCCTTTGCCGCGCAGCTGGAGCTTGTCGGTCACCGCCTTGGCTCCGATCAGGTTCCGCGACTGATCAAGCAGAGGCCGCAAGCGACGCAGGCCATCGATGCGCAGCACGGTCGGCTCAGCCAGAAGGCGGGGCACATCCTCTCTTTGCACCAGCAGCTCCGACACCGACAGGCTGAGCGGTGACACGGCATAGCCTTGCAGCGGCGGCGCCCCCGGAGACTGGCGCACCAGCAGCCGCAGCCGACCCCTCGCATCCACCACCGGCCCTTGCGCCATCGGCACGCCGGTCAGAAACCCGAGCAGCTGCGCGCGCGCACTCACCGACAGCCGCCCCGTCCCCAGCCGCGAATAGGCATCCATCGACAGCGCGGGGGCCCCGCCCACACTCGGCTGCACCGGCAACACCGGCACACTGCGCACCGTCCCGGCTCCAGCCAGCGGCAGCCGGGCCGACGCAGGGATCGTCACCCCCAGCAGCAGCGCCAGCAGCCACGACCCGCGAGCCATCCATCCGAAACCGCATCCGCGCAAGGCCACCTCCTGCCCAGCAGAGTGCCCCGGACGACCCGGCCTCTGTCAACGCTGACCACACAAACCCTTTCCCTATAGTTGCGTCCGCGACAGGCTTCGGGTTATCTGCCAGCGATGTCGACTTATCTCCTCACCGGAGGCTGCGGCTTCATCGGCGCCAACCTGGCCCACGCACTGGTGGCGCAGGGCGAGCAGGTCCGCATCCTCGACAACCTGCGCACCGGGCGCTACAAGAACGTGGGCAAGCTGCTGGCCGACCATCCGCAGCAGGTCGAGCTGTGGCGGGGCGATATCCTCGATGGACCGCTGCTCGATCGGGTGATGCGCGGCGTTGACTACGTGCTGCACCATGCGGCGATGCCCTCGGTGACGTGGTCGGTAGAGCAGCCGATCGAGTGTGAGCGGATCAATGCCGCCGGAACCCTCGCGGTGCTGGAAGCGGCGCGGCGACAGGGCGGCACGGTCCAGCGGGTGGTGCTGGCGACCTCCTGTGCGGCGTACGGCGATCTGCGACCGAGCGAAGCCAAGCGCGAGGATCACGAAGTGGCACCGCTGTCGCCCTATGCCGCCGCCAAGCTGACCTGCGAGCACTACGCGGCGGTCTACAGCCGCATCTATCAGGTTCCCACGGTCGCGCTGCGCTACTTCAATGTGTTCGGGCCGCGCCAAGATCCGTCCTCGCAGTACGCAGCGGTGGTGCCGAACTTTGTGCGGGCCGCGCTGCAGGGCCGGCGCCCGCGCATCTTCGGCGATGGCCTGCAGTCGCGCGACTTCTGCTTCATCGACAACGTCGTGTCGGCCAACCTGCTGGCCTGTCACGTCCCTGCCGAGCAGGTCGCCGGTCAGGTCATCAACATTGGCTGTGGGGAACAGGTCACGCTGCTGGACCTTGTCGCCCAGCTGGCAGCGCTTCTGGGTCACCCGCTTGAGCCCGAGTTTCTCCCTGCCCGTGATGGCGAAGTACGCCACTCGTGGGCCGACATTGGTCGAGCCCGGCAGCTGCTCGGCTTTGCGCCAGCCGTTCGCTTCGCCGCCGGACTGGCCCTAACCCTGCGCTGGTTCGCAGACGCTGGTGAGGACGCAGTATGAACAGCATGACAGGCTTTGGCGCCGCCAAGGGCGAGTGCCTCGGGCGCCACTTCACGGTCGAGGTCCGCAGCTTCAATCACCGCTTTTTGGAGGTCAAGCTGAGGCTGCCCCCCGGCTGTACCGATCCGCTGCTCGATCAGCTGCTGCGGGAGGTGGTGCGCAAGAAAGTCCAGCGCGGCAGCTTGGTCGTCACCATCAGTGAAACCACCGCCAGCGTGGCTGCGCCGGCTGTGCGGCTCGATCGCGACCTGCTGCTGGCCTATGCGCAGGCGGTGCGCGAGGCGACGATGGCGCTGCATGCCGGCCCCGAGCTGGCGGTCGAGCGGGATGCCCGGCTGCTTCAGCTCGTGCTGGCTCAGCCGGGGGTGATGAGCACCGCCGACACCCTCACCCACAGCGCCGAGGAGTATCTGAACCAGCTGTCGCCGATCTTGGAGGCAGCGCTGGACAAGCTCGACAAGAGCCGGACCCGCGAAGGGGACTCGCTGCGGACCGATCTGCTTGGTCGGATTCAGATCATCACGCGGCTGCGGGATGAAGTGGCCAAGATGACTGCGCTCGCCCCCGAGCAGCAGAAGCGGCGGCTCAGCGAGAGGCTACAGCGGCTTGTGGACGGCCAGGTTCCGGTCGACCAGCAGCGGCTCGCCCAAGAAGTCGCCCTGTTTGCCGATCGTGTCGATGTCAGTGAGGAGCTGACCCGGCTGCGCGCCCACCTTGACGAGTTTGTGCGGCTGTGCGAAAGCCAGGCTCCTGTCGGTAGGCAGCTCGACTTCCTGATGCAAGAGATGAACCGTGAGGCCAACACCCTGACCTCGAAAGCACAGTCAGCAGAGGTGGCGGCCCGGGTCGTCGCAATGAAGGCGGAGCTAGAGCGACTCCGCGAGCAGGTTCAAAATGTGGAATAGGCCAGCCCCAACCCAAGCCCAGTCTCCCAGCAGCTACAGCAGGCGAGTGTCATCGTGCGGCTAGTCAACATTGGCTACGGCAACGCAGTGGTGGCCGAGCGGGTGGTCGCTATAGTCAGCCCCGAGTCGGCCCCGATGAAGCGCTTTAAGGAAGAGGCGCGCAAGGCGGGGCGGCTGATTGACGGCACCCAGGGGCGGCGGACCCGGTCGATCCTCATCACGGACTCGGATCACATCGTGCTGTCGGCGCTGCAGACCGAGACGGTGGCCGAGCGGCTGGAGCGGGGCGGCGTGGCGCCAAGTGGCACGTCCCCAAGCCCGCTCGGTGGGGACAGCGATGGCTCACGGGATGAGGCGTAGGGCATGACGACCCCGCCAAGCGGCCTGCTGCTGGTCGTCTCGTCTCCCTCAGGGGCAGGCAAGACCACGCTGTGTCGCCGACTGCTGTCCGAGCACCCGGAGCTACAGTTCTCGGTGTCCTACACCACCCGCCCGCCACGCAGCGGCGAGCGCGACGGCATCGACTACCACTTCGTCAGTGACGCCACGTTCGATGCGATGGTCCAGCAGGGCGCCTTTGCGGAGTGGAACTGGGTCCATGCCCGCCGCTACGGCACCAGCCTCAGCGCCGTGCAAAAGGCGCTCGCCAGTGGCTGCAAGATCCTGCTCGACATCGACTATCAAGGGGCGACGCGCATCCTCGAGGTGTTCGCCGCGTCGGCCCGGCTGGTGTTCATCCTGCCGCCCTCGCTCGCCGTGCTGGAAGCCCGCCTGCGAGGCCGCGCCACCGACAGCGCCGAGGTCATCGCCACCCGCCTCCGCAAGGCCCGCGACGAGCTTGCGCACTACCCGATGTACCACTACCTCGTCCTCAACCGCGACCTCTTGGTCGGCTATGAAGAGCTGCGCGCCATCTATCAGGTCGAGCTGGCTCACGCCGAAGGCCGCAGCCCCACACCCATCGACACCGCGCTGGCCAAGAGCTGTCTTGGCAGCGAGCGCAGCGCTCTGGCCGAGCGAATCCTCCTTGGGGGGGACGCCTAGGCCGGGCCGCTGCTTACCCCGTACCCCCACAAAGACAAAACCAGCCATGGCCCTGATTCCTTACCGCGATCTACCCGAGACTGAGCAGCTCAAAAAAGACCCGCCGATCCTGGTGAACGGCCAGCCCGCCGACGAGTTCTACTGCGGCGACCACAGCTGCGACTGCGCCACCGGCCACCTGCGCATCGGCGGCGTCGGGATGTCCGTTGACCTCGGCACGCTGCGCGTCGACTTCCTCGACAACCAAGGCGGCCCCGCCCGCGAGTCCCTGCGCAAGGCCGTCCGCGAGGTGCTGAGCGGCGGCGCCATCGAGCAGCTGCGCCGCCACTACGCCGAGGTCCGCGAGCTTGGCAAGCAGATCCACTTTCGCTACTTCGACTGGTCCGGGGTCAAGGCCGGCGAGCTGGTGCTGTGGCAGCACGTCTTCCGCGCCGAGGGCATCCCCCTGTTCACCATGGGCGCCGCCGAGCCGGAGCAAAGCGAGAGCCCAGCAGAGAAGCCCGCCCCCCAAGTCACCATCGGCCTCCAGGACGCCTACTGCATCGAGCCCAAGTGTGACTGCAAGCGGGTGGTCTGGACCGTCGTCGCCCCCAGCGCGGACGGCAAGCGGGTGCAGAAGATCGGCGTCGTCAACTACTCGCTGCCGAAGAAGGAGCCGGCGGTGCTGGAGGCCTCGTCCGGGGTCGAGCCCAACAGCCTGTTTGTGCTGGTGGCGAACCTCATGTCGTCCCAGCCGCAGCTCCAGACGATGTACGAGAACCGCTATCGCTTCATGCGGGAGCAAGTCTCGCCCCTGTTGGCCGCCCAGCGGCAGCTACGCAGCCAGTCGAAGGCACCCGCCATCGCCGCTGTGGGTCGCAACGACGCCTGTCCCTGTGGCAGCGGCAAGAAATACAAGAAGTGCCACGGCGCTAGCTAGCCAAGAGAGTGCCAAGGAATGTCCATGTACGTGGAGCTGGTTCGAGAGTATCGCTTTGAGGCCGCGCACTTCCTTCCCAAGGTCCCCGAGGGTCACCGCTGTCGGCGCTTGCACGGTCACTCGTTCAAGATTGATGTCGTCGTAGGTGGCGAGGCGAGCGAGGAGACAGGCTTCCTCATCGACTTTTATGATCTGGACAGGGTGGTGCAGCCAGTCATTGACGAGCTGGACCACCGGCTGCTCAACGAGATCACCGGGCTAGACAACCCGACGAGCGAGCGGATTGGCCGCTACCTCTACGATCGCCTCGCGCCGGACCTGGCGGGCTTATACTCGGTCACGGTGTGGGAAACGGTGGACTCGCGCAGCATCTACTACGGACCCAGGGGCCCGGCACGGAGGATCTGATGGCAGAAGAGGCTCGCCTACGGGCGGTGACGCTGAACTTGTGGGGTGAGCAGGGTCCCCTGGAGCGGCGGCTCCAGCTCTGCATCGAGCAGCTGCGGGAGCTAAACCCCGATGTGGTGGCGCTGCAGGAGGTGCGGGAGATTCCGAGCAAGCTGGTGAACACGGCGCAGCAGCTGGGCACAGCGCTGGGGCTCACGCCGGTGTTTGCGCCGGCCACGGAGTGGGGCGGGGGCACCGAGGGGCTGGCGATCCTATCGCGGCACCCGATCACGGCCCACGAGCACGTCGAGCTGCCCCAGCCTCGGGCCGACGAGCGCCGCGTGCTGCTGTGGGCGGAGCTGGCGACGCCGCACGGAGTGGTCTTGGTGGGGACCACGCACCTGCACTACCGCATGACGGACGGCATCGCGCGGGAAGAGCAGGTCGAGGCGATTGACCGGCTGCTCAAAGGGCATGCGCTGAAGCTGGCGGGGGGGCCGAAGCTGACGGTGCTGATGGGCGACTTCAACGCGACCCCGGACAGTGACGAGGTGCGGTTCCTGCGCGGGCTTCATACCCTGGGCGGCAGGCGCACGTACTACCAAGATGCCTTCTTGTGCGCGCACGATGGGCCGGCGGAGCATGGCTTTACGTGGTCGCGGCGCAACCCGTACACCCAGCGGCTGCGCTTCCTGCAGAATGACCGCCGCCTGGACTACATCTTTGTCAGTCCGCCCAGTCGGGACGGTCGCGGGGTCGTCCACTCTTGCCGCGTCGTCCTGGATCGGCCTGATCCGGACGGCGTCTTCCCCAGCGACCACTTCGGCCTGCTTGCCGAGCTACAGCTGTCGCCTTTGTCGCGCTAGTCGCCCTACCCCTCAAACCTCGCGCCGACCTGCTGGGCCCTCTTTAGGGTCCCTTACATCGGCGCGCCGACCTCGTTTGCCCTCTTTAGGGTCCTGGGGGGTCGGCGCGCCGACCTCGTTCGCCCTCTTTAGGGTCCTGGGGGGTCGGCGCGCCGACCTCGTTCGCCCTCTTTAGGGCACCGGGGGGTCGGCGCGCCGACCTCGTTCGCCCTCTTTAGGGCACCGGGGGGTCGGGGGGCCCCAGTCCTTGTCCCCCCGTCGGGGGCCCCAAAACAGCCCGCCCCCCAGGTTTTGCACAATATTTGTGAGTC
>JAEUKA010000071.1 GCA_016794465.1 Myxococcales bacterium | reverse complement strand
CTTGATGAACTGTTCCATGTCGCGCTGTTGGGAGGGATTGAGCGACTCCTTGGCATTTTTGACGCGCTGGCGGTTGTATAGATAGACCGCCGCCAGCTTGGGATCGTCGGGCATGTGATCGACGTTGTCGCCCTCCGCTTCGTTGTCCCCCGTCGCCGGTTTTTCCGGGGCCTGATCGAGCTTGAGCAGCTGATCGATCGTCTTGGGCCCAACAATTCCATCTGCGCCCAGTCCCCCGCCGGTCTGGATCGCCATGATGTAGCCCTCTGTGGACTTGTCCATCACGCCATTCTGTTCGACATGCAGACCCAGCTGCTTGAGCTGCTGCTGGAGCGCGATCACCTCTGGACCTTTCTGACCGGGCTTGAGAATCGTCTTGTTTTCCTTGAGCGACTCCATCCTGTCAGTGACGAGCGCGCGCTGCTCCTCTTCGGTAAGGCCCGGAGTCTTGGTCTGGGTTCCCGCCGGAACCGGAGTCGGAGTCTGTGCCGTAGCCGGAGTCGGAGTCTGTGCCGTAGCCGGAGTCGGAGTCGGAGTGGGAGCCGGTGCGTGGTTCCCAGCCGGAGTCGGTGCGTGGTTCACAACCGGAGTCGGTGCCGGATGACTCTCTTTGACGGGCTCCGCAACCGGAATCGCGCGCGGAATCACCGCTGGGGTCGGCGCATGAGGCGTCGGAGTCGGGGCATGCGTCTCTGCTGCGTGCGGAGTCTGTGGCTTGTGAAAGACATTCTCGAGCTTCCGAAGATCAAATAAGGCCATGCGGAAGTTATCGCGTCCCTATTCGCGGAGTTGCCCAATCGATGATGGAAAGGAAGCGGGAACGGAAGATGAAAGGAAGAGGGAAAGGAAGGCTGTATCTACGAGAGCGACTTTTCCACACAGACGCGCTGCCACAGCGGCATCAGCTGATCGACCACATCCCGGATATACACCGCTGCTTCCTCGGCAGGAAGACACAGGAGTCGCTCGACTTCTCGACGGGCAGAGTCAAGCTGCTGCTGCGATTCCTGACTGCGCGCATGCACCTTTAGGAATGCAAAAAAGGCGTGATGCAGACCGAGCTTTTGCAGATCCCGTAGCACCTGCGCACACAGGACGTTGTGCGTTCCTTCCCACGCCTCGACCACAATGCTGTCGCGCAGCAGTCGCGGCAACACCGAGAAGTCCTCGATCGCACCGTTCCCCCCAAGGACTTCGATCGCATCCCGAATGGTGTCGGTGCAGCGAATCGCCGTCCAGTACTTGTTCATATTGATCACGAGGCGCAGCACCTGGCGCGCACTCTCATCGGCCTGGCCCAGCGCGACCGCATCCGAAAGAGCGATGACTCCGAACGTACCAGCGACGGCACGGCGCCGCTCGGAAGAGATCCGCGCAAGGGTGCGGCGGACCAGCGGAAACGACTCGATCTTCTGTCCAAAGGCTTCGCGGTGAGCCGCGTAGGTGGTCGCTTCGATCTCTGCGCGGCGCATCATTCCACACGCGGCAATGGCGTTATAGACCCGGCTGGTGTTGAGCACGATCTCCACCACAGACTTGAATCCACAGGCGGGATCACCAACGGCCCAGGCCAGCGCATCGACAAAGTCTGCTTCCCCACTGGCCATGCTGCGAGTGCCCAGCTTGTACTTCAGTCGGCGAATGTGAACCCCATTGGGAGTCCCATCCGGAAGCAGGCGCGGCACCACAAACGCCCCCAGGCCGGCGGTTCCGCTCGGAGATCCATCCAGTCGCGCGGTCATCAAATACAGGTCGGCATCGATCACCGAACAGAACCACTTTTCACCGCTGATCCGAAAGTGTTCGCCATCGCGCCGGGCTCGCACTGCGTTGGCGCCCACGTCGGAGCCGCCCTGGACTTCGGTCAAAAACTGCGCGCCGTGATAGTGCTCAGGAGCCCGGCGATCCAGGTGCAAAAGACCCGGTAAAAGATGCGCTTTCAATGCCTCATTTCCGCGTGCTTGCAGAATCTTGATCAGTCCCGCCGTACACGCAAATGGACACAGATGTCCGCCTTCTCCGTGATGGGCGAGCAGATAGCAGTACGCCAGCTGAATCCGCTCCTCCCCAGGACGAGCATAGCGAGCGAGCGCTCCGGTTCGATAGGCGCGCTGGCCGATCTCAAAGTAGCTGGGATGAAAGATCACTTCATCAATGCGACGGCCAATGCCATCCCAGCGGCGCAGCTGCGGCAGGTGTTCATCGCGGTTGTTTTCGCGAATCAGATCATCCAGTACCGTCGCTGACTCTGCTCCAAATGCGACCAGGCCGGGGGCCTCCTGAGCGAGCACTTCCGGTCCCAAGTGATGGAGCAGAATCGCCTGCAGATCCGTGTCCGTGCTGTAAAAGTTCTGGCGCTTGGCCTCTTGCCACTCAGCGAGTGCCTGACGGGCCGCAGTCGGAGCAGAGTTCGCAGAAGAAGTCGAAGACGAAGTCGGCGGAGGAAGCGGCTGTTGCATTCCCAAACGCTATCACAGGCGCGGGCTCACATAGTGGCCGCTGCGACCGCCGCTCTTTTCATCGAGAGATATGTCGGTGATGCGCATGCCGCGATCGATCGCTTTGCACATGTCATAGATCGTAAGACCGGCGACAGCGACGGCAGTCAGCGCTTCCATCTCGACTCCGGTGCGATCCATTGCGGTGACGATGGCAGAGATCAGGATCGCACGCTCGCCAGGCTGCAAGTCCGATGTCTGCAAGTCCGGCTTCTCTGGCTGCGGCACAAAGTCTAGCTTGACTCCGGTAATGCGCAGCGGATGACACAGAGGAATCAGGTCCGCAGTCCGCTTCACCGCCGAGATTCCGGCAATCCGCGCCACCTGCAGCACATCCCCTTTCGGCAGGGCACCGGACACAATCTGCGCCAGCGTAGTCTGCTGCATGATCACCCGCCCAGACGCCCGGGCCTCGCGCCGTGTCTCCGGCTTATCGGACACTGCGACCATGTGGGCACGGCCCTGCGCATCAAGGTGACTGAGCGCGGGCAGCGGAGCCGGATCATCACCGTCGGACAGAGCAGAAACAGAGGCTGCCGAAGAAGTCGGATCTTTGGACGCAGAAGACATGGCCGCGCATGCTAGCATCCAAGCAATGCAGATGGGCAACTCCTGTCGCACATCGTCATCACACCGCAGCTCCTACCGGCTGCTGGTATTCCTATTGGCAGTGGCATTTCAGACTGGTTGCTTGTCTTTGACCAGCGTCTCAGCGACGGGAGCAATCGGAACTTGGATCGGCGCACGAGCCGGAGCGACCAAGGATCTGACGCTGTACTGCGATGCCGAAAACATCTTCGCAGGTGCCCAGCCAACCTGTCCGCGCGAGCAAGTCAGCGCTGCCATCGACGAGATCAGCCGCTATTCCCAAGCACTGAGCGAGTACTCCACCGCGCTCAAGAACCTGGCCGATTACAACGATGTGCGCGGAGCAGATCCGGTGCGAACGCTGGTGTGGAACATTCAGCGGATCATGGCAAACGGAGCGATGCCGCTCGATCCCTCGTCGGTGGCGATGCAGCAAGGAGCCGCCAGTCTGCTTGCGACGCTGAGCGAAGAGTGGCGGCGGCATCAGCTGGAAAAGATCGTAAAGGAGTCCAATCCGCACGTACAAGCGCTGTGTGAAGGACTGCTATCTCGCGTCTCTCTGCTGGGAGAACCGGCGCGGCAGATGATTCAGTCCAGCCTGCCGTTCCGTCGCAGAAACCTGCAAGAGCTGGAAAAGAGCATCAAGATCGCAGACCCGATTGCCAAGCAACAACGACAAGCAGAGCTGGCTGCACTGCTTCACTTTGAGCACGGTCTGCGGCACAGCTATGAAGCCCTGCTCTCGTACAGAAAAGCGGTGCTGGCGTTTTCGCGCAGCCACCAGATTCTGTTCGACAGCGTGACCAGCAAGCGCAGCCTGCGCAGCCACGACAAAGAGATGTTCGAGCAGCTCCGCAAAGAACTCCCAGAGCTGCTCAAGTAGTCGCCTGGGGCCCCCCTTCCCTTCGAGACTTTTTTCCGTTCCGCAGGCGGACCGAAAAAAAGCTCTCCGGTCGGCCCCAGGCTCTTTACTCAAACTGTTGGTTTCCACAGTGAGGCCCGGTTTAGGAGCGGGTCACCGGGAGTCCAGCGGCGTTGTGGGCCAGCATGCCTCCGCTGAGGTTGTAGAGCTTGCGGAATCCCATGCTGAACAGGAGCTGCGCGGCCCGGGCAGAGCGATTCCCAGAGCGACAGATCAAGATCAGCTCCGCTTCGCGACTCCAGCTCGCCGCCGCCTGAGCCAGCGTCGCAAGTGGAACCAGCTCAGCACTGGGAAGATGTCCCAGCTCGCCGGTAAACTCTGACGGCTCACGCACATCAATGAGTCGTCCTGAATAACCCGCCTGGGCCAGATCCGCTGGCGTGATGTCGCGATAACCACCCGGCTGCGGCACCGATCGTTTGGCAAGAGAGTCTGTCATCTGCGTCCTCCCGTTTTGATTCCTACTCGGATTCCTACTCGGATTCCTACTCGATTAGCTTTGACGTGGTGAGCCGTCTTCTTCCGTCGGATGGAAGAGGTTGAGCGGCACCTGCAGATAACGAACTCCGTTCTTCTGCGTACGCGGCAAGCGACCGGCATCGACGTTCACTTGCACGCTCGGAAACAGCAGCCGAGGCGCGGCCAGGGTCTTGTCGCGCGTCTGTCGGAATTGCACAAACTGCTCCAGCGTGGTGTCTTGCCGCAGCTGAATGTTGTGCGCTTTGCTGGCTCCGATCGTCGTTTCAAAGCGCAGCGCCCGACCCCCCGGTTGATAGTCGTGACCGACGAAGACTCGGGTTGTATCCGGCTGCGCGTAGAGCTTGTCATGAACCGAGTGATACAGATCGTTGGCACTGCCTTGCGGAAAGTCGCAGCGGCCGGTTCCGTAGTCTTCGATAAACAGCGCATCACCGGTAAACAGGACATCACCGATCTGGTACGTCATGCAAGCAGGGGTGTGACCAGGGGTGCCGATCGCGCCCACCTGAAGGGTTCCCGATTGCAGGCCTTGCCCGTCGGAGAGCAGCCGATCAAACTGACTGCCATCGGTCGCAAAGGAGTCGGGCAGATCAAAGATGCGCTTGAAGGTCGCTTGCACTTCCGTGATCCGATTCCCAATCACCACCGCTGCGCCAAATCGCCGCTTCAGCAGCTGCGCTCCAGTCAGGTGATCGGCGTGCGCGTGCGTCTCCAAGATGTGGCGCAGGGTGAGTCTCTGTTCGGTGAGAAACGCACTCACTTTTTCGATCGATTCGAGCGAGGTCTGGGAACCCTGCGGATCGTAGTCCAGCACCGGATCGATGACGACCGCGTCGCGGCTATCGGGATCATAGACAACGTAGGTCAGCGTGTAGGTCTGCGGATCATAGAACGTGTGCGTACGCATGGGAGTCCTCCCGAAGAGTCGACGAGCGCGAGCGATTCTGTCGCTGGCTGACTGCTATTGCAACGCTTGTGCCATCCGCAGTCACGGCCCCGCTCCGTCGCCCCGCTCCTCGACCAGCTGACCGGCTCAGGAATCGGCCAGCCGGAGCGCAGCACCACAATGTTTCATCCTGTTTCAGGACTGAAACAAATTACACGTTGAAGCGCCACTCGACGACATCGCCATCGCGCATCACGTATTCCTTGCCTTCGATGCGCAGCTTGCCGGCTTCGCGCGCTCTCGCTTCAGATCCCAGCGCCACCAAGTCATCGTAGTGAACGATCTGCGCCGCGATAAAGCCGCGCTCGAAGTCGCCGTGAATGACCCCAGCCGCTTGCGGAGCCTTCATTCCTTTGGTGATGGTCCAGGCGCGCGTCTCTTTTTCGCCAGTGGTCAGATAGGTCTGAAGTCCCAGCAAGGAATAGACGCTGCGGATGAGCAGATTGACGCCGCTGTCGTCGACGCCAAGATCCGCAAGATAGGCCTTGGCATCCTCCTGCGGCAGCTCACTCAGCTCGCTCTCAATCGCGGCGCTGACGACACAGGCACTGGCAGAGTGCGCGTGGCGAACATACTCCCGAACCTTGGCGACCTGTGGATGACTGTCGGGATTTTTGGACACTGCCGCTAGCTCTGCTTCGGCCACATTGCAGGCATAGATGCAGGGCTTGGAGCTGAGCAAAAAGAATCCTTTTAAAGTCTTCTTTTCCTCGTCGCTGAGATCGAGCGTAATCGCCGGCTTTCCCGCATCGAGATGCGGCAGCAGCTTCTCACACAGCGAAAGCTCGGCCTTCGCTACTTTGTCATTCTGCTTGGCTCGCTTTTCGCTGCGCTCTTTGCGGCGCGTGACCGCTTCCAGATCGGCCAAAATAAGCTCGGTGTTGATGACCTCAATGTCGCGAATTGGATCGATGGTGCCGTCGACGTGGGTGATGTCGCCGTTTTCAAAGCAGCGCACCACATGGACAATCGCATCGACCTCGCGGATGTGACTTAGGAACTTGTTGCCCAGTCCCTCCCCTTGGCTGGCTCCTTTGACGAGTCCCGCGATGTCGACAAACTCGATCGTGGCCGGCACCAGCTTCTGCGAGTGACTCAGCTGCGACAGCACCGAGAGTCGATCATCGGGAACGACCACCACGCCTTGATTCGGCTCGATGGTACAGAACGGGTAGTTGGCTGCCTCTGCTTTGCGGGTGCGAGTGACAGCGTTGAACAGGGTTGATTTACCGACGTTGGGAAGACCAACGATTCCAGCTTGCAGCATAAGGGCGCGGAGGATACTTACGCGACCGGACTTCCGGAAACAAAAAATGCGCCTCGTCGCCAAACGCCCTCCGCACGAAGACGTAGCGGGACTTCTGCGACAAGTGCCTAGCGCACCGGACTCCCTTTTAAGGAGCCCACCGTCCAGCCGAGTCTTGCGACCGGAGCTTCCACGCGGGTCGAGTCCGCAGCGCGGCCCGGCGTGGGCGCAGGCTGAGTACTCGCTTGCGGAGCGGGGGCAGGCAGCTCGTAGAAGTCACTCTTTTTTGCGCCACAGACCGGGCATCGCCAAGAGTCGGGAATCTTCGCAAAGGGAGTCCCGGGCGGAATCCCTCCATCAGGATCACCGACGGCAGGATCGTAGATGTAACTACACTTGCGGCACTTCCAGGTCGTCACGGTGTGCCCTTCATATCACGATGTGCGCGGTCTACGGAGAGGTTCGTGCCATCGCGCGCACATGGGCCACCAGTCCGTCCAGCTCCTGGCGACTTCGACCGAGCTGTGGAAACGCCGGCATGTGGGCGCTCTTGCGGACTCCCGGACCCCCGCGCAAGATGGCGGCGCGCAAGCGATCGTTCGAGACATTGGACTGCCACACCGGATCACCGAGGTCTTGCACCCGCACCTTGCTCGTGCCCTGAGCTTCCGGACCATCACCCCAGCCTGAGACTCCGTGACAGCGCGCGCAGTGCTCTGCAAACAGCTTGGCTCCCGTCGCCAGCGACTCTGCCGATACGACCGGCGCGGCTTCAATCGAGGGCAGACTGCGCGTCCGCTGACACGCCGCACTGAACACCAACATCATCGGCAACAGCAGCATCGGCAACAGCACATCGGAGACACTCCGGAGTCGCGCCCACTTTCCCATCATGGCCCGTCCTTCTGGGCTTGCCGCTGCGAGTCACGGAGTAGCTGCACGCCTAGCTGTGCCGCCCCAAACAGGCCGATCTCTTCGCATGCAATGACGTAGACCGGAATCGACCGCAGGAGTCCCGCAAAGCGACCCTTGTTCACAAAGGAATCCATAAAGATTCCGTCCTGAAACAGCGCCAGGTTTTTGGCCGCAATGCCGCCGGCCAGATAGACTCCGCCGCGCGCCAGCGACTTGAGCGCGAGGTTCCCCGCCTCGGCTCCGTACAGAATTACAAAGCGCGCCATCGCCAGCTCGCACAGCTGGTCCGTTCGCATGAGCGCATGCCGCGAGATCACCGCTGCGCGATCACCGGCACGCATCAGCTCGTCGGTGACCTGCGGACTGACCTGCGCGGGATACTTGTCGCAAAAGAACTCGTACAGCGTCACGATTCCGGAGCCGCAGATCAGGCGCTCTTGGCTGATGTGATTGGGAAAGCGCTGCGCGAGCCTCCGCCACAGTGCCAGATCGATCTCATCGTGCGGCGCAAAGTCAGTGTGTCCACCCTCGGTGGGCAGGATGATCGGCTGGTCTTCGTGAAAGGCAATCAGCGCTTCCCCAAGTCCTGTTCCCGCGCCCAGCACCGCAATCGGAGCCCCAATCACTGCGCCCGCAGCTGGATTGAGCGCCGTGATCGTAAGCCCAGGCAGAGCCGCTCCTCGTGCCACCGCAGCAACCGCAACAGCGACGGCAAAAAAGTCATTGACCAGCCGTACCTGCGAAAATCCAAACCGCGCGGACAGAGAGGTACTGCTGATGCGATAGGAGAGGTTGGTGATCTCGGAGTACTGCTCTGTGCCAAAGGAAGCCACCGGACCCGCCACTCCCAGCGCGAAGCGATCGGGCCGGGGCCTGCCATCGATGGAGTCGAGAAACTGCGCCACCATCGACTCGAGGTTGGGATGCTTCTGACTGGCAAAGCGCTGCTGGCACAGCACCTGGCCGTCGTCTTCACACAGCGCGAGCAGCGTCTTGGTTCCGCCTACGTCTCCAGCTAGCAGCGTCATGGCTTACGACCGCGTCTCCGAGTGATTCAGGTCCAGCGAATCGACCGCGCGCACGCTGAAGCCCTCGCGGAACAGACCTTGCCACATTGCTGGTCGGTAGACATCCCCCGCAAGCGCGCTGGTAATCGCCGCACACGTCGCGGGATGCGTCGCTGAGCGCACCAGCAGGGGCCGCAGACTCCGCGAATAAAACTCGTGTACCAGACCCTTGAACAGATCCGCTCCGCGCAGGGCTTGTTCCTGATAGCTGGCAAAGCGCTCCGCCGAAAAGTCCCCCGCACGAATCGCTTCGTCAATGGCGTGGGCCGCGTACTTTCCACACGTCACCGCCATCAGCACTCCGGTCGAAAACAGGGGATCGATAAACGCCGCTGAGTCACCGACAAGGAGAAAGCGCTCGCCATAAAACTGCTTGCAGCGATACGACCAGTTGCCGGTGGTATCGACGGGCCGAACCCGCGTCGCACCACGCAGCAGCTCCTGCATCACCGGAGTCGCTTGCAGCGCGGCCATGAACATCTGTTCTGCCGACAGTCCTCGCCGCGACACCGTAAATTCCTTCTGCAGCGTGCAGCCTACCGAAGTCACCGTTCCCTTAAAGGGGATAAACCACCACCAGCCACCGTCGAAGAGCACAATCGTGATGTTGCCTTCATCGCGACCGCTCTGACGATTGCAGTGCTCGTAGTGGGTAAAGCACGCCAGGTTGGTCGTCACCAGCTCATCCGAGACTTTGATTCCCAGCCGGGTCCCCAGGAAGGTATCGCGGCCGGTGGCATCGACGAACATCTTGGCGCGCAGCGACTCGCTCTGTCCGTCTTGGTCGCGCAGTGTGACCGAGACTCCGTCGGCATCAAAGTGGACATCGCGGACCAGCGTCTCCTCTCGCACCACTGCGCCGAGTGCTTCACTGCGTCGCAGCAGCAGGTTGTCAAAGTCGGCGCGCGGCACTTCGTACGCAAACGGATGATCGGGACGAATCGCTTCCTCAAAGTAATAGGTCTGCGTCAGGCCCGACTCGTTGTGAATGAAGCGCGCGCCCGGCTTCAAGATGTAGCGCTGCTTCATCTCGTCGGAGATCCCCAGCTCGTCCCACACCTCACCGCCGCATGGCAGAAGCGACTCGCCCAGGTGGAAGCGCGGAAAGCGCTCTTTTTCCAACACCACGACCGACCGACCGAGCATGCGCAAGAAGCTTGCCGTCGTCGAGCCTGCGGGTCCACCACCGGCCACGATCACATCGAAAGAGTTCTGCTCGGCTGTCATCAGCTTTGTCTCCTTATTAGGACTTTCATACGCCTCTTATACACGCATTATGAGGACTTTTGTACGCCTCTTATATGCGTTATTAGGACTTTCATGCGCTTCATATACGGACGCTACGACGGACTCACCCGCTCGGGACTGAGCGCGGACTTACTAGAGGCCTTCGCCCGCTCGCCATGAACGGTCGGATCGTAGCCGCGCAGGATCAGCAGCGAGGTGGGGCACTCGCGAATCAAGAACTCTTGTTGGATGCCAAACTGCCGCGCTTCGAGTCCCCAGTCTCGACCGACACCGACGATCACCAAGTCGTACGGAGCGGACAGGTTGATCTGGCTGCGGATCTCGAACAGAGCGGCCTCGGCGGGCTCGGTACTGGTGGCTTGCTTGACGGTGACCCGGCCAAAGTCATCCCCAAACACCTCGCGCAGCTGCGCTTCAATGTCCGGCGGGGCCTGTCCACCTGGAGCTGGCTCTTCGACGACATGCAGCACCGTGATCGACGCCTCCGCCTGCTCTAGCAGCCGATGCGCCAGCTTGAGCGCGGCGCGATCATGGGTCGTGTGATGAAACGGCACCAGCACCCGGCGGATCGCGTCGAGCCCTCGGTCCACCAGCACGCCCACGTCGGCCCGCGCCTCTTGCAGCACTTCTCCGACGGTACCCGACAGCGCCGCCCGATTGAGCAGCGGCCGATGCCAGCCAAGCAGCACCAGATCGGCGCCTTTGACCTCACTGACGTTGGCAATGTCACGCGCCAGGTGCGACGACACAAACACGATCGGCCGAACCTGCAGCTGCGACTCCTCGGCGAGCGACTGCACCGGCCCCAGCACCTGCGCCGCCGACTGCGAGCCTTGCGCATCGGACAGATAAAACGAGCTCCGCTCACTCACCCGCTGCAGCTTGAGCGCGTAGATGCGACTGCGCTCGCGGGTCCGCCGGGTCAGCGCCGCCGTCAGTCGCAACATCCCCGGCACCGTCGCTGGATACGACACGCACAGCAAGAGACAAAACGTATCGAGCGCACGCGGCGGCTCGGCGGCAGCCAGCTCCGCCGCAACTAGCCGATCCGGATAGATGAGTCGCAAAAGCGGCGTCGTCGAAACCGTCGACACCAGCGCCACCAGCACCATGATCGTAAACATCGTCGGGGAGATCACTCCCAGGTCGAGTCCGATGTTGAGCACCACCAGCTCCATCAGCCCCTGCGTGTTCATCATCACACCGACGGCAGCTGACTCTCGCCACGACATTCCCGACAGCCGCGCCGCCACCGCACACGCCCCAAACTTGCCAATCACCGCCAGCGACAACAGCAGCCCAAACAACAGCCACAGGTTGGCCTGACTGAGCAGCCCGACCTGCGTCCGCAGCCCCGAGTACGCGAAAAACAGCGGCAGCAAAAACACCACCGCGAAGTCTTCCAAGCGGTCCGCCAGCGTCGCTGCAAAGCCACTCTCTTTGGGCATCAGGACCCCGAGCAGGAAGGCACCAAACAGCGCGTGGATGCCAATCAGCTCGGTGGTAAAGCTCGACAAAAACAGCAGCAGAAACACCGCCGCAACGAGGTTCTGCGACAGACCTTCCCGATTCGATCCGCGCTGCCCGAGCCGCCGCAGCAGCGGCCGCACCACAAACCACATCACCGCGACGTAGACAATGGTCAGCACCGTCGGACGAATCGACTCCGCCAGGCTATGCGACTTGGTCGACGCGACCACAAACGCGAGCAGACACCACGCCAGGACATCGTTGATGGCTGCGCAGGTCAGCGCCACCGTCCCCACTTTCGAGTGCAGCATCCGCGCCGCCGACAAGATCCGCGCCAGCACCGGAAAAGCAGTAATCGACAGCGCGGTCCCCAAAAACAGTGCAAACGACAGCGGACGTACTGCGGGCGACGACAGCGTCTCGTACAGCAGCGTCGCCGTCCCCCCGCCAATCGTAAACGGCACCGCAATCCCGGCGATGCTGATGAGCAGCGACGCTCGGCCATGCTTGCGCACCATCTTCATATCCAGCTCCAGACCGACCAGGAACATGAACAGGACCAGGCCAATCTGCGCAAAGATCTGAAGCAGCCCGAGTGACGACTTGGGAAACAGCGCCGCCGTCAGCTGCGGCCACAGCCAGCCGAGCAGCGACGGACCGAGCACAATCCCGGTCAGGATCTCGGCAATCACCATCGGCAGCCCGATATATCGGACCAAAAGTCCGAGCGCACGTGCCAGCGCGATGATGATCACCGCCTGCGCGATAAACAGCGCCAGTTGGCTATGCCCTAGTAGGCTTTGTACGGCCGTCGCAAGCATCGAGCTTCCACCTAGATACACTCCTTCGCTGGGAGGGTCAACGCCGACGGAAAGTACACGGATCGAAAGCCGCTATGGCGCAGCTCGTCGAGCCGCCAGATGCCGCAGGGTGCCCGTGAAGGTCGCCGAGTGCCGCCGGTTTGTGACTTGACAACAGCGGGTCGGTCACGAAAAGTTTGGCCCCACATGCTGCGTTCCCTATGTCGGCCTTTCCGTCGCTGGCAGCCGCTCTCGGTGCTGCTTCCGCTGTTTTGGACTGCCTGTCTGCCTGACCCCGACATCCGGGTGCCGGACTTTCGTCCGACGGGGCTGGTCGATCTGGCGACCTCGACCGCCGACCTGGGCCCCCTGCCTGACGCCAAGCGGGTCCGCTGGCTGCCCGACGTGAGCGCGCCGACCAGTCAGACCCTGCGCGGCATCACCAGCGATCTCAGCGGCCAGGTCTTCGTCGTCGGACACGGTGGCGTCATCCTCCGTCGCACCGCAACCGGCTGGGTCCAAGAGCCCGCTCTCGACGGAGCCAAGCCCGTTACCACCAACCTCTACGGCGTCGTAAGCAGTGGCAGCGACTGGTACGCCGTCGGAGAAGCGGGCGTGGTCCTGCGCCGCGCCACCGACAAGTGGCAGCAGGAAGCCAAAGACCTGGCCATTCCGTTTTCACTCTTTGCCGTCGTCAGTACCACAAGTGGTGACCTGTATGCCGTCGGTGATGTTGGCACGGTGCTGCGCAAGCCAATGGGTGGAGTCTGGGCCCGCGATTCCGTCAACCCCGCCCTCGCCAATGCCAACTTCCGCGCGCTCGCCGTCGGACAGCTCGACGAGCTCTTCGTGGTTGGGCAAGGCGGCATCATTGCCCGTCGCAGCGGCGGCATGTGGACTGTCGACAGCACTCCTCTCGATGTGGGCGATCGCGGCAACTTCCACAGCGTCATCGTCACCAGAGAGTCCGTCTTCGCCGCCGGTGACTACGACCGAGTCCTCCGTCGCGATGTCGACAAGTGGCGCCGCGAGTCCACCGTCCCCGTCAGCGGTCCCGACGGTCACTTGCTGGCAGTCACTGCCGTCGGCGCAGATCTCGTCGTCGTCGGTGCCAACGGACTGATCCAGCGGCGCAACGGCACCACCAAGGCCTGGACCCTCGAGGACAGCGGGACCACCGCGACACTCAGTGCGGTGGGTTCGACTCCGTCGCTGCGAGCCGTGGGCGCACTGGGAACGATCGTGGTGCAGCAGTGACGACTACTCTTGGAATCGACGCTGAGCGCCCCCTGTTTCCCCACCCCGTCATCGCCATCGATGGACCGGCTGGCGCGGGCAAGTCGACGGTGGCTCGAGCCCTGGCGCAGCGACTGGCGTTTTTCCTGCTCGACACCGGCGCGATCTATCGCAGCTTGGCGCTGCTGGCCGATCAGCAAGGCATCTCGTGGGCCGACGGTCCGCGCCTCGGGGAGCTGGCTGCCACGCTGCCGATTCGCTTTGGCCGAGGCGATGAAGATGGCGCGGTCTTTTTGGCCGGAGAGCCGGTCACCACCGCCATTCGCACCCCGGAAGTGTCGCTCGGGGCATCGCAAGTCTCGGCCCATCCCGAGGTCCGCGCGATGCTCCTTGAGCTCCAGCGTCAGCTCGCTCGCAGCGGTCCATGCGTGGTCGAAGGTCGCGACATCGGAACGGTGGTCCTGCCCGATGCACCGCTCAAGATCTTCCTGACTGCTTCACCGGAAGTGCGAGCGGCACGACGCCAAAAAGAGCTCACTGCACGGGGCGTCAAGACCGATGCTGAAGCCACTCTGCGTGAGCAGCAGGAGCGTGACCGCCGCGATCTCACCCGCGCCACCGCCCCGCTCAAGTGTGCCGACGACGCCGTTCTGTACGACACCAGCGAGCGCTCACTCGATCAAGTCATCGATGAGCTCGTCGGCATCGCCAAGCAGCGCCTAGGACTCTAGTCAGTTTCCGGGGTAGCGAAAGATGGTCAGTCCGCTGCGACCACTCGCCGCCAGTCGCTGACACAGCTGGTCAATCTCGGAGTCGAAGTCGACGAGGATCGGGCCAGGCCCCCTGCCCTTTTCAGCCTGGGCAACTGCGACCCATTGACCGGCCAGTTGGAGTTGTGGGCCTTCACTTGATTCGGTCTGCGGCATGGTGTGATTGCACTCGGCGGGGAGCCGCCGTATGTACCTTTGCTACATCCATAAGGCGCGGCAGGTCAAGCCGCAAGCTCGCGAAATTGTAGGTTTTCTTCACTTCGGAGCTTTGGCGGGCAGCGGGTTGCCCTCGGCGTCGCGAAGCTGGACCTCGGTGATGCCCAGCGCTTGCGGCAGCTTCGGCATGAGCTTGGCCACATCTCCGACGATCACAATGGTCGCTTCATCGGGGCGAAGTCGCGCTCGACTGACCTCTTGCAGCTTGGCCGGCGTTGCCAGCTGCGCACCTTGTAGGAGCCGCGCAAACTCGTCCGTCGGCAAGCGATTGCGCGCAAACCCGGCATACAGCTGCGACAGCCCCGAGGTCCGCTCGCTCTGCATCACCAAGCGCTGAATCGCGCCGTTGCGACTGCGCACCAGCTCCTCAGCCGAGCACAGCTCATCGCGAAGCCGGCGCTCTTCGGCCCGCAGCTCGACCACCGACTCGGTCGTGACATCGCTGCGCACCGCCGCCTGTGCCACCCAGTAGCCCAGTCCGTCGCTGCGCATCACCGCCGAGCGCGCGCCATAGGTATAGCCGTGCTTTTCGCGCAGGTTTTGGTTCAGCCGACTGGTGAACATCCCGCCCAGCAGCACGTTGACGACATCGACGATCGGCCGCTCCGGATCGAGCGCACCGGGCACCAAGTTGGCCACCCGCACCTCGGCCTGCGGCGCACCCGGCCTATCGACCAGCACCAGCCCGCGCTGCGGTCGCGGCGGCGTCCGCGTGGGCCGAGCCATCGGCGACGCTGGAGGTGCAAGCGGCAGCCGCCCGAGCACACCCAGCAGCTTGTCGGCCTGCGCCTGACTCGGCTCAAAGTCCCCGGCCACCACGATCTTCCAGCTGCGCGGCGGATAGAAGCTCTGGTGAAACGCTCGCAGGTCCGTCGCCGTCAGCTTCTGCAGCGTCGCCGCCGACCCTTGAGGCCACCGTCCATACGGCTCCGTTGCGCCAAACAGACTGCTGCGCAGCACCCGCTCGGCCACCTGCGCCGGCTCGTCCTTTTTCTGCTCCAGGCTCGCCAGCCGCTCACCACGCACCCGCGTCCACTCTTTTTCCTCGAAGCGTGGTCGCAAGATCGCCTCGTAGAACAGCGGCGCCGCCTCGGCATAGGTCTGCCCGAGCACGCCCATCGTCAGCAGCGTCGTATCCGACTGAACCTGCGCCTTCCAGGTCGCCCCCGCCGCCTGCATCGCTTCGGCCCAGCTCGTGCCACTGCGCTGGCCACTGCCCTCGCTGAGCATCGCCGCCACCGCATCGGCCAGACCCGACTTGGCCGCCACTGCATCGGCTTCTCCGACGGGAATTGCAATCGCTGTCTCGATGAGCGGCGTCCCCTTCCGCTGCACCAGCGTCACCTCGACTCCATGGACGCGAAACTGTGCACTCGGCGGCGGCGTCGGAGTCCTGACCAAAAGCGGCTTCGGCGGCTTCGACAGATCGAACGGCGCTCGCATCGGAGCCAAGACCGGCTGCGCGACCTTGGGCTTCCCCGTCGGAATGGGCGGCAGCTTGGGCTTGCTCTCGGTCGGTGCGGCCTGCGTCACCTGCGCCTTGCCCGGCACCACCACGATCTGCAGCCGCCGACCTACATCTCCTACACCCAGGTCCTGCGCCCGCTTTTGCACACTCTGCGGCGTCGCACTGCGCAGCTTGGCGACAATCTGCGGCAGCGCGTTGGGATCACCGAGCCACGCATTCAGCTGCTGAATCCACAGCGACTGTCCCAGCGGCGTCTCGACATCCCGCGCCAGCTCGGTCAGCCGCAGGTTGCGCGCCCGCAGGATCTCCTCGGCACTCGGTGGAGCCGCTGCAAACGCGCCCAGCTCCGCTTCCAGCGCCGCCGACAGCTGCTCCGCCGTCACACCCTGCTGCGCCGTCACTTGTAGCGCCATCGTCGAGCCGAGCTGCTGCGGATCGACCTCGACCTCGACCGCCTGCGCCAGCTTTTTTTCGACCACTAGCTTGCGATGCAGCCGACTCGCCCGCCCCTTGCCGAGCATGTCGCCGAGCAGCACCGTCTCGGGATAGTCCGGACTCTGGACCGGCGGCGCGTGCCACACCACATAGACTCGCGGCAACGCAACCTGATCTTCGACGGTGATCTTCTGCTCGACCGGCACCACCATCTCGGGCACACCGCCTTGCAGCGACGGTGCCACCGGCTTCGGTCGCTTGGGCATCCAGCCAAAATAGGTATTGATGAGCCGCTTGGCTTCCTCGGGATTGAAGTCGCCGACGATCGCCAAGGTCGCGTTCGACGGCGTGTAGTACTTGTAGAAAAACTGCTTTACGTCGGTGGTACTGGCGGCAATCAGATCCTCATGCGAGCCAATCACCGGCCACGAATACGGATGCCCCGCCGGATACATCGCTTGCGGCAGCCGCAGCTCAGCCATTCCATACGGGCGATTTTCATAGGACTGGCGCCGCTCGTTGCGCACCACCTCTCGCTGGAGCGCGACCTTTTCGTCGGTCATCGTCTCCGGCAGGTTGGTCAGTCGCTCGGCTTCCAGCCACAGCAGCGTCGGCAAAAGATGACTGGGGCCAAAGTCGAAGTAGAACGTGCGGTCGGTGTTGGTGGTCGCGTTGTTGCCGCCGCCCTCGGACTCCATGATGGCGTCGAAGCGGTTGTCGGGCACATTGCGAGTGCCCATGAACATCAGGTGCTCATATAGGTGGGCAAAACCAGTCCGACCGGGCGCTTCATCGCGTGAGCCGACCGCAAACCACAGCGACACCACCACTCGAGGCACCGCCGGATCGCGCCGCAGCAGCACCGTCATGCCACTTGGCAAGGTGTAGCGCTCAGCGGTCAGCGCAAACGGGTCTGAGGCCGCTGGAGCCGCTGCCATGCCCCGTACCGGAGCCGCTGGAACGGGAGCCTGCGCCCGCACCGGAGCCGCTGGCGCAACAGCGGGAGGTGCCGCTTGCGAACCCGAATCCAGACTCAGTCCAAACAGAGCTGCAGAAGCAAGCCAGACCGTCCGCGTCCGCATGGCTACAGCTCCATCTCCAAGCTCGGGCGCGGATCGGTTGCCGGACGGGGCCGATACAAGAGCACGTTGCGACCGATGACCTGCACCAGCGCGGCGCGACACCCCTTGGCCAGCTCGGCGGCCAGCTCGAAGCGGTCGCCGGGCACCGACTCCAGGAGGCGCAGCTTGACGAGCTCGTGCTGCTCCATCGCGGTGGCAATCGCGGCAAGAAGGCCCTCGCTGATGCCTTCCTTGCCGACCTGAACAATGGGATTCAGGTGATGACCCAGGCCCCGCAAGATGCTGCGCTGCCGATTGGTCAGCTCGGGCGCTGCTTGCACCTCGCTGCGTCCGCGCGGGCGCGGCGGAGGCGTCTCGACAGTGCGGTTGCCTGGGCGATGGTTGCCCCGGCCTGCGGATGGGCCAGCGGATGGGCGAGACGCCGACCGGCGGTCAGAACTGGGCTTAGACATGCCGCAGAACCTAACAAATTGCCGCTCGGCGGGGGGAAAAACGTAGGCTCCAGCACGACCCGCAGCGTCTATTGCCGGCCCCAGCCGAGCCCGAGCGCCACGCCACCCACGCCCAGCTCTAGGCCACGGCGGACAATTCCCACGGTCTGGGCAGCGGCTTCCTCGGGCGCAATGCCAATCGGTCGCACATTCGAGATGCAGTTCTTTTCCGCGTTGTCCTGGCCGATCTTTGGACTGACTCCGATATAAACCGACAGCGAGTCCCCGGTGCCCAGGCCTGGCCGCTCGCCGACCAAGATCACCGACGCTCGAGCCCGGGTCAGCACCGCAATCTCATCGGCGACCGCGATCCGCGCGTACTTGACGAAACACAGCGGACCGACCGACAGACTCGCCTGCGCAAACGCCTGCTGCATCGCCGCCAGCGTCGCCGCGCCGTGCTGCACAATCGCGTTTGGAGACAGTCCATCCCCAACCACCAGCTGCACATCCGGCGCACTCCCCGCAAACGGAGCCAGCGCTGCCTGCGCCGCCGCCCCGAGTCGCCGCCCGTGATTGGGAAACAGCAGGTACTCTTGCCGATCGCTGCACTGCGTCTGAAGAGACAAAAGGCCGTGCTGCGCCGCCCAGTCGTCCGGGACCTCGCTGTGGACCGCATCGCGGGCATCGGCATGACCTTCTCGGGCGCGCAGATAGTCGTCGGTGCGAAAGCGATTTCCCGCCCGTCCCATCGCAATCTGTGACGGGGACAGCTTCGTAAGTTGGGCCAGGCTCGCGGCAGAGATCGGGTCCGGCACGGCATGAATCGGTCGCGGCTCGGGCGTACAAGCCTGTCCGGCGACACTCGGCTGCTGAAGCCGCTGGAGTACCGCAGCAACGATCGTCTCGACCATCGCGTCATCGAGGTTCATGCCCGCCTCCGCTGCGGTGGCCCAAACACCACCGACCGCACATCTTCCCGTCGCAACAGCAGCGAGGCATCCCCAGCCCGCTCCGTCAGCTTGCCACTGCGCCACAGTCCGATCCGTGTCAGCCACTCCTCGAACTCGGGAGCGGGACGCAGGCCGTAGATCTCGCGCAGCGCCGCATTGTTCTGAAACGACGTGGTTTCGTAGTTCAGCATCACGTCATCGCCCGCCGGAATGCCCATCAGGTAGTTCACGCCCGCCGACGCCAACAGCATCTCGAGGTTCTCGATGTCGTTCTGATCGCACTCGGCGTGGTTGGTGTAGCAGGCGTCGCAGCCCATCGACAGGCCGCTGAGCTTGCCCATGAAGTGGTCCTCAAGCCCGGCGCGGGTGATCTGCTTGCCGTCGTACAGATACTCGGGACCGATGAAGCCGACGACGCTGTTGACCAAAAACGGCCGATAGCGCCGCGCCAGTCCATAGGCCCGCGCCTCCATCGTCACTTGATCGGTGTCATGGTGCGCATCTGCCGACAGCGCCGTACCTTGCCCCGTCTCGAAGTACATCACGTTGGGACCGCGCGCCGTGCCCAGCTCTCTGGTCATCGCCGCCGCTTCGTCGAGCACGCTCAGGCTCACGCCAAAGTTCCGGTTCGCGCCCTCCGAGCCGGCAATCGACTGGAAGCACAAATCGAGCGGCGCCCCCTTCTGCATCGCCTGCATCTGGACCGTGATGTGGGACAGCACGCAGTTCTGCGTCGGCACTCCCAGCTTGGTCATCAGCGCCTTCACCCGGGTCAGGATCTCCACCGTCGAATCGACTGTCTCCGTCGAGGGATTGACACCGATCACCGCATCGCCGTTGCCGTAGCTTAAGCCGTCGAGGACCACCGCCAGAATCCCCTCGACCGAGTCGCGTGGATGGTTCGGCTGGAGCCTCGATGAGATCGTCCCCGGCAGCCCGAGCGTGTTGTTGCAGCGCACCACCACCCGAATCTTCCGCGCCGCCACCACCAAGTCCATGTTCGACATCAGCTTGGTAACAGCCGCGATCATCTCTGGCGTCAGGCCCGGCGACACCGCCAGCAGCTCTTCGCCGGTCGTGCGGGTGTCCAAGATCCACTCGCGCACCTCGCCGATCGATCGCCCCTGTAGCCGCCGCCGCGCCGCCGCATCACAGCTGTCCTGAAACAGCCGCGTCAGCTCATCTTGCTCGTACGGCACGCTCGGCGCTTCATACAGGTCATCGAGCGTCAGCTGCGACAGCACCCGCTTGGCCGCCACCCGCTCGCGGTCACTCCCAGCGCACAGGCCCGCCTGAACGTCGCCGGAGCGCCGCTCACTTGCCTTATTCATCACCTCTTTGATCGACCCGAACTGGAAGTATCGACCGAACACGCAGGCGCTGAGACGCGAAGCCATGGCCCAGGATGGATACCGCAAACTGCCCCTCACTTTCAAAGTCGTTTTCAAAGGAAGTGATTGCCTTACGGACAGTGGATATGCTGCGCGGCATGTCCGCTGCCCACCGTTCCGAGTCCAATTCCGTTTCACCCCTGCGCGCCGTGATCTTTGACTGGGCTGGCACGGTCCTCGACTTCGGCAGCCTGGCCCCGGTGCGCGCCCTGCAGACACTGTTTGCGCAGGCTGGGGTGCCGATTTCCGCTGCCCAGGCGCGTGGACCGATGGGCCGAGCCAAGCGCGATCACATCGCCGACATCCTCGCCCTTCCCGACGTTGCCGAGCGCTGGCAGGCTGTCCACGGCTCGCTGCCCCGTACCGCCGACCTCGACCGACTGTTTGCCGAGTTTTTGCCGCTGCAGCTACAGACGCTCACCGCGCGGGCGACGCTGATTCCGGGCGTACTGGAGATGATTGGGACGCTGCGCGAGCGGGGCATTCAGATTGGCTCGACGACTGGCTACACCGCCGAGATGATGGCGGCGCTCAGGCCGCTGGCGCGGGCCCAAGGCTACGAGCCCGCTGCGGTGGTGACGGTGTCCGATGTCAAGGCGGGTCGGCCAGCACCGTGGATGGCGCTGCGCTGTGCCGAGCAGCTGGGAGTGTGGCCGCTGTCGGCGATCTGCAAGGTCGGGGATACGGTCGCTGATGTCGACGAGGGTCGCAACGCCGGGATGTGGACGATTGCCTTTGCGCGCTGCGGCAATGAGCTGGGTCTAGACGAGAGCGAGCTTTTGGCCCTGCCTGCCGAGGAACAGCAGGCCCGCCTCAGTGAAGCCCGTCGCCGCCTTCAGCAGGCCGGAGCCCACCTCGTCATCGACGGACCCGCCGAGCTACCCGCCGCCCTGGAAACCCTAGAGCTACGCCGCAGACGAGGCGATCGCCCCTAGTTACTTGCGGGCACGCTCGCAGACTACGGCTCGGGTGCCGAGGGGCTTGCCGGCGAGGGCGGTGACCGTCGGCTCGACCTCGGGCTCTTGGACAAACAGGTAGGCGTGCGAGCTGTGCAGCTCCATCGGGATCTCGCCCACGCCCTGCGCAGCGACAAACTCACGCAGCCCGGCATCATCGAGCCCATCGCGGCGACCGACATTCAGATACAGCCGCACTTCCCCTGGCAGGGGAGGCCGACTGTCACGCAGCGGACGGCGCGGACGACGATCCCCATCCTCCGCAGCGACACCAGCGGAAGGGGCATCTCCGGCCCGAGCTGAAGCCTCGGTGGCCGCTTCTGCCGGCCTTGCGGGCTTGGCGCGCGAGTCTGCCCAGGCTTCCCAGAACTCGCGACCGTCTTCGGCATGGATGATGTCGGTCGGCGCAGGCGCAGCGGCCCCCGGCATCGACACGGGCTCGGCGCTCCGCTCTCCGGCTTCCGTCCGGCGCGGTCGATCCCGGTCACCATCGCGGCGACGGCCATCGCGACTGTCGCGGCCTCGGCGGTCATCATCACGACCTCGGCCCTCGTCCCGACGAGGTCGCCGATCTTCGCCAACCGGACGCCCTTCGGCGCGCGATGGCTGTACTTCGGTGCGCGATGGCACTTCCAATCTCGCCGATGGCACTTCCAACCGCGCCGATGGCACTTCCAATCTCGCCGATGGCACTTCCGATCTCGCCGATGGCACTTCCAACCGCGCCGATGGCACTTCCGATCGCGCCGAGGTCATGTCCGGTCGCGCCGAGGTCATGTCCGGTCGCGCCGATGGCACTTCCGATCTCGCCGATGGCACTTCCAATCGCGCCGATGGCACTTCCGGTCGTGGCGCGAGCGCGGGACGGCTGCGGCGGTCGTCATCCCGGGGTCGATCATCCCGGGGTCGATCATCCCGGGGTCGATCTTCTCGGGGTCGATCTTCTCGGGGTCGATCTTCTCGGGGCCGATCTTCTCGGGGCCGGTCGTCCCGGGGCCGATCATCCCGGGGTCGATC
This sequence comes from Myxococcales bacterium, assembly GCA_016794465.1. Lineage (GTDB taxonomy): Bacteria > Myxococcota_A > Polyangia > Palsa-1104 > JAEUJZ01 > JAEUKA01. Next base: position 11,053 of record JAEUKA010000071.1, on the reverse strand, counting down.
TTCTCGCGGGCGGCGCTCCGAGGGTCGGGCGGGCGGGTCGCTGTGCGGCGGTCGCGCCGGCTTGTGATTCAGGTGTTGTTCGAGCAGCTGCGCCAACACCGACTCACCCGTCTCACTGGCGAGCAGCCGACGCAGCAGCGAGCGAAACTCTGGCCCCGGATTCTTGCTGCCGAGGTCCTTCTGCAGGCGATCCATAAACTGCCCCTCACGCAGGGTCTGCAGCTCGGCTTCCGTCGGCAGTGCCCGCTCTTCGGGGCGAATCTTGTAGGTCAGCTTCAGGTAATAGAAGTTCCCGAGCTCACGCGGGCTGATGAGCGAGATCGCGATGCCGCGCTTGCCGGCGCGACCGGTGCGACCGGTGCGGTGGACGTAGACCTCGGCGGACTCGGGGAAGGTGTAGTTGATGACGAACGGCAGGTCGGAGATGTCGATGCCGCGCGCGGCGACATCGGTGGCGCAGAGGAACTTGAGGTCCTTCTGCTTCATCCGCTTCATCACCCGCTCGCGATCGGCCTGGGTCAGGTCGGACGAGATCGGCTCGGCGTCGTGGCCATGGTTGCGCAGGAACTCGGCGACGGCGGAAGTCTCTTCGCGGGTGTTGCAGAAGATGATCGCGCTCTCGGGGCGCTCGATCTCGATGACGCGGAGAAGGTCGCGCATCCGGCCCATGCCGGTGACCATGTAGTAGGCGTGGATGATCTCGGCGGCAGAGATGCCCTCGCCGGACAGCTGGACGTTGAGCGGCGCACGCAGGTAGCGATGCTGGAGCCGCAGCACCTCGTCGGGCATCGTCGCCGAGAACAGCAGCGTCTGTCGCTCGGGCGGACAGCGGCGCAGGATCTCGGTGATGTCTTCGAGGAAGCCCATCGACAGCATCTCGTCGGCTTCATCGAGCACCAGCGCCTTGACCCGCGACAGGTTGAGCGTGCCGCGTCGCAGGTGATCGAGCACCCGACCCGGCGTCCCCGACACCATGTGCGCGCCGGCCTTCAGCGCCTCGACCTGCCGACCCATCGGCGCCCCACCATAGATGGCGGCGATCACCAGCTTGCGGCGGGCGGCGATGCGGCTGACCTCGTTGGAGACTTGCAGCGCCAGCTCTCGTGTCGGACCGAGCGCCAGGACCTGCGGGTAGCCGTTGCGGGTATCGGCGTCGGGATCGAGCACCTGCTGCACAAACGGAATGCCAAACGCCGCCGTCTTGCCCGACCCGGTGCGCGACTGAACAATCAGGTCGCGACCCGCGAGCGCTGGCCGATAGACCCGCTGCTGCACCGGCATCGGCTCGGAAAAGCCCATGTCGCGGAGCGCGCCGGCCACGTCCTCGGACAGGCCCATCTCGGCAAACGTGCGGGGAATCGGACCGTAGTCCGCCTCGGTCAGCTCGCTGGCAGCAGCTTCGCTGGGGGGCGGCGGGACAGCCTGGGCAGGGGCCGAAGCCGGCTGGACAGGCAGCGGTGGTGGTGCGGACACTGCGGGGGGAGCGCTCTCCGTCAGAACTGCCGCTGGGGTTGGGGTAGCGGGGGGGGCCGCTGGGGAAGTGGCGGAGGCGGCTTGGGCCTCCGTGGCCCGAGCAGACAGCTGCGCGCTGTCGCTGGGCGATCCGTGATCCTGCATAGAAACCTCGTGATTGGGTCGCCGCTGTGCTGGGCAAGGCGTCGCAAGCCAGACTGGCTGGGCGAATCGGCGGGCCTGCGCACCTTCGTCAGGTGGGCGACTCGCCGGCGCCGAGCGCACGGGACGACATGGTCCTGGGGGGGTCGCAAGCGCACTGCTGCCGCACTTCGGCACAGTGTGGACCCCACGTTGAAAGGCACAAGCCCGCGAATGCGCGATGGCCGGGGCACGACGGCGCCTGATTGCGTCGTGAACTGGCTAGCAGGTGACTTCGCTCGGCGCCGACTGGTGGCGGGAAGCGCGGTGTCTGGTCTGCTCAAGAAAGGAAGAGGTGGCAAAGGCGGGCTTCGGAAATTCGCTTGGTTTTCTGAAAGCTATCTTTCACCTGATCGGCTGTCAAGCGGACCGGTCGGCGGTCGCTTGATCGGGAGGCTATTCAAAGAGGAGGCGGCTGTAGCGCTCGGCCCAGGGATCGCCGAACGGACGCCGCATCCGCAGCCGAGGTCCGTTTTGGTGAAAGGTCGCGAACACCGCCTCTTGATCGGCCTTCGAGCGTCCCGGCGGCGGATCGGCAAAGACCTGCAGATACTGCGACAGCGCTTGACTGAGCGCCGCAAAGCCGTCCTCGACCTGCCGAGGCCGCAGCTTGGCGTGCATGCCGTCGCCCGACGCCAGCTTGGCACACCATCCCGGACCGGGCTCGCTGCCGAGTCGCAGGAACGTCCCCCGCAGCGGTGACAGCACCTTGTGGGTCTGCCACTCGCGACCGTAGACCTCGGCATTGACCGACACCCACCACGGCAGCGCCATCAGGTCAGCCAAGAAGCAGGGCACATCCCAGGCGTATTCGGGAAAGACGGTCAGGGCAAAGCCCTCGACAGCGGGTAGCAGAGACGGACGCTCTTAACCATTACAACACTCCCTAACAGGAGTGAATGCAATGGGAAGACAAAGACGGACAATGAGGTCGTCATGCGCATTCTGGGAGATGGTGGACAGGGCAAGGAGGGCGTGGTTCTGTATCACACATAGCAATATTCGCATTGCTCGCATGCTGGATATGCAGATAAAATCTGCAAGGGCTCAGTTCGTGGGGGTGCAGCATGCGTAGATCAGGAGGGGCGCACGGGGTCGGAGGGAGACTCCGGGCGGTGGGATATGTCCGGGTTAGTACCGACCAGCAAGCGCTGGAGGGAGTGAGCTTGGAGGCGCAGCAGGTGCGCATCCGGGCTCACTGCGTCAGTCAGGACATCGAGCTGATCGACATCGTGGTCGACGATGGATTTTCGGCGAAATCGCTCGAGCGGCCCGGTATCAAGCGGGCGCTGGCGATGCTGGCCAGCCATCACGCAAATGCGATCGTCGTCGTCAAGCTCGATCGGTTGACGCGCAGTGTGAAGGATCTCGGGTACTTGTGCGATTCTTACTTTCGGGAAGGTCTGCCGTACTCGCTGCTCTCCGTAAGTGATTCGATCGATACCCGGTCCGCGAGCGGCAAGCTGATGCTCAATGTTCTGATGTCGGTCGCGCAGTGGGAACGGGAGGCCATCAGTGAGCGGACCCAAGAGGCGATGGACGAGTTGAAGCGGCGCGGGGTTCGGATGGGAGGCGCTCCCTACGGGTGGCAATACACGAAAGAGCCCGATGAGCACGGACGGCGGAACATCGTGCTTCATCCCGGCGAACAGCGGATCATTCAGCGAATCTGTACGATGCACAGAGAGGGGCTGAGCGTGCTCGATATCGCGAAGCGATTGACCTCGGAAGGAGTACGTCCGCGTGGTACGGAGTGGGAGCGTCCGACTCTGTACCGAATCCTAGAACGAGCCGGACTCCTGACTCTGCCGCGTCGGCCTAAGAAGGAGATCGCCGACGGTCAGAAGAAGCAAGGATCGACCCGAGACAAGTCGATCGCGATCCAACAGGCGCACGCCCTGCGGGCACAGGGTCTAAGCCTGCGCCAGATCGGCGAAAAGCTGAGGAAGGCCAGAATCCTACCCGCCCGAGGAGAGGTCTGGCACGCCGCGAGTGTGCTGGATCTGCTGCGGCATGCCGTGAGCACATGTTAAGAAAAAATACAAGAGGATGACATCACAGCCTGAGTACCCTGGTCATCTATCAAAAGGAACACTCGTTCAGCAAGTTGCCGTTCCACAAAGTGCGTCAACTCGGTCGTGGAATCCCTTCGGTCACAGTGCGTCGGCTTCTTTGGGCACGGTTCGACAAGAATCTTGGTGTAAACTATTTGTTGCTGTCGCTGACTCAGGTACGGTTCATGCGTGTACACCCCTTCCATGGCACCAAAACCACATTTGCTAGTCTACGCACCCTGGCAAGCATACAGTAGGCTTCTCAACCTGTTGGAGAGGTGGTGACAGATGGGCAAACGGGCGCTTGAGGTAAAGAGGGCAACCTATAGACGAATTCGCTCGGCGTTGCTAACGGACGCCGAGCGGATGTTTCTTCACAACAACGTCGTCTATGAAGGCAGCCCGTACCACAAAAGGAGCCCTGGTGACTTCGGGCTGATCCCGCCCGCGTCCCCTCGTCCCGACAAGACTCTCTGCGATGAGGCTGGTATCGAGTACCGATCCACTGCCATCGAATTGCTCGCTCGAGCCATTGACGGCGGCCTAGTCAGCGATGGCACCGAGCCTAATAGTTTTCCCAAGCAGCTCTGGGTCGTGGACGATCAAGGGCGCGTGTTTGAGGCGATGTACGGAGGCAGCAGAGCCGGATGTTACCATGGGTATCCAATCCGGCGGACAGATCCCCTCTTCAAGCAGGTGTCTGCCGCCTGGAAAGGTCGTTGATCATGGACCTGGCCTTCGAGATTGATCACTGGATCGGCTCCGCTATCGCAGATCCGCTGGAGCGAACTACGCTTGCCGCACTACGAATCACGGCGGGCCCGAATCGGATTCCCATAACTGAGGTGGAGGACACGCTCGCTCGCTCGGTGCGCCCGCATATCCATGTCGCGGTGTATCCGCTGGCGAACTGGCTGCTCGTAAATTGGTGGCGACTGCGATGGGAGCCGGAGCCTCGAGCAGTATCGCAGCCTTCGTTCGACTGGCTCCGTGCGCACTCAATGGCGGCGATAGGCGGTGATTACGTGTGGCCTGCGGCGCATTTTTCGAGTGACGGGGAGCTGATCCAGCTTCGCCTCCAAGCCGAGACGGCCACCGATGTGTCCGCGATCCGGTACTTGCAGGATGTCACCGTAGATATTCCGGCCGCCCATTTCGAGCGTGCGGTAGATCGGTTTCTGGATCAGGTCGAAGCTCGGATCGGTTCGTGTCTGCCAGGCGAGTACGAGCTGTCGGAGTTGCGAAACGAGCTGCGGGAGGAGCGCGCAGACCCCGTACAGGCTCAGCGGTGTAAGCTGCAAGCGCTGGCGGGAATCGATCCCGGCGCGGCCTCTGGAGAGTGGTTCGATGCCGTGAATGAACTGGTCAGTCGCGCCGGGCCTGTTGCCGGTGAAGAAATAGTGGCGACCATTCCCGCTTTAAAAGGGGGGATTTCTGCTGCTGCGCACGCGATTTCTGCGATGCGTAGCTCGACGACTCACGTGTCGCTCGAATGGGCAGAATGCCTATCTGCCACCGCTGCTGCGACTGAGGTGCCGTGGCAACGAGGAGCACGACTGGCTGCGGAACTTCGCAGACAGCTCGGGCTTGCTCCGGGACCGATCCCTCGCACGACGATGGAGGACCTGCTCAAGGCCAAGCTCCCGCTTCCTCGATCTTCATGGAATGGTGAGAGCGGGCTGCGTGGCGGCTTTCGCAACGGCGTTACTGGTGGACGCACCGCGCTACTAGTCACCAGTCCGCGAGAAGACAATCAGCGTTTCTATCTCGCCCGAATGATCGGGGCTGCCCTGCTGGCTTCGCCGGAGCAGCATGTACTGCCGGTGTCAGATATGAACACAGCGCTTCAGAAGTTCGAGCGATCATTTGCCCAAGAGCTGCTTTGTCCCTGGAGTGCCCTGGACGCATTTACCGATGAGCGGGGACTGGACGACGATGCGCTGGCCGATGCCGCCGAACAATTCGTTGTGTCCGAACAGGTGATTCGGTCCACGCTTGTGAACAAAAAGAAGCTCGCCCGTGATCGCTTAGAAGCCTAAATGACGCCTCAATCGGCTATGGTCTAGTGTTGCACAAGGCCATTCGATTGTAATTCAAGCGACTATTGAGACAATAAGGCACAGCAGTGGCGATACGCAATACTTAGACAATAGTAACATTGGGGGAGATATGGCTCCGATCAGTAGGGATGATTTCATAAAACGCATACAAACCGTTGCCTTTAAATCATTTATTGTCAATGAATTCATTGATGCTGCTCATTTCTTTCAAGAGATACATACATCAATGCCTCTTCTGCAAGAAAGGGGCATCAAGGAACTTGCGCGAGCATTTAGCGATGAGGGAAGGAGCGTCGAAGAATACTGGGAGGCACGCCAGGGTCTCGATGGAAGATTCCAATATAGTATGCCGCGTGTGTTGTATTGGTCGTACTTGATTTTCTTATGTGGCCTTATGGAAACGAAGCTACGTGCTATCGCTAGCATCCTTGCTAGCCACAAGGGTATTTCTTTAGAGGAATGGCTAGACCCTCCGAAGCCAGCCAAGAAACCGGATGGATCCTATATCGAGAAATACCGGTATTTTATCGCAAAAAATTCTAATCTTGATATTTCTCTAATAGCCGAATGGAGCTTCCTTGGCGATCTGGCTTGCATCAGGAATTGCTTGGTTCATCGAGGTGGTCAATTGCCAGCGAAGATTGAAAGAAGGCAGCAAATTCGCAATATCTCCGGAAGGTCCGCTGATTCGATCCGCGCTGAGCCGGATTGGGATCATCCAAGGGCGAAGCTTATCATCACTGAGTATTTTTGCCAGCAGGCGACAGTAAAATTACACGAGTTTTTTGATAATTTATATAGTAAACTTGCGGATGGTTCGATAATTCCAGTCCTGGTATATCAGCATATTTATTGAGACCGATGAAAGCGGGAGCCATGTCCAGACGAAGGCGTGCACTGCTCTAGCTGAGCATCCAAACGCACCTCATAACCTAATTACCGGCGAAGGCTGCGAGTCAAAGGCAAGCCGCACGCGTAACGCTGTGGGGGAGCAACTGGAGAGAGATTTACCCAAGAGCGGCGACTGTTTGGCGGCGTAGGATTCTTTCATCACCGACTCTGCACACAAGCCCTGACTGTTACACCAGAAACCATCCTAGAGGTGCAGCCGAGCCTCATCGCTGCACGCAAATTTGTACACCGAACCTGTAGATCAAGGCCGGATGTCGATCAAGTGAAACTCGGTAGCAGTTCTGCGGATGACGCTGGGTGAGGCTCGTACAGATATCGATCGATGACGGAGCGACGATTCCCAAGGTCTCTGATGGCGAGCGTTTTGCCCCATGGTGGGCCGTAGCTCGATGAGCGGCTCATCCCGGGAAACCAATGAGCACCAGTCTCTGTGCTCTCCGACGCCCGTTTCTTGGAATGCCGGTTGCGGTGGCAGTGCTGGGCCTTGCCTCCTTTCGGGCTAATTCTTTCAAAGATGACCATGGGCAGCTGAATGACTTGGCATGTCACCGATGCAAACCGCATCGGGTTATCCAAGACTTCTCGAATAGCCAACAGTCTAGCCAGGGCGTGCCGCTGGTGATACCGCCACGCGTCTCCGCCCTGGCAACTTCGGCGGCCCAAGTCCGTAGGCCAGCCAACCGGGTGACACGCCGAGGGCTGTCGCGAGCGACTCGGCAGTCGCGACGGTGGGCATGGTTCCCCGCTCGACGTTGCCGACTGCGGTATGGCTCAACCCCGCAGCCGTGGCGAGCGCCAGCACTGACAGCCCGAGATGAATGCGAGTCTGCCGAAGTCGCAGCGCCACGCCTTCGCAGCGCAAGCCCTCTGTCGGCTGATTACCGTCTGATTCGATGCCATAAGCCAGGAATGCAGGCGACAGCCCGAGCCCGTATGCGACGCGCTCGACAGTATCCAGACGCGGGATGCGTTGCCCTTGCTCCATGCCAAGCACCGCCGATACATCCGACAGCTTGGCTCGCTGAGTCACTGCCTGTCGATGGAGCGCGGCGGTCTTGCGAGCCGTTTTCAGTCGAGTAGCCAAGCCCATGAAGAGAGGATTCTTGCGTCCACGTACCACTCACACTCGGTACCACGCTCGCTCATCACCTGACCAATTCAGCCGAAGCATGACGTGACCTATGATTTTGTTGCAACCATTGGGAACATTAGGTAACAACTAGGTACGGGTAGGACTACCCGGAAACAAAACAGGCTCGTCGGCGGTGCTTTGCCGATCGAGCCATTCGCCCGCGCCGGACTGACAAGCCCTGAGAAAGCCCAGCCCGACGCGAACAGGAGCAGTCTATGCCGTGGACTGTTTCATCATGCATTTCCGTCGAGAAATAGGGATTTCTAATGCGGCTCGGAAGTCGGTGGGAAAACGCTATGTCGGGTAATTGTCGTCGGAAATATGACAATTGCTGAGTCGTTCTGTCAGCCGTGACAAGAGTTCTGACAGATCATCATCGGACAGCGTTTTTAGTATTCCATCTAGCGTATCCGTTGCGGTTGGAGGCTCCGCGTTCAGCGCTGCGGTGACTCTGCTGGCGCGGTTGTTCGCGATGCTTGAGGGGCTGGCGTAGTGCTGTTCGGTGATGGCAAAGGAGCTGTGACCGAGTGCTTTGGCGACGGCATCGGCGGTTGCTCCTCCTTCGAGCGCCAGCGTCGCGTGGAGGCCGCGTAGACTGTGTGGCACCACCTCGGGAACCCCAGCCAGACGACAGAGCCGCTTGATGTGATTCACATAGTACTTCCGCCCGCGATAAAGGTGGTGCGACGGATAGAACAGAAGCTCGTCGGGTTCCTTGTCCTTGATGACGGAGAGCACCAGGGGACGCAGGTGTTCGGGAATCTTCAGCCGTCGACGGGCATTCTTGGTCTTTCCTGATGGAATCCACAGCACTCGCCCATTGTCGTCGATGTCGCGTGCGACCCGATCAACCACTTCACCCTGACGCAGACCGAGGTAGATCATCAGCAGCGCACCGAGCGCCGGAACGTCACCCCGCCGCGCGAGCTTGAGCGCCACCTTTTCGAACCGCCTCGCCTCGTCAATCCGAAGCTGGAGTCTCCCCGCCGACCGTCGACCCACAGGCGTGGTCTTGCTCCACGGATTCGCGTTGCAGTAGCCGCGCTCAATGGCCCAGCGCCACAGATTCTTGACGACGCGCAGAAACAGGTGGTGTGTCGCGACGGACGCGGGCCTCTTGGTCCGAGGCGAAACCCAGTCCACTTGCGTCTGATAGAGCTTCCTGGCCTCGCTCTCTGTCATGCGTCCGAGCTGCATCGCCAGCGGCAGCCGCCGCGAAATCTGGACGTAGCAGTACACCGTCGCTGGCTTGATGCCTCGCGAATCGACGCACCAGGCTAGCCACTCGTCGAACACCTCACCGACAGTGCGACGCTGCGCAGCGCCGTGCCGCTGAAGAAGGTCCGCTTTGACCGCTTCCGCTTCATCGAGCGACTGAAACATCAGACTCTTTTCGACGCCATGCTCGGCGATTTTCAGACGGTAACGACAGTCCCGTTCGCGGTACGGACCCCACACGCGGAAGCTCGGTGCTTCGCCTGCAAGCTCGCGCTCTGCACAGAGCTTACCCAGCGTCGCCGTTTTCTCTCGCTGGAGCTGCTGGGCGACGCGCTTTCCGGTCCGCTTGGCCTGTTTCACAAGGGTATCGATCGAGCGATTCATGTGCTCTGTCCTTTCTTCGGTGTCGATTGGTGAAGCGAGGCTGAGCAGACGAGGCCAGCCTCGGAAGACACAAGATCAGTCCGTCTCGCCGTCAGAGCCGCGCAGCCAGACGGTGATGGACAGCGAGCGCGGCGGCGTGAGCGCGTACGTGCAGTCGGGGCGACTGCGCAGCTCGTGCTCAGTTCCCTGGTGGGTCACCGTCGCTCGCGAGACGATGTGGTGGCCGCTACATCCGGGTCGCGGCTGAAAGCTGACGACAATCGAGATGCTTGGCGGCTGCGGCTTCGCCGTGACGAGAGAGGTATTTTTTTCACCGCTCATCGACGACGCTCCTTTCTGCTGCGACGAGGTTTCCATCGTGGCTTCCGCCTGCTGTGGCCCCGCTCCTCAGTCCGCGACGGAACGATCTGTGGGCCGCCCATCGCTCCGAGCGGCCCGATGTGTGAATCAATGATCCGAGTCATCCGCTCCGTCTCTGCCACCACAACGGCTCGCAGCGAACGGAGTCGACGACGGAGGCGTGACAGGTCGTCGAAGATGCGGAGCGTCTGCGCCTGCGCAGCATCGGCTTGTCCTCGAACTTGCTGCACGCACAGCGAACAGAAGCAGTCGCTTGGATGCGTGTTCACGGCGTCACCTCCGTCTCTGTGACCGCTCCGCGACCGCGCGGCGCATTCCGAACGCCGCCGCCATTTCCAGCCACTTGCAACCGTCGAACCGCTTCGATTCCGACGACGAGGGCACACGTCCAGCCAAAAGGCTCCATCTTTCAGCCTCCGCGCAGACTTGATCCATAGGCCCCCAGCGGATACGCTGCGCCTCGTTCTGTTGGGGTCTCGTCCCGACGAACACGAGCGGTGGCGTCTAGACCACGCCATCGCTCATTTATGAAAATCTCAAACCAGTTCCGCCACAGATAGCGGAACTATGCAAGAAAAAAATGGTAAAAACGATAACCGCCGAGCACGTTCGTGCTGCACGCGGACTTTTGAAGTGGACGCAAGAGGAGCTGGCCCAGCGCGCCAACGTCACCGCGACCACCATCAACAACTGGGAAAATGAGCGAAACGTTCCCAGTGAAGCGACCCGCGCCTTGGTGCGCCATGCGTTCGAGAGCGTCGGAATCACTTTCGCCAATGGTGGGAATCCAGGCGTGCGACTGATTCGCGACCCGTCGCGGTTACACGAGTCGAACTAGCCGAACCCATCCGATCTTCTCGTCCTCCCTCCGCAGTTGTGATCCATTGTAGAGGACACTCGTTTCTCCTCCTTCGTGCTCTGCGGTTTCGGGCTGTCTTCCTTCCGCTCACGTTCCTCCTCATCGATCAGATACTCCACCGGCCACGGTTCGTAGTCGCGTGGTGCAGAGACAAGTCGCTTGGTCATCGGGCACTCCTTTTTGCTGACAAACCCGTGATGAATCGGCCTCGTCTTCCTTGGAGCCCAGTCTGGTTTGCTGGCCAAGTCCGTGCAACCATGGCTCCAATATTGATCTCTGTTGAGCCAATATTGCAGTCGCACAACGGATGTTGCAGACTGCCCGCATGACCCAGACAGCACTGCGCGAAGCGATGGAGCAGAAGGGGTTCGCGTCTTTCCGAAAGCTCGCAGACGCGCTGCACCGGAACAAGCCCAAGCTT
>JAEUKA010000059.1 GCA_016794465.1 Myxococcales bacterium | reverse complement strand
GGCGCTGGAAGAGACACTGGACTGGTACATTGCGCCGCAGCTTCGCATGGTGCCCGGCGTCGTCGAGGTCAATAGCTTCGGCGGCGAAAACAAGGAGTACCAAGTCGTCATCGATCCGCAGCGCTTGCAAGCCACGGGGCTCTCGGTACGCGAGGTCATCGAGGCCATCGAGCAGTCGAGCGGCAATGCCGGCGGCGGCTACCTCGAGCGCAATCGCGAGCAGTACGTCATCGGTACGCGCGGTCTGGTGCGAAGCCTCGAAGACCTCCAAACGGTTGTGATCGGCGCAACCAAGGACGGCGTTCCCATCACGGTCGCGCAGATTGGCGAAGTGCGCTTTGGTGCCAAGCTCCGTCGCAGCGCCGCGTCCATGAACGGCGAAGGCGAGGTCGTGGTCGGCGTCGCCATGATGCTGATGGGCGAAAACTCCCGCGTTGTCACCGAAGCCGTGAAGGACAAGCTCAAGCAAATCGCAGCCAGCATGCCTACTGGGATGCGCGTCGAACCTTTTTATGACCGCGCGGCCCTGGTCAGTCGCACGATTGGAACGGTCGAGCGCAATCTGCTCGAAGGGGCCGCGCTGGTCATCTTGGTGTTGCTCCTCCTCCTCGGAGATGTTCGCGCCGGGCTCATCGTCGCCACGACGATCCCGCTATCGCTTCTCTTCGCCATCATTGTCATGCAGGCGCGAGGCGCGTCGGGAAACCTCATGAGCCTGGGCGCGATTGATTTCGGCCTGATGGTGGACGGTGCGGTCATCATCATCGAAAATGCCGTGCGGCGGCTCGGCGAAGCGCGCAGGCAGGCAGGCAAGCCGCTGTCTCCCACCGAGCGCTTGCAGGTTGTCGAAGAAGCCACGATGGAAGTGCGCGGTGCAACGATCTTTGGCGAAGCCATCATCGCCATCGTGTATCTGCCCATCCTCGCGCTGTCGGGAATTGAAGGAAAGCTGTTTCACCCGATGGCGCTCACGGTGCTGTTCGCGCTGATGGGTGCGTTCGTCCTGACGCTGACCTTCGTTCCAGTTCTGGCCAGCTACTTCCTGAAGGACCGCGAGCACGAGCAAGAGACGTGGATTGTCCGCAAGGTGCATGCGGTCTATGTGCCGCTGCTGGCACGAGCGCTACGACGGCGCTGGGTCACGATCTCGCTTGGCGTCGCGCTACTTTCGGTCGCAGTCGGCCTGTTTTTTCGTCTGGGCGCGGAGTTTGTGCCCCAGCTCGACGAAGGAGACTTACTCGTCGAGGTGCGGCGGCTGCCGGGTGTTGCACTCAGTGAGTCGATTGCACTAGAGGCGCGCGTACAAAAAGCCCTCCGTAGTCTGCCCGAGATCCAAAGCGTGGTTGGCCGCATCGGCGCCCCCGAAGTCGCAACCGATCCCATGGGCATCGAACAGAGCGATGTCTACGTCTTGCTGCACGACCGCTCGGCGTGGCGAAAAGGAATGACCAAGGAAAAGCTCGCGCAGGAAGCCTCTGCTCGTCTGGCGGAGGAAGTTCCCGAAGTGGCGACGGCCATCTCGCAACCCATTCAGATGCGCTCGAACGAGCTGCTTGCCGGCGTGCGCTCCGACGTTGCCGCGATCTTGTACGGCCCCGATCTGGAGACTCTGCAAGCGACTGCCCAAAAGCTCGTCCAGGTGATCTCCAAGGTGCCTGGAGCAGTCGATGTGCGCGCCGAGCAAGGAGCCGGGCTTGCCTACCTGCGGATCGATCCCGATCGCGAGCGACTGGCACGCTACGGGCTTACGCTGTCCGACCTCAACCAGATTACGGAGACGATTGCCGTCGGTTATCCGAGCGGCGTCGTGTTCGAGGGCGAGCGGCGCTTTGATCTCATGGTGCGTGTGGCAACGAGCTTTGACGGCACCACGGATGAGCTGGCCGCGCTGCCGCTAAAGTCCAAGAGCGGACAGGTGGTGCCGTTGGGTGATGTGGCTGACCTTCGGATTGAAGCTGGACCGGTTCAAGTCAATCGCGAGCGTTTGTCCCGTCGCTGCATTGTTGAGTTCAACGTTCGTGGACGTGATCTGTTATCGACCGTGCGCGATGCCCAGGCCCAGGTCGGCACAGCCGTGCGACTACATCCCGGTTATCACATCGAGTGGGGCGGTCAGTTCGAGCACTTCCTTGAGGCGAAGGCGCGGCTGATGCTCGTGGTTCCGCTGGCTCTGGGACTGATTCTGTTCTTGTTGTGGCTGGCGTTCGGTGCGTTCGGTCCGGCGCTGCTCATCTTATTGAACATCCCATTCTCGATCATCGGCGGCGTGGTCGCTCTGTGGGCACGGCAGATTCCTTTCAGCATCTCCGCAGGCGTGGGCTTCATCGCTCTGTTCGGCGTCTCGGTCCTCAACGGACTGGTGCTGGTGACATTCAGCCGACGCATGGAGTCCGAGGGAATAAGCCCCGTCGAAGCCATCGTGCGAGCTGCGGAGCTACGGCTTCGCCCCGTCCTGATGACCGCCTTGGTCGCGTCGCTCGGCTTCGTTCCCATGGCGCTGTCGCAAGCCCCCGGCAGCGAAGTCCAGCGCCCGCTTGCAACCGTAGTCATCGGCGGCCTGCTCAGCGCCACCGCTCTGACCCTGCTGCTGTTTCCGACGATCTACGGGCTGACACAGAGGTCCGCCACACGAAATTCCAAGCCTCTTCACCAAGGAAATTGAGATGGCCTGCGCAGATGATTGTCACAAAGAGATACCGAAAGAGCGACCGACCCTATGGGGAAGCGCAGCCGTCCGAGCTTCGAGCCTGGCGTGGGCGTTCGCTGTCTTCGCGCTGGTCGCGGGCTGGCTCGATGTCAAGCCGCTGATCCAATACCTGCTTTATGCAGCGGCCATCGCCAGCGGAGCCTTTTACTTTGCTAGAGAGGCGCTGTCCGAGCTGGTGAAGGAACGGGTGGTCGGCATTGAGCTGCTGATGACAATCGCGATCATCGCTGCCGCTGCGTTGGGCCAGTGGCGCGAAGCAGCACTGGTCGCTTGCCTGTATTCCATCACCGAGGCACTGGAAGGATTCACCATCCAACGCACGCGCCATGCCATCCGGGCGCTGATGGATCTGGTTCCGCCCAAGGCGCGTGTGCTGCGAGGAGGCACAGAGCTGGAGGTGGACGTAAAGGATGTCAGTGTCGGCGAGCGGATTGTGGTGCGACCCGGTGAGTCGATTCCAGTGGACGGCATTGTCCGCGATGGAGCCTCCGCGATCGATGAGAGCCCTATCACAGGAGAGTCGATGCCGGTAGAGCGCGCGGTGGGTGCTCCCGTATTCGCCGGCACGATCAACGGCAACGGTGCCCTCGTCATTGAGACGACCAAGCGATTCGAGGACAACACGGTCAGCAAGATCATCGATCTGGTGGAGAGCGCCCAGCGTCAGAAGGGGAAGTCGCAGCTCTTTGTGGAACGGTTCGGACAAATCTACAGCCCAGTGGTGCTGCTCTCAGCGATAGGCGTTGCGCTAATCCCTTGGATTGTCGGGCTCGATGCGATGCTGTGGCTGCGACGCGCGGTTAGCTTCCTGGTCGCCGCTTCACCCTGCGCGCTGGCAGTATCAACGCCTGTCACACTGGTCGCGGCAATCGGCTCGGCGGCTCGGCGAGGTGTACTCATCAAAGGAGGGAGCGTGGTGGAAGCGCTTGGAAGAGTTCGCGCGGTCGCCCTCGACAAGACGGGAACCTTAACCTTCGGACGGCCCGAGGTAACGGCAGTTCATGCTACGAACGGCGATGAGCAGGCCGTGTTACGGCTCGCCGCAGCCGTCGAGCACTTCTCTGAGCACCCGCTCGCCTCCGCCATCACGCAGGCGGCGCAGAAGCGGGGTTTGAGCATCCCACCGGCTACCGACTTCCGTGCCATCACAGCAGCCGGAGTCCGCGGGCAGGTAGAGGGCAAGTGGGTGGCCGTGCTCAAGCCCTCGGCGGCGCAGGCAGAGGGCTTGGTCTTGGAGGAATCCGAAGCGACTTGGCACCTCACTGCACAAGAACAAGGGCAGACCGTGCTCGCCGTGCTGTTGGACCGCGAGCTGTTCGGCCTCATATCCGTCGCGGACACCATTCGGCCCGAGTCTGCTGAGTTGGTTCGCTCGCTGAAAGCTGCGGGCGTACAGCAGGTGCTCATGTTGACTGGAGATAACCAGGGAACCGCACGGGCCATCGCTGCGCGGGTCGGAATCGAGGAATTTTACGCAGGGCTGCTGCCCCAGGACAAGGTTGCCCAGATCCAGGCGCTGCGCGCCAAGTACGGGGATGTGGCAATGGTCGGCGACGGCATCAACGATGCGCCAGCGCTGGCGGCAGCGACGGTCGGCATCGCGATGGGCACGCGCGGCTCGGACGCGGCGCTGGCCGCAGCGGATGTGGCGCTGATGGCCGATGACCTCTCGAAGCTGCGCTATGCGTTTGAGTTGGGCCGACGCAGCCGGCGCATTATCGTTCAGAACATCACCCTATCGGCGATTATCGTTGTGGGGCTGGTCGTCGGGACGTTCGCGGCAGACCTGAGCATGTTCTCAGCCGTACTCAGTCACGAAGGCAGCGAGGTGCTCATCATCCTCAACGGCTTGCGAGCGGCGTTGAGGTGATGCCTTCGGTAGACGGCAGAGAGCTTTCGACTTGCAGAGGACAAAGGCGGGGGAGTACGGTTCGATCTGTGCAGCGGTTCGTGGCCTTCCTATTCGCGATCTTCATGCTGGCCCATGGTCTGGTGCCTACGCTGCCCGTGTATGTTTGTACCGATGGTGGACGTTCTCTGGACCCTTGTTCTCCACCAGAAAAACAAGGGTTGGCACAATCTCAGCCAGAGTGGCACGTTGGCGACTGCTGCGAGCTGACCGCTCCGGCGGTTGTGGATGCACAACTGCCCCAGGTTGCAAATCCACAGTCACGCGACCGCATCGTTGTGGCGCTGCTGACGGTATCTCCTCCGCTCATGCGTGTTGCTGAGCCAGCTCCCTTGCAGCCACGCCGTTTGACGCGCGGCGATCCCTTTCGGCGCGGCCCTCCCCCCTCTCTGCGCACCATCCTACGAATCTAGACCTCTGCCCTGAGTTCGCGCTGACGAATTCACGGTGGAGGTCTACCCATGTTGTAGCTATCGTTTCTCGACAGCTCGGGCAGGGCCTTCACGCACTTGCAGCCCACAGGCTGGAAAGAAGGTTTGCCCATGGGGAAGATGTCGTCACGACGGACACTTGGTCCGCACCAACGCTGCCGCGCGTTGAGTCTGTGCTCGACCGCGAATCCGACGGAAAAATGTACCTCTCTGCTTGCTGGCTTGGGGTCACTTCTTGCGGTGTGGCTCCTTCTTCCCATCGTGGTAGATGCGCAGGAGTCCGTTACCTTGCCGTCGCCACTGTCGGTAGAACAGTCGACTCGGCTGGCACGGCTGCGGCGAGCGGAAATCGTAGCGGCGCGAGCACGAGCAACAGCTGCCGAAAACCGTCCAGCTCAGGTCGCCGCTCCACCAGACCCGATGCTCATGCTCTCTGCCGACCATATCCCGTTCATGGGTCAGGGAGCCGATGCCAGCGTACAGTTTCAGCAAGAGTTTCCGCTCTCTCGCTTGCTACGCCACAGGCGGCGCGCTGCCGAAGCGACGGCACTTGGGACGCGAGCCTTCGTATCACGGGCGGGGCTCGATGTTGAACGGGACGCGGCCCGTGCCTTCTTTATGCTCGATGAGCGACGGCGAATCTCCGCAGTTCTCGATGAACAGCTCGCGCTAACAGCGAAGCTTGTGGCAGCGACGATGGCGCGTTTTTCGTCGGGACGAGCCGCTCAAGGCGACGTGCTGCAAGCGCAGAGCGCCCAGGCTCGGTTGCGTGCGGAGCGGCGAGCGCTTGATGCGGAGATTCGTGGCGCGGAGGCGATGCTGCGTGCGGCGCTGGCGTTGCCCCAGGAGACGCTGATTCCGCCGCTCGCTTCGGTTCCTTCACAGACTCCCCCGCTTCCCGCAGCAGCGCTGACGCAGGCTGCGCTTGGCCGTCGTCCAGAGCTTTCGATGATGCGCGCTGAGCAGCAGCGAGCGCAGGCGGATGTTGACGTCATGCGCTCAATGTACTTCCCGATGGGCTTTGTGAGAACCGGCCCCGCTTACACCATGGCCGATGGCGCGGGCTGGATGCTGATGTTCGGTCTAAGCCTTCCAGTGTGGAGGGGGCGCTTACGGGCTGGTGTCGCCGAGGCACACGCGATGGTGCAGATGGCCGATGCGGACTTGCAAGCGATGACCGTCATGATCACCGGCGAGGCGGCGGCGGCTCGCGAAGCTGTGGCCGCCGCGCAAGCACGGCTCGGAGCCATTCAGCAGGAAGTGCTACCGCTGAGCCAAAAAGGGACGCAGAGCCAGCTCGCCGGGTATGCCGCCGGGCAAGTGCCGCTGGCGTCTTCGCTCTTGGCGTTTACCCAGCTGCTGGAAGCACGAATGGATGAAGTGATGGCACAGGTCAACCTGGGGCTCGCTTGGGCGCGGCTGCGGCGAGCGATTGGTGTTTCAACCGACGCGGAGGGAAACCCATGACCGCTATAGCAAAGACGTGGATCACGCTCCTCGGAGTGATCGGCATCGTGGGCGCTGCGACAGGCGTTCAGTACGCACGCAAGAGCTGGCCGTTTGCAAGCGCCGGGGAGACCACGGCTGGCTCGAACGCGCGATCCCACGCTGGGGAGCACGAACTCCACGCCACGGCACTCGAGTCTCACGCGGACCATATGCAGGCTCCGGTTGGCTACTCACCGCTGACGTTGGAACCAGCCCAGGTGACGGCGCTGCGTCTCTCGACCGCCCTGGTCGATGAGCGGGAGTTCACACGGACGCTCCGCACGGTCGGGTCGGTAGTCCTCGATGAGACACGCACCGCACACGTACACGTCAAGGTGCGTGCATGGATTGATCGCGTGTTTGTCGACTTCATCGGACGCCAGGTACGCGAGGGTGAGCCACTCTGTTCCATCTACAGCCAGGACATCTACTCCGCCGAATTGGAATATCTCTCCGTCTTAGAGGGGGCGGGCCCCCGGTCTGGGCACGACCCGCTGCTTGCGGCTGCCCGTCGCCGCCTCTCCCTGTGGGACGTACCAAGAGCGGAGATCGAGAGGCTCGAGAAGACGCGCCAGGTAAGCCGAACGTTTCCGCTCCTCGCGCCGCGTGCCGGAACTGTCGTGGCCAAGGAAGCGCTCCAGGGAATGTACGTCGAGCCATCGGCAGAGCTTTACACCCTCTCCGATCTCTCTTCGGTTTGGGTGTTGGCAGACGTGTACGAGACGGATGTTCCCTACGTTCAAGTTGACGACAAAGCGCAGCTTACTGTCGAAGGTCGCGAGACGCCGCTTGATGCAACCATTTCATTCCTCTATCCAACGATCGACGAGGCGAGCCGGACGCGCAAGGTGCGCTTCGTACTCCCGAATCCGAGCGGGCGTCTGCTTCCAGGGGCATTTGTGACGGTGACAATCGAAGCGCGTCTCGGCAGAGGTCTGTCGGTGCCTGAGAGCGCGGTCATCCGTACCGGGGCGCGCTCGATCGTGTTCGTCGTTCATGGAGAGGGATCGGTTCACATAGAGCCGCGCGAGGTCACGCTCGGGCCGCTCATCGGCGACCGCTACCGCGTCGATCGTGGACTTCGGGTCGGCGAGAAGGTTGCCACTGGAGCGCAGTTCCTCCTCGATTCCGAAAGCCGTCTGCGCGCCACTAGCGCACCGGGAGGCGGCCATGTCCACTGAACCTGCTACCAGTGAGCCGAAGCTTGGACTCATCGCTCAGATCATCGACTTCTCGGGACGACATCGCTTCATGGTGTTTCTCGTCGCAGCTGCGCTCACCGCCTGGGGCATCGTCAGCGCACAGCGCTCGCAGCTCGATGCGCTGCCAGACCTCTCGGATGTCCAGGTCATCGTGGCCACCGAATGGATGGGACGCAGCCCGACGCTCATCGAAGATCAAGTGACGTATCCCATCACCACGACGTTCCTTGGTGCCCCGCGCGTCAAGCTCGTCCGGGGCTTCACGATGTTCGGGATGTCCTTCGTCTACGTGATCTTTCAGGACGGCACGGACCTGTACTGGGCTCGTTCGCGCGTCGTCGAATATCTGGCGAAGATTCAAAACAAGCTACCACCTGGCGTGACGCCGCAGATCGGCCCCGACGCCACCAGCATCGGCTGGGTCTACCAGTACGCGCTCGTCGACGAGAGCGGGATGCATAACTTGCAGGAGCTGCGGGGGCTCCAAGACTGGTACTTGCGCTATTGGTTGCAGGGGCTTGAAGGCGTCGCTGCGGTGGCAAGCGTCGGCGGGTTCGAGAAGGAGTATCAGATCCAGGTCGATCCCGTGAAGATGAAGGCACGCAACGTGTCGGTAGGGGCTGTCGCTGCCGCTGTGCGTGGTGCCAATGACGAGGTCGGAGGTCGCGTGCTTGAGATGGCGCAGCACGAATATGCGCTACGTGGTCGCGGCTACGTCATGAGCAAACAAGATATCGAGCTGGCTGTCGTCACGACCGATTCACGAGGGACACCTATCCACATTCGCGACGTAGCGGACGTGACCATCGGCGGGAACATCCGGCGCGGCTTGGTCGAGCTGGACGGAAGGGGGGAGGTGGTTGGCGGAATCGTCGTGATGCGATCGGGAGAGAATGCTCTCAACGTCATCAGTCGTGTCAAGGCCAAGCTCGCCGAGGTGCAGTCGTCGCTGCCGAAGGGCGTCAAGGTCGTTCCGGTCTATGACCGCAGTCGGCTTATCATGGATTCGGTCGCGACGCTCACCAGCAACCTGCTGCAAATCATCGCCGTCGTCGTCTTGGTGATCGCAGTTTTTCTGTTCCACATCCGCTCGGCGATGGTCGCGGCGATTGCGCTACCTGTCGCGACGGCAGCAACATTCGTGGCGTTCTACTACTTGGACATCTCGGTCAACATCATGTCGCTTGCTGGTGTGATCCTGGCGCTCGGTGACATGGTTGACTCGGCCTGCGTGCTCGTCGAAAACGCGCACAAGAAGATTGCCGAAGCGGAGTCCACCGGAGAAAAGGTCGACCGCACCACGCTAGTCATCGCATCCGCGCGTGAGCTTGGCCCTTCGATGTTTGGCGCACTCTTGGTCCTGACAATTGCATTCCTTCCCGTGTTCGCCCTTCAAGGCGAGGAAGGACGGCTCTTCCGGCCCCTGGCGTTTGCGAAGACGTTCTCCATGGCCTTCGCATCAGTCTTTGCCGTGACGCTGGTTCCAGCGCTGATGGTGATGTTTCTCAAGGGCAAGATTCGGCCAGAAGAACGGAACCCGATCAATCGCTTCTGCATCGCCGCATATCGTCCCATGTTGCGTGCCTGCCTGCGCGGGAGGTGGCTCGTCATCGCGCTCGTCGTCGTCATCACCGCAGCGACCGCCTATCCATTCCTGCGTCTCGGTTCAGAGTTCATGCCTCCACTCCGCGAGGAAGACCTGCTCTACATGCCCATCACCGTTCCCGGCATCTCGGTCACCGAGGCGAAGCGTCTGTTGGAGTGGCAAGACCAGCAGATACGGCAGGTGCCCGAGGTCGAGCTGGTCTTTGGCAAGACGGGCCGTGCAGAGACTGCGCTCGATCCCGCGCCTCTGTCGATGTTCGAGACGATCGTGCATCTGAAACCTCGCGACAAGTGGCGGAAAGGAATGACGGTGGAACGGCTGGTTGCCGAGCTTGATGAACGGACAAAGCTGCCCGGCGTTCAGGGGGCTTGGACCATGCCGATCAAAGCACGTATCGACATGCTCTCGACCGGCATCCGCACGCCAATCGGGATCAAGGTCTTCGGCCCCGATCTGAAGGTCATCGTTGAGATCAACAATCAGCTCGAACGAACGCTGCGCGGGTTGCTCCATACACGGAGCGTGTATGCCGAGCGCGAGGTCGGCGGGTTCTTCTTGGATGTCACGCCGAACCGAGAAGCCATCGCACGATACGGCCTGACCGTGCGACAGGTTCTTGATGTCGTGGAAAGCACCATCGGTGGCATGGATGTTTCGACCACCTATGAAGGCCGCGAGCGCTACCTCATCAACGTCCGATATCCGCGTGAGCTGCGCGACAACATCGAAGCGATCCGCGACGTTCTGGTACCGATTGCGCCACTCTCGCCGCGTCCCTTGCCCGTTAGTCCAGGTGGTACGCCGTCTGGCATGAGCGGCAGCAGTCCGACGCCAGCAGCGATGCCGATGGGAGCAGCCGGTGGAATGAGTGGCGGCATAGCAACCGCAGGCGATGCGGAGATGGGAGGGGCTACGATGGCTGGTGCTGGGATGGGCAGATCAGTGCGTCCGAACCCAGGCCAGGGCCAACTTGCGTCGTTCGTGCCGCTCGGTCAGCTGGCCCGTGTTGAGACGGTCATGGGACCGCCGATGATCAAGAGCGAGATGGGATCGCTCACGGGCTGGATCTACGTCGATATCGACACAAGTGATGTCGGCGGCTACGTCAGCGCAGCCAAAAAGCTGGTAGCACATGAAGTCAAGCTGCCGCCCGGCTACTTCCTCAAGTGGACAGGACAGTATGAACTCCTCGAGCGTGTGCGGGCGCGCATGGCTTGGCTCCTGCCGCTCACCATCGCAATCGTGTTCCTGATTCTGTTCGTCAACTTCAAAGGCGCAGCCCAGGCGCTCATTGTCATGACGGGCGTGCCCTTTTCCGCAGTCGGCGCGATCTGGACGCTATGGATTGCCCACTTCAACACATCCATCGCGGTCTGGGTCGGCATGATCGCGCTTCTGGGAGTCGCGGCGGAGACAGCCAGCGTCATGGTCGTCTATCTCGATGACGAGTGGAGCGAGGGCCGTCAAAAGGGAACCCTCAGAACCCTCGGTGATCTCCTGGACCGTTCTCTGGAGGCTGGCTCGAAGCGCGTGCGTCCGCTGCTGATGACCGTCCTGTCGAACGTGTTCGGCCTGCTCCCAATCCTGGTAGACACCGGCGTGGGCTCCGATGTGGCCAAGCGGATCGCCGCCCCGATGTGGGGGGGTCTCGTGTCGCTGACGATCTTGACCCTGTTCGTAGTGCCTGCCGTCTACGTGGTGTGGCGCAGCTTCCAACTTCGGGAGGTCAAGTCATGAGCCCTGATCAGACTCGCAGGCTCAAGGACAAGGAGCTGCTGTCCGACGCTCATGCCATCACAATCGCTTCCCTGCGAGAATCGCTGGGCGTCGATCCGGCCACGGGACTTTCCGAGGCAGAAGTGCTCATCCGAAGGAGCCGCTTCGGCGAAAACCGTCTGCCCGAGCCCCCGCGAGAGAGCGAGGTCCGGCGCTTCTTGCGCCAGCTTCAGAGCCCGCTGGTCCTTGTCCTCATCGCGGCGGCGACAGTCGCCACTAGCATCGGCGCGATCGAGCGTAGCGGCTCGATCCTCATGCGATTTGGTGACGCGCTCGCCATCCTCCTCATCGTCTTGCTAAATGCACTGCTCGGTTTCTTTCAGGAGCGAAGGGCCGAGTCTGCTCTGCGCGCGCTGAGCAACATGTCGGTGCCCCATGCTCGCGTACTGCGTGCCGGTGTTCTCACAGAACTGCCTGCGGTGATGCTGGTCCCTGGTGATGTCATCACGTTGGATGTCGGCGATGCCGTGCCAGCAGACCTGCGACTCCTCGCGGCCACGAATCTCCGCGTCGATGAGTCAGCCCTTACTGGAGAGAGTGCCCCCGTGGACAAGGACGCGAGCGGCGCGCTCGCCCCGGATGCGCCGCTCGCCGAGCGTGTCACGATGGCCTACCTCGGCACGCTCGTGGTTCACGGGAAGGGACGAGCGCTAGTCGTCGCGACCGGCGCGCAGACAGAGCTGGGCCGCATCGCGAAAGCGCTGGGCCAGAGCAAGTCCGAAGAGACCCCACTCGAAGCGACCCTGCGCATCTTTGGCCGCCGTGTCCTGTGGGTCTGTGTGATCGTGAGCGCGCTGCTGTTCGGCTGGGGCATCACCAAAGGCGGCGACACCTGGAGCGGCGCACTTCTTGAGGCCGTGAGCTTCGCAGTGGCGCTCATCCCCGAAGGGCTGCCGTCCATTACGTCCATCGCGCTCGCACTTGGCACACAACGGATGGCCAAGTTCGGAGTCATCGTCCGCCGCCAACCTGCGGTCGAGGCACTGGGAGCAACGAGCGTGATCTGCTCCGACAAAACCGGAACACTGACGCAGAACCGAATGACTGTGCGGGTCCTCTATGCAAATGGCGCACGTCATGAGGTCGGCGCTGCTTCGTCTGCCACGGTGCACGAGCTGCTGCTCACGGCGACCCTATGCAACGATGCTCGGTTCACTCCTGACCCGAAGACCGGTGCGAAGACGCTACAAGGCGACCCGACGGAGGGTGCGCTTCTGACGGCAGCATCGCAATCTGGTCTAGATCCAGACCAATTGCGCACCGAACGCCTGCGACTTGCGGAGATTCCGTTTGACTCAGAGCGCAAGCGCATGGCCGTCCTCGTGCGTGACTCCGATGGCAGCCGCTTGGTGCATCTAAAAGGCAGCGCTGAGACGGTTCTTCCTTGCTGCACGACCCTGCTCAACGCGAATGGTGAACGCCGAATGACCGAAGCCGATCGAGCCTCGATCTTGGCCGAGGTCGATCGGATGAGCGAGAGTGCCCTGCGTGTCCTCGCGCTCGCCAACAAGAGGCAGACTTGCGACACGATCGAGGAGTCAGGTCTCAGGTTCCTCGGGCTCATCGGCATGCTCGACCCACCGCGCGAGGGTGTAACCGAGGCAATCGCGGCGTGTCACCGCGCGGGTGTCGCAGTTGTCATGATCACCGGCGATCACCCGAAGACTGCGGCGGCCATCGCCCGTGAAATCGGGCTTCTCCGAGTCGGCGAGGCAATCCTTTCGGGAACCGAACTTTCTCACCTGACGGACGACGAGCTGCGGGAACGTTGCGACCGTGTCCGCGTATTCGCGCGCACCACCGCCGAGCAGAAGCTGCGCATCGTGCGCGCCTTTCAGCGGAGTGGGCACGTCGTCGCGATGACCGGGGATGGTGTAAACGACGCCCCGGCGCTTCACGAGGCACACGTCGGCGTGGCGATGGGTCGAGGCGGCACAGAGGTAGCAAGGCAGGCCGCAGGCGTTGTCATCACCGATGATAACTTTTCCACCATCGTTTCCGGTATCCGCGAAGGACGGGCCATCTATCACAACATCCAGAAGTTCATCGTCTATCTGCTGTCTTCCAACGTCGCGTTGGCGCTGGCTGTCTTCGGCACGACGTTTCACCAGGGCTGCTTGCCACTTACGCCGCTGATGATCCTTTGCATCAACCTCGTGACCAACGGGCTTCCGGCGCTGGCGTTGGGCATCGAGCCCCCCGACCCCGCGCAGATGCAGACGCCGCCGCGCCGTACCACCGCCGGACTCTTTCAGACCCTCGACTACGTCGGCATCGGGCTCGCCGGGCTCGCCATGGGCTTGCTCGCGCTGATGCTGTATGTCCGTCCCTGGCTTGACCGTTCGGTCGATCCACAGTGGTCGCGTGCGATGGCGTTCGCAGTGCTGGGCTTTGGCCCTCTGTTCCATGCGTGGAACTGCCGCTCTCGCGAGCGTTCGCTGTTTTCCCTGCGGCCTCCTTTTCCGCTGGCCCTCGTCGGTGCGTGCTTGCTCTCGGCTGGCGTTCACTTGATCTCATCAGCCGTTGCTGCGCTCGGTCCTGTCTTTCATACCTATCCGCTCTCGGCGGCGGACTGGCTACTCGTCGTGGCCCTCTCCGCCGGGATCCTGCCACTCATCGAGTTGGTCAAGCGGATTGGAAGGCCGTTCTTGAAAGAACGAGCTGTGCAAATGGACCCATGAGAAGTCGAGCTACACCCAGGAACCAATCGAGTATGCAGGATGATGCGGGAGGGGCGTCATTGGCACTCCGCAGAAGACCGGGCGTAGGCGCATCGACATCTCAGAGAAACGATATATGAGGGCGGCACGAAGATCGTGCGCCAGCCGTCAGCGCTTGCTCCAGAAGTCTCTTCCTGCGTTCCTCGCAGCAATTTCCGAGGTGCCACCAAAGCCCGCAGCGATGGAGGAGATCCTGCGCATCAACCAAGGTCGCGCGGAGAGTCGACCGTGAGCGAAGTTCGGCTCGGCCTGCGCGACAATCTGGCGCAGTTTTCGCTGCTGGCACCCACCCCCACCCAAGCCGAACATTATCGGGCGATCAGGTCGGCGGACGAAAAACCGTCTCGCGGACGGCTGGCCGCGAAGCAGTGCCGTCCGGTCCCAGCGAAGAACCCTTCAGTATCCAAAACCACATAAAAAGTGCCGATCCTGCCTTTCTCACCGTAGTTTGAATTAAGCCGCTTCCCGACGAAAATCACAAAGTCCTTGACAGGATCCTGAAATGGAATGGAAACGTCTGGACCGGACAGAGCTCTGGTACAGCGAACGCGCTCCGAGGGGTGTGGGGCACGGCAGCCAACACCGTCTGGGCTGTTGGTGACAGTGGCACGATTCTGAAGTGGAACGGGAGCGGGTGGTCCACGCAGACTTCAGGCATCACACAGAACCTTCGCGCCATCTGGGGTACCGATGCCAGCAACCTGTGGGCCGTGGGAGATGCTGGAGCGCTCCTGAAGTGGAACGGCACCACATGGAGCAGTCAGACCAGCGGAACAACCTCAGATCTCTATGCTATCTGGGGCAGCAGCGCTACCAATGTGTGGGCCGTCGGAAACACCGGCACACTACTCCGGTGGAACGGAACCACCTGGTCCTCACAAACCTCTGGAACCACCACCTGGCTGGATGCGGTTTGGGGCAGTGACGACAAACACGTCTGGGTCGCAGGCTTTGCAGGCACCTTGCTAAGCTGGGACGGTTTTGCGTGGGGCTTTGCAACGCCTCAGACAACGACTTTCAAACTATATGGGGGACACAGCGATAGCACGAGCGCTGCTTGGGCGATCGGAGAAGGTGGCACCATTCTGAAGTGGAACGGTGGTACGTGGAGTCCCCAAAGCTCTGGGACAAATGCCACCTTGACAGGGTTCTGGAGTTCCCAGCAAGGCCAGCGCTGGATTGTCGGGGATTCGGGGACCATTCTGTCTGGTGATGGGAATACCTGGTCCTTACAGAACTCTGGTACCACGCTCTCGTTTGCGCGAATCTGGGGAATCGATGAGAGCAATGTCTGGGCCGTTGGTCGCTCGGGGCTCATACAGAAATGGGATGGCAAGACTTGGTCCGTGCAGACCGCTGGTGCCACCCAAAACCTGTGGGATGTCTGGGGCGCGGACGCAAGCAATGTCTGGGCGGTGGGCGACTCTGGCAGCGTGTACAAATGGACAGGCAGTAGCTGGATTCAGCAAACCGCTGGGACAACGGCCCCGCTCTACAGCGTCTGGGGAACTGACCCAAGCAACGTTTGGAGCGCTCAGGAGGGCGGCGTCCTGCTTCACTGGGATGGCAGTCGCTGGTCTACACTGCCGCGCGTGACCACCAAACGCATCCAGCGCCTATGGGGTATCGACAAAGACAACATCTGGGCGGTGGGTGAGCTTGGCACCATTCTGAAGTGGAACGGAGCGGCCTGGGTGAACCAGAACTCGGGGTCGAATCACTGGCTGTACGGAATGTTTGGAAGTCCAAGCGGAGATGTCTGGGCGGTTGGAGATGGGGGAGCGATCTTGTACCAACGCGGTCGGTAGTCTGCCGATTCCCTGCAAGCGACGGGCTGTTGGTTCGCCAGTAGCAAGTACGGCGGCACGCCTTCGCTCTGGACCTTCCCATGTCGCCACGAACGCAAGCGGTCGAGCACCACCATCGCAGGATCGGACAGCACCGCTCGAGTCCCAGGTTCGGCACGCTTTGCCAGCGGCTTTCCCCGTTGGACCCACTCACCGCAGGATTTCTAGCGATAGCTTCCGAGGGAAAACCACCCATCTCCGGGTTTATCGTCAGCGTGATCAGTCGCAGCTTCAACTGCTCGCCCCAAAATAATTGCTAGGGATAAGACCTCACAGTACGGAACCCACCGCCGCTGGCGCTATCCGTGGGCGAGATGTAGTAGCGCCTCGCCACGCGGGCGTGCTCTCGTGTGTCAAGCCACCAGCCGCCACGGAACACCCGCAGCGTGCCATTCAAGGGACCGATCGGATCGGACGAGGGCAGTGCCTCATAGGGTCCTTGATACCAGTCCCATGACCTTCCCTCGATAAAGTGGACAGGTTGGTTACATGCTTGAGGTCGCTTCGGGGGTCCTTTTCTCGTAGTCCACCGGACTGAGGAAGCCGAGAGTGGAGTGGCGGCGTTTGGGGTTGTAGTAGACCTCCAGGTACTCGA
>JAEUKA010000006.1 GCA_016794465.1 Myxococcales bacterium | reverse complement strand
GTAGCCGATGATGTCGCGGTCTGTGGCCAGCTTGGGATCGAGGACAAAGCAGTGATAATCGGTGCTCTGGCTGCTCGGTGGAGTGTAGGCCCCGCTGGGACTGACTGTGGCATCCACCCAGTCCAGCTTGACCAGCAGCGGAGTCATGTTGGGCGGCGCATCCGCAGGATTCCCAGCCGGCGAACCATCGGCAACCCACGAGTAGATCGTATCGATCGCATCTTGAGAGAGCGCGCGCGAGTTCTGGAACTTCTGACAGTTGTCAGCGGGCTTCCACGGAGGCATCCGCCGCGCCACCACCGCCGAAGAGACAGGGGAGGAGTTTGCAAACGCCTCCTCATAGGTGGTCAGCGGAAACGGTCCGACTCCGCCTGAGACGTGGCACCCCTGACAGCTGCGCTGCATGATTGGCTGCACGTCTTTGTAGTACGTCATTCCCTCCTTTTTGGTGACACTGGGCGGCGGCGGAACCGGCGGGAGCGTCGAGGCGTGATTCCCTCCACAAGCGAAAGCACAGAGCGCAGACAGGGTCAGTGCGAGCGTTCGATCCATGGGGACAGACTCCTACTTGGGGTTGTCAGTAGCTGGGAGCGTGAGCGGCGTTGTCATCACTGCAGCTGATGAAGCCAGCCAGCGGCTGGGCCACCGATGACAGCAGTGTTGCCGTTCGGCAGCATCGTCCCGGCTTGCACGCTGGCAGTGGAGTCTGTCTTGACGACAGAAAACGCCGTTCCGTTCCACTTGAGTACCGTCCCGCCATCCCCGGTTACGTAGAACTCGGCGTTGTTCTTGCCGAAGATGTGGCGCAGGGTCTGCGTGGTTCCAGAGGTGAAGCTCTGCTTGGTCTTGGGAGTGGTCTGATAGCGATAGATCTTGCCCGCCGTGCCAGCGACCCAGATGTCCGAGCCACTGCCGGTCGAAGGAGTGATCCAGATGGCGTGGGCAGTCTGGCCCGGCTCTGCATTGATGAGGGAGTTTGCCAGGCAGCTCGCGCCGCTACAGTCCAACACCTGCATGTTTTTGCCGACCGCATAGGCTTGGCCGTTGGCGCAGGCCAGCGCGTACAGGGGGTTGCCAAGCAGGATGTTGGTCGGCAGGGCGGTCCAGCTGATTCCGTTGAATACAGCGACGCGCGCGTTGGTGTCGGTCGCGTCATTTCCCGCAGCCCATACGGCACTGGAGGACACTCCGCACACGGCGCGGAGATCCTCGCTGACGCCCGTGCCAGAAGCAGTCCAGACGCCCGAGCTCAAGCCATACGCCTGTCCCCCTTTGCCTACTACCCACGCGAGTCGAGAGCCGCTGGGGGCGGGATCGACCCACATCGCTTGACCCACCCAGCCGGCGCCACCGATCTGAGTCCGAACGATGACACCATTCGGGGCAATGCCGAGGCCATAGGTATTGTTGTCTGCGCCTTGGCCCATCCCGATGACAGTCATGAAGGTGAATACGCCGAGCGAACGGAGAGTTGGCAGAAGCTCGTCCAGCGAGTCGTTCCACGTGCCGGTGATGCCGGTCCACTTGCTGCGGACCGACTTGGTGTTGCCGCCGACCATGGAAGCGGAGTTGCTGTTGAAGCTCCAGACATCGGTGTTCGGCCTGGGCAGCAGGTCGGTGGTGTTGTGAGCGACCCAGCTGCCCGCCGTCCGCCGAAACAGCGCACCGCTCTGGCTGACGATCCAGCCGCTGTCATCGCTGGCCACTGATACCCCCAGCAGGTTCGGGCTGGGGCTGATGGTGACGCGGTCCCACTTGGTGCCGCTGAGCTGCAGGACGGTGCCGGTCGCGCCCACCGCCCACACCGCAGTGCTGGAGCGGCCCTGGATGGCAGCCAGGTTGGCCGTCGTCGAGGAGCTCTGCAGTGTCCAGCCGACAGAGCCATTCGAGTAGACGATGGTGCCGCCATCCCCCACCGCCCACATGTTCTGGACATCGGGGCCCCACACTCCGTTGAGGTGATTGGTGACGCCCGAGCTCTGGGCGATCCACTTGCTGCCGTCCCACTGCTGGATCATGCCTTCGCTGCCGACGACCCAGATCCGGCCGCTGACACCCCAGATGGCGCGCAGCTCGGTGGTGGCGGTGGGCAGGGCGATGGGAACCTCGCTGGCGTTGTTGTTGAGGATGCGGATGACGCGGCGACTCTCGATGACCCACACGTCGTTTTGAGTCACGGCGAACACATCGACAAAGCCGCCTTGGGATGTGCACGGGCTCAGCTTTTGCCACAGCTTGCCGTCGTAGTGGAGCAGGTGGCTGCTCGACACGGCCCAGATGTCCGTCTCGCTGGTGGCGTGGACTCGCTTGAGTGGCTTGTCGGCGAGCACCGCTTGGGTGCAGAACATTCCGGTCGTCGTGCAGGCCGGCGTGAGGGTCCCGCTACACAGCAGCGGTGTGCCGCCGGTGCCGCCATCGCTGCCTCCGAACACGGGGCCGCCGAGGTCATCCGTGGCGACCGCCGAATCCGGCAGCTCGACCGGTCGCTCCTCGCACTTGCGGGTCGCTGGGTTACAGACCTGATCGCCTGGGCACTCAAAGCCCGGCGCCTCGCAGCTGTCGGGATTTGGGGTGGTGTGGCCAAACCACAGGGATTCACACCCGAAAAGCAGCACCGAAGCGGAGACGACAGCTCCGCACGCCTGAAAGAAACGACGCATAGGCAACCCCCCTCGCGACTCGGGACCCGAGTCTGACGTAGCGTTTAAGCAAAGCCGCTCTACCGCGATCTTATCGGAGAGGCGCGGACTGGGTGCGCGCGGGTGTTGCCTTCGCCGGCCACGCGATGGTCAGCGCGCCACCAATCGCCAGCCCCAGACCGACTCCCAGCAGGCCACCACCGAGCGCGCGCGTGTCATACAGGAAGTTGCACGGGGCGCCAGGCGGTGTCTCGGCAGCGTCGGCACAGCCGCCATGCTGGCTGATGGCCGAGATTCCAAAGCCCGAGATCAGCACGCCCGAGGCGACCAGTCCGCCGCCCACCAGATATCGCCACAGCGGACGCTTGGCCGTTAGCGCCTGTGCAGACGACTCACTCGCTGCCGCTTGGATCAGGGTTGCCGCGAGCGTCTGACTCTGGCCGCTCTCGACAGAGACGGACTGCTGATAGTCGCTGTACCCTTCCAGCATCAGCTTGACCTGATGCTGACCGACCAGCAGGGCTCGCTGGTACGGTGTCACGCCGCGCTGGGTGCCATCAATCTCGACCTGCGCGCCGGCTGGTGAGGAGGTCACTTCCAGCACGCCCCGTGGGTGGCTCTGTGCCTCGCGAAGCAGCTCGGTGCCCAGGGCTGCCGCCGCCTGCTGAAGCTGACTGTCCCGACACGAACCACACGACCGCTCCCGGCTCGCCGCCACCCCGCCACCATCGACATCAAACCACTCGGCCAGCAGCTTGCCACTCGCCTGGTCAAGCCGGATGCGCACCACCGCACGACTGCTCAGCTCCCGGGCCACGCTCTGCTGACAGCTGGGATCATCCAGGCACTTGGCCGGACGCTTGCTCAGCGCCCGCTGCAGCCGCTGTGGGGACAGCAGGCTCGCTCGCTCGCGCTTGGCCAGCGCCGCCACGTTTTGCTCAATGAGTGTCCGCTGCGCCGGCTCCAGCGCGGTCGGCTCGATGAGCAGCAGCCACTCACTCGACAAGCTTAAGATCGCCACCGCTGTGCCCGACGTGCCCGGCGTCAAGTGGAGCTGCGCCCGCATCGACGGCGTAAGCTCCAGCGGGTCGGACTCAAAGCGGCTCTGCTTGACCATGATCCGGAAGCGGTGACTGGTCGCCGAGAGCAGCATCGGACCCCCCAGCGGCAGATACCCGACCAAGTGATTGTCGACAAACAGCAGGCTGCCGCTCGGGCCCAGGATCTCGACCTCGGCCTGCGGCTCACGCAGGGCCTGCTGACCCGCGAGGATTCGGCTGCGCGTCGGCTCATCGGCTGCTTCGCCCATCGCATCCAGGTAGCGGCGATAGTGATCGGCGGCGGCGACTGCTCGTCCAGCCTGCTCGGCGGCGCGACCCAGCTGCAGGGCGACTTCGGGCAGCGGTGCCAGTCGCAGCGCCTGTTCCAGCAGCTTCTCGGCCTGGGCTTCGTCCTTGGCCGACAGCGCCTGCGCCGCCTGGGCACACAGCTCACGGGCCCGGCTGCGCGGATCGGCGCCTACCTGGGCGTTTGCCATCGAGCTTGTGCCAAGGCACAGACTGCCCGCAAGAACGCAGGCCGCTGCATAGGGGAACTTGGGCATGGTGATGCCGCTTCTGGGCTTCTGATATTTTCCTACACGAGCCTCTGTAGGGGCAATCGCGCATTTGCCGCTGTGCTACGTTCCGGCGCCATGGAAGCGCCAGCGGGGCTGCGAACAGAGGCCCAAGTCAACGGATTTCCCACAGTCATCGACCTGCCAAGGGTTCGCGTCTCGGTCTTGGAGGGACCCGATGCCGGCAGCCACTGCGACAGTGATGACGAGATGCTGGTGCGCATCGGCACGCGCGAGAACAACGGCCTCATCCTCTCTGACAAGAGCGTGAGCGGCTACCACATCGAGATCGCGCGGACGCAGGCTGGCTGGCGGCTGCGCGATGTCGGCAGCACCAATGGCACGTTTGTGTCGGGGATGCGTGTCTTCGATCTGGTGCTGCGCTCGGGGACGGTGGTGACGCTGGGCCGGACCAAGCTGCGCATCGAAGCCCTCCATGACGAGCCGGTGCGGGCGGCGCTGCATCCGGCGGGCCGGTTTGGCGACATGGTCGGCCACAGCGTGGTGATGCGGCGGCTGTTCTCACGCATTGCGCAAGTGGCGCGGGCGAGCGCGACGGTGCTGATTACCGGCGAGACGGGCACTGGCAAGGAAGCCGTTGCCGAGGCGCTGGTGCAATCCTCGCTGCGTGCCAGCCAGCCGTTTGTGGTGATCGACTGCTCGGCGCTGCCGCAGAACCTGATTGAGAGCGAGCTGCTTGGTCACGTCAAAGGTGCGTTCACGGGCGCGACCAGCGACTACCGGGGCGCGTTTGAGCGGGCCGATGGCGGCACGATTTTCCTCGATGAGATTGGTGAGCTGCCGCTCGATCTACAGCCCAAGCTGCTGCGGGTGCTGGAGCGGCGAGAAGTGCGACGGATTGGCGCCGAGCGGACGCGGACCATCGATGTCCGGGTGATGGCGGCCACCAATCGGGTGCTGGCGACGGAGGTCAACGAGCGGCGCTTTCGCCAGGACCTCTACTACCGGCTGTCGGTCGTCAATGTCCACATCCCGCCGCTGCGCGAGCGACGCGAGGACATCCCGCAGCTCATCGAGCACTTCTATCAGCGGCTCTCGGATGGCTACCGGGGACCGACGCTGGCCGAGATCACCGAGCGGCTCTGCGACAACGACTACACCTGGCCGGGCAATGTTCGCGAGCTGCGCAATGCCATCGAGCGGGCCTTTCATGTACCGGACGAAGATCCGATAGGGACCGAGGGGCTGCCGCTCCGCCGAGAGTCCCCCGAGGACTGTCCCATCGCTGTGGACCTAGCGGTACCGTTCAAGACGGCCAAGCAGAAGCTAGTGGACGCGTTCGAGAAGGAGTATCTGCAGGCCATGCTCAAGGCGACTCGCGGCAACATCAGCGAGGCTGCGCGGCGAGCGCAGATTGATCGCATGCACCTCTACAAGCTCATCACCCAGCATCACCTCAACCCAAGCGAGTAAGGGGAACCCCCACCCACTCCAGCGCTCAGTTTTGGGTCAGACCATGAACGTTGATGGGTCAGACCATGAACGTTGATGGGTCAGACCATGAACGTTGATGGGTCAGACCATGAACGTTGATGGTCCAGACCATGAACGTTGATGGTCCAGACCATGAACGTTGATGGGTCAGACCATGAACGTTGATGGGTCAGACCATGAACGTTGATGGGTCAGACCATGAACGTTGATGGTCCAGACCATGAACGTTGATGGGTCAGACCATGAACGTTGATGGTCCAGACCATGAACGTTGATGGTCCAGACCATGAACGTTGATGGTCCAGACCATGAACGTTGATGGGTCAGACCATGAACGTTGATGGGTCAGACCATGAACGTTGATGGTCCAGACCATGGACGTTGATGGTCCAGACCATGAATGTTCTAGGTTGGACCCAGAACGGAGCAGCTACTTTTCGTAGGGGAGGGGGAGCTGACCATCCCAGGTGGTGGCTGGGATGTGGGTGCCGCGCTCGATCTTCTCGGCATCGGTGCAGCGGTTCAGCAGCTGCAGCTCGGTGGTCGGTGTGCCCATGAAGCATGGACCTTCGGCCAGGTCGCCTTTGGCGCCGCCGTCACCGATGGTGGTCGGGTCTGCGTCTTCGGTAATGTAGTTGTTGGCGTCCGCGCAGCGGAGCTGGCTGCCGAGCAGCGCCAGAGCTGTCAGGAGGAGGCCGCCAGAAAGCCGCAGGGAAAACACCTTGTGCGTGTGCATCACTGAGCCTCACAGTACTTGCGTCGGCAGACTCCGCTGCCGCAGGTTCCGGCTGGGCACTGCTGACAGGTTGGGTTGCCGCCTTGGCTGACGTTGTGCTC
This sequence comes from Myxococcales bacterium, assembly GCA_016794465.1. GTDB lineage: Bacteria > Myxococcota_A > Polyangia > Palsa-1104 > JAEUJZ01 > JAEUKA01. The sequence goes on along the minus strand of JAEUKA010000006.1, from coordinate 41,009 downwards.
GAAGAAGCAGTGGCAGGGCTCAGCAGGGGCGTAGATGCTGAGCGGGGTGGGGTCGCTGGTGCGGGTGACCTTCATGGCGCACTGTGGGACAAAGCCGTTTTGGACCTGCAACAGCTGCGAGTCTTGACCACCGACTAGACCCTTGCCCAGGAAGATGTCCGATAGGCGTGAGCCCTTCTTGGACAGCGGCTGACCGGGATTGCCGGGGTCTTGGCGCAGCACGGTGTGCAGGTAGCCCCACAGCGGATAGTGACCATCGCGGACGTTCTGCTTGTCATAGGTGGTCGAGCGGCGATCGGGGAAGAAGGACCCCTTCTGGCCCACGGCTTGGAAGGCCAGCGGTCGCAGCTCGGCGCGGCGGCGATCGACCACGGTGGTCGGGAGGATGCCAATGCCGTGCTCGGCGTCGTTGTAGATCGTGCTCACCAGATCATCGACGCTGGCGACTGTGGTGCCTTTCCAGCGCGCGCTGGCGAGCTTGATGCGGTTGCCCACGAGCAGGACCCCGGCATCCTGGGTGCCCAGGTGGGCGATCACGGCGTCGTTGAACCAGGGCTTGATGTTGGCGCTCTTGCCGGCACCGAAGACAAAGTGGGCTTCCTCGGCGTGGATGGCGGCCTCAGTTGCCGAGCGCAGCATCACCAGGGAGTAGGGCGACACCGGTCCGGGATTGTCGAGGATGCCACTCGGGGCAGTCTGGGCAAACGCGGGGCAGGTCTGCGGGAAGACATCCGACAGCGCCAGGTCCACCTTGCTGCCCGTCGATTCGAGATCGCACTCTTTGGGCTCGGTGTCGCGGGGATCAAGCGTGAAGAACAGCGCCTTGCCACGGATGCAGGCATCGGTGGCACACGACGCGGGCAGCGTGTCCCGAGCCACCGCCTCCAGCGCTTTGCAGCTGGGCCGGATCTGATAGATGACGGTCATTCGCTGCGCATCGGTGCGCTGGAGCAGGCTGGCGACCTTCTGAACCATCGGCTCGGCCGAGGGTGTAGCGATCACATATGCAGGCTCTGGGAGCGAGCTACACTGGAGCGCCGAGGCCCTTCCCGGCAAGGCGGCAGCGGCGACGAACAAGAGCACGGACAGGTGCTTGGCCGACATGTCGCGCAGCCTAACATATGTCCGACCAGATCAAGCGCATTTCACGGACTCAACCATGGTGGGGCGTTCGGGGCTGGTCACCTACAACCGTGCACTGCCGCTGGCTTCGACTGCGCTCCTTGCGCAACAGCCGGTACGCGGCGGTCGATAACCTTGGGCGAGACAGTGGGTAACTTTGCCTGCGACCGCTCTCCTGAGGAGTCCGCCCAAGGCGCCCCTCTGTCGATGGCGTAGGCGTGATAAGCTGCAAACGAGGCAAATAGACGATGTCGGCGCAAACCAGGACCCGGCCCTATATCTCCAGCCGATTTGTGCTTGAACTGGACGACGGTGGCTCCAGTCAGTACATGGGCACTCTTCAGACCATCGAGGGTGGCACCTTCAAGTCCGAGCCGCTGGAAGAGAAAGTCGGCGGCAACGGCGCTGTCACCAAGTATCCGGGCCGGCCAAAGTTCGAGGATGTCACGATCCAGGTCGGCATGACCATGGCGCCGCGCTTCTGGCGGTGGCTGGCCAAGAGCTTTTCGTACGATGCCCAGCGCGTCGACGGCTCGCTGGTGGCGCTCGACTTCGACAACAAAGAGCGCTGGCGGCGGCGGTTCACCAACGCGCTGATTCGAGAGGTCACCTTCCCGACTCTTGATGGCGCGGCAAAAGAGCCGGCGTATCTGACGGTCAAGTTTGCCGTCGAAACGCTGAAGGAAGAGCCGTCGGGGAACAACAAGTATCCCGGCGAGCAGCAGTACAAGGATGAGTGGGAGCGACAGCGAATGTGGCTGCCCTCGATGTTCACCTTCAAGGTCGACGGTATCAGCAAAGATCCCGCCGAGACTTGCAAGATCGACTCGTTTTCGATCAAGCAGGAGATCATCGAGAACCCGATCGGCAAGTTCCTGGAGAACAACAAGGAGCCCGGTCGCGTCGACTTCCCAGCGCTGGCGGTGACGATCCTACAGCGCGACGCCGGCCCGTGGATGAAGTGGTGGGATGAGCTGGTTCGCGAGGGCAAGCACATCGCCAGCCAGCAGCACACCGGCCACATCTGGTTTCTGCCGCGCGACGCCGTGGGATCGGGCCAGCTGCAGAGCAAGCCGCTGCTGACCCTGGACCTGTTTGGGCTGACGATTCTTGGCATTGGCCCGGTCAAGCACGACTCGAAGCAGCTTCAGCTTCAGAAGGTCAAGCTCGACCTGGCGTGCGAGCGCATCGATCTCAAGGGTGGCCACGGCACCACCTGATTCCGATCACTCGCTCTTGCGGGTGCGGCCGTTTTTCTCGACAGAGAACTCTACAGAGAAGTCAGATAGTATGGGCAGAGACGCTCTGCCTGGCTTGTCATGGCTCGCCGCAACCTGACCCACATCGGTAACTATCGCCTCGTTCGCGAGATTGGTCGCGGCGGGATGGGCACCGTGTATGAGGCCGAGCACCAGCGGGTCAAGAACCGGGTGGCGATCAAGGTGCTGCACCCGGAGTACGCCAAGGACTCCCAGATCGTGGCGCGCTTTCGGCAAGAGCCGATGGCGGCCAACCTGACGCGGCACGCGGGCATTACCCACGTCTTCGAGAGCGATGTCCTGCCGGACGGCACTCCCTATTTGGTGATGGAGTTTCTGGATGGCCAGTCGCTGCGGCAGCGGCTGCGCAAGGCGCGCGGGGGTCTGCCGGAGCTGCAGGTGGTTCGCTTTGCGCGGCAGCTGGCCGATGCTCTCGGGGCTGCGCACGGCAAGAAGATCATCCACCGCGACATCAAGCCCGAAAACATCATGCTGGTCCGCGATGATGCGGTGCCCGGTGGAGAGCGGGCCAAGGTGCTTGACTTTGGTATCGCCGTCGTCGCCGAGGATGCCTCGCTGTCGATCTCGCAGTCCAACACGCAGATCAAGACCAGCCCGTTTGCTTCGCTTTTGGGGACGGCGATCTACATGGCTCCCGAGCAGTGCCTGGAGAGTGGACGAGCGGTGGTTGACGAAAAGACCGATGTCTATGGGCTGGGCATCGTGATCTATGAGTCTTTGTGTGGTCAGGCGCCGTTTGTCGCCCCCGAGATGGTCAGCGTCATGCACAAGCACATCAGCGAGCCACCTCCGCCGCTGTCGCTGCTGCGTGCCGATGTCCGTCCCGAGCTAGAAGCGCTGGTGATGCGGATGCTGGCCAAGTCGGGGAGTGAGCGACCCGCGATGCGGGAGGTGTCGTCGCAGCTCCAGGCGATCGAGCTGGCGGCAGTCGATCCGGTGGCGGGCTTCTCGGTACCACCGCCGGAGCCGGCGAAGACGCGCTCGCTGTGGGCGCTGGCTGTCCTCGTCGCGGTGGTGCTGCTTGGCGGGACGCTGTACTACGTGGGGCGCGACAAGGCCGGGACGGTGAGCTGGCGCATCGACAGTCAGCCGGCGGGGGCCGAGATCGTGAACACCGCTGGTGAAGTGATCGGCAAGACCCCGTACCGCCATGGTCCCAAGCGCGACGTGGGCAAGCTGGCCGTGCTGGTGCGACTACCGGGTTACCTTCCCGAGACAGTGACGCTCGACTACGAGCACGACACCCAGCAGCTGGTGACGCTGCGGCAGAAGCCGCCCGCGACACAGTAAAGGACACCAATGAAGAGGACTGGGAGCAGGCGGCTTGCTCGTGCTGCAGCCATCGTGGTGCTGTGGCTTTTGGCGGGGACTGCGCTCGGACAGGTGCCGCTCAACCGGTCCCCGCTCGAGTCGGTGACGACGCCGGGCACGGGGGTGGCAGATGGCGCCGAGCCGTGGGCGGTGACGGTCAACCCAGCATCCCTGCGGGACCTGCGTGGCTATACCTTCGGGCTGCGTCATAGCGAGCTGCTGCCGGCGATCTCGTGGGCCGGTCGCGGTACGGGGCTGTACTTTGCGACGCCGCTGCCGTATCTGCGGGCGATCAAGGTCGGCGCGGGCCTGGAGCTGCTGCGTCCGCACGAGGTCGATATGCTCGGCAAGCTGACGCTGTCGCTGGCGTTTGTACCGACGTGGTGGGCAGCCGTGGGGTTGTCGTATGGGCACTCGCTGGCGCGGCGCAGTGATCGCAGCTACGACGGCTTTGACACCATCAGTGTCGGGCTCCACCTGCGGCCCAGCCGGCGGCTGGCGTTTGGGGCGGTGCTGCACGATCTCAACGGTCCGCAGCCGCCGACTTCGTCGCGCATGCCAGCGATTGCGCGCAGCTACGAGTTTGAGACGTTGCTTCAGCCGCTCGGCGATGCGCGCTGGGACGTGGGCCTGGGCGTGCGGGTCGGGGAGGGCTATTCCGAGGTCAGTCCGCGCCTGCGCCTGTGGGTCCGTCCAGTCGCGGGTCTGGGCATTGGCCTGGATGGCAGCTCGGTCATCATTCCAGACAGCGGAGAGAAGGTCGCGTGGCGGGTCGGCGTCGGTCTGTCGCTCGACTTCGCGCGCGTCGGGGGCTCGCTGTTCCAGCTGTTCGGGCTGGGTCAGAACCGCTCGGTGGGCTATCACGGCGCCAGCCTTGCGCTGCGGGTGTCGTCAGAGCAGTATCCGGCGCTGTGGGCGGGACCGAAGACGGTGCTGCGGCTGCACCTGGGGGAAATCAGCGGGCGTGGTCTTCTGCGGACGCTGCTCGCGCTGCGGGAACTCAAGAGCGCTCGTCACATTGCGGGGGTGCTGGTGATCGTGAGCGGGGTCGCGGGGGGCTGGGGCATGGCGTACGAGCTTCGCCAGGCGCTGAGCGCGCTTCGCCAGTCAGGCAAGCGGGTGCTGGCTTATGGCGCCGACCTGGGTATGCGAGAGTACTACATTGCCTCGGCGGCCGATGAGATCCTGCTCGATCCGGCGGGGCTTGTGCGGCTGCCGGGGATTGCCCAGGCAACGACGCACTATCGCGAGGCGCTCGACCGGCTGGGCGTGAAGGTGGATCTGGTGCGCATTGGCAACTACAAGGCCTCGCCAGAGAGCTTTACCCGCGACGCACCGAGTGAGCCAGCAAGGCTGCAGCGCCAGGCTTTGGTGGAAGACATCTATCAGCGGGTGGTCGGGGAGATTGCCCAGTCGCGACAGCAGCCAGTGGCCGAGGTCGAGCGCTGGGTGACACGCGGCCAGCATGTGCCAGGCCTAGCCAAGTCGCTGCGGATCGTCGATGGCATCACCACCCAACAGGAGCTACAGACGCGACTCCAGCAGCTGTTTGGTGCGGGCGTGCGGCTCAGCTCCTTGCCGCCGGAGCCTCGGTCGCGCGGGGCTCGGCCCCATGGCGTGGCGGTGATTGAGGTGGTCGGCGACTTGACCGAAGGGCGCTCGCAGCAAGTGCCGTACGTGGACTTCAAGACCGTCGGCGCGCAGACACTGGCGGCGGCGCTCGATCAGGTGGCCAGCGATCCGCGCATCGAGGCGGTAGTGCTGCGAGTCGACAGTCCCGGTGGCTCGGCGCTGGCGGCGGATGTGCTGTCGCGGCAGATCAGGCAGCTGGCAGAGCAGAAGCCGGTGGTGTGCTCGTTTGGGGACATTGCGGCCTCGGGCGGATACTACCTGGCGGCACCCTGTCGTGAGATCTTCGCCGATCCGCTGACCATCACCGGCTCGATTGGCATCTACGGCGGCAAGGTTGACGTGAGCGCGCTGCTCGGGCGGGTGGGCGTTGAGCGGGCCCGCTACGTTCACGGCGAGCACGCCGACATGGAGAGCCCGTATCGAGCCTATAGCGACGAGGAGCGCGAGCTTCTGCGGGAGCGACTGGCGGCGGGCTACGATCGCTTCTTGGAGGTCGTCGCGGCGGGTCGTCACCTGTCGCGCAAGGAGCTAGAGCCGCTCGCCGAGGGCCGGGTGTTTAGCGGTGGGCACGCGGCGGCGGGGCGCTTGGTTGACCGACTGGGGGGACTGGCCGATGCAGTGGCGCGCGCGCGGGAGCTGGCGGACCTTCATCCCGTGCGCGATCAGGCGGTGTTCTTCCTGCCGGACCGTCCGCGCAGCCTGCTCAGTGAAGTGCTGGATCTGGCCGGTGGGCTGGTCCAAGAGACAGCGCCGCAGCTGCCCCGACCGCTCGGTGATCTGCTGCGGCTGATACCCCCGGCGGTGTGGGCGCTGTGCTTCGACGGCGACAGCGTGCTGATGCGCCTTGAAGAAGAGCCGCTCACGCCGTAAGGGTTACGCGCCCCGGAGCTTGCGCAGCACGGCCTCGATGAGGGCGGACTCGCTGCTAAGTGGCGGGTCCCCTTGGTGGGCCGGGGCTGCTGCAAACGGCTCGGGTGGTCGCGGAATGCCCAGCTGGGATGCCAGCTGATCGAGCTTGTGCGCTTCGGGCCGGGGCAGTGGCAACACCTCACCAATGGCCCGGGCAGCATGGATGATCTTGGCTGAGTGCTCGACGGCCTCCATCCGCTGCCAGGCTTCCTCCAGCGTGCGGCCCATGGTCAGCGCGCCATGGCGGTGCATGACAATCGCGTTGGCCGAGCGCACAAACGGCCGCAGCGACTCCGGCACTTCGCTGGTGGTCGGGGTCGAGTAGGGCGCCGTCGGCACCGGCCCGAGCAAAAGACACGTCTCACTGAGCACACAGTCGGTCAGTGTCACCCCGGCCAGCGCCAGCGCGACGGTGATCGGCGGATGGGCATGCACCACCGCCCCGACATCCGACCGCTCGGCATAGATGAGCGCGTGCATCGCAAACTCGCTCGACGGGTTGTGGGCGCCCCGCAGCTTGCGACCCTGCAGATCGGTAATGATGAGCTCCTCGGGGCGGATAAAGCCCTTGTGGAAGCCCGACGGAGTGACCAGCACTCGCTCCGCATCCAGGCGCAGCGAGACATTGCCGTCCCCCGCCGCGATCAGCCCTTTTTGATACAGCCGCTGACAGATCGTCGCCAGGCGCTCACGCAGCTCCGGCTCTCTTCGCTTACTTGGCGGGGCCATCACTGCGGCGCTCCGTTACGCCATGAGGTGGCGCTCGATCTCCTGCACCATTCCGCGCAGCTGAGGATCGGAGTCGAGCAGCGCTTCAACCTTGCGGCAGGCCGACATCACCGTCGTGTGGTCTTTGCCGCCAAACTTCAGTCCCAGCTCGGGAAAGCTGGCCTTGCACAGCTTGCGGGCCAGGTACATTGCGACCTGCCGAGGCCTCGTCACCGAGGTCTGCCGGCTTTGGCCCTTGAGGTCGGTGATCTTGACCCCAAAGTAGCTCGCCACTTCTCGCTGCACCGCCTCGACGTTGAGGTGCGCCGCCGACTGGGTCAGGAAGTTGCGCAGCGTGTCTTGGGCAAACTCGATGGTGATAGGCCGCTGCTGCAGCGACGCAAACGCCGCCACCCGAATCAGCAGACCTTCCAGCTCGCGGACGTTCGACTTGATGTTGGTGGCCAGAAACAGCGCCACGTCGGTCGGGAGGTCGATCTGATCCAGCTCGGCCTTCTTCTGTAGGATCGCGACCCGCGTCTCCAGCTCGGGAGCCTGGATGTCGGCGATGAGTCCCCACTGGAAGCGCGAGCGGATGCGCTCCTCTAGATCCGGGATCTCGTGCGGATACTTGTCAGCGGTGACGACAATCTGACGGTGCGACTCGAACAGCGCATTGAACGTGTGAAAGAACTCGTCCTGCGTCCGCTCTTTGCCGCCGAGGTACTGGATGTCGTCCATCAGCAGCACGTCGGTGTGGTCACGGTACTTGACGCGAAACTCGTCGATGCGACCCGAGCGGACTTGGTTGATGTACTCGTTCATGAACGTCTCGGTCTTCAGATACAAGATGCGCCACGAGGGGTGCTCGGCGTGTATGTGATGACCGATGGCATGGAGGAGGTGCGTCTTGCCCAGACCAACGCCGCCATAGATGAACAGTGGGTTGTACTTGCCGCCAGGGTTGTCGGCGACCGCGCGACTGGCCGCTGCTGCCAGCTGATTGGACGGACCGATGACAAACGAGTCAAAGACATAGCGCGCGAGCAGCTCTTGGCCGGGCTCGCTGTCGATGGGCGGCTTGCTCTTGCCGCCAGCGCCGTTGCGTCGGGAAGGCGGTGAGTCAATCGGAGTCGCTGGGCTGCTAGGGGGCGCGCTGGCTTTGGCGGTCTTGGCCTTGCGAACAGTGGCATCCGCGTCGGACTCTGCTTGGCTGCTGCTCTCGTCAATCTGCCAGTGGATGACATAGGGCCGCGTGCTGCCTTCGTGGATGACCTCCATCACCACCTGCTGGTAGTGCGTCTCGAACCACTCTTTGATGAACTGGTTCGGGGCGGTCAGGTAGATGTTCTGGCCGTCCACGCGCTGGCAGACGATGGGGCGAAACCACAGGTCGTAGTTCTGCGCCGATAGCTTGCGGGAGATCACCTTCATGGCGTCGTCCCACACCTCGGACGCACCTGCTGTCACGCAGGGCATTCCCGATGAGGTGCTATCGAGGGGCAGATCACTCAGCATGCTTACACTATCCACAGACTTATCCACAGCTGTGGATAAGCTACGCCCATGACCGAAGTACTGGAGACGAGAGCACCCGTAGACCCCGGGCGCGACGCAGAGCGTGATGGCCAAAGAAAACAGCGATCGGCTCGCTAAGGAGGTGCCCTGAATACCAAAGCCGGCCCCGGAGCGGCAAGCTCAAAATCTTGGGCGACGGCAGCCGCGCGTGAAGCCCTGAACCTGACGGTCTGAAATGGCGGAGTCGGACAAGACGTGGTAGCTGGCCCTAGTGCGCTCACAAACTTCTTATCTGGTCGTGATGATGTGCATGATGGGCGCGTTTGCCATCGTGCGGCTGAACCCGCTGGGGCTGCTCCTCTTTCCCGGCAACTTGGTGGTCGGTCTGGCCCTGCTGATTGGCGGCCTTGCGCTCTGGGCGCAGCGGTCGTTTTCGCTGGCGGTGGCTACGGGGGCGGCGCTTTTGACGATGGTCGGCGGCCTGCTGACCTTCGCCAAGGTCAAGGGCTTCGAGCTGCCGGGCTTTCCGCTGATCTGGCTGGTGGTCGGCCTGTATCTAGAGATGCGGCTGATCTTCCACTTTCAACACCTGCGGCGGCAGGAGCTGGCTCAGCGCCGAAGCGACAGTGAGGCCAGCAAAGCCAAGCTGGTTGCGGGTCCAGACTCCGAGGACAAGCCGTGACAGCTGCGGGTCTTGCCGCCGTCGTGCTGCTTGGCAGCTTGGGCAGTGGCTGTTCCCGCAACCAGACTGCTGAGTCGGCCTGCGAGAGTCTGCGCAACGCAGTCCTAGAGGCCGACGGGATCGCGGTCTTTGATGTGCTTTTGCAAAACACTCAGTGGTCGGTGGCGACGGTGCAGAAGCTTCATCGGCGGATGGCCGAGTCGATTCGATCGAGCTACCCGGCGGGTGAGCAAGCTGCGGCGCTCAGCCGCTTGTATGCCGCCGATTCCGACAACGGGCGGGAGCTGTTTTTGCAGCTCTATACCGAGCGCTACGCAGCCGATTTTCGCGCGCGGGTGGGCGAGCAGATGTCGGTAGAGGTCGATGCGGCGGGGCAGGCACGCTGTGGCGCGACCACTGCGCAGCCGTTTCCGCTGGCGCTGGGCCGAGACGGCAAGTGGGGGCTTTCCGAGCTCGACCGCGAGTGGGAAGATGCAAAGCTACGCGCCTACCACGATCAAGAAACCGTCACCAAGAACGTCGAGCTGTACCGCCGGGTCGGCGCTGGCAAGTAGCCGGGCGAGGGCTCCTCGATGAGGCGAAGTGCGATGCGTGAGGGAGGGCCACAATGAGAATGTCGCAAGCGTGGACAATGTCGATGAGCCAAGCTCGCCGGGCCTTTGGGCTGGCGCTGCTGCTGGGAGTGGGCCTGGGCGCGAGCGGCTGTGCCTCGATGCGGGTCCAGCAGGTTGCCACTTGGGAAGCCGAGGGCAACGAGAGTGGCCTCAAAGGCGCTCTTTCAGACAGCAGCGAAGAGGTCCAAGAGGCGGCAGTCGCGGCCTGGGTTCGTTATGGCGAGTACGACACCGGTCGGCCATCGGTCTTGGCTTCTTTGGGCAGCAGCCAAGCGGCGGCGGCTCGGCAGGCTGAAAAGCGACTGTTTGGTCAGCCGCCCCGGCCCGTGCCCGACCCGCATGCCGATGGAGCTGGCAGTGGTCCCGCAGTGATCTACTTCTATCGAGCGACCGGCGATGATGGCGAGGCGCGCTGGATCGTGCTGGATGACACCGAAAAGGTCCGGCTCGGGGTGGGTCGATACTTCCGCTACAGCGCTGGGACCGGCAGCCATCGGGCGTGTGTGCAGCTGCCTGACGCCGACGCTCCGGTCACCGATGATGCGTCAGATGAAGGCGGTCGGACCCGCAAGGTTGCACCGCAGTGCTCTACGCTGATGGCGCATACGGCGGGCATCTACTTTGTGCGCTATCGAGCCCAAGGCATAAAAGGTCGTCCCGAGCTCAAGGTGATGCCGGTGCCGCCAGGCCTGGCAGCGGTCAAAGAGCTGACGGCGGTCGACCCTGGAGATCACGCGAAGTAGACCCGGCAGGGGAGATCGCGCAAAGCCGCCAAACCCCCTTCAAGAGCCGATCTCCAAAGTGCTAAGATGCCACCGTAGTGTCTACAGGTCTGCCCCGCGACAAGATAGGTCCGTACCGCTTGGTCCGTATGATCGGCAAGGGCGGCATGGGGGCCGTGTATGAGGCCATCCAGGAACCGATCGAGCGGCGCGTGGCGATCAAGGTCTTGCACGGTCGCTACGCCCAAGAGCCGGAGATCGCACAGCGCTTTTTCAACGAAGCGCGCGCGGTCAACATCGTCGACCATCCCGGCATCGTCCAGATCTCCGACTACGGTCAGCTGCCCACAGGCGTGGCCTATCTGGTCATGGAGTTTCTCAAGGGCGACACGCTTGGGCAGCGGCTGAAGGCCAATGGCGGACGGCTGGCATTGCCCGAGTGCGTGCGGATCTCGCGGCAGATTGCAGCGGCGCTGGCGGCGGCCCATGAGAAGGGCGTCATCCACCGCGACTTGAAGCCAGACAACATCATGCTGATCGCCGATCCGGACCCTGAGGCTCCGGGGCGGATTCGCGTCAAGCTGCTCGACTTTGGCATTGCCAAGGTGGCCGCAGAGCTGAACCAAGGTGCGGCGCAGACAGCAGCGGACGTGGTGATGGGCACTCCGAAGTACATGGCGCCGGAGCAGTGTCGTGGCGCCGGCAATGTCGATGACAAGGCCGACGTGTACTCGCTCGGGGTGATTATGTACGAGATGCTCGTCGGTAAGCCGCCGTTTACGGGGGCCCAGGGCGAGATCTTGGCCAAGCAGATCTACGACGAGCCGGCGCAGCTGAAAGACGTGGCGCCGCATGTGCCGGTCAACCTGGCGCAGGTGGTGCATCGGCTGCTGATCAAGAGCAAGGCGGACCGGCCCACCATGCGCCAAGTCACCGGAGAGCTCGACGGACTGGCGGTCGCGTATCCAACCACGGCACACGCGATTGTGCGGATGCCGGCAGGCTTTACGTTGTCGTCGGCGAACATTCCGATTCCAGGCTTTCCGCAGGGAATGATGCCACCGAGTCCACAGGCGGCGTCTGGGGTGGCCATTCCGGCGGCTCAGTCGGCACCGGGGGAGGACGATACCCCGACCGGCAACCGGCTCAAGGCGGCGAAGGACAAGGCCGAAAAGGACTCGAACTCCGGGCTGAATCGTCAGTCAACGCTGGGCGGCTCGGCGGGACAGAGCAGCCTGTCGATGTCTCCGGCCCGGCGGCGGCGGCGGTGGGCGGTCATTGGAGCGGCGGGCATTGTCCTTCTGTCGCTGGTGGTCGCCGTCTCGGTGCGCGTGATGCGGGCAGAGGGCGACACCGTCCACCCCAGCGTGCTGCCGGGCAAGCTCGAGCGCCGCAACATCATGCTCTCGGTGGAGAGCAGTCCAGCCGGTGCCGATGTGCTCCTGGCTGAATCGGGTCGATCGATTGGCATGACGCCGATGAAGAAGGACTGGCCGCGCAGCAAAGGGTCGCTCAAGCTCATCATCCGTCGGCCCAACTACAAGGATCAGACGGTCGATGTCAGCATCGGCAGTGATGTCAACGTGAGCGTGCCGCTCGATCCAGCCGAGGCGCCACGGCCGGTGACGACCAGCAAGCCCTCGCCCAGCAGCAGCGTGACGAAGCCAGCGAGCACGCCCGCTCGGACGACGACTCCGGTGACGAGGCCGACGACTTCGCTGACCAAGCCGACGACGCCGGTGACGAGGCCGACGACGCCAGTGACCAAGCCGGCGGTGGTTCAAAAGCCAGCAGCCACTGCGCCAGTGACCAAGCCAGCCGTCGGGAAGGCTCCGGTGGCAGCCACTGCCAAGCCAGGCGGCAAGGCCAAGCCGTCGAGCGGGCGACCCGAGATCGTCGACTAAGCCACTTCCGCTGTGGCGGCTCGCTGTTTTGGTTGGGAACTAGCTGGCGGCTTTGGATTTGCGGCCGGTGGCTGGGGCAACGTGCTCGGCGACGGTGGGAGCGGCTGCTGTGGCGGTGGGCTCGATGCCCTGGCGCTTGATGCCGTGCTTTTCCAGAACCGCCGCTTCAATCGCCTCGGCCATCTCGGGATGGGTCTTGAGGTATTCCTTGGCGTTCTCGCGGCCTTGGCCGATGCGCTCGCCGTTGTAGGCAAACCAGGCGCCGGACTTTTCGATGATCGCCGCCTCGGATCCGAGGTCGACGAGATCGCCTTCGTGGCTGATGCCCTCGCCGTACATGAGGTCAAACTCGACCTCGCGGAACGGCGGTGCGAGCTTGTTCTTGACGACCTTGACGCGGGTGCGGTTGCCGACGACTTTTTCGCCCTGCTTGAGCGCGCCGACCCGACGGATGTCGAGCCGCTGCGAGGCGTAGAACTTGAGCGCGTTGCCGCCGGTGGTTGTCTCGGGGCTGCCGAACATCACGCCGATCTTCATGCGGATCTGGTTGATGAAGATGACGAGCGTGTTGCTCTTGTTGATCGATCCAGTGAGCTTGCGCAGAGCCTGCGACATCAGGCGCGCTTGCAGGCCCATGTGCTGATCGCCCATCTCGCCTTCGATTTCGGCCTTGGGGACGAGCGCGGCCACTGAGTCGACGATGACGATGTCGACGGCGCTGGAGCGAACCAGCATGTCGGTGATCTCAAGCGCCTGCTCGCCGTTGTCGGGCTGTGAAACCAGCAGGTCATCGGTGCGGACGCCCAGCTTCTTGGCATAGGTGATGTCGAGGGCATGCTCTGCATCGACAAAGGCCGCCATGCCGCCGCGCTTCTGGCACTCGGCGACGACTGATAGCGCCATGGTGGTCTTACCGGACGACTCCGGCCCAAAGATCTCGACGATTCGACCGCGTGGCAGACCGCCGCAGCCAAGCGCGATGTCGAGTGCCAGCGAGCCGGTTGGCATGACCAGTACCTCTGGCAGCGCCGTTCCTTCACCGAGTCGCATGATGGCGCCTTTGCCAAACTGCTTCTCGATGTTGCTCGTGACCGCATCGAGTGCGGCCAGGCGCTCGGTGCGACCGCCGCGCGACTCTTCCTTCTTATCGATTGCCATTGCTACAGCTCCTTTTGTGGGCTCGTTCTTACGGCCGCTGGGTATAGCAAAGAGGGCTGACAGCAGTCTGACTTTTTGCCGGGCTACTTCTTGGTGATAGGCGTGGTGGTGGTGTCGGCGGGACCGTAGAGGTGGCGTAGCTCTTCGTGGAACTTGTGGAGGCGCGGGAAGGATGCCGAGGCGAGCTTCTCTTCGACGTGGCGGAGGAGGGCGCGCTGCGCTTCGCTGAGACTCTGTGGGGTTTCGACCAGGACCTTGACGTGCAGATCGCCACGGGTGGTCGAGCCGATGGCGGTGGGATAGCCGCGTCCACGCAGCCGAAAGACCGTTCCCGACTGGGTTCCGGCGGGAATCTTCATCTCGACGCGGCCTTCCAGGGTCGGTACATCGACAGTGCAGCCGAGCGCCACCTGCGAAAACCCAAGCGGCAGCTCGCAGATGAGGAGCGCGCCTTCGCGACGCAGCAGCGGATGAGGCTCGATCTTGACGGTGACGTTGAGATCGCCGGTACTGCCACCGCGCCGTCCCGGCTCGCCTTGGCCGGAGATGCGGCGGGCGGTGCCATCCTCGGTGCCGGCAGGAACGCTGACGGTGTATTCACGCTGCTGGTCGGTCAGTCCCGCGCCCCGACACTCGCCACAGGGATCGACGACGACCTTGCCGATGCCTTGGCAGACGGTACAGGTGCGGCTGAGCGAGAAGATGCCTTTGCCGGGCTTAACGTCGCCCTTGCCGGCGCAGGTGGAGCAGACCCGCAAGCCAGCATCCCCGCCGCGTGCGCCGCTGCCGTGACAGCTTGGACAGTCGGCGCGGACCGGGAAGCGAATGGTCTTTTGGGCACCATGGGCGGCCTCGCGAAGTGAGATCTCCAGCGTGTAGCGAAGGTCGCGCCCTTTGCCCTTTCGACCGCCAAGCAGGTCGCCAAAGAGGTTGCTAAACAGCGCCTTCATCGCATCAAGGTCGACGCTGAGCGTGTCCATGCCCGCCACATCACGCGACAGCCCCAGGTGTCCCAGCCGATCGTAGCGGGCGCGCTTTTCCGGGTCGGAGAGCACGGTATAGGCTGCGGAGACTTCCTTGAACTTCTCTTCGGCCTGCTTGTCGTCGTGGTTTTGATCCGGGTGATAGCGGAGCGCCAGCGCTCGGTACGCCCGCTTGATCTCGGCCGAGTCCGCGTTGCGGGGCAGACCGAGGACCTCGTAGTAGTCGCGCCTTGCGTCGGCCAAGAAGTGCCTCAGTTCGCTTGGTTCGGGGTGGCGTCTGGACTGTCGGTGCTGGCTTCACTCTTGCGAGAAACCTGGACCAGCGCTGGACGCAGCAAGCGGCTGCCGAGCATGTAGCCGCGCTGAAAGACGTTGGCGACGTGGCCGGGTGGCAGGGTCGTGCTCTCGATGTGGCCGATTGCCTCGTGGAAGTTGGGGTCGAACGGCTTGCCTTCGGCCTCGAACTGCTTGATCTGCGACTTCTCGAGCGCGCCGAAGAAGCTCTTTTGCACCATCTGCACGCCTTCGACGATCGACGTGACGGTGGTCGAGGGGCTCTTGCTGGCAGCGAGCGCGCGGTCAAAGTTGTCCATCGCCGGCAGCAGCTCGCGGACCAAGTTCTCGAGCCCACGAGCCGCAGCGTCTTCCTGATCCTTGCGAGCGCGGCGCTTGTAGTTCTCAAACTCGGCGGCAAGGCGCAGCAGCCGATCGTTTAGGTCGCGCTTCTCTTCCGAGAGCTTGTCGACCTGCGCCCGCAGCTCAGCCTCAGAGGAGGCCGGTGCTTGGGTGCTGCCGTCTCCCGCCTGGGCTTGGCCAGGCTGTGCGCTTGCGTTTGGCGACTGGGCTTCTTCGGTGGCCATTTTCGTGTCTCTCCTTTTACGACTGTGAGTAGCTTGCGACGGCAAAGACCATGTCATCAGGTCGCAAGCTAGGTGTGATTAGCGATTTTGGGCGATGACACCGGATAGAAGTTTGCCCGCTTACGAAATAATGCAAAAATATTGCAGCCTTCCGTCGCTGCCGGGTTGTTCACTATATAGCGGCTTTCAGCGAACAGACGGGCAACGCAAGCGATCGGTGGGCTCATAAGGGGCTCTCAAGTGGGACAAATAATACGAAAAACCAACGCCAAGGGCGACTTCGTCGGCTGGTATGCACGGTGGTACGAAGGCGGCATCCGCAAGACGAAAGCGACGAAGGCGACCTCTGCGGCGGAGGCTCGACGCATCCTCGCCGAAATCGAGGCGCGCATCGGTCGAGGCAAGCTGGGCGTCCCCGAGCAGCCCGAGCAGCTCACCGCTGACGAGATATTGCGTCGCTACGTCGACGAAGCAGACGCCACGACACGCGATCGCGAGCGATGGGCAAGGCGCATTCGCTACGAGACGCAACCTCTGATGCCGCTGCTGCGTCGCATCCTTACCAGCGATGATGCCAAACGCATCGTCAGGCACCTCTCGTCGACGCACAAACCGAACACCGCTGCGAAAAAGCTGGCCACCTTGAAAGCCGCGTTTCGCTGGGCTGTCCGTCACGGTCTGGCATCGCTAAACCCATTTGAGGGAACCAAGCCGCCCCGCGTTGATGATGCCGTCGAGTATCTCTCTGTGGCCGAGATCAAAGCGCTGATCGCAGCAGCAGACGCTCGGAATGACATGCGTGGCTCGATGCTGCCGATCGCAGTGCGCCTCGGTGTCTACGCTGGGCTGCGCTGCGGCGAGGTGTTTGGGCTGAGGTGGCGAGACATCGACTTCGATCGTGGCGTCCTGACCGTGCGACAGAGCTATCGAGGCGCACCGACGAAATCCGGCAAGCACCGTACCGTACCGATCGCCGAAGATCTCGCCGCCGCGCTGCGACTCTGGCGCGATCGCTGTCCGCAAACCGACGCGGGGGTCGTTTGTCCTGTCCTCGGCCTCGACGGGCGCTGGATTCCTGCACAAAGTCGACCGTGCCTCAAACACACGTACCGTCTCGCGGGACTGGCGATCCCCAAAGCGCCTTGGCACGTTCTGAGGCACAGCTTCGCCAGTCAATACCTCATGCGTGGCGG
Organism: Myxococcales bacterium; assembly: GCA_016794465.1. GTDB lineage: Bacteria > Myxococcota_A > Polyangia > Palsa-1104 > JAEUJZ01 > JAEUKA01. The sequence continues at coordinate 24,413 of JAEUKA010000006.1, read as the reverse complement.
CTCGCTGATCGCCCTTCAGACGATGCTGGGGCATGCCTCGTTGAAGATGACTGCGGTCTACAGCCACCTATCGAGTGAGCACCTTCAAGCGGAGATCCATCGGCTCAAGTTCTAACTGCCGAAGGCCAGCTACCCCAACAACACCCGCTTGGGCAGCGAAATTTGCTGAGTCAACGATGGCCCGACTAGCCAAGCGATGCTGACTCTTTCATTGAGACGGTAGACTTCGCTATCAGCGACGAGAAACGCTTTGCGGCTCGTCGGATGTGTGCTAGCTCTCGGGCAGTGTAGGAGGATGTCGTGGAACAGTTAGAGAGCATGCCGCTTAGGGCCGCGTTTTCGGTTACGATGAAGGCGCTAGAGCGCCTGAGTCGGACCGGTTCACCGACGGAACGTGTAGCCATCCAGCGTGCGATGGCAACACTCCGAACCTCTCTGCCGCGTGCCGAACAGGAGCCACCGGAGCATGATCCACCGACGGCACTGGAGCAGCTTCATCTTGCGGCTGGTATCGTCGAGCCCCCGAGTGGCGAGGCAGCAGCGCTGCGGGCGTGGGGGGCGGACCTTGTGGAGCGACGGAAGGCTGCGGGGCTATCGCGGACGGTGCTGGCCGAGCGGGCTGGCCTGTCCGAGAGCACCTTGCGCAACGTCGAGACGGGCCGACGGGCACCGACGCGCACGACAGTCATGCACCTTCAGTCCGTGCCAGAGCTGCGGATCGACCCAACGCCGATCGGGGACCACATTGCAGACCGACGGAGAGTGCATCAGGATTTTTCACCCAACTGCTGGCTGACGCCGGAGTACGACGCTCTCAAGCTCCACAATGAGATGACGATGCTGCTCAACGGTCGCGGCGGGCATCTTGAGCAGACATATCTGTACCTCGACCCGAGCAGCGCGGCGGCGTGGTACTCGATTGCCGAGCAAGAGGACTACACCGTCTCTCGGATGTTGATGCCCCTGGATAACGTCGCAGAGTGCATCACCGAGCGGGCTGGTTCCGTCGGTCTGGATGTCATCGGACTTGGCTGTGGCGACGGAAAGGACGAGGTGCGACTGGCGCAGTGCCTCCTAGAGCGCCGCCGAAACCGGAACCTTCGCCTGTATCTACTCGATATCAGTCAGCCGTTGCTCTGCTCAGCGTACCGTCATGCCGCCGAGGCGCTGGCCGATCGCTCGACGGTTTCCATCTATGCGATCCAAGGCAACTTCCACAACTTGGGGCGCTACACGTCGCTACTCCACTCGCCAGAACGCTCGCACCGTCGGCGTGTGGTCTGTCTGTTTGGCAACACGTTCGCCAATTTGCAGAACGAGATCCTGTTTGTGCGAAACAGCCTCATGGGGTTTGCGCCTGGAGATTTCCTGATGCTGAGCATCGGTGAAACCATGGCTCCTGCCGACAAGCCCGACGAGATCCTCGCGCAGGATCGGCTGCTTGCCGGACGAACCAGTGAAACCATGAGCACGGGACGATCGATGCAATCCCGAATGTTCTGCGACCTGCTGCGACGATACATCCATGGCTTCAAGAGCACCGAGCTCACGTCCGTGCTCGATTTCGCAGCGTGTCCGGTACCCGGCAGCTATGCCGCCGACATCCGTGCCACCGTCAAGATGACCAGCGGCGAGTCCAAGCACTTCTCGATCGCCTACATCAAACGATACGACCAGCGACTGCTGGACGAAACGATGCTCCGTGAGGGCTGGCAAGCCGTTGCGCACTGGCGGATGGTAAAAGATTACCACCCAAGAAGGCTGTTGCTTTACCAGCGCATACGCTAGCTCTCAGACGACACCAAGCCGCCCCACAGCACGAGTTGCGACATCTGTACCCCTGCTTTACCACCTTGACGAACACCATCCGTGCGTGGATCGTTCGCGACTCGATTTACCGGACTCAACAAATGACGCTCCCACTCACTCAAAGGAGTGTGGCCCATGCGTCGATATCCGCCCGGTTTTCTGTCCCTGTCAGCCTCGGTCGCTTGCGAGCGGTTTGGCTTCTTTCTCCTCGCCAGTTTGCTTTTGCTCTACCTCAATGAACGGCTCGGGTTTACCGCTGCCCAGGCGACGGAAGTCCTCGGCTGCTTCGTCGCTGCGACGTATGTGTCACCGCTGCTGGCTGGCGCTATCACCGATGGTCGTCTTGGCATCGTTCGAGCTGCCGCTCTCGGATATCTCATCGCCGCCGTGGGTTACGCACTACTGGCCGCTGAGAGTCGCCCGGCGCTGTATGTAGGTCTGACGCTGGTCGCCCTCGGGGCTGGCGCGGCGAAGTTGGCACCCCAGTCCCTCGCCAGCCGTCTGTTCACCGCCGAGCCCGAACTGCGCGACCGAGGCTTGATGCTGATGTACCTGCTCGCCAACGTCAGCGCACTGGTAAGCCCGGTCATCGGTGAAACTGCCCGCGCATGGTTGGGTTGGCCCGCCGCCTTTGCGCTGGCGTCGCTGAGCCTCGTGGCCGCGAGCCTCATCATCCAGACGCAGTCACCTGTCCTTCGGACCGCTGAGAGCCGAACGTCTGTCCCCGGAGAGTCTGGCCAAACCCACGGCAGCGGTTCCCTCGTCATGCTGTTCGGACTCTGCGCCCTGTCGGTGCTGTTCACCGTTCCGCAGATGCAGGCGAGCAGTACGTTGCTCTTGTGGACGCGCGACAACACCAACCGCCGCCTGCTTGGCTGGGAGTTGCCGGTTCCCTATGTCGCGTCGCTGCACGCGGGTCTGGTCCTGGCCGTCTCGCCGCTGCTCGCGCGCGCTCTGCTTTACCTGAAGACCGCGCCCGGCCTACCAACGGCTGCCGCCAAAATCGCACTAGGAATGGCTGCAACCGGCCTTGCCTTCGTGCCGTTGGTCGTTGCTGCTCTGCTCGGGTCCGACTGCTCACGGGTGAGTCTGGGCTGGCTGCTCGGGTGTTTGCTGCTGCTCTCGGTCGGCGAGCTGCTTGTCTGTGCGCTCGGCCCGTCGTTCGTGCTGCGACTTGCGCCGCCCAAGAGCGGCGGACGTTGGCTCGGTGCCTGGTATGGCGCGACGGCTGTGGGCTACTGGATGGCGGGTCGAATCGGGGGCCTATGGGATCGAGTTCCGCACAGCCTATTTTTTGCGGGGCTGGCGACGCTGTCGCTGACTGGGCTGGCTCTGATTGCCGTCATGAGACGAGCCGCAGTGAATCCAGCGCGGCGTCATATGACGGCGACATGAGCGCAGCGGTTCAGCGTGAGATCTGGACCGGCTCACAGCGTCATATGAGGCTCATATGACGGCCATCGTCTTCGACGCTGAGCGTCATATGACAGCGACATGAGCCGGTTGCTTGTCGAGGTGGCTGGCGAGTGATGGAAGTGCGGGATTGTCTATCCGAAATATGTAATATAAACTACATTTGATCATCATATCAGAGGGTGTACTCATGCCTGCCAATCCGATCCGTTCGATGCGCATCCCCGGTGAACCTCCTTCTCAACATGCTCCGCTTCTGCCCACCGTTGTCTTTGCGTCATACAAAGGCGGCGTTTGGAAGACTTGCCTATCGGTGGCAGTCGCCGAGCGGCTGGCGATGACCGGACTGCGAGTGCTGTTTGTGACCACCGACAAGCAAGAGGATGCGCGTTCTCGCATGGGCATTCCACCGGAAGCCCCGCCGATTGCGCGACGAGAGTGCGGTCCAGGAACGATTACTGTCCTCAGTGCGCGGCAGAGCCAGGCGATCGAGCTGCTTTATCGTCAAGGTCCCGTGCGGCTTGGCGTCGGTCCGCACGACATCGCGGTCGTGGACACGCCCCCAGAGGAGCACGGAGGGCACTTGCCGGGCGTTCTCTTGATCGCGATCACGGATGGCACCGATGCGGCGCGGAACCTGCTGACGATGCTGCAAGGAACGCCGAGCAACACCGACATCACGCTGGTGAAAGTGTGGCAAACGCCGCCGGCAGTGTGGGCCCATGACGCTCACACAATCCAGCGCGTGGTCGGTCGGTACATGGGCTTTTTGGAAGACCCGCTGCCGCAGTCGGATGCCATCAAGGAAGCGCACGATCAAGGCGCGTCCATTTGGACCCTGCGGAGGAGTGGCACGACGATGGATGTTCTGAACGGCGTCGAGTCGCTGGCACACATGGCTTGGCAGAGAATGGGCATGGACCAGCCGTGGCCCGCGATGCCATCGCCCAAGGCTACGAAGGTCTACGTCAAGGGCTGGGACCCTAATGCTTGATCCCGAGCAGCTGAAGGCGGAACTGGCAGCCAAAGCTGTCCGAATGAAAAGTCGCCTGTGGGCAGAGACAAGCCACTCGACGGAGCAAGACTGGTCCTCGCTGATGAAGAGTGGGCCAACGAGCACCGACGCAGCCCGAGCGGAGTCGCCCCAGGTGGTTCCACCTCCGCTGGCATCCATTGAACCGAGAGCGGAAGAGCCTCGGCTTGCGTCGCTTGAACAAGCCGTGACAGACCTGGCTCGGGCGATGGGCGGTCGTCGTCCACCGGAGAGCGGCGCGGTTCCCGCTTGGCTTCAGACGGCGGTGGGAAACCCACTTACCTATGACGCACCCGAAGGTCGCCGAGTAAACGTCTGCGCGCGCCTCCTGCCAAGTACCTACGCCAGCGTGAAAAAAGCCAAGATCCACCTCGGCCTAAGAACCATCGCCGGGACGTGGGAGTATCTGCTCCGCCTCGGTTTGGCGGCGGCGGAGCGGGTGGGGCTGGGGCTGGGGCCTGACTAGGGTCGAGACGACTGCATCCGGCGCAAAACAGAGGCTGCCGGGTCTGCTGCCACAGGCAACTACCGACTGAGCGGTGGCCGAGCCCATCACCCGTCGGGCGGATGGGCTCGGCTCGCTCTTAACTGACCCGTTTGGAACGTCGCGGACTGAGAGAACCGGCTGGAGGGGATACGCCATCTTCAGCAGCATCGGACTTTATGTCCGACCGCCGACCAACCAATGCAGTGGCTCGCAGTTGAGACTCGACAGGCGTCTTCACGAAGACTGCCCCCGCGTACATGGTCCTTAACGGAAATGCCAGCGGGAAATACACTCGGTCCCATCCGAGGGCAGTTGCCCTTTCTGTGCACCACTGCTGCACCTGGGCCGAGAAATTTTCTGCCTTGTCCTTCGAGGCATGCTCTTCGTTGAAAAGGCGGACCATTTGTGGGTTCGTACGAAACGTGACGGGTACACCATCGGAGAGATGGCTGGGGAGCGGGAACATCGGAGGTCTTCCTTTGCTCGGCTCCTTCTCCGTGGCGTCGCGGAGCCCACCGCAGGCAGGACAGATATCGGACTCGAGCGGTTGCTGTTCTGTGGAAACGATGGACTTCGGTAATCTGGTCTGGACTGAAACTGGCTTCTTTTTCATGGACATTTCCTTCGAGCTGTGAATACAAAAATTAGATTTGGGATTGAGTCGGTGCTCTATTGGGTACCTCCTAGCGATTCGGGGCAAGGATGGTTGTTGATCGGAGATGCCCTTGTCAAGGGACTTGTTGTCGTCCTGTGTGCCCCTGAGGGGGCAGCCGGTATGCACGTGCCAGGGCGTTTCGGTCGCTGGCAGACCGGACTAGACGGAACAAGGTGCTCATTGGCTGCGGGACCACATCGCCTGTCCTCCCAATAGCGACGGTGTTCAGACGGCAGCCGAGCGACCGCGCACCGGTAGGCTCACAACGGGCACACAAGCTTACAAAGATGTGCTACACCGACGGGCGCTAAGGCTGACGAACAACTTCGGATAGAAGTTGCGCAGTAAAGTCGACAAGCGCAATGACCCGCGAGTAGTTCATGCGGGTTGGACCGATCACTCCGAGCGCACCGAGGGGTCTTTCGTTCGGACCGTAGCTTGCCGCGACCACTGTCTTGTCCGATAGCTCCGGCACCGATGTTTCCGCACCAATGAATACCTGGATGCCGTGCGCGGCTTCGGTCTGCTCCAGGAGCCGCAGCAGCAGGCGATGATCTTCGAGCGTCCGAAACAGTGCCTTCAGCCGATCGGGGGTTGGCGGCGACTCTTCGCTGAGCACATGCGACAGCAGGTTGGCTTGGCCGGACACAAACACCGAGGGCGGCAGCGCCGGCAGCGCCTGGGCCGACATGCGCAGCGCCAGCTGGGCCAATGCGTCGTAGCGGGTGCGCTCGGCGGCCAGCTCGTTGGCCACCAGCGTTCGGACCTCGGACAGCGATCGACCATCGAGCAGCGTGTTGAGGTAGTTGGTGATCCGCTCGAGCAAGTCACTGGCGATCGGCTCGTCGAGTGTCACCAGCTTGTTGTGGACCCGCCCAGAGGTATTGACCAGCACTGCCAGCACCGCGCTCTCTTTGACTCGTACGAACTCAATGTGCTTGAGCACGTCGAGATCGACCCGGGGCGTCATCACCACCACCGTGTGGGTCGACAGATCGGACAGCACCTTGCCGGCCTCGCGCAGCACCGCTTCGACTTCACTCGTCGAGAAGCTGTAGTGGCTGGCCATCTCTTCGCGATCGCGCGGCGACAGCTGGCGAATCTTGAGCAGCGAGTCGACAAAGAAGCGCAGGCCCAGATCGGTCGGCACCCGACCCGCCGAGGCATGCGGCTGGCGAATGAGGCCCAGCTCTTCCAGGTCGCTCATGACGGTGCGAACGCTCGCCGGTGACAGGTCAACGCCGTAGCGACGCGTGACCGTACGTGAGCCGACGGCCTCTCCGGTCGAGAGGTACTCCTGGGTGATGGCCGACAGGATTTTGCGGGCGCGGTGGTTCAGTTCCAGCATCGGAAAGACGATGGCTCTTCGGCAAGCAGTATACTGCGGGAGATGTCGGTCCTAACAGCCGCAGTGGTTCAGCTCTGCTCGACAGCCGAGGTGGCACGCAACTTGGCCTCTGTGGCGGCGCTGTGTGAGCGTGCCAAAGCCCGAGGCGCCGAGCTTATCGTCCTGCCCGAAAACTTTGCGCTGCTGTCTTCCGATGAGCGCGACAAGTTTTCTTGGGCGGTGCGGATCACCCAGGCTGCAGCCGGGGGTCCACTTGCCGGTGAAGGAGAGATTCTCGATCGCATGCGCGAGCTGGCCCAGCGACTGGGTGTTCATCTGGTGCTGGGCGGACTTCCCGAGGCTGGCCGATCGCCCGAGCGAGTCTTCAACAGCAGCGTTCACCTCGGTCCCGACGGCAGCATTGCGGCGGTGTATCGCAAGATCCACCTGTTCGATGTTCACTTTGCAAGCGCCGCGACCAGCCTGCGTGAGTCGGCGACTGTGGAATATGGCGCAACCGATCAGGCAATTGTCAGCGCGACGCCGTGGGGCGGCCTGGGGCTGTCGGTCTGCTACGACGTGCGCTTTCCCGAGCTGTATCGGCGTCTCGTGGCGGCGGGCGCGCAGCTGCTGTCGATTCCGGCGGCCTTCACGCTTCATACCGGCAAAGACCACTGGCATGTCTTGTTGCGGGCGCGGGCGATCGAAAACCAGTGCTTTGTCCTCGCAGCGGCGCAGCAGGGGCGGCACAGTCCGACGCGCTACACCTATGGTCACAGCTTGATCGTGGACCCGTGGGGGACGGTGTTGTGTGACTGTCCCGATGGGGAAGGCGTGGCGGTGGCCGAGCTGGACCTGCTGTCCTTGCATAAGATTCGCAGCGAACTGCCGGCACTGCATCATCGGCGAATCGGCGTGGAGGGTTAGCCGGGTGGCACTCTTTGGCGGCAGCCTCTTCGGCGCACTGCTCTTGGTGGCGACGCCGGCCGTGATCGTCACGACGGATCGCCTGGTCGAAGTTACGGCTGCGATGGCCGATAGCCAGCTGGAAGCGGGTCTAGAAGGCGAGATCCGGCGACTGTATGGCGGCGGCATTCAAGAGACGCGTCGCTACAACCTGCGTGAGGCGCTACAGCTCATCCGCAAGGCGCGGGCGCTGGCGTATCGAGAGCTGCTCCATGGACCGCTGCGGGGGCCGCTGCCGAAACGGCACTTTGTGCGCATTGCCTATGTCGAGGGACAGCTTCAGCAGCTGCTACTGATCGAAGATCAGCTCAAGCTGCGGGCCGATCGCGGGGGCGAGCAGGCGGCGGCGGTGCAGCTGCGGGCGATGCTGCTCCACAACGTGTTTTTGGCGATCCGGGGCTTCACCGGTCAGCTCGACGTGGCGTTTGCAGAGCGGGTGCTGCTCGCCTATCGCGAGGCAATGGTTCAGCGCAGTCGCTTCAACCGCGAGGTGCAGCTGGGCATGGCTGCGATGCTGGCTGAGCGCGGCGAGCGGACCGAGGCCCGGATCGAGTTCGCCAAGCTACCGCCGAGTGAGCTGCAAGGCGACGGGCTCGATCTGGCGGTGATCTATTACTACTTGGCGATCGGAGAGACTCGCGCGGCGGTGCTCCGTTTGCTGGAAGCGGCGCGACGGGACACTTGGCAGCACGGCGCGCGCGAAGGCAGCTCGCTGCGGGCGTCGATGTACCGAATGAGCGACTTCGATCGCCTGCGCGCTCATCCCCGGTTTATCGAGATGGTGACGATTCCCGAGGAGCAGTCGCTGCCGTAGCGCTGTCGGTGGGGCTGGTTGGCGGGCGGTCGAGCGTTACAGGAAGCGGATGCAGCGCGGGGTGTTTTCGCCGAGCAGGACATCGCACGAGGCACAGGCCTCTTTGCCGCGTGGGTCGTCACAGGTTGCGCACTGATCGAGGGTGACGACTGCGCTCTGGAACTCTCGGCCCAGCTCCGTGATGAGACTGAGCTTGCGGCGCAGGCTGGCGATGTGACGGGTGAGCAGCGCTTGCAGGGCCAGGGCCGATTCCTTCGAGGGACTGGTCTGCCGGGCGGCCAGCAGCTCCCGAATCTCTTCGATCGAAAAGCCGCACGCGCGAAGGTCAATGATCAGCCGCAGCTTGTCGAGCTCTGCGGCGTCGAACAGGCGGTGACCACCGATCGAGCGCTGGGCTGCCGCGATCAGCTTCTCGGCCTCATACAGGCGCACCGCCCGAGGCGTTGTTCCTGCCCCGTCCACCATCGCCTTGAGCGTGATCAGCTTGTCGCTCTTTTCCGGTTTCCGTCGGCGTGACGAGCTGGGCTTTCCCGATGTGGTGATCGAAGTCAGCGCCTCCGCTTCACACGGCGTCCCATCCGGGCACTTCTGCTTTCTCGAACCCTCTACATCTGCCATCGCGGCACCCATCAGCCTCGCAGCTCATTTTTCGAGTCGCGGCAGGTCTTGTCAAATGAGGTGGGACTGTCGCTAGCGTAATAGATCGACGACGGCAGCTGTGTAGATTCCCAAAAAGAGCACTACAGCGACTGGAAGTCGTGAAGCAGCGTCTTCTTCTCAGCGGCTCGGTGAAGCGCCAGATCGATCAGCCGGCTGAGCAGCTCTTGATAGGGAATCCCCGAGGCCTCCCACAGCTTGGGATACATGCTCACCGACGTGAAGCCGGGGAGCGTGTTGACCTCGTTGAAGTAAAACTTGCCGCTGTGGCGATCGAGGAAGAAGTCAACGCGGGCCAGGCCCTCGCAGCCGAGCGTCGAGAAGGCCAGCCCTGCGAGCGATCGCACTTCCTGAGCCTGCTCGGCGGACAGGGACGCAGGCACCAGCAGCTCGGCGCCGTTTTCGTCGAGATACTTCGCTTGGTACGAATAGAACTCGTGGCGTGGATTGATCTCGCCGGGGATGCTGCACAGCGGCGCGCCAGTCGGATCGAGGTCTTCGAGCACCGCCACCTCAATCTCGCGCGCGTCGATGGCCTGTTCGACAAGGACCTTGCGATCAAAGCGGAGCGCGTCACGAATGGCGGCGTCGAGATCCTCGGGTCGCTTGACCTTGTGGACGCCAACGCTGGAGCCCGAGCCCGAGGGCTTGACGAAGCAGGGATAGCCGAGCTGTCGCGCGACCTCACCCGGCAGGGCCGCCGCTTGGTGCGCATAGGTACGACCATGTACGACCAGGGATGGCACCACCGGAATCCCAGCGAGCCCCGCAAGTCGCTTGGTGATCTCTTTGTCCATGCCGATCGCCGACGCCAGCACTCCGCAGCCGACATACGGCACATCCGCCAGCTCCAGCAGGCCTTGCAGCGTGCCATCTTCGCAGAACGTCCCGTGCAGCACCGGAAACACCACGTCGATCTGCGGCAGCGGCAGCCCAGCGCCAGTCAGCGCGGAATTCCCTAACGGCACCAGCATCGCTCCCGACTGAGGCTGCGGATTCGGCGGCAGCACCACCTGTGGCTGATCGCGAAACACCGGCAGCAGCCGCGCCCCTTTTTCGATCCGCGAGACATCGCCCGGATGCCAGCGCCCGTCCTTGTCGATGGCTATCGGCAGAACGACAAAGCGCTCTGGATCGAGGTTGCGCAGCACCGAGGCCGCCGACTGAAGCGAGACTTCGTGTTCCCCGGAGCGACCGCCGTAGAGCACAGCGACGTACAGCTTGCGTTGCGTAGACACTTGTTCCTCGGCGCGCTAGTGGAAGCGCGGCACTTTTTCAACGTCGAGCTGCGCAAGGGCGGCACGAATCACCAGCGACTTGTTGGCCTTGCTGTAGCCTTGGCGCTTGAGCTCTCGCACCAGCCCTTCGAGTCGCTCGATGTCTTCGTTGTACAGCGAGATGCAGACGACTTTGTAGTGAGTCGGACGCGGCTTCGGCAGCTTACCGACGGGAAGCTCGTGGACGGCTTCGTCCTCGTGCTCGGACTCACGAGGAGGCTCGCGCTCGGGTCGATAAAAGCCGGTCGCCAGGATGTCGTCGACGGACAGTGGATCGGTCTGCAGCGCCCGTGGGCCGCTTGGTTTGGCACTCATGAGCCGGGACTCCTTATTCCAGAGAAGCGGGCTCAAAGTGGGTCGAGCTTGAGTCGCTGCGACGAGCAGTCGGGGCAGCGGTCACTGACTCGCGCTCAAGGACTCGCTCGACGACCCGACGATAGTCATCGGCGCCGGGGGACTCACCGTCGTACTCGAAGATGCTCTGGCGATGACTGGGCGCTTCGGCAAGGCGCGTCGAGCGACGGATCGGGTCCATCAGCTTGTCGCGGAAGTGACCACGGAGCGTCTCCAGGGCTTCGCGAGCGAGCCGGATGCGCGAGTCGAAGAACGTCGGCAGCACACCGGCAATGCGCACCGAGTGACCGAGGTGGCGCTCGATGTCTTTGAGCGTCTTGAGCACCTGCTTGACCCCGACGAGTGACAGGTAATCACACGACACCGGAATCAGCACTTCGTCGGCATAGGTCAGCGCATTTTGATTGAGCAGCGATAGCGACGGAGCACAGTCGAGGATCACGTACTGATAGCGACGGTGCGCCAGGCCCATGCGCTGTGAGAGCACGCGGTCGCGATCTTGGTCCCGACGAGCCAGCCAGACCTCGGCGGCGGCGAGCGTCGCGTCGGCGGTGATGACATCGAGTCGGCCTCGGATCGGAACGGCCACCTCGGCTGGATCGGCGCCGTCGACGATGACGTGATAGAGGCTGCGCTCGCCCTTGACCCCGAGACTGGCTCCGACGTTGCCTTGCGCATCGGTGTCAATCAGCAGCGTCTCCAGTCCACGCTCGGCCAGGCCAGCAGCGAGGTTGATGGCGGTGGTGGTCTTGCCGGTACCGCCCTTCTGGTTGAGGATGGCGATGCGACGGGCGCGGCGGACGGCATGGCTGACCTCTCCGAGAGCGGCTCGACGACAGGTCAGCTGACAGAAGTACTGGCGACGGGGAGCTTCGCCTGCGGTGGTGGGCAAGGATGCGACTTGGTAGGCATACTGCGGAATGAACCGCTCTCCGCAGGTCGTGCACGCTTCGTACATGCGCCGATTACACGGCCCGGCCCCCGTGGGCGCAAATTTTTGCACGCCGACAAATCCCCCGGTGGCCCTTGCCAATGTGGGGGACAGTTTGGCAACCTCCGCCGCCGTGACCATTCCAGCTAGCGATGTGGCGGTGCGGATTTGTGGCTCGGCGCTTGGGGCTTTCCCGGGCGCAGAGTGTGTCGGTATCGTCGAGGAAGCCGGGGACGCTGCGCAGCACCTCGCCGGGCAAGCGGTGCTCCTGCCGCGAGTGTTGTCGTGTGGCGAGTGCTCGTGCTGTCGTCGTGGCGCCGTCTTGGCGTGTCCGCAGCGGCGAGCGCGACCGGTGCGTCCGCAGCCATTCGAGGTCGTGCCGGCACGCTATCTGCTACCCGTGGCACCGCCCTATGTTCGCGTGGCTCCACCTGCGGAGACGCTGTGGCAGCTTGCCTTGCTGTCCGATGCGCTGCTGACGCCGTATACGGGTCTGGTGCGAGCGGGCGTGTCGCCGGGGACGGTCTGTGTGGTGCTGGGACAAGGGTTTCGGGCGCAGCTTGCGGCGGTGATGGCCGAAGCGCTGGGCCTGTTTGTGGTGCGGTTTTCGGCACAAGAGGCGGTCCAGCTTGATCCAGCGGCGGCTCGTCAGCGGGTGGCGGAGCTGGCAAACGCGCAGGGCTTGCCACGGGCTGGGGCCTGTATCGTCGAAACGGTGGGCAGTGATGCCGCGCGTGCCCGGGCAGTGCTGATGGCAGAGCCGGCTAGCTCGGTGCTGCTGCTGGAGCGCTCGCTGCCGCTGGGTGGTGCCGATGTCGAAGGACGCTTGGTTGCCGAGCCCGAGGCCGGTGCGCAGCTGGTGAGTGTGGCGGTGCTCCAGCATGTGGTGGCGATGCAGGCGCAGGTGCTGGCGGTCGCGCCGCATCCGGACCTGCTGCCCGAGCTGCTGGCGCTGTGCGGACGGGCTCAGCTCGACCTGGCCAGCCACACCCGCGCGGTGCGTGCCGAGGAGATCGAAGCGGTGATGGCGACGCGGCGCTCGGGTCAGGAGACGGATCTGCGGCTGCCGATCGTGCAGTTTGCGTAGGTGTCGCCAGACCTAAGGAAGTGTCGCCAGACCTGGGTGGGTGTCGCCGGTCTGCCTACGTGCTGCAGAGTCCCAAGATCAGCTGCTCCATGATCCGTTCGTCGTCGAGCTTGGACTGCTTGAGGGTGCGATCGGCGACAAAGATCGCCTCGTGCATCGCCTGCACCCTGGGCAGCTTGAGCCGCCGCGCCTGATCGAGCAGCTTGCCCGCCACAAACGGCATCACGCCGAGCTGACTGGCAATCTCACTGGCCGATGGCCGACCGGTTGCGAGCAGATCCGCCGTCTGCCACAGCTTCATGACATGGCGGCTGAGCAGGGCCAGCAGCTTGAGCGCCGGCTCGCGCTGCATCAGCATCTCGGTGAGCAGGGTCAGCGCCCCAGCCCGATCGGCGGCACCCACGGCGTCGATCAGCTCGAACACCGAGTGCTGACGGGTGGTGACGACCACTGCCTCGACATCGCTTACGCGAATCGGCTGGCCGACGGGGACATAGCAGCACAGGCGCTCGAGCGCGTCCGAGAGCTGACCCAGGTCCGGCCCGATCTCTTCGGCCAGGCGAGCGGCGGTGCCCGGCGAGAGCTCGACCTTGAGCCGCTTGGCCTCGGCCTCAATGAAGCCAGGTAGCTGCTTTTCCGCGAGCGGATCGAGCTTGAGCAGCAGGCCATGCTTCTTAAAGAGCTGAAAAAAGCGCAGCCGCAGATCGGCCTTTTCCGCCACAAAGCACAGGCAGGCCTCGGGGGCCGGTGACTCGATGAACTTGCTGAGGTTGGCCAGCTCGTCAGCGGTCAGCTCGTCGGCATCGCGGACCAGCGTCAGCCGTCGCTTCGCCATCATCGGCAGCGTCTTGGCGCAGGCTAGGATCTGGGCCGACCCCGCTTCCTTGCCGAACAGCTGATCGTAGTTGAAGTCTTTCGTCGCTGGCTCTAGGACAGCGGCCTTGATCGCCTCAATCGCGCGGTCTACCAAGAAGCGCTCTTTGCCGCACAGATAGATGAGCGGTGGAGCATGGGTCGCAAGCGCACTGGTCAGCGGATGGAGCGGGTCTTGCGCAGAGGACGGCGTCGCCATGGCCGGCGACTATAGACGGGCCGGCTGTGGCGCTGTCAATGGCTACTTCTTGCGACAGCAGCGGAAGCAGTCGGGATTGGGCTTGCCAGTGACCGGATCGGTGCAGACGGCTTGAGCGTCGGGGACGCAGGTGGCATCGAGCTCGTAGCTGCTGTCACACGGCATGGTGCTGGCGAGCGCGGGGCACAGTGCTTTGAAGTTGTCGTCGGTCAGCCAGACGCCGTTGCCGCTTGCGCAGGCCTCGATGCCGGGGGCGGTGCACATTCCAAACTGGCACTCCATGCCGCTGGGGCACGGTCCGCTGCCGCTGCACTGAAACAGAAGGTGGGTCACGTCGGGGGCGTAACAGCTGCTCGCCGCGAGGAGCCACGTCGCCACGATGGCCGGGCTCAGCCAGCGAGAGCGATGGTGACGGCGAGCTACGGTGGGCGTGACTGCTGACTTTGGCATCAGAACCTCCCGAGGACGAAAGCGCCGGCCCCGCCTGGATTGGGCGCGACGGCGAGCGACAAGCCGGTGTTGCCCTGCGCGTAATAGACTCCGGTCCAGATGACTCCGGCGGCCAGCGCGGCGACACCGATCGCATCGAGGGTGTACGAGGCGGTCTGCATCTTCAGGCCCCTCGACTCGGCGTCTTGCAGCTCGACGGACCACAGCTTGGCGCGGTGGACGGGATCACTGACGTAGTTCGACTGGGCGATGGCGCCACCACCAAGGCCAGCACCGACGATCAAAAGGCCAGCACCGCTCGCCATCAGAGCGATCGCGGGCCACGGTGGCAGCGAGGCTTTGAGGGTCCGAGGCGGGTTCTTGCCTTCCTCGATGGCCTGGGCGATGCGCAGATCGTCGACCTTCTGACGGGCCTTGTCCAAGTCAGCCGCCTTGGGACAGTTGTCGATATACGCTTCCAGATACCCGATTGAGTCGTTAAACTTACGTTGTTTTTCAGATACCAGAGCAAGATTTAATAGGAAATCCGGGAGCTTGGTTAGATTATATGCGTTTTGAAAATCAGATCGGGCGCGGTCCCATTCCTTTGATTCCCAATAGATAACGCCACTGTCGTAAAAGCGCATCGCCTTTTCTTTGTCTTCGGATGAGACAGCGGGCGGTGTCCGACACTCGTCAACGTGGCGTTCTCGGCGTCTGTGGCGACGAGCTTCCGCGTCACTTTCGCCTCCAATCAGGAGCAGACTGGCCACGCCGATCCCAAGCAGTCCCACCCAACTCGGTAGCACTCGCGTCCTCGCCATACCCATGCCTCAAAATAGCCTATTAATATTATAAAGCGGTTATTTGTGGGTGAAGCATGAATAACGTGTACCCCATGTCCGTCTTCGCTGGGAGAGGACCGTCGGTGCTGACCGTCAAGTCGGTGCCCGCGTCCTTCCATCGAACCAATTCGGCGGATAATCAAAACTGGCGCAACAGAGCGCCCGACAGTCAAAGGAGCCAGCCAACATGAAAGTACAGCTTTTTGCCACGATGGCCTTCGCCCTGCTTGCCGGGTGCGGGCCGTGGTCGTCGTCTACTTGCGTCGGTCGTCAGTGTGGTCGCAACTGGACTGGTGGCGGTGGCTTGCCGCCGAGCCAGTACGAGTCCTACGTGATCGACGCCGGCGCGGCCATCGAGCTGCCGCAGGCGACACTCGGCATCACCACCAACGGCCAAGGCGACTGGGTCCTGGCGTGGCAGGGCGATGCCTACCAGCGCCAGTTCGAGGGATCGATCACGTGTCCGGCGAGCTGCCAGATCTCGTATGCCCGCTTCGACGGCTCATTTGCTGGCGGCAGCGCACAGATCACCGGTACCAACCAGATCGCGTTTGACGGAGTGACCAGCGCAGCGGTGCCTCAAAACCTGCTGTTTCGGATGAGCCAGCAGCCAGTGACGTTCGACCTGTACATCGACGGACAGCCGGCGATCGGCGCGACGGTCTTTGCTTCGTACGGTGTGCTGTCGACGACAGATTCGATGCCGTTTTCGCTGGTGTCGAGCAACGTCGCGTACAGCGGCAAGACCGACAAGGCGCCAGCGTTTGCGCCGAAGCTGCCCGAGGATGGCGTCGAGCGGGTGATTACCGTGGCTGCTCCGCCGGTAAGCTCGAAGTCAGAGGATAAGTAGGCCCACCACTCTTGGCCATCGGCGCGCCATGACCGCCCCGACCCGGCAGGGCATTCCACAGCCGCGAGATGATGAGCGCGCCCAGGACCGCGAAAAAGAGCGGCATCAGCGGCCAGACCTCAAACTCTGAGCCTGGCTGGCCTGGCTGCTTGAAGCGCTCCAGGAGCTTGCCGATGCCGGCCCCAGCCAGCGCTCCAGCCAGGTACTGCGCACCATCGAAGAGTCCTGCTGCCGTGGCCACCGCTTTGCGACCGCCAAAGTCCATCGACGCTGCGCCTCCGACCAGGGAGTGCGCGCTCTGCACAAAGAACGACACCGCGACGAGGACCGCCGCCGCTCCCCACGCATTGTGGATGGTGCCGCGCAGGCTCATCATGCAGGCGGCCATCCCGAGGAACGCGAAGAAGATCACCGGCGCTCGGCGTGACTGAAACAGCCGATCCGAGGCGTTGCCGGCGACCAGGCCACCGACCACAGCGGCAATCGGCATCGCCACCGACGCAAACTGATAGGGACCGAACGAGCCGAGGGTGCGCGCGGTGACTCCGAAGACGGCGACGATGTAGCGGGTGTACCAGTGGTCAATCGAGTGGCGGACCAGGCCGATGCACATCGACGACAGAGCGATGATCCACGGAGCCTTGCGGGCGAACACTTTGCGGAGCACAAAGCCGATGGTGGCGGCGGCATGCGCTTCCTCGGGGCTCTCGTCGCCGGTATCGAAGTCGCCGTGGCCGGCTTGGGCAGGGGTGTTTTCGACTCGGAAGTAACAGAGCACCCACATCACCGTCAAAAACGCCGCCGGGACGAAGAACGCGTACTGCCACGGCAAAAATCGCAAGAGCAGCGGCAGCAGCGTAAAAGCGAGGGTGCGGCCCGTCTGGATCATGATGCCGAAGATGCCTGCGAACTTGCCTCGCTCGCTCACTCGGAACCAGGCGGCGTTGATTTTGACGATCGAGAGGGCGCCGAAGGACTGGAAGTAGTGGTTGCAGGCCCACAGCACCGCGAACATGGCGATGACCGAGGTGCTATTGAGTCCGGCGCCCAGCTCGGCGTGAGAGACAACCTGGCCACCGATGACGACGGCGGGCTTCAAGATGAGCAGGTGGCACAGGCCGAACAGCAGGTTGAAGATGGCGGCTCCGGCGGCTCCGATGAGGATCGCGCGCTTGCCTCCGATGCGGTCAGCGAGTGGGCCATTGAGAAAGACCGCGCAGCCGTACGTCGCGAGGCCGGCACTTAGGATGGAGCCGTAGTCAGCGTGGCTCCATCCGAACTGCTCAGCGACGGCGGCTTGCACTGCGCTGAAGTTGTAGCGGCTCATGTAGAAGAAGCCGTACATCAGCCCGAGGAAGAACCAGTTCTGGAACCGACGCAGCCGAAACTCCGGGGTGAGGAGCTCGGCGGAACTGGCGCTCGGTGGCAGGGGATCTGGCCCGGGACGCGGGGCAGTAACCATGGCGATGCCATACCACAGCAAGCTCGCGAAACGGCAGGGGTTTTTTTGCCGAGCACGCTATAGTGCCCCCGCGCAGTCGTCCACGGTGGCCGTCGCTGTGGGACTTAGTCCAATGCGCGAGAGAGGCTTCCATGCTGTCAAACGCAAACTCGGATCTTCCCTGGGAGCAGCAGGCGCTGCATCTGGTTATCGAGACGGTGCAGGAGGCCCTGCACGATAAGTCGCCGGCAGAACAGCAGTCGCTACAGGCCGCGCTGATGACGCTGCGCGGCTTTCTGGCGGCCTCGCGACTGACCCACGAAGAGGGCGGGACAAGCTGGGAGCCGTTCTTGGAGCCGATTGCCCCGTCGGACATGTCGCGGATTGGGGCGTGGAGTCAGACCCTGCGGGAGCGTCGAGAGGCGGCGTCGCTGAGTCGTCAGAAGCTGTCCGAGCTGTCCGGTGTTCCCGAGGGTGCGCTACAGGCTTTGGAGAGCGGGACGTACGCACCCAGTCAGATGGCGCTGCTGCATCTGCTGTCGGTGCCGGAGCTGGATCTAGAGACGCAGTCGCTGCCCTGGGAAGCGAGCGCATCCGACCCGAACTTGGCGCTCAACTGCTGGCTGGCGCCGGGGTTTGACCCGGTGAAGATGATCAAAGACCTGGCGCTGCAAGTGAACGGGCACGGTGGGCACATTGAGCAGAGCTACCTCTACATGGACCACATGAGCGCGGCTCACTGGTGCGCGATCGCGGAGCAGAAAGACTACGACGCGATGCAGTCGAGCATGCCGCTGGAGCGAACGGCAGCGAGGATCATTCGCTCGAACGGGCAGTGTGGGCTCGATGTGGTGGCGCTCGGTCCCGGCAGTGCGCGCAATGAAGTGCGGCTGGTCAAGCAGCTGATGATGCAGTCGGGGCATGCCGATTTGCGTCTTTATTTGCTTGACATTAGCCAGCCGCTTCTTTCTGTGGCGTACCGGCATGCAGCCGAGGTGCTGGCCGATCACGGCGGCGCGGTGTTTGCGATTCAGGGCAACTTTCATCACTTGCCGCGCTACGGGCAGCTGCTCTACTCGCCTCGGCGGGCACATCGGCGACGCATCATCACAATGCTCGGGCACACGTTTAGCAACCTGGAAAACGAGCTGCGCTTTATGCGCAACAGCCTGTGCGGCTTCGCGAGCGGCGACCTGCTGGTGATGGACTTCCGGCTGGCGTATGCGTCGGCAACCGACCCCGAGGAGATTCGCCGCAAAGATCCGACGTTCGCGGTCCGCAGGCACAGTGATCTCAGTCAGAGACGCGACGAGTTCTTGGCGGGACCTTTCAAGCGCTATGGCACCGACCAGGCTGACGTGGCGATTACGCCGGCGCTCGACATGAGCTGTGCGGTCCCGGGAAGCTACGGCGTCGATCTGCGGGCGCAGGTTCACTCGGACAGCGGCGAGCGACAGTTTTCCGTCTATTACAGTCGGCGCTACGAGCCACAGCAGCTGATGAACGCGCTGCGTCGTGAGGGCTGGGAGACGGTGGAGACGTGGGAATACGGCGGTGAGTCGAACCCGTGTCTGCTCGTGCTGCTGCGCAAGATGAACTGAATCGACGGCTCGACGGAGCCGACGACGATCACCCCGACAAAGGAGGAACCGATGCGGAGTATGTTGCTGGCTTGCTTGGCGCTATGGCTTGGCTGTGGTGCGGCTGTGGATGAATCGACGCTGCCGCTTTTGGGACTTCCTCCCTCGCAGGGGGTTGTGTCGGCGGAGCTGTCACCTCAAACGGCGGGGCCTCTCGACGGCAGGCCGTATCAGTACAAGGTTCCGACGCGATACGACAAGACCAAGCCGACGCCGCTGTTGGTGATGCTGCACGGCTTTTCGGCCAGCGGCAGCGTCGAAGAGCTGTACCTAAACATCGGTGCGCTCGCGGAGTCGAAGACCTTCCTGTATGCCTTTCCCGACGGCACCAAGAATCCGGTCGGCCTGCGCTTTTGGAACGCGATGGAGTGGTGCTGCAACTTCTTTAAGTCGGGCGTCGACGATGTGGCCTATCTAAACGCGGTCATCGCCGACATGCAGAGCCGCTTCAACGTCGATGCGAAGAGAATTTTCGTCGTCGGTCACTCAAACGGCGGCTTTATGGCCCACCGCGTCGCCTGCGAGCTGTCGGACAAGGTGGCCGGGATCGTCAGCCTCGCCGGTCAGCAGTGGAATGATCCGACGCGCTGTCAGCCCAAGCAGCATGTGCCGATCCTCCATGTACACGGGACACTCGACGCTGTGATCGGCTATTTGGGGGTGCCGGGACTGTATCCGGGGGCGAAAGAGACGGTGCAGATCTGGGCGCAGAAGAACGGCTGCGGCGGGCGGCTGACGTATTCGGGGGAAAATCGCGATCTGGACCTGCCGCTCCTCGGCGCGGAAACCAAGGTCGAGCAGTTCACCGGCTGTCCGAGCGATGGCCCGGTCGAGCTGTGGACGATTCAGGGCGGTGGCCACGTGCCGGTGTTTAACTCGTTCTTCACGTCGTCGATCTACGAGTTCCTGATGTCGCACCCGAAGCCGTAAGCTACGTCGGATCGGGCTTGGGCGTGGCCTTGCCGTTCGGGGGCAGCTGAGGCTCCTGGATAAACTCTTTGGGAATGTCACCGGTCAGGCTGTCGAGGAAGGTCGCGATCGACTGAGCGTCCGCGTCGGCGAGGTCCCGTCCGAGCTGGTGACTGGCCATCAGCTTGACCGCGTCCGGCAGCTTCTCGACCGAGCCGTCGTGAAAGTACGGTGCGGTCCGGGCGACGTTGCGCAGCGACGGGACTTTGAAGATGAACTTGTCGGCGTCGTTCTTGGTAAGGGCGGCCCGTCCGAGGTCGATCGGGTTCGGCCATGGCTTGACCGCGCCGACCTTCTGGTAGGTGCTGCCGCCGAGGAGCGTTCCGCTGTGACAAGCGACGCAGCCAGTATCGAGGAACTTGAGGAGGCCGGCCTTTTCGACATCGTTGAGCGCGCCGACCTCACCCGCGAGGAACTTGTCGAAGCGCGACGGCGTCACGAGTCTGCGCTCGAAGGCGCCGATTGCGGCGGTGGCGTTCTTGATCGTGACCGGCTGCTTGTCGGCGGGGAAGGCCTTCTTGAACGCGTCGACGTAGCCGGGAATGCTCTGCAGGACCAGCTCGGCGCGCTTGGGGTCGGGGAGCGCCATCTCGACGGGGTTTGTCATCGGGCCGCCGGCCTGCTCCTCAACATCTTTGGCGCGACCGTCCCAGAACTGGGCGATGTGACCTGCCGCCTGGTACACCGACGGTGAGTTGCGTCCGCCGAGCTGCTTTTTATGCCCCAAAGAGAACTTTTTGCCATCGACGCCGTAGTTCGCCAGGTCGTGACAGGAGTTGCAGCTGAGGTCTTGGTTCTTCGACAGCCGCTTGTCGTAGTAGAGCTGCCGACCGAGGGCGATCTTTTCGTCGCTGGGCGGGTTGTCTTTGCTGTCGTAGTGCTGCGGCAGGGGCGTGCCGAAGACAGCCAGTCGAGCCGGATCAATCGTCGGCGACGCGGGTGGTGGTGCGGCAACTGGGGCAGCGGCAGGCTCGGCGGGCTTTGGGGGTTCCTGCTGCGGACACCCGGTGACACTGACTGCACACAAGCTGAGAGTGCCCATGGTCAGTGAGAGCGTGGTCGAGCGTACGGTTGCGAGCATGGTGAGTCTCCTTGGACCCCATTTACCACAGCGAGGCTGCATCTTGCTAAGATGTGTAGTCGAAGATGCAGGAGCCACCTGCGAGCGGGGAGGGGCAGCTCTCGATCTGTCCGTATTGCGACAGCACCATTGTCGAGGGTGATGCGCACGACTGTGAGGATATGGGCGACGGTGCGACCATGTCCGTCGCTGCTCCTCAGAAAGTGGTGATTCCTGCGCCAGCCGTGGCTGCCAAGCGACCTTCCAGCTCGTCCGTGAGTGTAGCGGCGGTAGCCAAGCCTGCTTCTGTCGGACCGAGGCCCAGCTCCAGCGCGTTACCGAAGCAGTCCAGCTCCGGCGGCTCGACCGACGAGATGTACGGGCTGATCATCGACGGTCGCTACGAGGTGCTCGAGAAAGCCAGCCAGGGCGGCATGGGCACGGTCTACAAGGCCCGCCACGCGACGCTGCGCAACCTGCTCGCGGTCAAGATCCTGCGCAAGCCCAAAGACGAGGTGAGCCGGCGCCGCTTCTTGCAAGAGGCGCAGCTGCTGTCGCAGATCAAGCATCCCAACATCGTGCAGGTCATCGACTTCGGCGAGCTACCCGACGGAAAGTCCTATCTAGCGATGGAGTTTCTCTCGGGCCCGACGGTCAACGAGGCGGTGCGCGGGCTGAACATGACGCCGCTGCGGGCCTGCCGAATCGCTGCCCAGATCGCACGCGGCATGCACCACGTCCACGAACAGGGAATCGTTCACCGGGGCCTGCTACAGCTCGCTAACGAACGGTAGCTGCTGGTGTTTCTGGTTGCGAGGAATGGCTTGGGAACGGAGCTGGTCGTTGCTAGGCCGCTGTGGATTCAGTTGGCCTCGCTATCAGCGACGAGAAACGCCTTGGTGTCTCGTCGGATGTGTGTTAGCTCGCGGGTCGTGTAGTAGGAGGATGTCGTGGAACAGACAGAGAGCATTCCGGTTCGAGATTTGTTTGCGCGGACGATGCAGGTTCTTGACCGTCTGAGCAAGGACGCATCACCGCAAGAGCGGATCGCTCTCCGACGGGCGATGACGACGCTGCGGACCTCACTGCCACAGGCTGAGATGGCGCAAGCAGACACCCCGTCGCTTGATGTCGTCTCGCAGCTTCGTCTGGCCGCAGGGATCGTCGAGCCGCAGCGCAGTGACCAGGCCGCGCTGAAGGAATGGGGGGCGGACCTTGTAGAGCGACGGCGAGCGGCGGGTCTGTCACGTGCGGTTCTAGCTGAGCGGGCGGGTATTTCCGAAAGTACGCTGCGCAACGTGGAAACCGGACGACGGGCGCCGACTCGTACAACGATCATGCACCTACAGTCGGTGCCGGAGCTGCGCATTGATCCGAGCCCCATTGGGGAACATCTGTCGCGGCGGAGACGGCGGGCGCAAGACTTTGCACCGAACTGCTGGCTGACGCCCGAGTACGACGCGCTCAAGCTCCACGGTGAGCTGACGATGGTGCTCAACGGGCGCGGCGGAGAGCTGGAACAGACCTACATCTACCTTGACCCGAGTAGCGCCGCTGATTGGTATGCCATCGCGTCGCACGAACTCTATACGCGGGCGAGGCTGCTGATGCCCATGAGCCGCGTCGCCCGATGTATTTCGGAGCACGTCGGCACGTTGGGCTTGGATGTGATCGGCCTGGGCTGCGGGGACGGCAAGGACGAGGTCCGGCTGACGCAGAGCCTGCTGGAGCATCACCGCAACCACAACCTCCGCTTGTATCTGCTCGACATCAGCCGGCCGCTCTGCTGTTTCGCCTACCGTCACGCCGCCGAGTCGCTGGCAGATCACTCGACCGTTTCGGTCTGCGCGATCCGGGGCAACTTCCGCAACTTGCAGCGATATACGCCGCTTTTGCACACGCAGGAGCGCGCTCACCATCGGCGCATTGTCTGTATGTTCGGCAACACGTTCGCCAACTTGCACAACGAGATTCTGTTTGTCCGCAACAGCCTTCAGGGCTTTGCGCCGGGTGATTTGTTGCTGCTGAATGTACCGGCAGCGATGGCTTCGGCGAGCGACCGCACCGCAATCATGAAAAACGATCGGCGGTTTGCGGGACAGACACCGCTGGCCGACATGACAGCCCAAGACAGGTGGTGTGCCGATCTGCTGCGGCGACATACTCCCGGTAGCAAGCCAGCGCCCGAAATGAGCGTGTAAGCGGGCAACGGGAGCATTTCAGCGCTGGAAATGACCGTGTAAGCGGGCAACGGGAGCATTTCAGCGCTGGAAATGACTGTGTAAGCGGTTGACGGGAGCATTTCAGCGCTGGAAATGATCCCGCAAGCCGTTGCTGGGGACATTCAAGCGCCCAAAGTGCCGCAATCGGCTGCGGTTTGGGCTCCACACCGTCGGTACACACAAATTCTTCAAAAAATACGCAACCTTACGCAACCTTGTGGGCTCGGGGCCGAAAAGAAGTGTGTTGACCGAACCTACAAGGAGAACCAATGGCCCCCAAGATCCTGACCTGTAACCACTCCCTAGAAGTTTTGTACGATGAGGTGTTCTTTACCCAGGCTGCTACCGCCGCCGACCCGGACGCTGCCAAGCACAGTCCTAGCTTTGAGCTGCTGCTGTCGAAACAGTGGCAGCCGGCGTTGGACAAAGAGCGAGCGCTGCGCCGAGCCATCCTGTCCGCGCAGGCGCAGTGTGCGGGAGTGGATCGGCGCCTCGATGGCTGGACCGACCGCTTTCACAATGCGCTGCTGATTGCCACCAGCAACCACCGCAACGTCGCGGACTACACGCGCTACTTTGGAGGCAAGCCGCCTAGCGTACTCAAGCGGCCTGTGCTTGGTGCCCAGCTGCAGACGCAGAGCGGCTGGGTGGCGTCGATCAAGGGCTCAAGCGTGCCGCAGCTGGCGATGCTGGGTGCCGAGCTGGAGACGCTGGTGGCCGAAGGGCACAAGGCCGAGGAAGCCCTGCGCGAGGCCCGCGCCAAGATGAAGGACTTCCGCGCGGTCGGCGAGCGCAAGGCCCTGTTCGATCAGGTCAACTCGCTGCGGCAAGCGACGTATGGGACGCTGGCGACGCTGGTGCACGAGCAGCCGAAAAAGCGACTCGGGTCCGACTGGCCGGCGAGCTTCTTTCGCCACGACAGCCCCGAGCGACTGACGCCGGAAGCGGAAAAGCTGGTCCTCATCGAAGAGCTGGCGACGCTGCGAACGACGAGCGCCGACAAAGAGCGCCGACTGGCCGAGCTACTGGCCGCCGAGCAGCGAGAGGCCGAGCAAGCCGCCCAGCGCCGACTCGC
>JAEUKA010000094.1 GCA_016794465.1 Myxococcales bacterium | reverse complement strand
TTCATCAAGAACTGGGACAAGAACAAGGCGCGGTATGAGGAAGTGGCGGCGACGGCGGGGATTCCAGCCAAGTTGGTTGCTTCGCTACACTGGCGAGAGTCGACGGGAGACTTTGGCACCTATCTGCACCAGGGCGATCCGCTGGGAAAGAAGGCCGTTCACGAGCCCAGCTTCGATCAGGGCGTTCCGATCTTTAAGGAGTGGGAACCGGCAGCGGAGCACGCGCTGGAAATGAAGAAAGGAATCAAGAAGGCGTACAAGATCGATCAGGAAACCACCGACGAGGCGGCGCTGGCTAGCTATGCCGAGCGGTACAACGGACTCGGCTATCACAACTACCACAGCATGGCGAGTCCGTACGTGTTTGCGGGGACTGATCAGTATGCCAAAGGAAAGTATCGCTCCGATGGTGCGGGCGGCTGGGATGACAACTACAAAGACACCCAGCTTGGCGTCATTCCGATGATGCGGAACATCGATCAGCATGAAAAAGAGCTGGCGGCCAAAGCGGCGGCAGCCAAAAAACAAGCAGAGGGAGCGGCTCCGGCAGCCGAGCAGCACGACGACAAAGCGGCGCCTCCGAACCTCCACTTTGCGCAGTAGGAAGCGGCGGACTCGTTGCTGACAATTGGACTTTCACGGACCCACGGATCTGCGCTCTACTAGCGACATGTCTGTTCAACATCGAGCGATGCCGATGCGACTCCCTAAGTACTCCCTTTTTCGTTCGCTGGGGGCGCTGCTGCTCTCTGTCTCGCTGCCGTTGTGGAGCGGTGTGGCAGAGGCCAAGAATCCGTTCCTCAGTGCGATCAGTGATGACCGGGCGCTCGCGACGTTTTCCGGAACAGAGTGGGGCGATGAGATCGGACGGAAGGAGCTTCCCTTCAGTGCGCGCGTCGTGACCACTCGCATTGCCAAGCTGGCGTGGGGCGAGGTCTATCAGATCGCGTTTGAGTCGATTCGCTCGCAGACGGGCAAGCCACGGACGCTCTCGCCGCTGTACTTTGTGACCACCGACAAAGAGATCTTTCGGCTGACGGCGGACAAGCCCGACGAGGCGGTGGCCAAGCTCAAGGGACTGAGCGGACCGCCCAAGTTCGAGCCGAGCGAGCTGTACGGACTGAGCGCGGGCAGTCGGACCTACAAAGAGACGGGGCTGACGGTGGCCAAGGTGGTGGTGAAGGGCAGCCGCTGTTTGTATACCTGGAACCACAACAGCGGACACTTCATGACAGTGGAGTGGCAGAGCGGGCTGGGTCTGACCGAGATTGCGCAAGGTCGAGGAGCCCGTGCCGATGGCTACCGGCTGCGTCGCGGCGCCGGGCTTGGTCGTTAGCAGCGCTGGCTCGGCAGCGGGGTTTGCACGCAGGTCTTTCGACGTGCTATGCAAGCCCCCTTCATGCAATCTCCGTCGAAAAACAAAGAAGCTTCGCCTGCCTCAAGTCCGCCCACCTCCCCGACGCCCCTGCGCAGCGGCTTTGTGGCTTTGGTGGGCAGGCCGAACGTCGGCAAGTCGACGCTGCTCAACAGCATTCTTGGTGAGCACCTGTCGATTGTCAGCCCCAAGCCGCAGACCACTCGCAACCGCATCCTGGGCGTCAAGAACCTGCCTGGGGCGCAGCTCGCTCTCGTCGACACGCCGGGTCTGCACCTGACTTCGATCAAGGGCCGCACCGCGCTGAATCGCTTTATGGTCGACGAGGCGCAGCAAGCCGTCGAGGGTGTCGATGCGGTGCTGCTGGTCGTCAACATGCACGTTCCCGAGGGCAAGGCCACCGATGAGGTCACTCCGTCGCTGTCATCGGCCGATGAGCAGATTGCGACGCAGATCCTCGGGCTCGGCAAGCCGCTCGTCGTCGCGATCAACAAGACCGACATCGTTCCGGACAAGCGGATGCTGCTGCCGATGATCGACTCGCTGGCGAAGAAGCTGCCGGGCGCGCCGATTGTGCCGACGGCGGCGATCAAAGGCGACGGGGTCGAGCGGCTGCTGGCCGAGCTGATTGCGCTGCTTCCCGAGGGAGACGCGCTGTTCTCGGAAGATGTCCTGACCGACCGGCCCGAGCGCTTTTTGGTGAGCGAGCTGATTCGCGAGCAGGTGTTCTTGGCGACGCAGAAAGAGATTCCCTACGCGGTCGCGGTGACGATTGACAGCTGGGAAGAGCGGATTGCTGATCACGGCAAAAGGCGCGGCGAGCGGATTGGGGTGCAGATCGATGCGACGATTCATGTCGAAAAGCCCGGTCAGAAGAAGATTCTCGTCGGGGAAGGCGGTCAGATGATTCGTCAGATCGGGACGCTGGCGCGGGCGCAGATCGCAGAGCTGCTCGGCTGCGGGGTTCACTTGGCGATGTTCGTGCGCGTCGATGAGGACTGGTCCCAGACTCCCGCCGGCCTGCGCAAGATGGGATACGAGAGCGAGGCCCGGCGATGAAAACCCAGCCCAGACCGATTGTTGACCGCTCGCTGCCGGTGGTGGCGCTGGTGGGTCGTCCCAACGTCGGCAAGTCAACGCTGTTCAACCGCTTGACCGGCAGCCACTACGCCATCGTCGAGGATCAGCCGGGCGTGACCCGTGACCGTCGCTATGGCAAGTGCGAATACGACGGGCGACTGTTTCGGGTCGTCGACACCGGCGGCATTGACTTCGGCGCCGAGGGCAGCATCTCCGTCGGGATGCGTCGTCAGGCCGATCTGGCGATTGCCGAGGCCGATGTCGTGCTGCTGATCGTCGATGGCAAGCGCGGACTTTTGCCCGACGACTATGACATCTGCGTCAAGCTGCGACGGGCCGGCAAGACGATCTTGGTCGTCGCCAACAAGATCGATGGTCCTCGGCATGAAGACGGGATTGCCGATCTGTACGGACTCGGGGGTGGCGAGGTGTTTGCGATCTCGGCGGCGCACGGTCGCGGCATGCCTGATCTGCTCGATGCGATCGTCGCGGGGCTGCCGGAGCCGGTGCAAGCCGAGCACGAGCTGCCGCCGCCCGGCGAGCTGGATGACCTGGCCAGCGACGAGCCGAAGCTATCGGAAGCAGAGCTTGCGGCACTCGATGCGGCGCTTGCAGCCGGTGAAGCAGCCGGGGACGACCCAGCGGAAGATGACGACGGGCCAGCCACCGTCAGCGAGGCCGATCTGTCCCGCGATCAGATCCGCATTGCCGTGGTCGGTCGTCCCAATGCCGGAAAGTCGTCGCTGGTCAATGCGCTATGCGGCGAGGAACGGATGCTGGTCGACGCGACCCCGGGTACCACCCGCGATCCGATCGACACGCCGATCTTGCACGGGGGGCAGCGCTTTACGCTGATTGATACCGCCGGGATTCGTCGTCGCGTCCGCGTTCACGAGCCGAGCGACCGCATTGCGATGACGATGGCCGAGCGAGCGATCGAGCGCGCCGATGTCGCCGTCCTGGTGATCGATGCCTACGACGGAATCGGTGAGATGGATGCCAAGATTGCCGGGCTGGTCGCGGATGCCGGTCGGGTGCTGATGATTGTGCTCAACAAGCGTGATCTGGTGCCGGCGGCGCAGGTCAAAGCCATCGAGGCAGAGCTGGATCGCAAGCTCCAGTTTGTGCCGTGGGCGCACCGTCTGTGGTGCTCGGCGCAGACGCAGCGGGGTGTGCTGAAGATCCTCGACGAGGCAACGCGCTGTTATCGGTCGTATGCCAGCCGGGTTAAGACCGGCGCGCTCAACCGCTTTTTTGCTGGCATCGTCGAGAAACATCCGCCACCGCTCCATCAGGGGAAGCCGATTCGGCTCTACTACATCACGCAGGCGCAGACCAAGCCGCCGACGTTTGTGCTGTCGGTGAATCATCCCGACGGCATGCACTTTTCGTATCGCCGCTATCTGCAAAATCAGCTGCGCGATACCTTCGGCTTCGTCGGTACGCCCATCCGACTGGTCGCGCGCGCCAAGTCCAAGTAGACAATCGGGCATGTCAAAGATCGCTGGGCTGGGGCTGCTTTGGTTGCTCGGTTGTGAGGGTGTGCCGCCCGCGAGCTCGTCGGGGATGCTGCCGTGTAACAGCGACGATGACTGCGCCAGCCAGGCGATGCTGCGGGCATGTGTCTCGGGTTCTTGCGCGGACCCGGGCTGTCCGCTGGGCACGGTCTACGTTGGCTCGGGCAGCTTTTCGCGCGGCTGTGGTGCCGGTGAGCCCGACTGCGAAATCAGCGCTCAGCCGCTCCACAGCGTGCGCATCGACCATTCCTTGTGCATAAGCGCCACCGAGCTGTCCGTGGCCCAGTATCGCGCCTGTGGCGAATCTGGGGCCTGTCCGCTGTCGACCGCCCTGCGCTGCACCCCCGACTTGGCCACCTGGACCGATCGCGCGGGCCCTTTTGAAGCGCTGCCGATGACCTGTCTTCTGTGGTCGGAAGCCGCTGCTGCCTGTCGCTTTCTTGGCGGTCGCTTGCCGACGGAGGCCGAGTGGGAAAAAGCCGCGCGCGGGCTCGATCGACGCCGCTATCCGTGGGGCAACGTCCAGCCGCTCGGCTGCACCGCAGGAATCAACTACGCCGGTGGTGGCAGCTGCCCCGGAGTGCCGTGGCCCGCGACCACCGCTGCTCGCCAGGGAGCCCAGCGTTTCTCCGCCAGTCGCGCCTTCGATATGGCCGGCAACGTCTGGGAGTGGGTCACCGACTACTACTCCGCCACTGCGTATCAGGAATGCCAGAGCGGCTGCACCGATCCCCTCGGGCCCGTCACGGGAGTCGTGCGCAGTCGACGCGGCGGTAGCTTTTCGAGCAGCCAGTTCAAAGAGCTGACCACCTTCTGGCGCGACTTCCACACCCCCGAAGCCGCGCGCAGCGACAACCAAGGCGCCCGCTGCGTCTTCCCACGCTAACCGCAGCGAGTCTTTTCGCACAGTTGGCGCGCGGCGATCGCGATCAGGTCCCGATGATTGGGCCAGTGACCACTGCTGCGGGCGCCGATCCGACCATAAAATAGGCATTCCATTGGATTCTTTTTGCGAGGCTCTGTGGTTCGCTCTGTGTGGACTCCCAAACGGATTCCTACACCCTTTCACAGAGTTACCGCGCTGACGTGTGCTGTGTCACAAAGCGAGCGCTGTTTGCGTCCCGAATTTTTGGAGTATGTGATGAGTTTCACACAGCCAAATTCCGACGGGAAATCGCCAAGTTACGGACTCCTTTTTTTCATTCCCAAAAGATCAAAATCCACTTGAGTATGGGCGGCTCCTTGATAGTATGGAAAGTGGGGAAGCGATCTCCTGTAAAGGAAAAGCGGCTCCCAAAGTTCGATAAGAACTTCAAGTTTCCCGACGCTGCACACGATGCTGTAGCGGTTGGGAATGCTCAGTGTGTCCTTGGCCGTAGTGTGTCCACTTGGTGCGGTTTTGCCGCAAAGGGGTCTTCCATGTCGAAGCGTTTTGGAACTGTGGCAGCTCTGGTTGGTCTGACGGTTTCTCTCTTCACTGGTGCTTGCGGCAATGCCGCCGACATGGATGACACTGGTACCCAGCAAGTGGAGCAGGAGAGCAATGGCGGATCGCAGCTGTACGACAACTTCCGCAGCGGCTTTTCGGCAACCCAGGCGACGGACAAGTGGGGCTACTTTACGTTCGGTCCGGCGTTCACCGGCAACGACGGAGTCGAGAGTACCCGCAATGACGGAATCGAGAGCTGGGATGACAAAGGACTCCGCGTGATCTCGAAGGGAACCAACGCCTCGACGGGAAATCCGGCCTTTACCAGCACCGTGGTGTCAGAGAGTGATCCGCGCTCGGTCGGACTTCCTGGTGGTGTCGATCACGTCAAGTGGCTGGTGTATGCCAATCATCTGTCGAGCCGTGGCTACCCCGGATTTGATCCCAACGCGCAAGGCAAAGTCGGCTGTGAAGCATGGATCGGCGGCAGGACGTACGGCACCAGCGGACATCCGTTTGGGAGTGCGGTGAGCAACGCGAGTGATGACCTGCGCTTGGCTGCGTTTGCGATGAACACCATCGATGTCGAAACCTTCATGGTGTTCGACTTCTTTATGACCAACGAGGGAATCTACGCTTTCTATGAGCGGCTCCCGTTTGCTCGTGGCTCTGCACTTGGCAACTACGCGGCGTTTTCCTACGCCAAGCGCGTCGCCAGCAATGAGCCCGGAGCGCTGCACAAGCTGAGCATTGTCTACGACAAGCCCACCAATACCGTGCGCTGGTCGGTCGATAACCGAGTGGTGCAGACCGTCAGCCGGTTGGGACTCCTGATCGATCGCTCCAACATGATCATCGATCACGGGGGAACCCCGACCGAGGTATCGCTCAATCAGCTGAACTGCGGAATGGGAACCTTCACTCTGCTCGATGCGGGACAGGCAGGAGGAGGCACTGCGCTCTCCAAGATCTCGACGGCACCGGACTTCTACTACCAGCCGACAGTGGGCGCTCCGTCTCCGCAGACTTTTGTGGACAACAGCAGTGCGGATGGGAGTCGTCTGTTCGGTCAAGGTGCAGAGATTCTGGTCGACAAATACAAGGTCATTGCCAGATAAGGTCATTGCCAGATAAGGTCATTGCCAGATAAGTCCGCCGCTCCTACCTCCGCTCCACGGACAGATCCCTTCGCATGGTATGATGCTCGCGGCTGTACCTCCGAGCCGCCTGGTGTGAGCCGCTGGGGCGGAGAGCCTCCGTGCGATGCCGATCCTACTTGAGGACATCTACAACCTCGTGACGTTCGACCCGGAGCTGCGGCTGGTGAAGCAGGTGCGCTCGAACGAACGGATTCCGTCTTTGCAGGAGCTGCATCGCTCGTACACCTCGTTGGTGAAGTCGTTTGAGCTGTATACCCGCCATGTCTTTCTTGCGGATCTGCGGCGCTCACCTGGCAACAATCTTCCCGATGCCGAGCGGATGACCAAGCTGCTGCTGGCGCCGCCGCTGAAGAAGTTCCGGCTGGTCGCGTCGCTGGTGTCGACGGCCACCGGTCGCCTGCAGGTGAATCGGATGTGGCGTGAGATGGGCGTCAACATGGGCACGTTCATGGATGAGGCAGAGGCGCTTGCCTACTTGGGGGTGGTGAAGAAGCCGTAATGGCCCGAAAGGCGGACAGAATTCGGCGTTTGTTGTGATACGGTACGTGGGAAGGAGTGACCCGATGGCGAAGTCCCCATGTCCACTGACCCGCGAGGAGTTCAAAGCCAAGGCCAAGTCTGTCAGCGTACAGGTCGAAGGCGTGCCGCTCTCTGCGGAGCCGAAGGAGTTCTCGACCGGCTCGTTTGGCTGGTATCTGTCCGGCAAGGCCACCGTCGTGGTCGATGGCAAGCCGGTGCAAGTTCAGGTCGGCGCCAACCTCACCATCATCGGCAGCAAGGAAGCCAAGTAGGCCCGCTGCCCTATCGCATCTGGTAGGTGCGCTTATCTGAGTCCGGCTCGCCGCAAGAGGGGGGGCATCCGCTCGGTACAGTGGGCGCGCAGCCGCTCGACATCCAGGCCGGTGCGAGCCTGTAGCTCACCGCTTTTGACCAGCAGCTCACCGTCGACCAGCACGTGGCGCACATCACTGCCTTGGGTGCCATAGACCAGCAGCGACACCGGATCATGCTCGGGTAGCTGCCCCGGCGCATGCTGTCCCACCACCACCACATCCGCCCGCTTGCCAACGGACAGACTGCCGATCTGATCGCCCAGACCCAGGGCCGTGGCACCGCCCATCGTGGCAATCTGCAGCGCCTGGGCCGCCGGCAGCGCTTCCGGTCCCAGCACCCCTTTTTGCAGCAGCGCCAGCAGCCGCAGCTCCGCAAAGCCATCGAGCCGGTTGTTACACGGTGCGCCATCCGCCCCGAGCGCGACGTTCACCTGCGCCGCCAGCAGCTGCACAATCTTGGCAATCCCCGATCCCAGCTTGAGGTTGCTCGACGGGCAGTGCGTCACGTGGGTGCCGTCCTGCGCCAGGTGGGCCATCTCATCGGGCGAGACATGAACACAGTGGGCCAGCACCGTCCGAGGCCCGGCGATCCCGCGATCCCGCAGCGCCAGCACGTTGTCTTGCCCGGTCCGCGCCCGCACCAGCGCCACTTCATCAAGCTGCTCACTGGCGTGGGTGTGAATGCCGGGGCCGACGGGACTGTGCTGGTTGACGCGCTCGGCCACTCCGCGCAGCAGCTCGTCGCTACACGACACCAAAAAGCGCGGCGCATAGGCATAGCGGAGCCGACCACGACCGTGCCAGCGCGCACACAGCGCATCGGCCTCACGCAGCGACGCCTGCGGATCTTCCCGCAGCCCCAGCGGCACCGTCTCGGCATAGTCCATCATCGCTTTGCCGAGCGTGGCGCGAATCCCCGTCTTCGCCACCGCCTCACACAGCGCATCGTGGTGCCGCACCGTTCCCATATCGAGCAGCGTCGTCGTCCCCGACAAGAGCAGCTCGGCCACCCCAACCTGCGCCGCCAGCGTCAGGTCGCTTTCATCGAGCGCCGATTCGTAGGGCAGGACCCGCTCGCTCAGCCAGCGCAGCAGCGGCAGATCGTCGGCCAGCCCGCGTCCGAGCGTCTGACACAAGTGAATGTGCGCTTGCACCAGGCCCGGCAGCACCACGCAGCCCGTCACATCCAGCACCGGCACCCCGACGAGGCGCAGATCATCGGCGGGAATCACCCCGAGTGCCGCGATGACGCCGTCCAGGATCAGCAGATCACCGCGCCCCAGCGGAGCGTGCGAGTCCACCGGAACCAGCGTCCCACCGCGCAGCAGCCAGCTACTCGCCCCGCTCATGATCATCCTTCGCCTCGACCGTCGCGATCAGCGCACTCGGTCGAAAGGCCTGCGGCAGCAGCGTCGAGAGCGTCGTCACTTGCGCCTGTCCACTCGGCGACAAGAGGACGATCTGGGCTTCCTCAGCAAACTCGGCCAGCGTCTGCCGGCACATGCCACACGGCGCAGCCGGCGGAGACAGGTTGGTGCAGATCGCAATTGCCGCCACCTGTCGAGCCCCAGCAAGCACGGCCTGGTACATCGCGGTTCGCTCGGCACAGACGGTCAGCCCGTACGAGGCGTTTTCGACATTGGCCCCGACAAAGACGCGACCATCACTGCTGCGCAGCGCGGCCCCGACGGGAAAGCGCGAGTAAGGTGCGTACGCCAGCGCCTGCGCCTGTCGGGCTCGCTCGGCCAGGTCGTGCAAAAGCGGTGGCAGCGGCTCACCTGTCGCCATATCAACGATCACGTCGTCAGATAGAGAGCTAGAGCGGTTCACCATCGGGTAGGTGCTCCTTGCCGCTCAGCCCAAGCTGGCCAGCTCAGCCATGATCCCGTCGAGCAGCCTGATAAACGTACCACGGACCCGCGCCGCCGTTTCGGTGACTTCTTCGTGCGACAGCGGCTGTCCGGTCATGCCGGCGGCCAGGTTGCTGACACAGCTCAAGCCCAGCACCCGCGCGCCCATGTGACGGGCGACGATCGCTTCCGGCACCGTGGACATCCCGACCAGATCCGCCCCGAGCCCGCGCAGCATCCGCACTTCCGACGGCGTCTCATACTGCGGACCGAGCAGCCCGGCGTACACTCCCGTCGGCATCCGAATCTGAAGGCGCGCCGCCACCTGCTGGGCCGTCGCGCGCAGCTTGGCGTCGTAGACCTCGCTCATGTCGGGGAAGCGCACCCCCAGCCTCGGATCATTTGGCCCGCGCAGCGGCGAGTCGCCCATCAGGTTCAAGTGATCGCGGATCAGCACCAGATCGCCCGCTTGCAGGCCCTCGCCGACGCCGCCCGCCGCATTGGTCAGCACCACCGTCTGACAGCCTGCCGCGATCAGCGCGCGCACCGGCAGCACCACCGTTTGAAGACTGTGCCCTTCATAGGTATGGACGCGGCCCTGCATCAGCAGCACCTCGACGCCGGGATGCGACGCCGTTCGGCCTGCTCGCCCGTAGACCAGTCGCCCCGCGTGCCCGATCACTCCCGAGCGCGGAAAGCCAATCTCGGCGTAGTCGATCCCGTGCGCGTCTGCCAGCTCGTCGGCGTAGCTGCCCAGGCCCGAGCCCAGGACCAGCGCAATCGACGGCGCGGCACCCGGCGGCAAGAAGGCACGGATGCGGGCCGCTGACTGCGCGACCGCCTCAAAAGATGCGGGATTGTCGTCGTGAATGGCAGCTCGGCTCATCGCAGCACATCCAAGATCAGCGGCTTTTCAGCCGGTGGACTCATCGAGATTTGATAGGCACCCGTGATCAGCGCTTGAGCACGCTCGCGGCGACCCTCGGGCCAGTCGGTGGCGCAGGCGAAGTGACACAGCGGCTCGCCCGCCTCGACCAGCTCGCCCACTTTGCGATCCAGATAGATGTACGCCGCCGGATCGATCGTGTCTTCCTTGCGCTCGCGACCCGCACCCAGCGCCACCGCCGCCCAGCCGATCGCCTCGGCATCGATCGACGAGACATAACCAGCCTCGGGCGCCACCACATAGCTCGGACACGGATGCAGACAGCTCGTCAGCCACGGCTCTTGACTGTCCCGCAGATCGATCATCGCCCCCTGCATGGCCGCACAGCGCTGTAGCCGCTGCAGGGCCTCGCCGTTGCGCAGCGACTCCATGATCCGCGTCTGACCTTCGGCTTCCGTCCCCACCACCCCACCGAGGCGCAGCATCTCGCCACCGAGAATGCGCGTCAGCTCGACCAGATCAGCGGGACCTGTGCCGTTAAGCACTTGCAGCGTCTCCAGCACCTCGGCGGCATTGCCGACATAGCGCCCGAGCGGCTGATCCATGTTGGTCAGAAACGCCGTCACCTGCTTGCCGGCCCGTCGTCCAATCGCCACCAGCGTCGAAGCCAGCTGATACGCCTCGTCGCGGGTCTTCATAAACGCGCCCGAGCCGACCTTGACATCCAGCACCAGCCCGTCGATGCCCTCGGCCAGCTTCTTCGACATGATCGACGCCGCAATCAGCGGAATCGACTCGACGGTGGCGGTGACATCGCGCAGCGCATACAGCGCCCGATCCGCCGGCACCAGCGTGTCCGTCTGACCAATCAGCGCGAGCCCGGCGCGGCGCAGCACGGTGCGAAACTCGGGGACGCTCAGCCGCGTCGAGAAGCCCGGAATCGACTCCAGCTTGTCGAGCGTGCCGCCGGTGTGCCCGAGCCCTCGACCCGAGATCATCGGCACCCGCACCCCACAGGCCGCCACCGCCGGCGCCAGGTGCAGCGAGATCTTGTCGCCGATCCCGCCCGTCGAGTGCTTGTCAATCTTCAGCCCCGGCACATCCGAGAGACTGATCACCTCTCCCGAGCGGAGCATCGCGTCGGTCAGCGCCAGCAGCTCGCTCTCGGACATGCCCGAAAAGTAAATCGCCATCAGCAGCGCCGACGCCTGGTAGTCGGGCAGCTTGCCTTGGGAATAGTCGGCGACGAACTGGCCAATCTCCTCGTCAGTGAGGACTTTGCCGTCGCGCTTTTTGCGGATGATCTCAACCGGGTTGTAGGTGGCCATCGAAGCTCTTTAAGGAATGGGAAAAGGCTGAGCGAGAGATGAAACAGCAGCGCCGCTCAGGACGGTAAAAGGTGGGGCAGCACGCTCTTGCCGCGTGGCCAGGCCGGCAGCGCAAACGCGTCACACAGCGTCTGCGCCACATCGAAGAAGCCGTCTCGCAGCCCCAGGTCGGCGCGCGTCGGCGCAGGAGCGGTGCGGGTAAACGCCAGCAGCGGTACGTCCTCGCGGGTGTGATCGGTGCCGGGCCAGGTCGGATCGTTGCCGTGATCCGCAGTCAGCAGCACCAGATCCCGAGGCCCCAGCTTGGCAAACAGGCTCGGCAAAAACGCATCAAACTCGGTCAGCGCCCGGCCATACCCGACGGGATCGCGGCGATGCCCATACAGCATGTCGAAGTCGACCAAGTTCACAAACAACAGGCCCCGCTCGGTCTGCTCAAGCGCTTCCAAGGTCAAGCGCAGGCCGTCGGTGTTGCCTTCGGTGTGGATGTTGCCCGTGAGGCCGTGGCCGGCGAAGATGTCCCAGATCTTGCCGATGCCAACGACCGGGCGGCCACTGTCGGCGATGCGGGACAGCACGGTCGGCTCGGGCGGTGGCATGGCGTAGTCACGGCGGTTGTAGGTGCGTCGGAAGCTGCCCGGGGTCCCGACAAACGGGCGGGCAATGACGCGGCTCACGTTCACCTCGTCACAGAGCTTGCGGGCGACCTCACAGGCTCGGTACAGCTCGGCGAGCGGCACGACTTCCTCATGGGCGGCGATCTGAAACACGCTGTCGCCCGAGGTGTAGACGATCAGGCTGCCGGTGCGTAGGTGCGCAGGTCCCAGCTCGTCGAGGATCGCCGTTCCCGAGGCCGGCTTGTTGCCGAGCACGCCCCGCCCGGTCTGCTGACTGAAGCGCGCCATCATCTCGGCGGGAAAGCCCTGCGGAAAGGTCGGAAACTCGTGCTGTACGTCGAGCCCGGCCAGCTCCCAGTGTCCGGTGGTGGTGTCTTTGCCGAGCGAGCGCTCGCGCATCCGCCCAAAGCCACCGCGCGGGGCCGCAACCTTGGCCAGGCCAGCAATCGGCGTCACGTTGCCAAGGCCGAGCGACTCCAGGTGCGGCAGCTGAAGTCCGCCGAGCCGCTCGCCAATGTGGCCGAGGGTGTTGGCCCCGGTGTCGCCGTAGCGAGCCGCATCCGGAGCCGACCCGCAGCCACACGAGTCAAGCACTATCAAGACGACGCGCTCAAACGGCGCGCTGGGAAGAGAGCTCATGTTCGTATCCTAGTAGCTTGACGGCTTGTCGGCCCCACGCGGAGCCGCAGGTGCCGGCGCGGTGCGACGCAGCCACGGGCGATCGGGATGCTTGGGGGCCGCGTCGGCTTTCGGTGCCGCCGCAGCCTGGGCACAGCCTTTGACGATCGCCACCGAGGCACTGGCCCCAATGCGACTGGCCCCCGCCGCCTTCATCTTCTGCGCGTCTTCACAGGTGCGCACGCCGCCCGACGCCTTGACGCCCATCTCGGAGCCGACCAGCTTGCGCATCAGTGCGATGTCCTCGGCGGTGGCGCCCCCTGGACCAAAGCCGGTCGAGGTCTTGACAAAGTGCGCCCCGGCGACCTTCGACAGCGAGATGGCGACGATCTTTTCCTCCTGGGTGAGCGCGCCCGTCTCCAAGATGACCTTGACCTTGGCGGGGCGGGACGCTTCGACGACTTTCTGGATGTCCTCGTGGACGACCGCGTAGTCGCGTGACTTGAGTGCGCCCTGGTTGATCACCATGTCGATCTCTTCGGCGCCGGCGCGGACGGCCTCGCGGGCCTCGAAGGCCTTGGCGGTGGGTGCCATCGCCCCGAGCGGGAAGCCGACCACTGCGCAGACCATGACGCCCGAGCCGCGCAGCAGCCGCTTCGCCAGCGGCACAAAGCCGGTGTTCACGCACACCGAGGCAAAGTGGTAGGTCCGCGCTTCCTGGCACAGCTTCTCGACCTCGGCGGCGGTGGCATCGGCCTTGAGCAGCGTGTGGTCGATCATCCCGGCGATGTCGCCCGGCGTCTGGGCGGTACCGAGGCCGGCGCCGATGCGGCTCGCACCTTCGGCGACAATGTGCTGGACGGCCTCGGGGCGGCGGACCGTGCACAGCCCGCAGGACGTACAGCTGTCCGACGGACCATCGTGGCAGGGCGTGTCCCGTAGCGCCGGGCCGCTGCCGAGTGTGACAAGAGGTGCTGCGCCACCCAGCCGCGCCGCAACCCGGCGAGCAATCTCGGCGACCAGCTGTTCCATCTGCGGATCGTGACTAGACATCAGGTTCCCCGCTTTACAACGCTTGCCCCGACGCTGTAAAGGCCGCAGTAAAAACGGTCGCCCACCACCACCCAGTTCCATGACAGCGGGTGCGCATGGCATGACGGCGGGTCCGCATGGCATGACGGCGGGTCCGCATGGCATGACGAGGTGTTTGCATGGCATGACGAGGTGTTTGCATGCCATGACGAGGTGTTTGCATGCCATGACGGCGGGTGCGCATGGCATGCGGAGGTGTTTGCATGGCATGACGGCGGGTCCGCATGACATGACGGCGGGTCCGCATGGCATGACGAGGTGTTTGCATGGCATGACGAGGTGTTTGCATGGCATGACGAGGTGTTTGCATGGCATGACAGCGGGTCCGCATGGCATGACGGCGGGTTTGTGGGGCCGAAACGGGCTTGTCATCGTCACCCAGCCCTCCTATGGTCCGCCCGATGCAGCGGCGTCTCCTTCTCGTGCTCGTCTTGCTGGGCTTGCTGCTGGGCTTCGGGTCAGCCGATGCCGAGCCGATCGCCCTGCCGCAGCCGGCCCTCCTCCCAAGCGCAAGTTCGCTCTGTAACAGCACCCTCGTTCCTTGCCTGGACATCGACGATCTGGCCGCGCACGCCTACGCCCACCTAATCGTCTTGCCCAAGACCGAACAGCGCAGCCCCGCCGTCACGATCCCCTACGGCCTATCGATCGGTCTGTTCGGACGCCTCAGCGCCGGACTCTC
Source organism: Myxococcales bacterium (assembly GCA_016794465.1). Taxonomy (GTDB): domain Bacteria; phylum Myxococcota_A; class Polyangia; order Palsa-1104; family JAEUJZ01; genus JAEUKA01. Next base: position 1,666 of record JAEUKA010000094.1, on the reverse strand, counting down.
CACCCACACCTCCTTCTTGACCCAGTCCGGCGAAGAGCTGCGCAATCAAGGCCCCCTTCGCCTCTCTGTCGTGCTTCGTCTGTGGCCTCTGCTTCCCCTTCATACCTCGATTCCGTCCTCGTTTCGCTTGGGAATCACCTACGATCACGAGCTGCGCCTCGGTCCATTCGACGGCGCAAACTCTCTCGGTTTGCTTGGGAATCTCAGCGCTGTTCGAGTAGTCGCTGCACAGTCCCTCGGTCTGTTTGAGCTCTCGCTCAGCGTGGGCGCACTCGTCGATCCGCTGCGCCAATATGCCACCGGAGAAACCGCCGCTCAGCTCGCATTCCAGCTCCCCTTCCTCAAGTCACTGAAGCTGTCTGTCGATGCGCTTGCGCGCGGCGCTCCCTCTTACGTCCATCCAGAGTCCGCCGCCACGCTCGGCAATAGCCCGATTCCCATCCAAGCGGCCCTGGCGTTAGGAGTCAGCTATCAGCCGCGCTCCCGAGTCGACTTCGGAGTCTCTGTTACGCGCGCAGTTGGCGGTCTGGCCCCGTGGTCCGTACTCCTCCGCTTCATCACACTCAGCGTAGGAAAACAGTACCAAGGCAGCGCCGCCACACCGCTTACAGAGCTGGGCGCAGACCTCGCCGCACTCGGAGCAGAGAAGCTCAAGGAAGGCATCGAAGCACTCCTAAAGGAGACGTTTGAGGAGTCCCCTATTGACCCCAAGCTCGACGACAGCTGCTTGATTCGCGATGACGATGGCAGCGTGATGGGGCGCTTTGGGAATCGCACTCCGGACGGTCGATTCTGCGAAAAGGACGGCGTCAAAGTCCCGATCGGAAAAGAGCTATGGCGCGACAGACACGGCGACAGACTCTGTAACGAGAGCCGATGGAATCCCCGGACCCGAGAGAAAGAGCTGTACGACTGCGTCCTGTGGCGTCGGCAAAAGGAATGGCTGCCTGCCCACCAAGCACGGCTCAACGATCGCTGCGAATTACGTGATGACGACGGCAGACTGCTGGCGCAAGTCGGACAGATCAGCACCGACAGACACCACTGCCGCTATCCCGTCACCCGCGACAACGGCAAATACGGTCGCTACACCGAGTATCAAGAACGTCCGCTCGACAAGATTTATTACACCGATCAGGAACGGAGTCAGGCTTGCGAGACTCCCGACCTGAAGCGCTGTTTCCTCGCAGCCGCCGAGGGTCGCGGCACCCTCAAGATGGAAGACGAGGAGCGCTTTGCGAGGGGTGCGGACAGAGCGGTCACGAACAGAGAGCGCAACCTAAAGGAAACCGGACAGAGTCTCGAAGACGTAGCGACCGGCAAAGTCAGCGTCACCACGATCAAGGACGAAGTTACAGACAAGACCACGCGGCTCGCAGAGACAGTCACGGACCGCGACAAGCTGAAAGCGTTTGCCAAAGAAAAGATCGCCGGCTGGCTGACTGGCATCGATGCTTGGTCGAACAAGCGCCCGGACGATCAGTTAGACGATGCCGGCGCGTTCGCAGCGGATGCGGTGATTGACGGGGCGGTCGGGCTGGGAATGGGCGCAGCCGGCAAGGGCCTTGGGGGAGTGGTTGGGGAAGCAGAGACGCTCAGCAAAGCAGGAAGGGCCGCGAAGCATGCCGATGATGTCGCAGAGCATGTCGATGCCGGAGCCGCCCGA
>JAEUKA010000058.1 GCA_016794465.1 Myxococcales bacterium | reverse complement strand
TGAGCCGCCCTCTCTTTCCATCCCAACTCCTTCGCCTCGGTCCCAAGCTCGGTCCCCTCCTGGCCAATCCCAAACGAAAGCGCAAACAATGGCATGAAAGCACAACCTCTATCGACGCCTGCTTAGGTTAGTGCTTATGGGTCAGCGTGGTGGTGCCGCTACCGTACAGCTCTTTGACGACGATGCTGCCTTTGGGGTGGCTGACGTTGCCGGCCTTGAGCGAGGCATAGAGCAGCGAGTTGACGTAGGTGCGGACGTTGCCGCCGTGCGGTCCGGTCGAGGCATGAATCGCCGGCTCGGCTTTCCAGCTCTTGTAGGAGCCGGCCTTGACAAACGCGGTGAGGCCGGCGGCGCTGTTGTCTGTGCCTCCGTCGCTCACAGCAGTCATCGCGAGATCGCTTGTGCCGGCATCGCTGCTCGGCATCTCGACCGCTGGATTGTCGCTACACGCCGCACCGAGCAGCAAAAGTGCCAAGGAAGGACGCAGAAGGTGTGAACGCATCATCTGCCCAGAATCGCAGCCCGACCTCGGAACAGCAAGCCCTGGGGCTACTCCCCGGTCGCAGCGTGCGGGTCTGTCACACTGAGCGGATTGTGCAGCGTGCGCGCTTTTGGTTCATGGGCGCAGATAGGGCACTTCACCGACGCGCGACTGTAGGAATCCAAGCCACTAGGCATGTTCCTTGCGTATGGCTTGTGAGTCAAGGAGTCCGCCATGATCAATCGTCTAGCAGGGACTGTTTTCGCGAGTCTGCTCAGCATTGCCTGCGCACAGCCACACGCAGCCCCAGAGGACAACGCGCAGCTTATTGGACAGATGCAGAAGGCCGACAAGTCCTTTGTGCTCAGCGATCCCGATAGCAAGCAGCGTTGCAAAGCGGACGCCGATTGTCCCTTGGGGGACTTCTGCCATCCCGATCAGTCGGTCTGCTTCCAGAGCTACCCGAACCCGCGCATGCTCGATATGTCTACGCTTGGGAAGGACTGCATCATAGTAAACGTCTATTTCTCCTTTGATTCCTCCGAGCTGGTTCCGGACGTGCAGCGCTGGCTCGACTACAACCTTCGCTGCATCAACAGCCGCTCGATAAAGAAGCTGCGGCTTGAAGGATTTGGCGATACGCGTGGTTCGCAGGGCTACAACGTCAAGCTCTCGGAGCGACGAGCAGAGGCTGTCAAGCAACACCTGCAACAGCGAGGGGCTCTGCAGCAGATTGACGTTCTAGGTGAGGGGGAACGTCGTCCCCTGCGTGTCGGCACCAGCGAGAAAGACTATGCCTACAATCGCCGTGTCGAGTTCAAGGTCGAGTGATTTCCTTTTCCTTCTGAAGCCTTCGACATGATTCGGAGGCTCAGTCCTTCATGTCTTTTAGCAAACCGGACACAGAAAACCGATTGGGAGATAACCATGCACACAGTATTTGAACAAGACCAGGCAGCGGCCTACACGTCATCGCGGATCAGCTGGCGGGCCATCACTGCGGGCGCCATCGTGTCGGTCGGCCTGTGGATCTTGCTGCATGTGATGGGCTTGGCCGCAGGCCTGACATCGATCGATCCCAACAGTCCAGGTTCCCTGCGGGCGGCAGGAATCGGGACCGGAATCTGGTCGACCGTCGCATCGCTGCTGGCGTTGTTCGCAGGCGGTGTCTTGGCGGGGCGCATCGCCGGTCCGGTCGATCGATTGGGCGGCGCGCTGCACGGCGCAGTGTTATGGGGGTTGACCACAATTGCGGGTCTGTTCCTCGTCATATGGGCGGCGGGCGTGGTCGTTCAGGGGGCGGCGCGGGTGGGCAGCTCGGTGGTTAGTGCGGCGGGCAACATGGCCGGATTGGCCGATAGCAGTGACCCGATGGAGGCGCTCGGTCTGAAGTCCAGTGACTTGCTCGCGCCGCTGAACCAAAAACTGCAAGAGCAGGGCAAGCCCGCGATAACCCCCGATCAGGTCCAGTCCGCAGTGAAAGAGGCAGTGAAGAGCGGCGTGCGGCAAGGCCGCTTTGACCGCGAGATCCTGATGAGTGCGCTGCAACGCAATACGCCACTGACCCACGCGGATCTCAATGATCTGGCGACCCAAGTAGAGCAGCGCGTGGAGAAAATGGGTTCGCGCATCGATGCCGCGCAGACTGGCGCACTGCAAGCGGCGGAGAGCACCGGCAAAGGGTTGTGGTGGGTCTTTGGCGCGCTGCTGCTGAGCCTCTTTGCAGCGTTAGGTGGGGCTGCGCTTGGGGTGTCGCCCACACAGCGTCGACCCGTCGAGGACGTACACCAGATGGAGCTGGCGACGCCGCTGCGCACGCCGGCTCATGTTGAAACCTAAACTCGGCCTGGCCAAACCGACTCTGCCCCAATCGGGGGTGCCGATGATGGCCCCCCACGTTTCAAGCACAACAGACTGGCCGGTGTCCCACATGATGTGAGACAGCGTCTATGGCCGGTAACAGGAGAGCACCATGGACATCGTGACCGTTCTAAAGGCAGACCACCGCAACGTAGAGCAGTTTTTTAGCCAGATCGAGTCTTCCTCAGATCGCGCGTTGAAGACCAAGGAGAGGCTGTTCTTGGAGATCAAGAAGGAACTCACGATTCATATGATGGCGGAAGAGAAGATCCTGTATCCACGTATGCTGGATATTCCAGAACTGCGCAAAGCAGCGTTTGAGGCCAACGAAGAGCATCGACTCGTCAAGCAGCTGCTGGATGAAACCAGTGAGCTGGTGTGCGGCAGTGAACAGTGGAATGCCAAACTAAAGGTCATCAAAGACCTAGTGCGCCACCATGTCCAGGAAGAGGAAGGCGAGATCTTCAAGAAATTGCGGCATTCCCTTTCCAGTGCAGTGCTAAACGAGATGGGTTCAGCAGTCGCTGAAATCAAATCTAAATCCCGTCCAACACCAACCAACGGCGATGCCCGCACAGCAGTGTAATTGACATAACTGTTGCAGGTGATGGCCATCGGTATGAGGTGGCCACTTGCATAAACGTGCAGCGCTCTCACAACATCGACCTCAGGTCGTCTCAAAGGAAGAGTCATGGACAAGAAACGTCTACTCAATGCCGTCCCATCCGTTGGTTTTGCTGTCATTCTATCGCTGGTCGGGCTGTTGCTGTGTGCAAATACGGTATATGCACACCCCGCCCTCTACGATGGTTATGGTCGCCCGATCGATAAGTCCGGCTGGTTTATGCTGAATGTTCGTGGCGGTCCGTCGGTGGGACTGGTCCATGCAGAAGCCCCAATGCGTCTCTTGGGGTCCATCGGTGTGGATGTTGGGTTTGCAGTGTCTCGTGACTACAATGCGTATATTATTCTGACGCCGAATCTACAGGCCAATGCCAACTTCGTTAACGTCTCGTTGCCGATTGGATTTCAGTACGATATTCGTCTGGCGCGAGGGCTTTATCTATATCCTCGGATGAGCATTGGCTTCTCTTCGATGATCTTTAAGTCGTCGCTTGATTATGGGCCGTTTCATTATTACTCATCTGACATCATCCATGGCGGAACCTTCATCCCAGAGTTCGGCATCAAGTATATAGTCAATGGGCGGCTGAACCTGGGACTTGAGCCATTCAGTACCCCGATATTCTTCAATAAGAATGGGTACAGCGTCTGGTACCGATTCATGTTCCTTATCGGCTTTAACGCCTGATAGCTGGTCGTCCACGTTATTTCCGGTGACGGCGCGCACCTGTGTCGTACCCGGTGAAGGAGAGAAGCACGATGAGGGCACTCTGTTGGCATGGTCGCGGCGACGTTCGCATAGATATGGTTCCCGACCCAAAGATTCAAGAACCTACAGATGCGATCGTGAAGATCACGGCATCCGGTATCTGTGGATCAGACTTGCACCTGTTCAATGGTTTCATTCCCAGCATGAAGTGCGGCGATGTGCTGGGTCACGAATCGATGGGGGAAGTGGTCGAGGTTGGAAGCGCGGTGAACCAGCTCAAGAAAGGGGATAGAGTCGTTGTCCCCTTTACGATCTCGTGCGGGCACTGCTTTTTTTGTAAAAAGACGCTGTTCTCCTGCTGCGATACGTCGAATCCGAATGCACAATTGGCGCGCAAAGTCATGGGCCATGCGCCTGCGGGTCTGTTCGGATTTTCGCATATGATGGGCGGCTTCTCGGGTGGGCAAGCGGAGTATCTTCGCGTTCCATTTGCCGATGTCGGGCCGATCAAGATCGAGTCTGACCTTCCAGACGAGGCCGTCCTGTTTCTTTCGGACATCTTTCCAACCGGCTATATGGCTGCGGAAAACTGCGACATCGAGTCGGGAGATACCGTCGCCGTGTGGGGCTGCGGCCCGGTCGGTCAGTTCGCGATCAAGAGTGCGTGGATGTTGGGCGCCGGTCGTGTCATCGCAATCGACTGTGTGCCGGAACGACTGGCCCTGGCGCGTACGGCCGGGAAGGCCGAAACCATCGACTTCCAGAACGAGAAGGTCTACGACCGTTTGGAGGTGATGACGAAAGGGCGGGGGCCAGACCGCTGTATCGACGCGGTGGGATGCGAAGCGCATGCGGGCCCGACGCTCGATGCACTGCTGGACAAAGTGAAGAGTGCTTTGATGCTGACAACCGATCGCGCCCACGTGCTGCGCGAGGCCATCCTGTGTTGCCGCAAAGGGGGAACGATCTCGGTTCCGGGTGCGTACGTCGGGTTTCCAGATAAGATTCCGTTCGGCGCATTCATGAATAAGGGTCTGACGATGAAGACTGGACAGACCCATATGCAGCGCTACATGAAGCCGCTTCTAAAGATGATTGAGGCGCGTGAGATCGATCCAGCATTTGTGATCACGCATCGAATGAATCTATCCGAAGCGCCCACGGCCTACACGAATTTCCGCGACAAAAAAGATGGCTGTATCAAGGTTGTACTAACGCCTTAAAGAAGCCGCTGCGTAAAGCCAGCGTCCTAATCCAAGGAGACAAGACCATGAAAACCACCACCAAAGTCCTTATGAGTGTTGCCGTAGTCTGCGCCCTGGCTGCTTTTAGCCATGTCTTTGCAGAGGGCCCGGCTGAGAAGGCAGGCAAGAAAGCGGATAAGGTCGCTGACAAAGTGGCGGACGAGGTCAAGGATGTAGCGGACAAGGCCGCTGACAAAGCCGACAAGGCCGCTGACAAGGCTTCGGACAAAGCCGACAAGGCCGCTGACAAGGCTTCGGACAAAGCCGACAAGGCCAAGAAGGATGCCAAAAAGGCGGCCCAGAAAGTCAAAGACGCGGCGGCTGGAAAGTAGAAGTCCGAGGCCACCCAGCTCGCTACTTTGCGTAGCCTTCCAGCTTGGTCACAAGCTCGGCGGAGAAGGTCCCCTGGGCGAGGCGCTGCCGGGTCTGTTTGTAGAGCGCCGCGAACTTCGACTTTTCGTCGGCGGTCAGCGTGACCACCGTCATCTTGCCCTTCATCCGGGCGAAGGCGGCGGCGTCTTCATCGCGGATGCGCTTGGTGAGCGCATTGGCCGCAATCCGACCGGTATCGAGCAGGATGGCCTTGAGATCCTCCGGCAGCGCATCGAGCCGCTTGCTCGACAGGACCAGCGCCCCAATCGCCAGCGCCGCGATGTCGTCGGTGATGGTGTCGAGCTTCGATGACCACTGGAGCTGCTCGGCTGCGAGGGCCGGCGCGTGCACGATGTTGATCGCGCCGGTGTTCAGGTTCGGCAGGACCTCCGGGACGTTGAGCGGTACCGGCGTCACCCCACCGAGGACCTGGAACAGGATCGGCTGCATGGGGTCGTCGCGCCACATGTACGGCTTCTTCCCTTTGATGTCATCAGGCACGCGGACTGCAAAGCCCTTGGACATGAGGCGCACGACCCCCACGTCACCCCACCCGATGATCTGAAAGCCGGCATCCCGCCCCCCCTTTTCAAAGTCCCCCTTCATCGCATCACGCGCGGCGTCGAGCTTCCCCCAGCTGCTGAACAGTCCGGGCAGCTGCAGCGCCAGGATCGGCTTGTGGATCTTTCCCAGGCCCACCGCAGTCACTGCGGCAGCATCGAGCTGGCCAGCCTTCATCTTGGCGACCATCGCGGCCTCGTCGCCCTGCTGGCCGTTCATGAAGAACTGAAGCTCCAGCCGCCCTGCACTCTTCTTTGCGACAGCAGCTGCCCAGACCTTGAAGACCTGTCCCCAGGGACTTGACGCCGGAGCCAGGGAGCCGACCTTGATCACCTCGGCAGCGCGCGCCTCACCGCCCATGCCAAGCCCAGCCGCAAGCACCGCCGCACCAACAACCCTCATCACTGCTCTGCGCAACATCATGTGGCTCCAATCATCCTTCGATCCTGGTTTGGGGCTACTGGACGCTCTCGGGTACTTGGCTGGTGCGCCAGTCGACCGCTTGCGAGGGCTCGGCCAGGAACTTCGCCGGGTCAGTGAGCACGAGCGCGCTGCGCAGGACTTGATCCATGTGCTCGGCGGCAATGATCGTCATGCTGCGCAGGACTTTGGGCGGAATCTCCTTCAGGTCCTTCTCATTTTCCGTCGGGATGATGCAGGTAAAGATGCCGGCCCGGTGCGCGGCGAGGATCTTGTCTTTGACACCACCGATCGGCAGGACCCGACCGCGCAGCGTCACTTCCCCCGTCATCGCCACATCACGACGCACCGGCAGCCGCAGCAGCGCCGACACCAAGCTGGTCACCATCGTGATACCCGCCGACGGTCCGTCTTTGGGAACCGCACCCTCGGGGAAGTGAACGTGAACATCGACCTTTTGGTAAAAGTCCCGCTCCAGCCCCAGCGCATCGGCCCGCGAGCGAACGTAGCTCATCGCCGCCTGCGCCGACTCCTGCATCACCTCGCCGAGCTTGCCGGTCAGCACCAGCTTGCCTTTGCCGGGCACGACGCTGACTTCGGTGGCCAGTAGCTCGCCGCCAAACATCGTCACCGCCAGGCCGTTCGACAGGCCGACCTCGTCGCGCTCCTCCATCCGGCTCGAGCGATAGCGCGGCACCCCGAGATACTTTTGCAGGTTCTGCTGGGTGATGCGAAAGCGCAGCGTCTCCGCCGCTCGACCGCCGTGGGTCTTCTGCACCACTTCGCGCGCGACCTTGCGACACACCGTCGAGACTTCGCGCTCCAGTCCGCGCACGCCGGCCTCTTTGGTGTAGTGGTGAATGATCGCCCGCACCGTATCGCCGCTGACATCGAGCTGGACGTTGGCGATGCCGTTCATCTCGCGCTCTTTGGGAATCAGGTACTGCTGGGCAATCGCCAGCTTTTCCCACTCGGTGTAGCCAGGTAGGTGGATGATCTCCATCCGGTCCTGCAGCGGCAGCGGAATCGAGTGGAGGTTGTTCGCCGTGGCAATGAACATCACATCGGACAGGTCGTAGTCGAGGTCGAGGTAGTGATCGACAAACGCCTGGTTCTGCTCGGGGTCGAGAACCTCCAGCAGCGCCGCCGACGGATCGCCCCGGAAGTCGGTCGACATCTTGTCCACTTCATCGAGCAGCATCACCGGGTTGTTGCTCCCGGCTTTCTTCAGGCTCTGGATGATCTTACCAGGCATAGCGCCAATGTAGGTCCGACGGTGACCGCGAATCTCGGCCTCATCCCGCACCCCACCGAGCGACAGCCGCACAAAGCGCCGCCCCGTCGCCCGCGCAATCGACTTGGCCAGCGAGGTCTTGCCCACGCCCGGCGGCCCGACGAGACACAGGATCGGCCCCTTGAGCTTTTTGACCAGCGCCTGCACCGCCAGGTACTCGATGATGCGCTCTTTGATCTTCTGTAGACCGTAGTGGTCTTCGGCGAGGATGTGCTCGGCCTCTTTGATGTTGAGCTTGTCCTGCGTGCGCTCGTCCCACGGCAGGGACAGCACCCAGTCGATGTAGTTGCGCACCACTGTCGCCTCGGCGCTCATCGGGCTCATCAGCTTGAGCTTGCGCAGCTCTTTGCGCAGCTTGAGCTGACCTTCCCGCGACAGCTTCTTGGCGCGAATCTTTTCCTCGATCTCGGTCAGCTCGTTCTTGAACTCGTCGCGCTCGCCCAGCTCCTTCTGGATCGCTTGCATCTGTTCGTTCAGATACAAGTCCTTTTGTGAGCGAGACATCTGTTTTTTGACGCGGCTACGGATCTTCTTTTCGACCTGCAGCACCTCCAGCTCCGACGACAGCAGCTCCAGCAGCTTGGTCAGCCGCGCGATCGGCGACTCCATCTCGAGCAGCATCTGCTTGTCAGCGAGCTTGAGCTGCAGCACCGGAATCACCGTGTCGGCCAGCCGCCCCGGCTCCTCAATCGTCTGCGTCGAGCCGATGATCTCTTGCGGGATGCGCTTGCTCAGCTTGATGTAGTTGGAAAAGGCATCTTGGACCTTCTCCATCAGCACCATCACGTCGGGCCCAATCTCTTCGGGCTCGATGATCTCGTCCGCTTCGACCGCCAAAAAGCTGTCTCCACCGACGAAGCGACGGACCCGCACCCGCTTCTTGCCCTCGAGCAGCACCTTGACCGTACCGTCGGGCAGCCGCAGCAGCTGAATCACCTCGCCGAGCGTGCCAACCGTAAACAGGTCAGACGACTCGGGCTCTTGCGTCCGGGCACGCTTCTGCGCACACATCACGATCTGCTTGTCTTTGGCCACCGCCTGCTCAAGCGCTTGAATCGACTTTTCGCGGCCTACCGACAGCGGCACCACCATGTTCGGAAACACCACGATGTCACGCAGCGGCAGGAGCGGCAGGACACGGCTGGATCGACGCCGACCCTCGGCCCCATCGGTCTTAGAAGAGTTTGCCATGGTGCGACTTTAGCATCCCAATTTCCGGCCATGCAAACCATTTCCTGGCCCAATTCTTTTGTGATTTGGATTGCTTAGATTTTTGACGAAGTTCGCAAAAGGTCGCGGCTTGAGGATAGGGTTCGGCCCAAATCTGCGATAAGATGGCAACCACTAGCTGCCATGACCACCAGAGACAAGAACATCGTCGGCGAAGTCCTGGCCAAGACCTATCGCATCGAGCGGTTCCTCGGCGCCGGTACCGTCGGTACAGTCTATGTTGCCCGGCACGTTCGTTCGGGAGGACTCTACGCGGTCAAGGTGCTGCACAGACGGCTGGCCGCCAGCGCTGATGTCTACCAGCGATTCCAGGACGAAGCCCGTCTGGTTGCGACGCTTCGCCATCCCCACATCCTGCCGATCACCGACTTCGATCGTGATGAGAGCGGCGTGCCGTTCTTCGTGATGGATCTCCTCGAAGGCGAGAGCTTGGCGGCGCGGCTCAAACACAAAGAGACGCTGCCGTTTGCCCAGACGATGGAGCTTCTGTCGCAGGTCGGCTCGGCGCTGCATGCCGCTCACCGCAGTGGCATTGTTCATCGCAACCTCCGCCCCGAGAACATCTTCCTGGTTCGGCACGACCTGGGCGACCGCGTCGTCGAGACAACCAAGGTGACGGACTTCGGGCTGGCCTGCTTCCGCCGTCCGCCGGGCAGTAGCCGCGACGTGCCACCGACGGTCTATAACGCCCCGGAGCAGTTCCAAGAAGGCGCCGCAATCGATGGCCGAGTCGATCAGTGGGCGCTGGCGGCGCTGGCGTATCGGCTGCTGTCGGGCAAAGCCCCGTTTGATGAAGGCACCGCCGAGGAGCTGGTCGAGCGAATCACCAGCGAAGCGCCGCGTCCGCTCGGCAAGCTGATGCCCGATCTGCCGCCGGCGGTGGTCGCAGCCATTCATCGGGGCATGGCACGACGGCGGGAAGATCGCTACGAGACGACGCTCGACTTCGTGCGCGCAATCGGACACAAGAGCGCCCCCACAGGATCGAGCGAAGCGGTTCCTGACAATCTGGTCGCGCGTGCCGTTCCACCATCGGGTCGCGTCGTTTCACCTCCGCCCTCTCCCGTGGAAATCAAGGCCCCGGCTGCCCCCGCGCCGCCAGCCCCAGCCTCCGTACCGCCACCACCCGCACGACCGATCGATCGCCGCAAGCCGCCCGCCGCCCCGATTCCCGCCCTGGCAGCGCCGCCGATGCTGTTTGAGAAGACGCCGCCGCCGATGCAGGTGCCCAGACAGACCTCGCAGCTGCCGATCATTCTGGGTGGTGGTGCGGCAGTGCTGATCTTGCTGACGCTGATTGTGATCGTCGCGGTGCGTAAGCCGGCGGTGCAGCCGGTGGTAGTTCCGCCGCCAGCGCCAGCGGTGACGCAGCCGGTGGTGACCGTTTTTGCGCCGGATCTCGCCGCGCCCGTGGTGGTGGCGCAAGCTCCCGATGCGGCACCCAGCTCTCCGGTGGTTCGTGATGTCGGGCTGCCACTGCGGGGCGCCGATGCGCCAACGGCCACCGACTCTGCAGCAGCGGCGGTTGGGGTCGTGGCGCCAGCATCTCCAGCTCCCGGCGTCCCCGCAGCCACCGGAACGGCCCGCCCGCCGGCAGGGACTCCACCGAGCGCGGCTACACCCGTCGGCACCGTCGCAGCAGCGGCAACCACGCCCGCGAAACCCACGGGTCAACCGGCGGCAACAGCGCCTGCGACCGCTACGCCTGATCCGACCCGCAGCCCAGGTGCGGCTGTCCAGCCGCCAGCTTCCGGAGCGACCAGCCCACCGGAGTCCACACCGCCGCCCGAAGCCAAGCCCCCAGAGCCCGTCAAGCCCAGTGGACCGTCTCCCGAGGAGGTCATGGCCGAAGCCAAAAAGGCCTATGTCACCGGGGAAAAAGAGCGCGCGGTCGAGCTGGCGCTGCAAGCAGCCGAAAAGCCCGGCCCACACGTCATCGATGCCTGGCGCTTTGTCGGCTCGGCGGCGTGCTCGATCCACAACGCCTCGACTGCCAGCCGCGCCTACGCCCACCTTGGATCGGCTGAGCACAAGCAGCTCCTCGCCGAGCTGTGCCAGCGCAACGGCCTCATCCTCCAAAACGGCCAGTTCATCACCGTCGAATAGCGCTCCCTGCGCGTCAAGGCTTTGCGGGACGTGGCTGATGCGCTACGTTGGGCCATGCCGCTATCACTTGAGCTCATCGAAAAACTGCCCAAGACCGATCTTCACTGCCACCTCGACGGTTCCCTGCGACTCACCACCATTTTGGATCTCGCGCGACAGCAGGGGGTGAAGCTGCCCGCCGATACGCCCGAGGGACTGATGCCGTATGTGTTCGCCGGCATGGGTCACCGCTCGCTGGAGGACTATCTGAAGGCGTTCGACATCACCCTGGCCGTGATGCAGACCGAAGAAGCCCTGTATCGCGTCGCCTACGAGCTGGCCGAGGACTGCCACCGCGAGAATGTCTGGTACCTCGAGGTGCGCTACTCGCCGATGCTGCACACCCGCGCCGGCCTGAGCCTGACCCAGATCGTCGAGTCGGTGCTGCAAGGCCTGCGCGCCGCCGAGCGTGACTTTGGCATCCGCACCGGTGTCATCCTCTGTGGCATTCGCTCGTCGTCAGCCGATTCATCCCTGCGCATGGCCGAGCTGTGCGTCGCCTTCAAGAACCGAGGCATCGTCGCCTTCGACCTGGCCGGCGCCGAGCTGAACTATCCCGCCAAGGCGCACAAGCAGGCGTTCCAGCTCATCCTCGACAACAACGTCAACTGCACCGCCCACGCCGGCGAAGCCTATGGCCCCGAGTCGATCGCCCAAGCGATTCACTACTGCGGCGCCCACCGCATCGGCCACGGCACCCGCCTGCGCGAAAACGGCGACCTGCTCAACTACATCTGCGATCACCGCATCCCGCTGGAGGTCTGCATCAGCTCGAACATCCAGACCGGCGCCGCCGACAGCTTCGAGACGCACCCGCTGCCCTTCTATTACACCTACGGCCTGCGCTGCACGATCAACACCGACAACCGGCTCGTCACCAACACCACCGTCAGCCGCGAGCTGCTCCTGTGCCACCAGCACTACGGCTTCACGCTCGAGGACCTAAAGGACGTGATCGTCGCCGGCTTCAAGAGCGCCTTCCTGCCGCACCGCGAAAAGAGCGACCTGCTCAAGAAGGTCAACGCCGCCCTCGAGCGCTATCACGACCCCGAAGACACCGGCACGATCAAGCACAACAGCCCGAAGAACAACATGCTGCATCACATGAATGCCGACATGAGCCGCGAGCCGTAGTCCCTCCCGGGACCAGTTCCGCCCCGCCTACGCCTCGCGAGCGAGGTACTTTTCTTCCAAGATCGAGCGCTTGAGCCAGTCGCGCAGCTGCGGGATGGTCTGCTTCTGCCAGCGACTGCTCAGCCGGTCGTGCAGGAACAGCGCGAACGCCGCCTTGAGCATCCCGTCGAGGTCCGCGACCAGCTGTAGCCGCTCGCTCACCCGCTCACTGTCTTCTTCACTCAGCAGCTCCGGCAGCTTGACCCGCTTTAAGTCGAAGTTCTCGGCGGTCACGGTCGCCATCCACAGCCGCTCGTCCCGCTCGAAGACCAGATCCAGCTCGCGCACCGTCAGCCCGCCGGCCATCGCATAGCGCACATCCGAGCTGTGCCCGGTCGCCGGACCCCGCGCCGCAATCTCACCCGTGGCATCGCCGAGCGCCCGCAGCACCGCCCGCTCGCCAATCCGCAGCCGAAACGGCGCCGTGTCGCCCTTGCCCGCAAACTGACCGCTCTCCCCGTCTTCATCGCAGAAAAACACCAGCCAGGTCAGAAACTCTCGCCCGAGGAAGCGCTGATCGGCCAGGTCATCCCGCAGCGACAGCGCGGTCTTGCTGATCTCGGTTTCCCCCGACGCGGCAATCTGCTCGGCCAGGCTCGGTTCACTCGATTTTTTGGCAAAGGCCATGGTCACGCTCCTTGGTGCAGCTCACCGCGCAGCGCACTGCTCAGCGAGATGCCGTCTTCATGCCCGTGCGGAGTTGGCCGCAGGCCCGCAAAGCCGTGCAAAAGCTCCAGCGTCGGCTTGGCCGCCTTCAGCTGCGCCACAAGCTTGGCATCACCCACAGTGTGTTCTTTTGCCCACAGCGCCGGCCCTTCCAGGTCGAGCCCCAGGTTAAAGGTCTGCGAGAACAGCGCCAGCAGCGCCTCGTTCATCGACTTGGCATGGCTGTACAGCGCCAGCCGCCCCTCCTCGAGGTTCCACACCATGTCCACCGTCCGCACCTTGGGTGGCGTCGTCTTGCGCAGCTCGCCGACCAGGATCGCCTTCAGATCCCGCAGCGCCGCCGCCGACAGCACCTGCCCGCGATCCGCCTCGATCTGCTGCTGCCGCTGCTTGAGCAGTCGCTTCACCATCGCTGCCGGCGGCTTGAGCGTGTCCTGCCGCAGCGCCAGCATGATGTGCCCTTCGTAGAAGAACTTGTCCAGCGACAGGTCCAGATCGTTTTCGTCGAAGATGCTGCTCCAGCCGAGGCTCTTGTCCTCGTTGCCCTCGACGTTGATTGGAACGAGGACGTGGGCCCGGATGCCCTTCTCGAACGACTCTTTCCAGTCCTTTGGCGCGTCCCCAGCGACTCGATAACGACGCAGCGTAATCCCGCCCGATAGTGCTCCCATGGCGGCGGATGGTACTTGCCGGCTGGGCTGCGGCAACTTTTTTGGCCGGGCCGCACGGCCACGCAGCGGCTAAGATGAGGGCCATGCTGCTTCGTCGTGTCGTCTCTGTGGTTTGCTTACTTTTGGCGATGGTAGTGCCCTCGGGATGCAGCCTGCGCAAGGTCGGCTACGATCTGGCCGGTCGCTATGCCACAAGTCGCATGGTCGACACCTTCGCACTGGAGGGAAACGACAAAGCCACCGCCGAGCGCGTCATCCGCGAGCTGCACAAGTGGCACCGCCGGGAAGAGCTGCCGCGCTACGTCCAGCTCATCGATGGCCTGAGCGAGCGCCTGCGCGATGGCCTGAGCGAGGACGATCTGCGCTGGCTGCAAGGGCAAGGCGACGAGGCGATTGCCCGGGTGGCCGCTCGAGCGACGCCGCCGGCTGCCGAGGTGCTGCTGCGCCTGCGCGAAGACCAGCTCCAGCATGCTGAACGGAAGATGGCCAAGGGCGAGCGCGAGCGGTTCGAGAAGCTCGATCAGAGCGACGACAAGTACTACGCGTACCGGATCGAGAACACCAAGAAGACCCTCAAGACCTGGCTCGGCAGCTACACCAGCGAGCAGCTCGCCATCTTCGCCGCCTTCCATCGCCAAGACCGCCCCGAGGAGCTGCGCCGCCGCGAGGCCACCCGCCACAACCGCGCCCACCTTTTGACCGCGATTCGCAGCAAGCTGCCCGCCCCGGAGCTGGCGGCGCTGCTCTATCGCTGGATCACGACCCGGCAGACCAACCCCTCGCCCGACTATCAGCAGACCGAGCAGCGCCAAGACGCGGCCTATGGACAGCTGCTACAGCAGGTTGACCGCACCCTGTCGAGCCAGCAGCGCCAGCACCTCCTCCAAGAGCTGGCGGCCTGGCGAAGCGACTTCGTGACCCTGGCCGCGCAGTGACTGACGCGACATAGGTTTTTGGACGGGTCAGGGGGTTAGCAGGGCCTCGGCGGACTCGGTGGTGCTGGCTTGGGCGAGCCAGTTTGACAGCAGCTTGGCGTCGGTGGTGGCGAGGATCTTTGCTTGCAGCCGCTTGCCCACCGCAAGGCCGCGCGCTCTCAGCACCGTCAAGATCGCCTGCGCCAGCCCGAGTGCTACGCCGCGCTCCTCGCCCCGCTTTTCGCCGAGCGCCTCGCCTTCCTTGCGACCTTTGGCCAAGCCTTTGGCCAAGCCTTTGGCCAGCCCGCGCTTTTCGCCTTCCTTGCGACCTTTGGCCAGCCCCCGCTGCTCGCCGCGCTCTTCGCCCTGCTTTTCGGCCAAGGACAGCCCGCCTCGGAAGTCCTGCTCGGCGATCTTTTCGCGGTCGTAGGCCTGCCACTCGTCCTCGCTCAGGTTCGCCTTCCTCGTCACTTCCAGCGCCTCGGCATACGGAGACTCCGCCAGCACCTCGGGAATCCGCTCCAAGCTTCGCGCCTCGCGAAAGAAGTACGCCCACTTCTCGACGGTAGTCTTCGGCTTGTGGTCCGCTTGATACTTCGGCAGCTCGAGGAAGACGTACTGCACTTCGTCGAGTCCGCGCTCGCCGCCATGCTGTTCCTGCATATGCCAGCGACTCAGCATCGGCACTTTGTAGTCGTCGGAACCATCCTTCTGCGGCCACAAAACGAAGTTGCAGAGCGTCACCGCGATGACGCCCGACAGCTGCGGATAGTCGTCGCCCGCGCCGAGCTGGAGCACATACGCTTTGCAGGCGTTGTAGACCACGCGCTTCTGAAAGCCCTCGACCGCGATCACCTGCATCTCGACGACGTAGTGCGTGCCGCTCGCGTCCGTACACTTCACATCGAGCATCGACAGCTTCAAGTCATGTCGCGGCGGCACCTGCTCGGGCGTCAGATACTCCACCTCGACGATCCGGTGCTTCCCTTCCAGCTCGAGCAGGGAATTCAACAGCTCGACGAGCAAGTGCTGATGCGCCTTCTGCCCGAACAGCTTCTTGAAGATCACGTCGGTCTTCGGATCGGCAAACACCGTCTTCATGCCGGGAACCTAGTCACGCGC
>JAEUKA010000007.1 GCA_016794465.1 Myxococcales bacterium | reverse complement strand
ACCACTCCCGACTGGTCCGTGCAGAGGCTGCACAGCTGGGAATCGAGCTGCGCTTTCTGCCTCCGTACAGTCCAGATTTGATGCCCGTCGAGCGGCTCTGGTCGTGGCTGCGGCAGGAGCTGACCTATCTGCACTGTCACCATAGCGAGCAGCAGCTCGCCGAGCGCATCGCCACCTTCGTGGCCGAATTACTCGATGAGCCCGCCACCGTTCACAAACGCCTCCGCCCCAAGCTCTCCCTAAACCCCCAAGAGGAGTTCCTGCGGGTTTGAGAGTGGACGGGGGTTAGCGCAGGCACGCCAGCAGCTGCGATCCAGTCTGTCCCTTTCGAGATTGCATGGCGGAAGATTTGAGCAGGCGCAGGCGCACTACTGGCTTGGCCGCTCGCTGACAGCAAGGGGCGGAAACCACGGCAGTCCCGACGAGGCAGTGGCACACCTCCGGGCTGCCCTGGCCGTGTTCGAGCAGATGGGCTTGACCTGGAGTGCAAACCGAGTCCGTCGTGTCCTGCGTCCACTCGTGACAGACCCGGATAGAGCCGGCTCACGCCGTTGATCGACACTGGGCCAAGACCATCTCTGCCACCAGCAGCGCGCGATCGTCCGGATACACGACCACCTCGCCGCAGCCAGCCCTCACAGACAGGTGGTCATCGATCGAATGCGCGGCAGCAGACCCGCAGCGAGCACAGGCTCTGAAGAAATCGCAAAGCGCTGCGGAGCGAGCAGGTCGCGCGTCCGGTACTGCACATCCACGTAGTACGCGGACCCTGAAGAGAGCGGGAGCGGCACGAGCTTTTGATAGCGGTTCGATCCGCTGCTCGAAAGGGTGACGCTGCCAAACAGCAAGGCGTTGTCGGTGCTCCACCACAGTCGCACTTCGTCGATCTCCAGCCCAGTTGGACAATCGACCAGCGCGATGACTTGGGTCGCGGCGCCAATGGGAACGGCTGCTACCGTCGGAGGACGCGGAATCGCTGGATACGCTGGATCAGCCAGCAAGTGGTGGCGGAAGAACGCGCGCTGTCCTCCCTCCGCACGAACCGTAGCGCGTGCTTCGATCGTGGAAGCGCGCTCGCCACCCGAGACTTTGTAGCAGCCGTGGTCAAAGTTTCCAACCAGGCTCGTGCGGACATTGGTCCCCGCAGGCAGTCCGCGCAGCGTCGTCAGATGAGCCGTCAGCGGGAAGAACTCATCGCTGCTGCCATTGACCAGGAGCAGCGCCGCGCTGGTGCTACCAAGAACTGTGGGTGAAGAGATCAGCCGATCGATCAGCGTCGTCCACTCGGCAGAGGCCGTGCTTAGTCCCGCTTGACGGAGCAGCCCGTGCTGCCAGGCATCGCCAGAGCGTACCGCTTCCTCCCATGCCAATACGCCCGACAGAGGGACTGCTGCCTTGATGCGAGAATCGGCGCCACTCGCCAGCAGCGTGGCAACTCCGCCCGCCGAAAAGCCGGTCATTCCTAGCTTGGTGCCATCGACCTCTGCTCGCGCAGAGACACAAGTCAGACCGCGCAGTGCTGCCGTAGTGTGCGCCCAAAACCACGAGCCGCGGACATCTCCCAACGTATCGAACATGCGATAGCCACTGCCGTCGCTGGCCGGCTTTCCTTCGGAGCGATTGTCCGGACGATTGCCGCCTCCCGGTCCGGTGTACGCAAGCACAAACAGACCCAAGCGCGCTGCACTACTGAGGGCAGAGTTCTCATCCGCGAGGCCTCCCAAGCCGTGCGCCAGAACCACCGCAGGCAGACGGGTCGGACCGAGCACCGGTCGCGCCGCAAAAGCACGGATCCGGATGGGCTGTAGTCCGTCGGAAAAACCCCCTTCCCCCTTCCGCCATTCCCAAGACAGATAGCTGACGTTCCAGACCCGCATCAGCACTCCGTTCTTGAGGACGGTGTGTTCATTATCGAAATGACAATCGGCCGTGCTGGCGTCGCGAATCGCTGCCAGATCAAACAGCGAGCCGGTCAGCGCAGAGTGCGTCTGCGCCGGAGAAGGAGTCGGCATCGGAACCGGCTGCCCAGCATCCACACCGCAAGCAGAGCCCAAGAGCATAAGCCTACACAGCCAGCGGAGGGAGCCGCTCAACAGTACCGAGGAGCGATGGTCAGCGGGAACACTGCGGGTCGTCTGCGTCATGAGCGGGATCATAACGAAGCCGGCCAACCAGTGTCCCCAAGAAATGTCCTGCTCACTCCCGCGATAATGTCCCGAGGAACGATTCCGCCTGGTCTGCGGAGCATTGGCAAGCCAACGAGCTGCTCACGAAGCCTGACATTGGGCGAGTCAAGGTGAATGTGATCGTCGGAGATTGGCTGTACTGCAGCCAGGCCGCAGAGGGTCATTCGTAGCCGAAGGCGCTCTTGTCGAAACGACTCCCAATCGAACACAGGAGTGAGCGGATCGGTTAGGTCCAGCACAACGGTGTTGTGGGACCGATTCAGGCGTCAAGATCGCGCTACAGGCGCGACGAGAATTGGCTAGCCAAGATGCCAACTTGTGTTTTCGTTCTGTGTCCACTGGCCTGACGGGAACGGACTATGCGAGTCGCTCATGGTCGTGGCTCTCTGTACGGCGTTGACAGCACGCAGGCCCAGGCTTATCGTAGAAGACCGATGAAGCTAACAACGTCGCGCACGTCGGCCAAGAGTGCCTGCTGTCCGCCTGCGAACGAAGAGGTGGACCTTCGACCCATCGAAGGTGAACAAGCGGACGAAGAGCTAGCGACGCTGGCGAAGGCGCTGGGGCATTCCGCCCGCGTTCAAATTCTTCGGTTGCTCGTGCGCAAGGATGCCTGCATCTGCGGCGACATTGTCGGGGAACTGCCGCTGGCACAGTCCACCGTGTCGCAGCACCTCAAGGTGCTCAAGAACGCTGGGCTGATTCGTGGCGAGATCGATGGTCCCCGCGTCTGCTACTGCATCGAACCACGAACGCTGCGTCGTCTCAAAGCGCTCATGGGTGGACTGTAAAACCTGCCATCCATCGTTTATCGACAATGAACGAAAGGAAACACTATGTCTGTCACACTGCGAGTCTTCGATCCTGCCATGTGCTGCTCAACCGGCATCTGCGGGCCAAGTGTCGATCCAGAGCTGGCTCGCTTCGCTGCGGATCTGGAGTGGCTGGGGAAACAGGGAGTCACCGTCGAGCGCTTCAATCTGTCGTCGCAGCCTGCCGCCTTTGCCACGACCCCCGCAGTGAAAGAGGCGCTGGGTCGCGGAACGGAAGTGCTGCCGATCATCATGGTCGATGATCGCGTTGTGGCCGAAGGAACCTACCCCTCGCGTGAGACACTAGCGGCGCTGGCGGGCGTCGTGGTGCGCAAGCTGCCGCAAGCCCCGACGGCCAGTGCATGCTGCGCGCCGGCTGGTGAAAAGACCTCGCCTGAATCGTCTGTCCGGCCCAAGAGCGGCGGCTGCTGAGGAGTGCGACATGGACTTTCTGGACCGAGCGCCACGCCATTTGTTTTTTACCGGCAAAGGGGGCGTCGGCAAGACCAGCGTCGCTTGCGCCACAGCGATTGCACTGGCGGACCGAGGGCGCCGAGTCCTTCTCGTCAGCACTGACCCCGCATCAAACCTCGATGAGGTGCTGGAAACCGAGCTTGTTGCGACGCCGACGGCGATCCGCACGGTACCTCGCCTGTCAGCGCTGAACATCGATCCCGAAGCCGCCGCGCTGGCGTATCGCGAGC
>JAEUKA010000101.1 GCA_016794465.1 Myxococcales bacterium | reverse complement strand
CTAGGGCGGGCCCCGGGGGGTCGCCGCGCCCCCCCCGTTCGCCCTCTTTCGGGCCCCGGGGGGTCGGCGCGCCGAGGGCGTTCGCCCCCATTAGGGACCAACCCAGCGGCGCGCCGACCTTGTTTGCCCTCTTTAGGGTCTGCGACCTCGGCGGGGTTTATGGCTGCTGCTGGTGTTCTAGTGCTGGGAGGGACGGGCGGAGGGCGGCGAGGTGGCCGCCGGTCTGGAACCACTCGACGAGGTCGGGATAGATGCGTCGCAGGGCACTTGGGTCGGCCTTGGCCAGCGCGAACGACTCGGCAAAGGACTCCTCGATGTCCGTGCGGCCATAGCGGGTGGGTCCTTTGTCGGGACCGCGCGCCGCCCGGTAGTCCGCATGGATCGGACCCGCGTCTCGGTCATAGCTCTTGCGGATCGCCACCAGCGCTGGCAGCGCCTCCTCCTGTAGCCGCTTCAGCTCGGCCATCCGCTGGTCTAGCTCGGTCTTCCGCTCCTCCGTCAGCTTCCCCCGATGGAGCAGCCCGTTCCATTCCTTGACCAGCTGGTCGCGTTCATCGATCAGCGCCAGCACCGGTCGCACGGTCACAATCCTCGGGTAGTCGGCGACGGCATGTCCGATCTCATGGAGTAGGGCCATCGTGGTCATCGGATAGGGCTGGCTGGGCTCGCCGATGAACAGCAGCTCATCTTTGTCGATCTTGGTGTCGAACAGCTCGATCTGCCGCGGCTCTTTCTTCGCTGCGCCTTGCAGCGCCACGCGACCACGGTACTGCGCCCAGATTCGCTGCCGAGAAGTCCCCTTGTGGTCCTCTTCGGCACGCCGGTTGCGCACAAAGGACACGCCTTGGAGCACCGCCAGCTCCTCTTTGCCGAGCAGGGACAATGCCTGCTGCAAGGCAAACAGCTCCAGCGGCCTCCACTCCCGCTCTCCATCCACGATCTCACCGATTCCGTAGCGCTGCGCGAGCTCGGTGCGGTCCACTGGACTGGCATTCGCCGGCACAAAGTCCCAAAAAGAGGGCCCCATCTCGATCCGCACGCTGCCATCCAGATCATGAATGGCAGACACCGGAGTGAAGCCCTCGGCCTCGGTCTTCGCCAGCAGATCGACCTCCAGCCCGCGAAACTTCTTCTGAAGCACATACTGAGCGGCAAACAGCACGGGCAGCGGCAGCCAGTCGGTCGTACCTGGCGAAGTCTCATCGCGGGGATACAGACTCTGGACTCCCTTGTCGGGTGTTTGAATCGTCAGCTTCTGCAGCCGCTTCGACTCCAAGATGAAGTCCAGCGTACGGACCATGTCGCTGCGATCAGACTCCACCAGGATCGGCGAGTCGAACAGGAAGCCGGCATAGTACGGTCGCTTGGCACAGCCGCCGAGGAAGAGGAAGGTCAAGAGGCTCGTCAAGAGGAGCGAAGCAGACCCAGCTGTTGGGCGCAAAGAGCGCGCAGAACGTCTCATCCGCGCAACATAGCAGCGCAGCCCACCCGGGCCTACCCTCACCTGCTAGCGGTGTTCGGAGTGGCGGTGCTGCTCAGCCACGATGCGGGCGAGCCAGGCCTTGGGAAGACCATAGTCAGGATTGAGCGCCAGCGACTTCTCGAAACAGACCAGCGCGTTGGCGGTGTCCTCTGCTTGGTAGTAGCAGATTCCCATGTTGCAGTAGGTCACCGGGTGCTCGCCGAACATGTCCATCGACAGCTGGTTGTAGCGCAGCGCCTCTCGTGGACGCTTGAGAGACAGATAGACCCGGCCCAGCTCAAACGGCAGATCCCGCCCGAGCGGATAGAAGTTGGTCCAGGTCCGATCAAGGCTCATCATCAGCTCGACCCGCTGCGTCTCGCTGAGGCCGTGGGCGGCATCCAGGATGGTCTTCTCGTAATCGAAGAACACCTGCGGATCGTAGTGGGACAGGCGCATCAGCTCCATCACCCCTTCAAGCGGCAGGTTGGGAGCCGAGGTCCGCACACTGTTGAGGAGCGTATAAAAGTCGTACGGACCGAAGACATCCATCTGCGTACGGAAGCAGGTGATGGTGTCAGCAAACTGCTCTGCCGAGCCGCCGATCACGTACGCCACTGTCTTCAGACTCATCTGCCGCTGATTCGTTGCCAGGTAGTGTCCCCCCAGCGAGCGCACCAGCTGTCCCATCGCGTGGTAGTTCGACATCGTGGACAGCGCGCCATGGAACTGGACGTACTGCCCGTTGATGTAGAACAGCTCGTCTTCATGCGTGTAGCCCTTGTCCGATGACAGGATGAGGAGTCGGTTGCCCGACATCCGCCCGAGCCTCCGGATCGTCCGCATCGCGCCCACCGGAAAGACCACCGTGGTATCACTTAAGCGACCCTGATAGCCGGACAGGACCTGCTCGATCGCCGCGTCTCCGTAGTAGCCATCGGGCGTGATCGGATTCATCTCCCAGTCGAGATGAAAGTTCGACATCACCTCGGGATTGACCGGCTGATCGCCCAGCGGCTCGCTGTGGCGGGTGGTGACCAAGCACTCACTGACCTTGCCGCTCTCGTAGCGAAAGAAGTCCTGAAGCAGAGAGTCGAAGATGTAGTTGGCCAGGACAATGAGCGGATTCCGAATCGACTCCTGAGACAGCAGCTGCCCCGAGGGATAGAGCCGGATGTGCTCATCGCTTTCCAGATCGAACAGACCCAGATGTAGGACTCCTTGCTCGATGAAGTCCTGAAACAGCTTCTGCCGCGCCCACGACTTGACATTGGTTTCTGTGAAGTCGGTCATCACAAAGCGAATGTCGAGGTGCTTGAGCGAAGAAGTGTTCTTCAGCGCTAGGAACTTCTTTAGGAACAGATAGGAAAAGCGACCGTGTCCGGCGGCTAGCTCGACGATGTAGATCGGCTGACTGGGATCGATGCGGCAGGCGGATCGATCGTGCAGACAGTCCCGTACATACTGCCAAACCACCTGGGCATAGGTCTGCGCGATAAATGGATTGCTGGTGACGTAGGAAGGAACCACGCCAGAGTCCCAGGCACTGATGCCGCGCTGCTCGTAGAAGTCACGGGTGAGCTTCCACATGATCGACTGGGAGAACCGCTTGCCCTGTTCCAGGATGAACGGTGGCAGCTCAGCAGCCTCGGTATTCGTCTCTGTCTCCTCACTCATCATAGTCTCCGGGGGTCGTTCTGCCGGGTGGGCTTGGGGTCCTTGGGAAGTCGTGTAGACAACTTCCGAACCGCCCCATCTTGTCACGCTAAGTGGCGGAACGTACAGGGCATTTTTGATTCCGGACAGACTCCTTTTGGGGGGATAGACAGACACTCTGTAGGTGCAGGTAGAGCACTCTGTACCGTCCTCCTAGCTGTAGGATCAAGGTGCGGTCAGGGTAGGTGCATCGAACAGATACAGCGACGGAATACCTACAGCCTAGGAGACAGTAGGAGCACTCCTAACCCCGCGAAAAGTGGACTCCTTCTGCTGGCTAGAAAATCTAGATTCAAACGAAGCAGTCGTTGTAAGGTCATGGGTACGATTGGGACAAGTACCTCGACCATGAGCAGTGACCACTACGGGAGTGCCGTAGGGAGCTGCCAAGATGACTTCTATGGGGGCAAGGAGAATCCAATGATCCGCTCGACGCTTACGCGCGCACTGGCGACTGCAGCTGTCACTGTTTCCATCTCGGCATGTACTGCGCCGGATCTGGCCGGAACGTGTCCGATTCCTCCTGGTGCAACTCCAGCGGAAGCAGTCACCATTCTGTCTTCCTGCTTTGGCAAGATGGACGCCATTCCTGTCAACACCCGCGCCAAGCAGGACGTGGACATTCTGTTTGTGGTCGACACCTCGCCATCGATGTCGCCCAAGCAGAAGCAGCTTGGCACCGCGATCGACAACTTCATCAAGAAGATCGATATGAGCGGCTCGAACTACCACGTCGGCGTCGTCAGCACGGACATCGGCGCGCAGCAGGCTCCGAACACGGCCTTCCAGCCCGGTAACCTCAACATTCCTGGCTGTGAGTCCTACAAAGGCAACGATGGAGAGCTGCAGAAGCTTGCATGCTCGGGCCGCGATCAGAGCAAGTGGTCGGTCGATGCCAAGGGCGCGTGTACGACCCTGTGCCCGACCAAGCTGGAGCCGACCAACGGCGATGTCTATCTGTGGAAGCAGGACGGCATCACCAACGCCCCGAACAACGACATCATCGGTACCTTCAAGTGCATCGCGCCGATCGGCGACGTTGGCTGCGGTCTGGAGTCTCCGCTGGAAGCCGCCAAGCGCGCGCTCGACAACCACAGCACCGTCAACTCCGGCTTCCTTCGTACGAACTCCGTGCTCGCGGTCATCTTCGTGACCGATGAAGACGACTGCTCGGTGGCGATGAACAAGCGCATCGAGAACAACCCCAACTCGATCGACTGCACCAAGAACGGCATGTCGACCTACAACTGCTGGAAGAACGACTTCCGCTGCTTGGCGCACAACCTCAAGTGCAACGAGCCCATGACGACGACTGGTCCCAAGACCGGCTGCACGGAAAACGGTAACGGCTACCTGGAGCCGATCGACAAGTATGTCCGCTTCTTCTCGAACCTGCGCTCGGAGGGCAAGATGGTGCTCGCCGGGATCTGGACGCCGAGCATGCTTGACAACCCAAACAGCGACGTGACCAAGGACGGCAAGCTGATCATCGACTTCGATGATCAGGTGTGCGTGCCGGGTCCGGGCATCACCTGCTCGACCGAAGCGCTCAACCGAGGCAAGGGAATGAAGGCCGCCTGCCTCAACACCACTGACTCGAACTTCTTTGGCCAGGCGCAGATCCGGATGTCGAAGTTCATCCGCAACTTCAACCCCAAATTCCGCGTGGAGCAGAGCATCTGCGAGCCGACCAAGTACGCCAACGTGCTAGACACTGTCGCCGATCGCATCACCAACGCCATCTCGGCCAACTGCCTCTCCGGCAAGCCCAAGACCGACACCAACGGCAACCCGATCTGCATCGTTGGTCTGGTCGATGCCACCACCCCGGCGGCGATGCCTGACGTGCGCCTGCCGCAGTGCAGCGCCAAGTGCTGCTCGGCGTGGGCGACTGCCGGCTCGGCCAGCTCGCCGACTGCGCAGCCAACCCCGAACGACGCGACCATCATCGCAGCGTGCGGAGCGGACCCAGACTGCTTCTGTGCCGTGCCCAACCCGACCTCGAACGTTGCGTGCAAGGACACCGCTGGCCAAGACGCCGCGCTGGCCGGTCTGTGGATCAAGGCCGCTCCGCACCAGACGCCATCGGGCAAAGTCGCCAACTTTATGTGCGCTGTCTCGGTCAGGTAGACCCTAGCCTGCTGCGCGCCCTGCCCTCCTGCCCCCTTCTGCTTCCTCCTCCTGCTTCCTCCTTCCCCACCGAAGCGTGACAGGCCACCAGGCCTGCCGAATCGCGCCATCGCACTTTTTTACAATCGCTTTGGATGAATTGCTTGCACTTGGCGATAATCGGTGCGGACATCTCGACATAGGAGCCCGTCCAATGAGCCGAACCAAGCCCATACTTACGTCCTTACTGTTGTTTGGTGCGATCGCCCTGGCCTCGTGCAAGGAGTCTACTCCGATGGGAGTGGACACACCGGATCAGGCCACCTCTGACCTGTCCACCGCGCTGCCTGATCTGTCCGATCCCGCAGATCTCACGGCACTGCCGCCGGATCTCATCCCGGCCTGCGGCTTTGGTCAGACCTACAGCAGTGGCAGCTGCGGCTGTGATGTCAACCATCCGATCGCCTGCGCCGGAGCCACCTACTGCTGCGCCGCCACCCAGGCCTGCCTCGCCCAGCCGGGCCCTCGAGGCGAGACGCGCTGCGCCCTACCGACCGCCACCCAAGGCCGCGCCCGTCACGCCATGGCGTATGACAAGCTGCGGGATCGCTCGGTGACTCGCACCGGCGTCTGTGCAGCCGGCGGGGTCGATGTCTTCTGTCAAGATCAGTGGCACCTGACGGCCGTCACCTGGGATCAGCCAACGGTGACCAATCCCCCCACGCCGCGCTACGACTCGACGTTCATCTGGGACGACAATGCCAAGGGTCTTTTGCTGTGGGGCGGACTCACGGTCCTGAACAACGCCAACTCACAGACCAATGAGATGTGGCTGTGGGACGGCGCCAGCTGGACCAAGAAGACCCCAGCGACTGGCCCGACGGGTCGTTACGCCCATGGGATGACGTTCGATCCCCTGCGCAAGGTCGCAGTCCTGTTCGGCGGCATCACGTTTGGTGGCAACGCGGTCGGCGAGACGTGGGAGTGGAACAACACCCAGTGGATTCAGCGCCCGACCGCCACCACCCCCAACGTCCGCTCCGATCACCGCATGGCGTACGACACCAAGGGCAAGCGGACCCTGATGTTCGGTGGCTTTGTGGCGGGTCAGTACAGTCGCGAGCTGTGGGCCTATGACGGCAGCAACTGGACCCAGCTCCCGGACGACTCCTCGGTGCCTCGGCGGGTCAAGTTCGGCATGGCGTACGACGAAAATCGCCAGGTCCTGGTCGTGTTCGGCGGCGAAACCTCCAACGGCTTCTTTAGCCAGCTCGCCAACGACACCTGGGAATATGACGGCGCCAAGTGGACCGTCAAGAACCCCGGCACCCCACCGTCCAAGCGGGTCTACCCGGCGATGTTCTACGACGCGGGTCGCAAGCAGGTCCTGGCCTTCGGTGGCGATCCCCAAGTCTCCGATCAGACCAAAGACCTGTGGGCCTGGGACGGCACGACCTGGACGCAGCTCTACTAACGAAGCCCCCCCGCAAGACCCCAGACCGTACATTACTGGTTTGGGGTGCCTCGACTTGGCTTGCCCAGCACCATCCAGCGCCCGGTCTGATCGGGCACGCGACCCAGGGACTTGTCTTTGGGAATGTCGATGCTGGAGCTTCCCCACATCACGCTGTCTAGCTCTGCTCCATCGGGTGAAGCCAGGTGGACCTCGTCGCCACTACCGCCCAGCTTGAAGCTGACATGGGTGCCCGGCACGCTGCTGCTCATCAGTCCATCACAGAGGATGACAAAGTAGCCGCCGGCGGGAATCACCGCCTCCGCAGGAAGGATCGCCCAAGCGGCTCCGTCATCGCGCACCTGATAGCCACGCAGGTTCACCTGTCCTGCGCCGCCGTTATACAGCTCAATGAAGTCAGGATCGGTCATGGCATCCGCACCATGCGGAAAGACCTCGTTTATCACCAGCGGAGAGCCCGGCTTCACCGTCCCTTGATCTCGTGGCGGCTGGCCCAGATCGATCGATGCAGCCAGGTCATCGATCGATCGCAGATCGACCCTGAACAGAGAGTCATCGGGAGGCTCGCTGTTGCCCTGGGAACAGCCGATCGCCAGCAGACCCAGTCCGATCCTCGAAAAATCCCTCACGGCTGACCCCCAGGTTGGTTGCTGGCACAAATACTTCATAGTCGCACCTCTGCTTGAACAAGGAAGGCATGCTCGGTAATGGCCGGGACCTGCGCCGACAGGCTCCCAAACGGCAGCGTGCCTTCATAACTGATCAGCAGTCGCATCAGCGCTGGCAGCGAGTACGCCAGTCCGCCAATCAAGCGCAGCTGCACAGCGTCCCGCTGCGACACATCTGGCCACAAGACATCGGCGCGACCCAGCAGGGCAAAGCAGGCCGGAAGCTCTCCCCGCAGCCAGGTCGTAAGGTGCGCCGCCCAGCGATCTCCAATCCCCCGATAGCCCAGGGCCGCCGTCGCAATCGCTCCTAGACCCAGCCGCGCCCCCGCATAGGTCAGCCCCCCACTGACACGTCGATCCGCCGCACTTCCCGCCCCTATCGATCCATCGCGAAACAGCGCATGCAGCAGCAGATCCGGAGCCCGGGCTCGCAGCGGTGCCACCCGCAGGGCAGCGGTGAGGTTCTTGCCATTGTTCTGTTCCCGCAGCGAGATTCCTTCGCCATTGCCCAGCTGCAGCGCCACCGATCCCAGCTGCCCAGGGAGTGCCGCTTCCACCCAGGCCCCCAAGTCACCAGGAGTAAACAGACCATCGCGCTCCAGTCCGGTCGGACCCTGCACCCGGAATCCCCACGAGGCCTCGGCATACTGAAGGAGCAGATCGGGAACGATGCCCGCGCGCAGCGAAAGGTAGTGCTTCCACGGAGTCGTCTCGGCAAACGCCCACTTGAGCCGAGGCAAGATCGCATCCCCGTCCACTCCGAAGTAGCTACGACTGGAGGAGGAGCGCACCGTATCGACCGTGATGTTGACGCCTGCCAGCTCCTCATAGCTGACCCAGCCCGACAGCTGAATGCGTGACAGCTCGAACTCATGAAAGAGCTGATCTTGGCGACTCGCCAGTCGATAGGTCGCAAACAGATCCCCGAACAGCCCCAGCCGCAGCGGACCGATCCCGCCTTGCAGCTGTCCCGGCGTCGCAGCAGAGGGAATCGGCAGCGCCGCTCTGGCTTCGGCGGAATAGGGCAGTCCTGTCTCCAGCCGGGTCGGATGCGCGGGAACTTCCTTGATCCAACCGAGCAGCACCACTGCGAGCAAAAAAAGTGGCCAACACCACCCCTCCTGCCGCTGTCTGCCGATCCCAGAGAGAATGATCTTCATCACGTTAGTTCCTTCGAGCCGAGAGGAGGGGACCCAGCTGCACCAGCGCGCGCCCGAACAGCAGCAGATCGCGCTCGAGCCTGTGGGCATCGATCGCAGCGGCCTGCGCCAGTGAGTCCGCAAAGGAACCCGCCGGGTCTTGCTGCTGGGCAATGGCTGTAGCGATGGCATAGGCCTTGGCGCGACGCCCATGACCAGCCGCAAGCAGCTGTCCCAGCGTCGTCGCCAGATCCAGACAGTCGCTCGCTCCATAGCGACCACTGCGCAGCCGGTCCGTCAGTCGCTCCACATCCAGATCGCGCCGACCCCGCAGCACCCGACGGACTTGAAAGGACACCCCGCCCCGCTTCACATGGCCCAGGTCTGGCTCACTGGACGGACTCGCCAGCAGCGCCAGGGTTCCGACAAAGACTCGCTGTCCGTTGTCGCCAATCGGACCGCGCCCGAGCCACGCCACGGGCTGCGGCGGATCGCGCTCCTCTTTCAGCTCGACGATCCACTCACCCCCCGAGGCGGCTCCGGCAGCTTGCCGATGGTCCCCCGCAAGCAGCACCCAGAAGCGCAGGTTGGGTAGCGAGGCCACCCCAGCAGAGAGCCGCTGCACCCCATCCAGAATCTCAAACTGCGCATCTTCCCCCCGTCCGGCCCGCCGGGTGTTGCGATAGGAATCCAGGAGCAGCGGCAGATCGCGCAGCCAGGGATCAGGAAGAGCAATCAGCTCTTCGTCGCGACGCAAGCGACGGACTCCGCTGGCTAGCTCGGTGTACTCGGCCAGCTCCTCTGCTTGCTGATAGCGCTTGCGACCATCGGCCAGCAGCTCCGTCACAATCTTCCCTGCTGATCCAGACTGCTCCCGAGTCAGCGGCAGTGGCAGCGAGGTCCTGTGCAGCACCTGTAGCGCACTCACATAGCTGTCCCCAAAGCGCCGCGTCACCTCCGACAGCACCGCCGGGGAAAGATCAGCCAGGGACAGCGCGGCATGAGGAGCCAGCGCCGCCCGTCGTAGTTCCCAGCCAAACGGCCCGCTCACCGTGGCATCGAAGTCCACCACATCCAGCAGCACTCCCTCCGCATCCTGCGCCACCCCGACATTTTCCAGGTGCACGTCTCCGTACAGCGGAATGAACTCGGCACCCCCGCCATGCCAGAGCGCGGCCTGCTCGTCTTGGTAACGAGACAGATCGCGATAAAACAGCGCGGCGGTCCCCCGCAAGAACGGCTGTAGACCACTGGCCATCAGCTGATACTTCTGCGCCACCAGTGCCGGACGGGTCGCAATCAGGTCGCGGTCCTGGTCAATCAGAGTCTGGACGATCAGCGCCGTGCGCGTGTCCAGCTCGGGCCCACAGCCACCCGTCCACAGCAGGACACCCAGCACCAGCCTTAGAAATCGAAAACAGGGACGCAGCGGAATCAACGATCAAGCCTCTCCGCCGCCTCGTTAGCGCAGCCCCCGAGAAGACGAAAGGACAATCCACCGACCCCTACAAAAAGTCACCCACCTGTCACAAAGTCCAGCCAAGCTCTGCCGGGTTATGGATCATCCTCTCGATAGCTCTGCTGCATGGAAAGTGAGGTCTTTCCTTCCTTGGCTGCTGTTCCTCGGGATGATGAGTGTGGGCTGTGGCGATGATCTGAGTCTGGAGCTGATCGAGGACACCGGTCCACAGGTCGATCCGATCCACGTGACCGATCCGCTGCGGCAGTGCGGAATGCCCTCCCTTGCGCGGCTGCAGGTGGTCGGCAATCAGCTGCGGGTTGCGTGTCACGGACAGCTCGTGCCGGTGCGGCTGAAGGGGATCAATCGATCTGGACTCCAGCACAAGCGCGGTCTACAGCAGGCCGGCTTTGGCAGCGACCCCACCCCCGAGCTGCGAGCGTGGCGAGAGCAGTGGCAGGCCGTGATCATTCGCTTGCCGATTGCCCAGAACTACTACTTGGACTCCGACTCCTATCGGCAGGACCTCGCTGCTGTCATCGCCGCTGCGAAGTCGCTTGGGATCTACCTCCTCTTGGAGCTGCACGGCTACGACGAACACAACCTCAATCCACCGCAGCCTGATCCGGTGAGTACACCGCTGTTTTGGCGACAAGTGGCGCAGCGCTTTGGTGGCGAGACGCATGTCCTGTTTGACCTCTGGAATGAGCCGCACGATGTCGCGTGGTCGACTTGGAAACAGAACGCAGAGCGGATCATCCAAGCGATTCGCGCAGAAGGAGCGAGCGAGACAGTGGTTGTAGTTGGAGGGCTGGACTATGCCTATGACCTGCAGCCGCTGCTCGACCCGCAGAATCGCATCACTGGGCTCGGTCCGATCCTGTATGCGACCCATCCCTATCCGCTCAAGACGCTGCCGCCGGCGATGGCACCCGAGTGGGATCGCAAGTTCGGCCAGGTCGCCCAGCTGCTGCCGGTGATCATCGGAGAGTACGGCGTAGATGACTCTAGGGAGTCCGGCTTTGGACTGGGAAGCACCGAAGCGGCGCGCCTCTGGCTGGCCCAGCTGCATCGCTACCTCGACCGGCGGCAGCTCTCGGCACTCGCCTGGTCAGGAGGAGACATGCCGCACCTAACCCTGGGCCAAAACGGAGGCGGCGTCATCCTCCCCACCAACCCCCCCAATCCCAGCCAGCCGACTGAGCCCTTTGGCAGCGATGTACGGGCATGGATGAGCAAGCCCACTCCGTAACCCCCGCGAGCCGTCAGGGCCCACCCTTCATGGATCAATCCTTGTCAGTGGGTGAAACCTTCACCCTCCCCCATCGATCAATCCTCTCCATAGGGTGAAATTTTCACCCTCCCCCATCGATCAATCCTCTCCATAGGGTGAAACCTTCACCCTCCTCCATCGATCAATCCTTGTCAGGGGGTGAAACCTTCACCCTCCCCCATCGATCCATCCTTGTCATAGGGTGAAACCTTCACCCTCCTCCATCGATCCATCCTTGTCATAGGGTGAACTCTTCACCCTCCCCCATCGATCTATCCTTGTCAGGGGGTGAAACCTTCACCATCCAGCATCGATCCATCCTTGTCAGGGGGTGAAACCTTCACCCCTCACCATGGATCAAACAAATCGGTTGCGCCGGTTCCGGGTCCAAGCTAAAGACCTAGCCATGTCGGACCCCACTTTTGATCCTTTTTCCTACATTCGTACGTCGCCCATCATGTCCATCGAGTCAGGCATCTTGCTGGCACGGACGCTCTGCTCGGCCATGCCCAAGACCATGCCGCCACTGGTCAAGAAAGCGGCGGCCAAGCTGGCCCGGGTGGCGGATACAGCGCAGGCGGCCCTGCTCCAGCGGCAGCGTGAGCAAGCTGCATCCCCCGCAGAGACGCCGCGCGACATCGACATTGCCGCCGATCAAGTCTGGAGTGCGCTGCGGGACATCCTGGAGGCGCTCTCTCGTCTACCGGCCAAGTACGAGCGCGCCCAGAAAGCCAAGCGACTGCTGAGCGAGGTCTTCCCCGATGGCACCGGGTTCCTTCGACTCAGCTACGGCGAGCAGTACGTGACCATGGACACGCTGCTCAAGCGCATCGACAGTGAAGGGCTGGCCAAGCTCATCGATGCAGTCGTCGGTCCCGAGCTGCTGCAAGAGATCCGCAGCGTTCATCCTCGCTACGAGGCGATGCTGTCCCGCCGGCTCAAGGATGCAGGCCCCGCCGACAGCCTGCGCGAGCACATCCGCCTGCTTCAGCGCAGCATCTTGGAGTACACCACCGCAGTCGCCACAACCGTAGACAGTGACGACCCCACCACCATCGCCCCCGCCCGCGAAGCCTTCCGTCCCATCGACAACTACCGCGAGCAGCTCCCCCCCACCAAGCGCCCCGGCACCCCCGACCCAACCGACCCCCAAGCCCCCATCCTCCCGACCGATCCCGACCCAGCGTAAACTGATGGCAAGCTCTGTTTTGCGTCGGCTGTTGCGTGTTTCTGGACGCTGGATCGCTTTGGCGGCTGGGCTGCTGGGTGGGTGTGGAGAGTCGCTGCATCAGGAGGAGGTTGCGGCTCTGTCTGGACAGGCGTCCTCGCTGTATGTCGCCAGCTCGCGGCTGTGGAAAAGTGCCACCATTCCTGTCTGCTTCGAGAGTCCTACTGCGGCCACAGAGACAGAGCGAAAGTGGGTCCAAGCG
>JAEUKA010000080.1 GCA_016794465.1 Myxococcales bacterium | reverse complement strand
AGCCCCAGAACATGATGCTGCTTCGTTATAAGCCTGGTGGGCGGCTGGTGCTCAAAGTGCTCGACTTTGGGATGGCCAAGCAGGTCGGCAACAAGTCGATGTCGCTGACGGCACCGGGCATTCTCGTCGGGACGCCGAAGTACGTGGCGCCGGAGCAGGTCACCGAAAAGCCGAAGATCGACGGACGAACCGATCTGTACGCGGCGGGAGTGCTGTTTTACGAGCTGCTGACTGGACAGCCGCCGTTTGTCGGCACGCCACACGACGTGCTGTTTGCGCATCTGGGACGGCAGCCCGAGCCGCTGCCCGAGAGCATCCCGAGCTGCGTGCAAGACGTGGTGATGAAGCTGCTGCGTAAAAAGCCCGACGAGCGGTATCAGAGTGCCGTCGAGCTGGAGCATGCGCTCGAGCTGTGCGAAGACAACCTGCGTGGGCCGAGCATCTCGTCAGCGTCAAATCCGGTGCTGACCAGCAGCACCATCGCCAAAGCGATTGAGACGCGACGAGGTCATCGCAGTGGGCGACGAAAACTCGGGGAAAGCTCGGGGCCGCGCTATGGGCTGTGGGGACTGCTCGGTGTGCTCGCGCTGTGTTCAGGTGGGCTGGTTGCGCTGTCGTCGAGTCTGTCGCTGCAACGCAAGCTGTCGACAGTGGTGCCGCTGTACAAGGTGCCGCAGGACGAAGCCGTCGCCAAAGAGCTGATTCGACTTCAGGCCGAGGTCCAGGTGCGAGCGTGGTCCACCGTCATGCAAGGTGCCGAGGAGCTACAGCGTGGCTATGGCAGCACGATGCTGCCGGCGCAGGTCACCCAGGTACAAGCACTGCGCACCAAAGCGCTGCTGGAGCAGCCTCAGCAGCCGCTGTATGAGCGATTTCAAGCCGCCGTCGAGCGCAAGGACTCTGAAGAGGCGATTCGCATCTACGGACAGCTGAACAATGACTCGGTCTATCGCTCCCTGGCCGAGCCGATGTTTAACCAGCTGAGCGAGGCGTTTGTCTCGCTGCACCTTCAGCGCGCGGTCAGCCTGCGGGGCGAGCACCGCTGTCCCGAGTTCCTCGCCGAGGTGCAGAAGATCCTCGACTCCATGCCCGGCCATCCCCTGGCGCGCGCCGAGCAGCGCAAAGAGTGCCTTCCTCCGTCCGCCGAGCCGACGCCGCTGCCCCAGACGGGTACCGCACCGGTCCAGACTCCGACTCCGATTGGACCACCCTCGCCAAAGTAAGCGCCGCAGCCCGTCGCCCCAGCCTGACAGCAGGCCGAGCGTCTAAAACCGTGAGCAGCGATGGAGCGATGGAGCGATGGATCGATCGGGCGGCGCGGGCGCGCTTAGAACATGAACTGTGGGCCGAGGTAGGCGTCGAGGAGCAGGCCGGTCGTGCCGCTCAGGGAGGTCAGCAGGTTGACATCGAGCGAGACGCCGGCATGGCGACCGCCGACGTAAAATCCGGCCCCAGCACCAACAAACAGCTTCCCAAGAAGGACCGAGTCCACGCACGAGCCTTTGGCCGGACAGACCCGGTTGGCGTACTGTGCCGAGACATTGCTCGTCTGTTGGTTGTAGCCGAGATTGCCACCGACAGACGTGCAGCCAGCAGGCTTGCGCTCGGGATCG
This sequence comes from Myxococcales bacterium, assembly GCA_016794465.1. Classification (GTDB taxonomy): domain Bacteria; phylum Myxococcota_A; class Polyangia; order Palsa-1104; family JAEUJZ01; genus JAEUKA01. The sequence goes on along the minus strand of JAEUKA010000080.1, from coordinate 25,083 downwards.
GCCTTGCCATTGTATTCGGCACTACACTGATCGGTCGGCTGCAGCGGCGAGTCGGTGTCAATGGCGCCATTCTTCATCGGTCGTGAGCCATCGATGTTCAAGGCGCCGCGCCACTCACCACCGCCGACATCTACGTGGATGTAGGGTCGAAAGACTTTGCCAGGGCTAAATTGGTAACGGAGCTTGCCTAACACCATGTAGCCGAACTTGCCCTTGGCGGTGGTGGCAAAGCAGGGCGACGGACTGCCCTGGCTATCGACGCAGAGGTTGTTTTTCATCTCGGCGTCCGAGCTATCGGCGTTGTGGTTCAGCATTGCCTCGAAGCGGCCCGAGACACCGAGCGACAGCCCGCGCCACAAAAACGCGCCGAACTCAGCTCGCAGCCCCAGCCCGCTCCAGGTAAAGCCGGTGGATGATGACTTGGCCTGCTCGTACTTGGTGGACTTGGGGTTGTAAAACCAGGCGACCTCGGTGGTCGTTCCGGCGGTGATGAGCGCGCCGCCCGTGCCCACGCCCAGGTCGAAGTAGACGCGATCCCGCAGCGAGGCCAAGCGCTGACGCTCATCCTCCTGCTTGACGTACTTCATCGGGTCTTCCACGTCTTCGCTCTGCGCAACGACCACGCCAGCGTACGGAGAAACCTTCATGATGATCGGGTTTTCCGTGTTGCCCTGCGTGCCGCAAGCCCGCCCCTTGGCGTCGTAGCCCTCAATGTAGTACTGGATCGACTTACCAAAGAGCGCATCCGGCGGAATCACACCGACGAGATCACCCGGCTGCTTGCGACTCGGGATCATCGGCGACTCGGTGAAGCGATCCTGCCCCGGCCCGCGATAGAAGATGCTCGCCCGCGCGACCGGAGCCAGCGATGGCGTGACGTAGATGTTCAGCTTCTGCCCGGTCCGTGTTTCGTTCAGCTGCGTATGGCGAAGCTCACATTTTTTCACCGGATCGAGCAGGTCATCGGCGCTGTACTCGAGCGGTGACTTCGGTGGCTCGGGCTTCTTCGGCTCCGCATCCATCGCGAACGGATCGGGCGTCTGCTGCGGCGTCGCCTGGACCGGCTGCTGCACCGGCTGAGGCGTCGGCTGGGCCACTGGCTGCTGGATCGGCGGGGCCACCGGCTGCTGCACCGGCTGAGGCGTCGGCTTTGCACCACCGCTCGCGATGGTCCAGACAGTCTTCACCTCGGGAGTGGCCAGGTTCGGATCAAGCTTGGCATTGGGGTTGATCGCCAACGCCCGCCGGAACCACTGCTCGCCGCGCCCCGTGTCCTTTAGCTGCACATACACCATACCGAGGTTGATGTAGGTACGAGCCGCCTGCACGGTCGAATCCAAGCCATTTTTTCGCAGCAAACTGACCGTGTCTTCGAGGGTCTTGCGTGCCGCGTTAAACTCCAGGCGGTCGTAGTCGTCCATCGCCTGCTTGTTCATGTTGGCGACGCGATCCTGGGGTCCGGCATACGCGAAGTGCCCCGATCCCGCGACCAAAACACCGGCGAACAGCCACCGTGCCGAGCGACCCATCTTTGCCAACGAAGTTTGCTTCATCGATTGCGCCATGAAAACCACGTGCCTCGAGACGTAGATTGGCCCAGCTGGTGTCCAACCGGGCTCAACTTGAGATTACAGCGTTTGGGCCCACTGATGGTAGCGACCTCCGCACTTTTGCGCATCGCTAGGCACTGAAAACACGCAGCTTTCTGATGAATCGAGTGCTCGCGCACCCGCCCCGTGACTTGCAAGCGGGCATTGGAACGTGACGAGCAGGAGAGAGTCGACATCAGGCTGCGAGGATGGGCCGACAAGGCGGGTGCCTGGGTCATGAAGCGATGCGCAGTGGCGACAGGCTACTTCTTCTTCTTGCCCTTTTTGCCCTTGGGTGCAGCGTTACCATCAGCAGCCGCCTTCCCTGGCTTGGCCGCACCCGCCCCCTTGACGAGGCCAGTCTTCGGATCAGGTACGGCGCACTTGCTCATGGCACCCGGCTCGGCGAGGAAGAAGTCGGTGCGGCGGTTCTTCTCACGACCCTGCTCGGTAGCGTTGTCGGCGATCGGGCAGGTCTGACCGTAGCCTTCCGACGACAGCCGGCTCGCGTCGATGCCGCCCTTGGTCAGGTAATCCATGACCGCCTTGGCGCGATCTCGCGACAGCGGCAGGTTCTTGGCGGGCTTGCCCTTGGTGTCGGTGTGGCCCTCGATCCGCAGCTTGATCTGCGGATTTTTCTTCAGCAGCTCAACAACCTCGTCGAGAAGCTCGAACGAGTCCTTGTTGATGAGCGCCTTGGCCGTCGCAAACTGCACCTGGCGCTTCAGCTCGATCTTCTCCTGCGTGATCGTGATGTACTTCTTCTCGGGGCAGCCGGCGTTGCTCGGCGGACCCGGATCATCTGGACACTTGTCGAGGCGATCGACCACGGTGTCTTTGTCCTTGTCGCTATCCGGGCAGCCCTGGTTTTCCTTCGGGCCCGGCTGCAGCGGACACTTGTCGTCCCTGTCGAGGATGCCATCCTTGTCGTTGTCCGGATCGGGGCAGCCGTCGGTGTCCTCAAATCCGTCCTTGTCTTCCGGATCGTTGGGACACTTGTCCTGGCTGTCGTAGATGCCGTCCTTGTCGTTGTCGAGCTCGGGACAGCCGTCTTCATCCTCGAAGTTGTCCTTGTCTTCGGGCTCGTCGGGACACTTGTCCAGCTCGTCCTTGATGCCGTCGCCATCCGCATCACCGCTCTTGGGAACGATGACCGCTTTTTCCTCTTTGTAGGCGCAGCGATCGGGCGGCGACTTGGCCAGTGCCCGATCGGCGTTGTCCTTGGTGATGACGATGTGCTCTTTGGCCGAAAAATAATCGCCGTAATACAGATCGGCGGCGGTGATGTCGTGGTGCGACTCGGCCATGGCCAGCTCGACGGGAGCGCACAGATAAGCGCCGTTCTTGCGAGCCGTATCGATCGTCTGTTTGATGCCCGACAGCTCTTTCTTGAGCGTCGAGCCCGGGCAGCCGGTCATAAATGGAAGCACCGAGGCCAGCAGCAGAACTTTGAGAGACGTGCGTCGCATTACTTCGTCCCCCCCTTCTGCGCGTTCGGAGCCGGTCCAGTGAGCGGTGGTTTTTCGGCGTCAAGCATCGGCGGCTTCTCGGTATCGAACTCGAGACTGGACTTGCGCTTCACAAGCCCATCGCGAGTGATAAACAGGCTGGGATCGTTCGGATCGAAGATCGGCAGCGCGCGGTTCTTGTTCCGCTTCTGGGCGACAGTCTTGGCCGCCGCCGCCAGCTCGCGCGCCTTTTTGGCAAAGTTGTTGGCGTCGTGGAACCGGGCGTAGCCTGCCAGTTCCTTGGCTCGACGGTGATACTCCACCGCCGCCGTGTACTCGTACGGAGACATCTGATCAGACTTGCTGGCCTTGACCTCCGCGATTTCACCGGTGGAACCAAAAGTAACCCGAGATACATAAGTGACCGGACCGCAGGCAGAGCACAGAGCCAGCCAGGGCAGAGCACTTAGCGCGAGCAGACGCGATACTCCTGTCATAGGCGACACGGTACCAGGGGGCCGAGGCGCCCGTCAATACTTACGAATTTTGCCGTTAGGTGGCTTAACACCGGCTTAAGCAGTGATCAGCGCTGATGCGGTGGACGAGGCTCAGTGGCGTCGGCAGCTGCGTTCACCGCCGGGTTCACCGCAGCATTTGGTGGCCCAGCTACTGCGAGGTTGCCGACGGGGCAGTCCCCGACCGGTGCAAGAGCGCCCGAGCCACCACCGCCGAGCCTGCCACGATCACTGCGTTCACCAAGATCAGCACCGTCAGCAGACGCGGCGTGGCCCGGCCCAGCGGCAACAGCAGCCAGCGACCATCGTGGTAATCGGCATGCGTTCCCACCCACAAGACTCGCTCGGCACAGGCTCTGAACAGCAGCAGCAGCCCGACGAAAAGCAGCGCCGTCAGCAACCAGGCCACAACCCGGGCTCGCACTGGGCTCAGACGGCGAGCAAGCTGTAGATCAATGATAAGCCCGATGCTCAGGCCGAATGGCACGCTCACCGTCACCAAGGTAAACAGCCCTGCCAGAGCAACTGGCGTCGCATGCGCCGAGTCAAGCAGGTACATCAGCGTCCAGTCCGGCGCCTCGCGATAGACACACAGGCTCGCAGGCAGCCACAGCCCGATCGAGAGCGTCAGCACCGGCAGCAGCGCAGCGCGCAAGCGAGCGTAGAACCGTAGGCCGACCGGCCCGGCTGGCACAAGCTCCACCGCTGCCGCCGCTGCCACCGCTGCGAGATCCATGGGTCGACTACCGCGCGGGTCACGAATGTCCACGTCCAAGCCAGGCAGCATGGGCGAAAGGCGCGACAGGACGATCCCAAGCAGCAGTCCCAAAAGCAGAGTCAGCGGCAGCGTAGTCACGATCTATCCCGTAAAAAGGCGGGCGAAGCGTACGAGGGAGCGAGACTCTACACAAGTGGCTAAGAGCGTGATATCAATTATAAATCCGTGCTGTCTTTGCCTCTCAAACCATACCGCCCCTTGTGGAGGATGATGTGAACGCCCTCATCAACTATTTGCTCGACAACCTGATGCTCGACTTTCAGGGCGATCTCTCTGTGGACATGGTCCGCGACTTCCTTCGAGACGACAAAAGCCGCGACGCGGACAGCCTCCGCTCCAAGATCATTGAGAACCGATCCACTGCGGAAATGATGATCACCTTGGCCGACTGTCTGAAAGAGCATCTCCGCACCGGGATCAACGAGGACGTGATCCGCGAGCAGCTCCGCATGTACACTGAGAGCTAATGCTCTCTGACCGTCGACTTCCCCACCGACTTCTCGACCGACCTCACCAACACGTTCTTGGCCGACTTCTTGGCTTGCCGATTGCTCTCGCGTCGGCGTTTTTCGGCTGTAGCTTCCCCAGCGGCGAGGAGATCTTCCCGCCCGCAAACGATCCCGCCATGCTTCTTCAAGGCGTCACGCTGAGCAGTCCGATCGAAGCGCTGCAGCCCGTCAATACCGCAATCACCCTTACATTTTCGGACATTATCGATCCGGATACCGGCGCGCTGGTGGCGATTCGACTGGGCGGACGAGGCTCGCCGATTGAGACGCTGCCGGAGTACAACCTCGTCGAGCGCAAGCTGATCCTACGGCCCAAAGCGAGCCTGGCATCCGAAGCCGAATACCAAATTGACGTGGGCACCAGCATCAAGTCGCTGGCAGGCGTGGCGATCGATCGACCGACCCGCGTCACCTTCCGTACCGGGCGAGATGTGCTGCCCAACCCGCCGATGGAAGTGCCGCTGACCCTGGCGGATATGATTGGGACGAAAGGTCAGCTCAAGGCGTTCTGCGCAGCGAGCGGCTGTCATGCGGTGCAGGCGGTGGGGGAAGTGGCGGCGCGGAACCTCGATCTGTCGACGGAGAGTCCGGCGCTGCGCAGCTATCTGGTCAACACCACGGCGGTGGGCTCGCCCGAGTCACTGCGACTGGTTCAGCCAGGCCAGCCCGAGCGGAGCTATCTTCTGCGAAAGCTGCTGGCGACCGGATCGTTTGCGCGGATCATGGGCGAGCCGATGCCAGCCGAAGGCAATCCGCCGCTGGGAACCGATGCGATGCTGGCGGTACAGCGGTGGATTCGCCAAGGCGCCAACTAGTCGACGCGGGGGAATTTTGTGCGGCTGGGCGTGGCATGGCTGGTTGTTTCGCTGCTGTGGGGTCTGCCTCGGGAGGGATGGTCGCGACCGCAGCGCCCGACGACGAAGGACAGCGGCATTGCCAGCTGTGATGATCTCGACCCAAGCTCGCTGATTGTGGCGATCGAGCGTGAGCTTACCTCGCTGCGGGCACAACCGCTGGCCAAGCGAGTGGACCTGGGACGGGTGCAGCTGAGCAATCAGGACTATCTGGATCGCCTGCTGTTGCCGATTCAGACGGCGGCGAGGCAAGGCAAGCGGGCGCTGTGTCAGCTGCTGAGTCGACGCATCAAGCTTCAGCCGCTCGCGCGACGGCCGGGGCAGGTCACGGCCTATTACCATCCGGTGATTCGCGGCTCGCGACGGCAGCAAGGTTCGTATCAGGTGCCGCTGTTCCGTCGACCAAGTGAGGAATCGCTGGCGAGTCAGCCGACGGAGGCGATCTTGACGGGGGCGCTCGCCGGGCATGGACTGGAGCTGGTCTACGTCGAGAGCCTGGCGATCGCGCTCCACGTTCACATCGAGGGCTCGGCGACGGTGGCGCTTGATGACGGGACCGAAATCAACCTAACCACCGACGGGCATAACGGTCATCCGTACCAAAATCCGCTGCGACTGCTGCGCGGCGATCACCGTATTCCGGACGATTTTCCGACGGCGCCAGGTCAGAGCAAGACACAGGCCTTCATCACCGCTCACCCCGAGGTGCTGCGCGAGTACTGGAACAAAAATCCGCACTTTGTGTTCTTCAAGGAAACGCCGCTGCGGGGGACGGGAAAGTTTGGCGAGCTGGTGGCAGGTCGCTCGGTGGCGGTGGACCCTCGCCATGTGCCGATGGGCGCGCTGCTGCTGTTGCGAACGCAGGTGGCGACGCAGGCCGATTCCAGCACCCTCGCCGGAAAGAGCATCGCCCGGCTGGTACTCGCCCAAGACACCGGCGCGGCCATCGTCGGACCGGGCCGAGTCGATCTGTTCGTCGGCAGCGGCGAGGAGGCACGCGTCGCAGCAGCCCACACCAGCTACCCCGGCGAGCTATTTTTGCTTCTTCCCAGACGCGGCCGCCGCTAGCGACTCTGGTCCGTCGGCAGCGAGCGCTCTCGGCCCGGCCCTTCCACGAGCGAAAAACCCGGCGCAGACGTTGGTTGTCTGGGAAGAAGGGGCTATCTTCGTACCTACCGGTCACGGTGAGGTGCATGTGAGGCCGCAGGAATTCGAGCAGGCAGTTCTGGAGTTGGCGATGACCACGCGGGTGCCGCTCACTCGCGCCAACATCGTCTTTTACACGGGTGCTCAGGCCAGCAAAGCCGACAAGTGGCTCGACGAGATGGTCCGCGATGGCCTGGTCGAGTTTGATACGGACGACGACGGCGAGCTGCTCTATAAAGTGTGTGGGAGCAAGCGGCCAGCGACGGGGCCTAAAGAGCTGACGCGCTGCACGGCTTGCAAGCGAGCCTCGGGAACGGGCTCTCGCTGTAGTCGCTGCGGGCAGCTGCTGGACTCGCACCTTCGGGCGCTCAAGGAAGAAGTCGAAGGCAAGCTGGTGAGCACGGCGCTGCGCAAGCTTCCCCGCGCCGCGATGCTGACGACCAGCCCGGAAGGCGGCAAAAACGTCGCGCTCGGCGGAGCACTCGGGCTGCTGGGGCCGCTCGGCTGGTTCTACGCCGCCCCGCTTCAAGAAGCGGCCATGGCGTCGGTGGCGTTCCTGTTGCTGTTTTCGCTGAGCAAGTGGCTGGTGATTGTTCTGTCGGGGCTGCTGCTGCCGCTGTCGGCGATTGTCGGTGCCCTGTATGCGTACAAATACAACCGCACCGGTCGCCGCAGCGGACTCTTCACCGACGAAGACGAGCAGCCTTGATGATGGACGTGGTGCTGCGGGAACTGACGGTGCGCGATCTGTTGCCGGCTCAGGCGCTGCTCACGGCCGCACTGCCCTACGATCGCAGCGACGTGGTAACTGCCGAGAAGCTCCTGGCGTCGAACTTTCGACGAGATCGCTTCAGCGTGGGCGCTTTCTCGTCGGACGGGGAGCTGCTGGGGGTGATGGCGCAGGCCGGACGCTGGATCAAGCTGATCGCCGTAAAGCCAGCGGTTCAGCGACGAGGAATTGGCTCTGCTCTGTTACGCGCCGCGAAGGAACATGTGGTTCAGTCAACGGGAACAGCGACGGGAGCGTCGACGAAGCTGCGGATGGGCGATCATCCCGGTAACTATCTGTCGCCAGGGCTCGACGAGCGCTACCTGGCCGGGCAGGCGTTCTTTCGGGCCCGTGGCTTCGGGGAGGCGGCGCGGCTGCTCAACCTGCGGGCACCGGTGCGCGACAATCCGCTCATTACCGAGGAGCGGCTGGCAACACTACACACGGCAGCGACGGAGGCTGGCTATACGCTGCGACGGGCCACGGCAGGCGATGTTGAGCCGCTGCTTCAGACGGTGAGTGGCTCGTTTGCCCCGGTGTGGTCGTTTGAGGTCGCCCGCGCTCTCGGACCGTCACTCGTCAAAGGCGAAGCCACCGAGTGGGCGGAGGAGCTTCCCGAGGGTCCAGCGGTACATGTTGCTCTCGACGGAGACGGCGCGGTGGTCGCATTCGCTGCTCACGACGGCAACAACCGAGGACTCGGCTGGTTTGGCCCGATGGGCACACTCGACCACCATCGAGGACACGGCCTCGGCGAAGCGCTACTGCTCGGCTGCTTGCTCGACGTGCGCGATCGTCCCGAGGGTGGCGTCATCGCCTGGGTCGGGCCGGTCGGTTTTTACTCACGAGCCTGCGGCGCCGTCCCCGATCGCCGCTTTGTGGTCTTCGAGGAGCTGTGATGCAAGGAATCTTTGCGACGCCGCTGCGAGCGATGGTGCTGTGTGCGGGCATGGGCAGCCGCCTCGGTGGAATCTCTGACGAGCTGCCGAAGCCGCTGCTGCCGGTCTGCAATCACCCGCTTCTGACCTATGCCTTGGCGCTGTGCCGAGGCTATGGCATGCGCGAGGTGGCTGTGAACCTGCATCATCTTGGGCACCTGATTACCAACACCGTCGGAAACGGCGCCAGCTTGGGGATGGACATTCATTTCTCGACGGAAGCGACGCTGCTCGGCACGGGCGGTGGCGTCCGCAAGATGGCCGACTTTCTGACGCACGACTTTCGCGAGCCGTGTGTGGTCATCAACGGCAAGCTGGTCGTCGATGTCGATCTGGAAGCGGTGCTGGCGCTGCATCGGGTCACCGGCGCCACGGCGACGATGGTCCTGCGCGAGACACCGGATGCCGATGAGTGGGGTGCGGTCGAGGTCGATGCCGACGGACGAGTTCACAGCATCCTTGGTCAAAAGTCGCCCGCGCCGGTGGCCAAGCCGCCCCTGACCCGCTGCATGTTTACCGGCATCCAGATCGTCGAGCCCCAGCTGCTGCTTCGGCTGCCAAGCAACGAGTCGTCGTGCATCGTTCGCCAAGGCTACGTTCCGTCGCTGCGCGCTGGGGAAGTGCTCTCGGGGTACATCATTCCGGGCTATTTTCACGAACACTCGACGCCAGAGCGGTTTCTGCAAGGCAACTTGAACGTGCTGCGCGGCCACGCCAAGCTGCCCTACCCGCCCGGACCGCTCGTCGGAGTACACCCACGCGCGCAGATTGCGCCGTCAGCAACCATCATCGCTCCAGTCTGCATCGGGGCTGCTACCGTGGTGGCCGAGGGCGCAGTGGTCGGTCCCGATGTGGTGCTTGGCGACGGTGCCAGCGTGGCCCCAGGCGTCGAGCTTCAGCGCACGGTGGTGCTGGCCGGCAGCGCAGTCCATCGCTCAGTCACAAGTGCAGCGATCACCCCGAAAGCCACTTACCGACTGGTGCTGCCCGACGAAGAATCCTCGGCCTAGACATCTGACAGCGGCGGACACCGTACAATCGAAGCGACCCCTTTACGCGACCGGACAAAAAACATGAGCGAAAAACCCGCCCAGCTGACCGCCCGACCGCCCGTGCAGCACAGTGGCGCGACGGCCAAGCAGCTTACGCCCAGCGAGCGAGCCGCCCGCGAGATCGCCCAGATCGATCAAGAGATGGACCTCATCATGAACAAGCCCGACACCCAGGCCGCTCTCACCAACCCTGCTGACAACGCGCTCCAGCCCCCCGATGGTCGGACGATCACACCGGGAGTCTCTGCGGGAGCCGATCCGGCAGGGATGACTCAGATGGTCCTCAACTTCGTCATCCCCGGCTCTGGAACGATCATGCGCGGCATTTATGGCACTGGCTTTGTCCAGCTGGGAATGGCGATTGGCGCGCTGCCAACGATGCTGCTCGTCAAGTGGTGGCTGGGACTGCTCCTTGGTTTGGTCGCTTGGATTTGGTCGGCAGCGACAGGAATCAAGCTCTACAACCAGTCGACCTCGCGCCATCGCTAACTGCCAGAACAGACTCCCTTCGCAGCGCGGACTCTGTCCTTGGAAAGTAGTACGCACCGAGATCCTGCGCTGACTCCCAGATAAGAGTCATTTCATACTCCTCTTATCTGAGCACTGTTTCCTATCGCCTGATGCGTGGGTTGTGTTTGCCTCAACTTGTTGCGACAATCGTGGTGGCAAGGGGGATGGATCTTGGGCGACTCTGTAGGGAAATCAGCCGTGCGCGTGCTTGTAGCTGACGATGACGCTCTCAACCGAGACTTTTTGCAGCGCCTTCTGACGGCGCATGGCTATGAAGCGCTGCTAGCTGAAAACGGTCAAGCGGCCCTGCAACTCCTGTTACAGAACGATGCGCCCCAGATTGCGCTGCTGGACTGGGAGATGCCGGTCCTCGATGGACTCGATCTGTGTCGAGCCATTCGCAGCGACATCCACGAGCGCTACGTCCACGTGCTGATGCTAAGCGGCGTCCATCCTGACGAGCATCGCATCCAAGCGCTTGAAGCGGGCGCCGATGACTTCCTGCCCAAGCCCTATCATCCCGATGTCCTGCTGGCCCGTCTGAACGTGGCCTCGCGTCTGGTCAAGCGGCAGCCCAGCTCCTCTGAGCGTCTGCTCGCCGCGCTGAAGGAAGCCGCAGCCAGCGGTGGTGGTGATGTGGCTGTACGTGAAGGGGACACAGTCGGATACATCACATTCTGTCAGGGCAAGGTTTCCTGGGCGTACGTCAGTCAGGACAACTCCAGCTTCTTCGAGCAGCTTGGTGAAGAGCTGAAGATGCAGGCGGGCTCTGTGGACTCTGTCCTGGCTTCCTGTCGTGAAACCGGAACGGACTTTTATCACGAGCTGATCGAGCGCGGCTACACCTCTGAACACGAGCTACGGCGAGCGATCGAGTCATGGCTGCGCCGCAAGCTCGAGCAGATTTTCCGTCTCTCCCACGCCAATGTGCTGTTTCTTCCTGCCGATCGACAAGAGGAGCCGGTCTATACGTTTCCGCTCGAATCAGTACTCCCGCAGCAGCTGCCAATCACAGAGAGAACCTCCAGCAACTCGACGCTGATCGCCGTTCCCAACGAACAGAGTGACCGCAAAAATGAGTGGGAGCGTGTCTTCGCCTCTGGCACCGCAGACGAGTCCCTTCGCTGCTCACGCATCCTGCAAGCGATCCTGACCATCCCGGGCAGCCTCGGTGCAGCGCTGCTCGATATGAGTCAGAACCTCTGCTATGGCTACAAAGGACTCCTTCCGCAAGTCAGTGTACTGCTGACCGAGCTGCTGCTTTTGCGCTCTCTGCATCGTCCCGGTCTGCCGCTTGAGCTGTCGGTGAACCAAGGCGGAATCTATCACCTGCTGGTGGCACCCCCGTTCGATACGTCCCTGGTTCTCGTCCTGGTACTAGACAGTGACAAGGGATTGATTGGCACGGCCAGACTCCGACTCATCCAGCTGGCCGGAGACATCCAAGGCCAAAACGACTCTGGAGATCATCACATCCCGATAAAGCCATAGGGCTGTCGCTCCGTGTGTACAGCTGTAGTGCCATCAGCATCAAATCCCGGCTCTGTAAGGGAGCACCGACTTCGGGGACAGGCTACTTTCATAATGGTTCTGCAAAGATCCGATTTTTCTGACGGCAGCCAATCATCGCCGGGTATGCTCAGCCAAGGACCCGACTGCTTCGTCAGAAGAAGGCCGAGGCATGAGTGAGCAACTAGACATCGACCCGCTGCTCCGCGAATACCTGGAACATCGGCGAGGACTCACCGGTGAGGAGATCGATAAGCTGCTCGTCGATTGGAATCGAGAGGGTACGCTGACCGACTTTCTGGCCAGCAAAGCCCTGATCGACAGGACGACCGCGCGGATGCTCATCACTGCGCAAAAGGGGTACTTGCTATCGACGGAGCAAGAGCTCCGGACGGTGTTAGGAATCAAGCACAAACCCAAGGTAATTCCTCAGGAAGTAGCACCCGCGATCGAGTCTGCGAAAGTGACTTCCGGAACAGAACGGCCAAAGCCGGAACCAGCACACGATCCGACTCCCCCAACGCCGCAGCCAGTGTTGGTAGAAGGCAGCTCGGGGGCGACCCATCATGACGAACGCACTCCCCAGCCGCAGGTCGTTCCTGTGGAGCGCAGTGAGACGCAGCCCAACGCTCCTCCTGCTCGCAACAAGAAGGGGAACTCTGGCCGGCGCGGATTTCTTGGCGCATCCGAAGAAGAGCTGCGACACATTCTGCGTGCCAAGCCGGTAACGCCGAGCACTCCGACGCCGCAGACCCAGCCACCCCCAAGTTCGGTTGTCTCTGCGCGGACTGCTTCGACCGCCGCAGCGGAGCCGGTGGCCCCAAAGCCAGTGGTGCCCACCGCAAAGCCACGGACTCCCGAGCGGCCTCCCATCACGTCCGGATCGAGCCTTCCTTCGCATTCCGATCCTCAGATTCAATCGGCCATACATTCTGGAACGGATCTGGTACCGATCAAAGCATCGGCAGCCGGAACAGAGCCCAAGGTCGGCGCATATCTGGATCGCTACTATCTAGAGGAATCGCTGGGAGAAGGAGCCACTGCGCACATCTTCCGTTCCTTCCACAAGCTGCTGCGGATTCCCGTCGCCATCAAGGCCTACAAACGCGAAGCCATGGCCAGCGATCCGATTGGGGCGCAGCGATTCCTAAGTGAAGCGCAGATCCTGATCCGCTTGGAACATCCCAACATCGTACGCGTGCTCGACATCGCGGTGCGTGATGGAGCGCCCTACATCGTCTTTGAGTACGTAGGAGAGCTGAGCCTGCAAGGGATGATCAACAACATGGGTCACTTGCCGCCTCTCCGGGTGGCGCAGATTGGTGCCCAAGTGGCCGCAGCGCTCGAGGTCGCAAGCAGCCACGGACTCCTGCATCGCGATGTCAAGCCAGACAACGTGCTCATCCGCAAGGACGGACTCGCCAAGCTGGCGGACTTTGGGATCGCAACGCATCGCGCCAGTGATGGTCGTACCGTCGATGAACTGGCACGAGCAGGTCTGATCAGTGGCACTCCGCAGTACATCTCTCCGGAACAGATCATGACGCCGGATCAGATCGACTTTCGCGCCGATATGTACAGTCTGGGCGCGACTCTGTATCACGCAGCATCGGGTCATCCGCCGTTCGAGCGGGAGTCGATCGATGAGATGCTCCATGCGCAGCTAGAAGACACGCCGGTTCCGGTTGTGACGCTTGATCCAAACTTCGATCCAGAGCTCTCGAACATCATTGATCAGCTGCTCCGCAAGGAACCGGCGGAGCGCTTTGGATCACTCTCGGAAGTACGGAAGCGAATGGAAGCAGCGGCCACTCGCATCCAGCTGGAGGCCACACTCAAGCGTCGCAGTGCTCTGTCATCGGGCACCCTGCCAACACTCCGGCTTCACGAAGAAGCGAGTGCCACACCCTCATCCACGCCCGACTCCGGAAGGTTGGCAGCACGCAGTCATTCATCACCCAAAGCGCAGTCCAGCTCTGGCTCACAGAGTCCACTTCAAGCAAGCAGTCAGCTCGTCCTGCGTGAACCCAATCTGGCCCTGCGGATCGGACTGATCGTGGCGGGCCTGATCATCTCGACCATCGTCCTCTTGGTACTCATACGAACGTCACGTTGACCAAACGAACAGGGGTGCGTGGGGGATAGCATGGAGAAACCGAAGGGGCTGCCTCTTGTTCATGTAGAAAAGCGTGATCCACTGAGTTCAGGAGGCAGCGATGTCTCGCAGTGTCTGTTTCACTGCATCTTCGAGCAAGCAGGAGTGGGCGTAGCAGAGATCAGTCCTTTCGAGAACCGCATCGTACGCGCCAACACCGCCTTCGCTCAGCTGCTCGGACGTACTCCCCAAGAGCTGCTACACAAGCAGCTCGCAGAGCTTACGTCCTCCCTCGATTCCCAGATCTCTCCAGCCGAGCAGTTTGCGCGACTGTGGCGCGGCGAGATTAAAACATGCTCTTGGTATGCCTCTTATAAGAAGCCTTCCGGTCCGCTCTGCAACGCCAAAGTGACCGTAAGCGCGATGTGGGAATCCGGCACGCCCCCTACCTCGTGCATCATGGTGCTAGATGACATTACGGACCAAAAGAATGCGGAACGGCAGCTGCTAGAACATCAGCAGCAGCTTGAGCATCGGGTCCAAGCACGAACGGTAGAGCTAGAGTCAGCGCTGGAATCGCTGCGCTTTCAGATGCAGTCGCGCAAGCGGATCGAAGAAGAGCTTCGCCAGAGCGTCACGCTGTACCGGACCATCGCCGCAACAATTCCCGACGCTGCGGTGTTTGTCGTTGATCAAGATCTGCGATTCCGAGTCGCAGAAGGAAGACTCCTGCCTCGGCTTGGAATATCACGCAACCAGCTCGAAGGAGCGGTCGTAGGTCAGCCCTCGCAGGGAGCCGCAGGTCAGCTCCTTCACGAGATCTTTGCCAAAGCCATGGCAGGGCACACCGCCAGCTGCGAGAAACCGCACGGACAGCGGACCCTCTACTTTCTGTACACGCCGCTGTGCAATCAGGAGTACGCCATTGTTGGGGCCGTAGTCCTGGCGCTCGATGTCAGTGAACGCAAGCGGGTAGAGGGGGAACGGCGGAGTCTTGAGCAGCAGTACCTACGAATTGTCGAGACTGCGAACGAAGGAATCTGGGTGGTTGATCACAACTTCACGACCACGTTTGTGAATGATCGAATGGCAATCATTCTCGGCTGTAGTCGCGAGGAAATGATCGGAAGCAGCAAGGCGAACTGGATCTTTCCAGAGGACCTTCCCGAGTATGAACATCGGAAACAGCTGCGGAATGACGGCAACGACCAGCGCTACGAAGCACGCTTCCGCAGAAAGGATGGCACGGCATGCTGGCTACAGGTGTCTGCCAAGGCGGTGCTGGATGAAGCAGGCCACCAGATTGAGTCGTTCGGAATGTTCACAGACATCACTCAGCGACGGATGGCAGAAGAGCAGCTCCGTCAATCGGAAGAGCAGTTTCGATCCCTCATCGAAGCCTCGACCGAAGGAATCCTGGTCTTTTCCGCCGCCACCCAGCGCATCCGCTACGCCAACCCCAGAGTCTGCGAGATGCTCTGTCTTTCTACGCAGGAGCTCATCGGACAGAGCTTTTCAGAGCTGTTCACTCCGGGGCAGAAGGACAGTGGTCTTCCTACATCCAACCGGAGTGATCAGAACCTGTGGCCGAACACTGGCGAGCTACGACGCAAAGATGGCAACCCGGTTCGCGTGGACATGAACTCGGTGGTGCTCGATCTCAATGGAGAGCGCTGTCATGCGCTGTTTCTCACGGATCTGACCAAGCGATCGATGCTTGAGCAGGAGCAGTTAAAGGCCCAAAAATTGGATGCAATCGGAACGCTTGCGGGCGGCATTGCGCACGACTTCAACAATCTGCTGCAAGCGATCTACGCCAACATCTCCATGGCACGCTGGTCGTACGATGATCGATCGGAGGCGATGCGGCGGCTGGAGTCTGTTGAGCACTCCTTACACATGGCCATCAAGCTGACCGGACAGCTGCTCGCGTTTTCCAAAGGAGGGACGCTCAAGAAGCGGCGGGTCGCGCTGGGACCACTGATCGAGGAAGCCACCGGATTCATCTTAAGTGGGGCCAAGACCATCTGTCAGCTCGACATCGCCCCTGAGCTGGCGATCGTTCTCGCGGATGAGGGCCAGCTCAACCAAGTGATTTACAATGTCGTGCTGAACGCGGATCAGGCGATGCCGTTCGGGGGGAAAATTCAGCTGGTGGCGCGCAATGTGAAAGCGCCCGCAGAGGATCTCCCGATCATGCTGGAGCCGGGCTGTTGGGTTGAAGTGATCGTCAAGGACTCCGGCGTTGGCATTGCGGAGGAGCATATGAGTCGAATCTTCGATCCATACTTCTCGACCAAAGCGACCGGAAACGGACTGGGGCTTGCGACGACCTACGCCATCGTCCGCAAGCACGGTGGCTACATTGATGTGAAGTCCAAGCTGGGTGAAGGGACCTGCGTGGCGATCTATCTTCCCGCCACTGATGGGGCAGCGGAACGGACTGATACGCGGCTTCATCAAGAGGTCGCCCAACCGCTTCGGGTTCTGCTTCTGGATGACGATCAGACCGTTCGCGAAACCAGTGAAGCGCTGCTGCAAGTGCTCGGACACACTGTGGTTTCTGTCCCGCACGGAGAAGCCGCCCTGGCGGCCTATGAGTCCGCAGCAAAAGACGGAGTTCCTTTCGATCTTGTGCTCCTGGATCTAACCATTCGCGGTGGTATGGGAGGAATGGAGACGCTTCATCACCTGCGAGAAATCGACCCCAAGGTCTGCGCCATCCTCACCAGTGGTTATTCGGACGACTCGATCTCGCTTAGCGCCCTGCCCCGACAGGCCCGCTTGTTTCTCCCAAAGCCCTACACGCTGGAACAGCTGCGTGACGCCATTCGCGTCACGATCGAGGAGTCTGTCCAGGCGCAAAATGAAGCGTAACGGCTGCGCACTGCGATCCGCGAGCCGCTGCGAAAAAGCAAATTCCCTAGGGAACTCAGCGTCCTGCAGCGCTCAAGATTTGGATCTATCTTTTGCGGATTTCTACTCTGATAATGAACCAGAGTCTGGACTCTGATCGATCTTCAAGTGAAGCCATCGGGAAGGTCCGTAGGACGCTGGGCGGCTGGTTTGCCGCTGCTGTACTGCTCGCAGGTAGTGCATCGATCTTTGGAATGAACAAGCCGCATGCAGGACAACCGTGACTCAAAAACGCCGTCGCTGTCGATCCACTCTACGGCGACTCCTGTTGCCAAGCCCGAGCCGCTGCCATCACCTCTGCGTGGCCTGCTCGATCTGCTCATGCAAGTCTCTGAAACCACAGGAGACATGCAGCTTGAAGTACTGTCGCGCAAAGGTCTGCGAATCGCGTCCCTTCCGGTTTCCCAAAAGCAGCTGATGTTTGGGGTGTCGATTGACGGACTGTTCTTTGTCGATCGACTCTTTGATCAGATCGCACCCGCCATCGCCGCTCCGCTGCGTCTGTTTCAACAGCAACAGATCCTTCAGCCTGGTCGCGAGGAATTTCCTCGACCCGAGTTCCTAGAGCAGGAGCGTACCGCGCTGCTCGCACTCACCGCGCGTGGACTGCGTGGGCTGGCCGGTCGGCTGGGTGCAGGCCCTGTCAGAGTGAAGAGGAGTCCGCCCAGTACCACGATCGGTTGGTCTGCCAATCTGCGCTTTTCTCCCATGGAGCTTCTGCTGGATCGGCCAGAAACAGCGACTCTGTATGAAGACGTGACGTATGATTTGTTTCATCAGCCACCGCCGGGAACCACTGACTCTTGGTTGTTTGTCCAGCACAACCCCGGGCAGCTGTGGCCGGTGGCAACGGTCAACACCGGCATCAAGTCGGTACAGGATGCAAACGTAGCCTGTCAGATTGCACATCATCTGGTGCAAGTCCTGCAGCGGCAGTCCGTAGTGCTGACCAAGGAACGGCAGCACTCCGTCTGTATCACGGGTGATGGCTCGCTGCTGCTCCTGGTGGCCAACCTGAATCAAGCGGTGTTGCTGACGCTTCCTGCGGAGCAGCTGGGACGAGTGCTGCGAATTGCGCAGCAGTGCTGTAGCAAGACAACGGAGCCAGAGTCAGTACGGACTCCTATCACACCTTCGCAGCCACCAGTGGAGCCGGTCCCTGCCTCTGCACCAGTCAGTGCCGAGCTGACGCCGCATCCGGAAACCCGTGTTGCAGACAGTGAACAGCCTTCACACGAACCGATCGAACAGTCTGCCGATGTGGATCAGCCGCACCGTGAAGCTGCGCACGCCACCGAAACAGAGAGCGAACAGAGTCCTGTTTTGTCCATCCGCAATCTCCAAGTCAAAGCGGACGATCGAACGCTGATCAAAGATCTGACCCTGGATATTCCGGCACGCGGAGTTTATGCGCTGATGGGTCCTGGTGGCGCAGGAAAGTCCACGCTGCTGGGAGTCCTCGGAGGTGGAATCGCCGGACTTCAGCAGGAAGGAGAGCTGCTCTACCTTGGGCAGACTCTGACGACCAGCCATCATCCAGTGGTGCTTGGACAGCGATTGGACGCGCAGGAAGGCACACTGATCGAGTACGTGCTTCAGCGAAGTGGACCACACTCTGTCCGCGAAGAACTTCACGCAGCAGAGCTGCTACGCGACAGTGGACTTGATCGACTGCGTGCCTCGTTGCAGCGCTCGGTCCGCAGCTTGGGATTGTCTGCAAGTCAAGCGTGGCGACTGTCGATTCTGCGTGCGCTCAGTACCAACCCAGCCCTTCTCTGTGTCGATGAACCAACCGCAGGGATGGAGAATGAGGACGCCCAGCCGATTCTCGATCTGCTCCAGCACTTGGCTGCGCAGCGCGCGATTTTGTTTGTAAGTCACAATCAGGCGCATGCCAAATCGATCGCGCAGACCATTGCCCTGATGGCGGCAGCCCGACTTCACGGAGTCCTGCCCTGTGCAGAGTTCTTTGGTGAGTCCGCAAATCCTATTATACGTGAGTATGTTCGGACAGGTGGATGTCACGTTCCATCCCCTGATGCTCCGCTCGAACACATTGATCCGGATTACCTGGCACCCCCAGCCGCGCTCCCGGTTCCTAGCCCTGAGCCAGAGGTCGTACAGACACCACCTCCGACGAGCATCCTGTGGCAACAGGATCAGCCGGTGCTGATGCTGCGGGACTTCGGACTCACCATGGGAGAGCGCTGTCGGCTGTCGCAGGTCAACCTGGATCTCGGTGCCAATGGACTGTATCAGCTGGTCTGTCCTGATGGCACCATCCGCCGACTTCTGCATGGATTCCTGACCACTGGCATGCAAGGAAAAGTCAGCACAACTGGCCTGTCTCTTCTGCAAGGGAATCCGGTAGATGAAGATCATCACGCCGCCACGATCGAGCTGGGAGTCAAGCTGCTGATGAGCTCTGTCCGAGAGTATTTGCTCAGTGGCAACAGCCAGCGAATGTCGTTGGTGTCGATGGATGACAAGCACAACTGGATTCATGAGCACTTGGAAGCGCAGCACGCACTGGACCTGGAGGAACACCTCAGTGGCCAAGTGCTAGAGCTCAGCAGCGAACAGAAGCGGCGCCTGGCGATTGCTCGAGCAGCGGCTTCTCGACCGGCAGTACTGTGTCTGGAAGAGCCGATGCAAGGACTCGATCAAGCGGCCACCGAGCGGCTCTCACAGACCATCCTGCAGGAGTCCGCGCGCCGAGCCGTCCTGGTGCTTGTGTCAGCACCCCTTTCGCAGTGGCAGAAGACCGCGCAGCTCGGCTACATTTACGGTGAGTATCTGTACAAGACGCCGCAGGAGGAGAAGCCTCAGCAGAGCGAAGTGCAGGTGATAGAAGCCACTCTGCCAGTGGATCGCAGCGTCTCCCCTGAGCCTCACGATCTGAACAATCGCGCTGCGGGACAAGCGGCAAACACAGAGTTCTCAGCGACGGAAGAATCCGATCCTGCGCCTTCGGAACTTCAGCGCGATGAACCAAACCCTACATTTTCATATGGTGAGCCGGCAGAGCCAGAGGTGCGACGTTACGGTCAAGGACCGCGCGGCTTTCACTGGCTAGTCCCGGGCTCTCTTGCTGGCACCCCAGAGCCCGGTGTCATGCACGATCTCGAGTACGATCTGGCACTGCTGCGTGGCGCAGGAATCACGCTGCTGGTGACTCTGACAGAGACACCACTTGATGATGATGCGCTGTCGGCTCAGGGGATAAAGAGTCTGTTCTTTCCCATTGTGGACATGCACGCTCCATCGCTGCGCGCAGCATTTGATCTGTGTGGAATGATCGATCTGCAGCTCGCACGGGGTGAGCAAATTGCCTTTCACTGCAAAGCAGGACTTGGTCGCACCGGAACGCTGCTCTGTTCCTACCTGATCTGGAAGGGAGACAGCGCACGGATCGCTCTTGAACGAGCCCGCCGGGTCGAGCCCGCGTGGGTTCAGTCCAAAGAGCAAGAGAAGTTTCTTCAAGATTTTGAGGGCTTCTGCGCACAGCAGAAGCAGAGTAGCTAGCCGCGATCGCAGCATCAGCTGGAGCGATTGGTTAGCACTCATGTTGGAAAGCAGCAGAGTTGTTGGCATCTGAAAGAGGAGCGCATCATGGTGAGCAAGCTTGAGACGATGTTGCAGAAAGTTATGTCTGAAGTTCCGGAGTGTGTTGCAACCGGTTACGTAGACATGGCGACCGGCATGCTACTGGCCGCACGCACGATCGATTCCCATCCGCGTGAGGTCCTGGATCTCGTGGCCGCTGCTACCGCTGACCTGTTTCAGGGCAGCACCGTTAGCGCGATCGAGCGGCTCTTCCGCAAGTCGCGCGGCGTCAAGGACGATGGTCATCACTACTTCCAGGAAATCATTGTGTTCAGTGACAACCTTCTCCACGTCTTCCTACGTGGACGAAAAAACAATGAGCACGTAGTGACCTTTGTCTGTCGCAAGAGCGCGAACGTCGGCATGGTGCTTACCAAGACCAGGCTGGCACTGCCCACCATTGAGAGCTCGGTTTAGCACGGCAGGGAGGCGCGACGGAATCGTTGCGCTGACATCGGACCATGCGCCCGGAAACCAATCAACACGCCGCTGACTGTTTGCGCCTGTACATCATCGACCGACTAGGGTCATCGATCCTTCATGATCTGCGCAATGGTCTGCAAGGAATCTTAGGGCACACGGCCCTCCTCCGTAGCCAGAATGCAGGCCACTTCGCAGCTTCCGATCTGCCGCAGAAGTTACAAGCTGCGGCAGATCGGTGCCGACGAGGAACGGTGGACTTGAACACCATCTTGTCACTTCCCAGCCAGCAGCATAGCTCGGTCCGACTGCACGGAATGCTGCGCGAGCAGCGCCCGTTTTTTCAGAGCATTTTGCGCGATGAGAAGACCCTGAATCTGAGCATTGATCCGACGATCGAGAGCGCGCGGATTTCCCAGCAGCCACTCCTCCAGCTGATATTGCTGTGGCTGTTGCGCGCCCGTGATCTGCAGCCGGTGAGCAGAGTCCTGGAGCTGCGAACCAGCAGAGTCAGCGACGGGAATGGCGACTCTACAGGAGTGCTTCCCAGCTCTCCTCTGGAGTCTGTCCTGCTGACCCTGGAAGACGATGCGCCGTCCCCAAGTCTGCCCGCAAGGCAGCAGCTGCACACGCCCACCAGCACCGCCCCAGAGGAGCCGGAGTCTTATCTCTTCTGGCTGACTGGGATGCTCCTCCAAAGAGTTGGAGCAACGGTCATCGCTACGTTCAGCACACCGGGAACCCAGCTTGCAGTTCAATGGCCTTGTCTGCGGTCACCAGGGCCATCCGGCTCGCAGCGGTAGGTAGGGAGTACGGTAGGGAGTACGGTAGGGAGTATGGTAGGGAGTCTGCGCAAGGAGCCTGCGCAGGAAGTCTGCGCAGGACGCCGATTGGACTACTGTGCGTTGCTGATCGCGACGTGAACACCGTTCGCGGTGGTGCTGACCGCAAAGTCTTCCTTGGCATCAGCGTTGAGCAGACCGACCACGACCTGGCTTGGCGTAGAGGTCAATGCACGAACGCCGGTCGCAGCAAGGAACTTGCCCGTGTTGTCGCCACGACAGATGCCGACCTGATTGGCATTGCTTGCGAACACGATGTCCGTGAAGCCGTCCTTGTCGATGTCGGCGAGCTTGAAGTTGTTCCAGGTGTTGGCGAGTGCATTGGTGGCATTCTGGGTGAAGTTGAAGGCGCCATCACCGGTGTAGGCCATCACCACGTTGCTGGATGGACTCGCGAGCACAAAGTCCATCTTACCGTCGCTGTTGACATCGGCAGTGGCCACGCTGCAGTTCACCTGCGGAGAGGTGATGTTGTTGCAGATATAGCTGGTTCCGGCGTTGTTGCGGCAAGCGCTGATCGTGGCTCCAGAGGTTGCGGAGGTCACGATGAAGTCAGGACGCGCGTCACCATTGAAGTCTGCGGACGCCATCTCGAGCGCTCCGGGCAGTGCGGCAACGAAGTTGTTCGTCACCGTGAATCCACCGGCACCGTTGTTCAGGAGCCGCGCGACCGAGTTGCTCGAGGAGCTTGCAACCAAGATATCCGTCCCATTCACGCCATCGATGTTCACTGCTGCGATGCCCCGCAGAGTTCCGGTCACGGCAATGTTGGTGCTCGACAGAACTCCACCTGCTCCGTTGCCACGGATCAATTGAACCGCATTGGTCGCACTAACAGCCACATCCATGTTCGTATCGTTGTTGAAGTCCGTGTAAAGGACCAAATACACTCAGACGTAAATTTCTTAATTCTCTCTCGCTGAGGTGAGATTTATCTGTTTTCTATATGTAAGATGGATTTCTCTTTTCGGGTACATGTCCGGTCGAAGGCGCGGGGGGATGACAGGGCGCGGCGGTGGCGGGTGCGGACGGTTTGGAGTTCCAAGAAGACATATCGCTCCGCAGACTTCGGCTTGGAGAGCGGACGGTCCTGACTTTGCTCTCCCCCTATCATGGTCGCTCCGTCTGGAATTGTGGCCGTGAGCATCGCATCGAGACCGGAGCGGGATCGAGCGCTTTCCTTTCACCGTTCGGAATGACATCGACGCGGCGGAGGGAAGACGCAGACCACGATGATTCTGGAGCGTCCGGGCTTCGAGGCGTTTTGATTATGCTTCGTAGCACCGAAAGGAGTCTCTCCAACGAGTACCACGCGAAAAGTGTTCTCCCACCGCAGTATGTTACGGAACGGAGTCGGCATTCTGGCCGCACTCCCTTGACCAGAAAATCGGGTATGAGGAACGCGCAAAAGATCGTTGCACGCTTCCGGTCTGGGAAGCCCGAGCGCAAGAAATCCACGCGTCGGTTCATGCGCCATGACCAGACCGACAACCCTTGCGCAACGGCACGACGTGTCCTCCGGGGAATGATCGCCCCAGTCCTGCGCTGAGAGAATGCCAACCAAGCGATCGATTCCGGGATGCGACGACTGCGGACTCCGAATGATGTCTGTTCCTATACTCCGAGCCCTCCGCCTCATCCCCATCGGTCAGCTCATTTCCGTCGTCATCTTTGCCAGATGGTTGTGCCTCTGATCGATCTCGGACAGAGGTTTGGGAGTCCTCTGGAGCCACAGAAGCGGGCATTCCGATCGGACTCTGTGCATCAGCAACATCATGGCCTTCGAGGAATGGCTGTCAGATTTACTGATTTCGAGAGAGAACTGCGGGGCAGTTTTCTTCCTCGTGGCTCCAAGCGCAATCTCTCCGATCTGGCCATTGGCCATGCGTGCTGGCCTACATTTGGCGACCAGCCATCAGAGAAAATAGCAGCTCGAGCGCGGCGAGCGGATTTTCCGGTGGAGCGTCCTCCCTCACCTGTGACGCGGTTTCCGCTCCTTTGAGCTGCAGCGGAGATGGGTTTGTTTGATGACTGTCTGTTGTGGAGGCAATTCCTTCCGTTGTCTGAGCAGAGCAGGAGTCTCTGTTCGGAGAGGCGTCCGCGCAGGCTCACGCGGCCGCTCCACCTCCTGCTCCTGTTGGCGCAATCGAGCTGCGATTCCACCGTCTGGCCTTTCGGAATTTGTGAATGATTCAGATGCTTCGACAGGGTTCTCTCCGACATCGCTTCTGTGCGCGTGAGAGTTGACAGGATCCATGACAATTTGCGCGGCAGAATCGGAGTCGCAGTGATCAGAATTCCCATCGGCACTCTGTTTCGCGCGCTGCAGGTTCTCGAACGTCTTTTCAAGGGTTCGGCGTCTTAACGGAACTCGGCATGATGGGGCTTCGACTGCGCAATCGGATTCCGTCTCAACGATGGACTCCGTTCGACATTTCGCTACCTGTTGCGCAGCGTCGCATTCCTCTAAGACGCCATCCTCGTCTTCTTCAAATCCGTAGAGGAATGAATCGCTCTCTGGGACCACCGCCTTGTCATCATCATCGCAAAGATTCCCATCCGCTGTTGACAGTGCATGAGCGTCGGTCGATTTCGGAGCCCCTGGAGCAAACAGAGTCCCATGCGTTGCGTCTGCATCCTCATCGGCCTCGGTGCTCCAGTTTCCCTTGTGTTTTGGGGTGACCTGCTCCGCGATTGATTGGGACATGGCGATCTGTCGACGTTGCTTGATCTTTTGGAGTTCAAAGAAACACTCCAGCATCTCGGCCCGGGACTTACAGAGTGGTCCTTTGATACGCAGCACAAAGAACCGTTCCACGGAGGCGACCATCTGCGGCGACGTAAATCCCGTTAGCTGCGGCAACAACTTCTTGAAGTGTCGGTTGTATGTGTTGAACCGATCACGTGCACGTTGGAAACGCCATTCGAGCTCTACTTGCTTTTCATATTCATTGCGCATTTGTTGCCTCATGTTGTTCGCCTCACGGCGGAAATCCATTTCACCGGCAGATATCAACACAAACCGACGATGACACGGCCAGCAAGAGACGGTTCAGGAGCCGCCTCGCCACTCATGGCTTGGGCCATGGTGAACGACCACCTCGGCAAGCATAGCAAGTTCGATCTGCCTGTCACAAGAAAAAAGCAAGCCCAAAACCCACACATCCCTGGAACTGTTTAGTCCGTTGAGCATCGCTTGATAAAGAAATAGGACTCGCAGTGCTCTGGTTTGATTTGAATATTAACGCTACGTTTTGCTGTCGTTACTGCGCACGGCTTGATGTCGTATTGGTAGGGGCATGTCAGCGTTTTGTCAGCGTCTTGCTAGCGTTCGGGCTGGTGAATTAGACGCTAAAGTGGTGAATTAGACGCTGCGAAATGCACTTGCGTCCTAGGCTCGCAGCGACTATCGTTAAGGGATGATCCGCTTCGTTCAGGTGTCTCCTTGCAAGCACTGCAAGAAGCCGATCGACAATGCACAGACACGCAGTAGGCGATACTGTAGTGCACTGTGTAGACATGGATACTGGTATGAAAGGCACCGGACGCCGGGCCCGACGGAGTCTGACTATCCCAAGCTGTTTGCC
>JAEUKA010000040.1 GCA_016794465.1 Myxococcales bacterium | reverse complement strand
GTCGCGATGGATAACCCCCCGTCGGTGCGCCGCGACCAGCGCGTCGGCCAGCTCGGACATCAGTCGCACCGCCAGCTGTGGATCGAGCGGCCCTTTTTCCAGGCGATCACGCAGCGACTGACCTTGCACCAGCTCCATGACCAGATAGGGCCAGCTGCTCGGATCGTCGCGGAAGTCGGTGATGGCGACGATATGCGGGTGGCCCAGCTGGAACGCACTCTGGGCTTCTCGACGGAAACGCGTCCGTAGCTCGGGATTCGAGACGAGCTGTGGGTGCAAAAACTTGATCGCACACGGTCGCTGAAGGTGCAGGTGCCACGCCTTGAACACCACGCCGACGCCGCCCTTTCCCAGCGGTGCGTCGAGCCGATAGATGTTGTCGAGCACATCGCCTCCTTTGGGGGCACGACGCGCTGCGCTGTGCGCGGACTCCGGTCCTATTCCGCTCTCAGGCTGTTCGCTCATCTTCGGCTACGCCATGCGCTAAGAGCGCACGAAAATACAAAGAATCGTACCACAAGCCACTTGGCTAGTGCGTTTCGGGTGCAAAGTGCTCAAGTCGTTCTGTCCGACCAGCGGGTGCCATGTGGGGTAGGCTGCACACCTATGAGTTCAAGCTCCTCGGGAAAAGGCTCATCGGACGACAGGCCGAGCGACAAGCAGGCGAGTGACAAGCCGAGCGAGCCGGCGACGGAGCTGCCAAACCTGGCTGACCTGCCGTTTCCGTCGAGCCTGTGTCATCGCTGCGAGTCGCCTCGCTACATCCGCTCCGGGCGAGGCAGCGTGTTTATCCTGTGTCCGCTCTTGCCGCAGAAGTATCCGCCGCAGCCGGTTCGCTCCTGTCCGCTATTTCGTCCCCGCTCCGACGAGGGGATGGCGCCAAAAGCAAAATAGCGAAGTCAAATTTTTTCACGCCAACCGCAGCCCAAGACACGGTATAAGGCGAGCACGTACAGGTAGTTGTTCGTGTGCGTACCGTCCCAATACCGGTCTATTTCGCGGATTCTCGGAGGAACCAAAACGATGCGTGGTGACGATTCCCGTATGCAGAGCCGACGCTTGCTGCTCGCTTTTTCGACGGCGGGCCTCATCTTTGGGGCTGCGAGCCTGGCCCATGCGGATGTGCACTTGGCGATTGGCTCGCGGTTCGAGCCGTATCGCTACACCATGGCCCATTTTCCCAATGCAGCGACGACGGCGGGCGATCTGACAGCTCCCAACCAGAGCTTTCAGACCACGTCGCTGGCCCCGTACTTTGGGGCATTTTTTGCGCAGCGCTACGGTCTGATGCTCGGCCTCGACTTGGGGTGGGCACGTCTGAACACCGACAAGCAGATGGGCGCAAATCCAGCCGTGGCGACGACGGATAGCTTCTTTCAGCTGGGGCTGGCGCTCGGGTTCAAGCTCTACATGCGCGATCCGAAGAAGGACCGCATCGCGCCATATGCCTACGTCGACGTGTACAAGTACTTTGCCAGCGTCTCGACGAACAATACCAACGTGACAGGTGACCAGGCTTCTGCTCAGGCTGACACGGTGAGTCCCGTCGGTGGCACGCTAGCGATCGGGGCCGAGTATTTCCTGGGTACGGGCTTTTCGATCGGGGCAGAGATCTTTGGGCTGCGGGTTTCTCACGTTGGAGCGGAGTACACCGACAGCACCATGACTCGGCGCGACGTGGGCTTTACGCAGCTGTCGATGTATAGCGGACTGACGCTCAACTACCGCTTCCAGGTGCAGGCGTCGATGAAAGCGTCCGACGAGCCGGAAGAGGACAAGCGGCGCTCGACCCCGCCGAGTACGCCGCAGCAGCCTACTAGCCTGCCACCGCCGACGCCAGAAGCGGTGGACTAGCAACTACGCGGCTCGACTGCCCGATCGGGTTGGCCGCAGCCGTGCGACGAGCCAATCGGCAAAGATCTGCGCTTCCGTCTGTTTGCCGATGCCAATCGCGCGGTTGCGACCGATGAGGACAACCACCTCACACTGGTGCATGCCGCGCCGGTTTCTCTCCGACGAGAAGCGCTGCCACAGCTGGTCAATCCTCGCCACCGACGCTCGCGCCGAGTCCGCGTCGGTAAACTTCAGCACCCCTTCCAGCTCTTTCGCGTCCTCGTTCTGTGGTCCCGTCGAGGTGTACAGATCCACGTAGGCCGGAATCCGACCTTGCTCGATGAGGGCGTTGGCGACGTAGCTCGGCTCGCAGCGCAGCAGCCTCGCGATCGCCACGACATTCATGCCACGGTCATACATCGAGACGGAGAGCTGCTTCTTGGTGAGCCGATCCTTGCGGTCCTTCATGTTCGCTCCTTTGCCAGTCGGTTGAGAGGTGAAAGAGGCACAAAGCACGGGGAACTTCCCCCAAGAAGAATCGTCGCACACGGGTCTGACAGCGACCTGCGCCAAGCCGGCTGACTTTCGCGCGGCCCAAGTCGTCTACACTTAGGACCTAACTGTTCGGCTCACCCGGGAGGAATCATGCGCAAGCTGTCTGCACTGCTCACGGCATTTGTATTTTCCACCGTCGCTGGCACCGCCCTCGCCGATGTCGAGGTCCGCAAAGACGGCTCGAGCTGGGCGCGCATCGACGACGACGGCACCATCCGCATCAATGGCTCGAGCGTCGGACGAATCGACAACGACGGAACGATCCGCAAAAACGGCTCCAGCGTCGGACGAATCGACAACGACGGGACCATCCGCAAAGATGGCTCGAGCGTTGGCAGCATCGACAACGACGGAACGATTCGCAAGAGCGGATCGAGCATCGGGCGCATCGACAGCGACGGGACGATTCGCAAGAACGGCTCGAGCTGGGGGTCTGCTTCCAGCTGCTGTGGCGACTTTGGCTCGAAGCGTACCGTCGTCGCGCTGCTGGTCTTTTTCAGCAACTACTTCTGATTCGATCCCGACGGCGCAAATAGCAGGATGAACGAGCCCGGTCCTCGTCGCACGACGACGGGCTGGCCGGGCTTCTGGGCTTTTTTGTACAGCGGGAACCACGGCTGGGCCCGGACCGTCTTGTCAGTCTCGATAAACTCCGGCACGTAGAGGTCGACCTCGAGATACTCGCCGGGAAATGCCTCCGTCAGCGACTGCCCGAACGCAAAGTCGGCCAGCTCTTTCTGTGGATACAGATCGTTGTGGAGCGCGCCGCCGTAGACCATCACCATCTTGTCGATGCCCGCCTTTTGCCGACGGAGTCGAACCTCGGTCATCCGTTTTTGCAGTAGATCACCGATCAGCTTGAGCATCTTGACGTAGTCAACCTGCGCTTTTTCGTCGAGCACCGACTGATAGTCTTTGCAGCTGACCTGCAAAATGTGTGGCTGAATGCCCTGTGCTTTGGCCTGTTTGATGAGCGTAACCAGCTCGTTTTCCGTCGTTTCTGGCCGTTTTGTGGTCTTTTCGACATCTTTGACCACTTTCTTTTCTTCCTTGCCGCAGTTTCCTTCGGTGACAAACGTCTCCAGAATCAGGTCCGAGGAGCCGGGCTGCACCGTCGGCCATAGCTCTTCCGCGAAGCGCTTGAGGGCGCTCTTGATCTGGGTCTTTCCTTTGGTCTGGTGATATTCCCCAAACGCGACCAGATGCGGTTTTTTGCCGGAATCCTGCTGCGCACGCTCAAAAATGGCAGAGAGTGCGGCGGTGACGCTGTCATGCAGGGTTAGCTCGGGGGCGGCTGGGGCAGCCTGGGGCGGCTTGGCGGACTTTTCGTCAGGAACAGCGGGCTTGGCGCTTTCGGCCCGCGCGTGAGAGGACAGACACAGCACAGACAGGGCGAAGGAGAGGGCCAAGCGGGTCATGACTGTGAAGCCTCCGAAGATGGTTTGGTGGATGTCAAGCGAGCACAAAAAGGACAGCGTCTGGACGGCTGGGTTCCCTCGGCTACGGCTTGAACTCCAGCGACTGCGGTCGGGTCAGCGTCTGCAAGAACACCCGCAGTGCGGCACTGTCTTCGAGAGAGAGCGCCGCAAACGCCTTCGCCGCCGCTTCACCTTCTCCACCGTGGGCACGGATGGCGACATCCACCGTCGGAGCGCGGCCATCATGAAGATACGGTGCAGACGAAGCCACGCCCCACAGCGGCGGAGTCAGCCACTCGTCGGCGGGAACCCCTCGGTAGTGACGGGGCTCGGCCAGGGCTTCACCCATGTTGTGCCGACGGAGATCGCTGTATAGACGCACCGTGAGCGGCTCGCGGGCTTTGCGGGCACCGACGACCAGTGGCGACAGATCGACGCGGGGTCGTCGGGACCACGTCGGACCGAGCGACACCACCGGCTCGTGAAGCTGCATCGTCGGGACGTGACACTTGGCACAGCCGATCTGGGAGAAGACCTCGCTGCCTCGGGCGGAGCGCAGGGCGAAGGTCGATACCTCGGGGACTTCTTCGATCGGCGGGGGCAGGGCAGCGACGAAGGTGGTGAGCGCGGTGACCATGCCGTCGGTGGCTTCGTGGCGGACGCCATCAGAGTCGGGGTCCTCGTCGGGACCGCTGCCGAGGAGCTCGCTGCGACCGGGCGATGGACTGTGGACCAGCTCGTCTGCCTGGATGCCGAGGTGTTGCTGCAGGGAATAGAGCACCACCTGCCGCAGCGTCGCCGTCGTGCCCTTCCAGCCAAACGGTCTGACCACCAGGTCGGGACTGACGCCGTGGATGCCGGTCAGGTCGAGGCTGCCGTCGCTGCGCTTGCGGATGTAGCCGAAGCCGACGCCTTTGCTGGTCAGCAGGACGCTCTCGCCGGGCTTGAGGCTGCGGTCGGCGGCACTGGCGTTGGCGCGGAGCTCGCGGCTCATCTCGTCGGCGAGGGCCTGGAGCAGGCTCGTCCCGTGCAGGTCCTTGGGGTTGCGAGGAAGGGCAGAGTCGGGGCGATCTCCGTCGCCGAGGAAAAATGTAGTGTCAATCTTGCCGCCACCCCCGCCGAGTCCGCCGAAGTGATGACAAGCGGCGCAGCGAGTGGCGTCGGGACCCCCAAACTCACCGCGATGGACATGGCGTAGGTTCGGTGCGGGGCGCGGACCGGCGAGGTTGCTGCCGTGGCCAGCGAGGCCGTTGCCGAGTCCTTGCTCGACGGTGAAATCGGTACGGAACAGCTCCTTTCCCAGGTCGATGAGCCGTGCGATCGAAATCCGTCGCTGATCAATCTGGCCCTGATCGACCCGCAGCACTTGCCACTGCGTCCCCGGCTGAAGCAGCTCGCGGAAAGCTTGCTCGCGTCGCTGGAAGCGCTCGGAAATGGCGCGCTGGGCCTGCTCTTGTGGCGACGGCGGGGACAGGCCGCGCAGCTGCGGGTCCTCGGCGGGCGTAATCGGCTCGACCTGGGCCACGCGACGACAGCCACTGCCCCAGCTGAGCAGCGCCAGCAGCGTGAGTGCAAAGCAGGCGGGCCTCACTGCGACACCTCGGGGAGGGCGGCTCGCGACAGCGACATCAGGAAGACCTGGAGCGCTCGCTGCGACTCGACCGGTAGCGCCAGGTATTTGCGACGAGACTCGGCAGCCTCGCCACCATGCCCCTTGATCGCATCCGCGATGGTGACTGCCCGTCCGTCGTGGAGATACGGCGCCGAGTCCGCAAGTCCCCACAGAGGCCGGGTCAGAAAATACGACGGTGGAATGCTTGGCTTGGGCGTTCCGGGCGGCGGCTCGGGGTCGGACAGCTCTTTTCCCATGTCGTGGCGACGCAGATCCGAATACAGCAGCACCGGGTAGCCCGGCAGCTCGGCGTCGCGGTTTCGCAGCGGTGGACCATTGCGAATGTCTTTGCGCAGGTCGACGGTGATGCGAAACGCCGTGTTTTGCGCTTCGCCACGCTCGGTCCAGGTCGGCTTATCGACCAGCCACATCGGCTTGTGACAGCTCTCGCAGCCCAGCGTCTGGAAAGCCGCTTGCCCTTGGCGAAATGCGGCCAGCAGATCCGGGGCACGGGGCGGCTCGATGACCGGCAGCGGCAACAGCGTCAGGTACACCGCAATCCCCGACAGCATCGAGTCGGTCAGCTCAATGCGACTGCCGTCTCCGTCGAGATCCAGTCCGTCTCCCCCGGGAAACGCCGCCATGATCGCCCGCGTCGCTGCCGAGGCTTGGTTGGGCTGAGTGGTAAACGACAGTCGCTGCCAGGCGAGCACCGCTGACTGCATGCCGTGATGAACCTGAAAGGCCTCCTCGGAAAAGCGGCGCAGCGTGCTGTGGGTTCCTTTCCACCCGAACGGCTTGACGATCAGATCGGGATCGATGGTGCGCAGCGCACTGGCATCGACGCGACCGTCGGGCAGGCGCGTCACGTAACCGAAGTCGACATCCTGCACGACCAGCGGAATCTGAGTCGGCTCGGTGGGCAGAGGTCCGCTGAGACGCTCTTGCAGCACGGCGGTGACTTCTGCGGCCAGGATCTGAAGCAGGCCAGCACCTTGCAGCGACGGCGGGTTTCGTTCCAGCGCGCTACTGACCCGCTCGCCATCGCCACCGACGAGCGCATTTTCGTTGTACTCACCGGCTCCGTCGTCACCTCCTCGGTGATGACAGGAGCGACAGCTGAACGAGTCGGGTCCTCCTTTGGCGCCGCGATGGACACGGTGCATCTTCGGCCCTTGCGGACCCCAGGCATGACCAAAGCCGCGCACCACCGACAGCTCTGTCTCGAACAGCTCTTCGCCGGCCTGGAACAGCGACTCGATCGGCTCCAGCTCTTGCTTGGCCGAGGCCTTGCGCCGGGTCGGATTGAGGTCATCGGACAGCTCGGAAGGCTCGACGGCTCCGATGTAGCGACCGATCCGCCGCACGTCCTGGCTCTCGAGCAGATCATGCAGATACGGATCGAGGTCGGTGTAGACCGACATCGGCTGAGACATCGCTGGCAGCGGCTGTCCCGGCGGCTCGCCACTGGCAGGACTCTGACTCCGCGACCCACTGTGACACGAGGCCAGCCACAGCAAGCCACCCAGGGCCGGCAACAAAGAGAGACTTCCCTTCAAGGTGGTACGGCGCAGACGCACAGGACACACTCCCAATGGGATCTTATCCCGCCGAGAAACGGCCTCACAAGCTCGATTTATTGCGTACTTGTGGGGGACCTTGGCTCTGGGCAGGGGTTGTGGTGACGAGTGTGACGCCGAAAAGCACCAGGACTCCGCCCAGTGTCTGTCCGGTTGTGATCGGCTCGTCAAGCAGCGTACTTGCCAATAACACCGTCGAGACAGGACCAATCGAGGTCAGGATCGCAGCCGGTCCAGCACCAATCCGCGCAATTCCTTTGGCAAGCAGAATGGTTGGGATGACCGTTCCTACAGTCGCCATCAGGAATCCGTAGCCGTACACCGGCAGCGGCAGTCCGTGAAGAGGACTCCCGCGCAGAGTCCAGTGCAGCAAGATCGCCGTCGTTGCAGAGAGCAGAGAGTACGCATTGAAGCGCTGCGCCCCAACACGCGGAATCAGTCTGCCCGCCCCGACCAGATACGCGGCATAACCGACCGAACAACCGAGGACGAGCAGCGCTCCCTTTTGGGTATCACTTCCCGACAGCGCGCGCTCCTGATGAAACACCACCGCCATTCCCAGGTAGGTGATTAGGAGTGCCACCATGTGCGTTCTGCGCAGTCGAGTGCGGAACAGCACCGCCGAGATCAACATCACAAACGTCGGATATAGGAAGAGGACCAGTCGCTCCAGCGCCGCCGAGATATACATCAGTCCCAAGAAATCAAGCATTGCAGAGATGTAATATCCGGTCACTCCCAGGAGCGCGATCTGCAGCAGATCTTTGCGGGTCAAGCGGGTCGCCGCGCTCTTCTCTGCAAAGTAGACACTCAGCAGCAGCAGCGGCACCGCGAAGAACATCCGCAGGGACAGCATGGTCAGGGCATCAACGCCATGTCGATACGCCAGCTTGGCCAGGATTGCTTTGGTAGACAGAGTCACTCCGCTGAGCAGAACCAGCGTCGCACCTTGCAGCTGCGCTTTGAGGTGGGAGGAGGGCACGCGGTTATGCTCATCACTCGTCGAGGCGCGCGACTACCAATCGCAGTCCGGCATCCATTTCGGTCTGGGTGCGCAGCTTACCAAACTGCTCGTCCCAGCGTCCCTGTTTTAGGTCGGTCCGCAGCTGCGCGATTCCTTGCACCAGCTCCAGCGGATTGAGTAGCTGAAACGCCGACATCGAGCCCCGCACTGCCGGGTCCAGATAGACCTCTGGCCGCGCCCAGAATGCGTCAATAAAGCCATCGGTACAGTCGCGTGGAATCAAGAGTGGCACACAGGTAATGGTGCCAAGTGCTTCTTCAAAAAAGCCAACATCCGGCATTCTGCGTCGATGCGCAGCGGCGATTCCTGGAAAGTAGACGTTGGTGATCCAGCGATCAGGAAACACCGCTGTTCCGGGCAGATAGGTCATGATGATCACTCTGCGCCTGGCCACTCGCCGCAGCTCGCGCAGACCACGCGGCACATCCAGCCAGTGATGAACCGTCATAAACGCTGTGATCGCATCGACGGACTGATCGATAAAGGGGAGTCGCTCGGCCTCTCCAAGTACGGCTGGAGCCGCTTCAGGAGGGCGCTGCCGAATCATCGTCTCCGATGGCTCCAGCGCCACTACTTTGCGATCGGGAGACTCATAGGAGCCCGTCCCTGCGCCCACATTGAGCACCGTGATGCAGTCTGCCAGCGCCTCTTCAATCTTCGCGACAAAGCGAGGATCTGCGCGTCGCTTCCGCTGATAATCCCTCCCTATCCGATCGTAGCGTGCCACGCTGGTTCCCTTCGCATCACAGCCGGGGTGGCGGTAGGCGATATTCCTCGGGAAGTCGATCGACTCCGCAGCTCAAAGAGTCGAGCCAGTCTAGGAAAGCCGTCACCATGGCCTTGCCTTCAAACAGAGCCCCATGCTGTGGCGCGATCATCTCGATGTCCAGCGTGCGAATCAGCCGTGACCAAGTCCGGATTGCTGCCGAAGAGGCCATGTAGCGCTCATGAAAGCCGCGCATAAAAGGGATGTGATCATCGAAGTCTTCGACCCGCCGATAGTCACATCCCAGCGATGCCCCAAGATCTCCAGAATAGAGAATCTTTGCGGTCGGATCGTAGACATGAAAGTTCCCCGGAGAGTGTAGGAAGTGAGCCGGCAGGATGGCCAGATCGCTGCCGTTCAGATCGATCCACATTCCTTCATCAGGAATCGCACGAAGTCGATGCTGCAGATCTTCTACGATATCTGTATGTGGCACAAAGCGGAGCCACAGCTGAGAGATGTACGCGTCCGCACTGGTGGCCGCGAGCCAGTCATTGGTACCCGACACAATGTCCGGATCTTGGTGCGACAGAAACACGTACTTTACCTCTGCCCCTGCTGACACCAGCGTTGTGTCGGCCAAGACACGATTGAAGACGGTCTGTCCTCCCGGGTCGAGGATCATCGACCCCTTGTTATGGACGATCAGGTGGTGATTCGTCTGCACAGCCAAGCCATCGGTGGATACATCGTGAAGCAGGATGTTGCTGTGCGATTCGTTCCGAAACAGAAATATCTCCGACATCACAAACAGCTCCTTATCGCAAGAGGACACCGCCGCTTGCGGGATTCAGTCAGCTAGCGCGACCCGATCTTTGAGGAACGAATACGGCTGCGTCCGGCCAGATGTTTGGCGACGGCGTCGATGAGAATTTGTGGGTCCTTGGACTTCGGAACGAAGCCATCGGCACCGCACTTTCGCGCCAGATCATGCAGATCACTCTCCGGTAGTGAGGAGTGGAGCAAGATGACCACACTGCGGGCGAAGCTCGCCGAGCGTACTAGCTGACACACCTTGTCACCCGTGATCGATGGCATGTTGACATCGACAATCACCAGGTCCGGCTGTTGACGGATCACCTCTCTGGTGATGCCGAGAGGAGAGTCAAAGGTAAGGACCTGATAACCTTGTGACTCTAGCAGTACGCGTGCATAGGCCAAGAACGTCTGGCTGTCATCCAGCACAAAGATCTTGGTGCGCTGATCGGGCCGAGGCTCTGGGGTCATGGAGTAAGTCCTCCACAGAGAATACGACAAGTTTGGCGGCTCCGATCGACGACTCGAATCCAAAATGAACGGGTGCGGGGATGGCATGTCAGGCTCGGTAGGTGGCCCTGATACTCATCAACTATCGCACGCCCGACCATGTCAGTATTTCGGCATCATTCCGGAGTCTTTTTCAAGAAGAAAAGAGGACACTTTCTCTAAAAAGAAGCTCTTGAAATGTATAATATTGGGCTCGAAACCAGAAGGCCTCCGCAGGCTCGTCCCATACCTGCTGGGGGGACTTTGTAGGCTGACGTTATGCAAAATACGATTTGTATGTGCCACTAATTTTCGATTTCATGCAAAATGAAGACGCAGCGATCTCCGCTGCGGGGTGTAGTGGATCATGGGGGATGCGCAGAAGTCAGAGTTGATGGTGGAGGATCTGCTCATCTTCGAGCAGTCCGGTCAGAAGTATGCGGTGCGCTCTGCCGTCGTGCGAGAGGTGCTGCGAGCCTTCAGTGCGGTGACCCTTCCGAAAGCACCGCCGATTGTGGAGGGAATTCTGAATGTGCGCGGTGAGATCATTCCCTTGCTGAATATGCGTCGGCGCTTTGGTCTTCCGGAGCTTCCACCTTCTGTGACCGATCACTTCGTGATCGCATGGGAAGGAACCCGCTGGGTGGCACTGCGAGTCGATCGGGTGCTGAACCTTGAGCGTCTGCCCGTGAAGAAGACCAGTGACGCCGGCAAGTACATCTCTTCCGCAGAGCTGGTCGATGGGGTCGCTACCGGTCAAGACGGAATGATCTTGATCCACGATCTGGGACGCTTCCTAGGCAGTGCAGAGAAGCAGGCACTCACGCAGGCACTCACTCATTCGACTGGCACGGGGGGGCCGACCCGATGAGCGGTGTACAGATGGACAAGCGGTGGCAGAGTCTGCTCGATCGCCTGGCGAAAGCGGCCAAAGCGATGGAGGAGACACTCGGTCACTCCGACGCACGCACCAAGAACGTGCTGGATGAGCGGGCCAAGCTGATGGCGTTCGCGGTCGCGCGATCACGCAGCGAAGAGCTCAACCTAGAGGTCCTGACGTTCTTCCTAGGAAGCCAGCGCTGTGGCATTCCTACCCGCTTTGTATTCGAGATGCTGACCCTTCCCACAGTGACTCCGCTGCCAGGTGTCGCACCACATGTGAGTGGGGTGTGTAGTGTGCGGGGTCAAGTTCTGCTGGTAATGGATCTGGCGCAGCTATTTGGCTTTCCGGCTGCGAAAGCGGATGAAACAGAGAACCATCCCCAGCTGCTGATTGTCGGTGCAGAGCGTCCAGAGTTCGGCGTGATCTGCCAAGGTTTCGGACAGACAGCGCGGCTGGCAAGGTCTGCGGTTTCATCCTCTGCAGAGCTGTCTGTTCCACCACTTGGTCGCTGTGCTGCAGGGGTTACTGCCGACGGAATGTTGCTACTTGATGGCAAGGAACTTCTGAAGGACTCGCGGCTGTATGTGAACCAGCCGGGATAGGAGATGCGGACATGAGTCATGCGAGATCCTCTCTGCGTAGTACCAGGCTGCAGGTCTTCTATCTGCTGCTACTCATCATCTTTGGCGCGCCAGCGTTTGTGATTGCCAAGTGGCTGTCACTGGCGGACGGTAGCTCGCTTTCGGCACCAGATGTTGGTGCGCAGATCTTGACCTTTGGACCACCCCTTTTGGCGGCGGGCTCTGCGTTGGTGGCGTTGCTGCTGCTGCATCGCTTTTTTGAAAATCTGCAGCGACTGACAGAAGTGATCTCCCTGCGACCCCTGATTGAGGTGGAAGAGCAGCAGCTTGCGCTACGTGGCGGTGCAGAGTGTGAGTCCCTGGCGGCTGCCCTGCGCGAGCTGCGCATCCAGAGTGTTGCGTCAAGTCATGACAAAAAAGAGCTGCACGAGCAGCTGCAAGGGCTGCGAGTTCAAAGTGAGAGCATCTTCCGTACGCATGCCGAGCGGACGCGAAAAATTCTCGATCACTCGATTGAGCTGTTGCCCTGGGTGGGTCCGGGAAGTGCATCTGCGCCGCGTGCTCTGGAGGAGCTGCGTCAAGCGGTAGAGGAAGCACTCCAGCGCACGCGCAGTACTGGTGAAAAGATCGAGCACTTCCGTGAGTTGTCGCAGAAAGGTCATGGTGCGATGGAGTCCGCGCATCGACAGCTTCTCGCGCTGCGACAAAAGAGTGGAACGCTATCGAGTGCCATTTCCGAGCTGCTCGATCGCTCGCAGACCGTGGGACAGATTGCTGCGTCGGTAAAACTGCTGGCGAGTGAGATCGATCACGTGGCACTCAATGCCACCATTGAAGCGGCTCGCGCAGGGGATGTGGGTCGTGGATTTTCGATCGTGGCTGCGGAAGTGCGCTCGCTGGCAGAGCAATCGAAGGGCTCTGCGCAGCAGATGCGTCAGGTCTTGGAAGAAGTACAAAAGTCGAGTCGAACCACACTGGCACACGCCATGGACAGTGAGAACAAGGTGGATGTCTTGGTCGAGACAACGCGACAGACAGAGAGCCTCCTTCTCGGACTACAGAGTGAGGCTGCCGAGGCTGCCGAGACTTGCTCGCAGATTCTGACGGTGGTGTCGGGACAGACCCAAGCCTTCCTTCACATCAGAGACTCGGTGAGTCAACTGCAGCACGGAGGAGAGGAGCTGATGAAGCTCACCACCCAAAAGGAAGAGATACGTCGCACCCTGGACGCAACGGAGCTTGCACTGACCAGCGCTCTGGCTCACCAAGAAGAGACTCGCTCACAAGGAGCACGCCGATGACTGTTAAGAGTAGGTCTGCGCACCAGCACTTCGGACGGATTTTGATCGCCAGCTGTCTGCTGCTGCTTGCCGCTTGTATCAAGAAAGGAGAGCCGGGCAGCGACGGACCGATCAAGGTCGGAGTCCTGCATGCACTCACTGGGACGATGGCTCTGAGCGCCAAGCCGGTTGCCGATGCAACGCTGATGGCCATCGATGAGATCAATCAGCAGGGCGGTCTGCTGGGCCGGACGATTCAGCCGATCCTGGTCGATGGTCGATCAGACCCGGCGACTTTTGCACGGGAATCAGAGCGGCTGATCACAGAAGAGCGAGTCAAGGTGATCTTCGGATTCCTAAACTCTGCCAGTCGCAAGACCGGAAAGCCGGTGTTCGAGCGTCACAATCACCTGCTGTTCTATCCGCTCACCTATGAAGGACTGGAGCAGTCTCCCAACATCATCTACACCGGGGCAGCGCCAAACCAGCAAGTGATTCCTGCTGTGAAGTGGTGCTTTGACAATCTGGGGAAGCGCTTCTTTTTGGTGGGATCAGATCTGGTCCACTCTCGTGCCGTCCACGCGATGATCCAAGATCAGGTGGCCGCGCTCAAAGGAGAGATAGTTGGGGAGGAGTACATCCTGTGGGGCAGCAAAGACACCAAGAGCGTGGTGGACAAGATTGTAGCGGCCAAGCCGGCGGTGATCCTAAACAGCATCACAGGTGACAGCAACATCGCATTTTTCCGCGAGCTGCGACGGGCTGGCGTGACTCCGGAAAAGATTCCTACGATGTCGTTCATGATTGCAGAGCGCGAGCTGCGCAACCTGTCGGCCAAGGAAATGGTTGGTGATTACGCGGCCTGGAACTACTTTCAAAGTCAGCCCAATCCGGAAAACCGCGACTTCATCAAGCGATACCGCGCCCGCTTTGGACCGGATGCAGTCACGGATGACCCGATTGAGTCCGCGTACTTTGGCGTGTATCTGTGGGCTGCTGCGGTGAAGGCGGCCAACTCTGTCTCTGTGGATCTGGTACGTGGCGCGCTTCCCAACCAGAGCTTCAGTGCTCCGGAAGGCTTGGTGTACATCGACGCAGAAAACAACCATGTCTGGCGAACTGCTCGGATTGGGAAGATTGACAGCGACGGAGACTTCGATGTGGTGTGGGACTCCCAGCGGCCTCTGCGGCCAGTTCCCTATCCCATCTATCGCACCAAAGCGGACTGGGAAAAGTTCCTCAGTGATCTGTTCATTGGCTGGAAACATCAGTGGGCGAATCCGAACAGACCGTCACTAGAGTCGCCGTAGGAGTGAGTCATGCAGTCTTCACCCATGCAGAAGTTACTTCGCAGTCTCCGGAAGCCACGACTCGCGACTCGCTTGCTCGCCTGGTTTCTGCTTTTGACCACTGTGCCGATGGCGCTCATCATGTATGTCACCTACGAGCGCGGGGCGGCAGCTATCCGACGGGAAGTGGAGCAGTCGCTGGAAGCTTCGTCCAAAGCCAAAGCGGTGCAGATCGAAAACTACGTGGTGGAACGGAAGCGCAACGTCTCGGGCCTGTCGCGCATTCCAGACATCGTGGGCGCAGTCGCAGACTTCAGTCAGGCGTTCAAAAAGGGCGGAATCAGCTCTGCGGAATACGAGGAGATTGATCAGCGGATGCGTCCCTTTTTGACCTCGGTCAAGGAGTCGCGTGGCTACTCGGATCTATTCCTGATCTCGCCGGAGGGAGAGTGTCTGTTCGCGGTCACCAAAGGCGAGGTGTGGGGGTCGAACATCGTCACCGGTCCGTATCGGGATTCCTCGCTGGCGAAGGTCTTTGAGCGCACCAAGTCGATGCTCGATGCAGAGGTATCGGACTTTGACTATTACCAAGCATCCAACGAGTCGTCGGCCTTTATTGCCGCTCCGGTGATGCGTGGGCGAACGCTGATTGGGGTGATCGAGCTACAGCTCAACAATGCAGAGATCTACAAGCTGTTGTCGGACTACACCGGACTGGGCGAGACAGGAGAGACAGTGGTCAGCTCCCTGCGCGGAGAGAAGCTCGTCTTCATGGCTCCTACTCGCTATGATCCGAATGCGGCGTTCCGACGGCAAATCCCGCTCAAAGAGCTGCCCAAGTATCATGCGCTGTACGAAGCGGTGCAGGGCCGCGCGAGCACCCAAGCAGAGGTCGTGACGGACTACAACGGCAAGCATGCCCTGGCGGTGTGGCGATTCCTTCCTTCCTTCCGCTGGGGCATGGTGACAAAGATTGAGTATGAGGAAGCGTTTGCATCGATCACCTCGATGCGCCGGGATCAGAGTGTCATCGCATTCCTGGCGATTCTGGTGGTCATTGCAACGGCTCTGTATGTGGCGCGATCGATCTCTGGACCGATTGTGCAGCTTACCCAGTCAACCAGCCTCATTGCTTCGGGAAACCTGCATGAAAAGATTGCAGTGATCTCAGAAGATGAAGTGGGCGAGCTGGCCAGCGCATTCAACAAGATGATCGCAGATCTGAAGACCACGCTGGTGTCACGCGATGCCCTGGCCGAGCAGATTCGTCATCGTGAAGTTCTCGGTGAGACGATTCGCGGCGTGGTGCTTCAGCTGGGAGCCACCAGCACAGACATCCTCAGTGCATCAGGAAGACTCTCTTTGGGAGCGCGGGAGCAATCGGCGGCAGTGAAGGCCACTGTCTCGACGGTCGATGAGGTATCCCGTACGGCTGTTCAAGCGGCCAGTCGCGCGCGCAAAGTGGCAGAGTCTGTTCGCCGTTCAGAGGAAGTAGGAAAAGCCGGACGCAAAGCAGTTACAGATACGGTGGATGTGCTCAGCGTAGCCAAGGAACGATCGGACAAGGTGGCAGAGAACATTGTGGCGCTGGCAGAAAAGACGCAGGCCATCGGAGAGATCATTGCGACGGTGAGTGAGATTGCGGAGCAGACCAACTTGTTGTCTCTGAACGCGGCCATTGAAGCGTCACGTGCTGGTGAACATGGACGCGGATTTACGATCGTGGCCAGTGAAGTGAAAGCGCTGGCAGAGCAGTCCAAGAAAGCGACCGGTCAAGTTCGCAGCATCCTGGAGAGCATTCAAAAGGCGATCAGCACAGCGGTCTATTCTACCGAGCAGGGAATCCACAGTATGGTGACCGCGACCCAGGCTGCGGGACAGGCCGGTGAGACGATCAAGCTGCTCAGTGACATCATCGCGGAAGCGGCCACGGTGTCTTCCCAGATCATGACTTCAGCGGCGCAACAGGCCAGCGGAGTGGAGCAGGTTGGGAGTTCGATGGCCAGCATCAATCAGATCGCAACGCAGAACTTGGCTGCGACAACGCAGACCGAAAAGGCAGCGCAAGAGCTGAACCAGATTGGCATCAAGCTGAACGATCTCCTCAAGGAGTCCGCTCCCACCGGAGCGTAGGAGTCAGACATGGACAAGACGCAGCTCATCCAGCTCTTGATGGAGACGTTTCTCGTTGAGTTCGATGAGCGACTCCATGCCATGAGCCGCGATGTGCTGGCGCTAGAGACAACAGAGGCCGGCACTGCGGAGCGCGACAAGCGGCTGCTCGATCTGATGCGCCAAGCGCACAACCTGAAGGGAGCCGCGCGGGCCGTTGAGCTGAGTCTGATCGAGAAAGCGTGTCATCAGCTGGAAGAGATCCTCTCGGCGGTCAAGAAGACTCCGGCTCTGTTGGAGCAGCACCTGATCCAGATGATCTTCGGAGTCTTGGATGGACTGGCGGAAGCGGCGAAGCTGCTGCGCAAACAGGAGTCTCTGGAAGGATCTCTGCTCTTCGCTGTGTCGATGGAAATGGAGATGTTCATCGAGACAACGCTCCGACCGGCGAGTGAACGGAGTGGTACGGACTCTGCGCCGGCTGCTCAGCGCAGTGAAAAGGAAGGCCCCTCCGCAGCGATTCCTACCGTTACAACGCAAGCCACTCCGCACGCTGCCACAGTGGCTCCGGCGGCCACTCGAACTGAGTCTGTCAGCGACGGAACAGCAGCCCAAGAAGTGCTCTCTGTTCGGATCGAAACCGACAAGCTCGATCTTCTGCTTTCACGCAGTGGTGAGCTGCTAGCGGCACGGCAGCGCCTGCGCTTGACCTCTGATCGACTGGCCGGACTCTCAGAGTCGCTCGGCGTGCTGCATGCGGACTGGCGTCGTTATGCCAAGACGATCGGACAGCTGGAAGCAGCGGCAGCACCGCATGGATCTGCGGGTCTTCCGGCCAAGAATCGGGAGCTGTGGACAGAGACACCACAGCGACTTCAGGCACTCCTGACCGAGCTGGACAAGCTGCGTCTGTCATTTCGCGAGGAGTGGCGCTATCTCGATCATGCCGGCGCCGCGCTGGATCAGCAGGTGTCGCGCATCCGCATGCTGCCGTTTGCGCACAGCTGTGTTGGCTTTGATCGAATGGTTCGTGATCTGGCGCGGGCCAAAGGAAAGGAAGTCGAGCTGCGAATCGAAGGAGGAGATGTCGAGCTAGATCGATCGATCCTCGAAGGACTCAAAGATCCGCTGCGTCACTTGATCCGCAATGCGGTCGATCACGGAATTGAAAAGCCGGAAGATCGAAAGCGTGTCAAAAAGCCGGCGCGCGGAGTGATTGTGGCATCGGCGGCTCTGCGCGGCGGACAGGTCGAAGTGATGGTGTCCGATGATGGCCAAGGACTGGCGAAGGACGCGATTGTGCGACGGGCGCAGAAGATGAATCTGCCCATTCCCACAAGTGATCAACAGCTGCTCGATCTGGTGTTTGCGGAAGGCTTTTCCACGGCTGCGGATGCGGTGTCGCTTGTCTCGGGTCGCGGCATTGGACTCGATGTGGTGCGAACGCAGATCAAGGCCCTGCATGGAGAGGTCGATGCGCACTCTGTTCCCGGAAAAGGAATGCGCTTCCGGATGGTTGTGCCACTGACGCTGACGCTGCTGCGCGTGCTGCTGGTGAAGGCGTGTCAGCAGATCTTTGCGGTCAGCAACAACTACGTTCACAAGCTGCTGCGGCTGCGCCAAAATGAAGTGCTGTGGGTGGGAGAGCGACCGATGATTCTGGTCGATGGTCTGCCGATTCCGCTGCAGCCACTGGGTGAAGTGCTGGCGCTTCCGCAGACACCCATCAAGGGCTGGCCGGGGAAGCGTCCGGTGCTGGTGCTGAAGTCAGAGCATCGCATCGCAGCCTTTTTGGTCGATGAGCTTTTGGCCGAACAGGAAGTGATGGTCAAGAGTCTGGGGAACCGGGTGCAGCGCCTTCCCAACATCGCCGGAGCGGTGATTCTTCCTGATGGCTATGTGGCGCTGACGCTTCACGTGGCGGATCTGTTGCTGCGGCAAGGTGCGCTGACCAGCGGACAGGGCTCGCTGATTCAGAAGGTGCGCGCCGATGGAGAGCTAGATCGCAAGCGGCGGCGGATTCTGGTCGTTGATGACTCTGTGACTACGCGTAGCTTGGAAAAGAGTCTGCTGGAAGCCGCCGGCTTTGTCGTCGAGCTGGCCTCCGACGGTGTACAAGGCTGGGAGCGCGTGCAAGCAGGAGGCGTTGATCTGGTGCTGTCGGATGTCGACATGCCGCTGCTCAATGGCTTTCAGCTGACGCAGACGATTCGTAAGTCCGATCAGTTTCGTACGCTGCCGGTCATTCTGATCACCAGCAACGATGATGCACGCAGTCGCGAGCGTGGACTGTCGGCGGGCGCCAGTGCCTACCTGACCAAAGGGAATCTCGATCAGAACGTGCTGATGAACTTGATCGAGCAGCTTCTCTGATTCACGGAATGAAGACAGAGAGCCCCTGACCAGCAGTCCTGCTGGAGCAGCAAAGTCAGGGAGAGTCAGGAAGGAATCGGAAGGGAAGCAGGTGGGAATCGGAAAGGGGGCCTCTGCCCCCAGCTGCCGTTACTGCGCCGGATTGCTTGGAATCGCAGCGTTACCGTCGAGGATGATGAACTCGACGCGGCGATTCTTGGCGCGGCCCGCGACCGTGGCGTTGGTATCGATCGGCCGGTCTGGACCATAGCCCTCGGACTGGAGACGCTCAACTTCGATACCGTGCTGAACCAGCCAGGTAACGACGCTGCGAGCCCGACGCTGCGACAGATCGACGTTGTAGATCCGCACGCCTTGGCTGTCGGTGTGTCCTTCAATCCGGACCTGCCTGATGCCCGTGGCCGCTTTCAGGGCATCCGCCACTGCCTGTAGAACCGGGAAGCTCTGCGGCAGGATGATGTCCTTGTCGGTGGCAAAGTACACCGGCTTGAGGATCACGATCTTTCCATGGTCCACCGTCAGCAGACCCGGGCAGCCGTTCTTCTTGGGATCGGGATGCGGAGCCCCGGGCTTGTCTGGGCAGAAATCCGTCTTGTCCGGAACCGTGTCATGATCGCGGTCTGGCAGCGGACAACCACGACGGGCGGGATCGGGGCTCATGCCGACCGGCTCCATCGGGCACAGATCC
The DNA here is from genome assembly GCA_016794465.1 of Myxococcales bacterium. Taxonomy (GTDB): domain Bacteria; phylum Myxococcota_A; class Polyangia; order Palsa-1104; family JAEUJZ01; genus JAEUKA01. The sequence continues at coordinate 220,498 of JAEUKA010000040.1, read as the reverse complement.
ACCGGATCTTGAATGCCATCGCGATCAGTATCCGGGGCCGGGCAGCCGAAGCGCGCCGGATCAGGTACTGGACCTCGGGGCAGATCAGGACAGAGATCGTCCTTATCGAGCACGCCGTCGCCATCGCGGTCCGCCTCGGGAGCCGACATCGGACAACCCAGTCGCGCGGGATCGGGAGTCTGTCCCTGATGAACATCTGGACAGTAGTCGTTTACGTCCGCTACGCCGTCACGATCTCGATCCGTTGGCGGTGGGCAGCCATGGGTAGCCGGGTTGCTGGTCCGAATTCCTTTGGTGTCTGGACACGCATCCTCAGCATCCAAAATGCCGTCGCCATCGCGGTCATTTTCACGCTTCTTCTCGGCGACCGGTGCATAGGCAAGCCGGAACAGCATCCGAAAGTCAGGAGTCCCTGGCTGACGGACAAAGCCCGCTCCCACTGCCAGGCCGGTCTGAATCATCTTCGCGATGTTGTAGTGACCGGCGAGGAGCAGCTCTAGGCTGGTTCCGAAGCGCGAAAAGGAGTCCTCTCCTGCCGCCGCAGCAGTGAGGATCATCTCGGGGCCCACTGCGAAGCGTCGCTCCTGATCGAAGTACGCCGCCGAGAGTCCGATCTGAAGCTCCGAGGCTGCACGGCCTTGGCTCCCCGCAAAGTTCGGAGGAGAGACAGTGACAGCTTCAGGGCGAATCAGGAAGCCGAGCGTACTTGACCACAGCAGCTTCTTCCAGACACCACCGACGACTAGCTTCGGCAGGGCGCGGACGCTCTGATCACTGGCCGTGGGCGGTAGGCTGTCGGTCATGGCACGGAACGGAACCCACAGATCGAGTCCCACGCTGGCTGAAAACACGCTCGCATAGGGCTGTCCGTACAGACGAACTTTGCCACCGAGTCGCAAGTCTCCGACCGCTGCGCCACTGGCAAACGCCGGATCTCCCGCGCTGGTCAGCACCACCGGCAGCGACGCCGTGATGAGCACGCGGTCCAGAAACGAGCCCGCCAGATCGACGTGCGCGATGAACAAGTGGTTGATGAGTGACTGCGACTCGCTGAATGCGCCGTTTGCATCTTGCGAACCGGCCACAAGGGGACTGTGTCCATAGTTCAGCGTGATGCCCGCCGCGAAGCGACGAGTCGAGGAATACCAGGGATGGTCAACGGCGAAGGACCACTCACCCGCAGCAGTCGGCTGATAGCGATTGAGCTCAAAGCCTTGATTGGGCTCTGCCGAAGCCGACGTACCTGCGCCGAGAATGCCAGCCAGCGCCGAGACGATAAATGCGCGATTAACCCAGTTCACAGCTCATTCCCTTTCTTACAGCGAGCCTGATTGCTGATGGGAACGGCGACGGAGCATCGCCAGCACAGCCAGCGCAACCCCAATCCCGGCGAAGATTCCCAGACCGCTGGTGTTGCCAGCAGGACTGAGCGAGCAGCCGATGCCACCACCCGCAATGCGGAGGTTGCCACCACCAAGCTCGCTCCACAGGTTGTCAGCGGGGTTCGGATCGTACGCACCTTCGGAGATCACCGACCCAGTGACTTCATTGCCCATCGTCGGTCCATTCGGATTCCGCACCGTTACGTCAACCGCGCGCGAAGTCTCTCCCGGCGGCATCGGAGTCTGGCGACTGCACATCACCGTCCGATCCTGCTGCGTACAAGTCCAGCCCGGACCCGGCTTCACTGCGTCAATCTTGCCTCCCGGAGGAATCTGGACCTTGACATTGATCGGGCCTGGGTCCGTCGACGTACCCACATTCTTCACGTCCACCGAGTAGGTCACCGGCATGTCCGGCTGCGCATTCGGCGGATCTTTGGTCACGATGATGCGCAGATCGGCAGCACCGGTTGGGACATTCACCACCGTCGGAGCGCCCGGCTGCATTCCATTGCCCGAAGGGAACGTCGCAGGAGGCAGCGCCGGGTTTCCGCCCGTGCCCGCCGTGGTCTGGCTCTGGGTGGGAATCTTGCCCATCGCGCCCTTGTCCGTCTTCAGCTTGTACTCCACGACCACTGGCGCATCGTTGGGAGCCAGCCGGCCACCCATCGTGCCACTTGCTCCTTTGCCAATCCGAACCACCAGCACCGGCTTACCCGTCATCGGGTCCATGATGACTTCGGCCTGATCGTCGCCTTCGCGATCGCTCTTGGGACCATTCTGTCCCGGCTCTGGACCACTCACGACGCGGATCGTACCCGGCACATAGGTCAGTCCGTCCGGAATCGGATGACGAATCACAATGTCTGTTCCGTCATCATCGCCAACGTTCTTGCTCGTCGAGGTAAAGGTAACCTCATCTCCAGGGCGCACCGTGCCAGGATCGGCGTTCAAGGTCGTCTCGATCACCGGCTTGCGACTGCGAATCGAGGTAAACAGCGCGCCGACGAAGTAGACATCATCCACAGAGTTCGCTTGCACCGACGCCTGAATGTCGTCCGCCTTGAGCATCGCGGAGATATCAATCATGTCGAGATCAAGTCCCGACATGCTTCCCGCAGTGCCCGCCAGCTGCGGCAGATCACCTGCCACCGACATCGGCATGCCCGAGTCGCTGCGGGTGCTGTTGAAGATGTTGTTGGCGGGGTTTACCGGATCGCTGACCGCGATGTTGTTAAACAGGACCGCATCCTTCTTATCGGAGTCGCCCTCGTAGCCAATCACGCCGAGCTTGCCCTGCGGAACGCCACCTTCCGGAACGCGGAATCCAATCACGCCCAGGCTCACGTTGCGACCGATGTCAACACCGTCCAGACCGTCGTACAGCGTGATGTTGCGGACCGGCTCCTTGTCGTTTCGGAACACGACCAAGAGCGTCCACGCGTTGAACTGTACGTCCTCATCGCGGTTGATGATGTTGCGGCGCACCACGTTGCCCACGCGGTAGCTGCCACTGCCATGCCGCTGCAGAATCGAGGTCACATCCGCAGAGCTCTGATAGACGTAGCCGCCGCCACCGCCCAGGGTGGTCGAGACATCCTTGGCCGGATTGTTTGGCGCCACCGTCATGGAAAAAGCGCCGACTTTTTCAAAGCTGACGCCACTGCTGGCGAGGTTTACGTCCTCGCTCAGGTTGCCACCCCAGTACAGCCGCGCATACACCACCTGCGAGCCTTGCGGGATGCTCAGCATCGCCGAGCTGCGCGCCTGATCAATCATCAGCATGGTGTCCGCTCGCGCCATCCCATCATCGGCGCGCCACAGCACATCCGGTGCACTGTCATCGATCGTCAGTGGATCACCGCAGGCACCCACGTTCCCAACCACCGGCTTGGGAATCGCCATCCCCTGGGCATCGTTCGCGCGGCAGTCCTGACCAAGCGTATTGCCAATCGCGATGATGTCTCCCTTGACATCGGTTTGGTAACGCAGCTTTGGAACTGCCCATCCGCTTTGGGGGATGAGCAGACCAGTCGCTGCAAGCACGGATGCCAGCAGCACCCCAAGTATCCGTAACCGGCCACGTTCTAGCGCCACATACATGGAACACTCCTCGGAGAAAAGAACTAAGAGCGTACGTTACCAAGCTGGCGCGCTTGTGGGAAGCAGAACTTTTTATGTCTTGACAGCCCACCGCTGCGCTGGCCTACGCAGAGCTACGTATGTCTACCTACGCCAGCGCATAGTGACCCCCTGTCAATGAGAAAGGGGACTGGGAAGGAGTCCTTCGCGCTCGGCGATAGCGCGTACCACGGGGACTACCGTTTCAAAGGCAGCGCCGTTGCACGCGAGGATTCCGTGGCGGGTGCGCAGCTCGCGGGTGCCATAGACAATGGAGTTGCCACCGAGGTCGGTGAAGCGACCGCCAGCAGCGTGCAGAATCGCTTCCGGCCCGCAGGTATCCCAGGCGCTCGACTTGTCCGAGACATGGACATACAGATCCGCGCGCTGCTCTGCCAACAGCCCAATCTTGACGCCCACCGATCCACTGGTCGCTTCCTTTTGGATGCCGAGAAATTGCATCAGCTCCTCGGTACTCTTCGGGCGATGCGACCGCGACACCACCAGACACAGCTCACTGGGACTTGCCTTTTCACTTACATGTAGGGACCGACTCTGTTCCCCTTGAATCAGGTACGCCCCCTGTCCGATCACCCCGTGGTAGAGCTTGTCAGCGCTTGGCTGCAGGACCACTCCTAGCTGCGCGCGACCGTCGATCGCGAGGCCGATCATCACCGCAAACTCACCATTTTTGGCGATGAACTCTTTGGTGCCATCAAGCGGATCGACATACCAGATGCGCCGCTTGTTCAGCGCTGCGGAGTGATCCGCACTCTCTTCGGCTACGATTCCGTCATCAGGAAACAGAGCCCGCAAGCGACTGACAATCAGGGCGTTGGCGCGACGATCAGCCTCGGTCACCGGATCACTGCTGCCGGGTCCTTTGTAGTCGACACCAAAGTCCGTTGCATAGATCTCAAGCAGCACTTGCCCAGCGGCGCGCGCAGTCGCGATGGCACTCTGTTCTTCATACTCCAGCATCGTCCGGTCTTTCCTTAGGGGGGTCACATCAGGGGGGGGGCGCAGCGCGGCTAGTGCTGTTTGACAAAGGTCGACTTGAGGAGTCCCTTAAAGCGCAAGATCCAGTCGGCTGCGTCGGCACGATGCTGTCCGCTTGGTAGCAGCTGGGCGTAGCGTTCCATGATCGCGACCTGCGCTGCGGACGCCTTTCCGGGTTCACCTAGGCTCTGGGCCCAGGCCACCAGCAGCGAAAACAGACCGTCATCGACTTCCCAGTCTTGCAAGACATGCTCGGTTTCATCGCGCTGGATCGCTTGCGCGTAGTCTGCCACCGCTTCCTCAAACCGACCCAGGCCTGCCAGTGCCCGCGCACGATCATGATAGGGCTCAGGACTTGCTGGATCTTGTACTAGGTGCTTGTTGGCCGCGAGGATCGCCTCTTCATAGTTCCCTTGTTGGATGAGCTTCTGTGCGAAGGTGACGCCGTAGTTGTCTGCCATGATGGTCCAGGCTAGCGCGAATCGGTACAGAGAGTCAGAGAATCGTCTTGCACAATGTCGGTTCCCAAGCGAGGCCCGACTTTGGCATAGTGGTTCGGACATGCAGATTCAGCTGTGCAAAAAGTCCATCGATCGTCTCGGTTCACAACGGAGTACGCTTCTTGAGTCGCTCCGTGATCGTGACCACTCTCCTGTGATCAAGGACTGTCTGACCCGCTGTGAGGCCTGTGATCAAGGACTCCTCATCGCGAGCGCTGACGGCCTACCCCTACGAGCCAAGGACACCGATCAACTCCTCGATCAGATCGACTCCTTGACCGAAGCTGCCGACTAATGCTCGACCCACACCGTGAGCGCTCCGTCCTGCCGCTGGCATTCCTCTGTGCGCTGGCTCTGTTTGTGGCGTCTCAGTACTCGCTGCGCTGGCTGCCTGCGTATCACGATGCCGCGCTGCACTGGGAATCGGCGCAGCTGTTCTTTGATCGGCCATGGTTTCCGTTCGTGACCGAGCATGACACCGGACACCCGCCGCTGATTTCCTGGCTGCTGGGCGCGCTGTGGCATCTGCCGATGTCGCGTCTGCTTGCGATGCACCTGCTTGGTTGGATGGCAGCGGCGCTGCTCTGTGCGGCGCTGTTTGACATTGGGAGGCGGACAAAAGGACTGTTTTTCGGACTCTGCTTGGCGGCGCTGGTGGGCTTTCATCCGGTGGTTTTGGCGCAGGCGCTGCAGCTGAACCTGGATCTGTTTCAGGTCGCGTTTGCGTGGACGGCTGTTGCGGGAATGGTAGCGGGGCGACCGTGGCAGGTGGCGTTGGCGCTGACTGCAACCAGCCTGACCAAGCTCAACGGGCCGTTTTCAATTCCGCCCTTGGCGCTGTGGATTGGCTGGCGGCTGCTGCAAGAAGGGAGTCTTGGGAATGCACGCAGAGTCCTTGCCGCAGTGTGGCCCATCGCGATTCCCAGCGGAGTATTTGTGCTCTATCACGCGCTCAAGTATCGCCTGACCGGACACCTCTTGGTGAGCCCCGAGTTTCAGGATGACAACCTGCGCTTTGTCGGCACTGTGTCCGAGTATTTTGGGCGACTGCGACACGCGCTCGGGCAGCTGCTCGGCTTTCACAATCCCAACCTGATGATGCTGATCCTGACGGTGATTCTGATCGTGATCTTCTGCGTGCGGCTGCGGGGGCCGGGCTCTGTCCGTACCGCGTGGGAGCAGCTACAACCAGGGAAGTCGGCGCATTCCGATCGACGATTCTTTCGTCCCCTTCTGCCGCAGGAGACGCTTGCACTCTCGGTTCTGTTTGCGAGCGGACACCTACTGCTGTGGGCGGTGCGGCGTTACTTTGCCCTGGTTCGTTACACGATGGTGATCCAGCCTGCGCTGGCTCTCTGTCTGCTGATGATGGCGGTGCTGGCCTTTCCGCAGCAGTGGCGGCGCGCGCTGTGGGCCGTGACCGTTCCGATGCTGCTGCTGTTTGTCCTGACTTCGCATCCGCGCCGGGCTTCCTTTCTGCCCAAGGCGATTGCTGCGCAGCTCGCCTTTCCGCCAACGGGGATCGATACCAACCACGAAAACAACCTGGAGTTGATCGATGAGCTGGACACCGCCCGTCGTGCCCTGGCCGACATCGAGCAGCGGCTTCCACCGCGTGTCACGATCGAGACGCGCTGGCCCTTCAACTTCTTTTTCACGGACCCAAGCTTGGGAATGGTGAAGACTCCTTATCGGGTGGTGCCAACTGGTGGAGAGGTCTTGTTCCTCCCGAGCGCGTCGCTGCACAGTACTGATCCACCGCCGCTGACGCCCCGTCCGGGTTATCAGGTATCGGCGATCCACCGCAGCGAGCGAGTGCTCGATGTCACGTTCGTCAGGAAATTCAAATAGAAGTACTTGAAGCGCCTAATATGAAGTACTTGAGGCGCCTAATATGAAGTACTTGAAGAGCCTAATATAACCTAGGCTGTTAGAGGTTGGACTTGTGCCGGTTGCCACGCTTGGCAGTCGCACGAATCCAGACCACCAGGGTAATCACGGTGGCAAACGGAATGACCACAGAGGAGATGATCTCGGCCTGCGCGGGATACTTGGCGCAACACAGCGCTGAAACGAGTGCGAGGGGAATCAGCACCCACATGTCTCTCATCACGCAGGCTGCCGCCATCGCCGTCGAAGAAGCGAGTGCTAGCAGGTCAAGCGTCATCAGCTGTGGCACGGTCAGTCCGATCTCAATTCCCAACAGACGCAGGCCAATGAGATGACTGGAATACGACAGTCCGTACACCATGCTGCCGCGATGAAAGGAGTTCCTGACAAAGACCTTGCGGAAGCGAATGGCTAGATATCCAAACACTGCAAAATACGCCAGCGAGTTCAGCAGAGATGCCCGCTGGGCACTCACTCCCAGCAGCTGCAGCAGGTTCAGACCCGCTGCGGCAAGGAATACGAACGCGGTCATGCTCAGGATGACTCGCCGTCGCTCTCGCGGGTTGGTGGATGGGTCCATGGACGGATCAAACACCAGCGCCGCGAGCAGCTCACGCATGGATGGGAAGCGCTGCTCGGCAATAGGGGACAGACCCCGCAGCAGCGCATCATGAACAGGAGAGGGAACGTGACTTCCAGGCGGACGTGGCAGCACCTTTCCAGAGATGGCGTTAAATGCCAGCACCTCGACGGTATCACCGGCAAAAGGCAGCTGCTTGTACAGCGCTTCATAGAGCGCCACGCAGAAGCTAAACTGATCACTGCGCCAGTCCGCAGACTCTCCCATGTGCTGCTCGGGAGACATGTAGAGCGGCGTTCCCATCACGACTCCCACTTGCGTCAGCGGAGTGGTCAGGGGATTGGTTCGACCGGGAATGGGAATGGCTGGGAGCTTGGCACTGTGAGCAAAGGTTCCGGCCTTGGTCTGAATCCGCGCCAAGCCAAAGTCCACCACCCGAGGCCGCCCATCCTCGCCGATGAGGACATTGTCAGGTTTACGCTTCGATGCAGAGTGGGAATCACCTTGGGCATTCCCCCGACTCCGTCTGGAGCGACAGGGGAAGTGGTGGCGACGGTGATGCTTTGCGCGACAATCCGCTAGACAAGGTCGGGAAGAGTAACCTACGGTGAGGCGGTCACCATGTCAGACTCGGTAGGTCCGGAATAGGAAAAGTGGACTCCCAACCAGAGCGACAGCGGTGGACCACTTCCTACTTGAACCAGCATCCCGAGACAGACTCTTCCCTGGAGGAACCTGCACATGACCGATAAGCGCCGTATCAGCCTTCCCCCGTACACCCGTGGATGGTTTCAGATTGGTTGGAGCAGTGATCTGAAGCGCGGAGAGCTAAAAAAGATTCGGCAGTTCGGAACCAGCTTTGCAATGTTTCGTGGCAAGGATGGGAAGGTCGGTGTGATCGATGACATCTGTCCGCACCTAGGCGCCCACTTCTCGGAAGGGGGAACGGTGCAAGGGAACGCGGTGCGCTGTCCGTATCATCACTGGTGCTTTGATCGATCGGGGGACTGCGTGGACATTCCGTACGCGAAGAAGATTCCCGCCAAGGCCCGAGTCGGGACGTATCACGTCGCAGAGCGCTATGGCCTAATCTTTATGTACCACAGTCAAGATGGCGCAAGTCCTCCGGCGGAGCTGCCGATGATGGATGACTTTGTGGAACAGCAGTACGACCGACCGGCGACCTATGAGTTCGCGATTCGTATCCATGGCCAAGACATCATGGAGAACTCAGTGGATAGCGCGCACTTTCGTGCGGTCCACGGTCACAATACGCCCGAGAACTTCTTCCATGAAGAAGGCAAAGAGCTGCGAATCACCCAAGCGGTTTCCCTTCGCCGGTTCGGTGTGCTCCTGAAAGGGCGACTTGAGTTCCATATGATCGAGCCAGGGTTTCACTATCTGCATTTCCCACAGGTCATGGGAACCCAGGCGCAGGTGTTTTCCTCGATCGTTCCAATTGATGCGCAGAGTACCAATCACCGACTTACGATCTGGATTCGCAAGTCGATGGTGCCGGGCTGGTCGCGGATACTTCGTCACTTTGTGGTGTCGGAGATGATGCGCACCTATCACGAAGACATGCAGATCTGGGAGAACAAAGAGTATCTGCCTCATCCGGTGCTGTGCGACGGTGATGGCTCGATTATGAAGCTACGTCGCTGGTACGCGCAGTTCTTTGAGTCCACCACACTGGATAGTAGCGGCATTCCCATCCCGAAGAGTGCTGTTGACACACTCGCCTGTCGCGAGAGTGCATAACAACGGTTCCTCGCTACGTTCTGTTAGGCGTTGTCGGCTGCACTTCCTGCGCACTTCCTACGCACTTCCCATTGCTCCGTTTGGCCGCTTTTTATCGACGGAGCGGAGTCGCCTTATCAAATCAGGTTTAAAGTCGCGATGGACCAGGCCGGCTTCGTGGGCGGCTTGCAGACCCTGGCCGGCATGTAGGTACATACGCAGGATGTCTTGCCACTTGTGCGCGGGCTCGGCTTGCCACTTCGATAGCGTCTTGCCGTTGACAAACTCCATCGCAATGAAGAGCTGTCCGTCCACTTCACCGACTTGGTAGACGTGAATGACGTTGGCGGCAGAGACTCGGGCCAGGGCCTGCGCTTCACGAATGGTGCGGGCACGCAGCTCGGGATCTTGGGCTCGCTCTGGATGGATGATCTTGACCGCAACCTTGCGATCTAGCTCTTGATCGTATGCGGCATAGACCACACCCATCCCACCTTCCCCGAGCTTGCGGAGTAGGACATAGCGACCGATGCGCGGCAGCGTGTCACTGCGAACTTCCAGGCCCTCTGCCTTGGGACTGTTAGGGTTGAGCAGCGTCTTGGCAATGTCCTCGCGAGAGTTGCCGGCGATCACCATCTTGGTCATCGCCAGCGGCTTGTCTCCACCATCACCCTGCGGCGGCGCGCTGGCTGATCCGGCCATAAGACACGATACCTCCTATTCGGGTCGCAAGAGAAGGGCTTTGAGCTCGAGCACTCTATCCCCAGATTGGAAAGCGCCGCTCGGCATACAGACGGTCAAGCGCCTGCTGCATGCTGTCGCGCAGTCCGTAAAAGCAGGTCCAGATGACATCTTGCTCGTCGGCATCACTGTCTTTGAAGGCGCGACCGAGGAAGTGCTCGACCAGGGCGACCGGATCGATCGGAGGCAGGATCTGCGTCGTGATCTTGGCCGGTAGGGGCAGCTGCGGAAAGAACGCGCCGAGCCAGATGCCAAACGGGAGCCCGGCCACCACCGGAAAGACGTTGGCACGAAACAGCTCGCGGAAGCGCAGCCGCTCGGCCAGCCACGCGCCCCGCGACAGCACGACAAACGTCTCGTGAACACCGGCTGAGACGACGGGAGTGATCAGGATGCGGCGCTTGAGGGCATGACGAACGAAGCCGGTGCGATTGCCCAAGCTGATGGTCTTGCGTTCCCAAAATGGCCGGAAGGTTTCGTGGGCGGCGCCGGGATAGATCAGCGCGGAGCGGCCGCTGAGGATGATCCGCTCGAGGTTGTCACGGTCGGCCAGGATGGCTCCCAAGCGACGAAGCGGGCGGGCAAACCGCAGCACCATGTCGTGAACCAGCACGTGCAGTGGGCGCGAAAAGGAGAACCGCTCATGCCACGCTTTGCCGATGAACAGAGAGTCGAGCGGCATCATTCCGCCGTCGTGGTGACTGACCAGGAGCGTCTGCTTGCGGGGGAACAGCTCGGCACCGCGAAGCTCGGCCCGAAAGTACCGGCGCAGCACCGGCTCGACCCAATCCAGAAACGTGCGCGTAAAGTCTGCGTCGAAGACCAGCTGATCGCCCGCACGGAGCGGCCGCTCGCCCGCACGGAGCGGGGGGCCTGGGTCTAGGTCGGTCTGCCGGTGCGCCTTCATTCCCCCCTCACCCGTGCGGCGAGTCGCAGCGCGGCCTGGGCCACTATCTGTGGCTGCTCGAAGTTGGGCATGTGACCGCAGTCGTCGATGACCTCGATTCGGGCTTGCGGGAGGCGGGCCAGCTGTGGTGCGACGGTGCGATAGCGGAGCAGGCGGTCACTGCGACCCCACAGTACCTCGGTGGGTAGCTGTAGCTTTGGTAGCTCGTCGATCACATCAGACAAGAGCGCGGGCAACAGCGGACAAGCATGGTAGGCAAAGTCCCACGCAAACTCGGGCCGAAAGCGGTCGGTCACCGAGGCCACGAACTCTCCCGATGGGCTGGTCGGATGGGCGACGATGGCGCCGAGGATGGGCTGCGACATCGCGACCATGATCGGGGCGATAAGCTGCGGCTTGAGGAGTCGCTTTCCCACACGGGCAAGCAGCTTGGGATAGCGAATGAACCCGGCAGAGTTGAGCAGGAGCAGTCCGGCAACGCGCTCGGGATGACGCAGCGCCAGCTCGAGTGCAACCCGGCCACCAAACGAGTGTCCGCCGATCATCGCTCGCGAGATACCCAGCTCATCGAGCAGCCCAATCACCGCCGCTGTCATGTCGGTCAGCTGCCACTTGTGACGGGGCTTGGCCGAGTGTCCACAGCCGGGCAGATCGATGCCGATCAGTCGCTGCTGCGGCGCCAGCAGCTGTGCGACGTGACGCCACTGCGTGAAGTTGACGCCGAGTGCATGCAATAAGACCAGCGGAGTTCCCTCGGGACCGGGGCCACTGTCAAAGTAACAGAGCACCCCGTGGCGGCAGGCCCGCGACGAAAATCGATCTGGCCAGGCAAAGTCATAGAGCCGCATTGGCTCATCTAAGACGGTCACCATGGAAGTCCTCGACGACGCATGCGGCGCACAGTAGCACGCGCAGCGCAGAGAAACTTGGGGCCAAACCTGATTCCGTTAGCGCGACATCCGCTTGGCCGCTTCAGCGACTCCCTTGCCGAGGGTGCGGAGCTTGGCCAGGGCAGCCTCATCGGAAAACGTACCGCTCTTGTCAAACAGCTGCCACGCCCGATCGAGCGGCGCGGTGAGCGGATGGGTGTAGCCCCGCAGCGAGCGGACCGCAAACTCCATCGCATTGATGGCCTGCAGACCTTGCACTCCCCCAGCGGTGGCAATCAGTCCCACGATCTTGTCGGTCAGATACGGCGGCTCGTGCTTGGACAAAAGCTCCAGCCAGTCGAGAGCGTTCTTGAACGCGCCGCTCATGCTGCCGTGATAGACCGGACTCGACCAGATCAGGCCAGCGGCGGCAGAGACGGACTCGATCAGGCGACGTACTGATGGTGCCGGCTCACGATCGGGCACAAACATCGGCAGATCCAGCACGTGTAGCTCGAGCAGCTCGACGGAAGCGCCACCTTCCTCGGCCCCGCGCAGCGCTTCCGAAAGAGCCAATGCACTGGCCGATCCAGGCTTGAGCGAACCACCCAGTCCAACAATCTTAATATGAGGCATCAGGGAGTCCTCTTATTGCGAGCAGATACTTTCGGAACGGGCGGTGGCGGTGGCTGACTCGGCAGGGCAGTGGTTGCCCCAAGAGCCGTACAGACCCGACTGGCCAGGTATCCACCGTGAGTACAGGCGCGCTTGAGTGCTTCCATTGGTAGCTCGGCAAGTCGCTTACGCAGATCGTCAGGACCCGGTCCTTGCAGACAGACCAGCAGCGTCGCCACAAGACCGGCGGAAAAGGCATCCCCGGCCCCGGTTCGATCAACCACAGCCACAGGATCGGCAGCAAAATAGGCAGTCCCCTGCGGCGAGTCGAGATAGGCCCCGCGCTCTCCCATCGTCACCACCACCACCTGTACACCCAGGCCGCGCACCACCTGCGCCCCGGCCTCCACGCTCTCGGTTCCGCACAGCAGCGGCAGCTCGTCATCGGTCAGCTTGACCACATCACAGCTGGCGAGCACCTTGCGCAGCAGCGGTGGCGCTTCCTTTACCTCGGGCCACAGGTGCGGTCGCAGGTTGAGATCGCAGCTGATCAGCCGTCGCTCCCGCTGCTTCTGCGCCAGGCTGAGCGCATGCAGCGTGGCGGTGCGTGATGGCTCGCGCGAAAGGGAAGACGATCCAAAGTGAAACAGCCGGCCTCGGTTGAGCAGAGCCGGCGGAATCTCAGCGGGCGTGATCAGCATGTCGGCGGAAGGATGGCGATAGAACAGAAACGATCGCTCGCCATCGGCAGCCACGGACACAAACGTCACCCCGGTGCGCGCGCTCTTGTGGGTGGAGATTCCGTCGGTGGCCAGGCCCTCGGCAGCGAGTCGCTTCTTTAGGAAGCGCCCGAACGCATCGGAGCCGACCTGGGTGACCAGCGCGGTGGGAATGCCCTGCCGCTGTAGTCCAATCGCGAAGTTACAGGGGGCGCCGCCGGGATGGCGCAGGAACCGCTCGACATCTTCGAGCAGCACCCCAGGAGTCTCGGGAAATAGGTCCACCAGCGCTTCGCCAAACACCACCGCATCAGCGGCCATCGGTGGAGCGCCCGGTCGAACGGACGGGGGAGCAGCCTGCATGAGGTACGAGCTTACTTCAAACCGCCATCAGTGGAACGACGCCGCCGGGGGGAAGCAGCAGCTTCGGTTCCGTGTAGCGCTGGACCTCTTCGACCGTGGTGCCGGGGGCCAGCTCGACCAGCAACAGTCCATCGGGAGTGACATCAAGGACGGCCAGGTCGGTGACGATCCGTGACACGCAGCGCGGGGCGGTCAGCGGCAACGTACACTTCGTCACCACTTTGTAGTCGAAGGCCTCCGCAGTGGCACCTTTGACCTTGGCGACATGCTCCATCAGGATGATGACGCGCCGGGCCCCCGCTACCAGATCCATTGCGCCGCCCATTCCCTTGACCATCTTGCCGGGAATGGTCCAGTTGGCCAGGTCGCCGTTTTGGCCGACCTGCAGTGCCCCCAGGATGCAGATGTCAATGTGGCCGCCTCGGATCATACCGAACGACTCTGCCGACGAGAAATAGGATGATCCCGGCAGCTCGGTGACAGTCTGTTTGCCGGCGTTGATCAGGTCGGGATCTTCCTCTCCCTCATAGGGAAAGGGGCCGGTGCCGAGCATTCCGTTTTCCGATTGAAGAATCACATCGACGCCGGGCGGAACATGGTTCGCGACCAGGGTTGGGAGTCCAATCCCAAGGTTCACATAAAAGCCATCGCGCAGCTCACTGGCGACACGACGGGCCATCTGCTCTCTTGTAATTGCCATCGCCAGGCTCCTTAGATCGCCGCCGTGGGACGGGGTCGCACGGTTCGTTGCTCAATCGGCTTCACGTAGTCTGCACCTTGGAAGATGCGTCGTACGAAGATGCCAGGGGTGTGAATCTGATCGGGAGGGATCTCGCCCGGCTCGACGAGCTGTTCGACCTCGGCGATCGTGATCCGGGCCGCTGTGGCCATGACCGGATTGAAGTTGCGGGCGGTCTTGCGGAACAGCAGGTTGCCGAAGCGGTCGCCCTTCCAGGCTTTGACCAAGGCATAGTCCGCAGACAGCGCGTTTTCGAGGATGTAGTGACGCTCGCGGCCCAGTCGATCCTTGAACACGCGGACCTCCTTGCCCTCGGCGCGAAGGGTGCCGTAGCCGGTCGGAGTAAAGAAGGCCGGAATCCCCGCTCCAGCGGCGCGCATCCGCTCTGCCAGCGTGCCTTGCGGACACAGCTCTACTTCAAGCTTGCCGTCAAGAAACATCCGCTCAAAGGTCTTGTTCTCACCGACATAGGAGGCAATCATCTTGCGAACCTGGCCGTTTTGCAGCAGCTTGCCCAGGCCCTTCCCATCGGTACCGCAGTTGTTGGAGATCAACGTCAGCTCGCGTGTGCCGCGCCGCAGGAGTCCCTCGATGAGGTTCTCGGGGTTGCCGCACAGGCCAAAGCCTCCGCTCATGATCGTGGCTCCGTCCGATACGTCGAACAGGGCCGAGTCGGCGTCTTTGAAGATCTTGTCCATGGGCCGCAGCTTGCACCGATTGCCGCTGATTCTGCAACTCGGCTACAGTTCGCGGCGAATGGTGCGCATGCAGCTGCCCAGGCTTGTCGGATTTGGTGCGGTCGGCCTCGGCTGGCTGCTGACTGGTTGTGCGCCGGTGGCGGAAGGTCCGCGCTACGATGAGCGCTGCCTTTTGCGGGTCCACTTCCGTCCCGAGGTGACGCTGGCACGCAGAGATGTGCAGCTGACCCGCGCCGAGGTCGAGCAGCCCGAGCTGATCGGGAGCTGGGACGGCTTTCGGCGGCCTGGGTATCGTCGCTTTGATGAGCAGCTCTCGCAGCAAGGAACGCGCTACTTCACGCTGAGCCTGCCGCTGCCACCCGGTCGCTATCGCTATGGGTTTCTGGTCGGAAACGAGCTGCTACCCGATGATCTAAACCCCCACAGTGAGTTTGCCGAGCATCCGCTGTGGAGCGACTCGCTACCCTATGAAGGGGAGTGGTCGGTGACGGAGCTGCCCGACTGCCGGCTGCCCACGCTGGACGTGACGGGGCTGCGGGTGGAAGGCAGCAGCTCACGGCTCAGTCACGACGGAACCTTGGCGGTGACCTTTCAGCTGTCACCGGGGGTCGAGCCGGCGCAGCTGTCCGAGCCAATCGTCGAGGTTCGTCGTGAGGGCGAGATCCTTCAAGCGGTGATGCTGCAGCTCCAGCGCCCCTCGGAGTCGGAGCTGGTCGTCACGCTGAGCGGGCTGCCCAGTGGCAAGTATCAGGTTCAGCTGACGGCACGCGATCCCCTGCATGGGCAGAGCCTGCGCGCAGCGGCACACGCGCTTTTGTCACCGCGCCGACAGCCATCACCGAGCTTGGCACCCAGCTCCGCAGCGGAGCCCATCGAAGCCAGCCGCCAGGACACCGTCCTGTATCACGTCCTGATCGATCGCTTTCGCGGGAGCACCGGGCCTCTTTTGCCACCCCCCACAGCGGGTCGGCGCGCGGGCGGTACCTTACGCGGGGTCCAAGCCGCCATTGATGCGCAGTACTTTGACAAGCTGGGGGTGACGACGCTGTGGCTGTCTCCACTGTACGAGAATCCGCCGGGGCTCCAGCGCGGACGCGACGGCAACCTGTATGAGTCCTATCACGGCTACTGGCCCACTGCGCCACGCCAGGTCGAGCCCAAGCTGGGCACCTCGGCGGAGCTGACGGCTCTGGTGCAGGCTGCGCATCGTCATGGACTGCGGGTGATCTTCGACGCGGTGCCCAATCATGTCTTTGCCGGGCATCCCTACTTTGCTGAGCATGGACGTGCCTCGCCGGCCAGTCTGGCCGATCCCGCCCGCAAGTCGTGGTTCTCTGACGGTCCTGCAGCCTGTGTGTGTGGCACCCCGGGCTGTGGTTGGGGCGAGCGCATCGAAGACTGCTGGTTTGATCGCTTCCTTCCCGATGTCAACCTGCGCAACCCCGAGGCGGCAGCTCAGCAGGTGGCGGATCTGTTGTGGTGGCTCGAACGATTCGATCTCGATGGGATGCGGATGGATGCGGTGCCGATGATGCCTCGTGCGTTCACGCGGCGGGTGGTCCGTTCTGTCGCGGATCAGGCCACACGCAAGGGTCTGGACGTGCTGCTGATCGGGGAGAACTACACCGGCCCTGGTGACGGCGGTCGGTTCGAGATTCGCAGCTTCCTGGGTACCCAGTTCGATGGTCTGCACAGTGCGTTCGACTTTCCCCTGTTCTGGGCGACGGTCGATGCGCTGGCGCGGGACAAGCTGCCGCTGTCTGGGCTGGAACAGCAGATTGCGCTCAGCCACAAGGTCTACGGCGGCTCGGGGGCGGTGATGGCGCACATCCTCAACAACCATGACACGGCGCGGTTTGTGTCTGAAGCTGCGGGCAATGCCGGCAACCATCCGTGGCAGTCCCCGCCCGCGCAGCCGACCGAGCCAGAGCCCTATCTGCGCCAGATGCTGGGGCTGACGCTGCTGCTGACCCTGCCGGGCATTCCGGTGCTGTACTACGGCGATGAAGTCGGGCTGGCAGGGGCGGGCGATCCCGATTCGCGGCGGGTCTTGCCGGATGTGCTCGGGATGGGCCTGCCGCCGCTTCAACAGCAGGTCCTTCGCCACACCCAGCGCCTCGGGCAGCTGCGCCTTTGTCATCCAACGCTGCGGCGGGGGACCCGGACGCTGATTGCTGCCGACATCGACCATACGATCGCGCTGCATAGTCCGGCTGCGGGGAGTGGGGCAACAGAGGTGATCACCGTGATCTCGCGCGCGACAGGAGAGCGACAAGTTCGGGTGCGAGGACTGCCGCCAGGGCGCTATCGGGATGTGCTCAGCAGCGAGCAGCTCACCGTTGACAGCGAAGGTCCAGCAGGAGTCACCCTACGGCCACTACAGAGTCAGGTGTTTGTACGGGAAGACTCTCCGTGTCTGTGAGTTGGGTACAGAACCAGGATCTAAGGATGGTTGGTGATCCAAGGTGGGATCACTGGACAGGGTTTAGGAGAGGACGAGTCCGGTCAGGGTCTGGTTGATGTGACCTAGGTAGCTCTCGCCGTTTGATTGACAGCCGATGTGGGGGACGCTCGACAGTGCGCGGTGGTAGTCCTCACTGATTCCTTTCAGCTGCACTTCGATCATGCGATAGGCGCAGTTGAACAGGATCGCGGCACGCGGTGTGATGCCCAGGGGTGCGGTCGCTCGCGCAAAGGCAGTGGCGGCATCTTCCAAGATGTCTTTGGGGCACATCACGTTCAGGGTCATTCCTTCCAGCACCGAGCACGCGAAGAACAGAGAAGTTCCCTTGGCCCGCACCACACTGCGCAGCCACGGCTCGCCATCGATCATCAGTCCGAGCGGATTGCTTAGGTAGTGCAGAAACTCCAGCTTATCGGCTGGGACACCGACCAGCTCGGCATAGCGCTCGATCGCTGGCTGTCCGTCTAGCTCATGAATCAAGCGCTGATCGGGATCGCACTTTGTCACGGTGGTCTGGACCGGCGTGGCGACAAAGTGACAGGTCTTCATGATCGCGAACGGACGCGTCGGCTTCAGGACCAGCAGCGCGCAGGCGTTGTGGGAAAGCTGTCCTTTGGCATAGGCCCACGTTCGCTCAAAGCGGATGCGATCCCCAGCAGAGCCACCCACAAACGGGAGCAGCGGGGCGACATTTCCAAGGGCCTCATTGATCTTTTCCTCGCGACCGGTGGCACCTTCCAGAAAGCCGAGTCCGATCCACTTCTGCGGATCAAGCGCGCGGAGTGGCTGACCCAGCTCCTCACCCAGTGCTGCTGCGGCTGCCTCAATGCCTGCCACGACTCCTTGATCGAGGACTGCGAGTGTGGAAGCCGCTTGGCTGATCATCTCTTTACCCAGTGCCAGCGCGACCACGCCACCGGCACCAAAGCCGTGCTCGCAGAACTCTCCGTTCGACGAACATCCGGCAACCTGCGCCTGAGGGAAGCGGCGGCGCAGGGCATCGCCAATCAGGGCTCCGTCATGCTCCACTGTGGCGAAAAAGACTACTATTGTAGGACTCATATTGCCCAGCTGAGCAATCAGGGCAGCAGCAGCCTGTTCCGAGTCACTGAGGGTAGAGTAAGCGCTGCGGATCTGCTCGACTTCCATCATGGCGACTTCCCTCCTATCACGACACCCATCCGGGCAAGCGCATCAAGCACCGCTTGGATCAGCACCACGCTCTGATTCTGTTCCGTGCGGATGCGGCGCAGATTGACACCGGTCTGAAGGATGAGGCGCGTGTTGACCACGTAGAAGTCACGCTGCTCGGGCAGCTTGGTACGGAGTGCCGCTGCCAGCGCTTCCAGAGTTTGGATCTGAGCCATCAGTTCCTCTCTTGCTTGGACGGTTCGTGATCGTCGGAAACGTACTTCCCAAAGCGCTGACGCAGAGCTGTCACCTGCGCTTGAAGGGACAACAGCGCGCTCTGTTCGTCGTGGTGCTGCGCCAGCGAGTCCTCCGGCTTATCGGGCGACTTCGCTCCTGCCAGCGTTGTCATGCCACTGCGAGCCAGCAGCTCGTGGGTGATCTCGGCGATGCGATCGATGATGTTTGCACTCTCTTCCGCGCTGGAGTTGATAAGTCGCAGCGCCTCGGCTGCCTGCTCGGCACGGGTGACACTCTGCGCCACGTGACGATCGGCAGACTTCATGTGCGTGACCGCCGCTTGCGAGTCGTGCTGTAGACTCCCAATCAGCTTTCGTACCTCTCGGGTGGAGCGCTGGGTCTGCTCAGCCAGACGACGCACTTCTTCGGCCACCACCGCAAAGCCACGGCCATGACTGCCTGCACGCGCCGCTTCAATGGCGGCATTGAGCGCGATGAGTCGAGTCTGATCGGCGATCTCCTGGATCAGGTTCACGATCCCTTCGATTCCGGTGGAGCGATGATGCAGCTGGTCGATCGTCTCGACGGCCTGTCGCACGGTGACGTAGACCTCGCTGATCAGCTGTAGACCCAGGCCGACCGTGCTGACGCCTCCCTTCGCATTCTCGATCGTGCTGGCAGTATGCAGCTGGGCCTGTTCGACTCCTTCCAGGAGCTTGCCGACACTATCAACCACATGCTCATGGCTATCGCGGTGCCAGTTTTCGCGCTTGTGAAACTCTGCAAAGCGCGTGACCAGCTGCCGCAGCGCGGCTTCACACTCTGTCAGCGTTGACATTCCTGCTGCTAGATCCTGAAGCGACTCCTGGCCTGCTTGCTCGATGGAGTGAGTGCTCGGAAGGACTTCCTGCTGTTGCCGCCGCAGAGATCGGGTCGCGCGCACCGTCATCCAGATCGCCAGCCCAGCGAAGAGGGCTCCTACCAACCACAGAAGGAGTGTCTGCTCCTGTCCATGTCGTAAGAGCTCGGTCGCGAGTCCTGGGCAGAGCGGATGGACCGGCTGCGCACTCTGACAGCCGAGACTTCCGGACATGGTGTGGAGCGCCCGGTGAGACTGCGCAACGTGAGTCGTTCCCCACAGCAGCAGGAACAGGAGTCCCAGCAGCGGAACCAGCAGCGGTCCAAGCAGAGACGTACTCGGGGCGCGCCGCGTGTCTGGGTCCTGCATACGACTGGACAGCGGGTCCTTCAGGTTGGGCCGTCCTGAGTGGCGATTCATGGGCCCGAATATCTTACCGCGCGCGAAGAGATCCACCCAGATCCTATGCAGCCGCTGCGGCTTTTTCGAGCTCGCGGCCAAACTCCCCAGCGGTCTGCTGCCGCCGCTTGCGATCCGGATCGAGCGCCTTCAGCAGCACTGCTTCGATCTCCGGTGTGATGTTTCCGTAGGCACGCAGGGTTCCGCGTCCCAGCGACTCCCGCATCGTCGCTCGCTGTACCAGCTGCTCAATCGGCGTCTTCGCTTTGTCCGCAAACGGAATCTTCCCCGACAGCATATGAAAGACCATGACCGCCAGACTGAAGATGTCGGAGCGCGTATCAATCGTCGGATCTCCCGCCGCTTGCTCTGGGGACATGTAGGCCGGGGTGCCAATCAGCGCACCTGCGGCAGTGTGTCGGCCCGGCTCCGCATCCATCGACCGCGCAATGCCAAAGTCAACCACCTTCACAAAGTCCGGTCGATCTGGCCGATCGATCACCATCACGTTGTGCGGCTTCAGATCTCGGTGAACTCAACTCCTGTCGAGAACGAGAGAGTTCCTGTTCCCCCAGAAAGACCCGTTCTCGGCAGGCCAAGGAACGCGAGGACGTGCCCTCTACCGACTGCGCCCACGGGCGCGGCGAAGGAAGGCGCTCAGCATCAGCAGAGACAGTGGCCATACCGCGCGCAGCGGAGTCGGCATTGTGGGAGCGACGTTGCAGCCAAAGCCGAATCCGCAATAGTACCCTTCGTCTGGGTAAAGCTCGTCAAGACTCTGTGCATCCTGACGAGGGAGGGTCTTGGGAACACACTCTCCGATGACGAGGTCCGCTGTCTGCATCGCCACTGCATGATTCCCAAGCGCGAAGGAGCGCACGTTGGAATCGGACACGGCCAGTAGCTCTCCATTCTTCTGGAGTGCGCGCCGAGGATTGCCACGCATGGGAAGGAATGCTGCCTTCTTCAGAGTATCCCCTTGCCAGTCAACCAGCTGCACACCACTGGTCAGGCTCTGACAAGTATCGCCGCTATAGTAAGCACGCGAAGCCCCCGTGAAAGGAACCGCCACCAAGCCATCTGGGAAGACCCGGAAAGCTTTCTGAATGCGGTCCTGATCTTCGGGCACTTCGTAGTTCAGGATCGCAAAGTCTTCCCCGATTCTGGGGGTGGCAAACGGTACGCGGCTCAGCATCGTGGGGTGGTCCAGATTGCTGACATCGAACAGAGAGACATTGAGGCTGCCGGACGGATCTCCGCGATCGACTCCTAGACCAATCAGTCGATCTCCGTATGGCTCCAGATAGTACATAAAGCCAGGCATCACCAGCTCTCCGCGCACAGTGGGAAGCGCGGGGTTGCGGAGATCAATGGTGAACAGTGGATCGCTCTGGTTGTAGGTAATCGCATACGCTCGGTCCTTGTCGAAGCGAACGGTGCGCAGTCCTTCCTGTCGCGGAAGCTTGAGGGTCGTATGACCGAGCGGCGCAAAGCTCTGCGTACTGACTACCGAGAACGTATCGACCTCTGGCATGCCGACTCCGTTCGCAGTCCTTCCCGCCCCACGCTGGCTGACCACGCGCAGGACGCCATCGCGCTCCTCCATCTGCCAGCGGCTGAGGATCGCGCCCGCCACTTCAATTCGTGCGCCCCGTACCAGCCGTCCGGTCGGATCGCTGACATCCAGTACGTCGATGATTCCTTCCTTGAAGGTGCCACTGTTATACCGCAGCGGATCGATGTCGCCGTGCCCGCCCACATACAGTCGCGAACTGGTCACAAACAGACTCCGCTTCCAGTTCGATCCCCACGCTAGGTTGTAGGACTCTGGCGCGGTGCTACGGAACTCTGCTTGATCCACCTGGCGCAGAGAGAGCGGATTGCTCAGATCGAAGCTCGTGACCACTGTGCGGGACGTGGTTGCGCAGCGATAGCACTTCGCATTCTCATACGTGGCCAGATACAGCACATCCCCAACGATCCGCGAGTCCGCCAGCTCTCCCGGAACCGGGAAGGTCGCCACGGTGCGAATCCGTTCTGGATCACGAACATCCAGCACCACCACGGCAGCGCCAGCGTTGGGATCGCGCGGAGGTGGCGCTACATAGCGACTCCCATCGGGCGCTGGCAGCGGAGCAATCGGAATTCCCGTGGGTCCAAACGAGCCATTCCACATCGTGAACAGCAGGTCGCCACGGCGATACATCTCGAACGGCTCACCGGCCAGCCGCGTCTGTCCAAGCAGTGCCAAGTGACTCGGGGTCGCAACATCGACCACAGAGACAGCACCAGAAGCAGAGAGCGTGTAGAGCTTGTCGCCATCAAGCTCGATGATGTCCGCTTCCGCAATCGCACGACTCGCCATGCCTGCACTGGATGGAGTGGGCTCACGAAGCTGGTCTGCACCAGCAGAGCTCGCGGAAGACGAACAGCCACTGGCCGCCGTCAGAAGTGCGATTCCCAAGGCAGTCACGATCTGGGCTCTCTGTGTCATGGTAGGTATCCTTTCAAGCTCAACAAATAGTCTGTCGATTGATCGCGTAGCTGCATCCTCCCAATGCGAGGTCCATGCCAGCCGATGGATCGCTGGTGCAGTTTCACGATGGCGCGGCAAGCTCACTCGGTGTTGCCGATTGGGAGTCGTCAGCGCACAGTCCGTGGCGCCCTGCTGGATGGCTGCCACATTCGCAGACCGGCAAGTTTTGCCAGCAAGCGTTGCCGGTTCATCGGTGACGCTGCAGCAGCGGGATGGCCCATGCGCGAAGGGTCAGTGGTAGACCTACAACGTCTCCACAAACGCAGTCAGCGCTGCCCGCTCGGAAGCGGAGATCGTGAGGCCATACAGATGGCCACGGACCGGACCAGGCCCGTGATTTCCATCGCGATAGGAGTGCAGTAGTCGCTGCGGATCGAGCACTGCAGCCACGCTCGGTAGGACTCCGTGATGCAAGAACTGCTGACGCAGCTTGGCACTACGGAGCGAGGGAGTCCGGTACCATCCAGTACCACGCTCGCGACTGATTCCCAGGGCCGGATCGGTGCCAATCACAGCAAGTGGTACAGGATCTCCGGAGTAGTGGGGTGGCAGATGACAGTGCGCACAGTGCTGAGCAAACAGACTCGCCCCTACTGATTGGTTTTCGCTAGACTGCTCTGGCGGAAGCTCCCCCGAAAGACTCCACAAATACACCGCCAAGCCCAGGGCCAGCGATGGTGGTGGCCGGACTCCCTGCCGATAGGTGGTGATCAGCAGTGTCTCGATGCGCACCGCGAGCGCCAACAGATTACTGTGCAGCGTCGCATTATGATGAAGAGCACGCTGCATCGCCACCACCCGCAGATCGGGAATGGCAGCCGGATTGTCGACTCCATCATCACTGGTATCCAGCCGACCGCGCCCCCACGCGAGCGGCGGACCCTCGGCCTGCTGTCCGGAATCAATGGCCAGCTTTCCCATGTCGAGCGCACTGTTGGTGGCCCCTGGAATCACCTCTCCCGAAACAGCAGCAGCGTGACAGGTCGAACAGGAAGTCGCGATTCCTACAGAGCCATCGGGGAGCTTCACATCCAGGAGTCCGCCCAGCTGCTGCTGATGCGTCGGCGTCCGGCCCTGCCACAGTCCATACTCCGCAGCGCGCAGCGGATCACGACGGATCGCTTCAAAGCCCGACACCAGCTGCGCGGGATAGCGAAAAAATGCCGTCTTCCCAATCTGGCGCAGTGCCTCCCGCAGCGCCTGCTCGCTTGGCTCATCCTCATCGGCAGCCGGCAAGGACACATCGATCACCGACCACGCCGCTTGGGTCATCCCGTGGCTTTGATCCGCAGCAGACACCTCGATCGTAGCTGGTAGAAACTCCGGCAGCCGCAGCCAGTCTTGCGAGTCCATCGATCCGTAGCGAGCCAGCCGCAGCGTAGCGTAGTCATTCTCACGCGAGAGGAGCGACTCCTGCAGGATCTCGTGACGATGCCCGGGGTCGAGTAGGAACCGTCGCAGGGGTCCTCGGCTGTCACTACAGCCGCTCCCCAGCACGAAGACACTCGCCAGCAGCAGCGATCGCGACACTAGCCTGCGCACAGCGAGCTGCTGCACTGCCAGATTCCTGCGGCAGGATTGAAGGCGCAGTATCCCGGAGTCCCGCCCGTGGTCGCGCACTCCGAGTCATCCACGCACGCATCGCGGCTGGTATGACAGTAATACGCGACCACTCCGCTGTAACTTCCGCACGAACCGAAGGACGGAGAGCAAGCCCCGCCGACGCCACAGTCTGCGTCGGTGCGACAGTTCCCTTCGGTCAAGCAGTGATGCGTTGACAGACTGGCCATCGTTGCGCTGGGACGACACTCACAGACCTTGCCACCGCAGGTGCTGTCATCAAAGCAGGTGTCATAGGAACAGACGGTTCCGATGCGACTCCCGACACAGCGCCCGTTCTGTCCCTTGGTGCTGTCTTTGCATTCCGCATCGGTCATACACTGGCTCGCTCCGCTGCCTGTCGTCACGCCCGCTGGACGATCCATCGCGCAGGTTGTCGCCGCAACCCGGTGCTTAAGCGGAACGCGCGGAGGCATCGTAGGAGTCTCAGGCGTACACCCAAGGAAGAGCCCACCCATCACAATCAGGAGTCCGAAGCGCAAGTCGCGAGCTAGATATGTCATTCGCCGATGATAGCGCAGAAGAACACGACATTGCTACGGAGCGACAGGATCATAGTCAATCGCAGGACGTGTACGGGGCGGACGACCAGCGGGCAGAGTCTTGCCGTCAACCTTTGCATCAGGCTTTGCATCGGGCTTCACTTCCGACTTTCCCTTGCTCTTGGTATGCGTCCTCTTGTGCTGACGCGGCTCCGTTTCAGTGTCTTCTCCGCTGGCCCCGACCTCCGCTTTGTCCGTGCCTCCGATCGCGCTCGGAGCAGGTGGCGGTACGACCGTTGGTGTCTGGGGAGTGATGACCCCAGGCTGCGCCGCCACAGCCTGTGATCGGTCCGATTGCCGCGCCAGCAGCAGCAGTCCACCGCCACAGAGAGGAATCAGCAGCGCGATGACAAGGACTAGCCAGCGCTTCTGGCTGCGCCGCGTGATCATCGCTGGTGCAGGGGGAGCAGCATCAGGAGGAGCAGCATCAGGAGTCGTCGGCTTCGGAACGGGAGTGGCAGTTCCAGACTTGGAAACAGCGATCTCGGCAGACTCACTCGGTGAGGGCGTCGCTTTGGAACCGGTGCTAGAGCTGCCAGTCGCCGCCCGCAGGCTGCGTGGCATCGGCGTCAAGCGAGGCAACACCGGTGGCTCTGGCACGGGCGAGATGAGGTTGACGCGCT
Source organism: Myxococcales bacterium (assembly GCA_016794465.1). Classification (GTDB taxonomy): domain Bacteria; phylum Myxococcota_A; class Polyangia; order Palsa-1104; family JAEUJZ01; genus JAEUKA01. Next base: position 195,224 of record JAEUKA010000040.1, on the reverse strand, counting down.
CCTGTAGCGCAGGCGGAGCCGCTGGGGAGTCGAGCCACACTGGGTCCACAGAGAGCGCAGGGGCCAGGGCTTCTATCTGCTCCCGCACCGACGAAAAGCGGTTGTTGCGGTCGTGGGCACAAGAGCGAGCGAACCAGTCATCAAACGCCTTGGGAAGAGCCGGGGCATACGTCGATGGCGCAGGCATGTCTCCGAGAGCAATCTTGGACAGCAGTACTCCCAAGTTGGGAACCCGCCAGTAGGTCTGCCCGGTGAGCATGTCAAACGCGATCATCCCGATGGCCCAGATATCCGTTTGGGGCGAGATGTCATCGCGATTCCCAAGCACCTGTTCCGGCGCCATGTACAGCGGAGTCCCGAGCAGAGAGTTGTCCTGGGTCAGCCGAAACTCGGCGTTGCCAAACCGTGTCTGGAACATCGCGATTCCGAAGTCGAGCACTTTGACCATCAACCCAAACTCTTCACTCCGATGCAAAAACAAATTCTCTGGCTGAATATTGCGAATCGCCATACCGTCGAGAAAGTGCGATTCCTAAGCACACTTGGGAAGTGTGCGGGAAGTTGCTAGGTCAGGTGTTTGTCATCGAGTTGGCTCCGCAAGCCGTACCTTGACTGGCGCTGAGTGAGCAACACGGACATCCATTGTCTGCTGAGTGTTTGCTTCGCAGGTTGGCGGCATCTATCTTGTGGCAGTCTTCGGCCAAGGAAACTTCAATGCACAAATCCATCCGACAAGCTCTGTGGGGGCCTCTGCTGTTCGTGCTGTCCGGTTCCATCTGGACAGGGTGTGGCGCCGAGCAAGGGCCCGAGTGTCGCGCCTTCGTTGCCTGCGTCGCCAAGCTCGATGCACTCAAGTTGACGCAGACCAACGTATCGCGCTTTTTGCCCGAAGGCGCGTGCTGGGGCGGCGACAAGGGCGCACGGGTCTGCGAGTCATCCTGTAGACGCGGCGTCGTCCAGCTCTTGGTTCAAGAGCCGCTTCTGTCTTGTCCCCAAGGAGTCACGCCATGACATTCCACAAGCTCTCCCGCTGGTTACTTGGTGGGATGCTGACCAGTCTGCTGGTGCTGCGTGGCGACAATGCCCTGGCTCACCTGCCCAACGTGCTTCGGGCTGGTGAGGTGTTCCGGGTACCCGATCCGCTGCTCAGCTTTGCGCTCTATGGCACGTTCGCGCGCGCCGATGAAGTGTTCGAGGTTCAGCTCCAACCTGAGACTCCGCTCGCGGTGCCGATCGAGATCATGGTGCCCCGTCAGGATTCGCTGACCAACCATCGGCCTCTGTTTGCCATCGTCGGCAAGGGGCTGCCCAAGCCGTCGGCTACCGAGCTGGCCCAGCTGCCCCGACCACTTCCCGATGGCATGGGCGCTGTCCTTGGTCGTTACGAGCGCGAAGATCGCGAGATCCTCTTCGAGAGCTTCTCGCGCCGCGTGCTGTACACAAACGGAGTGGTGGCCTATGTGCTCCCCGCTGGTGATGTTCGCATGTGGGTGTGGTCACCGTCGGGAACGACTGGCAAGTTCGTGCTCGGCTTTGGTGTCGAGGAAGGCAAGCAGGACTTCGGCAACCTCATCTCCAACTGGGGGGACTATGCCTACTAAGCTCGCAACAGCAGTCCTCCTCTTGCTGTGTCTGATTGGACGCGGAGCAGGCGCAGCAGAGTCCGACTCCCAAGTCCCCCCAGCCGACCACCGCTTCACCGCGCAGCTGGGAATCGAAGCGACTGTGGTCGGTTTTTCCGTTGGGCCGCGATTGGATCTGCTCTACCGATTGGGAGGGCCAGGGTCGTTTAGCCACCTGCGACTCACCGCCGGGGCCTTGGTCGGTCCCGAGTTCGTCTATCTGCCCGTTGGGATTGGGTATCGCGCCTCCTTTCGGCAGACCAAGACTGTTCAGCCGCTGGTTGGGCTTGGCACCGAGGTCCATATGTTCCTGGTCAGCGGCCACGTCTTTCGCCAGTGGGGCGTCGTCTACCTGGAGGCCGGTAGTGGATTTGCCGTGACCAAGCGCGTCTCGCTTGGGGCCATTGCCACCGTCGAGTGGGCGATGATTGGTGAGCCCGGACCCGGCCTTGCGGCACGTCTCTTTGGCGGCTACCGCTTCTAAGCCTAGCTCAATGGTCATCTCTTCACGCTTGCTCGGGCCTGCACTGGAACAAAGGGAAAGGGAGCCGCCCTGACTTCCCGTCCTGCTCACTCGCAAACGGGAAGTTTGCCAGATTTCCTCGACGGGAAGGATGGTGTCTGGCTTCAAATCCCTGTGGATGATCCCGAGGGCGTGGGCTTTTTCGAGTGCTCGGGACGCTTGGGCCAGGATAAAGACCACCGAGCTGGGGTCGAGTAGCTTGCCATCGCGAGTGATCCGCTCGACATCACCACCATCGAGCAGCTCCATCACCATGTACAGCGCACCATCTAGCTCGGCGGCGGTGTCGGCATCCGTGATGCGCGCGACGTTCTCACTCTTGAGGATCGCGGACGCTTTCATTTCACGCTTGAAGCGCTCCACTGCCTCCGCTTGATTCGCCACTTCCTTGCGCAGCACCTTCATGGCGAGTCGCTCGTCGGTGTTGATGTGACGAACGAGATACACCGTGCCCATCCCGCCGGCACCTAGCTCACGGATGATCTCGTATCGTCCCGCGATGATCAGGTTGGCGGTTGGTTTCTCTGGCTGAGCTGGCTTCGCTGACTCCATGACTGCTTCGCTTCCTTACCGACAATGCAGCTTGTCTTCAGTCGCTTTCTGCAGGTTGCACGGATTGGTGAGGAAGTTGCCAACGGTGCAGTAACAGATCGCGACACGCGAGCCACAGATCCCCGTGTTGCAAGTCACCATCTTGGGTGCTGCTGCCTGGCATGCGGTCGCGTTTCCGTTCATCGCACTACAGAGAGACGTACAGACAGCGGTGACATCTCCGGTGCACAGAGAAGCCTGCTGCGTACACGGCTGACAGATGCGTGTTCCGTTGGTGTTCACGTAGCAGCAGGCACGCTCGACGTTGCCATCGCAGCTCCAGTCTTCCGAGCTGTAGCTGTTCGGTGCATCGCCATAGGGAGTCGCTCGCCAGTCATCCGGCTGCGCCGCGAGCGCCGGGCAGACAGCGACATTGTTTTGGCAGTTGTAGGAAGCAAATCGCTTGCATGCACCCTGTCCTGCAGAGCAGGTCGTGCCAGCAATTTTGCAAGAACAAGCGCCATCTGCCCCACCAGTGATCTTCGGATCGCGATCGTCGCAGTCCATTCCTCCGCAGCGGCTGTCCGGATAGCCATCACGATCCCAGTCTCGGGCAACCTGGATGCAGCGACTGGTCGTCCGATCGCACTGGTACGGCATGCAGCTATTGGGATCTGTATTGAACTTGTTACAGACATCCGTGGTGAGGTTCGCCGTCGCTGCATCGCAGTCTGTAATCTCATAGTTCCCTGCTGAGCACGCACCTACCAGCAGCCCTGTCGCCACTCCGATCCAAGCCAACGCGCGATGCGATGCGGACTGCATTGTGAACTAGTACCTCCCTACACAGAGCAGGCCGACTCCTGAGGTCAGCACCTGCGGCAGCAGCTTCACAGACACCGGTTTCGGGTCCTCTTTTGCGGATGGCAGAGCCGGATTACGCCGTGCCACAGCGATGATGCCGAGCACTGCCGCTGCACCGCCAAGCACACCACCCGCTGCCAGCAGTGCCGTCGCCAGCTTGGCCTGGTTTTGGACCGTGGACTGAACGGCACGATCCCGGAACAGAGGATCAAGCTCAAGCTGTTCGCTCTCTGTACGCTGGGCCACGACTCCGAAACCAGCTCCGACCGCGAGTGCAACCACCGCAGCACCACCGACGCTGAGCGCGACCCAGCGCATCGCACTCGGCTCTGCTCGCAGCGCAATGGTCACCCGCTCTTGGTCTTGGTCCGCAAGCTGGCGCTGCCAAGAGAAAGGAGTGTAGCCAGGGACGCGCACCTCGAGGCGATGTGGGCCTGGCTCCACAATGTGCGGCTTGTCAAAGTCATCGGGCGGCAGGGGCTTCCCATCGAAAAACACCGTCATTCCGGCAGGCTTGGCCAAAAATGCCAGCTGCACCTCTGCGGTAGGAATCCGAGATAGCTGCACCGTGACGCTGGCCGTGGCGCCAAGCTCTACCGAAAAATCCTGAGTAAATGGTGCGAAGCGAGCTGCGGTGGCCACCAAGTGATGTGGACCGGGATCGATGGGAATCGCGGTCGAGAAGCTCTCACGCGGGACCGGGGTTCCATCAAGCTCCAGACCCAAGTCGGCGGGAGCCGGCGATGGCAGCTGCAGCGCGAGTCTGGGGACAGACTTCTCCAGTGCCAGTGCCTCTGCCTCTGCCGCATCACGAGTCGGTGCAAAGCGAGCCTCTCCGGTCGCATTCATCCGATCTTGCGCTTCATGGGAGGTGCGATGGAACTGTACGTACGCACTGCCGATCTTGCCGAGCGCCTTAAAACAGCGCGCGATCTTGATGCGCGTATTCGGACTCGGTTCCAGGGCCATGCTCGCTTGAAACTCCGTCAGCGCCTGGGCGAACCGGCCTTCCGCAAAGGCCGCCGATCCTTGATCGAAGTGGACGATCGCAGCCCCCGGTTTGACCGGTGAGCCGGTGGCCGGCCTGGCCAGAAAAAGCCCGAGCAGCGCGACAACAATCCAGCGCCCGTGACCCCATAACGCATGCCGTAGCAGGACCAGTGGCTGCAGTCCTAAATCTGCCATTAGGTCATATTATCATCGCTGCGCCAGAGTCGTCTAGCGTAGGTTCACCTCTGTCTGTGTACCAATTGGTACAGTGCTATGGAGCCGCGTCCACAGTGCGATCCCCACCGACATCCTGCGGACTTTCCTTGGCTCCACCTACCCAGCGTTCCTGAGCGATTCCCAGCGGCATGAAATCCCCAGCAGCTGTCGCAGAAGCTTCGAGCTGCCAGGGTCTCGGACGACTTCAGAACTTCTTCTTTTTTAGATCGTCAGCCACAAAGTCAATGCTGGTGATGTTTGCCGGATTTGCACCGTCATTGGTAATAATGATAAGAACAGTTTTGTTGGTTGTGCGAAGTAAGATGGAATTGGGGCCTTTTCGGCCAACGACTCCCTCTGGGCTACGTTGTGTAAGAAACATATACTTGATCCCAGCAAAGACGATTCCATTCGCTTGAAACTTGCTCGAGTCCTTTAATCCTGCAACGATTGCGCTGATTTCTCCGGCTTTCGCATCGATGCTGGTCGCCCACTTTGCTCCATCCTGACCATAGATCGCAGCGTATTTGACACCGGACGACTTGTCCTTTTTGAGAAGCGCCAAGTACGGCTCCCAGCTACCCGGCGTCTGCGCCAGAGCTGCTGTGGAAAGAAGGGAGCAGTGGAGCACCAGCGCACTTACGACAGCAAGGAGCAACGACGACAGCTTCCGACGATGGATCTTCATGTGGGCCTCCTGAGCAGATCTTGTGATGGGAACTCCATCTTCCGTTGAAACTCCAGCACGAAGCAAGCGCCTATGCCTTCGTTCCTGAGCGATTCCCTACGGAAGGAAATCCCCAGCAGATACGGTCAGCTGGGGAGCCGGACCAGACCTCGGTGAACGATTCCCTGGGCATGGGCCACATCTAGGACGGCGCAGACCTGGCGGGTGAGGGTGATGACCCGGGGGATGGGTAGGGGGCGCGGGGGCTTGCCTTTGGGACTGATGATCTCGTCCAGAGACTGGCCATCGATAAACTCCATCACCAGATAGAACAGGGCATCGCTGACGTTGCCGTAGTCGTAGATGAACACGCTGTTGGGATGGTTGATCTGGGACGCTAGGCGGGCCTCGCGCTGGAACAGCTCGATGGCATCGGGGGCGACCATCGCAGAAGGGGACAGGACTTTGACGGCGGCCTCGCGATCGAGGTTGGTGTGGCGGGCCTTGTAGACCATGCCCATACCGCCCTCACCGAGCCGCTCGAAGCAGGTGTACTGACCGACTGTGAAGGGATCGATGGCGCCCCGGCTCGACCTCGGCTCCTCCGCCTTGGAGGTCGGCACCGTGTCGGCTTCGCTGCTGGTGCGCTGGGTCTTCGCTCGCTGTAGTGCCAGGAGCCGGTCCCGCCGAATCACCCACAGCAGCAGCGACGCACCGATCGCGGCCAGCAGCGCAATCCCCAGCAGCACCATCCCCAAGACCGCTTTGTTGCGACCTTTGCTTTGTGGCGGCGGACTCAGGACCGGGACCGGACTTGCCGGCTCGACCTGCGGCGCTGGCTGCGCGGATGGCGCGGGGACCGGTGGCTCGCTCAGGCCGCGCAGCGGATCGGTGGGCGAGGGCGCTTGCTTGCTGTCTTTCTTGGGCGATGGCGCTGACTTCTTCTTCTTCTGTTTGGTTGCCACGGCCCCGCGCTTCCCTGCGCCACCCTGACTTGGCACAGACGGCGGTTCGGCCGGGACGCTGCTCTCGGAGGCAGGTAGCGCCATGCCGGCCCCAGGTGGGACTCCACCCTGCATGGCTGATGGGCGTGAGGGCGGCGGCGCAGGTGCCGATGGTGCGGCGCCTGGTGGTGGTGGTGCTCCCGCTCCGTGGCCTCCGCTTGGCCTGGGCAGACTGACTGCTACGCGCTTCGACTTGGCAGGCTCGTTGCGCGGCTTGGCGGCGGTCGGTGCAGCTTCGTCGTCGCGGTCAGGGCTTCGCCGCTCTTTTTTCTCCGCTTCCTTTGGCTCTGCTGGTGCTACGCGGCTTTGTGGTTGTGCTGGCGCGCCCGGGGCCGGAGCGTCCGGGGCTAGCGCGCCCGGGGCGGCTGGTGCCGGAGCGGACCGAGCAAGCGGAGCGGCCGGGGCGGCTGCTTCATCGCTGGTGCGGAGCAGCATGAGCGCCGATCCCCCGAGCAGCAGCACGACCACCAGCAGCAGCAGTGCCGCAATGGCCGACTTGCCCTGGCGGGTTGGTGGAGCCGCCGCGCGCGATGCGGCCATTGGTGGCGCCCCCGCCATCGCCATCGGGACCGCCGCCGACACCGGTCCCGACGCATGCTCGGCCTGGGTCAGCTGGCTGGCCAGGTCTGCCAGCGAGCTTGGGCGCGCCTCGGGCTTCTTGTCGAGCGCCTGCAGCAGGACCTGTTCCAGCTGCGTGGACAGCTCAGGCCGGACGCTGCGGGGGCTCGGCGGCTTTTCGAGCAGCACTTTGATGCGGATCGCAGCGGCAGAGCTGCCGACAAACGGGGCCTGTCCGGTCAGCAGGTGATAGGTCAGGGCGGCGACGTGATAGACGGTGCTGGGGACCGCCGACGGCTTGCCGGCAAAGACCTCTGGGGCAGCGTAGGCGGCGGCCAGGTCGACCCCGGGATCTTTGGCCGCTTCAGCGCCCGACAGAGCCAGCGACTGGATCTCACCGAGTGCGTCTTCCCCCGTGGCCGAGGTCAGCAGCGCAACCTGAGACGGATGCAGAAGCCGCGCCTTGCCGTCCGCAATCTGTGATGACAGCTGCTGGCACAGCGCGCTGACCAGGCGGAGCACGCGTGCAACATCGCGACTCCCGGCCAGCGAAGCCAGCGTCTGCGCTCCGGTTTCGCTGCTCGACATCCAATCCCCCTAGGTCCCTATCGTGCCACACGGTCACCAGGCCGATGGCGGGAACCTTCCTTCCGCGAGGGAGAGCGAGATGACCGAAACTGGCCGCTAGCCCCGGCAGGGATTGCTGACGCGTCCGCCCGGCGGCACGGACTCTGTGACCCAGGTGTTGCCGCCAATGATCGAGCCCCGCCCAATGACCGTTTCGCCACCGAGAATGGTCGCATTGGCATAGATAAGGACATCGTCCTCGATGGTTGGGTGGCGCTTGCGGTTGGCTTGCTGCCGGGTCTTGCCCGTTGGCAGGCTGATCGCGCCGAGCGTGACGCCCTGGTAGATGCGGACCCGATGGCCGATGGTTGACGTTTCGCCGATGACGACGCCGGTGCCGTGGTCGATAAAGAACGACTGTCCGATCCGCGCCCCCGGATGGATGTCGATGCCCGTCTCGGTGTGCGCCTGCTCGGTCATCATGCGCGGCACAATCTGCGCCCCGAGTGTGAGCAGCGTGTGGGCAATCCGATAGACCGTCACGGCCCGTACCCCCGGATAGCACCACGCAACCTCGATCAGGCTGCGGGCCGCCGGGTCGCCCTCGAATGCTGCTTGCACGTCGAGCAGGACTTCTTGCCGCAGGTCGGGGACGCGGTTAAAAAAGCGAGCCACCAGCTGCGTCGCTTGGGTCTGACACTGGTCGCACATCGCCTGCGGCAGGGGACAGTCGACGTGCAGACCTCGGCACACTTGCTCCGTCAGCAGCACGCGCAGGGACGCCAGCCGACCTTCCAAGGACGAGCGCAGCATCGCGGCGGGCGGCGCCGGGCAACCGGCTGAGCCAGGAAGCATCAGCTCGCGCAGGATCTCAAGTGCCGACGCGACCGCCACACGGCTGGGCAGCTCATGACCGGCTGAAAGAAGCACGCCGGTGGTCTGATAGGACGCGGCCAGCACGTCGGCCAGCTCGCAGTTGGAGCGCGGGGTTTCTTCATTCGGATCTGAGTTCATCGTATGTCCGACATTAACGCGAAACCTTGCGCGTGCTTTGGGCTAGAAACGGTCCATGTCATGGTCGAGTGTTTGCTTGCGGGCGCTGTGCTGGGTGACGGTGCTATCGGCTGTGGGGCCTTCGTGTTCGTCCGAGCTAGATCCTGGCGACGCGCTTTGGCCCCAAGGGATGGATGCCGCCGCCGGGCCTGTGCGCAGTGCCTTGTATCCTAACGACTGGCAGCCTGGCCGCAAGGATGCGCAGGGTCGCTTTCTCCACGACTTTTCTTATGCCGGCTACCGCAATGGCGAGCAGCCGTTCCCGGCCCTTGTCGGTCGCAAGCGAATCGATGTCGTCACCGACTTTGCTGCCGACCGCACCGGAGCCAGTGATGCGACCCGGGCGCTGCAGGCCGCACTCGACGCAGCCACCCCAGGCAGCGAGGTCTTCATTCCCAGCGGGCAGTACCGCATTGACGGGCTGCTCAAGCTTGCGACCTCTGGGGTGGCACTGCGGGGCGAGGGCGCAGCCAAGAGCGTCCTGCGCTTTACCAAGACTGCCGCTATGACTGACCGCGACCACCTGACCATCGGAGGCGCGCTGCGGTCCGCGACGCTGCTGCCGCTCGCTGCGGATGCGCCCGCGCTGACCCACTCGGTGACGGTGGCTGATGCCCGAGGCTTGCGCGTGGGCGACGATGTCTCGGTCGGCTGGGTGATCACGCCGGAGTTTGTCGCCGACCACCAGATGACCGAGGTGTGGACCCAGTTTGTGAACCAGTGGAAGCCGATGTTCCGACGGCGGATTGTTGCCATTGATGTCACCCAGAGTCCCCACCGGGTGACCCTTGATGTACCGCTGCGCCATCCGGCGCGACTGCGGGATCAGGCGGCCCTGCGTCCCGAGAGTGGCTACCTGTCTGACTGCTTGGTGGAACAGCTCGGCCTGACCACCGCCGGACCCTGGGATGAGGTCTGGAAGTCCCAGCGCAGCCACGCCCTCGCCCTGATTGGCGTCAAAGACTGCGTGGTCCGCAGTGTCGCATCGGTGGCCGCAGCCGGGCAGGGCGGCTATCACCTCGCCAACGGGGGGCTGCTCATTCGGGACAGCCAGCGCGTCACGGTCGAGCGGGTCACGCTCTCCCGGGCCCAGAATCGCGGCGACGGTGGCAGCGGCTACCTGTTCGAGGTGTCCACGTCCAGCGAGATCCTCTTTGCGGACAGCCAAGCGGAAGACGGGCGCCACAACTTCATTCAGAACTGGGACTTTGGCTGTAGCGGCGTGGTCTGGCAGCGCATTGCCTCGACGGGGAGCCGCGCCTTCACCAGTGTCAGCGACAAGCTCGGCTTCCCCGCCGCCAGCGAGTTTCATCACTCCCTGGCGATGGCCAACCTCATCGAACAGGCGCGCATCGACGATGCCTGGCAGGCCATCAACCGCTTGTATTGGTCTTCGGGCGCCGGTCATACCGCTACGGAGACGGTGCTGTGGAACCTGACCGGCAGTGGCCGCATCCTGTCGCAGCAGTTTGGTCACGGCTACATCATCGGTACCCAGGGCGTCGAGGTCTTGACTGGACTCGACGGCATCTCGGCCCGGGGGACCGCGCCCGAGGACTTCGTCGAGCTGCGCGATGAGGGCGCCCGGATCGATCCGCCGTCTCTCTACGATGACCAGCTGCGTCGTCGCTTGGACCGGGGCGAGCGTCTGTGGCCCCAGGGTCCATAGTGGCGACCTGCGTCAGCGCAGACTGGGCAGCGCCGACCAGACCGTGGTCGCAAACACCACCAGCTTGGCGACGAGGTAGGGACCGAGCACAAACAGGGTCGCCATGCCCAGCAGCAGCCGCACCGCCACCGGTAGCGATGAGTCCGTGATGCCAAGCCGCGCCTGAAGCCAGGCCGTGATCGCCGCAGACAGCACCGCGACCAGCAGCACCGGCAGGCTGCACAGCACCGCCAGCCACAGACCTGACGACAACAGGGGCAGCAGCGACTCGCTCATGAGTACCCCAGCAGAAGGCCGCGATACAGCAGCGTGAAGCCGTCGCAGACCAAGAACAGCAGCAGCTTAAAAGGAAGCGTCACCGATCGCACCGACAGCCCGCCCAGCTGCAGTCCCGACAAGATCAGCGCCGCCAGCAGATCCAGCACCAGGAACGGCAGCAGCAGCACAAACGCCAGCTGAAAGGCCGTCCGCAGCTCACTGAGCAGAAACGCCGCGAGCAGGACCGGTAGCTCATCGGGCTCAAGGGTGGTTCGTTGTTTCTGTGCCAGCTTCTGCGTCAGTGCTTGCAGCTGCGCTCGGTCGCGCGCTGGGGTGTGCTCTTGGATGAACTGCGACAGCGGCGCGGTCCCGGCTTGCCACAGCTCGCTGCTTGAGGCACTGCTTGGCGCCGCACTGAGCGCTGCGAGGCTGCGCTTACACAGCGGTGACATCGACAGCGTGGCCAGGGTAAGACCCAGCACTACAGTCACCAGCAGCGGCGGCACCCCACCCCCAAGGCCACGCCGCAGCACCTGCAGCACAATCGCCACTTTGACGTAGGCGAGAAGGGACAGCAGCACAAACAGTCCCAGCGGCAGCAGCGAGCGGAGCAGATCCGGAGAGGTCAGCATTCGCTCGGGCCTCCGCTGACAGGCGGACTCCATGCGTCGCGATGTGGGGTTGGCAGCGGCGGCATGGCGGGCTCGGTGCCGGCTTCGGTTGCGCCCCCTTGCGGCGGACTGACCTCAGCGAGCGTGCTCAGACCACCTGGCGATGCCCCAAGCAAAAGGGTTCGTGCGCCGACCCTCACAAGGTAAAGCGTGTGGGCCGATGACAGCCGGCGCTGGGCCACCACGTGCAGCTGGTCCGTTGACACGTTGGGCTGACTGCGTCGCCACAGCCACAGCACCGCCACCATCAGCAGCACCACCAGCGCGCCACGGCCGAGCAGTCCCACAAGAGGCCAGGACTCTCCCCCAGTCGCGTCGGACAGCTGAGCCAGCATCCATTCAATGAGAGGCTAGTCACCCATCCGCTGTCAAGGCACTTGGAAAAACTTGAGCTGGCGGTGGTGGCGCGGCGTACAGTTCCCTGCACATGGCGCGACAGAACCGATCAGCAATCCAGAGTGGGACGTTCGTGGCGGCGGTGGTGGCGGGGGCGGCGCTGTGGGGCGGCTGTCTGACCTCGCGGGGGGGATTCGTGGACGATCCCGGGCAAGTGGCCGATGGAGCGGTCCGTGTTCCTTCGGATGATGCGGCCACGGGGGCTGACCTTGCGGATGCCACTCGTGATGGCGGCAAGGACGGCGCGGGTCCACCGGCAGACCTGGCGACGCCTCCGCGAGATCCCTTTGATCCGGCAAGCTGTGCCGCTCCGGCGATGACGGCGGCGCAAGCCTTGACTCTGCTGGGGACGGCAACGCGCAGCAAGCTGGCCGATGCCACGCTGTACCGCCGCACCAGGACCTGTACCGGCATGACGCCAGCGACCTGCGGGGCCTGGAGCACGCCGGTGCCGCATACCCAAGCGCTGCTGACGTACTCGGGGGGCGTGACGACGGACTACAAGACGTTCTCGTTTCCCACCCACCTCATCCTGTTTTCGCAGGCCGGCACGCCCAAGTGGACGGTCCGCCACGAGTCCGACTATCGGCACACTGCCAGCACGGACTCCCGAGGCGTGGTCTTCGCGTTTGGGGCCGATCCGATGGTCAACACCTATCCCATCATCTATGTGTGGGACTTTGCGCCGGCGCCCAACCGCTACGATGATCTGCAAGGGCTGCTTGGCGATGACGGCTTCCTCCATGCCGCCGAGCACTGCGCCCGCGTTGTCTTCCCCACCGGCCTCACCACTGAGATCGCCGCCCTATACAACTACTAGGTCACGACCCCGCTGAACCAAGGCATTCATTTGGTAGTAGATGGTAAAGACCATCCCAAACGGGACGACGAGTCGATCGGGGATGGTAAAGACCATCCCAAAACGGGACGACGAGTCGATCGGGGATGGTCCGGACCATCCAAAACGGGACGACGAGTCGATCGGGGGTGGTAAAGACCATCGTTTCAAGCTATTTCTTCTCACCGACGGGGAAACCGATCATGACGATGGGTTGTGGGCTGTCTTGTTGAGTCTGTGAAGTGTAAGATATGTCACAAATTATGTGTGTCGTCATTAGATTTTCTGATATTGGCCCACACGGATTGACTAATAGTCACTGTAATTTATTACTTAGGCTTGCAATGTGGCTTTGTGATGGCGCATGCAATGGACGTAGGCGATTTTGAGGGGATGAGTAGGCACTTGTTCGACGGATGCAGTGTGCAGGCGTCGCGAACCGATTCACATGCGGACGGTCGGCGAACGGTTTCGGGACGGTGGCTCAGGTGTTCAGGCTGGCAAGTCGATTGTCCAGCGTGGGCTGGGAATTTGGTTGATGAGGAAGAGCGCTATCATTTTTAAGCCTTCGCGATATTGAATAAGAAACTCTGTCCAGACGGCTAGGTCCATAATGGCTTCGCTTGGGTGTGGACACTCGATATCGGCAAGAATGCGACCGCGCATTTCAAGTGTCTGCTCTTCCGTCGTGCGATCGGTCTTTTCGATGCACGCTATGCGCCAGATAATTGCGCGATTCACACGCTGTAAGAGTCTATCGGGGCGCTGCTCGCACTGTCGAAGCTGCACGGCGAGATCTGGAAGTCCCTTGTGGACTAGTGCAATTGGAAGCATGCGTAGGGCTTGCTCGACCTCGTGCTCGATCTTGGCAAGCTCCTTTTGATCGAGAAGCGGCCACTTGGGGACATACCCAAGCAGGTCGTGCGACGATGGAATCATCCACGGGAGAGTTTTTTGCGACGGTGGAGTGCTCGGCCCCGTGGTCGCCGTCTGCGTTCCGCCTGGCTGCTGCGCCTTGGTTCGCATCTGACGGATCACCATCTCGACGGTACTCAGTCGTCGCTGCGTTGCCTCAAGTTGCAGTTCCAGCGAGTTGGCCCGCTGCCGCAGCGCTCGGCCTTGCGACTCCAGATCGACGATACGCGCAATTGCGGACTCAAGCTCGTTGGACAGCCGGGTTGCTCGCTCAGGTCGCTTGGTCGTGGGCTCCGATTGGCTGGCTTCCGTCGTCGCGTCCGATGCTACCGACAGCTCGGGCTTATCGAGGCGATGCCGATCGCGATAGGCCATGACCCGGCAAGCCTCTCGGCAATACTTGCGGTCAATGCGCCCGCCCGTCGGCAAGGGATTTCCGCACACGATACAAGGCTTGGGCTGCTGCACGGTGCAGTCTCCAGAAAAATGACTATATACAAGCTTAACCGAAAAGCCATGCTTCAGCACGGATAGTTTACGGATAGCCAGAACAAAATGAGCATGTAACGATTCGTGTGTGTAAATGCTCACACATTGGGAAGATAGGTTTTATGGTTGAGAAGCGAGATTTACGCAAATGAGGGCTTTACGGCCTTTTTTGTGTACCTAGCTACAACATGGGACTTCTTGCGCCAGATCAAAAATAGGCGTTTCCTCGACGCTGAAGGTAATTGTCAGAAAATGAGCTGGAAATGAACCGGAAATTGCAGAGGGAAGAGGCAAAGCTTGATGTCTCATTGGTCGGGAAATGAATGGAGTTAGACTCCATTTTTCTAGCTACAAAACGGATGTCCTCCTGGTTCTTGTACGATTTCATACACTCAGGCTGGCGGGCTCCGACGAGACGAAATCGCGTCAGCGCCGCTACTTTGTGGGGATGCCCAAGCGCTCTCGGATGCGTGAATAGACCCGTCGGAGGAGATCGGCTTCGCTCTCAGGGTCAAGCTCCCAGCCATGGTGAATCCATGTCACCGGCTTGTGCCGCCCCGGTGGTCGGTTTGCGAAGTAGTGCAGCCGCTCGTGGCGAGCACCGACGGCGGCGAGAAACTCTCGGTCCTTCTCGGGAGGAATCACCTTCACCGTCGGTGGTTTGCCGTTCTCCTTCTGCCACCGCGCCAGACGGTCGAAGGCCCGAATCTCCTCGAGCTTGGCGAAGGCCAGCACATCGGTCGCCGGGTTGTAGCCCTGCTCGATCGCCTGGTTGAGCAGCTTGCGCTGTACCTCTTCGTCGGTGTTGACCGGCGGCACGGCCTTGTACGACTCGTCGTAGGTCAGCAGTGGCACCGTCGGGGGAGGTGGCGACGGCTGCAACTTTCGCGTCAGATACTCGTCGAGGCCGGGCACCTCTCGTCGGAGCCGGGCCAAAAGATCCGTCGTGCTCTTCTGCCACTTGGCCTCAAACTCCGTGCGTAACCCGTCGAGGCGCTGTTCCATCCCGGCCATCGCGGCGTCAGTGGTCGTGCGCTGCATCTGCGCAAGATGGGCTTCGTGCCGCTCGACGACCTCGCGAAGCTGCTCCGTCGGCGACTTCTTGGGCTTGGCTGGCGACGTATCAGCGACGGTCGAGCTTGGGTCGGACAGAGGGGCCGCCGAAGCACTCTCTCTGCTCTGCGTCGGCGCAGACTGCCTTTTCCGCTGACGACAAGCCTGCACCCGACAGAGAGCGGAGCAATAGATTGCATCCGTCCGCAGCGACGGCAGAACCTTCTTCTTACAATGCGGACAGAGCTTGTCCCCCGGCAGCTCGTCAGCCATGGCGCAACCCCCTGTCGAAGCGTAACACGGGGAGGCGTTACAGCGGAGGCGTTACGTGGCCTGTCGGGTGTCCTCTGCCTTGGGTCAGTGCGTTGCCTTGGGTATCTGCTTCCGAAACATGAGGAGTCCTCTTGGCGTGGACTCTGATCCGGTGAAGGAGAAGACGCCTACGTTGTCCCATCCAAGGCTGCGCAGACATCGAATAAGTGCGTTGGGCTCGTATCGACGAGACTGGGCCATGCAGAACTCTTTGGTGCGCTTACCAGGAAGTGCCACCGTCGCGATAAACTGGCCTCCGTAACTTCCAGCGAGGGGGCGATTGGTATCAAGGCGAAGTGTGAACTTGACACCTTGCGCATCATGACAGTAGCGGCGAATGGGGCCTTCTAACCAGCGCTGCACTCCAGCGGACACAGGTTTTTGGAATGCAGGATCTGTACGCCGTATCTCGTCAGGGTCGGTAGAGTTTGTAAAGGCGTAATCCACATCGAATAGGATGATATCGCCCGGTGCGGCTCCTGAGAGCGCGCATTGAAAAAACTGCGGCTCGTTGTCGATATTACCAATGGTATTGCCAAGAATCATATACACCCGTCTGCGTTGAGAACGTGCAGGCGTGTAGTGAAGCTGTGCATACCTTGGTAGATGGTGAAAGTCGCCCTGAATGCCGCAAACGAAAATCCCCGGCTCATCGCTAAACGTATCTACGGCGTGCTTAAACGCACGGCTCAGGAGTGGCTGGCTCGCATCAAGAAGGTAAAATCGTAGATTTGGGCGCTCGCATGTGCTGTGGATCTGCTGCACAAGTCGAACCTCGCTTTTCCCATCGCCTGGTCCTAGTGCAATGAGATCAAATCCTGACGTTCCGAGCACTTCTCGGAGCTTCTTTGCCACATCTCGATATGGCAGACCTTCGCGAACTGCCGCGATGTAGCCCGGTGAGTTTGAAAGAGCGATCCAGTCTAGGGCACTCTGCGGATCAAGATACACATAAGTCTGTTCAATGCTGCCGCCGCTGCCGTTTATTTGTTGGTTTAGCTCCGCCATCATGCTTACAGAGTCGAAGCCCGGCGACATATACCAATTGGGAGCCGCGTGATGGCTTCGCTCCCGGACCGAGGGTAGCGTCGTGACCTCTGGAGGAACTAGCTTCAATTCCGCCACAGAGCACAATCCAAGCAGAGAGTTCCGTGTTGGCAAGGTATCCCCTTGCTCTAGTTTACGAATCAGGCTCAGCGACAGGCTGGAGTATTCGGCAAGCTGCTGCTGCGTCAGACCGGCCTCGGCGCGATGCTGGCGTAGTAGGTCGCCGAACCGTTGCGCGCCGGTTGCTTCGCGCTCGGGAGAAAAGTGAACATGCAGGAACTGGAGGACTTGCCGGAGCAGCCGTCGCACATCCTCGTGCGCCTTGCGCTTCTCGGGATCTCTGCCTGGTGACAAGTCGGTTAGCGCTTGTAGAGCCTGCCTCAGATGAAACTGTGCAGCCTGATAGAGCGAAGGTTCTGTCGCATCGTTTGCGAGAATAGAGGGAAACTCTGAGTCAACTTCCGTGGCTGGTTCCATGTCCTAACTCCATCTGGGAGACGAAACAGGCTCATCACTGCCAAAGTATTTGGCACTGATCTGGTTTGGTTTTTGACCACAGACCTACCGAGACTACAAGAGCAATTCAGGGGTAATCAGCGCACCGCGCTTCTGGCGGTGCCTGGCCCCTCTTTACCGCTCGATCTCGGAGGCTCCATGGCCACTCAAAGCCCGTCGTTACTCGCTCGTTTCCGTCGGCTATTTTCTGTGACGGTGCATCGACGGCTCCTCCCTCCGCTGCGTCACCCACACGGTTTTTACCTGTTGTGCTGGGCAGTCTTCTGCGAGCGCTGGGCGGCGGCGATACTCGGCTCGTCGGTGGTGTTCATGCTCTGCGAGCGGTACGGATACGGTCGCAGCGATGCGCTACGGCTGGCGGGTCTGTACAACGCGGCAAGCTACTTGCTGACGCTGCCGGGCGGGTTTGCAGTGGATCGGTCGCTTGGCGGTCGTCGGTCACTCGGCGCTGGAATGGCCCTGCTCATGCTCGGGTATGCTGCGCTGACACTCCCGGCAACGTCGGGGCTTGGGCTGGCGATTGTGTTCCTTCTCCTCGGGCACTCCTTGTTCAAACCGAGCACGCAAGCGGTGATGGTGCTGCTATACGAGCGTCACGACCCACGACTCGATGCTGCACAGATCGTCTGTTACTTGGTCGTCAACGTCGCTGGCATCGCGGGGCCCGTCAGTGCCGGGCTGCTCGTGCATGGTCACGACTTCCGAGCCGCGTTCGTGCTCGCTGCTGCCATCCTGTTCACTGGCTTGATTGCGGTAATGGCAGGTAATAAAATTCTACACCTGCGACAGAAACAGCCAGCGTTCAGCGCACTGGCAGCCCCCGTCCCGATTGATCTGTCCGCAATGCAGCGAATCAAGATCATCGCCGCGTTGACGCTGGCCATGATGATCTTCACCGTCGGCTTCGGGCAGGTCGAAGGCGCTCTGTTTCTGTGGGCACAGGACCGGACGGATCGCATGCTCCTCGGCTTCGAGCTTCCCGCCGCGTGGTTCGTCGGTCTGCCCGCGCTCCTGGTGTTGTTACTGGCCCCGGCGCAGCTCGCACTCCTGCCCCGGATTCAGCACCGAGTAAGCACGCCACGCCTCATCGCCTGGGGCCTTGTGGCCGTCGTGCTGGCTTTTGTGGTCCTGATCCCGCCCGCAGTGCTCTGCCCTGGTCAGCGCGTAAGCATGGCGTGGCTGATTGCTTGCATGACGCTGCTGGTCATCGGTGAACTGCTGGTCGCGCCGCTCGGTCTGTCTCTGTTACTTCGTTTGGCTCCGCCACGCTTCGTCGGTGTGGTCGTCGGCGTGTGGTACGTGGCCGGTGCGCTCGGGTGTTGGTTGGCGGGAGAGATTGGAGCGGTGTGGGTGAGGTAGGTACTGACGCGCTCAGCCCCGGCGCGCTTCGGAGATGATAGGAAGCCCGGTGCTCGCGGATGACGCGACTCATGCCACGTCACCGAGCGTGGTCTAGTCTTATGACTTCGGAGGGTTATTCCCTCGTCCGCCACCTGACACGTTGCCGGTAGTGCTTGGACCATTGACGGGACGCCCACCGCCGCCGCCGCCGCCACCGCCCTTACCGCCACCACCGCCGCCGCCACCGCCGCCACCGCCCTTGCCGCCACCGCCGCCGCCGCCCTTGCCGCCGCCGCCGCCGCCACCACCGCTCTTACCGCCACTTCCGCCTTTGCTCATGGTGTTCTCCTTCGTTCGACTTGCTGGTTAAGCCACATCGGCTCGCATCGTCGCCGCGATCAACGCGGTTTCAGGTGCGCCCCGAGTGGCCGGGGACAGTGAATGAACTACGTGAACTCGTCAGGGTCGCTTTACTCGATAAATGCCGCAGATAGCGTTTCCTGCCCGTACAGGTGGATGATCTGTAACATCGAAGCTGAGCCCAGCGGTGACAAGATACTCTATCTCGACGATGCCCTTGCGAGACAACATCTGGCACGCTTGCTCGACGACACTCGCAGCGGAATAATGGACGCCTGACCGCGCACCGGGGACGCCTCGCTCCCTTTGCAGCCGACGGACTTCATTCATCCGCGCAAGGATCTGATAGGCCGTCATGAAGTGGGGGTGTTCACCTTTGCCGGGCGCAGCCGCAAGCAACACCAATTCCACTTCGTCCACGATGTCGGATGGCATGAGCATAGAACCAATGCCAACACGGCAGAGATACGATCGCAAGCGGTGTTTTTCGTGCAGTCGGCGCAGCAGACCTAAGCAGCACGGCACAGGTTGGTCTGCCGTCTCCAGCAAGCAATCTCGGACCACTCACGCAGCGCGACGTGACCTACGGCGCGGCGGAGTCGGAGGGGATGGCGCAGGGGGAGCGCTTCCGCTCTGTGGTTCCTGTGCGGGCAATTCCGTCAGTGCTGGCGACGCTTCCTTGCGCTCGTCAATCGCCGACGCGGTAGGCGCAGGCCCGAGCACATCCATGAGCGTGTCTGCCATATCCGCGATCTGCGCTTCTTTAAGGAGCTTATTGACTTGTTCCGCGTGCCAATAGCCACCTTTCGGCGGTGTAATGCTGTTAATCATCAATTGCTCGCCAATCTTGCGCAGACTCATTCCGCTGTCTCGCAGCTTGGCAGCAAGTCGTATTGCTTTGATTTTGTCGGATACTGTGTTTTTGCTAATGATGTCTGAGATTGTGCCAGCGTACCAGCGCTTACCGCGTGGTGGCGCGATCTTCTCATCGCTCAATGAACGCCCAATTTCACGAAGCGACATACCGCCAGAACGCAATTCCTTGATACGATCTAGTGTCTTTTGAGGATCACGAACATAACCAGCGCGATCTAGCGCTTTGACTTGAATCAATCCATGTCTCTGTAAGAGCTTCCGAACGCCCGTGCCATCCCATTTACCATTAGCCGCAGTCGGTCGATTTTCGGATTGCAGAATCTTAGCAATCTGTGGCGCTGTAGCGTTCTGCGCATGTAGCTCTTTGATGCGCGCAATGGTCGCAAGCTGCTCGGGCACGTCAACCACCACACGCCGCCCCTCCGCGTCAAGCTGGCGACTGTACGCCTTGCCATACGGCAGCCGTCCGACGCTGGCCCCGTGTTTCATGGCGTACCGCACGCCTTGCTGTGTCCGGTCGCGGATCGTCTCGACTTGATGCTGTGCCATGAGCGCCTTAAATCGCAGCATCATACGCCCATCGCGTGTTTTCGGATCAATTCCAGCACAGTCCATCAAATGAATCTGATAATCGCATCCCAAGCCAAAATAGCTATCAACGATGTACTCCACATCAATGATGTTTCGCGATAGACGATCAAGCGCAATCGCGACGAACATGGAGCCAGTACGCTTCATGTGATCGAAGGCTCCATGCAAGCCAGGTCGATTCATGTCAAAGCCCGTACTGTCGTCTTGGTAAATCGCTACTAAGTCGTATTTGAAAAACGCACAATATGCAATGATCCGTTCTTTTTGAGCATCAAGACTGATTCCGTCTCGCTTCTGCTCTTCCGTGCTGACCCTAATATACCCAATGGCTTTCGGCGCTGATTCCGGCACCACGGTATCATACCGAAACCGAATCGAAGGGTCAACCTGTCGTCGTCTGTGGGTGATAGTGTGGCTTTTCCGCATGCCACTGTCGTAATTGAATTATCCGATCCCAAAACGGGACGACGAGTCGATCGGGGATGGTCCGGACCATCCACAAACGGGAGATCGAGTCGATCGGGGATGGTCCGGACCATCCACAACAGGACGATGCGCCGATCGAAGGGGGTCCGGACCCCTGCCAAACGGGACGACGAGTCGATCCTAGTGGGTCAGACCCCTGCCAAACGGGACGATGAGTCGATCGGGGATGGGGTAGACGCATGCCAAACGGGACGACGCGCTGCGTCAGTAGCACTGCATGAAGGCGCCGTCTTCAAATACGTAGAGGGAGCCGCAGTCGCCGAGGTTTAGGTCGGCGATGCGCTCGGACAGCTGCATGACGAAGCCGCGATAGGCGTCGCCTTCGTCCTCTCCTTGGATGTAGATGGGCTCGCCGAGTACGTAGCCGGGACGGTTGAACAGCAGGCTCTTGATCTCCGCCAGCTGCGGGTCCTTGTCGGTTCGGTGCGCGTGGAAAATGGCGCACGGAACCTCGATCGG
Source organism: Myxococcales bacterium (assembly GCA_016794465.1). Taxonomy (GTDB): domain Bacteria; phylum Myxococcota_A; class Polyangia; order Palsa-1104; family JAEUJZ01; genus JAEUKA01. The sequence continues at coordinate 174,352 of JAEUKA010000040.1, read as the reverse complement.
CAGGACCGTGATCGGATCACCATCCGTAGGCGGAGTCGCAGCTTCTGGAACCGCGACCAGCCGCGCCGAGTCCCAGGCGTCTCCATGCTGGGGGTCCCGCGCAAGCAGAGACAGGGCCCGCACTCCGGGATAGCGCTCGGCCAGGTCGGGAACCTCCTTTAGGTCAATGGTAAGGATGTGCTCCTCTTCCGAGTCTGAGCCGCGCTTTCTGCGCCGCTTGCCCTTCGCCACCTCGGACGCTGGAGTCACCGCCGTGACGATGCCTGGTCCCTTGCCACGACTGACCGAGAAGCTGCCCGTCCGAGTGGGGGGCACCTCGTCACCGTCCTCATCTGTGTCCTCGTCCTCGGCCTCGTCCCTGTCCTCGTCCGGGCGCTCGAGCAGATAGACCCGCTCTTTGGGCCCCGAGGCAGCGGCAGCCAGACGGAGCAGTCGCTGGAGCTTGGTTTCGGTCTTGACGTTGGCCTGCTCGCGAAGGGCTTTCACGGGCTCGTGGCCAAAGACGTTGGCCAGCTCCTCGAACAGCTTGGCATCCGGCTTTTCCTCGATGAGCGCGTCCCGAAAGTCTTGGAGCCCGCCTTTTCCCAAGGCACTCAGTCCGCGCTGCAGCAGGTTGCGATCCCGCACCGTGCCGTACTTTTGGACCAGCAGGCGCGCTGCCCGCTGCCGGAACGTCGCATCGCTGACCAGCTGCACGCCAAAGAACGCCCGCTCGATGTGCTTGGTGGCCGTCAGCAGACTCAGCAAGGCCGAGGCTCGCCGCGACTCTGTCATGCCCTGGAGCATGTGGAAAAAGACCGAGCGCTCCTCTTCCGACCAGTAGTCGTCGTCTTCCGCGACCGCTAGCCAGTGATCGGCGGACTCCGCAAAGGTCTGTCCAGTCGCCCCGAGGAAGCCGAGTGCGGCGCGCAGGCAGCGGGACAGGCCCTTCACCCGGGTGGCACGCTCTTTCTGCGCCGTCGCATCAGTGGGCGTAGCAGAGTCTTCCGCCGCAATCAGAGACTGCAGCAGCGGTATCACCGGGGCACCAAGCGGACCGATGGCATTGGGGTCCAGCGACGAGCCATCCCGCGCCCGACCCAGGCATGTGGCAACCAGCGACTCGTCAAACGCCACCGATAGCAGCGCGCAGGCGTAGTTCCAGCAGTAGTCCCGCAGGAACAGCTTGCGCACGATCCCCCGGACCCGCGCCGCCGACAGGGCCGACAGGGCGCGCTGATAGGTCGCACGCATCACCGCACTGCCTCGCCAGGGCGCCACACAGTACGAGAATCCTTCCCACTTCAGGGTCAGCTCCAGTCCGTCGGGCACAGGCAGTCCGCGTGCCGCCATGTTGCCCAGGGCCAGCAGCAGCAGGTGCTCGCGCATGTACGAGCCCGGAGAGGCCTCACGGTCGAGGGTCTGGGCCGCCGCTGCCAGCGCGTGGGGGTCGTCGCTCCGGGCCGCGAACAGTGCCTCCAGCGCGCGATGGTGCGACTCATCGCTAGAAGAGAAGTGTGGCTTGCCGAGGGTCTTCACGAGGGTGTCGAGCGGCAGCGCCACCAGGCCATCGTGGGCCCGCGCGATCGACGAAAACTTGGCTGCCACCACATGCTTGGCCAGCGCGGACTGCCACTGCTCTGCGGTTCCAAAGTGCGCTGCCAGCTCGCCGCCTGTGGCATAGGCATCGCGCACCCAGCCACTCGGTCCCAGGGTGGCCAGGACCAAGCGCTCACCCGCTGCGCTGTAGGATCGCGGCAGGCCGTACCCGGTGACCTCGCAGGCCGCCAGTCCATCGACAACCTGGCTGCGATCCTCGCTCGACAGCTCCGCACCACAGCGGCCGCGCACCAGCTGGATTCCGACTCGGAGCAGGGGCCCTGCGTCCGCTAGCAACGACTCAAGCCGTGCCGGATCAAGCTGCATCGCCCGCAGCACCATGGCATCGGCGGCGATCGACCAGCCCGGCAGCACCACGGTGGAGGCGTGCGTGGGCTTGCCCAGCCGGGGCAGGACGGCGAAGACCGCCTCTGCTTGGGCGTTAGCGACCGACTCTCCCAAGCGACCCAGCAGCGTTGGATGGGTCGGCTCTAGCAGTCCGTGCTGCGCCAAGTGCCAGCGCAGTGCGTCGCGCTGTCCCCAATCGACCCCCGCTTTCTCTAGGGCAGAGTCAGCCTTGTATTCGTCCTTGAGGGCTGCCAGCTTCGCAGCGAGCGCCGCCACCTGCTTGCTGGTCAGGGAGCCAAACGGGGGCGCCTCCGGAGTCGCTGGTGGGACAGCAGCAGCAGGGGCAGGAGCGGTCCCGGCGTCACCCGTCCCAAAAGGAGCCGGCAGAGAAGGCAGCGCACTGTGGTCACGGACCTGCGCCACCAAGTCGGCAAAGCCCGGCTCCCAGCCAGACTCAGCCCAGGCCTCGGCACAGCTGGGATGCAGATAGCCGGGGCCGGTGGTGACAAACGAGCCGGTGTCGATCTCGCGCGGGACGGCAATCCGCACCGTCTGTTTGGCAATCGGCTGCGTACAGTGAATGCACTTGGCGCGTCCAGTGGGCGCCAGGTCGGCGCTGGGCAGGGCAGAGCTAGCAGGACTCATGATTCCTCTAGGGGGATTCAGCCACAGGTAGCGGGAGCTTGTGAAGTCGGCAGTAGGACAGCAGGGACTCGATTCGCTTGTCCTGGTGCCGCTGCTGTAGCTCCCGAAGGGCCCGAGTGGCGTGGTCGACCAGGCGCAGTCCGCACGCTGCCCGGCCATAGATCTCCCAGGCCCGCAGCGGGTCCTGACGGCCAAACTGGGTCGACAGATCCATCGCGCGCCGGTAGCCACCTTGCAGGATGTAGTCCTCCGCAGTCCGCAGCGGGTCGAGTGGATCATCGGGACTGCGCGCAGGCAGCACCTCAGGCGTGGGCGCTGGATCTTTTTGCAGGAGATCCGGATCTTTACGCACGGGGGCTGGCTGCTGCGGGCTGTCGCCTCGCTTCACTCCCCATAAGATTCCAACCGTCACAAAGAGGGCACTGGCAGCGAGCGAGCCCACCAGCAGATGGAGCGTGCGCTTGGGAATGTGAACATGCCGAGAGTCTGACATCATGATGCTCGGCAGCGCCTTCACTTGGTAGGAAGCCCTGGCCGTGGCCGCTTGCGCCGCAGAGGACTTCGCACTGTCTGCGACCGAGGTGACTGCACCTTGAGGGAGGTCGGCGGTGGCACGCTCGGAATCACTGGAGGACGCCGGCTCGGCACGCGGGATAGCGGGGGAGGGCGGTGCCAGCTCGGACTCCTCTTCCAAGCGGAGCAGGAGCTTCTGGGCACGCTCCATTGATGGTCGACCGCTGGGCTTCTTGGCGAGAAGGGCACTGGTCAGCCGCGAGATCTTGGGAGGAAGGGTCGGAATCACGTCCGACAGCGGGTGCGGCTCATCCATCAAGTGCATGGCGATGAGCTCTCCCATCGACGCGCCCAGGAACGGCGGATAGCCCGCCAGCATCTGATACAGGATCACTCCCAGCGAGTACACATCCGAGCGATCGGTGGCCAGCTTTGCCCCGCGACACTGCTCGGGAGCCATGTAGGTGGGAGTCCCCATCAGGACATCGCTCTTGGTGCGGAGCGGCTGGGCGCCTGGGCTCTGGGCCATCTTGGCGATCCCGAAGTCGAGGATCTTGACCCGCTCTCCCCCCGGAAAGTCCGGGTCCGGCACGAGCATGATGTTATCGGGTTGCAGCGCGGCGCGTAACCGCTCGTCCCGAGATCACCACCGACCAAGCCCTACGGAATCGGCTGGGAAGACACTCCCATGACATCTTACATTAGGGGCCACGCGCCAAGCTGCTTGCAGCCTTCGACTTGCAGCAGGTTTACGCGCGTGTCGTTGGCCATGTAGACCTGATGGACGGGTGACTTGCCGTACATCATCGCCATGCAGGTGGCGCTCTGTCCGGTTCCGATGACCACATGCGAGCCCTTCTTGATCGTGCAGCGCGTCAGCTGGTTCAGATCGCTCCACTCTGGGCAGATGGCATTGTCACGACGATAGTCTGCGACAGTACCGATCGGCGGAGTCAGCGACCACCACTTGCCGAACTCGGTATAGCTCTTGGCCGCGTTCCACACCCGGTAGACAATCACGGACTCTGTGGCGGCGTAGACCCGACCGAAGCAGAGCTTGCCTTCGCCACTCTTGCCGAGCGCTTCCTGTAGCAGCGCTGGATCGTCTACCGGAGCAAGGCCCCCGAGCACTTCGGCGGCTTCCCCGATGCAGACCTCGCCATCTAGCGGGCTGACCTCAATCACTGGCTCCGGGCTGCCGCAGGCGAGGAAGAGGAACGGAGCAATCACGAACAGCTGCTTGGCTTTCATGGCGACAGATCTCGCGGGAGGTCGCCTTGTTCGTCAACTAAAAAGCTGGTTCGGGTATTCTGCGCCCACCATGAATCCACCCAATGTCCCGGCTCGGGCACGCGTTGTCATCATCGGAGGCGGCATCATCGGCACCTCAGTGGCCTATCACCTGGCCCACATGGGGTGGAAAGACGTAGTGCTCCTAGAGCGGGATCGCTTGACCTCGGGAACGACCTGGCACGCAGCAGGACTGATCGTCACGTTCGGCTCGACTTCCGAGACTTCCACCGAGATGCGCAAGTACACCCGCGACCTGTACACCCGGCTGGAAGCAGAGACGGGCCTGTCGACGGGATTTAAGCCGGTCGGGTTCATCGAAGTAGCCGCCGACAGAGATCGGTTAGAGGAGTATCGGCGCGTCTCTGCCTTCAATCGCCACTGCGGTGTGAACGTCCATGAGATCTCTGCCAAGGAAGTAGGAGAGCTGTTTCCGTTGGCGCGCACAGACGACATTCTGGCCGGCTTCTACGTCAAGGAAGATGGTCGGGTCAACCCGGTCGATGTCACGATGGCGCTGGCCAAGGGGGCGCGGATGCAGGGCGCAGCGCTGCTGGAAGGAGTCCCAGCGACCGGTCTGCTTACCAAGCGCGGGGTGGTCGCGGGAGTACAGACTCCCTTCGGAGACATCGAGGCAGAGTACGTCGTCAACTGCGCAGGAATGTGGGCGCGGCAGCTCGGGGAGCAAGCGGGCGTGAACATTCCCTTGCAAGCTGCCGAGCACTACTACCTCATCACAGAGAAGATTCCGGGGCTGTCTGCTGCGCTTCCGGTGCTCGAAGATCCGGGCTCCTATGGCTACTATCGGGAGGAAGTGGGCGGGCTGCTGGTGGGTCTGTTTGAGCCGGTCTGCGCGCCGTGGAAGATCGAAGGAATTCCGGGGGACTTCTCCTTTGGGGAGATCAGTCCCGACTGGGATCGCATGGGTCCGTACCTCCAGAAAGCGATGGAGCGGATTCCCCTGTCACTGGATGTGGGGATCAAAAAGTTCTTCTGTGGACCGGAGAGCTTCACCGCCGATCTGCGGCCTGTGGTGGGGGAGTCCCCCGAGCTCAAGAACTACTTTGTGGCGGCCGGCCTCAACTCGATTGGGATCATCACGGGCGGCGGAATGGGTCGGGTCCTGGCGCACTGGATCATGACGGGCCGTCCCGATGTCGATGTCACCGGAATGCACATCGATCGCTTCCACAAGTACCAGTCCAATCCAGAGTACCGCCGCATCCGCACGGTCGAGTCCTTGGGAATGGTGTATCAGTGCCACTATCCTACGCGATCGATGCAGACTGCCCGCAACTGCAAGCAGTCGGCGTTTCATCAGCGGCTGGTGGACCAAGGCGCTTACTTCAAAGATGTCAGCGGGTGGGAAGGTCCGGACTGGTATGCTCCGCCCGGCGTTTCGCCCACGGTAGATAGCCTGTCTTGGGGACGGCAAAACTGGTTCCCATACTGGCAAGCAGAGCATCAGGCGACCCGCGAAGGAGTCATCCTGATGGACATGTCGTTCATGGCCAAGTTCTTGGTGCAAGGACGCGATGCGGGCGCGCTGCTTAACTACCTCTCTGCCAATCAAGTCGATGGTCCAAGCGGACTGGTTACGTACACGCAGTGGCTCAATCTGGGCGGGACGCTGGAAGCGGATCTGACCGTGACCAAGCTCGATGAGGAGCGCTACTGGGTGGTGGCTTCAGACACCGCGCATCGCCATGCCGAGACATGGATGCGCAGGCACTTCCCAAGCAGCGCGCACGCCTTTGTGACCGACGTGACCTCGGGGTATGCGCAGCTGAACGTACAGGGGCCCCGCTCGCGCGAGCTTTTGCAGTCCGTGACCACCGCCGATCTGTCCAATCTGGCCTTTCCCTTCCGTACCGCTCGCGAGATTGACATTGGCTTTGCCCGCGCGCTCTGCATCCGCATCACCTACTTAGGGGAGCTGGGCTACGAGCTGTACATTCCTACCGAGCAAGCGGTCCATGTCTATGATCGACTGGTAGCAGCAGGCCAAGGGATCGGGCTGCGTCACGCTGGACTGAAGGCACTCGCCAGTCTGCGGATGGAGAAGGGCTACCGCGACTACGGTCATGACATCGACAACACCGACTCTGTGCTAGAGGCTGGGCTGGGCTTTGCAGTGGATCTGAAGAAACCCGGCGGATTCATCGGTCGCGAGGCAGTGCTGGCCAAGAAGGCGCAGGGTCCACTCAAGCGGCGGCTGGTCCAGGTACTGGTCAAAGATCCCGAGCCACTCCTTTTCCACGCCGAGATCGTCTACCGGAATGGCCAAGCCGTCGGCTATATTAGGGCTGCGTCCTACGGATTTACACTCGGTGGCGCAGTCGGTCTGGCGATGATCGAGGCTACTGAGCCGATCGATCAAGCCTACCTAGATAGGGGAACCTGGGAAGTCGACATCGCGGGTCGCCGCTATCCCGCAGTCACCTCGCTCCGTCCCCTGTATGATCCAGATATGAAGCGGATCAAGTGCTAGTTCTGTAGTGACGAATGCGTTAAGGATTTCCGAGTGCATCCAGGTACTGACCAATCACTCGCACGAACGAGGACATTGTAACAGTGGCTGAGATGGCACCATCCCACACGGGCGCTGGATGTGCGGGGCATGACTACGGTTTTCAGCGACGGCGTACTATGCGAACATAAGTACACGATGCAAAAGTCTGCTCGCGTGCTGGGGCCGTACCGCAATGGGGACAAGTGGCGGCTGGTGATTCTGGATGGCGGCTCGCGCAAGGCTGTGGTTGCCGAGACGCACGAAGCTGCGATGGCGCTCCGCGATGACCTCCGGGGCGCGCTCAAGAAGCACAGCGCTCGCTCGTTTGCGGACTCGCTCGACGAGTACCTGCAACACCTTGTCGATCGGGGCGTCAGCCAAGACACCACGGACAAGGTGGGCCGGATGCTGCGGCCGTTCCTCCCGCTCGACGAGCCGCTGACCGCGATTGATGCCGAGCGCGCGGCGCAGCTGTACCTCGATGAGACGAAGCGCAAGAAGTCCAACGGTGAGTCCATCGCCAACGACTCGCACCACCTGCTGCTCCGCCGCATCAAGCACTTCTACAAGTGGGCCCTGGCGCGGCGCTACGTGCAGACCAATCCGTTCGCTGAGGTGTCGCCGATCGGTCGCCCCCGTCGCGGTAAACAGCAGCTCCGCATCGATGAAGCGCGCAAGCTGGTCGCCACTGCAATGGAGCGAGCCAAGATCCTCGATGCCGGATCGACCGCCATCCTGATGCAGATTTTCCTGGGTCTGCGTCCGACCGAAGCCCTGGTGCGAGTCGTGCGTGACCTCGATGACGAAGGCCGGATTCTGTGGGTACCGTACGGCAAGACGCAGAATGCCAAGCGGAGACTTCAGGTTCCCGACGCGCTGCGCGAGGTCCTGCTCGTTCACGCCAAAGACAAAGCCGCTGACGCGCCGCTTCTCGGTCCGCCCGGCGAGCCCATGCACACTCGCGACATCATCCGCTACAAGCTTCAGGGACTCTGCGCCCAGCTGGGACTCCCAAGAGTCTGTCCACACAGCCTGCGCGGGTTGAACGCGACCCTGGCGCTGGATGCTGGAGCCACCGCGCATCATGTTGCGGCGGCGCTAGGACATGCGTCCTTTGCGACGACAGCGCGACACTATGCGGATGCCAGCAGTGTTGCCAACGCTGGACTACGACGGGTCGCGGACCTGCTTGGCACACGAGGAGAGCAGGGCGCGGATGTCCGGCAGCTCGCGTCACTGCTCCGATCGAGCTTGTCTGCGCTGGAGCTCCAAACGCTACGTGATCTGCTCACCACATAACGGGTGGCGCTGACCGCTGTTCCCCGCCCGGCCCACTCGATCTTTCGGAACCGGAGTGGTACTGCCCGACGAGGCAAGGCTTATCGGGTTTTACATCTCGGTGGATGATGTGGGCCCGATGGGCAGCGGCCAGGGCAGAGGCGATCTGACGGGCAATTCGCAGAGCGGTCTGAGTCGGAAGCTGGCGCTCCCGTGCCAAGCGTGTCCGCAGCGACTCACCCTCCAGATACTCCATGGACAGATAGGCGACCCCTGACTCTGTAAAGCCGCAGTCAAAGATCCGCACAATCCCCGGATGCAAGATGGCATTGGCAGCACGCGCTTCGTTGAAGAAGCGGGCGGTCAGGTCCGGGCGGCTGGTGACATCGGGGCGCAGAATCTTGATCGCGGCGCGTCCCATGACGCCATCGTGAACCGCCTCGAACACCATTCCCATGCCACCCCGTCCAAGTACCCGGACCAAGCGGTAGTTTCCGATGTGCTGACCGATCCACGTCTCGGATTCTGGCGAGTCGGCTTGCATGATGGCACGGCAAAGGCACTCTGCAGCGAGGCTACGGTGGCCCGGAGGGATGGCGCTCCCTGTCTCATGTTACAGGCAGATCGTCTCGGTGAAGGAGTCTTTGCGCAGAGGGCTGAGCGGTCTTCCCTGTACCACATCAGCGATGTTTCATGACGACAGACCCCTCACTCTCCAAGTGCCGCAAGGGAACTGCTGCAAGGAATCCGTTGTCGTTTCCGTTAGCTCTGCGATTGTTCTGTGCCGGCCAAGAACTTTCCCGGCAAACCGGCGTCTACAACAGCAGACTTACGTACATCACGATGGAGGTCCGGATGAGAAACACGATCGTCGCGCTGTCCTTGCTGGTCTGTGCGTGCAGTGAGAGCTTGATCGTACCGGAGGTCGAGCGCGGACTGCCCGATGTTGGGGCGGGGAAGCCGGCCCTGGGCGCACTGGGCTCCTGGGCGTATCTGTGGAGTCCGGCGGTGCGCGCAACCTTGACGGTTCGCTCGCACTTGACGGAGGGGAAGACAGAAGCGATTCCGGATGTTGTGGCAGTGGCTGCGCCCGAAGAAGCGGCCCTGGTGGGAGTGTATGTCAGCGATGACACGGCCCTGATCCTGGATGCGGCCGGTGGCTATTCCCTCGATCAGCGCAGCGCCACCGCCACCACGCATGAGAGCGGAAGGTGGTCGATCCAAGGTAGCTCGCTGCTGCTGCGTGGTGCCGGTGATAGCCAGTCTGCCAAGCGTCTCACCCTGACGGCGAGTGCCGAGCAGCTGCGGTGGCGGGAGCAGCTGTTTGTCCCAACCAGTACTGAACGCCAACCGCTTGCACAGGACCCAGAGGAAAACGAAGGAGAAGGACTATGAAGCGTCGTACGTTTTTGAGCACGGCTGCCCGTACTGCCGTGATGGCTTCATGGCCCGCTTGGCTTGCCAGCGCGTTCGCAGCAGAGTCTGCAAAGGCCGACTCCGCTGCTGATCTCGCCGTTCTCTCGGAAGGATATCGCCGTGCCCAGCGAGCTGGTAAGCCGCTGCTGGTGTTGATCATTCCGGCCAATGATGGCGACAAGTACTTTCGCGGACAGGTGTTTGGTGAGTACCTCAACCACGGAAGTCCGGAACAGCTAGCCCCGCTTCTGCTTTGTGAAGTGGTCTGCGCAACGATGGCGCTGCTTCGTCGCTTGGTGCCAACGGCAGGTGACGGTGAGCCGCTGATGGTGCTGGTCGAAACCGATCGAGTTCCTGCGGAGGTTCAGCACTTGAGCGAGACACTTACTGCGCGGAAGCACCGCAGGGAAGTCAGCGAAGTGGATCTGGATGCGGAGCTTCCTCCTAAGAAAAAGGAGAAGGAAGAGGAGCGCTGGCGACGACGCTATGAAGCCGGACAGAGACTTGAAAACAAGGCCGTGGATGCGCGCATCGATCAGCTGGCCCAGCTGGTCCATGGGGCGGTGATGCCCAGTTTAAAAGTGCTGACCCAGCGGCAAGAGCAGCAGCGGACCCACGCGCCCGCAGAGATCCTTAGCAGCGTCGATGCCAAGCTGCAAAAGGCCCAAGACGGACTCATCACTCCTGCTGAGCTGGAGCTGGCGGCGGCCCAGATTGCCCTGTGTGCCCAGAGTGCTCCGCTGGCGCGCAAGAAGTCACTGTGGACGATGCTGGGAATCGCCGCAGGTCAGAAGCTGCAAAAGTCGCGCATTCCCGGAAGCAAGTGGGCAGTCTCTGGCGGCTGTGGCACCCGCATTGAGGGGGAAAAGCAGAACCTCATGGTCGCGTGCGGAATGGGTCATGTGCCCGCCAAGAGCAGTCGCTTCCTCTTCTTCTTCACGAAGAGAGATGTGCTGTGATCCGATCAGCGGCAGCGGCAGCGGCAGCGGCGAGCCAGTCTTGCGGTGGGAGTCGCTTAGGAGTCGCTTAGGAGTCGCTTTAGGAGTCGTACGGGAGTCACTTCGGAACGGCGGTCTGCGGGCTGGCTCCCAGTGCGGTAACGGACTCTGCGGACGGTGTCTCCGATCGCGCCGCGAGTGCCGGGGTGGCGTCCTTGCGTCCCTGCCCGAGCTGTGGCGAAAGAGCCGCCACCGCCGACGCTGCCACTTGTCCGATAGAGCCTCCGGATGGCCCCGCTTGTCCTGCCAGCAGCTCGATCGGAACCGGAAGGACAATCGTCATGTTGGGCTGCGAAGCGACCTCTACCATGGTCTGATAGAGCCGCAGCTGCAGCGCCCCCGGCTCCCCCGCCATCAGCCGCGCTGCTTCAGTCAGCTTCGCCGCTGCTTGCAGCTCGCCATCCGACATGATGATCTTGGCGCGACGCTCGCGCTCGGCCTCTGCTTGCCGCGCCATCGCGCGCTTCATCTCCGCTGGAAGAGAGATGTCTTTGATCTCCACCGCCGTAATGTCGATGCCCCACTGCTCCACGCGGGCATCGAGGATGGTCTGCACTTCAATGTTGATCTCGGCCCGCTTGGCCAGGACTTCATCCAGCTCCATGCGACCGATGATCGAACGCAGCGTGGTCGCCGCCAGCTGCAGCGTCGCCGGCATGTACTGCTCTACCCGCAGCACCGCATCCGCCGGGGACTGCACATCGGCATAGACCACTGCATCCACCCCAATCGAGATGTTGTCGCGTGTAATGACCTCTTGGGTAGGAATCTGGATGACCTTGGTTCGCAGATCGACGACTTGCGCCCGATCAATCCCGAATGGAAGCATCAGCACCAGTCCCGGGCCAAGCGGCTGACTGCGCGCCCGACCGAGTCGGAACACGATCGCGCGCTCGTATTCGCGCAGTACCTTCAAGCTGGTGGTGACAAGGAGCATGATCGCGAAGAAACAGATCGCTATGATGGGTAGCCACATGCTGCGCAGTCTGACACAGCCGCAGTTTCTTCACCAAGAAAGGGGGCGCCGTGATCGGAGTCGGTCTGTCTCTGCAACCGGAGAGCGCATTCCTCGACTTGCTCGATGAAGTCTGTCGCACCAAAGTCGACTACTTTGAAGTCTCGCCAGAGACACTCTGGTGGGAAGATGCGTCCGGTTTGCTGATCGAAAATGGCTTCCACCAGCGGCTGCAGCGGCTCGTCAAACAGACTTGTAAACCGGTGGTGGGGCACGGAGTCGGACTGTCTCTTTCGGGAGTCGATCGTCGCGATGCCGCACGACGGCGGCGCTGGCTGTCACGGCTGGCCGAGGATCAGAAGCGGCTCCAGTTTGCTTGGTATACCGATCACTTGGGAGTCAGTGCCCCTGTCGGTCAGGCGGCGATGCTGCCGCTGCCGGTCTGGCAGACTCCGGCGGCGGCGACGCTGCTGCTTCGGCGACTCCGCAAGCTGCAGCAGATCGTGCCGCAGGTGGGAGTTGAAAACAGTGTGTTCTACTTTGCGCTGGGCAGTCCGCTGGATGAGCCAGCGTTTCTGTCACGGGCGCTGCGCGGAGCCGGACTGCACCTTTTGCTCGATCTACACAATGTCTTTACGATGGCGCAGAACTTTGGGTTTGCTCCGGCAGAGTACCTGCGGCGACTCGATCTTACGAAGGTCATTGAGATCCACATCTCGGGCGGTACCCACAGCGATGCCAGCTGGCTGCCTTCGGGACGCTCGCTGCGGCTGGACAGTCATGATGGCGCGGTGCCAGAGCCGGTCTGGCAGCTTCTCGATGAGGTCCTGCCGCGCTGCCCGCAGCTGCGTGGGCTGACGCTGGAACGAATGGAGGGAACCGTTGGCCCGGCAGAGGTGCCACTCCTTTCCGCAGAGCTGACTCGTGCTCGCCAAGCGCTGATAAGACACAGATTGCACTCCTAATATTCAATGAGCAACCATCGCCAACATCAGCTCTGTGAACAGATCCTTGTGGATGCGCTGCGGGCGGAAGATCCGGTCTTGGCGGTCTACACAGCAGCGAACCAGAAAGATGTATCCGTCGAGCTGCGGCAAGCGCTCCAGTGCATCGATCCAGATGGCCTGCGGATGACCGCGCTGCTGGTGGCACGACTCCGCTTCGAGCGACTCCTCCAAGGCTCTACACTAGCAAGTGCTTGGTTTGAGTCTGATCCAGAGCGCTTTACCCGCGCCTTCCGGGCATATCACGAGCAAGTCCCCCTTCGCGCGTTCTTCCCCCAGCAGGAAGCCCGCGCCTTCGCTCGTTGGTACAAACAGAATCAGTAGCGTCAGTCCCCGGCATGAAATGCGGGGGGCGCCGGTGCCCCGCAGCGGGATTAGCGCGGCCTGCCGAAGTTCTGGACCCAGTAGTGCTTGTAGGTCGAGGTCGCGCTGTTGTCGTAGCCGAAGCCGATCTCGGTGTAGTTCTTGTTCATGATGTTGGCGCAGTGACCAGGGCTGCTTAGCCACTGCGTCATGGTCGCGGTCACGGTCGAGTTGCCCGCCGCAATGTTTTCTCCCGCGTAGGAAAAGGCATAGCCAGCGGCCGTCATGCGATCAAACGGGCTCTTGCCATCAAGGCCGGTGTGGCTAAAGAAGTTCTTCGACGCCATGTTGGCGGCGTGGACTTGAGCGGCGGTGTGGAGCTTGGTGTTGGCCGCCAGCGCCGGTACAGCCGCATAGGAAGTGGTGCCACACTTGCGCGCAACCTTGCGGGCATTGTTGACAGCGATGAGCAGGTCGGCTCGAAACTTCGCAAGCTGGGTTGGGTCCACGGCCTGTGCGGTGCGATCTGCATCGCTTGGAGTCACGAAGATCGGCTCCGGTAGGTTTTCTGTGGCCAGCTCCTCGGACTCGGGCTGACCACAGGCGACGAGCGCGAGGATCGAAAACAAACCAGCGGAGCTACGCAGCGATTGGGAACGTAGGGACAGTTTCATGGGTCATTCCTCCTAACGAGCGCAATACCGCAAACGGGGGCGCCCAGGGAAGGCAAAACGAACCGGTCAACCGATGGGCGGCTGGAGGCAGTTTGTCAGGTCGAACAGCATAAAGATCAGCGCCTTCTCTTGCGCCGACAACGTACTTGCCTTGCAGCCGAGCGGGAACGGAACTCCGGCGCTGGACATGTCACCGCCGGTCCCTGAGCTTACGTGTAGATCCGTGAACACCATCTGTCCGCAGAGCTTCTCTGGTTCGTCTCCGATGGGGGCATCAAAGGAGAAGTACTGCGATGCACCACTCGGCGCATCGACCCAGCGCTGAACCAGCGCTGTGCTGAGTCCAGAGATCGTATTTTTTGCACCGAGCACCGAGAGCTGTCCACGCGTCGGTGGTGGAGTCCCTGAGACGGCAGGCAGAACCATCCAGTCCGCCAGCGCCGCTCCCTTGCTGAAGGTGGTGTTGATGTTGGCAGTGATCGATCCCAGGTTGCTGTTGACGCCAAACATCGCCACGTTCTGAAGTTTCTGCGGCGGTTGCGCATTGGCGAGCCAGCCGTTGTGCCAGTGGGAAGCGAACACCCGACCGCCACTTCCGATGTACTTTTCCAGGTTCGCCATCGCGGTGGTGCTCTTGTAGTTCATGTACTGCTGGCCTTCGCACGACAGCATCACGATGTCGTACTTGGCCCAGTTCTCGTAGCTGTCCCACCAGCTCGGAGCGGGCAGAGCTTTCGCTGCGGTGAAGCGTACGCCGCCATGTAAGCCCGCCATGTACTGCGCGGCTCCATTGGCGCCAGCGTACAGGTGGACGCGCCCTGCGTCCGACTCGGGCGTAAACTCCGAGTCTTCCAGGCCGAGCTTCCCACTGCGCAGGATACACTCCAGGGCATCGGCGCTTCCCGTCGACAGCGCAATCCGCGGGATGTTGCCTTCGTTGCGACTGCGGGGCAAACGGGTGCCCTCAGGAGCAATCGCGTTCACCTGACACTCCGTGATCTGACCGATGGTCACCATCCTGCGCCACTTTCCCACCCGGATGATGAGTGGGATGTTCAAACCGGATGGGACGTTGCTGAGCGTGAACCGTCCGTTGACATCGGTGGTGGTCGCAAACTGCGTGGGACCCTGGTCGCAGCGATCACAGGAGGCTCCCGCCGCTGGTGGTGGCGGCAGCTCGTTGCCGGTCGGAATGTAGACCCTGGCGTTGTAGACCGGCAGCAGTCCCGAAGGAATCGTAACCGTACCAGTGAGCGTCGTCGGCCCCTTTTCCACCGGGCACTTGGTATTGACCACGCAGTCACCTACGCAGCCCGGAATCTTCGGTGGTACTCGAGGCACCGCAAGGTCAGCGGTCGACATCGGATCTCCGGCATCTACCTCGCTTTCAGGATCGTCCTCCAAGGTGCTGACCAGCTGCGGTTTGCAGGCCAGCAGGCCGATGAGCACTGCCGACATGGAGATCATGACTCGCAACGTGACTCGGGTTCCTCGCATGGGCGACCTCACTTGTAGAACCGCTTTATCAGACCCCCCTTGTGGAGATGAGACAAATAATTCTCCATTCCAGGGGTCTGAGTCAGGGGCCCCGCTGGCCGGGATGCAGTGCCCAGGAGTCTACTGACGTGAGACTTGGCGGAGGCTGTCGAGGAATCGGACGAGGATACTGCCCCGCAGGACGCTCTCGATCTTGCCGCGACCCCACTTGGGATGAGAGATGATCTGCCCGGGCTTAAAGTTGTCGCGCGGATCGAACATGGGAGCGGTGTGGGCATCGAGCAGCTCGCGCTCGAGCTGTAGCCGTTCCTTGCTGACCTTGTCGTTCTTGCCGCCAGATCGACCGCTGGTGGTGGTGGGAACGCTCTTGGCCGCTGGGGCGTCGCTGCTTGCGCGGGCGGGGCCGGTGCGGTAGCCGTGGCGACTTCGGCAGAACGTACACATGACCTGCTTGGGCATGTCTGCGACGACGGCAACGATGTCGTGGGCGCGCAGCTCCTTGCACTTGCCGCACCAGGCCTCGGCCTCACCACCGACGGTATACTTGGGACGTGTGCGTGGTGCCCGGGGTCCATCGCGATGGCCACTGACAGCCTGCGGACGTGACAGCAAGAACGGCTGTCCGGCATCGGCTGCCTTGGCGACACGCCGACCGGACACTTGCTGCTCCAGGTTCGAGGCGTGCCGGCGGAGATCGGTGAGCATCCGACCCACCGTTCGTTCTATCACCGGCTGGTCTACCTCCGAGGCTTCGGCGAGCAGCTGGCTGTAGCGCGCGACGAGGGGAGGGATGAGTGGACTGGCTTCATACTGCTTCTGACGCTCTCCGCTTTCGAGCGCGGCTGCCACTACATCACTCACGTGGAGGATGTCGTCTTTAAGCTTCGTGACGAGTGAAGAATGATCGTCGGACAAGACTGTTTCTCCCGTTTGGGTGGCGCACTATAGCACAAGCGACCGGGGCAAGGCGCGACTTCCTCCACGTGCGTTATGGTCCGACCGCAGTCAACAGGTACAGCGCGAACGATGCCAGCCAGTGTTCCCCGCCGTATCCCGAGTCCATCATCTGCGAAAGTCCGTCTCGGGCGTGAACGTTGGCCACAGCTGCGAGGGCCTTCGACTCGGGATCGCTGGGTGGCAGCGAGCGAGCGATTCCTTGCAGGGCCGCTGCACGCTGGAACGACAGGCCGATGAGGTGACCGATGCGCGGATCATGGCGGTCGCGGACCTCGATCGGAATACGCAGGCGCGCAAACGCTGGGGCATCCGAGCGCGGCAGGAACTGCGCCAGCCAGGTGGCAAACTCGGTTGGTGACAGCACCCTGCGCATCAGATCGGCTTCCACCAAGCACGGCGAGATGAAGTCTTCCCCTGATGGCTCGTACGGCACTGGACAGGCGCGATCGGCCAGATAGAAGTCCTTGGCGCGGACAATAAGAAACCTTTGAAAGGACTCATATTGGAGCGCGCGGGCATAGTCGAGGGCATGCACCATCGCATACGCGGTGTTGTCATGGGTACCGGCCCGGACCGGAACGCTCAGGCGCGCAAGATAGGTGGATAGCCGCTCGGCCAGCAGCTGCGCCAGTGGCGATACGGCCGCTTCCCAGCGACGGGCATCGGGGTCATCAAAGGTATGTAACTCGGCGGTCAGGCGCAGCAGCCAGCCGATTCCGTACGGTCGCTCAAAGGTGCGATTGCGATCCGCTGAAAAGAACGCCCGCTCTTGCGCAAGTCGCTCCGGGGTAAGGTGCGCATCAAGCTTCTGTCGCAGCTCGCGGTGTTCCGGAATCGTTGGCAGCCGTGACAGGACTCGCACCATCGCCCAGTGGCCATGCACCGCAGAGTGCCAGTCGAAGCAGCCAAAGAACGCCGGAGTCAGCTCGGTCGGGGGTCGCAGCGCCGAGGGTCCATCGAGAACATGCCCTGGCTTGTTTGGCCACGGACGATCCACGCAGTCGAGCGACAGGCGGACAAGCCGACTGGCCAGCTGCGGCGTCAGCTGCGGGGCATCACTCGGCGGAAGTGGTGTGGACGGTGGGCGAGAACAGCCAAGCACCAGCACCAAACCTGACAGCAGCGACAGGACGCGGGATTGCCGTGCCATGTTCTAGCCTTCGTTTCCCAGGACGGCTTGGCGGATGATCTTGGCGCGGTGAAGCTCGACCAGGGCATCGATGCGACGGAGTGCCGCATCAAAGGTGGCTTGCTCGCGCAGGTTGACGTTGAGCAGGGTGCTGTCGCCAAGCTCAAACTTGGCTCGCTCGGCGCGCTCGACTTGCTGGGCCAGATCCAGCTCACGCTCGGCCAGCTCGACGCGACGGATCGCCTGGGCCAGCTGTGAGTGTACGTCGGCAACCTCGAGGTTGATGCGATCGACGACCAGCCGCTGCAGGGCCACAAAGCGCTGCAGGGCCGCCTCCGCCTGGGCCAGTCGCCCTCGGGCAGCACGATTCAGCGTCGGAATGTCCAGGCTCAGCGATAGATCGAGCACGGTCTTGTCACGCGGATAGCCCGGTGGCCCGAAGTCCTGCGACACACTGGCGGACAGATCGGCGCTGGGCCATAGCTGGTTCTTGGCCAGATCTCGTTCGATCTCAAGCTGCCGTCGCTGTTGTGCCAGCTTCCGCAGCTCGGGCCGCTGTTCTTGCGCGATCTTCTGGTCGGCCTGCACCTGGGCCGGGTCGCCGAAGTTGGTTCCCTCGGGCGGGGGCAGCTGCGGCGGCAAGCGAGCGTCGCGCACCAGCACTGGATTGCCCAGCTCATCTCGGATGAACAGCGACAGCTCTAGGGCGGCTTGCTCGACGCTGCGCTGCGCTGCCACCTGCAAGCCTTGTCGCTGCCACAGCGCGCGCTGGTTGTCGATGCGCTCGATGGCTGGGATGTCGCCGCGCTGCACGCGAACCTGTAGCCCTTCGTCGCGGACTTTGGCCAGATCAAACAGTGACTGTGCAACCTGACGACGGAGTCCCGCACCCACCCAGTCGATGTAGCGACTGCCGCCGGTGCGGAGCGCGGCAAGCCTGGCTTCCCCGAGCGAAGAGTCTGCCACTTGCACCGACGCTTCGGCCCGGCGGAGGGTAGCGCGGCGACGGTCAATCGGCCCATTTCGCAGCAGAGGCACTGCGATGCCGGCCCGGATCTCGCCGTACTGATTGGTGACCAGCTTGCCATCGTAATCGGGAAAGTCGCCGACGGAGACACGATAACCAGCAAAGGCCGAGGCCCCCCACAGCGGAGTGGGCTGCTCGATCAGAAGATCAAAGCGTCCAATTCGATAGTTACCAAACGGCGTCGCATCGCCTTTCGCCCGCAGCATCGGGTCGAAGCCACCCCGGGCGGCTTGTAGCTCACCCTCGGCAGCACGCCGGTCCGCCAGCGCCGCCACAATCAGTGGATAGGCCCGACGAATCGACTCCATCACTTCGGGCAGCAGCAGCGGCGACCCGACTTCCTCCGCTTGCCCATGAACCGGCCACAGCATCAGCAGCATGCTCAGCAAAAGCCGCAGGACCTGACGAATGAGGGGAGTGCGCATCACTTGCCTCCCTTGTCAGCAGCAGCGGCGCCGGGCTCGGTGGGCGCGATGACGGGAGGGAAGCCATTGAACTGTCTCCACAGCTCGTAGCCGATGCGCACCCGCGACAGCAGCACCCAGCCGTTGACGCGCACACCTTGGCGTAGGTAGGTCTTGCTGGGCCAGCGCTCGTGGGTGGCGGCGTTCTCATCGGGAACCACCAAGGCGCGGAACTTGCCCTTGCCATTGTCGGTGGCATCGATGACCGCGACCTTGCCGGGAAAGGTGCCAATCGCCACCGATGGCCAACCGACAAACTGCACCGCCGGCCAGCCCTCAAACTGCAGACGCACCGGCTGACCGGGAGCGAGCAGTGGCACGTCATTGCCATCGACCCACAGCTCCACCGCCCGCGAGTCGGTATCCGGAACCAGCGTGGCCAGCGGATCGCCCGCCTTCACCATATCGCCACCGACGCCGTGCAAGAGCCGCAGGATGGTGCCCTTGGTTGGCGACTTGACCGACTGCGACGCTTGCCGAGCCAGCCGGACCTCGATGCGCGCCAGCTCAGCGGTGGCATTGGCGATCTCGGCCAGCGCCGTCGCCCGAGCCGCCCTCACATCTTCAAGCAGTGCTGACGCATCCGTACCGACGCGTAGCTCGTCCTGCCGCAGTGCCAGCAGCTCATTTCTTGCCGCTGCTTGGGTGGCTCGGGCCCTATCGACCTCGGTTCGCGTTCGCACCGCTTCCAAGTCCGACAGCTCCAGGGCCCGCGTCGAGCTGAGGCCTTTTTCAAACAGGCCTTGCTGCCGCACCAAGTTCAGCTGCGCGGTCTTTTGCGTCGCCTCGCTGGCCTGCAGCGCTTGATCGGCCCCTAGCAGCCGCTCTTTGGCCATCCGTGTCCGCGACGACGCCGCCGACATCGCCGCCCGACGCGAGCCAGACAGCGAGGTGATGCGATCATCCAGCGACGACAGCCGAGCCCGCGCTGCTTCCTGGCGTTCCCGAACTGCATCTCGCTCCTCGCGCAGCCGCAGCATCAGCGATGGATCGTTATCGGAGATCTCCGCGATCGGATCACCAACGGCGACCTGAGAGCCTTCGTGAACAAAGAAGCGAACCACCCGGCCTTCCAGCGGCGCTTCGATATTCTGCGTGCGCTGCTGCGGCGAATAGGCGACGGTGCGGCCAGACCCGGCCACGCTCTGCTGCCACGGCACCAGCAGCATCATGAGCGCCAAGCTCACCAGCAGAAGGGTCAGGGTTACGGCGAGCAGCTGCGCCGACTGCTCCCGCTGCACCAAGTTCATTGCGCGAAGGGTTCGGTCGGATGTCATCGTGCAGCCTCCCCAGCAGCAACGGTCGGTGTGGTCTTGCGGAGCACACCCTGCTCCACCACATACACGCTCGTACAGCGGTGTAGCAAGGGATGTCCAGCCTCGCTGACCCAGACCAGCGTCCAGGGTGCATCCATCGAGAGCAGGGGCGTAAGCTCCCACTCGGTGTCGTGCAGACCATCGATCAGGACCAGCTTGGGCTTCTGCAGCAGCAGCCGGGTGAGCACCAGCCGCCAGCGCATCGACGGCGACCAGCCTGGCGCTCCACTCAGCAGCGGTGTGTCAAGCCCGAGCGGCAGGGCCGACACCTCATCCCACAGCGACGCCGCCACGAGCGCATCCCGCATCTGCAGCAGTGAGACGGACGGCTGGGCAAAGCGCAGGTTGTCGGCAACAGTTCCCGCGACGATGCTCGCCTGATCTTCGTGAAGCAGCGCGACCTGCTGCCGCAGCGAGGCCAACGCCAGCGCCCGCACCGGAACACCACCCAGCTCGATCCGTCCTCCCTCGGAGCTTCGCAGGCCATAGAGCAGCTCGGACACGATTCGCTTGCCCTTGTCGCCAATGATGGCCCCGCGCTCGCCGGACTGTAGGTGCAGCTCGTCAATGTGCAGCTCACCATCGGGATCACGCACACGGACGCCACGCATCAGCACCTCGGGACGCTCGGGAAGCAGCAGGGCCTCTCCATCGCTGCGCTCGGGCTGGAGGTCATCGAGATAGCCCAGCTTGTCCAGCCCCGCGAGCAGATCGTAGTAGCTCTCCATGTGCTTGGTGAACTTGAGGACGCCGCTGACCACCATGCTCACAATCAGCTCTGCCGCGACGAGCTGACCGAGCGTCAGCTGCCCCAAGATAACCAGCATACCGCCGAGCCCCAGCAGCGTCGCACTCGCCAGCGCTTGCAGGAGCAGTGCTCCGACGATCTGTCGTCGCAGGATCGCAAAGTTCTGCCGCCGCGCCAGGACATATCTGACGAGGAGGTCGTCGGCCCGGCTGACCGCCCAGCTGCTCCCATGTGCGCCGCGCAGGGTCAGCGAGTGGGTACCCAGCTCCATCAGCCAGTCGGCCACTTGGTACTTGGCCCGTGACTCCAGCACCGCAGTCTTGATCGCGCCTCGACCGAGGCCAAGGACGATTCCTACGATTGCCAGCAAGAGCAGGACATCAAAGCCGAGCAGCAGCGGGTGGTAGAACCCCAGGACGAGCAGCCCAATCAGGCTTTGCAACAGCAGCGCCAGACCGTCTAGCAGGAGGCTCGACAGCGACTTCTGGACCGTGATGATCTCGAAGAATCGACTGACCAGCCTGACCCCTGGTGGCTTCGACCACTGGGCGGTGAGCACGTGGGGAAGAAGCTGAGAGAGCTCACTGCCCAGTCGCACAAACAGTCGCTGCTGGAGCTGCTCGACGGCGGCAGTCTGAAGCAGCCGCAGCCCTCCGGAAAACAGCAAGACGAAAAACAGCAGCAGCGTCAGCACCAGCAGGGGCTGGCGGAGCTGTCCGAACGTCACTTGGTTTACCAGGGCCTGCACCGCCACCGGGGTTGCCAGCGTCAGCAGACCAATGAACACGGCATACACCAGGACCACCCACAGAGCCGACGACTCCTGACGGAGCAGCTTGCGGAGCCGCTGGCTTGGCGCTGGATGGTCGTGGCCGTGGCCGTGTCCAGCGGGATGGGCACCAGCGTGGGCGTCGTGACCTCCAGAGGCCGACGCTGCATCGCCAGCCGCAGGACCACTGGCAGGAGGACTACTGACAGGAAGACTACTGACAGGAGGACTATCGGCAGCAGCACTGCTGTCGGAAGGACTGCTGGCAGCAGGAATACTTGGGGAAGGGGAATCGTTGCTCGATGCCTGCATCTTGCTCTTCACTCTTGCTCTTCACTCTTGCTCTTTACTCATTTACTCAGCGTTCTCAAGCGGAACAGAGCCACCATGGGCATCAGGATTGGATGCCGGCAGACCGAAGACCTGGCAGGTGGCGGCGCGGGTGTGGGCGCTCAGCTCGTCGAGCGTCTCGCTGCGGATTCGGGCGACAAACGCTGCGGTGTGAACCAGGAAGGCCGGCTCGTTGCGCTTGCCCCGGAGCGGAATCGGCGCCAGATAGGGGCAGTCTGTCTCCAGCAGCAGGCGACCTTTGGGAATCTGCTTGGCGGCCTCCTGAATCACCGTGGCGCTCTTAAAGGTCACGATTCCTGACAGCGAGATTGCAAAGCCCAGCGATAGCCACGACTCTGCTTCACGCGGACCGCCCGTAAAGCAGTGAACCACGCCTCCCTGCGGACTGCCGCCTTCGCTCCTGATGATCTCCATCGCTTGGGTGTGCGCTTCCCGGATATGCAGGACCAGCGGCTTTTCGACCTGCTGGGCCAGCTTTACAAAGCGCCGCAACAGAGTCACCTGCTCCTCGGGAGAGGAGTGATTGTAGTGATAATCAAGCCCTGTCTCTCCCACCGCCACCACCCGGGGATGCTTGCCCAGGGCTGCGATGTCGTTCCACAGCGCTTCTCCGAGCAGCTGCGGCTTGCCATGTTGGGCCGGCTTGCTCGACACCACGGCGCTGGCATCGTGCGGATGAACTCCCACTGCCGCGAACATCTCTGCATCACGACAGGCCAGTGCCACCGCATTGTGGGCCTCCCGCTCACTGCAACCAGAGCCAATCACCACAAACCGGGTCACTCCGGCTTGGCGAGCGCGACGAACCACCGCCTCGCGAGCATCGACCGGACCGGACTCTGTTTGCACAGAGAAATCGTCCGCCTCCAAGTGACAGTGAGAGTCAATCCACATGGTGCAGAGTAAAACACTACTTGCGGGGTGGCCGTGGGAAAAACGCGCTGGTGCGGCGGACGTACTCGGCATACCCGGGCCGGCTTTGCATCGCTTGTTCCAGCAACGGAACCCCAGACACCCGCATCAGCAGCAGCGACATCACCAGCGGACTTAACACCGTCCATAGGCCCGTTCCTGTCGCCGCTGCACCGCAGAACAGGCCCCACCAGACTAGGAAGTCACCAAAGTAGTTGGGATGCCGGGTGTAGCGCCACAGTCCTTCGGTCATCACCTGTCCTCGGTTTGCGGGACTCCGTTTCCAGGTGGCCAGCTGCAGGTCAGCGATGCTCTCCCACGCCGTTCCGCACAACACCAACAGGACTCCCACCACATCGATCACTCCCAGCTCTGCCGGAGTCGGCAGCGACATCGCCACTTGCAGCGGCAGCGAGATCAAGAAGATCAGCGCGCCTTGCAGCAGGAAGACCAGAAAGAAGCTTCGCCAGGGCCACTGCGTGCCGTGCCTCTTCCGCATCGCTTGGTAGCGCGGATCTTCCCCTTTGCCCAGGTTGCGCCAGGCCAGATAGCCGCTCAGCCGCACGCCCCACACGGTGGTCAGCATCACCAGCCACAGCTTGCGCAGCGGCGCCCCCTGTCCGTAGACGAAGCCCAGCCATGCGATGCCCACAAAGCCCATTCCCCAAAAGATATCGACGATGCTGCAGTCGCGCAGTCGCAGGCTCAGCAGCCACAGCAGCGTCAGCATTCCCAGCAGCATCAGCGCAGCATGAAGAGCAACCGGATGGTTTGGCATAGGACCTCGTGCTGCCTTAGATGCCGCAGGTGGTGTCGCGTGTGCGGAGTCTCGGCCCTGACTCGGTGATTGTGCCGCAAACCGCTTGGCTTTTCGGCGTCGTCGATGCTAAGTCAGCACAAATGGTCCCCGTCCCCGTCCCCGTCACACCACAGGAGCAGCAGAGTGAGTCTCTGAGTATGTATCTGGCCGATGCTTACTTCCTGCTCGCCATCGCGCTGGCTGCCGGACTTGGCTATCACCCTGCGATCGTAACAGTCCTTCTCACCAGCTTTGGTGCAGTAGCGATCAGCGTGTTTGCGGCACGACCAAACGCCAAGGTTCATCTGCAAGGACTGTGTCTGCTATCGATGGCAATCCTGCTTGGTGCCAACAACCCGGCGGAGACTAGCAACTACACCTACGTCATGCTCTGCCGAGGATCTACGGTGCCCTTTCTGTTTCTGGCGGCACTCCTGGAGTCGGGAACGGAGCGGACCCGTCGGATGGTCTTGGCAATTGCCACTGTACTCAAGCTGGCACTCCTTGTCGGAGGACTGTATGTGGTGCCGCATCCAACCATTGATGTCTGGCAGCTTCAGCAGCATGCAGTCGACTTCCTGCTCCAAGGGAAGAACCCCTACACCACCCCGGTTGCCGACATCTATGTTGGTGGCATCGCCTTCGGATACCAAAAATATTATGCTTACGCTCCGCTGAATTTGCTGCTCTCCATTCCAGCCAAGGTGATCTTTGGCGACTATCGCTTCGGACTTATTGTTGCGCTCGCCGCCTCGCTGGCTCTGTTCCGAGCGTGTGGCCGGAGGCTGGGAGTCTCATTGTTCCGCATCGACTTTCTGACCATGGCGGCACTGCTCCATCCACGACTAGAGCGACTGATGATCTACGGCTGGCTGGAACCCTATCTGGTGTTGCTACTGTCGCTCTTTGTCTATCTCTATGCTACCGGACGAAGAGGAACCCTACTGACGGTGGTACTGTTTGCGATGCCGCTCCTGAAGCAGTATTTTGCGGTTCCGATTGTGATCTACCTGATCATCATGCGGCCTCGTGTACGCTCCGTGATCATCGCCGCGCTGGCCGGGGTGCTGGCACTGTCACCACTGCTGCTGTGGAACTTTGAAGCGACGGTGCGCAACGGACTCCTGTTCTTTGTACAGAACATCGGATTCCGTCCAGACTCTCTGTCTGTCGCAGCCGGAATCTTTGCGTACAACGGGTATGAAACTGGCGTCAAAACTGCGCTTCTGGCTCAGCTTGCGGCGGGACTGCTTGCGGCATGGTTTCTTCGTCGAAAAGACAACCGCTTGGCCAGCTTTTTGATGGCTTCAGCACTGTCTCTGTTCGCCTCGTTCTTGGCCGCCCCCCAGTCTTTCATCAACTACTATTTTTTTGTGGGGGTACTCGTCCTGTTTGCGGCCCTCACCAGCTCACCCTCCACCGCACGGCGGCCAGAGTCACCGCAGATTTCGCTCCCCCTTGCACTGATTCGCGCTTTTGCAGTCCTTGGCATCACGTGCTTTCTGCTGTTTCTGTTTCACTTCATTTTTGACTTCCGACTCTGTCCACGCATCGCCAGCGTTGGCCGGGACCGAATGGGCTCTGGGCGGCCACTCCTTGACGATGGAGCGTGGATCGCCAAGCAGACCGAGCAGATCTACATCTGTCAGAGTCACCACTGCCTGGGTCCAATCTGTCATGACGATCTTCACTGTATCTGCGCCGATCGCGATGCAGTTCCCACCGCGCCAGCGCTTGAACAAAAGCTCCGCCAAGAGCGCAGGACCGGCGTTGCCTGCACGCTCGACAAGGCCCGTCCAACCGCGAGCGATCACAGCGGCGGCTGCTGGAAAGCACACTGTCACGACCGCATTCAGTAACGCAGCGGCGCTGCGCAATCGGCGGGCCCGGACCCGGCGGCTTCATGTATCATGCCGGACCATGTCCACGCATCTTCCTGTCCCTAGCGATCCCGTCGAGCGGCTGCATGTTGCCAAGGCCCGTGCCGAGCATGGTGGCGCGAAGAAGTATCACGAAAAGAACTCAGCGGAGGGCAAGCTGTTCTGTCGTGAGCGACTGCGGCTGCTCTTTGATGAACAGGCCGAGTTTGTGGAAGACGGACTGCTCGCCAACCAGCAAGCGTCCGATCTGCCCGCTGATGGAGTGGTGACAGGAATCGGTCGCGTGCACGGTCGTCCGGTGGCGGTGATGGCCAATGACTCGACCGTGAAAGCCGGCTCGTGGGGGGCGCGCACCGTCGAAAAGATCATCCGCATTCAGGAGACTGCGGGGCGACTGCGGATTCCGCTGATCTACCTGATTGATAGTGCCGGCGCGCGCATCACCGATCAGCTGGATATGTTTCCCGGACGCCGCCATGCCGGGCGGATCTTCAACAACCAAGTGGCGCTCTCTGGATCGATTCCGCAGATCTGTCTGCTGTTTGGTCCCTCGGCAGCGGGTGGTGCGTACATCCCGGCCTTCTGCGATGTGGTGTTCATGGTCAGCGGCAACGCCAGCATGTACCTCGGCTCGCCGCGCATGGCCGAGATGGTGATAGGAGAGAAGACCACCCTCGAAGAGATGGGCGGTGCGCGCATGCACTGCGAGACTTCGGGCTGTGGGGATCTGCTCGCCAAGAGTGAAGCAGAGGTGCTCGCCAAGTGTCGGGACTACCTCTCCTATCTGCCTTCCCATGCGGGCGGCCCGCTGCCACCTCCTCCGGCTGCCGCTCCGCTGACTCCTCGTCCCGATGCGCGCCGCATTGATGACATCCTGCCTAAGAATCACAACCAGTCCTGCGACATCCTGCAGGTGATCGATGCGCTGGTCGATCAGGGCAGCTTCTTCGAGATCAAGAAGCTGTTCGCCAAGGAGCTGGTCACGGGTCTGGCGCGGCTTGGGGGCAAGACGATAGGAGTCCTTGCCTCGCAGCCCAAGCACAAAGGAGGCGTGCTGTTCGTCGACTCTGCTGACAAGGCCGCGCGCTTTATCTGGCTGTGTGATGCGTTCGACATTCCGCTGCTGTTTTTGGCCGATGTGCCCGGCTTTATGATCGGAACGGCGGTCGAACGACAGGGAATTATCCGCCATGGCGCCAAGATGATCTCCGCAGTGGCCGATGCCACCGTGCCCAAGATCTGCGTGGTGCTGCGCAAGGCCTACGGAGCCGGCTTGTATGCGATGTGTGGACCGGGCTTTCATCCCGATGCGACGCTGGCGCTGCCGCAGTCATCGATTGCGGTCATGGGTCCGGAAGCCGCTGTGAATGCGGTCTTCTTCAACAAGATCCAGGAAAAGCCGGAAGCCGAGCGCGCCGCCTACATCGAGCAGCTGCGGGCGGAGTACCGCGAAGACATTGATATCTACAAGCTCGCCGGGGATCTTCACATTGATGCCATTGTCGAAGGGGACAAGCTCCGGGCCGAGCTGCTCCGCCGCTTCGACTATGCTGCCAGCAAGCGCGTGACAGCCTATCCCCGCAAGCGCTCCGTCACCCCAGTCTAGGAATCCTGTTCCAAGCCGTGATGCCACCTGTAGCGCGCCACAGTCCGCTGTGGAGTCACCCCCTGCGACTCAGCGAAGAGCTGCCAGCGACTCGGCTGCGGGTGGCGTATGGGCTGGCCGTCCTCGGGCTGCTGCCGGTGCTGCTGCTGCTTGCGACCGAGCGCTTTTCCATCCTGGCGCGGCTGGCGGCCTGGGTGGGACTCCTTCTGGCGGGCCTGCCGACGCTGAACCTCTTGACCAATCGGCGGGCGCGACCCTCGTCGGTGGCCGGGCTGTCGCTGATGATCACCCTGTGCTACTTCCTGGCCGTCCTGCATGAGGAGCGGCTGCTACTGCGCTGGGGCGAGGCGCGCATCACCGAGAGTGCGGTGACCTTGGCGATGGTCTATGCGGCGCTGTCGACGCCTCTCCTTTCGGCGGGCTGGTGGCTGGGTGGATCAATCGGAATGCCGCGTCTTCTGCCCAAGCTGCGACTGCCGCTGCCGGATCGGCCGCTGCTCATTGCCGGCGTGCTGATCGTGGGCTCCTCGCTGCTCCTGGACATCCTGCGAATGCGGGGGCTTCTGCCACGCTCGCAGCAGCTCCTCAGCGTGCTGTCGGTGCTGGCGCCGGTCGATCTTGGCTATGCGATGGTGCTGCTGCCCAGCCTTCGACCCGGGCGCGAGCGGATCGGCTGGCTGTTCTGGGCGCTGACCGGGGCATCCTCAGTGGTCGCGCTGATGAGTGGGACGCTGGCGCCGATGGTGCAGCCGCTGCTGGTCTATCTGCTCGGCTGGCTGCTGATTCGACGACGGCTGCGGGTGTGGCCGATCGTGCTCGGCATGCTGGCAGTGCTGCTGTTTCAGCCGGTCAAAGGAGAGTTCCGCGCCAAGGTCTGGGATCGCGAGGTCCGTCTGTCCCTGGTCGAGCGGGCCCAGCTGTTTCTCGATCTCTCGGCGCGTCACTGGCTGGGCGGAGAGACGGCTCCGACCGTCGATCGCGAGCGCTCGTTCAAGGTGGCCGCTGCCCGCACGGCGTCAGCGCTGCAGCTGTCCCACATCATCGAGATGACTCCGGCGGCGATTCCCTATCAGGGTGGCAACACCTATCGCTACTTCCGGTTCGCGCTCTTGCCTCGGGTGTTCTTCCCTGACAAGCCGAGCGCGCAGTATGCCGATGTCTGGGCAGCGGTGATGTACGGCTACACCACTCCGACCGGAACCCAGCACGTGATGGTCGGTCTGCCCCAGCTTGCCGAGGCCTACATCAACTTTGGGCTCGTCGGCGGACTGCTGGTGGTGATGCTGGTCGGGCTCCTGCTCCGCATCGCCGATGAGATCTTCGCCCACCCCGAGGCTGGCACCGGCGCACTCGCGCTCTATCTGTTCTTTGCCCAGCAGGTCATGCGCACGTTCGAGGGCTCCGCCGGACAGTTCTGGGGCGGAGTGCTCCAGCAGTTCGGACTCTATGCGCTGCTCCTGTGGTGCTATGGGACGCTGGTTCGCTCGGCTCAGACGCCGCGCTCACCGATCAGCGTGCCGACCAAGGTGTGAACCTTCGCCGCCGTGATGTGGACCGGCAAAAGCGTCCCGGTCAGTCCATCGAGATCGATGCCCGGCGGGACCTCAATGTTGACGGTATGGTTCCCCCCCGTACGCCCACAGAGCTGGCTGGGATTCGAGCGCGAGCGACCTTCGATGAGGATCTCCTCGGTCCGTCCCACCAGGCGCTGCAGTCGCTTGCCCGTGATCTGCTTTTGCAGGCTCTGTAGCGCGGTCAGCCGCCGCGACTTCTCTTCCGCAGAGACATCATCGACCCGCTCAATAGCGGGCGTCCCTGGCCGGCGGGAGTACGCAAAGGAATAGATCGAGTCGTATTCCACTTCCGATAGGAGCGCCATCGTCTGTTCAAAGTCAGACTCTGTCTCTCCTGGATACCCCACGATGATGTCCGTCGACAGCGAGATGTCCGGACAGACTCCGCGCAGATAGGCAATCTTGTCTAGATACGCTTCCCGGGTGTACTCGCGCGCCATCGCGTGCAGCACGGCGGTTGATCCCGCTTGAACCGGCAGATGCAGCCACGGCTGCAGCGTCCGCAGATCCCGAAACGCATCCGACACCTTGTGGGTAAAGTAGTGCGGATGACTGGTGGTAAACCGCAGCCGCAGAAGGCCCGGGACCGCATCTACCAGGCGCAGCAGCTCTGCAAAGTCCTCGCCGTCCGGACTCCCTATCGCGTGATAGGCATTCACATTCTGGCCAATCAGCGTCACTTCGCGGGCCCCCAGCGCCACAAAGCGCGCCACTTCCCGAACCACTTGATCGGCGGGCCGTGACACCTCGCGACCGCGCGTGCGCGGCACAATGCAGTACGCGCAGAAGTTGTCGCAGCCCTTCTGAATCGTCACCAGCGCCGTGACTTTGACATCCCCGGGTCGTGGATCGGCATCCAGGAACTGATAGTCCTCGACATCGATCACCTCGGTCTGGGCCAGCCGCAGCTTGTAGCGACCGGCCTTGGTGGAGGTCTGCGGCCAGCTCTCGGAGCGGGCCTCTGGACGCAGCTTGGCGTAGTGCTGGGCCAGGTTGGGAATCTGATCGGGACCAAAGGTCAGATCGGCGCTCGGAATCCGCTTGAGCAGCGCATCGCCTTCCTGCTGGGCCACGCAGCCTCCGATGGCCACCAGCAGGTTGGGATTCCGTTCCTTCAGCTTCTGGTACCGTCCTGCCGCCGAGGCCGCCTTGTTTTCGGCCTTCTCGCGGATCGAGCAGGTGTTCACCACGATCATGTCCGCGTCTTCCACGACCTCGGTACGCTCGAAGCCATCGCGGCGCAGGACCTCGGTCATGCGCTCGACATCGTAGTCATTCATTTGGCAGCCAAACGACTCGATGAAGACCCGCCGGGACTGGGCCGCATGGGGAATCGGCTCCGCGTTGTCACTGCTGACAGGGTGAGGAGCCGGCACTGGCGCAGGCAAAGGCGCAGAATAGGAATCAGAGAGTGCACTCACAGCGCGCACTTCATCACCTGCGCCCCCTTACGGTCAAGCTCCCTCCCACGAACCATCCCCACCGCCGCTTTCACAGCGGAGAGGACGATTGACAGGGGGATACGCGGCAAAATACGGTCCCGCCCATGACGCGACAAGTGGGCCTGCTGCTGGGTGGTGGACTGCTCTGGGTGGCGACGGCTGCCAGCGCTGACAAGCCGGTGCGAACGTGGAACTACCTGACGACCGGCAACGGTCATGGCTTCCAGTTCTTCGATACCAACAAGAACAAGATCACCCACTTCCTCGAGGCGCCGTATCGCTATCTGCGACCGCGTGCCGATCCTCGCTCCGATGGCTTTGGCCGGCGCAACTTGGCCTATGACTTTTACTTCGGGGTCAAAGGAGGCTCGGGCGGCGGCTGGCTCAACACCGGCACAGCCGGCGAGGCGAGCTACGTCGAGGAAACCAACGTCATCAAGGTGCCCATCACCCTTGGCGGAGTCAGCGCCGAGACGTACTACTTTGCGCCGTTTGGCTTCGAGGGCAACGCCATGGTGGCGGTCCTCAAGGCGCCGGGTGCCAGCGATGGCTTTGCGCTGTTCAACTTCCACATGGGCGACGGCTCCCCCGACACCCCGAATGCCAACAGCGAGCGGCTCAAGGTCCTCTCCGATGGCAAGTCGATTGCCGAGAGTGGCCCCGGCGGCGGCGCGATGATCTATGTGCCCTTGACGGCCATCGCCCATGCCGACTGTGACAACGCCTGGTCCAAGGTAAACGGTGGCCAGTCGCTGGGTGACAAGACCAACTGCAGCGGCAACGATGTGGTGCCCGCGTTCCAAGCCACACTCGATGGTGGCCACATGGCGGTGGCGACCTTGTTTGTCGAAAACGAGGCCGATGCCGAGTCGATGCTGGGGCAGTTCAAGAGCTGGGTCAGTGGTCGGGGCGCGGCCAAGCTGCTGAGCGATGCCCTGGCCGAGTGGACCGCCTGGCGCAAGCCGCTGCCGCAGGGCCTGGCGCTGTGTACAGACGATGAGAAGAAGCTGTGGCGACAGAGCGAAGCGGTGCTGCGGATGGGGCAGGTCCGTCAGCCCAACACCACGTCCCGCAAGAGCTACGGCATGGTCCTGGCGAGCTTGCCGCCCGGTGAGTGGCACACCGGCTGGGTTCGTGATGGGATCTACGCCATTGTGGCGCTGGCGCGGATGGGACACCACACCGAGGCCAAGCTGGCCCTCGACTTTATGCTCAACGCCGAGCCGACCAGCAAGTACAGCTCCTATGTCTCGGGGGCCAGCTATCAGGTGTCGGTCTGTCGCTACTTCGGAACGGGAGAAGAGGAAGCCGACTACTCGGGACAGCAGACGCCGAACATCGAGACAGACGGCTGGGGCATGACGCTGTGGGCGGCGCGGCAGTATGTCGAGGCCTCGGGAGACACCGCCTGGCTGGCGGAAAAGACCCGCAAGGGCGTTTCGATCTACGACACCCTCTACAGCGGGGTCGCCGAGGCGCTGCGCAAGAACACCGAGTCGTCGGGCATTGCCAAGGCCGACTCCTCGATCTGGGAAGTTCACGACGAAAACAAGAAGCACTTCGCCTATACCACCCTCGCGACCATTCGCGGCTTCTGTGACTTTGCCCAGCTGGCCAGCAAGGCCGGCAAGAGCAGCGACGCCACCACCTACCGAGGCCTGTCGACCAAGGCGCGGGATGGCTTCTTCGCGTCGTTTGTCGATCGCGAAGGTGCCATCGCCGGGTCGATTGAAGAGCTGGCCCAGAACCAGCCCCTCGATGGCGCGGTCGTCGAGTCGTTTACCTGGAACGTCCTCAAGGATGCCGAGTACGTGGGCCGCATCGGCAAGGCCACGCTCGATGTGCTCGGACGGCTGCGGGTCGAGAGCGGCGGCTTCAAGCGCAACGACGATGGCAAGTCTTCGTACGACAACAACGAGTGGATCATGATCGACATGCGGATGGCCGATGCCTTGTGGCGGGCCGGTCGCGAGGGAGAGGCCGCCGGCATCATGCAGATGATCATCGACAAGGCGAGCGTCAACTACTACCTGCTCCCCGAGCTCTACAACGCCGTCCGGGCCGATGGAGCCATCGGCAAATATGCTGGCAGCACCCCGATGGTTGGCTACGGCGGCGGCGCCTACGTGCTGACGATGATGGATCGCTCGGGGCTGATCGAGCCGAACGACTGCGGCGATGGCATGGGCAACAAGAGCTCGGGGCGCGCGCTCAAGTGCTCAGACCCGCCGGTCACTCCGCAGAATCCCCAGAATCCCGGCACTCCGACGGCGGACGAGCTGCCTTACGAGAGCGCTTGCCTATGTGACCTTGGGGCCCGGCACGGCTCGCCCAGTCCCTGGCTGCTGGGCACCCCGGGCGTGCTGGTCGCCCTGCTGTGGCGACGGCGGCGCAGTCGGCGCGGAGGCCAGGTATGAGGGCAGTGGTCATGCGCCTCGTCCTGCCGATTCTGCCGGCGCTCTTGTGGGGTTCCCTGGCTTTCGCCGATGAGCCTACGTCCAGTCCCGCCCCCGCCAAGGACCCAGCGCCTGTGGCAGCGGCGGCTCCCGCTGAGTCCCGACCCGGTATGGGCGTTACGATTGGTCCGGTCGAGCTGAAAGCCACCGGCTACCTGCGCGCCCCCCTGCGGCTGTCGGTTCGCAGTCGCGGCGATGGCGTCAAGGAAGGCGAGGGCCAGTACAACCTCCACACCCCCTGGCTGGTCGATGACGACTACTTCCGCTCCGGCTTCCAGTACACCCGTCTGCAAGAGTCCGACTGGTCCGAGATCTACTTTTCCGCCCAGAGCAAGTACCTGTCTGCCGAGGTCGCGCTCATGGGCTCGCTGTTCACCGACTGGGCCAGGCCGCTCCTCGACCGGCAGTGGGGCATCGCCCAGGGCTCGGTGACGTTCAAGTACGAGTCGCTTGGGCCCAAGCTGCGCTTCCGCATGCACATCCGCGCCGGCGCGTTCTGGGATCGCTTCGGCTGGCTCGAAAACTACGACACCTACGTCTTTGGTCGCACCCACCAGATGGGCGGGCAGGTCCGCTTCGAGTTTGAAACCAAGCCGGTCACCCTGTGGCTGGTCCAAGGCGTGGGCGCGCACCTGGATGCCATCGAGGCCAACCAGGGCCTGACGCTGATGAACTACCTGCACCTGGGCGCCAGCATCCACAAGGTGGCGCACCTCGGCTTCTACTTCATCGACACGCTGGCCCAGGACAAGCGGCAGCTCAAGGAAGTGCAGGACGCCACCATGCGGGTGGTTGGACTCGACCTGCGGCTGAATCCCTTCTTCGGCAACTTCTACCTGGCGGGATCGGTCATCACCTCTGCCCAGGCGCAGTATCTGAGCCCGGTCCTCGAGGTCATGCACTCCTGGGGCGGTCGTGGCTTCACCGAGAACTACCTGGGTACCGACAAGAGCGATGGCACCGGCTCCCTCTACAGCCTCGCTGGCGAGTACACCTTCAGCCTGCGCCGCGTCCTGTTTGCCCTGGCCCCTGAGCGCGCCGGGTTTCTGCGCGGTGGCGACCTGCAGTGGAAGTGGTTTGGCCTCACTGGCTATACCCTCAGCAAGCAGGTTGACCCCGACCCGACCATCAATCGCGATGGCCGGCTGGCCTTCAAGTGGGGCACCGAGGTCCTGTACCAGCCGGTGTCGTTCCTGTTTGCCGCCCTGCGCTACGACCGCGTGATCTTGGATGTGCAAGACGACGCCTCTGGGCTGCGCATCCTCTCGCCGCGCATTGGCGCGACGGTGAACTACCTGCTCGGCGCGCAGATCTTTCTCCAGTACTCGCGCTACTTCTACGGTGACCGCGTCCGGCTGCGTCCCGGTCAGGTGGCGCTAGAGACGATCCCCGACACCGACGTACTGAAGCTACAGGCGCAGGTGTCGTTCTGATAGAGTGCTGCCATGCGCGTCCTCGTCATCATTGATCCGCCTTCCTCGCTGCGGCCCCGCTCGGATACCTCCGTCGTCATCATGGAGGAGTGCTTGCTGCGGGGGCACTCGGTGTTTGTCTGCGAGCCGCAAGACCTGTCGCTGCGCGACAACCTGCCTCATGCCGAGGTGCAGCAGGTCACCGCCACCAACCGGCAGACGGCCCCAGCGCTGACCCTGGCGGAGGGATCGGCGCTGCATCCCCTTGGCCACTTCCACGCCGTGCTGATGCGCAAGGACCCACCCTTTGACTCGGCGTATCTACAGGCCACGCAGATCCTCGAGTATGCGCGGGGGCAGACGTTCTTGATGAACGACCCGCGCGGGCTGCGGGAAGCCAACGAGAAGCTCTACATCTTCCGCTTTCCCGACCTCATCGCCACGACGCTAGTCACCCGCAAGATGGACGAGATCAAGGCGTTCCTGGCCAAGCTCGGCACCGACATCGTCGTCAAGCCCATTGATGGCTTTGGCGGCTCGGCGGTGTTCCTGGTCCGCCCCGGGGACAGCAACGTCAATGCCATCCTCGAGGTATCGACCCATGGCGGTCACCGCTGGGTGATGGCCCAGCGCTATCTTCCCGAGGGCAAGCTGGGCGACAAGCGCATCCTCCTGCTCGGGGGCGAGCCGGCTGGCTGGCTGCGGCGCATCCCCGCCAGCGATGACATTCGCGCCAACCTCGCCGCTGGTGGCACCGCCCACGTCACCGAGCTGACCGCCCGCGACCGCGAGATCTGCGCCCGCCTCCGTCCCCACCTTATCGCTGACGGACTGCACTTCGTCGGCATCGACATCATCGGCGACCACCTGCTCGAGGTCAACGTCACCTCCCCAACCGGCGTCCAAGCCATCAGCCGACTCTACAACTTTCGCCTAGAAGCCAAGATCGTCGACTACATCGAGTCCCACGCCCCCCGCATGGGGTGATGCACGCGTGGGCTTGGCTCGTCCCCCCAGTGCGAGTATCGTCTGGCCGTGTACCGCGACCTGCGCATCGAAAACTTCCGCCGCTTTCAGCGCTTCACGATGGAGGGCCTTGGCCGCATCAACCTCCTCGTCGGCCCCAACAACTGCGGCAAGACCACGGTCCTAGAAGCCATCGACCTTCTGGCTGAGCATCCCGACCCAGCCCAGCTGGGGGTGAACTCCATGCTTCGAGGCGCAGTGACCCAGGCCCAAGCCGGACAAACCATTGCAGCGGCTCGGTTGGACCTGCGTCATCTGTTTTTTGGTCATGTGGCGCGCGCGGGATCGGCGCTTGTGATCTCGGGTACCTCTTCCGAATCCGTACAGCGGCTCCGGGTGAGTATCTCTAGCCAGCCCATACCGGCCCCTCGTAGCGAGGGCTCATCCGCAAAGCTCGATGGAATGCTCTGGCTCTGCATGCAGCACTCGGGCATCCCCGATGATGCGATTGAGCCGATTCGTCTGTCGGCGAGCGCCGAGTGGTCTATTGCTGACTTTATTGTGCGTTACAATGCAGTTCAAGATCGGTTTCACGTGCCGTTTATTCCTGCGGCATCGTCGCCACGTTCTGGCATCAGCGAGCGACTCTCCAGCGTGGCGCTCAATCCAGAGGAAGCGCTGGTTCTTCAGGTTCTCCGCGTCATCGAACCGAGAGTTGAGGGCATTGTCGCAGTCGAGCTGCCAAAGCTTCCGATTCAAGTCGATCGCGGTGGCATCTTCGTGAAGCTCAAAGGCCAGCGCGAGCGGGTGCCGATTGGCAGCTTTGGCGAAGGGATGTGGCGCTTGTTGGCGCTGGCACTGGCGCTAGTCGAAGCCCGTGGCTCTGTGCTGCTGGTGGACGAGATTGACATTGGGCTGCACTACTCGGCGCAGACCGACATGTGGCGGATGGTGAAGCAGGCGGCTGAGGAGCTAGACGTACAGGTGTTTGCGACCACGCACAGTCGCGACTGCATCTATGCACTGGCGCAGCTGGCCCGCGCCGATGTGACCGTAGGCAGCGACCTCTCGATCCAGCGCATTGAGGGCGAGCACGCCGTGGCGTACACAGAGCGTGAGATCGTTCTGGCAGCAGAGCGCGGCATCGAGGTCCGCTAGCCATGGGGTTAGAGCCGGTTCGCAAGCTCCTCGTCGAAGGCGATGAGGACAAGCGGGTGATTCCAGAGCTGATAGAGAAGGCGACAGGACTGCCATGGCAGAGCGGCCGAGGCCGTTATCTGGTCGAGATTGTCTCTGCCGGTGGCATCAAGAATCTGCTCCAGCCAGACTACCTTGCCACGGAGCTAAAGACGGCTCGCCTGCACTCGCTCGGTATCATCCTAGATGCGGACGACGACCCCGCAGCGCAGTGGCAGTCCCTGCGAGATCGCTGTCTGCCATTCTGCCCCACATTCCCAGCAGTCCCAGACCCACTCGGGATGATCGTTGAGCTGTCGGCCCCGAGCGTTCGCCTTGGGGTGTGGCTGATGCCCGACAACCAGCAGCGCGGCATGCTGGAGACCTTCCTCCTGGCCTTGCGTCCCGCTGAGTCAAGTCCCCAGCTGTGGGCGCATGCAGTCGCGGCGGTTGCGGAAAGCACGCGGCTCGGTGCTACCTTTCGCCAGCACCATCGCGACAAAGCGCTCTGCCACACCTACCTTTCGTGGCAGGACCCGCCAGGGCGGCAGCTCCATCAGGCGCTTCAGGAGAAGCTTCTCGATGCCTCGGCGCCACCAGGCAAGCGCTTTGTGGACTGGTTCCGTCGTCTCTACGGAGTCTAGGCCGCCCCTCGTTAGGCAACGGATTCGAGTATCGTCTGGACGCTATGCAGGGAAGAAGGGCTCGGGGCGCTCTTTGGGCGTCCAGAAGAAGTGGGCGAGGGCGATGACGGGTAGGTACAGGACGCCGCCGAAGATCAGAAACTCGGGCGCCAGCTGTAGCATCGCCAGGCCGTAGCCCACAGCCAGCATTGCCATCGTCATTCGGTTGAGCACGCGGACCTTGAGCTTGCCGAACTTGGGCATCCGCCAGCTTGACACCATCAGGTAGCCAAACAGCAGTAGCACCAGCGGGTAGTACGGCATGATCGCGTCGAGCCGCATGTCGCCCAGCAGCCGCCAGCCGGGATAGGTCTGCCCCATGGTCCAGGCTGGGTTGCCGTACTTGCACAGCGTCACAATCGCCATCGCGTGGAAGCCACCCGAAAAGGTCGTCGGAATGCCGAAGAAGAAGTCGGGGCTGCCCACACTGACGTTAAAGCGTGCCAGTCGCAGCGCCGCGCACAGGGTGTAGGCCGCGCAGATCAAGCTCAGCGCGATGCCGGACAGCCCGGTCGACCAGCCCAGCTCCGGGTGGCTATGAAAGAAGCCATAGACTATCGCTGCTGGACAGAAGCCGTAGTTGAGCAGGTCGGCGAGCGAGTCCATCTGGACACCAAGCGGACTCGATGCGTTGAGCTTGCGCGCCACATAGCCATCGAGCTTATCGGTCAGCGTCGAGTATGCGATCCACCAGCAGCCCTCGACGATCTGGCCGCGCAGCGACGCTTGGACGGCCATCACTGAGCAGATCATAGACAGCGAGGTGACCGCGTTCGGGGCGAGGTAGCGCAGCGTCCGCGACAGAGGACGTGATGGAGAGCTCTGGGTCAAGGGGTCCTCACGAAGAGCGGTCAGTCACCGCCCCGATTCCGACGACGAGCAGATGACTGCACGAGGCCTAGCGTTTGCGTTTCTCGGAAGGCTAAACTGCGCCGCGTCATGAAGTCAACACCACGACCTGTGCAAGCGGGCAAAGTCGCGTGGGGCTTTGTCGTCTGGCTGCTGCTCTTCGCCCTAGCAGGCGCGGGGCTGTGCCTAACCCCGCTCTTCAATGTGCTCGGGTTTGAGTCGTCGCTGGTGCTGGCGCTGCTGGCTTCGCTGGCGGCGGTGCATCGCGGGTCGGCGGTGGTCGCGCGGGCCCGGCTGCGCCTGCGGGCGACCGATCGCGACCTAATAGATGCCGCGCCGCTGCGCCGGGTGATCTCTCTTGCCGGCCAGGCCACTGTGGCGACGTGGCTGCTGTGTGCTGTGCCGCTGCTGATGCTGATCGTCAACGGGCTGCGGGTCCGCAACTGCAACTACCTTTCGGGGCTACAGTTCTTCGCGCTGCTGCCGGTCTGCTCGGCGGCGATGGCGGCGACGGTGGGGGTGGTCGCTGGGCTTTTGACCACGACGCGGGGCCGGGCACTTGGCTTGGGCTACGGCCTGGTCTTAGGCTCGCTGCTCTGGGCGGGACTCCGCAGCCTCAACTCGCCGGCGATCTTTGCCTATGACCCGTTTTTTGGTTACTTCCCCGGCGCGCTCTACGACGAGGAGGTGCGGGTCCAGACTGCGCTCTATGCCTCGCGGGGGGAGCAGCTCCTGTTTGCCCTGGCAGCAGCGGTGCTGGCGGCCCGCTTTCTGTGTGGCAAGGAGCTGCGCTGTACCCACCGTGCCGTGCCGGGTCGAGGCCGACTGATGTGGCTGGGCAGTGGCTTGCTGCTGCTCGCGGTCGCGGGGTTCTGGCAGGGCGGGCGGCTGGGGCTCTACGCCGATGAATCATCCTTGGCCGAGCGGCTACCGGGACAGCTTGATACCGCACACTTTGTCCTGCGCTATCGTCCCGGTGGACCCGTCGAGCGGGATCTCCAGCTCTATGCCCGCGAGCATGAGCTGCGCTATTTGCAGCTGCGTGAGCTGCTGGGCGTCGAGCCCAACTGGGAGCCGGGCTGGCTGCCCAGGCTGCTGGGCCTGCCGTCTTCGCTGTCGCAGCGCGGTCACGGTCAGCCGTCCAAGGTGGTGAGCTATCTGTTTGATTCTGTGTCGGAAAAGCGTCGGGCGATGGGCGCGGGGGGAACCTACATCGCCAAGCCGTGGCGCAAAGAGATCTATATCCAGCACGAAGCCTGGCCCCACCCGGTGCTGCGTCATGAGCTGGCCCATGTCTTCGCGGGTGCTGCGGGGGATCGGCTGTTTCGGCTGTCCATGGCGGGGGTGATCCCGCAGCTCGGCCTGGTCGAGGGGATTGCGGTCGCCGCCGATCGCCGGGTCACGGGCAGCGTCGCCTTGCACCAGTCGGTGCGGGCGATGCGGCAGGCGGGCCTTCTGCCGCCTCTTGAGCAGGTGTTTTCGGGACTTGGCTTCTGGGCGCTGCCCTCGGGACGGGCTTACACCGTCGCCGGGTCGTTTTCGCGCTACCTATTGACCCAGTACGGGGCCGGCAAGCTGCTGACGGTCTATCACGCGGGCGGCCGTCCCCAAGACTTTGCGCGCAGCTATGGCATTCCGTTTGCCGAGCTGCGGGAGCAGTGGCTCCAGTTCATCGAAGCCCAGCCCCTGCCGCCCCAAGCGCGCGAGGTCGAGCGCGAGCGGTATCGGCGGCCAGCGGTGTTCCACAAGGTCTGTGCCCATGAGCTGGCAATCCGCCGCGAGCGGGCGCGGGAGCTGATCGGCCAAGGTCGCGAGTCGGAAGCGGTGGCGCTGCTGGAGTCGGTCTGTCGCGATGACCCCGGCGAGCCAGGGCACCTCTCCGAGCTGGCCGAGGCCCTGGCCGGCAGTGAGCGGCTGGCCGAGGCGGAGGCGACGCTCCAGCGGGCCAGTGAACATCCGGCGACCACCCCGGCGCTGCGGGCGCGGCTGTTGTCGCGGCTCGGGGACCTCGCGGCGCTGCAGGGACAGCTTGACCAGGCACGACAGCGCTATGACCAGGCGGCGGCGCTGCCTCTGGACGAAGGGACCTCGCGCCACCTTTTGGCCCGTCGCCAGGCGCTGGACCTGCCCGAGGCCGGGCCGCTGCTCCTGAAGGTCCTGGTGGGGGGGCAGAAGGTCACGGGCAGCCTTCGGCGCGAGGATCGCAGCGATGCCGTCAGCGTCTACCTGCTGGACCAAGCGATGGGCAAGGCGCCCCAGATCGGGCTGGTCCGCTACATCTTGGGTCGCTTGCTGTTTCAGCGTGGTGGCTATGCCGAGTCGATCCCCGAGCTGCGACGTAGCCTGGAGCTAGGCTTGCCCGACCGCCGCTTCGTCTATCAGGCCGAGCTGATGATTGGCCAGGCCGAGCTGCTGCTCGGGCAGAGCGGGGCCGCCCAAGCAACCTTCGATCACCTCGCAAGCTGGCTCTTGCCCGACGAAGAAGACAAGCGGACCGAGGTCACCGACTTCGTCGAGCGAGCGCGCCACTGGGACCGACTTCCGACGACAGGTTGACATCATCCGGGCTGCGGGCTAAGTCGGGGCGTGCCTAGCGAAGCCTCTGTCAGCGACGAAAGCGAGCCCTACCACAGGACGCTTGCCGACCCACTTGTGGAGGGTCTGTCCGATGAGCAGCGGCAGGTCGTGATGGCTCCGGCAGGACCGCTGCTGGTGCTGGCAGGAGCGGGCTCCGGCAAGACCCGGGCGCTGACGCAGCGGGTGGCCTATTTTCTGCGGCAGGGGCTGTCGCCCGATCGGGTGCTGCTGGTCACGTTTACCAATCACGCGGCGCGGCAGATGCTGGCGCGGCTGGGGGCGCTGCAACGGCAGCCACTTGCGGACATCTGGGCGGGGACCTTCCACCGCTTGGCCCTGCGCACGGTCCGAAAGTACGGCCAGCACATCGGGCTGTCGCCGCGCGTGGCCGTGATCGATCACTCCGACGCGATCGATCTGTTCGCCAGCTGCCTGCAGGAAGCCCGGCCACCGTCCGGCTTCTGCTTGCCGCGTCCGGCCTACCTGCACTCGCTGCTGTCGCTCTCAGTCGCCACCGAGGAGTCGCTAGAGGCCGTCGTGGCTTCGCGAGCACCGGAGCTGCTGTGCCACCTGCCGCTGCTGTCTCAGGTCTGCGATCGCTATACCGTGCGCAAGGTTCGGATGGGGCTGTGTGACTTTGACGACCTGCTGCTCGCCTGGCGCCTGCTGCTGTGTGATAGCCGCGAGGTCCGCGAGCGGCTCCAGAGCCAGTTTCAGCACGTCTTTGTCGATGAGTACCAAGATGTCAGTCCGCTGCAGAGCATCATCGCCGACGAGCTGGCCGGTGGTCATCGCAGCCTGACGGTGGTCGGGGACGATGCGCAGTCGATCTATCGCTTTCGTGGGGCTGACCTGCGGGCGCTGCACTCCTTTGCGCTGCGCTGGCCCGACGCCCAGCGGGTGCAGCTGTCGGTGAACTTTCGCTGCCAGCCTGACATCGTGGCCCTGTCAAATCGCTGCTTGGTGTCGACGCCACCGGGACAGCTGCTGCCTCGGTCGCCAATGCGGGCCCTTGATACGCCCTCTTTATCGGTGCGACCGGCGGTGGTTCATGTGCCCGATGCCCGCTTGCAGGCGGCGTTTGTGCTGTCGCGGATTGCCGAGCTGCGCGACGCCGGGCAGCCGCTTTCGGAAATCGCAGTACTGTACCGTCACCACCGTCACGCGCGTGAGCTTCAAGCGGAGCTTTTGCGGGCCGGAATTCCCTACGCAGTGCGCTCAGGGCGACGACTGAGCGAGCAGGCCCATGTCAAAGATGTCCTGGCGCTGCTGCGGCTGGTCCACGACCCCCGCGATGAGCTGTCGTGGTCGCGGGCGCTTCGTCAGGTCGTCGGGCTTGGGGACCAAGGCCGTGCCCTGGTCATCGCGGCCCTGCAGCAGCAGCTGTCACGAGGCCAACCACCGTGCCTACTGACCATCACGGGCGTGCGCAAGCCGGCTTGGGCGGGGCTGCAGCGGCTTGAGTCCCTGCTCTTATCCCTGCGTCGCCTGCGGGATGACTCGAACCAGCCGGGGGCCAAGCTCGGTGAGCTGCCGTCGCGCCTCATCGCGCACATCGTCGAACACCACTACCGCGACCATGCCAGCCGTCACTTTGCCGATGCGGAGGTCCGCCTGCGTGATCTGAAGGCGCTGACGGAGACGATCTCGCCCGCTGGACTGCGCTCGCTGAGCCAGCACGCACTGCCGCTGCCGGTGGAGGGGGCTCAGACCGTGCTCGGGGACTTCCTGTGCGCGGTCACGATGGGCGAGGAGTCCGCAGCGGAGCCGGCGGCCAAGGTGGTGCTGTCGTCAGTTCATCAGGCCAAGGGGCTGGAATGGAACGTGGTGCTGGTGCTGTGGCTCGCCGAAGGGCACTTTCCCTCGGCGGCGGCGCTGTCCGAAGATGACGACGATCTGGGCAGTGGCGGTGAGGCCGAGGAGCGGCGCCTGTTCTACGTGGCGATCACCAGGGCCCGCCGAGAGCTGTACCTGTGCTGCCCGGCGTCCTCGGTCACCCAAGGGGCGCTGCGGGTGTCGCGCTATGTGGGCGAGCTGTGCGGAGCCGAGCCGCTGTGCGAACGCTGGTCGGTCAGTGCTTCGTCGCGATAAACTGGGCAGCTGATGCGCCCGCAGACCGTTTCGATTGTGAAGGCCGTCCTGCTGACGGCCCTGCTTCTGCCGCTGCTGCAGCTCGCTTGGCAGGTCTTTCAGACCGTGCAAGGCAGCGGGGATGGACTCGGCGCCAACCCAATCGAGCGCCTGACCCATCGCACCGGTGAGCTGGCCCTGTACTGCCTGCTGTTGTCGCTGGCTGCCACGCCGCTGCGGATTCTGACCGGACGAGCGGTGGTGATGCGCTTCCGCCGCATGGTGGGCCTGGTGTCGTTCTCTTATGCGGTGCTCCACTTTGGCATCTACATCCTCGACCGCTCACTGACCGAAGAGGGCTTCACGCTGCGAGAGGTCGGCAAAGACATCGCCAAGCGGCCCTACATCACCATCGGGACGCTGGCGTTTGTGATGCTGCTTCTGCTCGCGGTCACTTCGACCAATGGCATGATCCGGCGGCTGGGTCGCTCGTGGCAGACGCTCCACCGCTTGGTCTACCCGGCGGCCCTGCTGGCAGTCATCCACTTTGCCTGGCTGGTCAAAGCGGGACTGGTGAAGCCACTGTCGCT
Organism: Myxococcales bacterium; assembly: GCA_016794465.1. Taxonomy (GTDB): domain Bacteria; phylum Myxococcota_A; class Polyangia; order Palsa-1104; family JAEUJZ01; genus JAEUKA01. Next base: position 131,588 of record JAEUKA010000040.1, on the reverse strand, counting down.
GGGCGCGGTGCTGCTGGTGCTGCTGGCCATCCGCGTGCCGTCGTGGCTGCGTCCGGCGCCGAAGAAGGGCAAGGCGGCTGTCGCCAAGTCACAGGCTCCCGAGTAGTTCCAGCAGAGAGTTGTCGAAAAGATGATCCAACGGCTGTTCGACTGGTTCTTGGCCCGCTCCTTCGCGGAGTGGGTGGCCTTCAGTCTGGTCGGCAACGTCCTTATCTTTTTGGCATCGGTGGGACTTTGTCAGTGGCTGTGGCGGCGCTTTCAGCACCGGCGGCTCATTCGGGCGCAGCAGCCGCTGTCGCGGCGCGATCTGGGGCTGGCGGCGCTGGCGGTCTTGCTCAACTCGATGGTGGCGGTGGTGGGCTTTGGGATGTGGAAAGCGGGGCTGATTCGCCTGACCCATCCTGGGCTGCTGCGGACGCTGCTCGACGTGGTGCTGTTCGTGCTGGCGATGGACTTCGGGATGTATGTCAGCCATCGCATTGCCCATGTTCCACCGCTGTTCGGGCTGCTGCATGCCCCGCATCACCTCCATCAGCGCACCAACGCGCTGTCGCTGTTTGTGCTGCATCCGGCAGAGGTGCTGGGCTTTGGCGCGCTGATGCTCGCGGTGCTGGTGATCTTGCCGCTGTCAGGACTAGCGGTGCTCGTGTACCTAACCCTCAATGTGCTGTGGGGCACCCTCGGCCATGCCGGCGTGGAGCCACTGCCGCGTGCTCTCTTTCGATGGCCGCTGCTGCGGCAGCTTGGCACCAGCACCTTCCACGCCCAACACCATGACAACCCGAGCCGCAACTTCGGCTTCTACACCCTGCTGTGGGACCAGCTCTTTGGCACCGTAGACCCCGACTACCCCCGCTGGACCCAGACCGGCCCCCCGCTGTAGGGGTCTGGACCTATCCAAAACGGGAGCTCGAGTCGATCGGAGGGGGTCCAGACCCCTTCAAACAGGAGATCGCGCCGATCAAAGAGGGTCCGGACCCTTTCAAACGGGAGATCGCGCCGATCAAAGAGGGTCCGGACCCTTTCAAACAGGAGATCGCGCCGATCAAAGAGGGTCCGGACCCTTTCAAACGGGAGATCGCGCCGATCGAAGGGGGTCCGGACCCTTTCAAACGGAAGATCGCGCCGATCGAAGGGGTCCAGACCTGGCACAACAGGGACGCTTTCCCTGATTTTTGACTGGCTCTGCGTCCGAACCTTGGACGGTGTCCGGTAAGCCGGACGACTGGTGGGGTACTAGACGCGGTGCCGGTAGGTGTTCGCAATGGCTGGACTGCTCGACGGTGAGTCAAGCCTCTGTGGGTCACGTTCGTAGCGTCTGGCCATGTCTGGCACGGAGTCTGCTTTGGTCCCAGGTCATGACAAACATCACCTTCGATCCATCCCTGTATACCCGCCCCCCACAGTTCACGCTGCTGGGGGGCATCACCCTGGCTGAGGCACTGTACGCAGCCAGCCCCAAAGAGATGCCGCCGACCGTCAAGAAGGCCGCCCAGAAGATGGAGCGGGCCCGGCTGGTGGCCCAGGCCGCTTGGAGTGAGCGGCAGCGGTTCCTCGGACCCAATGCCACCGAGGAGGCCAAGAGAATTGGGATCGCCTGCATCCGTGGCTGGGCAGCGATTCGATCGCGGCTCCAAGCCTATGCGAGTCTGCCGATTGATGAGTATCCCAAGGCGGCTCGGGCGGCGGAGCTGGCGGCGGTGCTGTTTCCGGAGGGACTGGAGTTTACCCAGCGGAGCTATGTCGAACAGCTGGCGGCAACCGATGCGCTGCTGCAGCGGATTGCCGATGACAAGCTCGAAAAAGATCTGTCGGTGCTGTGCGGGCCCGAGTTTCTGACCAACGTCCAGCGGCAGCTGCCCCGCTATCGAGCCATGGTGCAGAGCAACCTAGCGCGGGCTGCGGAGTCCGCCAACCTGGCCCAGCACCTCAAGGGCTTGAGCCAGATCATCGCCGAGTACGCGACCAAGGTGGCGGCGACGGTGGATAGTGATGATGAGCCAAGCTATCAGCGGGCCATGGCAGCGCTGGCCCCCATCGATAGCTACCGGGATGCGAGCGCTCGCCGCAGCGGGGGGGCCTCACCGACGCCTGAGCCGACGCCTTCCCCGGTCGCCCCAGCCCCGGTGGCCCCTGCGCCGGCACCGGCTGCTGGTTAGTGCCCCGACTGCACCGCCTTTGACCTGGACTACTGCCCGCGCAGCTTGGAGAGCGCCGCGTCAATGATCTTCTGGGCCTTGGCTTCATCGCCACTGCGGACGGCCTTGATGGCGGCGAGGATGGGCTCATCGAAGTCGCTCTTGCCGCTGTCATCGAGGACGACCTGGGCGCGGGCCAGCCACTCGATCACCGCCGGAGCTTCGCGTCCTGACAAAAGCAGGATCTTGGCCTGACCGAGCGCTTGACGACCTTCTTCCAGCGAGGCCTCTGGGCTCTGACCACGCTTGGGCAGGGCCTGTGGTGCTGCCGCAGTAGAAGGCGTCCCGGCGGGGGCTGCTGGCGGTGCGGCTGCTGCCGGTGGGGTGGCGGCTGGGCTTGTCCCGGCAGGTGCGGCTACCGGCGGCGTCGCTGCGGCGGGCAGGGCGGACGGGGAGGGCGGTGCAGGGTTTGGGGAGGGCTGGATCGACTTGGCCGAGCTGAGGCCCATCTGTTCACCCGTCGCGACCCCGCCTTTGCGCGCTGGATCGGGGGGGCCGAGTGGGGCGGGCGGCTCGATGCGATCGGCGATCACCATCAGCTTGAGGGTGATCTCTACGTCGGGGCGCTGCTGCAAGAGGAGCTGCTGCGCCTCGGCAAACTCTTTGTCGAGAGGCAAGGCCAAGCGGGCACTGGCAGCCTGGGCGCGGACGACCCGCTCAAAGGCCATGGCGTAGTTGCCGTAGCGGGTGGCGAGCGCCGCTTCTAGGAGCAGGGAGCGCGAGCGACTGATCCAGAGATCTTTGCCGGCCCGGTCGTAGGCGGCGCGCAGCTCACGCTGGTGGTAGTAGTAGGCTCCGCCAGCCCCGCCACCGAGGATGAGCGTGAACATGAATCCGAAGGTGAGCCACTTCTTGGCAGGTGTCACGGAGAGCCTCCGATGATAAAGGCGAGATGTTGGCCGATGTTGGCACCGTCTCGCCGGAAAGAGTAGAAGCGCTGGGCATCGCAGCGGGTACACGGGGGCTGCGCTGCGATGTGCTCAGGGAGTAAGCCTGCCCGCATCAGCAACTTTTCATTGTAGCTCCACAAGTCTACGAAGGTGCGGCCGGCGCGGTGGCTGACCACCTGAGGATCGTGGGCAGCAAACACGCTCGCGACATCCTGCTGGACCTCGAAACAGCACGGCCCGATCGATGGACCGAGCACGGCGCGGATGCGCTGCACGTCGGCGCCCAGCGTTGCCAGGGCAGCCACCGCTTCGGTCGCAATCCCCAAGGTCGTACCCCGCCAGCCGGCATGGGCGGCGGCGACGCGGCCTTCGCCATCGGCAAGCAGCAGGGACACACAGTCGGCGGACAGCACGCCCAGCACCAGATCGTGGGCGGTGACCATGCCATCGGCCTCTCGCTGGGCCTGCGCGGGGCTGTCCATTCGCACGACACGGCAGCCATGGACCTGACGGACCTGGGTGAGTCGCTCGGTGGCAAAGCCAGAGACTTGCGCGACGCGGCCAAGGTTGCGGTCGACATTCGCGGGGTCGTCGCCCCAGCTGCGACCGAGGTTTAGGGAGGCAAAGCGTCCCGAAGACACGCCTCCTTCGCGGGTGGTGAAGCCATGGCGTACACCGATGGACTGAAGGAGCGGAGCATGAAGCACGCTGGCCTGCGCGCCCGGGCTCTGCCAGGCAGTGCCAGCCAGTGGGGCGGTCGAGCAAGCGGGAGCGAGAGCTGCGGACATGGGCGCGAACTCTATCACGGCAGCGGCTGGATACCGGCAGCTGCCGCAGGGTCCCAATCCGGCTGTAAGCCGAGATGCTAGGCGGCGACCGAGGCTGCGCGCGCGCCAGTCCCCGACACGAAGTGTGGGGGAGAGCGTACTTCAGTACGTGAGCACGAAGCCGACCGAGCCAACAACGCAGATTGGCTTAGAGACGGATTGGGGAAGGGGACCAGGGCAAGGCGGGACTGGTCTGTGGGCCTCGCAGGGTTGCCAGCACCCGCAGAAAGTCTTCAGGCGGGGGCGACGTGAACATCAGCCTTTCCCCACGGATGGGATGCACAAAGCCGAGCAGTCGGGCATGGAGCGCTTGATGGGTCAGGGTCGCCGCCGCAAGCTGGACAGGCCGCTGTCGCGACGGCTTGCCGTACAAGGGATCGCCCAAGATGGGGAAGCCTTGCTCGCTCAGGTGGACCCGGATCTGGTGGGTGCGGCCAGTTTCCAGGCGCAGCTCGACCAGAGTGGCCCCGGGGAGTCGCTCCAGAACTTGATAGTGGGTGACGGCCTTCTTGCTGCCCCCGCGAGAGGTGAAGCGCTTGCGATCACGCGGGTGTCGCCCGTAGCGGGTCGAGAGGGTACCCCGCTCGGGAAGGACGCCATCAATGAGTGCTACGTAGCGACGGTCGATGGAGTGGGCGGCAAACTGGACTTGCAGGCCGACCAGCGTCGGTTCGTCCTTGGCGCAGACCAGCACGCCAGAGGTACCCGCGTCGAGACGATGCACGATCCCGGGGCGGCGCTGCCCACCGATGGAGAGCTGACCGTGGTCTTGGCCTGGGCCTGGGTCCGCGTCTTCGTCCTCGCCGTCGTCCTCGCCAAGATCCAGGCGCGGCGGCGGCAGCGGCAGCGGGCCGCAGTGGTGGAGCAGGGCGTTTACCAGCGTGCCTGTCTCATGCCCAGGGGCTGGATGCACCACCATCCCGGCTGGCTTGTCGATCACGATGAGGTGCTGATCCTCAAACAGGATCGACAGCGGGATCGACTCCGGCAAGTCGTGGGTCGGCGCTGGGGGCGATGGCAAAAAGCGCAGGCGCTGGGCAGCGCGCAGCTTCTGTCCGGGCCGACACGGGCGACCGTCCAGGGTCACCTCGCCGGCTTCAATCCGCCGGGCGAGCTGCGATCGGGAAAACGGTAGCTCTTGCTGCGCAAGATACACGTCGAGGCGCAGGCCGATCGCAGACTTGGGAACAATGAGTTCGATGGGGTCTAGAGCGAATGTCACCAGATCCGCGACTTTACATGCCCCTTGGACTTCAGCATCACATCAACGATCGCTCGCTCGAAGAGGTTGAGCTCGTAGATCTCTGGGGTCACACGGCTCTTGAACAGCGTGCGGCCTTCCTCGATGTGATCGTGCATCACGGTAAAGAGGGTGTCGTTCTCGATGCCCTCGACAATCTCTTTCTCGTGATAGAGGGTGAGGTCAGATGAAATGGCTCGCGCCAGCTGGCGAGCCCGCTCTGGTTTGTCGATTAGCGCCATGGTCAGAGATGTTAGCCAGGCTGGCGAAAAAGCTCAACGTCGTTCGCTGCCGTGCCCCAGAGGTACCCAAGGAGACAGACATGAAGACCGCGTGCATCCTGTGCAGTCAAAACTGCGGCATCGAGGTAGATCTCGAGGGTCGCCACTTGGTTCGGATTCGTGGGGACCGCGCTCAGCCGGCCTCGCAGGGCTACCTGTGCGAGAAGGCACAGCGGCTTGATACCTACCAGAATGCGCGCGATCGGCTGACCTCACCGCTGCGGCGGCGCGCCGATGGGACGTTCGAGGCCATCGACTGGGACACGGCGATCCACGAGGTGGCGCAGCGGCTGTCGGCGATCCGAGACGAGCACGGCGGCGACCGCATCTTCTACTATGGCGGCGGTGGTCAGGGGAATCACCTGGGTGGGGCGTACGGTCGCGCGACCCGGGCGGCGCTGGGATCGACCTACACGTCGAATGCGCTGGCCCAGGAAAAGACGGGGGAGTTTTGGGTGGACGGGCAGCTGTTCGGTCGGCCTCGCTGCCACACCTCGGGTGACTTCGAGCATGCCGAGGTGGCGGTGTTTGTGGGCAAGAACCCGTGGCAGTCGCACGGCTTCTCCCGGGCGAGGGTGATCCTGAAGGAGCTGGCGAAAGATCCGGCGCGGGCGCTGATCGTCATTGATCCCCGGCGTACCGAGACGGCAGAGCTGGCCGACTTCCACCTGCAAGTGCGACCGGGCACCGATGCCTTCTGTCTGTCGGCGCTGGGTGCGGTGCTGGTGCAGGAAGACTTGGTGGCGCACCGCTTCATCGGCGAACACACCAGCGACTTTGCGACGGTGTCGGCGGCGCTGGCAGCGATTCCCGTGGCGGACTACTGCGCTCGGGCGGGGCTGTCGGAAGAGCTGGTGCGCACTGTGGCCAGGCGAATTGCCGCCGCAAGCAGCGTGGCCACGTTTGAAGACCTGGGGGTGCAGCAGGCGCCACACTCGACGCTCAACTCGTACCTCGAGAAGCTGCTCTATCTGCTGACCGGCAACTTTGCCAAGCGCGGGGCGATGAACATCCACACCCGGGTGGCCGGGCTTGGTGGGGGCGGTGGCGGCGGACGGAAGACGCCAGTTGGGGGCCATCGCATCATCACCGGGCTGATTCCCGCCAGCGTCATCCCGGAAGAGATCCTGACCGACCATCCGGCGCGGTTTCGCGCGATGATCGTCGAGAGTGCCAATCCTGCCCACTCCCTGCCCGACAGTCAGCGGATGCGGCAGGCGCTGGCGGCGCTGGAGTGCCTGGTGGTGATTGACGTGGCGATGAGCGAGACGGCGCAGCTGGCTCACTATGTGCTGCCGGCGTCGTCGCAGTTCGAGAAGTGGGAAGCGACGTTCTTCAACCTGGAGTTTCCGCGCAACTACTTCCAGCTGCGCGCGCCGATCCTGCCGCCCTTGGAAGGTACGCTGCCCGAGCCCGAGATCCATCGCCGGCTGGTGCGGGCGCTGGGCGCGATCCGTGACGAAGAGCTGGCGGAGCTGCATCAGGCGGCGGCGCGCATTCCAACCGAAGGGCGCGGGGCGTATGCGGCAGAGTTCTTCCGGCTCACGGCGGAGAAGCCGCACCTTATGCCACTGGCGCCGATTGTGCTGTACGAGACGCTCGGCCCGGCTCTTCCCGCTGGGGCAGCGCAAGCGGCGGCGCTGTGGGGAGCGGCGCACATCTGTGCCATGACGTTTCCGGACTCGGTGCAGCGGGCGGGCTTTGCGGGCTTTGGGCCGGAGCTGGGTGAGCAGCTGTTCGAGGCGATGCTGACGCGCCGCTCTGGCATCGTCTTTACGGTCGATGACTACGAGGAGACGTGGCAGCGACTGGATACCTCGGACAAGAAGATCCGCTTGGCGATCCCGGAGCTGCTGGCAGAGCTTAGCCGCTTGCCGTCCGAAGATCCGGGCGCCCGTGATCCACAGTTTCCGCTGGTGCTGTCGGCGGGGGAGCGGCGGTCAACCACGGCCAACACGGTGCTGCGGGACCCGGCGTGGCGCAGGCAGGACCTGACCGGGGCACTGCGGATGTCACCTGCCGATGCCGAGCGACTGGGCCTAGCGGACGGTGGCTCGGCGCGCGTGACCACCCGACGAGGCAGCGCCGTGGCGACGATCGAGATTACCGATACGCTGCAGGCCGGGCACATCAGCCTGCCGAATGGTCTGGGTACCAGCTATCCAGGGGAGTCCGGCCCAGCGGCGAGCCCGGGGATAGCCCCCAATGAGCTGACGGCCCTGGAAGACCGCGACTGGCTGGCAGGAACACCCTGGCACAAGTACGTCCCGGCCCGGGTCGAGCGGATGTAAGGCCAGCTGATCGAGCGGGTGGGTCACCTTCCAGCCCAGCGGAGACGTGCAGTACCGAGCAGCTGGGAGGGTGGGCTGACTGTAGGACTCTTTTCGGAGCATGGCTCGCAAGGACTGCTGATGGACACACTGCCGTCTTCCTTTTCCCAAGGTGCTGGTCCACCAGGGCTGCACTCATCGCGCTGGGCTCCGACCTCATCACAGTCACTGACCAAGCAGATTGTTGTGGCATCGGTGGTGTCGATCGTGGCGCTGGCGATTGTCTGCGGACTGGGGCTTAGCTCGCTGCGACGGCTGTCTCTGCAAAACGATGCGGAGATGGCGCAGCGACTCGCGCTGCTCGATGAAAGTGAGGTCTTCCAGCTCCTGCTCTATCAAAAGGGCTTTGCGGTGGACTTCATGTTCACCGGGGATGAGCGGTGGCTGCATGAGCTGGATCAGGGTCGCCGTGAGTTCGCCGACTGGCTGACCCAGGCCGACCGTACAGCCGATACCACCGAGGAGCGCCGCCTGCTGGAGCGGATTCGCCGTGACTATCGACAGCTTGATGAAGAGCACACCGCGATGATTGCCAGCTTCCGGCGTGGTGCCGACCAGGAAGTTCGGCTTCAGCATCAGCGGATTTACACCCAACTAAACGATCTGGTGCGGCTGTCAGAGGAGTTCGTCCGTACTTCATCGGTGCAGGCCCGGCATGAGCGAGCAGTGGCCCAGCGAACGTTGCGTCGCGACACCGCACTGCTCCTAAGCAGCAGCTTGCTCGGTATGGTGACCAGCCTGCTGGTCGGCTTCTTGGTGGCTCGGCGGGTGGCTCGTCCGATCTATGAGCTTCAGCTCCAGGTGGCATCGGCAGCGCAGCGGATACGGATAGAAGTGCCTCCTGGTCGGGCTGGCTTCGAGGCGCTGGGAGAACACATGGGGGCGATCCTCCGCAAGATCGAAGAAACGGATGCCGCGATTGCCGAGCAGCGCCGCCTGCTCATCCAGAGCGAAAAAATGTCGGCCATTGGTGAGGTGTCGGCCAAGCTCGCGCACGAGATCCTAAACCCGCTGACCGGTATCAAGGCCGCAGTGCAGCTGGTGGCCCGTAGCCAGCCGCAGCACCCGGATGACAGCCCCACCGCCAAGGCGCTTTCGGATACCGCGCAGCTTGTCAGCCAAGAGATCGCTCGGGTCGAGCAGCTGATTCGGCGGATGCTGACCTACGCACGGCCTCTGGCACCCCGACTGGCACCGTGCTCCGTAGATTCGCTACTGGCTATGAGCATCGAGGCATCCCGTCAAGCCTGCGCGCAAGCCGAGGTTCGGATCGATCAACGAGAGCCCCCGAGCTTGCCGCAGGTGATGGTCGATCCAATGCTGCTGGTGCAGGCGCTGTCGAACTTGCTCGTAAACGCTGCGCAAGCAAGTCCACCCGGTGGCACCGTGGTGCTAGAGCCGTCCATCCGTCCGTACGAAGGCAAGCCCATGCTGGCGCTGCGGGTGCTGGATGAAGGACTCGGCATAGCCGATTCGGTCGCACCACACCTATTTCAGCCGTTTTACACGACCAAGCCGCGCGGCAACGGGCTTGGGCTGGCGCTCAGTCAGAACATCGCGCGCGAGCATGGCGGTATCATCTTGGCGCAAAATCGCTCGGGCCAGCGGGGGGCCGAGTTCACGCTGCTTCTGCCGTTACACGCTGTAGGTAGCACGCAGGCAAGGCCGGAGAGCGACAGCACAGAGCGCGCATGATAGAACCAGACCATGTCCGCGCACGTCTTGGTGGCCGACGATGAGGCGCTCATCCTTTCGTCTCTGCGAGGTGTCCTGCTACAAGAGGGCTTCGAGGTCACCGTGGCCAGCTCCGGCGAGCAAGCCTGGATGCACTTTGTCAATGCGCGGCCCGATGTGGTCCTGCTTGATCTGCTCCTGGGGGATATCACCGGCATCGAGGTCTTGCGCCGCATCCGCCAGCTTTCTCCGGAAACCAAGGTCATCCTGATCAGCGCGCACGCCACGATCGAGCAAGCCGTCGAAGCGATGAAGCTCGGTGGCTACGACTTCATCCGCAAGCCGTTCGAGCTAGAAGAGATTGTCACCACCGTTCGCAACGCGGCCCGCACCAGTGAGCTGGAAGGCCGAGTGGACTATCTGGCGCGACGGGCGGCGCAGCAGCATGACAGCGGTGGGCTGCTCTATTCATCGACGGTGATGGCGGGCAAGCTGCGGGAGGTCGAGCTAATCGCCAAGAGCCCTGTGCAGACCGTGCTGATTCAAGGCGAAAGCGGGACCGGTAAGCAGCTGGTGGCGCAGCTTCTTCATGAACGATCCGTGCGCAAGAGCGGCCCGCTGGTGGAGCTAAACTGCTCCACGCTGCCCGAGACACTGGTCGAAAGTGAGCTGTTTGGTCATGAGCGCGGTGCGTTTTCCGATGCACGCGAGCGGAAGCTCGGGCTGGCCGAGATCGCGGATGGTGGAACCCTGTTTCTCGATGAAATCGGCGACCTGAGCCTGAGCGCGCAGGCCAAGCTCCTCACCTTCTTGGAGCAGAGAACGTTTCGACGGGTCGGTGCCACCGCGCTACGTAAGGTCGATGTCCGAGTCGTCGCTGCCACCCACCGCGACCTGCGAGCCATGGTCGCAGCCAAGTCCTTTCGCGGGGACCTGCTCTTTCGCCTAAACGCCATGATCATCGAGCTGCCTCCGCTGCGTGAGCGACCGGATGACCTCGAGCTGCTGGCCGAGCACTTTCTGCGTGCTGCCAATCAGGAGTATCGCAAGACATGGCAAGGGATCTCGGCAGCAGCCAAACAGCTACTTGGGGGCTACAGCTGGCCCGGCAACGTCCGTGAGCTGCGGTCGATGATCTCGCGGGCGGCGCTTTTTTACGATGGGGAGTGGCTGCTACCCGCGCACCTGCCGTCCGAGCTAATCCCGGCGGCTGCCCCACGCGCCCCAGTGACTGATGCGACCGAGGAACCGATTGCCACCTTGGCAGCAGTCGAACTGGCCCACATTCGCCGGGTCCTTTCCCTGTGTGGTGGCAATCGCACAGTCGCGGCCCAGAAGCTCGGCGTTACCCGTCAGACGCTGTCGCGACGAATCGAAGAGTCCGGCGACGCATAGAAACGCCTACCGATACGTGCTTCCGGGTTATGGGTTTACACGGACTGGCTTGCGGCGGGCCGATAGCTCGTGTGCGGCCAGTGGTGTGTGGGCGGAGAGGCCGATGATCTCAAGTCGGCGTCCGGCGCGCTGCCAGTCATCGGCGGTGTGGCGGAGCTTTTCGATCACGGTGTGATCGACGAGCCGCGTTCGTTCGAGATCGAGCACGAGCCGGGTGACACCTGCCGGGATGGAGTCGAGCCTGCGCTTGAGCGACAGATAGTTGGTAAACACCGCCGCGTCATAGACGCGCAGGCGCAGGGTGGACTTGTCCAGCTCCTCTTGCTCGATGCGGCTTGAGAACAGACCGCGCAGCTGGGCTCCGTGTCGCAGGTGCAGGAGCATTTTGAGCACCACGCCCGCGCCCACACCGATGAGCAGGTCCGTGGCCAGCGTGACAAGCAGTGTGGTGACAAACAAGAGGAGCTGCTCATGGCCAATGCGGAAGACCCGCAAAAACTCGGCGGGCGCAGCAAGCCGAAAGCCAGTGTAAATGAGCATGGCTCCCAGCGCTGCAAGCGGGATGCGCTGAAGCAGACCAGGGAGCAGCGCGACCATCAGCAGCAGGAACAGACCATGGAAGAAGTTGGCGTAGCGGCTCTTGGCTCCACTGTTGATGTTGGCCGAGCTGCGGACAATCTCCGAGATCATCGGGAGGCCGCCCAGCAGACCGGCGATCACATTGCCGACACCGGTGGCAAGCAGGTCGCGGCTCAGGTCGCTGTGGCGGTGCTGCGGGTCCAGGGCATCGACGGCCTTGGCGCTGAGTAGGGACTCGAGGCTGCCGACCAGGGTGAACATGACAATGTACTTGAGTGAGCCCCAGGTGAAAAGGTACGAAAAGTCGGGGAATGCGTGCGACTTGGCGAGGCTGCCGGGGAGCTGCACGAGGTACTGCGGGCCGACCTTGTAGTGATGGAAGTGAAAGTCGTAGGTGTGCTCGTGGCGCAGGTCTAAGAGCATGCCGAGCGGAACTGTGACGAGCAGCACCACCATTGGCGCGGGAACTTTCTTGGCCCAGGAAAACGGTAGCTTGGGAATCCCAAACAAGAGCACCAGGCTGAGGAGGCCGATGAGCGCGACCTCGGGGTTCATGTTGGCGATGCTGTGTGGGATCTCAGCGAGTAGGGAGAGCGGCTCGCGGGAAGTGGGAGCGATGCCGAGCGCTGTATGCGCCTGTTTGGAGACGATGATGACGCCGATGGCGGCGAGCATGCCGTGGACGACGGCGGATGGAAAGAAGTCGCCTAGCTCGCCAGCGCGGACGCGGGACAGGAGGACTTGCAGCACGCCCGCAACCACGACGATCGCGAGCGTGCGGTGGTAGCCCAGGACGGCGTCGCCTCCACCTAGCTCCTGCACGGAGCCAAGAGCGATGACGATGAGTCCGGCGGCAGGACCTTTGATGGTTAGCTCCGCGCTTCCCACAAAGGTAGCGACCAGCCCGCCGACCACCGCCGTGACGATGCCAGTGACAGGCGGAAAGTTGCTGGCCATAGCGATGCCTAGACACAGGGGCAGAGCGATCAAAAAGACCAGAAACCCCGACACAAGATCGGCTTTGAGATCTGGCTGATAGGTGGCTGGCTGGCTCACGGCGGCATCCTCCGGTACGAAGTGCAAGTGCTTGCCGGGGTTGATTGCCAGCCGCATGCCACGGTGCTTGGAAGCGGAGCGTCCGTCGACAAGGCGGTCTGGGCGATGGACTCCTACGCGGTCTGGGAGCGAGCGCTGTTAGAAAATCGAACGGCGGAGCAGGACAGGCGGTTGATTCTGTAACGATGGAGTGGTGGCCAACCGTACATGCGCTCACGAAGTGGTAGCCATCTGGGTAACCTTCGGAAAGCCGGCCCCCACCCAAAGGTTTGCCAGGCAAGCGATCTGCGGCTACCTTCTGCGACCGCCCGCCTGGGCTCCCTTTTTGCCATGACCAGCCTGCAAGAGATCCCTGTTGCCCTCGATGCTGAAACCCAGAAACGCTACCTGAGCTACGCCTTATCGGTGATTACGTCGCGCGCCCTGCCTGACGTGCGCGACGGACTGAAGCCGGTGCAGCGGCGCATCTTGTACGCGATGTATCACGACCAGCGGCTTCTGCCCGACGCCAAGTTCCGCAAGTGTGCGTCGGTGGTCGGCGACGTGCTCGGCAAGTATCACCCACATGGCGATGCGTCGGTGTACGAGGCGCTGGTGCGGATGGCGCAGGACTTTTCGCTGCGCTACCCGCTGGTGGACGGCCACGGCAACTTCGGCTCGCAGGACGGTGATGCGCCAGCAGCGTATCGGTATACCGAGTGTCGGCTGCGGCCCACGGCGCTGCTGCTGCTCAAAGAGCTGGGGCTGAGCACGATCGACTGGCGGCCGACCTTCGACGGGGTGCGCAGTGAGCCGATTGTCTTGCCGGCGCAGCTGCCGAACCTGCTGGTCAACGGAGTCCAGGGCATTGCCGTCGGCATGGCGACCTCGATTCCGCCCCACAACGCGGGCGAGGTCATTGATGCCTGTCTGGCGCTGATTGACGAGCCGGAGCTGGATAACAAGAGCCTGCTGCGCTACGTGCGGGGGCCGGATTTTCCGACGGCGGGTGAGCTTCTGACGAGCAAGCAGGAGCTGCAAGAGGTCTACGAGACGGGCCACGGCACCCTCAAGCTGCGGGCCACCTACCACATCGAGGAGCCGATCGACCGTCGCGAAGGCCGGCGGATCATTGTCAACTCGATCCCGTACGGGGTGGTGCGCTCGTCGATCATGGAAAAGATCGGCGAGCTGTTTGAAGAGAAGAAGCTGCCGATGGTGGTGGACTGCCGTGACGAGTCGACCACGGACGTGCGGATCGTGATCGAGATCAAGCGCGGCGCCGACCCGCAGCTGGTGATGGCGTTCCTGTTTAAGAACACGGCCCTGGCGACGACCGTGCAGTTCAACATGACCTGCCTTGTGCCAACGGAAAATCCCGAGCTAGGGACGCCCAAGCAGCTGAGCCTGCGCGAGATGCTGCGGCACTTTCTTGACTTCCGGTTCAGTGTGGTGAAGCGGCGGCTGGGACATCAGCTGGCGGAGCTGTCCCGGCGCATCCATGTGCTCGACGGCTTTGCCACGGTCTATGACGCGCTCGATGAGATCCTGACGATGATCCGCAAGAGCGAAGGCAAAGCGGATGCGAAGGAGAAGCTCGTCAGTCGCTTCAAGCTCGATGAGGATCAGGCCGAGGCGATCCTGGAGCTGAAGCTGTATCGCCTGGCGCGGCTGGAGATCCTGGTCATTCAGGAGGAGCTGGCGCAGAAGCGCAAAGAGCGGGCACAGCTGGAGTCACTGCTGCAGAGCGATGGCCGGCGCTGGGAGCTGGTGCGGCGCGAGCTAGGGACCCTGCGAGAGGAGCTGGCCGACAAGCGGCGGACCCGCATCGGAGTGCCGGCGGAGGAGCCAGCCTTTGACGAGACGGCGTTTATCGCACATGAAGACTGCCTGGTGGTGCTGACGCGCGATGGCTGGGTCAAGCGGGTCGGCCAGCTGCGGGATGTCAGCTCGACGCGGGTGCGGGAGGGGGACGAGGTTCAGGTGGTCGTGGGCGGCTCGACCAAAGAGCTGGTGGCGTTCTTTAGCAGCCGGGGCTCGGCCTATGTCTGTCGGATTCTCGACATTCCGGCGACCACCGGATATGGCGAGCCGCTGTCGAAGCAGTTCAAGTTTGATGATGGCGAGACGGTGGTGGCTGCGGTGTCGCTCGATCCTCGGGTTCGGCCACCTGCGGACGCGCAGCTGGTGGCGGTGACTCGGGGCGGCTTGGCGATGCGGTTTGGCCTGGACGGTCACTCGGAAGTCTCGACGCGCAATGGCCGCTTGTTTGCCAAGGTTGTGGACGGCGATGCGGTGCTGGGGGTGAAGGTGGCGCGTGGCGATGTGCTGCTGACGGTGGCCACCCAGGCGGGGCGGGCGCTGACGTGCCGGGTGGAGGAAGTGCCAGTGCTGCAAGGGCCCGGCAAGGGTGTGCAGGTGCTGAAGCTGGGGGAAGGGGATCGGCTGCTCGGCTTTGCGGTGGCAGAGTCGCTGAAGGTCGAGACAGACAAGGCGGCAACGCATGAGCTGGGGGCCTCACCGAGCGAAGTGACGGCGCGTGGTGGCCGGGGTCGGGAAGTCCTGAAGAAAGGGAAGCTGGTGCGCTGTCTGCTTTCGCCTCCTGTGGTGCCGCAGCTTGGGGCGCCGAAGCCAGGCCCTAGCTCGACCGCGAGTGAGACGGCATCGATGGCTTCGCCGATTCCCGACATCATCGGGCCGCTGTTCCGCAAGCCGAGCTAGAGAGTGCCCCTGGGTGTGGGAAGGAGTCATTCCTGGCCTCCTCTTTATTGAAGGAAGCCAGGGATGGGAGTGGGAATCGAAAGGGAGGGGAGGGGTGCTACGGAGCTACAGGACGACGTTCATCATGGCGCGATAGGACGCGGTGGTGAAGTCGCGGACGCGGCGGTCGTTGCCACGGCTGACAGCGTACAGCATGGCGCCGAGCGCTCCCGGGGTCACCTGGGCATCGGGGAACTGCGCCGGGGTGTAGAGCTTGCCGGTGTCCGGATCGTAGTTCGTCTTGCCAGTGCGTGCGACTTGGCCAAACCAGCCGGGCTTCATGTAGCCGTTCGACATGACGTACATCCAGTTGGCGGCCATCGGCGTCGAGTCGGTCCAGTCCGAGTTCCGGTTGCTGAACGGGCCCTTGGGCAGATCGCCGCTGACCGTCATGACCAGATTGTCCGACAGCTTCTTGCTCGGATCGACCGGGTCCGGGATGGTGTTCAGGTAGTCCATAAACGACTGGAGGACCAGGGCCAGGCCATTGGCGATGCGGGTCACGCGTGCCATGTCGGCCCACACAAAGTGCGGATCGTCATTCATGGTCGGCATCATGACCTGCGAGCACAGACCCTTCTTGAAGGCATTGGCAGCGACGATCAAGTTGTTGGCGAGTGCCTTGACGTTGGCATCGATAGCCGCAGGTCCACACCATGCGTCCACTTGTCCCGGTGCGGGCATCAGCACGCTGCCGAGGTTCTGCGCCACCAGCGAGATCGCGACGCGGGAGTCCTCGTATGCACGCTGATAGGTAGGCCGATCCACAGTCTTGGCCAGGCCGAGGAAGGCTTTGTAATACTCCTCGTAGAGCTTGGCGTTGTTGGGGTCGGACAGGCGAGTCATCAGCTTCGAGGCCGAGCTGGAGAACAGGTTGATCATCGCGTCGGAGTTGGGAACCCCTGCCGGCGATGGCGAGCCGGTCGCTGCACCGTAGGGCATACCCACGGCGTTGCGGTTGATGCCGATGACCGGAACCAGCGACTGCACCGTGGTCTGGATCGAGGCACAAGCGGCAAAGGAGCCGATCGTACCTGTCGGGATGGTGTTGCTGTTGCCGGGGTTCTTCGGTGCGGTTTCGTGACCGATGTTGGTGCCGCAGAGCATCGCGGTGACGAGCTTCTTGTCGCCGAAGTTCGACCACAGCGGCTTGCCGTTGACGTTGCGGTGCCACAGGGTCCGATCCTCCAGGGCGCCCGAGGCAATCTTGGTGGCCTTGTCGAGGCCGTCAAACGGCACGGTGTTGTTGGTCAGTAGCTCGGTCATCGTTCCTGGCACTGGCCAGAGCAGCGAGTACCAGGCAAAGCCACCGTCACCACCAACAATGTGAACGGTTCGGTTGGCGTTGATCGCACCAGCAGCCAGGGCACTGCCGCCGATCTCATCGAGCATCTCGAGCGCGCGGGTCGGGCCAAGGCCCAGCGCTGCACTCGCTGCAAACACACCCTTGATAAAGTCTCGGCGGGAGGCTCCCCGCAAAGGAAAATCGCGTTTCATGTGGTTCCTCCCTCCTTAGTCGCAAAGATAAGCAGACGAAGCGATCGTCGCGACGGTCATTCGCTTGGCGCGCAGCATGTCATTGCCGCTTAGCATCGCGATGCGCTTGACCGCATTGCTGCACTCCATGAGCTGCACCGCACTGAGGGGCACGCCGATCAAGCATGCGAAGCCATCCGCGTTGCAGGTATTGTCCGCGTTGTAGAGCGTGGTGCCAGGACAAGCGGTACCCGTGCCGATTCTGTCGACACCAGCAGCCGGAAGCAGCTCTTCTGCGACTGCGAGCAGCATGTCAAACATACGGGTCAGACCGCCGGTCGAGTTGCGATCCGCTTCCGCCACGCGGGCTGGGTAGTTGGCCACGCCCATGATGTTGGAGCCGCCCGTGTACAGCGTGCCAGCAGAGTCCGCAACGCCAGCGCCAGTGGTGATTCCGCGAGCTGCCAGGATGCGTCCGAGCGTCGCGTACTGGATCTTTCCGCAGACGTGCATGCGCTGTCCATCTGCAGGAAGAACCTGGCGACCATCTGCAAACGGGTTGCCGATGTTGCCAAGGATGTCGTCATGATCAAACGACTTGACGCTGCCGTTGGTTGGAGTGGGGGGGACGGTAGTGTCCGGCGGGGGATCCATCACTTGATTGGGGTCCTGATCCGACGGCTGAGTTTGGCATCCGATAAGGCCTAGTAGAGACACCAGGCCCAGACGGACGAAGAAACCAGACTTGCTCTTCATGTTGCTTCTCCTTTTCGCTTCTGGTCCTAGTAACGAATGAAGTACGCGCTCTTGTAGACGGCGCGAATGAACTCTTTGAGGTTCCAGTTCTTGGCATCAACTTGCTGCGTCAGCTGCGCCGAGAAGTCCGGAGTGAGAATCGCCTGGTCGACGACGACATCGCCACGCGACATGGCCCAGTTCCAGATCCGGGTCGCCATGCAGGCTTTGAAGGCTGGGTCTGCGGCCATGGCTGCACCGAACTCCTTGACGGTCGGAGTCGGCTGACCAAAGCGATAGGACAGGGGCTCACCAGCGGGAATCCAGTCAACCAGCTTGCTGTCGGGGTTGCCAGCAACGGGGGTCTTGACCTGGATTGCAGAGGCTACGTACATACCGGTCGGGCCGAAGTTCGCAAACAGCGGCGCCTGGTGATTCATCGTCGAGTGGCAGTTGGCGCAGATGAGCGAGCTGGTGTCCTGGAAGTCGACCAGCGCTTTGGGATCATTGATCGCTCCCGAGGTGCTCTTGAGATCCCACGGAGAGTTGTAGACACCGCCTGCGTACTGCACCTTGGCGCCAGTGGTTTCCGCTGGGAAGCGCGAGCACAGCAGGGCCTCCTGGAACCAGCGAACGCGGCGGAAGGCCATCGCGGAATAGAACTGCGCCTGTACGCCCTGGTCGGTCAGGATGCCTACCGCAGCGGGGTTGCTGCAAGGCGTGGCCGTGAACGTATCAGTCGCCGGATTGTACGTCTGACAAGTTCCGGTATCGGCGGTCACGAGCTTGGAGAAGTTCTCTCCCTTCGCAATCAGGTAGGCGGCATAGGTCGGCGCAAACTCGAGGTTCACGTTGACCACACCGGTCGGCGTCTGAACCGGCAGCGTTCCGCCCATCTGGAAGGTGTTGCGCCAGAACTGGAGGATCTGCTGATTGAACGTCGGACGGTTGATGTAGCTGTCAATCAGCTGGCTGTAGACGGCCGTCTGATCGGACGCGCTCTGCAGCTGCTTGATCTCTGCCAGCGTGGGGTAGTTGCCGGTCAGCTTGAGAGCTGCCGAGCGGAGCGCCAGCGTGTAGTCGATCTTGGTGTCTTGTAGGGCCAGCTTGTCGGAGTCGGCCACGCTTGGTGGGAGCGTGCCTCGGAATCCGCCGCTGGGGTCCGCCTGCGTGTCGGTGGAGGTGGCGCCGCCGCTGCATGCAGGAAGGGCGGCCAAGAGCCCAAGTACAATGGTTTTCTTCATAAAGCTCACTGTCATGATCCCTCTCGATTCGTTAGTTCCCATCCGGTGTCTGCTGGGAGTCTGGTTGTGACCGTTCTGTGCGGACTCCCAAACTCGGTGATTCCGCACGTCCGGTCGTTCCGGACTCCTGGCTCCGAACACCGGATCGGAGCAGGTTAGGGTGACTTTCAAGTACCTACTTTTCTGCTGCGGCCCAGGTACTGACCGCAGCCTTAAAGCTGTTAAAAGTTGCGTCATCCAGCTTGAAGAGGTGGCTGGCCATTCCTCCCGAGGACTGAGGCTGCACGTACTGAACCAAGATGCTGCTTGCCGGCGTGGTGACGTTGATGCGTCCCAGCGCATCGACGCAGAGACTGGCCAAGGCGGTCTGATCCGTCTTCAGTGCCGCATCCATGGGGAAGGCCCGGTTGGCCCGGCTCGCTTCGGGCTTGGTCCCGGTCGCGCTGTGGCACTGGCTGGCACAGATCGCGAGCGTGTTGCTGACCGGCGGAGTAAACAGGCTCAGGCTCTTGCACATCACGCTGACCGGCATCGGGTTGACGATGCCGATCTGTTCAAAGACAAACGCCAGCAGCGAGCTAGACGCCGGGACGTTGGGGAGCAGGATCGCGCCCGAGCCGATCTGGACCGTCTTGCCTGCTTCGGCTGTAACATCAACGGTCGAGAGCGCATCGCTGGGCTCAAGGACGGTGCCACCAGCGGTGATGTAGACCAGGCGAGGGTGCTTGATCTTGAGGCTGCCGCTCGGTCCTGCCGTGAGGGCAAGCTTGGTCAGCCGGAAGGTCCGGCCCGAAACCAGCTCCATCGTAAAGGTGATGCGCGCGAGCGGGTCCTTGGTCAGCTGGCGCAGACTGATGTAGTAGTCACCGAGGACAAAGGGCACCGAAGGCGTCGTCGGGCTAGAGCCGCCTTTGCCTCGCTCGGTGGCTTCGACATCGAGCCAGCCTTTGACGATCTGCGTCTGCTCTGGCGTAAGAGCCGGGCCAGCGTGCGCGCCTTTGCTGAGCAGCGGGCTCTGGTCAGCGCTCGACGGGATCAGCAGGCCACCTCGGTAGCCTGTGACGGAGTCGTATTCAGCGCCAGCCTTGAGGATCGCATCGAAGCCGGATACGCCGGCCCCGTGACATGAGCAGCTGCCCGCCAGCTCGCCTTTGACGCGGAACTCGAACAGTCCGCGGCCATCGAGTGGCTCAGACGAATCGGTGGTGCTCTTCGAGCCGGGCTTCTCGATGACAGGTGGCGCGCAGCCAGCTCCGAGAGAGCCGAGGAGAGTCAAGGTGGCCAGGCCAAGCCTTGACGCGCTGGAGTGTCGCGACGGTTGCGGATGATTCATCGGGGAGCTCCCTGAGCCGAAACCAGAACTAGCTCGTCGGTGTGGTGACATCGGTTGGCGTACTCCGGTCGCGGCAAGAGTTATTGATCTATTTTCGGTCATTGAAACTACAAGATGCGATCTGATTCTAAGATGTTCCGAAACAATAATCACCGACGAAGATGAGGTGTCATGGCTGTGCTACCAGGCATCCGAAGTTATAAATCGGATTTCTAAAGGTAATTTTGATTAATATGTTTTTGTTGTGTGAACGGGGCTCGCTTGGCTACACTGCAGTGAGCCCGTCGCTGATGCGACTTGCCTAGCAGCTCCCTCGGAAACCATGCCGCCCTCGAACCCCAAGCAGCCGCCGACCAAGGCAGCAGACGGTGCAGCAGGCAAAGCGCAGGACCGAGCGCCGCGCATCGGTGAGGTTCTCGCCGAAAACTACCGTCTGGTCCGTGAGATCGGTCGTGGTGCGATGGGCGCCGTGTACCTGGCTGAAGACCTGGCCCTCGAGCGCCAGGTGGCAGTCAAGGTGCTGCTTCCCGAGCACGCGGTGCACCCCGGTCAGGCCGCGCTGTTTCGTCGGGAAGCCCGGCTCTTGGCCGCCGTCAGGCACGAGAACGTCGTCCACGTTCATACCCTCGGCGAGCACCGCACCATCCCCTACATGGTGATGGAGTACATTGTTGGCCCGACGCTGGCGTACTACTTGGTCCAGGCGGTGCGGGTGCATGATGCGATCCCGCTCGATCTGGCGGTGAGCCTGGCGCTGCAGCTGTGTCGAGCCGTCCAGGTGGTCCACGCCGCCGGTATCATCCACCGAGACATCAAGCCGGCAAACGTGATGGTGGCGCCGGGGCCGAGGGCGATCCTGATGGACTTTGGCCTCGCCAAGAGCACCGACTCGCGGGGATCGGGGACGCACATCATTGGCACGCCCGACTACCTGGCGCCGGAGCAGATTCGGCAGCGGCCTCGGACCCCGGAAGAGGCTCGTCGCTGTGATGTCTACGCCCTGGGCATGAGCATCTATGAGCTGATCGCCGGCAAGCTGCCGTTTCCGAGCGGTGAAGTGGCCGACGTGCTGCGCAAACACCAGGAAGAGGACCCGATGCCGCCGTCGGTGTTCCGGCCTGATCTACCAGAAGTGCTCGATCGGGCGATCCTCAAAGGGATCGCGCGGGACCCGAGCTCGCGGTTCCAGACCTGCGACGAGCTGATGGCGGCACTGATCGCGGCCCACCGGCAGACTCTGCGCAAAGCGCCGCAGCGGGTGCTGGTAGCCGATGAAGATCCGCTGGTCCTCGATCAGCTGCGTAGCTGCGTCGAAGCGGCGGCGCCAGATGCCGAGGTGGTGATGGTTAGCGACGGTGAGCAGGTCGTCCAAGAGGCTGAAAAGCTGTCGGTCGGGCTGGTCATCATGGATCTGGCGCTGCCTCGGCTGAATGCCGTCGAGGTGTGTGCGACGCTGCGCGGGATGCCGGCGACGCAGAACCTACCGGTGGTGGTGCTGTCGACGCGATCGAGCCGAGGCGACCGAGCGCTGCTGCGGCAGTTCGGGGTCCGCGCGGTGGTACAAAAGAGCCTAGGGCTCGACGGTCTGACCTCGATCGTGCGGGCGGTGATCAACGAGCGGCCGATCTAACGCGAAAAAACCAGCGTGCCGATTGACAGCAGGCGCGCCGCTTTGATAGAAGCTCTTTACGTCTCGCTGAGACGGCTTTTGGCACCTTAGCTCAACTGGTTAGAGCAGGCGCTTCATACGCGCAAGGTTCGGGGTTCGAGTCCCTGAGGTGCCACGACGGGGGATAGGACGCGCAGGGTGGGGCCGATCGCCAGATCGAGACGCTTGGCGCAGAACATCTCGCCATCGAGTACGACTGGCCCTGACTCAGCAAACTGGATCGTCACCGAGCGAGCGAGCGCATCAAGGTGCGGTGTTCCGAGCATGGGCTCTCCTCGCAGCATCCGTGGCACCTGCAGGACGTTCTGCAGCAGCGGCAGGCTGGAGGCGATGAGGTGAAAGCGATCCGTGACGCTGCCGGCGAGCCACGGTACTTTCATCCCGAGTCCGACATCCGCCACCGTCGAGGCGATCAGCAGTCGATAGGTGGGCGCGGGCTGCTCTCTGCCATCGACGACAAGCTCGGTCGGAGTGGGTGCAAACAGCCAGCGGGCAAACGGTCCACCGCCGGGTATCAGCGATGAACCGATGGTGCGCAGCCCAAGCAGCGACGCCGACAGCAGACCTCGGTGGGGTGTGGCGCTGTAGGCTGCGAGGAAGCGGGCACCCATCGCGGCGCTGCACAGGAAGCCGAGGCGCTCTCCCTGCACGGGCTGCACGTCGTCGCGCGGTCGCAAGGTCTGGAAGTCGAGCGGTAGCTCACCGTCGCTGCGGACCATGATGGTGGCTTGCGGTCGGTGCATAAGCTCGCCATGGTGGCTGTAGCTGTGCAGCACTCGACGGAGCCGCTTCGCGGGAGCCTCAGCAGCTGCCAGGTTGCGCGCGATCGTGTTGATGGTGCCACCGGCCAGCGGCAGCCAGCTGGGCAGCTGTTGGCCGAAGACGCGGTAGGCCGTCGACAGCGTAGCCGTGAGAGTACCGTCGCCGCCACAGGGTGCCAGCACATCAATCCCGAACGCTGCCAGCTGCTGCATGGCGTGGTCTAGCTCGGCCTGACTGTGGGTGAGGAAGCAGCGGAACTGCAGGTCTTTGGTGTGGCGGCAGATTGTCTCTAGCTCAGCGGCGAGTCCGGGCTGACTGGCTCGACGGGCGCGAGGATTGATGATGATTCCGAGCCGCATCATCCCGCAGCCTTTATCGTCGCTGTAGCAAGGGCCGCAGATACTGTCCGGTGAAGCTATGCGCTGACTCGGCAACTGCTTCGGGCGGGCCCTCGGCAATGATTCGTCCGCCACGATCACCACCCTCGGGGCCAAGGTCGATGACCCAGTCGGCGCACTTGATGACATCGAGGTTGTGTTCAATCACCAGCACGCTGTTGCCAGCTTCGACGAGTCGGTGAAGCACCCCGAGCAAGCGGTGAATGTCCTCGAAGTGCAGCCCAGTGGTTGGCTCGTCGAGCAGATAGAGCGTCCGCCCAGTGTCGCGACGACACAGCTCTTTGGCCAGCTTGACCCGCTGTGCTTCACCACCCGACAGGGTCGTCGCTGGCTGCCCGAGTGACAGGTACCCGAGGCCGACATCAGACAGCGTATCGAGGATCGGACGCAGCTGCGGATGCGTCGAGAACAGCTCGCGTGCTTCCAAGATCGGCAGATCAAGGACATCGGCGATGCTCTTGTCGCGGTAGCGGACGCGCAGGGTGGCTTCGTTGTAGCGACGGCCTTTGCAGACCTCGCAGGGGACAAACACGTCGGCAAGGAAGTGCATCTCGACGCGCTTGAGCCCATCGCCCTCGCAGGCTTCGCAGCGCCCGCCTTTGACGTTGAAGGAAAAGCGGCCGGGCTTGTAGCCATAGGTGCGAGCCTCGGGCAGCTCGGCAAACAGGGCGCGAATGTGATCGAAGGCCTTGGTGTACGTCGCGGGGTTGGAGCGTGGCGTTCGACCGATCGGCTGCTGGTCGATGGCGATCAGCTTGTCGAGCAGATCGAGTCCGACGATGCGATCGTGCTCGCCGATGGGGGCGCGGCTGTCGTGTAGCTCTTGCGCCAGCGCCGGGCGCAGGATGCCGTTGATGAGCGACGACTTGCCCGCCCCCGACACGCCGGTGATGGCACAGAAAGTACCGAGCGGAATCTTCGCCGAGACATTCTTGAGGTTGTGGGCCCGGGCACCCTGGATCTCTAGATAGCCCTGTGGTTTGCGGCGCTCCGTCGGGACGGCAATCGCCCGCCGGCCTGCGAGGTAGTCCGCCGTGAGCGAGCCTTCGGCATGAAGCAGCCGCTGCGGTGGCCCGGAAAACACCACCTGTCCCCCGTAACGACCGGCCCCGGGGCCAAAGTCGACCACCCAGTCGGCGGCGCGCATCGTATCGGCATCATGCTCGACGATCAGCACCGAGTTGCCCTGATCACGCAAGCGACGCAGCGTCTCGATCAGGCGGTGGTTGTCGCGCTGGTGCAGCCCAATCGATGGCTCGTCGAGGACGTAGAGCACGCCCGACAGCTCGGAGCCAAGCTGCGACGCCAGTCGAATCCGCTGCGCCTCTCCACCCGACAGTGTGGCCGCTGAGCGATGTAAGGTCAGGTAGTCCAGTCCGACGCTGAGCAAGAAGCCAAGCCGAGCGCGAATCTCCTTGAGCAGCTCGTGGGCGATCACCGCTCGCTCACCGTGAAGGGGCAGACTCTCAAACAGGCTGACGGCCTCGCCGACTGTCATGCTGACCACTTCGGGCAGGTTGTAGCGTGGTGGGCCATCGTCGGGAGAGAGCAAATAGACCGCGCGTGACTCGGCCCGGAGTCGGCCACCACTGCAAGCATGGCAGTGACTTTCGCGCAGGAAGCGCTCGTAGTATTCGCGCATCTGCTCGCTGACGGTCTGCTTGTAGCGACGCATCAGGGTGTTCAAGATGCCCTCGAAGCGAATCGCCCACTGGCCGCTGCCGTGACGACCTTCCCACTTCACCTCGACGCGGCGCTCGCCGGCCCCGTGGAGGATGAGCTTCTGCTGCTCTTTCGACAGCTCACGCCACGGCTTGTCGAGGTCGATGCCAAACTCTTCCGAGAGACTGCGGACGATGCTGACGACCAGGCCGTCACCGCGCTCCATCGACGACGCCCACGGCTCAATGGCGCCGCCTCGGATCGACTTGCGGGTATCGGGGATGACCAGCTGCGGGTCCATCTCCATCCGCGTCCCGAGGCCGGTACACTCGGGGCACATTCCGACCGGGGTATTGAACGAAAACGACTGCGGCGACAGCTCGGGAAAGGCCAGGCTACAAGCGGGGCAGGCACGCTTTTCCGAGAGCAGCAGCTCCACTGGTTCACCGCCGGCCTTGTCGTGCTGCACCAGGACCATGCCCTCGCCGAGCTTGAGCGTCGCCTCGAGGGAGTCCGAGAGCCTCCGAATCGTCTCGGTATCGTCGGACAGCGTGATGCGATCGGTGACGATGTGGATGGTGTGCTTGTGCTTCTTCGACAGCGGCGGCAGCTCTTCGATGCGGACGACCTTGCCGTCGATGCGGGCGCGGCTATAGCCCTGCTTCTTGGCCCGCTCGAGCGCTTCACTGTGCGAGCCTTTGCGTCCCTCGGCGATCGGCGCCAGCAGGAGCAGCTGTGAGCCCATCGGCAGTCGCTGCAGCTGGCTCGCCATCTCGGCGGCGGACATCGGAGCGACGCGCTGACCACACTGCGGGCAGTGCTGCGTCCCGACGCGCGCCCACAGCACCCGCAGAAAATCGTAGATCTCGGTGACCGTGCCCACCGTCGAGCGGGGATTCGACGAGGCGGTCTTCTGCTCAATGGCGATCGTCGGAGACAGGCCACGCAGCGACTCGTACTTGGGCTTGTCTAGCTGACCGAGAAACTGTCGCGCATAGGCTGACAGCGACTCGACGTAGCGACGCTGACCCTCGGCATAGATCGTATCGAACGCCAGCGACGACTTGCCCGACCCCGAGACGCCCGTAAAGACCACCAGCCGCTTCTTCGGCACTTCCAGGTAGTCGATCCGGAGGTTGTGCTCGGTGGCGCCGCGAATGATGATCGCATCGGGCTCGCTGACCGACGGTGGCAGCGGCGCTTCCGGCAGAAGTGGCGGCTCATGAGACGGAGACAGGGCTTGGGGCTTCGGCTTCATACTCGGCATGGCAATCGCTCGACTGGCTTCTGCGGAGCAGACACCGCAGAGAAGCTAGCGTCAAACCTTGCACAGGCACAAGGGCCTACTTGGCATCGGGGAAGCGGTCGCAGTAGCTGGTGATTTCTGGATAGAGATCGGTGCCCCGCAGCACGCGACAGCCGAAGCCGAGGAGTCCGTCGACGCTGGCGAGCAAGATGCGGGCGGTGCCGTCGCCACCAGCGAGGATGACGCGGGTGCCGTCGGGCATAAACTGGACGCTGCGGACGCCACCGGCTTTGTCTTCGAGGGTGAGGAGCAGCTTGCCGCTCTTGATCTCCCAGATACGTGCCATGTGATCGTCGCCGCTGGAGGCGAGCAGGCTGCTGTCAGGTGAGAACGCGACCGAGCGAACGACCGTGCCGTGGCCTTGCAAGTTCCACTGGGCTTGGCCGGTGCGAGCGTCCCAGACCATGACGTTGCCGTCGGCAGAGGCGGTGGCGATGCGGGCGCCACCCGGTGAATAGGTCGCCGCCAGCACGTCCTGGTTGTGGCCTTGGATCGTCAGCAGCGTCTGGCCGCTGGTGATGTCCCAGACGCGGGCGTTGCCGTCGCTGCTCGCGGTGACCAAGCGACTGCCGTCGGGGGAAAAAGCACACGAGCGGACCTCGCCGGTATGGCCCGAGAGCGTCGCGACCGGCTGGAGGCTCTGCGTGTTCCACAGGCGGGCGGTGCGATCGGCGCTCGCGGTGCACAGGCGAGTGCCGTCGGGGGAGTAGGCGACTTGAAACACCGTGCCTTGGTGGCCGTTGATGGTTCCGACGGGGCGGCCGCTGAGCCCGTCCCACACTCGGACCGTCTTGTCATTTGAGGCGGTGGCGATGCGCTGACCGTTTGGTGAGAAGACGCCCCAGTTGACCTCAGCGGTGTGGCCGGCAAGGAGGGCCATGCTGCGCTCGGTCTTGGCGTTCCAGAGCAGGGCGTTGTGATCGATGTGGGTCGTGACGACGCGGCCACCGTCGGGGGAAAAGGCAGCGCTGTTGAGCTCGAACTTGCTCTGGAAGATTTGGCCGTAGCGACCGCTGCGGACATCCCAGACGCGGACATTGCCGTCGGAAGATGCGGTGGCGACGCGGGACATGTCGGGGGAAAAGATCGCAGCGCGAACTTCCTGGGTGTGGCCTTTGAGGACGTAGAGCGGTCGGCCCGAGATCGCATCCCAGACTCTGGCAATGCGGTTGTTCGACGAGGTTACGACGCGCAGACCGTCGGCGGAGTAGCTGGCGGTGCGGACGCCGTCCTCGGCATCGTAGAGGTTGAGGTGGGTTCTTCCCGTCGCTGCATCCCAGATGATGGCCTTTTTGTCGCGACCCGCCGTCAGGATGCGGCTGCCATTGGGGGAGAAGACCGCCGAGGTGACATCTTCATTGTGGCCGTTGAGGATGAAGATGCAGCGACCCGAGTAGGCGTCCCACAGTCGGGCGGTGTCGTCGGCACTGCCGGTGATGACTCGGCTCCCGTCGGCAGAGAAGCCTGCGTACAGGACCGGTCCATCATGCCCGCTGAGCGTGAGGGTCGATCGTCCCGTGCGAGCGTCCCAGATGCGAGCTTGGTTGTCGCCGCCGGCTGTGACGATGCGGCTGCCGTCGCGCGAGAAGGCCGCGACGTTGACCTCTTGGTTGTGACCGGTGAGGGTGAGCAGGCTCTTGCCGGTGGCGGTGTCCCAGATCCGGGCGGTGCGATCGGCGCTGGCGGTGACGACGCGCTTGCCATCCACCGAGAACGCCGCGTGGGTGACTTCCTGGCTGTGGCCTTTGAGGGTCTGCAAGAGCTGCATCGTGGCGGTGTCGTAGACTCGAGCAGCACCGTCGGAGGCCGCTGACACCAAGCGCTTGCCATCGACGGAATAGTTGACCGAGTAGACCGAGCCCTCGTGCTTGAGGACTTGGGAGACGACCATCTCGCCGGTGGCGCGGAACAGCTCGCGGACGCTCGGGGGGGTTGGGGTGCCACCGCCCGCGAGAGCCGTGCCGACGGTCACGATCGCATTTTTTAGCACCGTCTGGCGGTTGCCGATCTGATCCAAGAACAGATCGTTCTGGGCTTCGAGCGCTTCGAGCTTCGCTTTGATGTCGGGATCTAGAGGAGGTGGTGGCGGTGGTGGTGGGGTCAGGTCAAAGCTGGCATCTTGCTGGCCCCCGTCCGTCGCTGCCAGATCGGATCGTATGCCTGCGTCGAGCCCGCTCGTGCTGCCACTTCCCCCGTCGAGGGCGCTGGTACTGATGCTGCTCCCGTCCCGCGCTCCCCCATCGATCTTGACGGCAGGCGCTGGAGACGGAGCTGCGCCTTTGTCCTCGGCAGCCAGTCCCACATGGAGGACGCCGAACGCGCCCAGTCCACCCAGGACGATCTGCGCAAAAAGCCGTCGGAACTGCGAAGCCATAACGACCAGGATATCAGAGCTTTCTTTTCCCGTTCCCATCCAGAAGCCCTGACCCACAGTTCGACCGCCGATGTTCATCCTTGAATAGACGGCGTTCATCACTCTATGTTCTGCCCGCCTGGCCGCTCCTGACTGTCCGTCTCGCGTCTGTGGAGTCTCTGTGGAGTTCTTGATGCGCCTTCGCCCAACGAGCCGTTCTGCTGCCTGCTCGCTCCTCCTTCTGCCGCTACTTGGCGGTTCTGCCTGTAGTCCGTACGAGCGACGCAGCGGTTCCTACAGTGCCGGAGCCGTCGATCCGATTCGCTTTCCACGTCCGTATTTGGGCGAAGGTGGCGACGGCAAGCGGCCTGGCAGTGGTCGCTTTTCCTATCTGACCGCGTTTTCGCGCGGCAGTGCTGTTGCGTACTATCCGCTGCGGCTGCACGGCGAGCAGGCCAACGCGAGCGATCCCCTCGAGCTGTCCAAGCTACCCTTGCCGCTGGCCTATCACTTCGATCCTGCCCAGACTCCTGACGGTCAGGACAGCCGTCGCTGCGTGCCTCCGCGTGACTATGTCTATGACCAGGAAGCACGGCGTCGGGATGCGCTCCCGCTTGATCGGCAAGGCAACATCTTTACCGCTCTTCCTACCGAGAGTGATCCGCCCGGACTGACTACCTATGTACCGGTGGTGCGAGAGGTAGTGGTCAGCTCGCAGAAGAATCCCTGTCAAGACCCCAAGAGTGAAGCCGACTTGACCACGCGCGTCGACCTGTCGCTCGACGTGGTGCCGCCGCTGGAGGGCTCTGTAGGAGGGGTGGCGACCGGGCGACCGAGTGGCCGCTATCTGTTGTGGATTCTCATCGACCCGGCGGCAGAGGTGCTGTTTCCCGCTGACCAGCTCCATCCCGATGGCAAGCTCGACCCGATGACGCAGCTGGGGCCGCAGCGCTTTGGCTGGTTCAATCAGTACCTGGCCGGATACCTCGATGGTGGGGTGGTGCCGCTGGATGTGCTGTCACCGCCGGGCTCGGTGCGGATGGCGACCCAGCGGCTGCTCTATCCGTCCCGCGTACTGGATGTCGAAAAGAACCAGATCGTCGCGGGTGACCTGGGAATGGGCTTTGACATCGTCGAGTTTCGGCGGGGTGAAGAGGGCTACTCCCCGGTCTGTCACGTCTATTCCTTTGAGCCGCACGATCCGATGCTCGGGTTTGAAAAGTCGCTTGCGGAGGTCGATCCGCGCCGCATCACCGACACCGGACAGATTCTCTACTGTCCGCAGCCGCCGCGCTCGGAGGCTCGCTAGCCGATGCGTAGATCGCTGTTTCCTTTCGTGGTGTCTCTGAGCCTGTGGGTTCCGCTGTCTGCTTCTGCCGTTGGAGATCAAGATGGCCGGCTGTCCGGAGTGATTACCGACAAGCTGTCACGGGCACCCCTTCCTGGTGCGCGACTCCGGATCTCGGGAGCAAAGCTGATAGGGGGGCCACGGACGGTCCTGACCGACGAGGATGGCAGTTATCAGATTGGCGCACTGCCGCCCGGTTCCTATGACATTGAGCTGTCCTATGAAGGGGCCAAGCCGCTCCATCGCAAGGTGGTGATTCGACAGGGAGAGTCGTTTCCGCTCAGCATTGCGTGGAGCATCGAAGAGCTCTCGCAAGCGACCAAGACAATCATCGAACAGCGGCGGATGACCCGTCCGGATACCACCCAAACGGGGACGGTACTGTCTGCGGATCAGCAGGCGCGGGTCGCCACTTCTCGTCGCTATCAAGACATTGTGCAGCAGGTGGCGGGCGTCTCTGGCGGGAGCAATCCCAACATCAAGGGAGCGATGGACGCCCACAACCGCTACTTGGTAGACGGACTCGACATTACCGACCCGGTCACCAATACCTTTTCGGCCAACATCAACTTCGATTCCGTAGAGTCGATCGAGGTCATGACCGGTGGCGCAGAGGCGCAGTACAACTCCCTTGGTGGCACCATCAACCTCATCACCACCGCCGGCAGCAATGAGTGGAAGATCAACGCCTCGCAGTATGTGAATCACGAGGCGCTGTCGGCGGGTCAGCAGTTTGGGACGCAGGTCTATCAAGGGGGACGACCGTTTCTGCGGCTGGCGCGGCCTCCGCAAGCGGGCTACCAGAGCACCATCAATGTCGGGGGTCCGATCGTCAAGAATCGGCTGTGGGTGAACCTGTCGTTTGAATACCTGCGGAGGGAGTCTTCCCAGCCGATCGGTCCGACGCTTGGAGTACAGGCTCCGTCTCTGCGCTCGGATCGATTCCTAACCCGGCTGAAGCTGACGTACGCACCGACGGAAAAGCATCGACTGCAGCTGTCTGTCTCTGCGGACCCGGCGTACTTTCACAACATCAATCAGGACAATCTTCGCTTGGGAGTGGCCGAGGACTATCAGCGCCAAGGCGGGGTGTTTTCGATTCTGCAGTGGGACTACTTTCACAGCGAAAAGATCAACACCAACCTGCAGGCCGGCTTTCAGTACTCGACGGTGGATGTCGGTCCTCAGGGCTTCTTTGGGACTGTGGATACCTCTGCCTATCGCGGCCAAGGACGGTTCTCTGCGGCCAACGACAGCTACGATCCGAACCGCGCGCAGCACTACAACAGTGATGATGGAACGTACTGGTATCAGGGCGGATCGCTGAGCTACGATAAGCGCTATACCTTCCAGTTTGATCCGTCGGTGTCGGTGCGTGGAAAGCTGCTCGGTCGGCATGAAGCCAAGTTCGGAATCCAGTCGCGCGTGACTGCCCACTCCTTTGATTTTTCGATGCCGGGAGAGGAGTCCTACAATGATGTTGGGGGAGGTCCGGGAGAGCGCGGTCTGTGTCTGGAAGAGATCGGACAGACCCAAGGCTGCTATCAGAAGACGGCTTACCCATCTTACTCAAATCGTCAGATTGGTTTTTCGGTGGGAGCGTTTGCGCAAGACCGCTGGCAGATCACTTCCTATCTGCGACTAAACCCCGGATTCCGCTTTGACTACGGTCGCACCATCAACAGCAGAGGCGAAGAGGTATCGAGTCTGTTTGGCTTCGGTCCGCGCATCGGACTGATTCTGGATCTGACCCAGGACGGCAAGACGCTGTTTACCGCGTACTACGGGCGATCGAATGAAGTGCTGTCGCTGCTGAGTGCGGCTTATGCCGATTACACTCCCAGCGCGACCCGGAGTCGCTGGAACGCGGACAAAAAGGTGTTTGAGGAGAGCAGTACGTTAGGGGGAGATGGCGGTTTCAAGCTCGATCCGCGCGGAACGCCACCTCACACCGATGAAGTGACGCTGTCACTGCGCCGCGAGGTTCTCGAGAACTCTGTTGCCAGCATTGACTACACCTACAAGCGGGTTGGCAACATCTGGGATGGCGTCGAGGAAAACCAGATCTGGGACCCTACCGGCACGCGGGTGATTGGCTACGCAGACGGAATACCTCACCAAGTGTTTCGTTACACCCGACCGGATGAGAACTGGCGCGCCTATCACGGACTCGACTTCATCTTTGAGTCCCGGCCTCGTCAGGAGTGGGATCTCTCGGTCGCATACACGCTGTCCTTCCTGTACGGACCGGGCGCGGAGCAGTTTGCACAGGTGTCGGGATCGCAGACCTTGGGTCAGTTTTACAACCCACGGATGTGGCAGTTTTACGATGGCTATCTGGCCGAAGATCGTCGCCACAACCTCAAGCTGCGCGCTTCCTACAGCGTCTACGGACTGCTGTTTGGGGCATTCCTAAACTTCCAAAGTGGCAGTCCCCGGACCAAGCGATTCTTCAATCAGAATGAGGGGGACTACATCAACCGGCGCTCGCCAAGTGGCACCGATCCTGGCTCCACTCCCAACGATCTCAGCGCGATTGCAGAGGTTCGGACTCCTGCCCAGCTCATCACCGATCTGCGGGTGGCCTATGATCTTCACTCACTGCTACAGAAAGTGCATCTGCAGATCAGCGTCGATCTGTTCAACCTGTTTAACCTCGACTCTCCGACGGAGCTAGAGGTGCGCGACGTTCCCAGCTATGGTCAAGTCCGGGCTCGTCAGCAACCGCTCCGCCTGCAGCTAGGAATCCAGCTGCTGTACTGATCGCAGCTTCCGGCTCTCATCCCAGGGGAGTCATCAGTGCGGACAGGAGGGCTTCCCAAGGGAGTGTGGCACAGCGACGGCGGGATGGATATTCGCGGACTCCGCCCAGGGCTACCAGATCGCCGATTCCTACAGGACTTTCAGAATCAGGGGGACTGCGTAGGAATCGGATGACGGAATCGGACAGCGTGCGTACAGACTCAGCGGACAGACCCCAAACAGCGTCGGTAAGGAGTGATGCAGAGGCGCGACAGAGCGCACAGCCATGGCCCTCAAAGTGGCAGCGCGAGACAGCGTCGCTTTCCATTAGCAAAGAGACAGTGATCTCATCTCCGCACAGGTGATTGGCAAGCCGGCAGCGGTGTGTGGCCTCGGGAAGTGGCCCAAAGTGATGTGGCTCCCGATGGTGGGTCAGGATGACTTCTTGATACAGGTTGGCCAGCGCGGGATTCATCGCAGCAGCTTGCTCACTTGACGGATCGCCGCACACAGCGCGTCCACTTCTTCGATGGTGTTGTAAAACGAAAGGGAGGCACGGACGCTGCCATGGACACCGAGCGCAGAAAACAGCGGCTCCGCACAGTGCAGACCGGCCCGGACCGCGATTCCTTCCAGATCGAGCGCCGTTCCCAGATCGTGCGGATGGACTCCGTCCATCACAAAGGAGATCACCGGAACCTGCGGCCCCTCCGCGACGAGCAGCCGCAGTCCGTCTACCGCTCGCAGCCTGGGCAGAGTCTCGGCGAGCAGCCACGCTTCCTGCTGGGCAATCGCCTCGATTCCGACCTCGTGCAGATAGTCGATGGCCGCACCGAGCGCAATGATCTCGGCCACGGCCGGCGTTCCCGCTTCAAAGCGCTGCGGCGGTGGCTGAAACTCGGTCATCTCCGCGCGCACCGTCGACACCATTCCTCCCCCGGTCTGGCAGGGCGGCATGGTCGCAAGCAGCTCGCTGCGTCCCCACAGCACCCCGACGCCCCACGGACCGAGCAGCTTGTGTCCCGAAAAACAGTAGAAGTCACAGCCCAGCGCCTGCACATCCACCGGTAGGTGCGGCACCGCTTGGGCTCCGTCAATCAGCGTCAGCGCGCCGACTTGCTGGGCCAAGCGGCAGACCGCTCGCACATCGACCACCGTGCCGGTGACATTCGAGGCATGCGTACACGCGACCAGCTTCGTCCGAGGCGACAGCAGCCTACCGAGGGCGTCCAGGTCAAGCTGCCCGGTCGGCAACAGCGGCGCGACAATCAGCCGGGCGCCACGCGTCTGACACAGCACTTGCCAGGGCACAAAGTTGCTGTGGTGTTCCAGTGTCGTGACGATCACTTCGTCGCCGGGCCCGATCCGCTGTTCCCCGAGGCTGTGCGCGACCAGATTGACCGACTCGGTGGTGCCGCGCGTAAAGATCACCTCGTCCCGCGACGGGGCACCGAGCAGCCCGCGCACTTTGTCTCGCACCGCTTCCACGTCGTGAGTCGCCGCCTGGCTCAGCCAGTGCACCGCGCGGTGGACATTGCCGCAGCGCTCGACGTACGCCGACAGCAGCCGATCGAGCACCACCTGCGGCTTCTGGCTCGTCGAGGCATGGTCCAGATAGATCAGCGGCCGGCCATGCACCGTCTGCCGAAGGGCCGGAAAGTCCGCCCGTCGGGCTTGCAGTCGCTGCTGTCCCTGTGGCATGGCCGGCACTATGGCACGAATGCGTCGAGGATGGACAGTCGCGCCGACCTCTGCCTACAGTCCGCGAAAACGAAGGAAACCATGCCGCACGAGTCCGCACCGCTTCTGTCTTCGGGTCTGTCCTGGCTTGCGCAGGGCCATCGGGTCGCGATTGCCACCGTCGTCAAGACCTGGGGATCGTCACCGCGTCCGCCCGGCAGTCTGCTGGTGATCTGCGAGACGGGCGACTTTGTTGGATCGGTGTCGGGGGGCTGCATCGAAGGTGCCGTCATTACCGCCGCTCAGGTCACGATGACCGGCGGCCAGCCGCAGCTCCTGTCCTTTGGGGTGACCCAAGAGCTGGCGTGGGAAGTCGGCCTGGCCTGTGGCGGTCGCGTCGAGGTCTGGGTCGAGCGAGCCGATCTCGGGCTGCTGACACGCTTACACCGGGCGCTCTTGGCGCGCGAGCCGCTGGTGGTGGTGACGGCGATTCCGAGTGGCGAAAAGTTGCTGCTGACCGGCCCGTCGGACCCCGCCTGTCCCGAGTCGCTGCGTTCCCAAGTACAGGAAGTGATGCACGGAGACAGTCCGCTGGACCACGAGCTACCCGACGGACGACGCTATTTTCTGTGGCCACTTCTGCCGGCGGTGCGGCTGCTGATTGTCGGCGCGGTTCATATCGCGCAGTCACTGGCGCAGCTGGCGGCTCAGTGTGACTTGGACGTGACGGTGGTCGATCCACGTGCAGCGTTTGCCTCGGAGTCGCGCTTTCCGTCGGTGCAGATCATCAAAGCGTGGCCCGAAGAAGCGCTTGTGGGTTTGGCGATCGATCGGCGGACGGCGGTGGTGACGCTGACCCACGATCCGAAGCTTGATGATCCGGCGCTGTGGGCGGCGCTGCACAGCGAGGCGTTCTACGTCGGGGCGCTCGGCAGTGGCAAGACCCATGCGGCCCGACTGCGACGACTTGGCGAGCGCGGCCTTACCCCCGAGCAGCTCGCGCGCATCCATGGTCCCGTCGGCTTGCGGATCGGGGCTCGCTCTCCGGCGGAGATTGCGGTGTCGATTCTGGGTCAGCTGATTTCGGTTCTGCGTCGAGAAAACGCATGAAGTTTGGCAGGCTTGCCGTCGCCGAAGGTCTTCTGGTTGCCCACACCCTGCGCCTTGCCGACGGAACGGTATTCAAAAAAGGGCGTCGACTCGATGCCGCCGATGTCGCCCACCTGCAGCAAGACGGCGTTGCCGAGCTGTGGGCGGCGCAGCTTGCCGCCGAGGATGTCGAGGAAGATCGGGCCGCAGCAATGGTGGCGCAAGCAGTCGGCGGACTCGGTACCCAGCCTGCTTCTGCCAGCACTGGACGCTGCAATGTTCACGCGGTGGTGTCTGGACTCGTCGTCGTCGATGCCGAGGCGGTGCGAGCGCTCAATCGCCTCGATCCCGAGCTGACGCTGGCGACGCTACCGCCGTACGCGGTGGTGCAAGCCGGGGACATGGTGGCCACGATCAAGATCATTCCGTTTGCGGTGGCCGAGTCGGTGGTGACAGCCGCCGTTCGCCTGGCCAGTCCGTCGTCACCAGAGAGTCGGGCGGTGATTCAAGTCGTGGCGTTTGTGCCTCGGCGGATCGGGCTCATCCTGACGCGGACCCCGGGCTTTTCCGAGCGGATCTTGGATCGAGCGGCGGCGGCCCAGCGAGTGCGCGCGCAGCGACTGGGCTCAGCCATCACCGAGATCCGGCGCTGTCCCCACGAGCAAGCTGCGGTCGCGGCTGCGATATCAGATTTAGTACAACATCAGTGCTCGCCGATCTTGGTGCTGGGCGCTTCGGCAATCGTCGATCGTCGCGATGTCATTCCCGCTGCGCTCGAGCAGGCGGGCGGCTCGGTGGTCCATTTGGGGATGCCGGTCGATCCGGGCAACTTGCTGCTGCTCGGATCGCTGGGCGACGCCAAAGTGCTGGGAGTGCCGGGCTGTGCGCGCTCGCTGCGGCGATCGGGCTTTGACTTTGTGCTCGAGCGGCTGTGTGCCGGGCTGTCCGTCACCGCCAGCGACATCATGGATCTGGGGCTCGGCGGGCTGCTGCATGAGGTTCCGTGGCGACCGGCGCCGCGTGCCGAGCCGGTGCTGCCCCCGCAGGTGGCGGCGGTGGTGCTGGCGGCGGGGCGCTCGTCGCGGATGCTGGATCGCAACAAGCTGCTCGAGCTTATCGACGGCAAGCCGCTGATCTGTCATGTCGTCGATGCCCTGCGTGAGACGGCGGTGAGCCCGATCATCGTCGTCGTCGGTCACCAGGCCGAGCAGGTGCGCGCGGCGCTGGCGGATCGGCCAGTGGTCTTTGCCGAAAATCCCCACTTTGCCGATGGACTCAGTACGTCGCTGCGGGTCGGGCTGGCGCAGCTGGATAGCAGTACCGACGGGGCGCTGATCTGTCTGGGAGACATGCCGAGGGTGCGTGCCGAGCACCTCGAAGCGCTGATTGGGGCCTTCGAGCCTGCCGACGGTCGGGAAGTGGTGGTCCCGACCTTTGCTGGGCAGCGCGGCAATCCGGTGCTGTGGGCGGCGCGCTACTTTCCGGCAATGCGAGAGCTTCATGGCGATCAGGGCGCTCGCGACCTGCTGTCACGCTATGCCTCGGTGGTGTGTACGGTGCCGATGCCCGACGATGGAACGGTGCTCGATGTCGATACCCCCGACGCGCTGCGGGCCCTGAACGAGCCGCGCGGAAGCCGGTAGTCCAACCTGCCCCAACGTGGTACTAAGTCCCACTAAGCCTTACCCCAATCACCCCAAGGATGATGAGCAAGATCGAGGCGAGCTTGGGCAGCGACACCGCTTCGTGAAACCAGACGAACCCGATGACGACGACCAGCAGCGTGCCCAGGCCCGACCAGATTGCATACGCGACGTTCAGCGGAATGTGCTTGAGCGCCAGCGTCAGCATCCCGAGGCTCGACATGTAAAACAGGATCATCGCCACCGACGGTAAGATTCGCGAAAACCCCTCGGACAGCTTCATACAGGTCGTTCCGCCCAGCTCGAGGACGATACCAATGAACAGGAAGAGCCAGCTCATGAGCATCGTTTCTACTCCATGTCGAGGGAGTCGGCGCGGCTGCTTTCACTGGACGGAAATTTGAGCATTTTGCTGCGCACGCTAAGGTGGCCGTCTAAGTTGTCGCCAGAGCTTCTCCCGAGACTTGCCACGTCGTCCTCGGACATCACCTTGACACCGCTTACTACAGACGGGCAGGATCAGAAAGGGCGGTTTGTTGCGTAATGGCGGTCAGTAACGCGTTTCTTACTTCGCACGCAGTCGCAGATCTCATCGGAGTCAGCCCTTCCACCGTCTTGTCGTGGATAGATAAGGGGCTGCTGCCAGCGTTTCGGACTCCGGGCGGTCATCGGCGAGTCGAGCCGACGGTCCTGGTCGAGTTTCTGCGCAATCACCAGATGCCGGTGCCGAGGACGCTCCTTCCTCAGGCCAAGCGGATGCTGCTTATCGACGACGACGCGACGTTCTTGCGGTCGACCAAGCGGCAGCTGAAGCAAAACTTCCCCGATCTGGATGTCGAGATGGCCGAAGGTCCGGTGGAAGGGCTGCTGAAGATCGGCACCGATCGTCCCGACGCGGTGCTGCTCGACGCGGCGATGCCGGGCATGGATGGGGTCGAGGTCTGTCGGCAGATTCGCCAGAACCCCGCCACCGCCGAGATCGCAGTCATCGCCTTGACCGGACGCCTCGACGATATGCTTGAAGTGGCCTTCAAGAAGGCGGGGGCGACTGCGTGCCTCCGTAAGCCGCTCGATATCAACCAGCTCACGCAGCTATTGGGGCTTTAAGACATGACCGTGCTCGCCGTGGCGCAAGAGGAGAGGGCTGTCCGCACGAGCCACAAGCTACGAGCGCTCCGTCACCTGGCCAGCGAGTTTGGCGTGGGACCGATCGCTTGCACAGCCTGGCATCCGCGCTTCCAAGTGCTCAGTGGACAGGTCGAGAATCTGTCGATGGGCGGCTTGTGCGTGCGGTTTCCAGGCGCGCTCTTGCTGGGCACGATGGAAGTCGACGACTGGCTGCTGTCGGTCCATGCCTCTCTTCAGACTGGCGAGGTCATCTGCCACAGCGACTCGGTGGTCCGTCACGTTCATCTCGACGGCGAGGATCTGGTCATTGGGCTGCAGATCAAAAAAGGCGTGGTCGACCTGCCGCTGCTCTACGAGCGCCAGACCCGCTACCGCTTTGCGTCGCGCTGCGATCAGGCGGAGCGAGTCGCCGACGCGAGCCGCATCCTGCCGCAGTTCAAAGAGTGGGTATCCGACATCCGCAACTACTTAGAGCGGATGCGGACGTTTCTCGATCAAGAGGAAGCGGCGCTCGAGAGTGAGGATCTTTTCACCCGCGACCAGATCGTGTCCCAATATCTGGCCGAGGTCGCGCCGCGCATCATTGCTCGGGTGCAGACCGCCAGTCACCAGATGGGGCCGATGCTGGGCAACTTGAGCGACGATGAGCACGCCGCCCATCGCGCCTATGCGCAGCATCACCTGGGAGATCTGTTCCTGCAGGCTCCGTTCGTGCGCCGGGCGCACCGCAAGCCGCTCGGGTATGCCGGCGACTACGAGATGATGAACATGCTGTATCGCCCGAGCGCTGCCGAGGGCTGTAGCTTGTTCGGTCGCGTGCTCAACATGTGCACCACCAGCGAAGTGGCGGCGCGCGCCAACATCAACCGGATCTCGTTTTTGCAGGAGAAGATCCGCTCGGCGGTACGGGCACACTCGGCAGGTGGCAAGAGCCGGATTCGCATCGCCTCCGTCGGTAGTGGGCCAGCGCGAGAGATCGAAGATCTGCTGGAAAACGAGCCCCACCTGGGGCCGCTGCTTGATGTGATGTTGATTGATCAAGACGTGCGCGCGATCAGCTACTGCGAGCGCCGCTTGGTGCCACTGGCAGAGCGTACCGGCGCGCAGCTGCACTTTGTCCGCGAGTCGGTGCGACGCCTTTTGTGCGGTGGGCGGCTTGGCTACACGATGGGCGCGCGGCAGCTGATTTACAGTGCGGGACTGTTTGACTACCTGTCGGACCGCAGCTTTGTTGCGCTACTGTCCGCGCTCTACGAAGGGACCGAGGAGGGCGGGCAGATCTTGATCGGCAACGTCGATCAGTCAAACCCGACCCGCTACTTCATGGAGTACTTTGCCGAGTGGTTCCTGATTCATCGATCGCGCCAGCAGCTGCTTGATAAGGCGAAACTGCTGAGGCCCGCGCCCGCTCAGGTTCGTGTCGAGGCGGAGCCGCTCGGCGTGAACCTCTTTCTCGTCCTTCAGAAATGACCGCTGACTTCAAGTCCTACCTTCAAGACTACAACTACGCAGCGGTGCGGCTGACCTGCATTCTCTGTGCAGTGCTGATGCCGGCAGGACTGTCGCTCGACCTGTTTACCAATCGGCAGTTCGTCGGTGAGTTCCTGGTGCTGCGGATGCTTGCCGCTGCGGTATCGCTGGGCGTGCTCGGTCTGTCGCGCCTCAGCAGCCTGCGCCGGCACAGCTACCTGCTCATTACCATCGTCATCCTCGCCTGCACCGGCTCGATCGAGGTGATGATTGTCCGACTCGGTGCGGCCTCCAGCTCGCCGTACTACGCCGGGCTGAACCTCTGCATCTTGGGATCGGGCCTGGTCTACGTGTGGAGCGGCAGGCAAGCGCTGGTGGTCTGCACGCTGGTGCTGCTGATGTGGCTGATTCCGGCGCTGTGGGGTGGGCCGCAGCTGTACGGAGCGTTCTTTAACAACCTCTATTTCTTGGTCTTGACCAGCATCATTGCCGTCGCTGCCAACGTGATGCGCTACAACCTGGCCCACCGCGAGTGGGAAGCCAAGACCGCGCTGTCCCGCACCAGTGCCGAGCTACAGACCTCGATCGAGCGGATTCAAGAGCTGGATCGGCTGAAAAATCAGTTCTTTACCAACATCTCGCATGAGCTGCGGACGCCGCTGGCGCTGATCACCGCACCGATTGAGGAGATGCTGTCGCGCAGTGGACTTCCCGACATTCACCGCAACGCCCTGCAAGTGGTGCTGCGCAACGGACTGCGGCTGCACCGGCTGATCGACGGACTGCTCGATCTGGCTCGGCTCGAGGCGGGTCAGCTGCGCTTGCGGGTCACCAACTTGGATCTCCAGCAGCTGGTCCAGAGCGTGGTGGGCGCGTTTCAGCCGGCTGCCGAGAGCATGGGCATCAAGCTCGAGCTGACGCTGCCCGACAGTCCATCGCCCGGTTCGCTGATGGGCGATAGCGAGAAGCTCGAGGTCGTCCTGACCAACCTGCTCGGCAATGCGCTCAAGTTCACCGACCGAGGCGGCAGCATTCACGTCACGCTGCGCCATCTGGCCGACGCGGTTGAGATCGAGATCAAAGACAGCGGTCTGGGCATCCCCGATAGCGAGCAGGCCTACATCTTCGAGCGCTTCCGTCGCGTCGAGTCCGCCGGGCGCAAGCAGGGCGGGGCCGGCATCGGTCTGGCGCTGGTCAAAGAGCTGGTCGAGCTACACGGCGGCAGTGTCACCGTCAGCAGCAAGCCCGGCGAGGGCGCAACCTTCACGGTTCGGCTCAAGCTCGGCAACGAACACCTGCGCGATGACATGATGGACTCGGCGTCGCATCCTCCGTCACACCCGCCGCATGAGCTGTCCCTGTCGGCGCGGCCACATCAAGCGCTGGTTCACCTCGACGGGGCGCTCGATCCACGGCTTGAGCCGGCGGCCAAGGGAAGCTCTAGCCAGACCATTCCGGTGCTGGTGTCGGGCGGCGGTCACAGCCGGGCGCATCTGCTGATTGCCGAGGACAATGTCGATCTGCGCAAGTTCCTCCAGGAGCTGCTCGCGCCCTACTATCACGTCACGACGGCCTGCGATGGCAAAGCGGCGCTCGATAGCATTCACGAGCGACTGCCCGACTTGGTGCTGGCCGACGTGATGATGCCGCAGATGTCGGGCATCGAGCTGTGTCAGCAGATCAAGCGCGACCTGCGCTGGCGGACCTTGCCGGTGATTCTGCTGACGGCACGCAGTGGCATCGACGAGACGCTCGAGGGCTTTAGCCACGGCGCCGACGACTATCTGGTCAAGCCGTTTAGTCCGCGAGAGCTGCTGATGCGGGTGGCGGTCCAGCTGAAGCTGCGGCGCTTGACGGCGCAGGTGGCCAATGCGGCGCGCTTGGCGGCGGTCGGGACGCTGGCAGCCGGGGTCGCGCACGAGATCAAGAATCCGCTCAACGCCATCAACACCGGGGCGGCGGCTCTGCGCAAGCGCGGCGAGATGAGCCCAGCGCTGCAAGCCGAGATCCTCGACATGATGGAAGAGTGCGTGGGGCGAATCTCCGAGATCACCACCGCGCTCACCGAGCACGCGCGGCCCGCCGATGGCGAAGGACTGTCGCTGTTCGATGTGCAAAAGGGAGTCGATACGACGCTGCGCTTGCTGGCGGATCGGCTACGGGCCTCGTCGATTCAGATCGTTCGCGACTTTCGGACGGACCGGCTGATTGTGGCGCGGCCTCGGCAGCTCAATCAGGTGTTCCTGAACTTGCTCGACAACGCGGTGCGGGCCAGCCCGGAAGGCGGACGAATCTCGCTGACGCTGTCGGAGACGGATCGAGAGAGCCTGTCGCTGGTGGTTCACGACGAAGGCGCGGGCGTTCCATCGGAAAATCGCGAGCGGATCTTCGATCCCTTCTTTACAACCCGGGCACCCGGCGAGGGCACGGGGCTGGGCTTGTATCTGTCGCGGCAGATCATTGAAGCGCACGGCGGCTCGCTGCGGGTGGGCAGTGTCCCCGGGCGTGGGGCGGCATTTATCGTCGAGCTTCCGGTGGCAGGTCCAGCGGCGGCGCAGCTCGGCAAGAACGGCAAAGATCGGGAAGGAGCGGCGGCATGAAGACCGGGAAGCCCGCCGAGAGCGGACAGCGTCGTGCGGTCGTCCTGTATGTCGATGACGATCGGGCCAACCTGCTGGCCTTTCGCGCGATTGCTGAGCCCACCTATGAGGTCGTGGTCGCGCGCAGTGGCGATGAAGCGCTGCAGCTGATTGCCCAGAATGCCGACATTGCGGTGCTGATGGCCGACCAGCGCATGCCCGGGATGAGCGGCATCGACCTGTGTGAGCGGGTGCAAGCGAGCCATCCCGACATCGTGCGGATGCTGGTGACGGCGTACTCGGACCTGACCGCTGCGATTGCTGCCATCAACCGAGGTCACGTCAGTCGTTATCTCAACAAGCCGTGGAACGCCGAAGAGCTGCTGGCGACGCTGCTTGATGCGGTCGAGCGCTATCGGCTCAAAGCGACGGTTCAAGAGCTGCAAGTCCGGATTGCCCAGAGCGAGCGGCTGTATGCGCTGGGAGTGCTGACCGCCAGCATTGGTCACGAGCTCCGGACGCCGCTGTCGATTGTGTCGGCCAATGTGCAGTTTGCGCGCAAGGCGCTCGGCGACGCGATCAAGCAGCCGGGCACGCGGCAGGCGAGCGTGAGCTTGCAAGAGGTCGATGCGGCGCTGCTCGATGCCGAGGAAGGGGCGCAGCGGCTCATCGACATCGCCGATAGCATCCTGCTGTCTTCGCGCAGTGAGCCTGGGGATCGCGAGCCGGTCGACTTGGCGCATGTCCTGCACTCGGTGCTGCGGCTGACTCGGTCCGAGGCGATTCATCGGGCGAGGCTGCTGATCGCGCAGTCGGCCAAGCCGCGCATCTATGGCTCAGCGACTCGGGTTGGGCAGGTGCTGCTGAACTTGGTGCTCAACGCGCTGCAGGCGCTGCCCGACCGACCGATCGAGCGCAACGAGGTCAAGCTGTCGCTGGACGAGCGCGATGGGCGCGCAATCGTCGAAGTGGCGGACAACGGGGTCGGCATCGAGCCCGGCAACCTCAGCCACATCTTTGACCCGTTCTTCACCACCAAAAAGAAGGGCACGGGGCTGGGGCTGGCCATCTCGAAGCAGATCGTCGAAGAGATGGGCGGCCAAATCCACGTCGAGAGTCGGCCCGGTCAAGGCACCCGCTTCCGCATCTCGTGGCCGCTGCTGACCACCTAAAGCGCGCGTTACGCGTGGGGCCCCCCTTCCCTTCGAGACTTTTTTCCGTGTCGCAGGCGACCCGAAAAAAAGCTCTACGGTCGGCCCCACGCTCTGTAGTCGAGCTGCTGGTTTTTGAGTGGACTCTGTTTACCTTGCGGTCAGGCCGCCGGGGGTTAGGACTAGGTCGAAGGTGCGGTGGGTGGGCTGGCCTTGGGGGTCGTGCAGCGGGAAGTAGGTTGACTCGCTGGTCAGCGTCTGCACGGCCAGGTGACTGTCTTTCGGTCGGGTCTTGAGCCAGCCCAGCAGCCGATCGCGCAGGGGCACCAGCCGATCCGGCGCCGCCAGCGTTCCTTCGACCACCAGCGGTCGCGCCAGGTGCGGCTCACTGTTGTGGCGTTCGGCGGTCAGGTAGCCGTTGTGCACGAACTGCAGCTCGAACAGGTTGCTCACGCCCATCGCATTCAGCAGCGGATGCAGCCGCAGCACCTGTCCCTTGATCGCCACTTGGTCGCCGTACAGCCACTCCTCGCTCACCTTCTGGCCTTGCGGCGTTCGCAGCACCACTCGATGCGCTCGCAGCGCCCGCTCTTGCATCGGCTGATCCGGTGCCGCCCACCGCACCGTCTGAGCCCGCGTCTCGCCCGTCA
Organism: Myxococcales bacterium; assembly: GCA_016794465.1. Lineage (GTDB taxonomy): Bacteria > Myxococcota_A > Polyangia > Palsa-1104 > JAEUJZ01 > JAEUKA01. The sequence goes on along the minus strand of JAEUKA010000040.1, from coordinate 87,961 downwards.
CGTCCACCACCAGCAGCGGCCGATCGGTCGTCAGGTTCAGATAACCCGCCCGCATCACCGACAAAAGCGCCAGCAGCACCGCCGCAAGCAGCGCCACCGTCTTGAGCAGCGTCGCCACCAGTCCCTCTTGATAGACGTGCCCCAGCAAAAGCCGCAGCAGCACAAACCCCAGCACCATCAGCAGCGCCGTGCCTCCCGCCCACAGCATGGTGTGAAAGTTCCACGTCACCATCGACCCGACCAGCCACCAGTACCCCGCCAGGCACCCGCCATAGAGCAGCGCTGCCAGCACCCGCCACACCGCCTGCCCGCGCGACTGCCCCTTGTCCAGCACCAGCACCAGCAGCGAGCGCAGCGCACTCCCCAGCAGGTATCCCAGCACCACCGCCATCACCAGCGACTGCACCGAGAGCAGCCCATCCAGCACCCGCAACCACCCATCCGACGAGTCCACCATCCCTCCATGCTACCCCCAGTCCCTCCCCAACTGTGAGACGTAATCCATCAAGCTGAACTCGTTGATCAACAAGACAAGCTTGACGAAAGACGAGACAGTCTTGATGAAAGACGAGACAGTCTTGATGAAAGACGAGACTGACTTGATGAAATACGAGACAGGCTTGATTAAAGTCAAGACTGATTTGACGAAAGACAAGACTGACTTGATGAAATACGAGACTGACTTGATGAAAGACGAGACAGTCTTGATGAAGGACGAGACTTGCTTGTTGGTTGGCTAGAGGGGCTTGGGTTAGGACGAGAGGGACTTGGGTGGCGCCTGAACCGGGTAGTCGCGGCGGTGACGGAGGATGTGTACGGCCGTGCTGTGCAGCTGCTCCGGCACCGGCGGTCTGAGCTTGGCCACCGTCACCTCGACCGCTTCGACCCGAGGCATCGCCAGCACGGACTCGGCCACCCGCTCGGCCAGCCGCTCGAGCAGCCGGTCCTGGGCACCCCGCACCACCTGGGCCACCCGCTCGGTCACCTCGCCATAGTGGACTGTGTCGCCGAGGTCATCGCTCTGGCCCGCCTGCCGCAGGTTCACAAACAGCGACAGGTCTATCTGCAGCGGCTGCGCCAGCGTGCGCTCATGCGGGAGTGTGCCGATGATCGTGGTGATCACCAGCCCGCGCAGCTCGATTCGGTCGAAAGGGAACATCAGTAAGCCTCTTGCCTGCGAGAGCTTACAGCGTCACCACTGCTTTGCCGTGAGCAAGACCGGACTCGACGTGGGCCAGGGTCGCGCGGGCTAGCTGGCGGCGCGGCGAAGCTCGGCCAGCTCTTCGAGGAAGCGCAGGGTGGTGTTGACGTAGTTGGTCAGCGACTCGATGCACAGTGCCGCCAGGAGGCCGTTCTCGGCCCGCAGGCTGTCGTAGTAGCGCTGCCGCTCCATCGAGTGGATGACCGCAATCGGATAGCCGTCCCGAATCAGCAGCAGGTTCATCAGCAGGCGGGCGACCTTGCCGCTGTTCTTCGTCCACGGATAGATCGCCATCAGCCGGAAGTGCAGGCCCGCCGCGCGTGCCACCGGGTGCAGGCTCGCCGTCTCTTCCTCGTCCAGCCACTCGCACAGCTTGCGCATCCGCATCGGGATCTTGTCGGCGGGCGCAATCTCGTGGAAGTACGAGCGGTGCAGCGGGTTGTCTTTGCGATACGGATTGCCTTTGGCCTTGTCCTCGGGGGTGAGGTGCTCGTGGAGCTGCTTGATCAGCTCGACCGTGAGCAGGCCGGTCTTCTTCTTCTGCGCCGCGTGGTCTTTGGCGACCTCGCGGACAAAGTCGATCGCGCTCTTGTGGCTGCGGATCTCTTCGTACAAAGAGACAAGGCTGACATCCGAGATGATCTTGCGGTCGAGTGCGTCGCGGATCTCCCCAGAAGTCAAGACAACGCCCTCGAGGGCATTGTCGTGGTAGATCCAGCCGATGTCGACCTTGTCGCCATACGCCGCAAGGACCCGGGGGTCCTCCCCTGCCTTGCGGATGCGCAAGGACTCCAGTCTGGCGTCTAGCTCAAAGTAGCGGGATTCCTCCATGAAGCAGGCTCCTCAAGGACAGTCGTACGGCTCGCGAGTGTGCCATAAAAAGCGCAAGTTGTGAGCACCTACGTGGCCTTTGAGGTAAAAAGGTTCGCATGATGAAGCAATCTATGGCAGAGCGCGTGGAGTCGAAGCTAAGGGCGGCTCTTACTCCAACCCACTTGGAAGTGATCAACGAGAGTCACCAGCACAGCTCGGGGCCGGGGGCCGAGAGTCACTTCAAGGTGATCGTCGTCTCGCCGCTGTTCGAGGGCAAGAACCTAATCGAGCAGCAGCGGCTGGTCTACTCGGCGCTGGCCGAGGAGCTCAAGGCGGCGATTCATGCGCTGACGCTCAAGACGGTGCCACCCTCGAAGTGGCAGGCAGCAGCAGCAGCCTACGAGTCACCGGCCTGCCGAGGCGGCAGCAAGTCCTAGGCGTGAGTGTGACTGCGGCAAGTGTGGCGGTGGCCGCGCTGCGGGTGCTGGTCGAAGGTGGCTGTCCACCCGTGGCAGCGGTCGAAGCGCGGATCGTGGCACTCGATGCGGCGGTGATGTCGCAGCCAGCCGTCGCCCACCTGGAGCCGCTCGATGAGCTGCTGCGCGTCGAGGTTCGCAGTAGCAGTGGCGCGCTGCTGGTGGTGCACGATCTGGCGATCGGTCCGTCTTGTGAGGATCTGGCGGCTGCGGCGGCGGTGGTCATTGCCACTGCGCTTGGTTCTTCGCCGAGCGGTGGTGAGCAGCCTGCGATCGGGCCGGTGATGATCCCGCTGCCGGTGCTGCCCAAGCCACTTGTGTCGAAGCCACCTCGTCGTCCGCCGCTGTCGCTAGAGCTGGGCCTCTCGGTCGGCATGGAGGTGTCGTGGCCTCGGCCTGGTGGTGGTGGCTTCCTGTGGGGCTCGCTGTCCCCGATGACGAAAGAAGGTCAGCCAAGTCGCTGGGGGCTGATGGTGCTGCTCGGTGGTACGTCGCTGAAACAGCAGCAGCTACGTCATGGCAGCGTTGACTGGACCCGGATCGAGGCGTCGCTGGGTCCGCGTCTGCGGCTCGGCTTTCGGTCGTGGCTATGTGATCTGTTTGCGACGGTGACGCCGGCGCTGGTGTTGTTGCGGGGGCGCGATCTGCCGGTGACGTTTGACAGCCAAGGCTTTGACCTGGGGCTTGGCGGCGGGGTGCGATTCGGGGCGCGGCTGGGGTCGCTGCTGCCCTTTGCGGCGCTGACGGCGACCGGGTTCGTTCGTGAGCAGCGCTTGCAGGTGCTGGGCAGCGAGGACAGCGAGCGACTGCCACCGTTTGCCGTCCACATCAGCTTGGGACTGGGCGGGCTCACCTTGCCGTAGTCGCTGCGACCGGGTGCGCTGTGCTACAAGCCGGCGATGCCAGGAGATGACGACGTGCAGGATGCCGAGCTGGGGCTCGATGAAGCGGGGCGGGGCCCGATGCTGGGTCCGATGGTGATGGCGGTGGTGGCGCTGGGGCCGGCAGCGGTTCGTGAGCTGGCTGCGCTGGGCGTGACCGACAGCAAGCGCTTTGGGTCGGGAGAGAAGGCGCATCACAAGCGGCAAGCGCTGATTCCCGAGATTACCCGACGGGCGCTGCACCTCGAAGTGATCGTGGTCGAGGTCGCCGAGATCGACGAGCACGTCCGGGCCGGTCAGCTCAACCACTTGGAGCGGCGGGTGGCGGAGTCGCTGCTTGCGCGGGCGCCTCGCTGTGCGCGGATGGTCGCCGATGGCAAGCGCTTGTTTGAGCCGCTGAGTCGACGGGTGCCGAGGCTGTGCGCCGAAGACAAGGCCGACGCGCGGTTTGTGTCGGTGGCGGCAGCGTCGCTGTGTGCCAAGGTCCGTCGCGATGAGCTGTGGCTGGCGATCTGCGAGCGCTATCGCAGCGAGTTCCCCGGACTGCTCGACGGGATGGCGGGGGGCGGTTATGTCAACGAAGCGACGCGGCGGTTTCTGCGTGCCTATGTGACCCGGCATCAGCGCTTGCCGCCCGAGACGCGCCTCAGCTGGCCCCGTGAGTTTCTGCACGACCTCTTGCCCGCTGCGTCGGGGCCTGGCGGTGGGTCGCTGTCCCTGCCGTGGGCGTAGAAGTCGCGCTGTCCCCGTACGAAAAATGGACCTAGACTGGCCTCGTGAGCACGCGCAGCGCAGACCCCTCGGCAGAATCAACGCCTTTTGTCACGGGGGCAGTGCCGGTTCCGATTGAGGAAGACACCACGCCGCTGCCGGTGCGGATTCCACTCGGACGACGGCCACCGCCACCGCCGCTGGTGGAAGGCAAGCTGATCTCGCTGCGCAGTGGCTCGGCGCTGGCGCTGAAGTCGCTCGCGAAGCTGCGGCTGCTGCGGATTGATGAGCTTACCGATGACAATCGCTGGCTGATGGCTCCTCTCCCGGTGCCCCAGGCGGTACCGACGCACCTGCCACCCGAGCCCGCCGAGCCGTTCGTTTCACCGTCGATCATGGCCCTGCCTTCGGTTCCGATCGTGGCCGCACCGACTCTGCCTGCGACTTCGCCACTGCCGACGTTTCGCTGGCAGCGGCGACTGCCTGCGCAGGGCTCGCTCGCGGAGCTGTCGGCGGTGCAGCTGTTCGGCTGGGCGATTGCGACTGGCTTCAGCGGCTGTCTGCTGCTCTCGTCCGAAACGAATCCAGGGTCGCGAGAGCTGCCGGGGCGCGAGCTGTTTTTCGACGCGGGTGTGCTGGTGGGGGCGCGCTCGCAGCTGCCTGGCGATGAGCTGGTCGAGCTGCAAGGGGCGCTGTGGACGCAGGCTCAGAAGAAGCGGGCCGTCGAGGTGCTGCGCAAGGCGCGGGGCGAGGGACTGCGCAAGCAGCTGGAGCTGCTGGTGTCGGCCAAGCTGCTCGATACCAAGGACTTTTGTCAGCGACAGGCCGACTTCGTGGTCGAGATCGTCTGTCGGGCGCTGGCGCTGCGGCGGGGGACGTTTTGCCTGCTCGATCAGGCGCTGCCGGCGGGCGAACAGACGATGTTGCCGCTGGCCTCGCGTCTGCTGCTGACGCTGGCGGTGCGAAGGGGAATGGATCTGGCGACGCTGGCGACCTGTGTCGGGCCGCTGTCGATGGTGCTGGTCCCCGTGAGCCTGGCGCTGCCCCAGGCCGGTGGGGCGGTGCTCCAGAACATGGGGCTGTCCTCGGTGGAAGAAGAGGCGCTGCTGCTGTTCGACGGAGAGCGCAGCCTGCACGAGATCAGCACCAGCTCGGGCATCGGGGAGCACGCGGTCTATGGACTTGGCTATTGCCTGCTGTCGCTGGGGGCAGTGTCGCATCTTCATCACCTGTCGCCAGAAGAGCAGAAGCGGCTGGAGTCGCAGCGGCAAGCGCGGGCACGGGCGCGGGCGCTCAACGACGCGATGACGATGATTCAGAAGAAGGCGCGGCTGTGTGAGTCCGCCGATTACTTCACGCTGCTCGGGGTGGCCAAGAGCGCTTCTCCCGAGGAGATTCGTGCCGCCTACCAGCGAGAGCGTGGGGCGATTGCGCCCAGCTTGCTGCCGTATCGAAGTCGCTCGGCGATGGATCGCGAGCTGCGTCAGATTGCCCTGGTGCTGGACGAAGCGTATGCGGTGCTGAGCGATCCAGTGCGACGAGCCTGCTACACCCCGGCCTGATCGGCCTAGGTGAGGGGTAGGATCGGCCTAGGTGAGGCCGAAGATCGACCTAAGGTAGGCCGATGATCGACCTAGGGCAGGCCGATGATCGACCTAGGGCAGGCCGATGATCGACCTAGGGTAGGCCGAAGATCGACCTAAGGTAGGCCGATGATCGACCTAGGGTAGGCCGATGATCGACCTAGGGTAGGCCGATGATCGACCTCATGCAGGCCGATGATCGACCTCATGCAGGCCAACATTAGGCCAGCAGCAGGCCGGCGAGTCGCGGTACTGCTTCGGCGGTCGCTTGATCGATCGACTGGGGCAGCGTCAGCAGGGACTTCGCGAGCTGCTGGAACACCCGCTCGACAAAGACTCGCTGCGCCGGTCCCAGCAGCGTCCGGGCCTCGGTGTCATCGAGCACGCGATCGTGGACCCGCTCTTCGATGAGCTTCCAGCAGCGCGCCCGGAGCAGCTCCGGCAGCGTCGGCTCCGCGTGATCGCCGAGCAGCTGGCGCAGAACCGGCAGATCGCGACGCGACAGGGGCACCAGCACCGGCGGACGGGACAGCAGGTGGTTGCCGATCATGGTTCCGAGCACATCATCCCACGTCGCCTGTCGAGCATCCGGCTCCGTCGTCGCCAGCACCGCCCGCAGCGTCTCGTGTCGCAAGCCCAGCCCGATGGTGAGCAGCTTGAAGCGCACCGACAGCTCTTCGATAAAAGCCGCCGCCCGCGCCAGATCCCGCAGGCTGGCAAACGGTCGCAGCGCTGGGGCCTTGCCGGGCTCGCTGAGCGCACGGGGATACAGGGGTCGCAGCTGCAGCAGTGCCCCCAGCATCGCGGCCTCGTCGGGTGCCAGCAGAGACAGCGGCGAGTCGGCAGGGAACAGGCTGGTGGCGCCGCTCTCGACCAGGAGCCGCGCCAGCTTGCGCACCGCCTGCGTCAGTGAGTGGCCGAGCCGAAACAGGTGAACCAGCGGCACCGTGCGGAGCAGCTCGCTGTGGGCCTTAAGGCTCGGCGCTTCCATCGGTAAAGACCCCAGGCGATGCGACAGCCCGAGGAGCAGATAGCCCGCCGTCCGCTGCAGCGTCGCTTCCGTCGTCGCCAGATCATCCATGGCCACGCGGTCGGCGCTCATCGCTTGGTTGGCCAGATACATCAGCTCGTGGAGCAGCGTGCTGCGCTCTGCGTCGGACAGACCGGCGGCCACCTGATACAGCAGCGACGAAGGCTCGGCCAGGTCCGGAACCAGCGCTCCCCACAGTCCGCTGTCTGCGCCGAGGAATCCGCCCGGTCCGGTGCCGCGAACCTCGCCCTGCTCGAGCGAATCGGGTCGCTTGTGCTCGACGACGACTTCCTTGGCCGGGATGCTGCCCGGCACTTTGGCCTTGGCGTCCACCTCTTGATAGATGCGCAGCGCTTCGTAGTAATCGACAAAGCCCAGGTCAGCCATCCGCCCGCTGCGAAACTGATAGGCCAGCTCTTCCGTCTCGGCGCCGGCATCCCAGCGCGCCGCGTTGATCACCGCCCGCGCCAGGTCGAGGTCGCCTTTGTACAAGTGATCGAGGAGGCGATGAATCAGCACCGCACGCTCGCTGTCCCCGTCGGGAGAGGGCAGGATGTCGACCATAAAGAAGCGGTCCGGCGTCTCGTAGTACATCCCTTCCGGCTCGTCGGGCGGCTCGTCCTTTTCCGTCAGATCGTAGACCCGGACCTGCGGGGCCAAAAACGTCGTCAGCAGCTCGGCATCCAGCTTGCGGATGTGACTGGCGAAGCGGGCCGGCGGTAGCTCGACGATCTGCGCCAGCCACGACTGAAGCCGCGTCGGCACCAGCTGGTCACGGTCCCAGACATCCAGGTCGACAAGGCCCTGTAGCTGCGCCGGCAGGCACATCGCAATCAGGTCCTGGGCGTCGCCGAGACCGATCGACTGAACAAACAGATACAGCGACTGAATCGGCGTGGCTCGCACCATCCGCGTCGCATCGGGACGAGCCAGCAGGTTGTCGAGGATGGTCTTGGGTCGCTCGCCGGGAACCAGCCAGCTGGGCGATGGGTCGAGGATTGGGACGGGGACAGGGCCAGGGCCACCGCTTGCTCGGGAAGTCGTCATGGCCGGGACGCTATGTCAACTTCGCGACGGGCGCAAGCGACGGTCAAGCAGCTCGGCCAGCCGCTGACTCGCCAGGTTTGGCGTTACCTCCGAGTCAGTTCGGGGGCGCGGCGTCAACAGTCCGGCCAGCTCATTGTCCACAGGCGAGGGCGAGGGCGAAGCTGCGCTGGTGTTCGGCGTAACCCGAGACTGCGGCGTGCTCTGGGATGCCTGCGCGCCCGGCTTTGCGGTCGTTGCAGATGGTGGCGTGGGCTCGACAGCTGCGGGTTCAGAGGCTGCGGGTTCAGGCGCGGCCTTCGCTGGTACGGGCGGTGGCGGCGAGAGACTTGGTGGCTGCGGTCGATAGGCGATGCTGGCGTAGGGGTCCGGCGCAGCTTGAAGGAACTGCTCTCCATGAGCGGCCTTGTAGGCCAAGACGCGGCGAATCAGCGCTTGTCCATCGGCATCCATTCGCAAAAAGCGCACGCTCATCCCACACGGAGCCATCGGGCTTTGCGGATCGAACAGGGCCGTCCAGACCACCTCTCCTTCGCCGTGAAGGATGCTCAGCCCACCGGCAATCGACAGCTCGAAGCGCACCACCGTTCCGACTGGCGGCGCGTCCATCGACGCAATGAACATACCGCCTTCCGAGATGTTGACTGCGTACTTGGCAATGAACGTCTCGACATCGGGGTACTGGAGACGAAAGCGGATGGAGACAAGGGCGGGCGTGACGGGGGCGCTTGCGGTACTCACGAGCGCCAGTATCTGTCTCGCTCTGCGCCGCTGTCAATGTGGCGCGCCGAGCTCGGTGACAAGGAAAAGGGCCAGCACCCAGGGCACGTAGTAGACTCTAGCGCGATGCGTACGCTTGCCTCTGTCGCCGCGATGGTCCTGCCTGTGGCGTTGTCGCTTGCGACTGCTGGATGTCGCAGCGGGCGACCGGACTACCACGTCAACGTGCCGCCGAACTTGCTCGACATTCGGCCACCGCGCACGGTGGTGTTTGTCCAGACGCCGCTGCGGCTCAGCTCGGTGGAAGCGGCGCTCGACCGGCAGCTTCCCGGTGGTAGCCAAGGCAGCTTGTCGCTTGGCATCGTTTCGCTCAGCTGGCGACTGGGACGGCAGCCGGCCTCGGTGACCCCAACGGCAGAGGGCCTGGCAATTCGGATTCCGGTGGTCGGTGATCTACAGCTCGGTGGCGGTTTTCTGCGCTGTCAGTCAAGAGGCGTGGGCGGCGCACTCGTGATCGCGGCGCGACCGACCATTGAGTCGGGCGGCGACTTGGTGCTGCGTGACATTCGCACCACCGTCGAGCCAATCGGTCAGGTGTCGTGTGCGGGGCTGCCGATTCCTGTCGCTGAGATCTTTTCTGGCATGCTGCGGCCTCTGCAGGCGGCGGCGCAGGGTCTGGGTCAGGTGGTGCGGGTGCCGCTCGGTCCGGCGCTGTCGCAAGGACTGACCGAGCTGGGTCGGCCTCGGCCACTTCAGCTGGCTGGGCGCAAGGCGTGTCTGGACGTTCATCCGACGGCGTTGGTGCTGGCTCCCCCGAGTGCTGCCGCGGACGCCGCCCACACCGTGAGCGTGCGGCTTGGCCTGGATGTCGAGCCGCGACTGAACCTGGGCGACTGTCCAAGTGGTGGCAGTCCGCCGCTCCAGTCGCTGACGGTACGGCAGGAAGCGCTCGGCGAGGAGTTTGGGGTCCAAGTGGCGGTGGCAGTGCCGGCGACGGACTTGACTCAGCTTGTGCGGCCACAGCTGGTTGGCAAGCGGCTCGGCAGCTCGGCGCAGTCACTGCTGGTGCAAGGGGTCGAGGTCGGAGATGCCAGCGGGCGGGTGCTGCTCCGGCTCGATGTCGCGGGGATCTATACCGGCTCGCTGTTTTTGTGGGGGACGCCGCAGCTTCAGACGGAGGGCGGGCGGCAGATTCTCCACGTACCCGATCTGCAAGTGGCCGCCGAGTCGAGCTCGCGGCTGCAAGACCTGAAGGTGTCGCTGTATGAGCTGATCGAAGGGAACCTGGCCGATAAGGTTCGTCCCCACCTGCGGCTCGATGTGACAGAGCGGCTGACCGCAGTGCAGCAGTCACTGTCGGGCACGCTGCGGCTGCAAGGGGGCGCTTGGCAGAGTGTCGCTCCGGTGGCCCAAGCGGTAGGGGTGTCGCAGGTCGCGCTTCAGACCGAGCTGTCGCAGGTGTTGCCGCTCGCGGTCGAGGCCAAGCCAGGGGTCGTGGTGGCGTACGTGCTGTTGCGTGGTCGCGCGACGCTCGACATTCACTAGGCGGTCACGTCCTGTTTCAGCCCCACAGTCCCTGGTGTTCGCAACGCAAACTTCTGAGGAGATCATCGTGAAGAGCAAGAGCAAGAAGCTGACCGGAACCGTTCATCATGTCGATCTGGAGGGCGGCTACTTTACGCTCCGCCTGGCGGGCGGCGAGGTGTTTAAGCTCGACGGTGGCGGCGCCGATCTGCGCAAGGACGGAGTCCGCGCCGAAGTCGAAGGAGAGATCGAAGACAAGGGCTTTGGCATCAGCTTTGGCACCCCGATCCTCAAGGTCAAGACCTACAAAGTTCAATAAGAGGCAGATGAAACGCCTCTTAACTTGAGATAAGAGGCAGATGAAACGCTTCTTAACTTGAGATAAGAGGCAGATGAAACGCTTCTTATTGAGAGGCGGACGTGGCGACAATAGCTGGGTGAACTACAGCTGGGGCACTTGGTAGGCGAGGAGCTTCTCGAGTACCGACTCGGCCTGCGACTCACCGAGCTTGGACTGCATCAAGCGATCACGCAGCCACGACAGTACGCCATCTTCCAAGGTGAGAATCTTGCCGGCATACAGCGACCGCGTTGTCATCAGGGCAGTGCGTTCGCGGCGGGCGGCTTCGTAGCTGCGCAGCGCGACCGCGACATCGGGCTCGCTTCGCAGACAGTGGGCCAGCACCACCGCATCCTCAATCGCCATACACGCTCCCTGACCAAGGTTGGGAGTCATCGGGTGGCTGGCATCGCCGAGCAGGGTGACACGGCCTTCTCCCCAGTGGGACAGCGGCGTGCGGTCGTAGACATCGTGGCGCAGGATCGCGGACTCGGGGGTGGCGTGAAGGACTTGGATGAACGGCTCGCTGAAGCCGGCGAACGCGGCCAAGCAGTCACCTTTGCGACCGAGCGGCGAGTCGGGCTGGGCAGCCGGCTGGTTGTGGGTGGCGAACCAGTAGACTCGGCCCATGCCGCAGGGAAACAGGCCAAACTCGACGCCGTGACCCAGTGCGGTAAGGGCCACACCCGGGGGCATGGAGCGGTGGACGAACGATACGACGGAGCGGTAGCAGGTGTAGCCGGAGTAGCGCGGCTCCTCGGGTCCGATGAGTTGGCGGCGGATGACAGAGTGAATGCCGTCAGCGGCGATGAGCAGGTCGGCCCGCGCGTGGATTCCGTTTTCCAAAAGAGCGGTGACGCCGTGGCTGTCTTGGGTAAATCCGACGCAGGGAACCGAGGTCTGGATGTGCTCTGGACCAGCCGCTCGCAAGAGGATTTGGTGCAGGTCGGCGCGGTGGATGCAGACGGTGGGAACGCCGAGCTTGCGGGCGATGGTGCCGACGTGAACGTCGCTAAGGACCTCTCCGTCGGCGGTCTGGCTGCGGGTGATGTCGACCACCGAGCCGAGCCGAAGCACTTCATCACTGACGCCCAGGACGTAGAGTGCCCACATGGCGTTGCTCCACAGCGACAGGCCGGAGCCGATGCCTCGGACCTCGGCGGTGCGCTCGAAGACCTGGACGGAGTAGCCGACCTTGCGCAGGGCAATGGCCGACGCGAGCCCACCAATTCCGGCACCGATGATGATTGCCCGCTTGCCCATGCTCGTTCCTAATACGAGGCGCTGAGGCTGAGCCCCAGCACGCTGGCACCTTGACGGTCGCGTCCGAGCAGCGGGGCCAGCGAGACAGCCGGAGCGGGCGGGGGTGGTGGCGCATCAGCAGGGGCCGCCGTACGGGCTTTGTGCCACAGGTGAGCGTTCCAGATCGCCACGCCCAGGTTGGCCAGGCCGACGACGGTGTGCATGCCGCCCATGCCGAGTCCGTACTCGACCTTGGGATCGGTGCCGTAGACCATCACGATGGGGCCGGTTGCCAGGTTGATCATGCCGCAGATGAAGCCCGAGTAAATCCAAGCGCGACTGGGCATCTTGCGGACGCCGGTTACGGTGTTGCCAACGATGGAGGTGAGGCTGCAGGTCGCCATCGCTCCTTCGAGGATGAAGGCCATCTGCTGACCCGGCAAGATCACGATGTCGTCCGCCCGTGCCGAGCTACTGCCACCGAGCACGGTCGAACACAGTGCAGTCGAACAAAGCAGCGCCAGGGCAGATCGTTGGATAGAGCGTCTCATGGCTTCTGTCCCTCCGCAGCAGGGGCCGCAGGTTCGGTCGGAGCGGTTGCGCTGGCCGGTGCCGGCTCTGCGTCCGCCGGTAGCGTGGTGGTTGTCGAGGTTGCTGCGTCAGGAGGAGGCGCTTCTTGCGCTTCTTGGGTTTCGAGAGCGCGACGGGTCGGTGTGCTGGTTAGCTCGTAGGTGATGTCCAGTCCAGCCGCGAGGGTGATGCCGCTGCGGAACGCATGGTGAGTGAACGTACCGACGCGCACAAAGAGTGCGAAGCTCTTGGCGAGATCGCGCAGGTTGTTGACCGACCACGCAAGGAGGCCCGCAGCGATGTTGCCCTTGTAGCCACTGCCAGGAACGTAGAGAAGGTTGTCGGTGAAGCCGACGCGGATGGCATGGTTGCGGTGGGGCTTGATAGACACCAGCAGGGCGGCGTTGTTGACCAGAGCCCAGTCGCCGCTTCCATCCATGATGCCGTCGAGCTTGGCCAGATAGTAGTACTTGGAGGGATAGCGAGTGTCATCGCCGTTGGCCATGCGCCAGAACTCTCCGGTGAGTCCGTTCACAAGCAGGATGTCGACCCGCTTGCCGAGAGGAATCGCGCCCTGCAGGGTGACGCCGAGCGCAACGCGAACGCCGTACATATCGGTGGCTTCGCCGAGCTTGGGGCTCACCGTCTTGCTATCAAAGTCTTCGTAGCCCTTCGTCATGATGAAGCCGGCGCCCTGCAAAGGGATCGGCCAGATGTAAAAGCCGGTCACCTCGGCGCGCAGGATCAGAAACGACAGCGGCGCAAATCGTACCGTTGGCCCGATGTGAACGTGGGTCGGTGAGATGTAGTTGGCGAGTCCGAACTCGAACTTGGTGTAATCAAATAGGATTCCCGGCTTCTCAATGAACGGAATGCAGTAAGTCAGCGACAGCTGGTTTTCGATGCCGAGCGGATTGATCGATCCGCCCATGAAGTGCTCGAGGAGCAGCTTGCGCTTCTGTTCGTCTAGACAGTGCTTGCCTCGTGAGCCCAGCGAGCCTGCGGTGGCGCGGAGCGTTCGGGACTGGGCTTGTGCGGTCCCTGCGACCATCAGTCCACAGAGAGACATCGCCCACAGCAGATACGCCCGCAGCCCGACGTTGAGCCAGGTCCTGATCTGCGGCGTATCGCCCCGTGCAGGACTCCGAGAGCACTTCTTGTAGAACATTTGGGACAGGGTACTCGATAGGATGGCCATTTGTCATGGCTCGCCTTTGGGACGATCCGCAGGCGTTCGTTCCGACGGAGAGAGCCGTCGACCTGACCAGCCAAGCCTGGCCCTATCGTTTTTCGAGACTTCGGAGTAGACTCCCAGCCCGGTTTAGTAAGACACACCATCGAGACATTCCTAACCGCACCCCTCCAATGCTTGGTGACGGTCTGCGGCTCGGACCCAAGGAGACATTTCTTCATGCACCACACCACCACAGGTCGTAAAAAGATCGCTGTCATCGGCGGCGGCAACATCGGCGGCGAGCTGGCAGCTCTCATCGCCCGCAAGGAACTGGCTGACGTAGTCCTGCTCGACATTCCCGAAAAAGAGGGCCTGTGCAAGGGCAAGGCGCTCGACCTGATGCAGAACGGCACGCTGCTTGGCTGGGACTGCAACATCACCGGCACTTCCAGCTGGGCCGACGCGGCGGGCTCCGACGTGGTCATCGTCACCGCCGGCGTTCCCCGCAAGCCCGGTATGAGCCGCGACGACCTGCTCTCGATCAACCTCAAGATCATGCGCAGCGTCGCTGAGAACATCAAAAATCACTGTCCTAGTGCGTTTGTGATCGTGATCTCGAATCCGCTCGACGCGATGGTCTTCGAGTGTGCCAAGGTCACCGGTTTCCCGAAGAGCCGCGTCGCTGGCATGGCTGGCGTACTCGACTCGGCGCGCTTTCAGCTGTTCCTGGCCCAGGAGATCGGCGTCAGCATCAAGGATGTCAAGGCGATGGTCCTCGGTGGCCACGGCGACACCATGGTGCCGGTCACTTCCTACTGCACCGTCAACGGCATTCCGGTCAAGCAGTTCATCGCTCCAGAGCGCCTGGCCGCGATCTGCGCCCGCACTGCTGGTGGTGGTGGCGAAATCGTCAAGCTGATGGGAACCTCTGCGTATTACGCGCCAGCGACGGCAGCGGTGGTGATGGCCGAGTCGTTCCTCAACGATCAAAAGCGCCTTGTGCCAGCCGCCGTGTACTGCAGCGGCGAGTACGGCATCAGCGATCTTTACATCGGCCTACCGTGTGTGATTGGCAAGGGCGGCATCGAAAAAGTGCTCGAGATTACGCTCACCGATGACGAGAAGGCGCAGCTTAGCAAGAGCGTCGCCGCCGTTCGCGAGCTTGTCGACGCCAGCGCTCGACTGTAGTCTCCGTCACAACCCGTAACCACAGATCCTGGCCGATCCCGCCGTCGCTGTTCATGCAAATGTTGACATCGCGGCGCGGGTCAGTCGGTCAGGATCGCTGAGGGAAACCCATGAACATTCACGAGTATCAGGCCAAAGAGCTGCTGCGAAAGAAGGGCCTGCCGGTGCCGATTGGCAAGGCGGCGCTCACCGTCGAGGAAGCGGAGGCGGCGGCAGCTTGGGTCCGCAGCGAGAGCGGCAATCCTCTCGTGGTCGTCAAGGCGCAGATTCACGCTGGCGGTCGCGGCAAGGGCGGCGGCGTCAAGGTCACCAAGACTCCGCAAGACTGCTCGGCAGCGATCAGCAAGATCTTGGGCATGCAGCTGGTCACGCACCAGACCGGTCCCGAGGGCAAGAAGGTCGGACGGCTGCTTCTTGAGCAGGGCGTTGACATCGCCAAGGAGTTCTACGCGGCGGTGGTGCTGGATCGCCAGAAGGGCCGCTTGGTCCTGATGGTTTCGACGGAAGGCGGCATGGACATCGAGGAAGTTGCCGCGCACCAGCCCGAGAAGATTTTCAAAGCGGTCATTGATCCGATGGTCGGCTTTGCGCCGTATCAGGCTCGGGAAGTGGCGTTTGCGCTTGGGCTCAAGTCGGCGGGCATGGAAGTGGTGAATGCCGCCAGCAAGTTCTTCGCGACGCTGGTTCGGGCCTATCAGGAGCTGGACTGCTCGCTGCTGGAGGTAAATCCGCTCGTGCTCACCAAGCAGGGGCAGCTCATCGCGCTCGATGCCAAGGTGAACTTCGACGACAACGCGCTGATGCGTCACCCTGACCTCGAGGAGCTGCGCGATCTTGAAGAGGAAGAGCCGGCTGAAACCGAGGCCAAGAAGTTCGATCTGTCATACGTGAAGCTGACCGGCAACATCGGCTGCATGGTCAACGGCGCAGGCCTGGCGATGTCGACGATGGACATCATCCGCTTTTACGGCGGCATGCCGGCCAACTTCCTCGATGTCGGGGGTGGTGCGACGGCTGAGAAAGTGACCGCTGCGTTCAAGATCATCACCGCTGATCCGGCGGTGCGCGGCATCTTCATCAACATCTTCGGCGGCATCATGAAGTGCGACACCATCGCCAAGGGAGTCATCACGGCGGTCAAGGAAGTCGGGCTCAAGGTTCCGCTGGTGGTCCGGCTCGAAGGAACCAACGTCGAGCTGGGCAAGCAGATCCTCGCTGAGTCGGGGCTTAACGTGGTGGCGGCGTCCGATATGGCCGACGGCGCCAAAAAGATCGTCGCGCTGGCTGGCCAGGTCGCGGCCTAGGGAGGCAGTCATGTCGATCCTCGTAAACAAGAACACCCGACTGCTCGTTTCTGGCCTCACTGGCAAGAACGGAACCTTTCACACCGAAAAAGCCGTCGAGTACGGCACCACCGTCGTCGGTGGCGTGACTCCTGGCAAGGGCGGCGCAACCCACCTCAACCTGCCGGTGTTTGACACCATCGCCGAAGCCGTCAAAAAGACTGGCGCCAACGCCAACGTGATCTACGTCCCCGCCGCGATTGCCGCCGACAGCATCCTCGAGTCGATCGCCGCCGGGCTAGAGCTGGTTGTCTGCATCACCGAGGGCATTCCGGTACTCGATATGCTCAAGGTGCGGCGCGTGCTCGATGCGCAGACCGGGCCAAACCGGACGCGGCTCATCGGGCCGAACTGCCCCGGCATTATTACTCCTGGAGAATGCAAGATTGGCATTATGCCGGGCTACATCCACATGCCTGGTCACATCGGGGTTGTGTCTCGCTCGGGAACGCTGACGTATGAGGGAGTGCATCAGCTGACGCAGCTTGGCCTCGGGCAGTCAACCTGTGTCGGCATCGGCGGCGATCCGATCAAAGGCATGGACTTTATCGATGTGCTCGAGCTGTTCGAGCGCGATCCCGATACCCATGCGGTGCTGATGATGGGAGAGATTGGCGGCTCCTCGGAAGAGGACGCGGCGGCGTACATCAAGAAGCACATGTCGAAGCCGGTGGCAGCGTTTATTGCCGGTCAGACTGCGCCTCCAGGGCGACGGATGGGACACGCGGGCGCGATCATTGCGGGTGGCAAGGGAACTGCTTCCGACAAGATCGCAGCGCTGCAAGCGGCGGGCATTGCCGTCGCCAAGACCCCGGCCGAGCTGGGCGTCACGCTGAAGTCTGTCCTCAAGTAACTCTCCGTAAGAACGCGCGCGCTGGCTCCTTCATCAGCGCTTCCTTTCCGCTGGTTCGTTGCTGCTCATCCACAAATATGAATCGTCCTACATGCCTAATATTGGCATGCAGGACCGCTGCTTGGGGCGCGGACTGTGTTGGACTTACGGAGCGCAGCCCGCGTTGAAGTTGGCGGGGATGGCTTGCTCAGTGGTAGTGCCGTCGATCGACAGGATGAAGTTCATCAGATCTCGGCGATCTTGGGCCGCGCTCGCTCCGGACAGGAAGTTCGCAGAGCCCGCCTGCCAGTGAGTCTGCCACTTGGGGTCGGTGAACAGCTCATCCAGCGTCATCGCCTGACCATGATGCAGGTACGGCGCACCCAGCGACATGCCATACAGCGACGGGACATTGTAGCCACCGCGACCTTGCGCGCGGTTGCTGGTGCTGACTCCGTTTGGGAACGTACCGGCGCGGATCTCGAGTGCATCGGTCGCCGCGACATTTCCTGGCACGCCGAATGTACCGACCTTGCGCATGTTGCAGGAGGTCTGCAGTGGTGGAATGGCGACGGTCACGAAGTTGTCCGATGCCAGCGGCTGCGCAACGATCTGGGTGGTCGGCGCGACGTGATCATTGAAGTTCATCAGGACCGCAGGCCGCGCATAAGCTGTGCCCGTGACCGCTGTGACTGTCGCGCTCAGGGTCGGATCGTAGTGACGGCGCGATACCGTCCAGCCTTGACCGCCGTGACAGTTGACACAGCCGCCTCCGGTTGCGCCGACTCCGAACAGAGTTGCGCCGCGAGCCACTGATGCTGCATCTAGGAATCGCAGGCCGCGCGGAGGCCGAATGGTCTTGGCGTACTCGTTGATGTCATTCCAATCGGTGACGCAGTTTCCAGCCGTGGTGTGCAGAGAGGTCGAAGAAGGTGTACCGAGCGGCGCCGCTGAGAGTCCCTGCCGCGTCTCATTGGTGAGGGTGCACTGCCCAGTTGCCGTCGTGAGCGCGCCCATGCCACCCGAGGTACCGCGCGTGTTGGCTTCAAAGTCGTGCATCTCATCAATGATTGCGGACCAGTTGAAGATGCGCTGCTTCTGGGCAGGCGCACCCGGACTGTGGGAAAAGCTCCCGTCCATCGAGGTGGTCTGGCGCGGACCCGCAGCAAAGATCCAGGTCATGTTGTCGCTCAGTCCATCGGGGTGACAGGTTCCGCAGCTCGACCAAGCCGCGCCATGTTCCGTCGGTGGAGTAGTCGCCGTACCGTTTCCAGACCAGCGTCCGCGTCCGGTGAAGAAGAAGTGGCGACCTTTGGTAACTGGACTCGTTGCGAGTGTCGCAGAGTCAACCGTAGTCAGTACTGCCTGAGCGCCCAGATCAATGATCGACAGCTTTTGATTGCCCCAGCAGTTGACGTAGGCTCGCTGCTGCGTTGCCGCGATGGCAATTCCGTTGGGGTTTTGACACAGGTTGGGATTGCCAGGCGCGCCGATGAGATCAATCTGCTTGTTCATCGTCGAGCCGAGTGTCGGAGCCGCTCCGCTGTAGTCGATGCGCTGGACCACTTCCGCGCCGCGCGACACCGCATACGCAATCCGCGTACTTGGCACAAAGTCGAGATCAACCGTCTCCGCCAGGAAGAAGCGCGGCGTCGGCAGGGCATTCACCAGAGACGCGAGGTTGGTGGTTCCGTTGCCACCACGAACTTCCGATTTGCTCGCAAGATCGGCGACATACATCACTGGCGCGACGTTGCTGTCAAAGCGCGGGGCTCCTTCCGGAGACGCCGACACCGACGGGATATAGATACGACCTTGGGATATGGCCACCGCAAACAGCTGATTGGGAGCCGCTCCATTGGCCAGTGTTCCTGCGATTCCTAGCTGGGCTTGCGTAAGGGGAGGGAAGCTGATGTTGCCACTTGCTGCGCGATCTTTGACCGCGAACAGACGGACCGAGCCAGTGCGACCATTGTCCTTGGCCTCCGCACCAGCGACCGGAGTACCAAAAAACTCGGGTGCAACCAGGAGCTCATCGTCATCACTCATGTCGCCGTTGTTGGTCACGAGCAGCGAGCGCGGACTCCTGATGGTGCCAACAAAGTCGGTACGCACCATCGTGGCGGTGTCGATCACCCCGATCTTTGACTCCGCATACTCTGCGACAAACAGCTTGGCGCCGGTGGGAGACAAGGCAAGACCGGTCGGTTCCGCTCCTACTGCGGTTGGGGCAGAGACAGTCGGTGCTGCGGTGTCGATGCCGGTGATCTTGACCACAGTGGCATCAGCTCGTACGGACACAAACGCTGTCTTCCCATCGGGATGAAGGACGACCGAAGAAGGCTCGCCTCCGACGGTGACTTTGGACAGTCGGGTGTTGTTGGCGGTCGTAAAGAACGACACCGATCGATCATCGGCGTTACAGACTGCGACCAGCGTGTCGTCATCCGAGATCGTGATCGTGCTGGATCGGGAGGCGCGCTTGAGCACCTTGACCGCAGTCACCGACAGGTCGGCTCCGCCCCCGGTCATGTCCATTCCTGTCATCGGATCACTCGGACAGCCCGCCAGCGCGAGTGCCCCACCTATAAGAGACGTACATAGCCACCTTCGCGACATAATCTATGCTCCTTCCCAGCTCGATTGTGCTTGTGCCATCGATGCAGATTCTTCGTCGGACACAGAGCGCGCCGACTCAGACTCCTCCGCACCGTGTCGTCAGTATACGGAGTGAACACGTACCCTGTTCCATAGGTGCTTCCAATAACTGCCATAGCGGAAGATAATGGGGCGAAGTCATGGATCTGATTCAGCTGCGCTATCTGCTCGCCATCGCCCAAGCGGGCAGCCTGAGCGCAGCGGCCAAGCGTGTGGGCGTTACGCAACCGACGCTGACAGTGGCAATGCGGAAACTGGAGGAGGAACTTGGGAGTACTCTGCTGGTCCGCGATCATCGCGGAGTGACACTGACCAGTACAGGGGAAGCGCTGCGCGCACATGCCGAACAAGCGGTGACGCTTCTGGAACAGGCAACGACCCAGATCCGGGATCTCGAGCGCTCCTTTGAAGGCAGCTTCATCCTCGGCTGTCATGAGTCACTTGGCGCGTACTTCCTGCCGGGATTCCTAAGTAGCTTCCTTTCCGCCGAGCCGCGCATTCACTTGGCACTGTGGAATGGCAGCTCAGCGGCGGTCCAGCAGGCAGTGATCGAGCGGCGGATTCACTTCGGACTGGTGGTGAATCCGCGTCCGCAGCCGGACCTTGTGATCATGCCGCTGTTTCATGATGCGGTGGATCTGTTCATCGCCAAGCAGCACGGCACAGCGCTGGGAGGCGCGATCTCGGGGCACTCCTTTGACACTGCGCGGCGCCGACTGCTCTCAGAGCCACTGGTGTTTGCGGGTCGCATTGCGCAGTGCCAAGAGCTGATCGATCGCTTGGCTGCACTACAGATTCGTCCGTCTCGACTCCTGTCCTGCGGAGATCTGGAGCTGGTCAAGAGTCTGGCCCTACACGGAGTCGGAACCGCCCTGCTTCCCCGTCGAGTCGCCGGGTATGGACAGCCGCTGGCGCTGCAACGATTGCATCCTGACTTGCCCTGCTTTCCGGACTCGATCTGTCTGCTGTTTCGCGGTGATCTGCATCGCACACGCGGGGCACTGCGGGTGAAGGAAGAGCTGGTGGTGCATGGCAAGCGGCTGCATGAACAAGGGGACGGCTATGATCCCCCGAGCGGCACGCCTCCGCATCTGTAACAGAGTCTACGGACGCAGCGAAAGGAGTGCCGAAAGGAGTGCTTGGGAGTGCTCTAGGAGTAGGCTCGCTCCGTCTCCGTCACTCTGTTCGATGGCTACCAGAATGCGACCTGGACGCAGCTCGATCCGCAGTGGTGAACCCGCAAAAGGGAGTGCACTCGCAGTCGCTCCGACCAGCACTGGATCTAGATCCGCAAACGCTTCGACACGATAGGAAGGAGGCAGCGCAGTCGATTCCTTCTGCGCATATCCTAGGTGGGCTGGGACATCGCGCACGCTCTTGGGCAAGATGCGCAGGTGCGGCAGCCAGTCTGGCGCTGACAGCACCGCGAGCAGCATCGACTGGGGACGATGACCGCGACCACACAGACACAGAAACAGCGCCGCCTCTGTCTCACTCCGCGCGGGCAGGAATCGCTCGACTCCGAACACCTCCGGTAGCAGCGCCAGCGGCTCTACTTCTGAAAGCAGAGCCAGCTCGACCTCCCGAATCACGGGTCGCCCTTGATGTTCAGCCCAGTCATCCAGGCTCAGTGGCCGGCTCTTGCGTCGTCGATCGATGAGCAGCGCAGCCGTGGCCACCGTCGACGCCACCAACATCCATATCACCGGGTTCATGTCTGTCCACTGTAGCAGGAGTCGGGCGCCGCGTGCTTACGCAGGTTCGTCGGGTGGGGCAGAAAAGTGGCTTTCCCGGCGGGGGCGTGGCAAAAGAGGCCCCAGTCCGTTTGCTGACTGGAAACAGAACACCTCACCTCGTGTAAGGAGACTCCGATGAAGCTACTATCGTTTGCAAAGACCCTCGCTCTTCTGTCTGTGACTGCGGCCCCGCTCTATGCCAGCGCGGCGGCAACCGAGTGGAGCATCGACAAATCTCACAGCAGCGCCACGTTTTCGATCCGCCACATGATGGTATCCAACGTACGCGGCGAGTTCGGAAATCTCACAGGAACGCTCTCGATCGATGACGCCGACATCACCAAGAGCAGCGTCACCGCAGAGGTCGATGCCTCGACGATAAATACCCGCGATGGCAAGCGTGATGAACACCTCAAGAGTCCCGACTTCTTTGATGTTGGCAAGTTCCCCAAGCTGACCTTCAAGTCAACCAAGGTCGAGAAGGCGGGAACCGGACTCAAGATCACGGGCGATCTGACCATCCACGGTATGACCAAGCCGGTGGTGCTGACTGCGGAAGCCCCAACCCCGACGGTCAAAGATCCCTGGGGCAATGTGAAGCGCGGCTTTTCGGCCACGGCCAAGCTCAGCCGCAAGGACTTCGGTCTGATCTGGAACAAGACGCTGGATGGCGGTGGACTGGTCCTCAGTGATGAGGTGACGATCAGCATCGATATCGAAGCGAATCAGGCCAAGCCTGCCGCTCCCGCTGTCCCCGCCAAGAAGTAGTCGGTTCCTGCGCCCGCTCGCGCGCCCACTTCCACGCCCACTTTCACGCCCACTTTCACGCCCACCAAAGTAGCCCGGTGGAGCCCGGCTTCCGTCGCTCATTCTGCTTCGTGTAAAGTGTTACTTTACACAACACAGTTGGCTGGCTATGCTGATTGGCATGATCGACTTCACACAGCTACCTCGGCTGCTTCGGGATCGCTGGACAGTCAGCAAGCGAGATCTGGCGATGCTCGCGCTGACGCTTCAGGGGAAGCATCCACCGCCGCTGATTCCACTGACCCAGGTCGCAGCAGGGAAGCTGGCCGTGCAGCCGAGATCACTGCGGGTGCAACAGGTCATCCGCGAAACTCCCGATGCCGTGACGATGGTCTTGAGCGATCCAGCGGGACTACCGATTCCTTGTCTGCCGGGCCAGTTCTTTACGGTGCTGGTTCCACTACAAGGCCAGATCGAGCGGCGGGCGTATTCTGCGAGCAGCTATGTGGCCGATGGAGCGACGCTGACGCTGACCTGTAAGCGGATTGCCGGTGGTCGTGTCTCTACCCACCTTTGGGAGTACGCGCATCCCGGGATGATGCTGCAAGTGCTGGGTCCGTCCGGCCACTTCACGGTGACGCCTCAGCCAGGAGCCCAGCGACGGCTGGTGCTGATCGGCGGCGGCTCTGGAATTACCCCTCTACACCACATCTTGCAGGCTGTGCTGTCGGTTGAAAAAGAGTCATCCATTACGCTTCTTTATGGAAACCGCAGCCGCGCCGACATCATCTTTGCGGACAGTCTGGCAATGCTCGCAAGTCAGCACCCAGAACGCTTGATGCTGCGCCATGTGCTGGCAATGCCAGATGAAAACTTTGTGGCCAGCAGCGGGATACTTGACGAGTCAACAATCGATCGCGAGCTGGCTACACTTCCCAAAGAGGATGGCAGCGAGCAGTACTATGTCTGTGGTCCGCAGGGTCTGATGGAGGCAGCGCGGGCGGTCCTGCTGCGTCGTGGCGTGACTCCGCTGCGCATCCATGAAGAGCGCTTTGCGACTCCGCAGCTTCTCTCAAGTGAGCTTCCTACTGCGCCTCAGACCGTCGAGGTTGAGCAGCGAGGCAGAGTCCAAACGATCCAAGTCGAACCGCAAGAGACTGTCTTGGAAGCGGCACTGCGGGAAGGAATGACGCTGCCGTTTTCTTGTACGATGGGCGGCTGCGGAGCGTGCAAGGCCAAGCTGGTGAGCGGTGAGGTCGTGCTGCCGGAGCCGAACTGTCTCACTGCAGAGGAACGTGTCGCTGGACAGGTGCTGCTGTGTGTGGCGCATCCGCGTCGCGGGAGCCGAGTGGTTCTGCCATGAGTCGCAGCGACAAAGCCTGCTATCGGATGAAGGATCTGTGTGCGCGGACCGGACTGCCTCGGCAGGCGATTCACTTTTACATTCGGGAGGGACTGCTTCCGGAAGGTCGCAAGACGGGGCGCAACATGGCCTATTACAGCGACGAACATCTGGAGCGAATTGCGCTGATCCGGCAGCTACAGGAGGAGCGCTTCCTTCCGCTGCGAGCGATCAAGGTGGTCCTGGGGGCCAAGGATCGCTCACTCAGCGACAAGCAGCAGCAGCTGTTACGAGAGGTCAAGCAGCACCTCGTTGGTACCAGCCTGGTGACCTCCGCTCCGCGCAAAGTGGCTCTGCTTCCGCTCTGTGAGCGAACCGGAATCACGCGCAAAGAAGTCCTGCGCATGGCCGAGCTGGGACTGCTCTCTGTCTTCACCGATGAAAAGCGCCGTTCCCAAATTGCCGAG
The DNA here is from genome assembly GCA_016794465.1 of Myxococcales bacterium. GTDB lineage: Bacteria > Myxococcota_A > Polyangia > Palsa-1104 > JAEUJZ01 > JAEUKA01. The sequence continues at coordinate 64,339 of JAEUKA010000040.1, read as the reverse complement.
AGTGATGTCTGGTTGATTGAGGCTCTGTCGCAGCTGCGGAGTGCCGGACTAAGCCGCGCTCTCGGCTTTGGCCCAGATGATCTGCTGATCTTTGAGGACGCGATCTCTGAGGTGTTTCTCAAAGAGATGACGCTGATCACAGAGAGGCTTGTACACCTTACGGCCAAGGACGCGGCGGCCATTGTGCAGCGCGTCCAACCGATCGTAAACCAGATCTTGGTCCGACTTCATGACGCCAAGATCGCCAGCTTTGTCAGTGCGCTGTAGGAGGACTCCCATGTTCGATCTCAAGACCGTAAACCGCTTCCTTCCTGGCCGTTACCGCGATCGCATTGATGAAGCGGTGGAGACACTGAGTCTGCTGCGGGAGATCCGAGATCCCCGGGTCCTGTTGTCGCTGGGTCCGTCGGGGGTGCGTGGTCTTGTGTGGAAGCGTGGCAAGCAAGGAGTGCCGAGCAAAGTGCAGGCTTCCCACAGCGCTCACTTTGACTTTACGTATCCGGCGGATCATCCCGAGATGCAGGTCTTGTATCAGCGCGCCAAGCAAGGGCAGTGGGATGCCGATATGCTGCCGTGGCAGATCAGTGTCGATCCAGAGAATCCTGAAGTGCCGTTGATTCCCGAAGACTTCATCGGCTGGGATGATCTGCATGTGGCGGGAATTCGCCTCTCGGATAAAGAGCGACAGAGACTTCTGTATAGTGTCACTGCGTGGATGCTCAGCCAGTTTCTGCATGGCGAGCAGGGGGCTCTGTTTGCGGCGGCGCAGGTGACCGAGGCAGTGCAGTTCTTCGACGGGAAGCTCTACGGTGCGACCCAAGTGATGGACGAAGGACGCCATGTCGAGGTGTTCCACCGTTACCTTACCCAGAAGTTAGGCAAGCTGTATCAGGTCAATGACAATCTGTTTGTGATCATTGATGCGCTGATGGCGGACTCACGCTGGGATCTGAAGTTCTTAGGCATGCAGATCATGGTCGAAGGCCTGGCGCTCGGCGCGTTCGGAGTCGTCTACAAGCTGACCAAGGAACCTCTGCTCAAGCAGCTCCTGAAGATGGTGATTCAGGATGAAGCGCGCCATGTCCATTACGGAGTGCTGGCTCTGCGTGATCACATCAAAAATGAGCTCAGCGAGAGCGAGCGGCAGGAGCGGGAGGACTGGGCACTGGAAGTCGCGCTGCTGATGCGCAATCGCTTCATGGCGTACGAAGTATTCGAGGAGTGGGCGGAAGGAACGATGTCGCGGGAGCAGTGGCGACAGATGGTCAGCCGCGCGCCGGGAATGGTACAGTTCCGTCGGGTGATGTTCTCGCGACTGATTCCCAACCTGCGTGAGATTGGGCTGATGAGCCCGCGCATTCTGCCGCGCTATGAGCAGGCCGGACTGATGCAGTACTTCACCGGACTGGCAGCAGACAAGCTGAGCGGAGAAGATCTGGTCCGCTCGCTCGATAGCAACTGAGAAGATCAAAAACCTTGTAAGCCGATAGTCTACGCGCTTGCATTCTTGCGTAGCTCTTTGATTTCCTCTAGGACTCCCGACAGCTTCTCTTCAAGCATCGCGAGTCGCTCTGGATTCGCGCTCGAGACTGTCTGGTTGACTCGCTGACCGTTCTCCTTCATGTCCTTGCTCTCGTCGCTGGCTTCTTGGACTCCGTTGACGATGACACCGACAAACAGGTTCATGATGATCATCGTTCCCAGCAGGATGAATGTCACAAAGTACAGCGGCGCCCACACTGGCTCGGCATGGGACACAGATCCAAGCATGGGCAGGTTCGAGGCATGATCTGCGGAGCCGAGCATCTGCGTGTACATAAGCTCGACCCAGCCCTCTAGCGTGATCACCGAGAACAGAGTCAGCGCCGCGCGGAGCAGCGAGCCAAAGTGCCCAGGATCATTCTTCCCAAATAGCCCCACTCCCAGCACGGAATAGACGAAGAAGTGCAGGAACAGCAGCAGTCCCACGTAAGAGACTCGCGGTAAGCTGTTCATCAGCGCAGACACGATCGTGCGCAGCTCCGGCAAGATCGTAATCATGCGCAGCGCCCGCAGAATCCGTCCCAGCCGAAGCACGGGAGCCGTCGCTGCGAGGCCGGGAATGACGCACATTCCCACCACCACAAAGTCAAACACCTGCCAGGGATCTCGAAAGAAGCGCCACGGTCGGGGCCACTCTGCAACCAGCTTCAGACCGATCTCGATCAAGAACAGAGCCGTGATCAGGTTGCGGAGTCGGATCAGCTGAGGCGTCACCGACTCCGCCACCGGATCAACCTCAATTCCGACGGCAATCGAGCTAATCACAATCAGAATTACGATCAGATATTGGAAGGCTCTTGATGCCACGAGGCGCTTGATACGTGCAATCATCCGTCACTCCTTAGGCTGGTGCAGGTGGACCTCCTTGCGGTGGGAACGGGTATCGGCTGCAAGTCGACATGATGGAATGCTTCGACGGAATACTCTGCCGTGTCGGTGGCTCTGGGACACACGCACACAGAGCCGACTCTGTTCCCCCCCAAGTCAGAGTGTACGGTGACACGATCGGCGGCGTGGGCGCAATCGTCATCTGTAGCTGGTTGCGCGATCGCAGCCCGAGGTGCGTGCGGTGGCCTCGAAAGGAAGGTGCGATATTAGTTCGCTTCGTTGGCGATGCGGAGGATTCGACCGAACACCTCACCAGTCGCCGGGTCGATCTGCGGGTCGAGGAAAATGCGCGTGACGTTGAGTTCTCTCATCACCGCGAGTCCTTCCGGAGACACCAGCTCTTTGGCGGGTACTCCGGTCGGCTGCAGCTCATAGACAGAGTGCATCAAGGGGGCAAACGCCGCCGCCGCTTCTGCTGAAGAGAAGAAAAATCCATAGGGCACGCGACACCACATATCGCGACCGTTCTGGGTCAAGTACCAGACCACATCCGGCAGAATCGCAAACACGTCAGGAGACATCTCTGCAATCGACCACAACTTGACCTGGCAAGGCAAGCCCGGAGATCCAGACTCCTGTCTGTTTGCAAAGACCGGATGGATGCAGCTGGCCTCGAGTATGATGCGGACCATGCAGAAGGTAGAAGTGGTGCGACGAATCTCTGCTCCGATCGAGAAGGTGTGGGCCTGCTACACCGATCATCGGGGCTGGGTGCGATTTTTGGGCGCTGGAAAGATCACGCTTGACCCGGAAGGAACGCCTACCGCAGATGGGGTCGGCTGTGTGCGGCACATTCAGGTCGCGGGGATTGAGATGGTCGCAGAAGAGGTTACGGTGTTCGAGCCTCCGCATCGCATGAAGTATCGGATCGTGCGCGGTGGTGGACCCTTTCGCGATCACGATGGGGAGGTCTTGTTTGAACAGGAGGAGGGAGGAACCAAGGTAACCTGGCGCTGCGAGTTTGTGTCGCTGATTCCCGGTCTGGGCCCGCTGTTCGCACTCGGAGTGAAGCGGGTGTTTGGCTTGGTCCTACAGGGAGTAGAGCGGCAGCTGCAGCAGCAGAGAAGCTGAGTCCTCCTGAAGGAGGACTTGGGAGGGCTACTTCTTTTTGGCGTCTGGGCCGGCGAAGTACTTCATTAGGCGCTTCTCGCCAACGGTGTGGATCTTGTTCTCGCGAACCAGCTCACCGAGCGGCTGGCGGAGCTTGTCGGCCAGATCATCGCGGTTGACGCCGATGTTGCCGAGGAGATCCTCATTGCTGTGGCTGGCGATCTCGGCGCGGCTGAGTCCGTCCTTGACACCCGCCAGGACATTCACAATCAGTCCCTTCAGCGAGTTCTTCTGCGCCTCGCTGAGGCGGGTGCGCTTGCCACCCTTGGCTGCCTTGGCCGCCTTCGGCTCCGACTCCTTCGGTCCACCGGTCAGCGTCGAGGCGAAGTCCAGGATTCCCATGGTCGAAACCACCGACCACACATCCTTGTGCTGCTTCAGTCCACTGAGGAACTCCTCGACACTGACCTTGTTGCTGGGCCGTAGCTTCACAAACATGGTCACCGCAGCTTGACGGCGAAGATCCTCATTGCGCGCTTGCAGCTCCTGCTCAAACAGCGCGGTGATATCGAGTGCAGCAGCTCCAACGGTCTTTTTTCCAGCCATGGTTCAGTTCTCCTTATTGGGTTTAGGTTGTGGGAACGTGATTCCTTGCCAGATCTGCCTCATCAAGTCCCAAGTCCACGCTGAGGAATGACAGCGTGAGGGATGTAGCGTGAATCAACGAGCAAATGCGATGAGTAAGCGACAAGGGTGCATCATTGAGATACCGCAGGGCCGGATTTGTCAAGCAATTCATGCACTTATTGACCGATGAAGCTCTGACCGTGCGAAGCTTCCGTCGGAAAGCTGGCTGGCGGGTGCGCCCTGGGATACTGCGGACGATTGCGCGCAGTGGCCCTTGCTCCCTATCTACTGGTCACAACGTGCTGTGCCGATTTGGTTGGCAGATTGTCCGCTAGAAGTGAAGTCCATCGGCGCGCAGCGCGAGGCGCAGTGGGTTTCGACCTTCGGCCAGCCGTGAACCACCCAAAATCCGCACGGTGGTACGCGATAGGACCAGCATGGTGATACCGCCGGCCATCATCGCGCCACCGATTCCCAACATGGTGACCCCAGCAGTCAGGAATCCCGGTGAAGCTCCCGATTTGATACCGGTGGTGGCGTCCCGATTGCCTACCGCAAAGCTTACGCCGGTAAACACGATGCCGAGCACGGTAGAGATGCTGCCGAAGGTCGTAAGGAGGACTCCGCCAACGCGTGGACCGTGGTGACCTGCATCAACGTCTAGGGTGACGAAGCTTGTCTGGGGCAGCACAAAGGTGGAAGACGCATTGATGCGCAGTCCGCGCACTTGATACAGCCCGTTTGGATCAAACGGAACTCCGCAGGGCGTACGACAGACTGGGCTCCAGACATTGTAATGTGAAAGGAAGCGCTGCCGGCGACCAAAGAACACTTGGGTGCCGCCGCCTGTGACCATGAACAGAGTGGCCGCCGGATCGGTGGAACGCAGCTCGACCATCGGAACCTGTGGCGCATAGGAGGGAGGAGGAGGAGCATAAGACCCCGGAGGAGGCTGCTGAGCATAGGAGGGAGGAGGCTGAGCATAGGGAGGAGGCTGAGCATAGGGAGGAGGCTGAGCATAGGGAGGCGCCTGCTGCAGCTGTTGTTCTTGTGCAGTGGCAAGCTGCGGTACGAGCAGAGCGAGAATCGACAGAGCACCAGTGTGAAGTGTGAGCATCCCCTGAGCGTAGCACTTGGCTGCGGGACAGTCTGTAGTCCGCTGCGCGCTGGCTAGATCCGCTGTGATTTTCGTGCTGTGGAGGGACTGTCTGAACGGGATTGTGCGTCTTGGTCGCGGGGCTGGTGGGATTATGGCTTGACCCGACCGTCGCGCTGGCCTGACACCGGGCTCTTTTTCTGGATGAACTCGATCACCGAGTCGTTGACTATCTTGCCGGTATCCTTCGCGGGCTGAGCCTGCGCAAAGAGATCTTTGTAGCCGGTGGCAATGTTTGCGATGTAGTCGGTCGCCATCACGGTGTAGGTTCCATCGCTGCGCAGGGGAGTCTGTTGCGCGTCGCTGGCACTCTTGCGAACCGTTACCTGGGTGGCACGATTCCCTTCGATGACAAAGCGGACTCCGGATGTGACTCCGAACAGATCACTGCCTCTGCGAGAGGCCGTCAGATCGAGCAGCGCCTGCACCTGAGTCCCCGACATCTGAAATGTGAGGATCTTGTTCTTATAGGGCAGGGCGGTCAGATAGTCTTCGTTGCGGATCGGGCCGGGCGGAATCGTCGCACGGAACGAGCTTGCCGAAGACAGAGCCAGCTGCGCCTGCGCCGTGTCGCGTGCGATGTCCATGACAAAGTTTCCCAGCGGCGATTCATTCTGTTCGATGTTGTCGATGTCGAGCTCGCTGCTCGCACTCCCAATCACCTGAAACAGCGGCGCATACTTTGGATCTTTTTCGAGATCCTGCTGCATAAGACGTGTCTCTGCTGCTACCTCCGCATCTTGGGGCAGCTGGGAGTCCATGCGAACCAGCTTGCCGCTGACTCCGGACAGCTTCCCGGATCGGAAAGTCAGCTCCACATGGCTCAGATAGCTTAGGTATTGGTACGGACTGATGAAGTACGTAGTGGTGCCAGGAATCTGTGCAAACGCCCCTTTGTAGTGAGAGTGCGTGCCCAAGATCAGATCAATTCCCGGGACAGCCTGTGCCATCGCAACATCGGACTCACGGTCCTGATGTCCGATGAACACAACGGCGGCCACTTGCTCTTTTTCGCGCAGTACAGACACGATCTCTTTGGCCGCCGGAATCGGATCGAGGAACTTGGCTCCTGCTGGCAAGTTGGTTGGTTTGATCAGGCGTACGAAGTCACTTCCTGACAGTGCGAACATGCCTATCTTGACACCACCGACTTGACGGACCACATACGGCTGTCCCTGATGTCCCAGGAGGAGCTTCCCATCGGCGCCGACCAAGTTTCCAGAGAGTATCGGAATCTGGCTCTGTTTTTGGCAGCGCTGCAGTGCCTCCCAGCCGTAGTCGACATCGTGATTCCCAAACGCCATTACAGAGACGTACTCACCCAGCCACCGCCAGTCACGACAGCCATCGTAGTACTTGTCTGACCAAGCCGGTGTGCCGCTGTTCCACATGTCCCCACCAGACAGCGCCAGGACGTTTGAGCTCATCCGTCGTGTGGTCGCAATATAGGCCAGCGTTCGCGCCAGTCCCCCCTGATCAGGACGATGCTCGCTGTAGAACGGAATCGCATGTGCGTGGTAGTCCGAAAAGTGGATGATCTGCACCCGTGTTTCTTCACCGCTGGGCAGTCCAGGAGGAGGAGCCGGGTGACAGCCGGTCTGTGCCAAAATCGCGAGGGTGGCGGTCAGTACAGTACGAGAAAGCGTCCGGTTTCTGTCTGTCATGGCGCGCATCCTACATCGGCTCTGCCTTGGGTCTTCGCAATGTTTGCGCCTGCGCTTCTGTACGGACGACAATCGTACTGCGTGAATCGAAATAAGTGCTGACTTCCGCTGTCCTTTTCCCGATGATATGAAGCTGTGGCAAAGTGTCCACTCGTGTTGGGGGTGCTCCTCTCGTGGATGACTGGGGCGCAAGCACAGGCACCCGGACTGGAGGGACGGGCAGGGGAGGACTCTGGCGCGAGCCACTTTGGCGCACGCGTGGTCGCTGATCGACTGAAGGTGAGTGAGACGGTCGAGGTGAGCGGTGAGCCGGTGCGTACTCAGCCGGGTACGCTCGGTGATCCGTTTCGGGTGATTCAGCTACTGCCTGGGGTCGTTGCTCCACTACCAGGGCTCCCGCTGTGGTCGATTCGCGGGGCGAGTCCAGGAACAGCGGGATTTTATCTAGACGGAATGCGTCTGCCTCAGCTGTTTCACCTGCTGATTGGAGGAGGGGTGATTCACTCCGAGCTGATCGATCGCATCGACTTTTTTCCAAGTGGATACGATGCGACGATGGGGAAAGCGGCAGGCGGAATTGTCTCTGCAAGCACGCGGCCGGCACGTGGCGATGGTCAGCATTTGGATCTGTCTTTGCGGCTGTACGATGTCGGAGGTCTGGTTGAGCTGAGCCTTCCCAAAGGAGTCCGCATCTCGGTATCTGGTCACTACGGATATCCGGGGCCGCTGCTGCGTGCGATCGACAATCGCATCGAGTTGGATTATTGGGACTACCAGCTGCGGCTTGACTGGCGGTTTCTGACGCTGCAAGTCCTGGGCGGATATGATGCACTGGCGCTGTCTATTAACCAGGACCTGGAGTATTCCACGGCGCAAAGTACGCGGATGATGTTTCATCGTGCTCAGCTGCGGCTGCATGGCGAGCGTGAGCGCTTGTCGGCTGAAGCGGCGCTGTACGGAGGCTACGACCAGGCCGGTGATGTCTCTGGACGTGGGGTCGACAAGCTGATGGCAGGGGTGCGTGGCTTTGTCCGCTACCGGCTGCCTCGGCTGCTCTTGCAGGTGGGAACAGAGATCGAAGTAGCGCGCTTTTCCGGCGAGCGCTTTGATGTCGGGCTGCGATCGCTGGCGTTTGTTCGCAATGCGGAAGGTCCGGCCAGAGTCAGCGGAAAGGACCCCGATACCACTCCTGATGAGCTGGGAGAGATTGGCCAGAATCGGGTCGGAGTCACTTCCAGTTTTTATCTGCACAGTGAGCTTGCTCTGTGGCCGCAGCGACTCCTACTGAGTGCAGGAGGTCGCGTTGACATCTATCACGTAGGGAAGGAGACGCTGATCGGGTTCGATCCACGCGCGCAGCTCCGCTTTGTGGCGACTCCCTGGCTGTCTATGCAAGCGTCGATCGGGGTGTATCAGCAGCCGCCATCGTTTCCGGTACTCCTTCCGGGAATCGATACGTTTGCGCTGAAGCTCGGACTTCAGAGCGCGCGCTCGACGGTCCTCAGCGAAGAGCTGTCACTCCCGGGCGATCTACTCCTGCGGCTGTCTGGTTATCATCAGCGCTTTTCCAACATGACCGACATGCCTCCGCTCGGCTCCTCTGCTTGCGCGGCACCGCCTCCTCCTTCTCTGCATGGCACCACTGCCACGTTGGTTCGGGTTGCCGATGGTCAAGCATACGGAATGGAGGTCTGGCTGCGCCGCAGCGTCGGCTGGCTGAGCGGTTGGATCTCCTATACGTTGAGTCGCTCGGAGCGTTCCTATCCATGTGGTGTGCGCGCTGCCGATTACGATCAGACGCATGTGCTGCAAGTGGTGGCGCAGGTGCGCTTGCCGCGCGGCTTTGTGGCCGGAGTGCGCTTACAGTTCAATACCGGACGACCAGAGACGCTGTTGCCGCTAGAGACAGACACGAGTGCGGCGCTACAGCAGACTGCGGACCGCAGCATCAGCGACGGACTGCGCAACAACATTCGACTACCGAACTACGTCCAGCTAGACATCCGACTGGATAAGCGGTGGACCTTCCGAAGGTGGTATCTTCACGCCTTCCTAGAGGTCGTCAATGCGACCTTTTCGCGCACCAACCTATACCTTGCGTATCCTGCCAGCGAAGATGTTGCGGTCGGAAAGAAGGAACCGGAGCTGCTGGGTTTTAACTGGATTTTACCGTCGCTAGGACTGCGAGGCGGGTTTTAACCAAGGCGCGGAGTTCTCTATTCAGGGGGCAGATTCACAATGCTCACGTATAGTCAGTCCACTCTCCGCAATGAGATTCGAGCATGGTTTTTGATTTTTCAGCAGCGCGAATGAAACACCTGAACTGGCGGATGCGCCTGCAGCTCTTCATCGAGGACCCCACCAGCGTACGTGACGGCGAGTTCGTTTCCGAGCACGACTGTCAGCTTGGCAAGTGGCTGGACGGCAGGGGCGGTGCAAAATGGGGGCACCTGCCCACCATGAAACAGCTGGTGCAAGTCCACGCGGCGGTTCACCGCTTGGCTCGCTCCATCGTTCAGGAAGCCAAGGCGGGCGCGAGTGTGGAAGCGCGCCGACTGTTCGCCTCGCTTTCGCCTCAAACCGATGAGGTCGTCGGCCTGCTCAACAAACTGGAATCCGAGGTTGCGCCAAAGTAGACCCAGCAGTGGCAATGTCGCGCTGTGTTCCCGCAGAGCCTGCCACCTGATACATGTGTGATGTCGCGTATTTGCGTGAAACGCTGTACTTCGCGGATCACGTCGCAAGCGTAGATCGTAACATGGAGGGTAAGCACCTCTTGGTGCCTCTTTACTCAGGAGCTTGACCATGCTGTTACGACCACGTACTTGGATGCCTAGAACACGCTTCCTAATGGCTTCTACGCTGGCCTTCACCATCGGCGTGTCGCTCTCCCACTGCGGCAACACGGTCATCGGCGATGACGTAAACGCGGATGCCGGCACCGATCAACAGAAGCAGCTGGTCAGTCTGACTGTCTCTCCTGATAACGCGGTGCTGCAGGTCGATGTCAATCAGACAGTGCAGCGGCAGTACACCGTCCTAGCGAACTACAGCGATGGCTCCATAGTCGATGTCTCAGCGACGGCGACGTTGATGCTTGAAAACGCGGCGATTGGCTCGCTTGCTGGCACCACCTTTACCTCGGCAGCCAGTGCGACTGCCAAGGTTGGGTTCTCGAAGGTACTCGCCAGCTACACCGAGAATGGACAGACCCAGACCGGCTACGCCAACCTAACGGTGGTGTGGCTGCGGATGACTGGCACGGCCACCGACTTTTTCTACAACCTGCCGTATATGGCTGCCGCGCAGGACCAGCCGCTGCAGTTTGGGACGACGGTGCAGTCGCTGGACTCCTTCTTCGCGGTCGATACCACCGGCAGTATGGGTCCAGAGATCCAGACGCTCAACACCAGTCTGACCAACACGATCATTCCCGGTGTCAAAGCGGGAGCCGCCAAGGATGCCCAGTTTGGCGTCGCTGCGGTCGAGGACTATTCCGTCTCTCCGTTCGGTGGGACGAACGTCTTCCCGGGCAACATTGATGACCAGCCGCTCATCATGCTGCAGAACATCACGCCGGACGTGGCCGCAGCGCAGACGGCAGTGGGCAAGCTGCTCAACGGCACCAAGCCGCGTGGCTATGGCAACGACGTTCCGGAAGGACAGATGGAGGCGCTGTATCAGCTGGCCACTGGCACTGGCAGCGTCGTTGGCGGAGTAGTCAACATTCCCGCCAACAAGACCGGAATCGGCGGCGCTGGCTTCCGCAAGGGCGCACTTCCCGTCATCACCATGATCTCGGACGCGGTCTTTCACGCCAAGGGAGAGGCCGGCACCTGCAGCTACTCCGGCTTCACGGATCAGATCAGCTACAACGCTGTCACAGCAGTCAACAACGTCGCCCACACCCGCACCCAGACCGTCGATGCCCTGAATCAGATCTGTGCCAAGGTCATCGGCGTCTCTGCGATTGTCACCACCATGCCGGTCAACTGCCTGGCCACTGCGGATCTGGTGAAGATGGCCAACGCAACCGGAGCCGTGGTGCCACCCTCGGCGTGGGACATTCCGTCGCGTCCTGCTGGCTGCACCGCCAGCCAGTGCTGCACCGGTCAGAGTGGCGTCGGCGAGGCTCCCGATGCCAACGGAATGTGTCCGCTGGTGTTCAAGATTCCTTCGACTGGAGCCGGACTCGGCGCGCAGGTCGTGTCTGGCATCAGCAATGTCGCGCGCTTTTCGCAGTTCAACGTGACGACGCAGACCACTGGCAATCCGACTGGCGACATGGGTGAAGCACTCCCTGCGGGCAAGTCTACGGCGGACTTTATCACTGCGATTACACCCAAGGACTCCTCTGCGCCACCTGCGCCACCAACGCTACCAGGACCGGTGATCGCGGGCAGTGCGTTCACCAAGGTCTATCCGGGCAGCACGGTGCGCTTCACCGTGACCGCCACCAACACACTGGTGCAGCCGACCGCAGTTCCGCAGGTGTTCCGCGCCAAGATCAAGGTCCTGGCTGGTGGCTGCGCCGATCTCGACGAGCGCGAGGTCATCATCCTGGTCCCGCCCAAGGCCCCAGTCGTCGGCTAGATGGTGGTGGAGTCGTTGCACTGTGCGACGCCACCATCCTAGGTAGTCGATTGACGGCGAAGCGGACAGCTTGACATGGTAGGTTTCACCGCTATGACTGTCTCGTCCTCGTCGTCTCGTCCTCGGTGGGAGCTATCTCGCCGCATTGCACAGTTTCCCTTCCTAGAAGCACTCGCCAAGCGTGTGCTGGTGTGCGATGGAGCGATGGGCACCATGCTCCAGCGGGCCGGTCTGTCCCTCGATGACTTTGCCGGCAAAGATGGCTGCAACGAAATCCTCTGTGAGACGCGGCCCAAGGTGATTGCCGAGGTCCACGCCGCCTACTTTGCCGCTGGGGCCGATGTTGTCGAAACCAACAGCTTTGGCTCTACCTCGCTGGTGCTGGCTGAGTATGCGATTGCGGATCAGGCCTTTGAGCTCTCGCGGCAGTCGGCTGAGATTGCCCGCAAGGTCGCGGACTCGTTTTCGACGCCTGAGTGGCCCCGCTTTGTGGCCGGCTCTGTCGGTCCTACCACCAAGCTGATCACGCTGGGGCACACCAGCTGGGACGAGCTGTTTGCGTCATACACCACTCAGATTCGTGGGCTCATCGTGGGCGGCGCTGACTTGGTGCTGATCGAGACGGCCCAGGATCTGCTGGGCATCAAGTGTGCGGTGCTGGCGGCGCGACGGGCGATGGAAGAAGCAGGCCGCGAGGTTCCGATCTTCACCCAGCTGACGGTCGAGACGACAGGCACCATGCTGGTCGGCACCGATGTCACGGCAGCGCTCCCGGCCCTCGAAGCGATTGAGCCGGACGGACTTGGGCTCAACTGCGCGACCGGCCCCGACCTGATGCAGGAGCACGTCCGCTTCTTCGGTCAGAACGCGAGCCGCTTTGTGTCGGTCCAGCCGAACGCCGGTCTGCCGCGCAACGAAGGCGGTGTCGCTACCTACGACCTGACCCCAGAGCTTCTGGCCGACTTCCAAGAGCGCTTTGTCCGCGAGTTTGGCGTCTCGATGGTCGGTGGCTGCTGTGGTACCACCCCCGCCCACATCACCGCCGTGGCCAAGCGCGTACGCAGCGAGCCGGTCAAGGCGTTCTACGGTCGGCCTCGTCCTGCGCCCAAGGTCGCCGGGCAGGCTTCCTCGCTGTATGTGCCGATGCCGCTCATTCAAGAGCCGGCGCCGCTCATCATTGGGGAGCGCAGCAACGCCAACGGCAGCAAGAAGTTCCGCGAGCTGCTCCTGCGCGAAGACTTCGAGGGTCTGGTCGAGATTGGTCGCGAGCAAGTCGCTGAAGGGGCGCACCTGATCGATGTCTGTACGGCCTACGTTGGTCGTGACGAGGTGCGCGACATGCGCGAGGTGCTGCGCCGCTATGCCACCCAGGTCACCCAGCCACTGGTCATTGATACCACCCAGATGGATGTCCTGGAGGTCGCGCTGCAGCTGCTCGGCGGTCGGGCGGTCATCAACTCGGTGAACCTGGAAGACGGAGAAGAGAAGGCCAACCGGATCTGCGCGCTCGCTCGTCGGTATGGCGCGGCGCTGGTGGTCCTGACCATTGATGAAGACGGCATGGCCAAGACCGCCGAGCGCAAGCTGGCAGTGGCGCGGCGACTGTACAACCTGGCGGTCGATACGCACGGGCTACCGCCCTCGGCGCTGCTCTTCGATCCGCTGACCTTTACGATTGCGTCGGGGGATGAGGACAGTCGCAGTGCCGCCGTCGAGACGCTGTCCGGCATTCGCGCCATCAAAGAGTCACTGCCGGGGGCGCTGACGCTGCTCGGGCTGTCGAACGTGAGCTTTGGACTGAAGCCCTATGCGCGGCAGATCCTCAACTCGGTGTTCTTGTCGGAGGCGATCTTAAACGGGCTCGATGCGGCGATCGTCAGTCCTGCCAAGATCCTGCCGCTGGCCAAGCTCAAGCCTGCGGATGTCGAGCTGGCCCGTGACCTTATCTACGACCGACGCACACCCGGCTACGATCCGCTGTTCAAGTTCGTCGATCGCTTCAGTGGCGAGTCAGTCGATTCCGCAGCGCAGCGCAGCGAGAGCGGCACCCTGGAAGAGCGCCTGGCGCGGCGGATCATCGATGGCAAGAAGGTCGGCATTGACAAGCTCCTGGAGGAAGCGCTCAACGCTGGTCACAAGCCGCTGTCTATCATCAACGAGATCCTGCTGAGCGGCATGAAGACGGTCGGCGAGCTGTTTGGCTCGGGGCAGATGCAGCTGCCGTTCGTGCTCCAGTCCGCCGAGACGATGAAAGCGGCTGTGGCCTACCTGGAGCCGTTTATGGACAAGCAGTCCGGCTCCGAAAAGGGCGTGATTGTCCTCGGCACGGTCAAGGGCGATGTCCACGACATCGGCAAGAACCTCGTGGACATCATCCTGTCGAACAACGGCTACCGGGTCATCAACCTCGGCATCAAGCAGCCGATCGACGCCATCCTCGAAGCCGCTGAGCAGAACAAGGCCGACGCCGTCGGGATGTCCGGCCTGCTGGTCAAGTCGACGGTGGTGATGAAGGAAAACCTCGAGCTGATGGCCAGTCGCAGCTGGTCGATTCCGGTGCTGTGTGGTGGCGCTGCGCTCAACCGGGCCTACGTCGAAGGTCCACTGTCGGCGTCCTATCGCACCGGCGAGGTCTACTACGGCGTCGACGCCTTCACAGGCCTGCGTCTGATGGACGAGCTGTGCGGTCACACCAAGCCCGACGATCGCATCCTGACCGGCCCTGGTCGCAAGAAGCTCGCCGGCCAGCGTATCTCTAGTGAGCTGCAGAAGGCCGAGCAGAAGGCCGAGCTGATGGCCGCCGCGCTGGAGTATGCCAAGTCGGACGTGTCGCAGCTGGGTCATCTGCCCCAGCCGCCGTTCTGGGGGCCACGCCTGCTGGAGGGTCCACAGATCAACCTGCGCGACGTGTTCGGCTACATCAACCGCTTGGTGCTGTTCCGGGGTCAGTGGCAGTACCGGCGGGGGCGCCGGTCCGAGGAAGAGTACCGTCACTTTGTCACCGAGACGGTCGAGCCCAAGTTCTATCGCTGGTGCGAGCGGGCGATCGAGCGACGCTACCTCAAGCCGAAGCTGATGTACGGCTACTTCCCGTGCTACTCCGAGGAGAACAGCCTGGTGGTGCTGCATCCGCCGGGCACGCCGGGGGCACTGACCGAGGCAGAGCGCTTCACGTTCCCCCGCCAGCCGCAGGGCAAGCGGCTGTGCATCGCCGACTTTTTCCGCAGCAAGGAGCGGGCGCACAAGGATGGCTTTGATGTGCTGCCGATCTCGCTGGTCACGATGGGAGAGACGCCGGCACAGGTCGAAGCCGAGATGTTCGCCAAGCACCGCTACGACGACTACCTGCACTTCCACGGGCTCGCGGTCGAGGCCACCGAGGCGCTGGCCGAGTGGCTGCACCGCCGCATCCGTCACGAGCTGGGGATTGCCGCCGGTGACGCGCCGCTCATTGAGCAGCTGTTCCAGCAGGGCTATCAGGGAAGTCGGTACAGCTTTGGATACCCGGCGTGTCCGCGACTAGAGGATCACGTGCAGCTGTTCCGACTGGTGGGAGCTGAGAGAATCGGCGTGGTCCTGTCCGAAGAGTTCCAGATCGTCCCCGAGCAGTCCACCGCCGCCATCATCAGCCACCACCCCGACGCCCGCTACTTCAGCATCACCGGAGGCTGAGCGCTTAGGGGGGTGTCCCTGATTGCTCCCGTCGCGATGCTTGCATCCTGAGCCGCATCACTGCGTTGCTCATCGGTCACGGGCTGATAGCCTGCTTCCTCTTCGCGCCTTGTGCCTGCGACTCATGCTGCTTCGCCTCGCTCGGTCCGCAATCAGGGACACCCCCTAGTCGCGCAGAGTAACCACGACGATATCGCTCGGCTGTCCTAGCTCTCGATCACTGCGCACGCCGAGCGCGTGGTACTCGCGGATCTCTGCGCTGTTGGCTGTGATGAGCGGAGCTGGGTCCATAAAAGGCGACTTCGTGACCCGACTGACAAAGCGCCACGAGCCTTCCCCTTTCTTGCGCATATAGATGTTGAGTCCTTCAAAGGGCCGGCGTGTGAACTTCAGGTGCACGCGGCCTGCACTGACATCGGCTCGGAGTGCTGGCTTGGCAGCCGCCAGGATCGCCGGCGTCAGCGACTGCGCGGAAGGGCTGATGACCCCCATGGCCTGGCCAATGGCCGATGACCAGCCTGGTGCCACTTTGAGTCGGGCGATGAGCGTCCGAACCTTGGGCAGGTTGGTCTGCTTCGTGGTCTTCGTTGCTTGGACCGCGCTGCGCCAGTCCTTGTGCTTCTGATCGTCGTTTTTGATGGCATCGATGACCTCGTCTGCCAGCTTCTGCTGGGCTTTGATCTCGGCATCGACCAGGCCCAGGCCCTTGCCATAGACGGCAAGCCGAGCGCTGTAGTTGGTCAGCCAGAGAGTCAGTTGGGCGTCACTGCGGGGAATAAACACGTTCACGAGGACCTCCTTTTGTTAGGTGAACGTAGGGGTATCGGCAGCGGGCACTGACAGTTGCGTCCAGGTGCGCACTTTTTCTGATATTTCCACACCACCGTCGGAGAAAAAGTTCAGAAACCCCTCAACTGAGGGTCAGATGCCCGCGACCCACGGGTCAGGTGCCTGCGACCCACGGGTCAGATGCCTGCGACCCACGGGTCATGTGCCTGCGACCCACGGGTCATGTGCCCGCGACCCACGGGTCAGATGCCCGCGACCCACGGGTCAGGTGCCTGCGATCCACGGGTCATGTGCCCGCGACCCACGGGTCATGTGCCTGCGACCCACGGGTCATGTGCCTGCGACCCACGGGTCAGGTGCCTGCGACCTCAGGGGCAGACACCTGTGATCCGACTGGCACAGCTCGCGGCTTGGCTGTCCAGTTCGATGGGTTGGCGTACTCCTGAAAGCTGGAACAGTGGACTTTGGCTTGGGTTGGCACTGCGCTTGCTAGGTGCCGGCTGACTAGGAGATTGCAGCCATGAGTCCGTGTGTGCCGGTATCTGCTTCTGCGCACTGTGCTGATGAGTCGACCCACTCGCATGCGGGAACTGTCCTGTCTGATGATGAGCCCATCCTCAATCGGCGCGCCCTGCGTCAAGTGCTCAATCGTGCGCTGGGAACGCCGGCAGAGCTGGACGCTTTTCTTATAGACTACTACCCGGATGTATATCGGCAAACCAGCTCTGGCATGGAACGTGATGCCAAGTTGAATATCTTGCTGCTTCATGCCGAAGAGGAAAACCTGACCAAGCTGCTGCGCAATCAGTATCCACAGTACGTAGAGGATACAATGCAGCAGCTAGAGCCAGCGGTTGGTGAGCTACGAGAAGAAAATCCCCGCCGGGTTGTCATCGTTTTGTCAGCTACGATTGAAGAGGTTGATCGTGATAAAGTCGTAGCGTTACTCCGCCACCTACGTAGATACACTGAGGATTCGGAATTGACCATTGAAAACGTTCGCAAAGGGAGTGTCATCTTGGTTTGTAATGGCAGCAGGTCTGCTGTGGACAAGCTTAAGAATGACTATGTATTTGGCCACCTGAACCAGCTGCTCGACTTTCCGATCCAAGACATCTACTTTGAAAACGCGAGCCTGCCCAAGCGTCGTCCTCGACGGGCCAACGAGTCAATGCACACGGTATCAGGCTTTGAGTCTTCGGGTCCACGGAACCAGCCGAGCTTCTTCACCCTGACCGACACCGTGACCAACACCGCTTCGCCCGTTCAAGAGATGAGGCTGGCGATGTTGGCCCGAGGAGCTGGCTCACGGTCGAGTCCAACCCTGAAGATTGCGCCACGGTTCAAGTGGACAGTTCCGGCTGCATCGGCCCTGGTATCAGCGGTCTGTATGGCCGTCTTTGTGCTTCTGCCAATGTCAACGTCATGGCAAGGCTCTCGGGTAGCGGCTCCTGTGCTGGTCGATGCAGCAGAGATTTTGCTTGAATCACAGATGCCTAATCCACAGGCTCGCCTCTCTACACAGGAAGCGCCGCCACATTCCGAACCAGAGCACCCAGCGCTGATTGCAATAGCTGAAACTCCACGTCCTGTCAGAGCCGCTCCGGCAACCGCTCCGGCAACCGCTCCAAGTCCTATCAAGAAGAAGCCAGCGGTGCGAACCAGCCGCCCATTTTCGATTACCGCAACGTGCAGCAGTGGTACTTCCTGTGATCGTATTGGTGCTACGAGTCAGGTAGAAAGGTGTCTGAGATCGCATCCGATGCGCCAGCAGAAGAGGCTGGGCTTGCCCGCCAATCACGATGGTGAGCTGTCACTGACCCGAATGGGCTCGCACTATGTGTATCAACCAAAGCTATCAAGGCCTCAGCAGAGTGAGGCGCTGGATGTGCTGCTGCAGTGCGTGGAGAGTCGGCTGAAACAAATGGAGCATGACCCAAGCCGCTGGCCGCTACAGATTCAGGTACGCGACCAGCGGCCAGTGTCGGTGTTCTAGCAGCTTGGTTGGCAAGTCGACTTTGCAGCCCGGCGCTGTGCCTAGTCTTTGTCTTTTTCTTTGCCTTGATACATTGACTCGATGAGGTCGCGGTAGCGATCGACGACGACCTTGCGCTTGACCTTCAGGCTGGGGGTCAGCTCGCCGTCCTGCTCGGTCAGCTCGCGCGGCAGCACCTTCATGTACTTGACCTGCTCCCACGAGCCGAGCTTGCTGTTGACTTCCTTCTTCTTGGCCTCGAGGCGCTGCTCGACGAGCGGATGGTTGGCGAGCTGAGTAAGGTCCGTAGGCGGAGTCTGTCCACCATCGGTGATCACCTGCTTGGCCGTATCGAGGTTTATCGCCACGAGCGCGGTGATGTACTTGCGGTTGTCGCCGACGACGACGGCCTGGCTGATGATCGGGTCAAGCTTGAGCTGGTTTTCGATCATCTGCGGCGCGACGTACTTGCCGCCCGAGGTCTTCATCAGATCCTTCTTGCGGTCGGTGATCTTGATGTAGCCCTCACTGTCGATCTCGCCGATGTCGCCGGTGTGGAACCAGCCGTCGGGATCGATGGCTTCAGCGGTGGCGTCGGGCAGCTTGTAGTAACCAACGAGGTTGGTGATGCCTTTGGTCAAGATCTCACCATCGGCGGCAATCTTGACCTGCAGCTCGGGATGCAGCGCTTTGCCGACGGTGCCAAACTTGTAGCCTGTGACCTGATTGATGCTGGTCAGGCTGTTGGTTTCCGTCAGTCCATAGCCTTCGAGGATCAGCATGCCGGCGGCGTGGAAGAACTCGGCCAGCTCCCGCGAGAGCGGCGCACTGCCCGACACAAACCACTGCAGCTTGCCGCCAAAGCGCTCGCGCAGCTTCGAGAACACCAGCTTGTCAGCGAGCTTCCACTGAATCGCCAGCAGTCCGCCTGGCTGCCGACCGGCCTGGATCTCGCGGCTTGCCTTGATGCCGACCTCAATCGCCCACTGCACCAGGGCCCACTTGACGGCGCCACCCTGCTTGGCCTTGTTGAGGAAGCCCGAGTAGACCTTTTCGTAGATGCGTGGCACGCCGGCCATGAAGCTCGGCTTGACCTGACCGACGTACTCCAAGATGGTGTCGATGCCCGAAAAGGCGGTGCAGAAGCCGACGTAGACCGCGACCATCGACAGCGTCTTGGCAAACGAGTGCGCCATCGGCAAGAAGAGCAGCTGGCGGTCGGTTCGCTTCACTGGCAGCGCGTTCACCCCAAAGCGGCAGCCGATGCAGAACGAGGCATGCGTTTGCACCACGCCCTTGGGATTGCCGGTCGTCCCCGAGGTGTAGATGATGGTGGCGATGCTGCTGCCGCTCATCTGCTTGCGCAGCTCGGGCAGGGCTTGAGGGGTGGTCAGGCGGTGTGCGCGGCCACGATCACAGAGCTCGCGCAGCGGCACGACCCACTCGTCGACCTTGGCATCGCTCTCGGCGTGACCGTCCCACAGGATGATCTGCTTTACGTGGGGGATCTCGGCGCGAATCGCCAGCAGCTTCTCGAGCTGCTTTTTGTCTTCAATGAAGATGAAGCTTGTCTCGCTGTCCTTGAGGATGTAAGCGACCGTCTCTTTAAGGCTCGACGGATAGATCGGCACCGTGACGCCACCTGCGAGCAGCAGCCCCAGGTCGCACAGCGTCCACTCTTCACGCGTACCGCCGATGATGGCGATCTTGTCGCCGAGCTTGGCACCGATCGCGATCAGTCCATGGGCAATGTCCGAAGACTTCTCGTACGCCTGCTGCCAGGTCAGGGTCTGCCAGTCGCCATTGCGACGGGTCATGTAAGCTGGCGCATTCGGGGTCGCCAGCGCCCGGTTGGCATACATCTCGGCAATCGTGTCGCCTGCTACTCCGTTATCGTGGCTACTCGACATCGGTCCTCCCTCGGAAAAGTTCGTCTACAAAAAAGGCTAGCGTGGATGATATCGTGCGCGCGCCAGAAACGGCGAAGCGATTTATGCCCCGCGTCCGACCTCAGAAGCGAACTTTGCTGACACCGAGGGCGATCTATTCGCATCTCGATCAGCATGTCGTTGGACAAGATCGGGCCAAGCGGGTGCTGGCAGTGGCAGCGTATGGACACCTGCGCCGCTGTGGTTTGCCGGCCGAGCGCAAAGGGCAGATTCGCAAGTCGAACATCCTGCTGATTGGGCCGACCGGATCGGGGAAGACCCACTTGGTGCAGAAGCTGTCGCAGGTGCTCGACGTGCCGCTGAGCATCGCCGATGCGACCGAGTACACCGAGGCTGGTTATTACGGCAAGGATGTCGAGCAGCTGGTCGCCGAGCTACTGTTTCGGGCCAATCACTCGGTCGCTGAAGCGCAGCGCGGGATCATCTTTCTCGATGAGATTGACAAGCTGGCCCGGCGCACCCAGAGCTACAAGACCGGCGGCGGTACGCGTGACATCGGGGGCGAGGGAGTGCAGCAGAGCCTGCTCAAGATCCTCGAAGGTCGCGAGCTGCTGGTTCCGACGAGCCTGTCGCCGCAGTCGGGTCGCCAGGATGTCGTTCAGGTCGATACGAGTGACATCTTGTTTATCGCCGCCGGCACCTTTGCGGATCTGTTCGAGCGAGAGCGACCATCGTCGCGGATTGGCTTTGGGGACTCGGCACAGGTGTCACTGCGCAAAGAGCTGTCGACCGAAGATCTGCTCGGCTACGGAATGCTCAGCGAGCTGCTCGGTCGGTTGCCGGTGCGGGTGCAGCTTCAGCCGCTGTCCGAAGACGAGCTGTGCCAGATCTTGGCTGGTCCGCAGGATGCGTTGCTTGGTGAGTATCAGACGCTGCTGGCGCTGGACAACGTGCAGGTCGATTTTTCCGACAGCGCACTGCGGGAGATTGCCCGGGCGGCGCTGCGGCAAGGGCTGGGGGCGCGCTCTCTGCGGGGTCTGGCCGAGCAGGTCTGTCACGATCTGCTGTTTGAGGCGCCAGAGCTGCGCGGTCAGCACCTTGTAATCGATGAAGGCTATGTGCGCGCCCGGCTGCCGTAGCGATGCCGAGCAGCAAGCAGAACCTCGGGCCAGCCGCTGCCGTGAGCATGGTGGGTCCAGAAAAAAGAAAACCCTCCGCTTTTGGCGGAGGGTTTGTCGGGGCGACTGGATTTGAACCAGCGACCCCCAGTCCCCCAGACTGGTGCGCTAACCAGGCTGCGCCACGCCCCGAAACGACGAGAGACACACTTACCAAAGCGGCTTCCCTAAGGTCAAGAAATACTTCGGGAATTCCGCAGGCCCAGGCCTAGTCGTCGTCTCGGCTACTGCGCATGGCGGCTACGAATGCGGCTAGTGCTGCTTCCTCTTCGTCGAGGAGAGGCTCATCGTCTCCGGAGCTGCTGGCCTTGCCGGGTACTGCGCTCACCCGTGGCTGCGCAGGCAGCGGCGCACTCTCGTCTGGTTCACGACGGCGCCGACGACGGTCCGTACCGCGTGATTCACGCTCCGGGGCAAACTCACTGCGACCGCTTGGGGCATCGACACCAAGCTGAAACGGTCCGGGGAACGGCCAGGCAGCCAGCTCGCGTTCGATGGTGACATCATCGGCGCCGGCAGCTTGTCGCTCGACGCGATAGACCACTGCATGAAGCGCGAGGGCAGGGCGCAGCTCCTCGCGATGAAGCAGACTGGGGGGCAGCTTGCCGCCGCGCAGTCGGGCTTGGGCAATGCGACGCTGGAGCAGTAGCAGGTGCTTGGCTTGATCGACATCGCGACGTGACACGCGCAGTCGATGGCAAATGGGCGCTAGCGCATCGCTGATAAGGTCCAGTGGGGCTGCCCCGCGCTTGCCGTCCGCCTCGAACAGCGACTGCAGCTGCGGCAAAAACAGCATGACCAGCAGCACCGCGTTGGCCGGCACGTCGCCTCGTCCGACGCTGCGATCAATCTCCGCCAGGTAGGGATCGAGCAGGCCGGGATGCTCAGAGAGGAGCGGCTGAATCTCCGGCAGCAACACTTCAAGGAGGCCGCACTCGCGCAGCAGCATCATCGACTCGACGGCGGCCCCTCCGCGCAGCAGGCGGAAGATCTCCTCCAGGACCCGGGGAACGGGGCTCTTTTCCAGCTCTTTGCCGTGGCTGAGCAAGGCGCGATAGGTCTGATCCTCGATGTCGAACCCGAGCCGAGCCGCGAACTTGACTGCCCGCAGCATCCGTACCGGGTCTTCGCGAAAGCGAACGTTGGGATCACCGATGGTGCGGACCGAGTGACTGCGCAGATCGTCGAGCCCGTCCACGTAGTCGATGACCTTTTCCGCCGAGAGGTCGTAAAAAAGGCCGTTGATCGTAAAGTCACGGCGGCGTGCATCCTGCTCGGCGGTGCCAAAGACGTTGTCGCGGTGGATGTACAGCTCGTCGGTCGGCGGCGTCTCCTCGTCTTCGCGAGGGTTGGCGCGAAACGTCGCCGTCTCGATGATCTTGTTGCCAAAGATGATGTGGGCGAGTCGAAAGCGGCGGCCGATGATGCGGCAGTTGCGAAACAGCTCGCGCAGCTCGCTCGGTGTGGCATCGGTGGCGATGTCGAAGTCTTTGGGCGTACGACCGAGGAGGAGGTCGCGGACACAGCCACCAACGAGGTAGGCCTGATGGCCGCTGCGGACAAGGTGACGAATCACCTTCTGAGCCTCGGCGGCGATTTGATCTATCGGGATAACCGGCGCAAACATACCAGCTAGGGGCCTACCACAACCACGCACACACCGCAATCTTTCCCTCGGAGTTACTCGACGCGGTGTATCTGCATGGTGTTGGTTGACTGGCCGGAGCGGAACGGAATTGCCATCGTCAGGATCACATGCTGGCCACTCTTGGCGAGGCCGCTCTCTCGGAGAAGGTTGAGCACCGCGCGAATCATGCCCGTCTCGTCGTCGGCTTGAGGCGCCATCATCGGCAGAACGCCCCAGTAGGCGGCCAGCTGGTTGTAGACCTCGGTGCTGGAGGTCATCCCGACGAGGAGCGCTTCGGGACGATACTCGGAGAGCAGCCGGGCGGCGCCTCCCGAGTCACTGAGCGCCACAATCACTGGAGCCTCGACAAGCCGCGAAGCCACTACCGACGCGTGGGCGACAGCATTCGAGGTGACGCGAATCATCGGCCAATCGAGCTGGCGCATCAGGGTAAAGAAGCGCTCACTCTGCTCGACCTCGCGAATGATGCGGTCCATGGTGCGAACGGCAAGCAGCGGATACTTGCCCGACGCGGACTCGGCTGACAGCATCAGGGCATCGCTCGCGTCCATGACGGCGTTGGCCACGTCACTGGCCTCGGCGCGGGTTGGACGGGCATTCTGGGTCATCGACTCCAGCATCTGGGTTGCAGTGATGACCAGCTTGGCGCGGGCGTTGGCGAGCTGAATCGCCGCTTTTTGCACCAGCGGCACTTTTTCTGGTCCCAGCTCGACGCCGAGATCGCCCCGAGCGACCATGATTCCATCGGCAGCGTCGATGATCTCTTCCAGGCGGTCGACGGCCTCGGGTTTTTCGATCTTGGCGATGATGGGCGTTGGGGGACGGCGCTGGCTCTCGGGAATGTCTTTGCGAGCGGCGAGGATCGCAGCGCGGGCCTCGTGAATGTCTTGCGCCGAGCGCACGAACGACAGCGCCAGGAAATCGACCCCCAGCTTCTGTCCGACGATCAGGTCCGCGTGATCTTTTTCTGACATCGACGGCGCCGAGACGTGTACGCCGGGCAGGTTGATGCCTTTGTTGTTCGACAGCGGCCCGCCGATGAGAACGCGTGTCACCACCTCGCAGCCTTCGATCGACAAGACCTCTACTTGCAGCAGGCCATCATCGAGAAGCAGCACATTTCCGGGACGAGCGTCGCGCGGCAGACCCTCGTAGGTGACACTGGCGCGGCTGGCATCGCCGAGGATTTCCTCGGTGGTGAGGATGAACTCGGTGCCGGCCTCGAGGACTGTGCCCGGCTTGATCTTGCCGACGCGGATCTTCGGACCTTGGAGGTCTTGCAAGATGGCCACGGCTCGACCGCGCCGCGCCGCCTCGGAGCGAACGGCATCGACGGTATGACGATGATCCTCGACGCTGCCATGGGAAAAGTTGAGTCGTGCGACGTTCATGCCTTCGTCGATAAGATGGCCAATCACCTCTGCGGTCCGACTGGCGGGGCCGATGGTGCAGACGATCTTGGCCCGACGAAACGGGCTGGCCAGGGGATGCTTTTTGAGGGAATGGGAAGCGGGAGCCGCAGACATCGTAGCTTCGGTTATATCGCGACCCGCCCGCCGAGTGGGGCCATTTGTCGGGCTGGTGGGCTACTTGGCGAGGATGACAAAGCCGCGCGCTGGGACGTTTATGGTTGGGCCACTGACGGAGCCGCCGCTGACCTGATCCGTCATGGCCATTGCTGGCAGTCCGGAGACGGTCTTGGCCGAGTCGGCGCGATTGACTGCAACGTAGACGGTGTCGCTACCATCCACCATGCTGTAGGCCCAGGTGTCGTCGGACTGCGACAGGGTGGTACGGGTGCCGCGTCGGAGGCTGCTGTGGGCCTTGCGGATCGCGCCGAGCTTCTTCGTGCGGTCGAGCAGCCACTTCTGTCCGCCGTTGTAGCCGCCGCTGTTCCAGTCCATCATGCGGCGGTTGTCGGGGTCACCGGCGCCGGCCAGGCCAATCTCGTCGCCGTAGTAAATGAGCGGCACGCCGCGATTGGTCATAATGATGGCCACCGAGAGGCCAAGTCGCTCGTAGGCTTCGGTTTCACTAACGGTGCCGGGGCGATTGGGGTCGAAGTTTTTGTCTTTTCCACCGGCCCAGATGTCGTTCCACAGCGGCGTGTTCTGAGCCAGGTGAATCGAGCGTGGCACGTCGTGGTTGCCGATAAATGTCGAGTTGAGCCCGGTGCCATAGAAGCTGACGTTCGAGTCCATAAAGCTTACGAGGTCCTGCATCCGGCCCTGACGGAGGAGCACCTTGCTCCCCAGCTCGGCGCGGAGCGGAAAGTCGAACTGGCCGTCGAGCTTTTTGCACGGATCGATGAACGCTTTGATGAGGTCGCGGTTGCCGGTGTACGTCTCGCCGACGAGGTAGATGTGCTGCTTGCCGACCAGCTCGACCTCTTTGGTGATGCGGTCGCGGAGGTCGGTCAGCCACACCTGCTCGATGTGCTTGACGGCGTCGAGTCGGAAGCCGTCAAGGTCGTAGTTTTTCATCCACCACACGGCGTTCTCGACGGAGAAGTTGCGCGCCGCGCTGTTGTTGAAGTCGAAGTCGGGCAGGTAGTCGCGGAACCAGCACGCCGTCGCTTTGCCGCCTTCCCACGGACAGTCGGACGAGCCGCAGATGCACTGTCGCCCACCGCCGAGGTCGAGCGGGTTGAACCAGCTCTTGTTCATGGTGTAGACGGGGGCGTCCTTGTGGACATGGTTCATGGCGTAGTCGACGAGGATCTTGATGCCGCGCTTGTGGGCCTCGGCGATGACGGCTTTGAGCTCGGACTCGGTGCCGAAGCGTCGCTCGGGCTTCGACAGATCGCGGGGCCAGTAGCCGTGGTAGCCGGTGTAGTTGCGACCGTCGTCGCCGATGCCGATTCCGTCGGTGTTGTCCATCGGCACGGTCAGCCACAGCGCGTTGACGCCGAGAGACTCGAAGTAGCCGTCCTTGAGCTTTTGCAAAAGACCGGCCCAGTCGCCGCCTCGCCAATTTGCAGAGGGATCGACGCCAGCTCCGGTGTACGGGATGTTGTTGGCGGGGTTGCCGTCGAAGAAGCGGTCAACGAAGACAAAGTACATCACCGCGTCGCGCCAGTCGAAGCTGCCGGCAGTGGCCGAGCAGGTTGGCGCCGGCTTTTCGCAGGTGTACGTCCCACATGTCACACCACTGCCCACCGAGTTGAAGCCGCCGAGGCCGTCGGACTCTTTGTTGTTGTTTTCGGGGTCGGCGATCCAGGTTTCTTTGCCGGTCGAGTCGACGATGCGGAACTTGTAAAGGAACTTGGTCACCCACGGCACCGAGGCTTTGACGCGCCAGACCTTGCCGTCGAAGGCCATCGCGTCGCCGGTCATCCAGCCGCCTACTTTGTAGTCGCCGCGCAGCTCGACGGACTTTTCGTTGCCGGTGGTGCCGGTTCCGCCCATGCCTTTGTAGACGAACTCGAAGTCGCAGCGGCGCTCGCTGACCTCACACATCGGCGGCATCGGTGGCATTCCCGAGCCTGAGCCGTAGTAGCCAGAGCCCTCTTTGCGCGGTCCGGGGTCCCACGGGTCGTTGATGGGTTTGTTGTAGATGCTGTAGTCGCCGCAGCCGATTGAGCCAAGGCTCGCTACGCTGGCGACGAGGAATACAGAGGCAAGCCGAAGTCGTGCCTGCGAAAAAAGCGACATACGCACCTCCTAAGGGATTGGGAAGCTACGATAACGAATCGCGGCGGTCAGCAAAGGGCAAAATGACGGCCTGGGCGGCGACTCCTGGGCGGCGTATCCTGCGGACGTGTCGAGCATTGATGTGGATGCGGCGCCGGCGTTGGGATTCGGACTCTCCGATGAGCTGCCGCCGCTGCAGACGAACTGGCATCAGCATACGCGCCACCAAATTCTGTATGCGATTCACGGCCTGCTCCATCTGGAGGTCGCCGCAGCTAGCTGGGTGCTGCCATCGCACCGGGCCGCTTTTCTGACCGCTGGGACTCCGCATCGCGTCCGGTGTGAGCGCAGTGTTGGGCTGCGCACCGTCTATCTTGATCCAGTGTGGCTGGCGCCGCCGCCATGGGACTGTCGCGTATTTACCGTCTGCGCACTGGCCAAAGAGCTGCTGCTCTACGCGATGCGGTGGGACCACCGGAGCAGTCCGCACGATCCGCTTTTGCAGTCCTATTTTGTGACGCTCGGTCGGCTGGCGCTGGAGTGGAGCGAGAACGATCCGCTGCCGTTCCGTTTGCCGCAGCCGCAGTCGGACGAGCTGCTGCGGGCGACGCGCCTGGTACGCACTCGACTGGCTTCGCCGATCGGCATCGGGGACATCGCCAAGGCGGCGGCTCTGTCGGAGCGAACGCTGCGGCGGCGATTTCAGAGTGAGCTGGGGATGACGCCACACGCCTATCTGCATGCGGTGCGGATGCTGGCTGCGCTTGAGCGACTGGCCGATCCGAGCGCGGCGATCACCACGGTTGCACTGGAGGTTGGCTTTGAGACACCGAGCTCCTTTAGCCACGCCTTCCGGGCATTTGTTGGAGAGACTCCGCGCGACTATCGGCAGCGGATCTTGGCTGCCCCCTTTTCCTGACGCTGCGATATCATTGTTTCATGAAGCCGGTTCTCGATTTGTCACTCGCGCAGGGGCTGCCTTGTGGTTCCTTTTCGGATCGGACAGAGCACTCTGCTGGCGCCAAGCGGCGTAGTGCCCATGACGGAGTCTGCAAAGCGCTGGTGTTTCATCGCATCGGTGAGCCCGAGCGTGTTCCTCCAGAAGAGGAACTGGCCAAGCTTCCCGGCGGCATCTTGCCCGGTGGCGAAGGTCGCAGTGTCGAAGGAGTCATTGATTTTTTCACCAACAATCCGGAAGGAGTCGCCACCGTGACTCTCGACGGAACCTATGATGACAAGCGTCCTACCATCGGAAAATGGACGCGTGAGGGAGTCCCTCCCGAGCAAGCCGCAAAGGCCTTTGTTCCGTACACGTTCCTGATTGAGCCGGATGGATCGATTCACCAGATGCTGCGCCTGGATGCAGCGGGTGCGCATGCGCGGGGCTTTAACCAGAGTGGCTACGGAGTCGCCTTCATTGGTGACTTTCGCTTTGAACCACCGACGGAAGAGCAGCTCGATTCCGGAGTCGCAGTCTGTGTCGCGCTGCTGCATCAGCTCAAAGGGAAGGTGCCCGCCGTGAAGCTACTCAGTCACGATGAAGCGCGTGCAGCAATGGGGCAAGGTCCCAAGGAATGTACCGGCAAGCACTTCCCGCTCGACGCAATCCGCAAGCGCATCACCGACGAGTCGCGCAGGAATTCCTAGCTACTGCCAGCGAATCAGCGGATGGCGGCGCATCACCGCCAGCTGGTTGGTGGTAAAGCCGCTTCCCAGGCCCGCCACCACCGATGGTCGAAAGTTCATCAGGTTGTCGGAAGAGGTATCGGCCAGCTGATCCGTGGTGCCGTCGGATTCCACCGTGTGATACAGGCCAAGGGCGTGACCTAGCTCGTGTGCGATTCGCTTGGCAAGCTCACCGCTGGTCAGGACAAAAGGAGTGCTGTTCTCTCGGCAGGTACGTCCGCTCAGATAGACTCCGTACGGTCCCTGTTCGGTGATCACTCCATCGGGAATGTGCGCCACGTAGCCCTCCGGTTCGCTGGTGATCATCAGGCTCTGGGACTGATTGCGAATACAACCGGCGAGGACGATGGGAAGTACCTGTGATCGCGGACGCTCTCCATTGTGCTGACAGGACTTGAGGGAATCGACCAAGCTGGCAATGGCAGACAGATCCCCCGACTTTAGCTCTAGCGGATCGGCGGACGCAGTGCGGCGAATCCGCAGCGGTGTCATGGCAAGGGAGCCCGGAGAAAGGATGGTGTTGATTTGATCCACCGCCTCGCGCAGGGGCGTCGGAAAAGCCGACTCGTCTCCAGATAGAAAGGAGCCCGGCAGAATCACAAACTCGATCCAGATCTCACCCCGCGAGGTCCGGTTGACTGCTGGTGGTACGAGCTGCTCGATGCGCAGGCGATCCGGACGACCTGCGGCACTTCGGTAGGGAAGGAACGTTGCGCAGTCACGCAGTGCAGCGCGTACTCTCATGGTACCAGTGACTGTTGGTGCAGGATCGATCGAAGGGAGTACGTAGACGCCGCCTCCCACTCCGACCGAGACGCGCTGCGGACAGCTCTGGCAGTAGCTTCCGTAGTCCGCAATCAGAGTCGGAGGTGTCACCCAAGCGACTCCGTTTTCGTCGCTGACACTGTGCAGCTGGACACAGGCCTTGGCATCCTGCGGAGCAGAGACACGCAGCACCACGGAATCACTACTTCCGGTAGAAAGCTGAACCTCTTCACTGACTCCTTCGGCATCAAGGAGAGGCTCTGCGATGGTCTGCCACACTCCTGATCCTGCGGACAAAGCGGACTCTGTCACCAGACTCTGGTAGCACATCGGCCTTTCGGAAGAGCTGGGGCTACACCCTGCGCTGGTAAGCAGAGCGACCCCCAACAGCAGCCAGTTCCATACAGTCCACTTGGTTCCGTCGCCGTCACTGGATAAGCCGAACATGGCTGCGATCGTAGCGGAGATACTACGCCGTTGGCGAAGGCTTCGACTTGACACCGCTTTGCGGAGGGAGAGACTCTCAACCCTGCTGTGTCGGATAGTTCTGCAATGGATGTAGGGGCGCTGTTTCGGCTTCATGGTCCGATGGTGTACCGTCGGGCACTGCGGCTGCTCGGTCGTCGCGAGGACGCGGAGGAAGCGACCCAAGAGGTCTTTGTTCGGGTGATGCGGAGCAGCTCGCAGTTTGATGGCCGCAGCAGCATGTCGACCTGGCTGTATCAGATCACCACCAACTACTGCTTGAATCAGCTTCGCGATCGCGGCAGGAGGCGGCAGCTGTTCGAGCAAAACATGCAAGAGGACGACCACAAGTCGAGCGTCTCTGTGGGAGATCTGGTGCTCTTGCGCCGTCTGCTGGTGGAAGCAGATGAGAAACAGGCCCATGCAGCGGTGTATGTCTACCTGGATGGAATGAGTCACGAGGAAGCAGCTGCGGTGCTGGGGGTGAGCAAGCGCACCGTCGGGAATCTCATCGAGCGATTCTTGGCTTGGGCGCAAAAGAAAAGTCAGGCTCTGTCGGCTCCTCCGCCACCGAGCGGGCCAGCGAAGACGGGCCGGGAGGAGACGAAGCCATGAGCACAAAAATTTGCCTGAGATCGAAGCATCAGGGGTCTAGTGCAGTACGAAGAGAAGCAGCAACGCGGAGAGGGTTCTATGCAGTCGCAGCAGCTTGAGAGCTTGAGGGAAGGTAGCACCGGCTGTCCGTCGGACTTGATGCTCGATCGGCTTCATGCGGGAGAGCTTTCCACTCGCTCGGCACAAGAGATCGAGGCCCATGTTGCTGGGTGTGCGCTCTGTCCACAGCGCTTGACACAGCGACAAGCAGGCTTTACAGCCTTTCCTGACCTGGATGCGCGACCACTGCTGGCGGGAATTCATCGGCGCTTGGGACAAGAGGCGGAAGCGAAAGCGCGGCGATTCTCTTTGGGAAGACTGCTGGCGATCTTGACTCCAGCGACGGCGGTGGCAGCGGTGGCGGTCTTTGCACTGTGGGGACGAAATCCGGATACACAGGTGCCTGAGATTCTGACCACGCGCGAAAAGGGCGGCCTGGCGCTGCATGTCTTCCGGCAAGTGGGGGATGGTGCCCAGGAAGCCCTGAGCGGAGACTCCTTTCGGCCCGGCGATCATCTGCGCTTTGTGGTGGATCTGGCACAGCGAGGAGTCATCAGGGTGCTGGGAGTAGAGTCATCGGGGGCGCTTTACGTAGCCTGGCCACAAACCGAAGGTGAGTCCGGGCTGCGTGAAGCTGGCAAGGGACAGCAGCTGCCCGGAGCCGTAGTTCTCGACGAAAAACTAGGCCGAGAAACCCTTCATCTGGTGTCGTGCAAAGAGGGTGTAGGCAGTCCGGAAGCAGTGTGCAAGCCAACCAGTGGAGCGACTCAGCTGCAATGTCCCACAGACTGTACCCAGACCGTGTTCGTGCTCAATAAGAAGTAGATGATATGACTCTTATTACTTGGTCATGACCTTGAACTGACCCGGCGCGACAAACTGAATCACTCCGCCCCAGTTACACATCAGCTTGGAGTTGTTGTCGAGCGTGGGCATATTGCCGATCAGGATGGTCGGTGAGCCGACGATCCAAGGGGCCGTGGTGACTGGAACGCACGGCATTGGTGTCAGGACTCCAAGTGCTGCTGCCGTCGCTGCCGCCACCGTTGGATTGGCCATGGACATACACACCCCAAAGGGGGGAATGTTCACAATCGGCTTGTTGTCCATGATGTTGGCAGCCGGCGTGGTCGCCAGCACCTTGTTGGTCGGCAGCACCACCAGCGTTGACGGAGCTGCCCCAAAGCTACACATCATCGAAGCGCCCATACAACACTGAACTCCCATGGTGACTCCTTAGTGGTTCCGGTGCGGTGGGTGAATGATCCGCTCGGTGACCGCCAACAGCAGCGCGGAAATCAGGAACGTACAGTGGATCAGGATCTGCCACATGATCTGATCGTGAGGCCGATGATCGACATTGATAAACGACTTGAGGAGGTGAATACCGGAGATTCCGATCAGCGAACCGACCAGCTTGATCTTGAGCGTACCGGCATCGACCTTCTGGAGCCAGTCCGGGCGATCTTCATGCTTCTCGACGGGGAGTCGGCTGACGAAGCTGGCGTAACCACCGATCACCACCATGGTAATTAGGTTCGCGACCATGGTGATATCGACCAAGTTTAGGACTCCCAACATGACCATCTCTTCGGTCATGTGATTGACCTCTCTCCAGAGATGCACAAGGTCGACCAGGAACTTGTAGGTGTACAGTACCGAGCCCAGAATCAGTCCCAGGTACAGCGGCGCCTGAATCCAGCGGCTCCAAAAAATGAGCCACTCCAGCGCGGCTTCCACATAGACAAAAAACGATCGATTGGCTGGCGGTAGCCTCCCGCTGGTGCGTGACTCTGCCTCTTCTTCTATCGGCGGTGAAGACTTGGAAGGGGGGGCTGCTTCTGGGGGCTGTGGTTGTTCACTCATGATCATAGACCGCCTAGGGTTTCCGACGTGGTGAGGTCGCCTTGACCTCTCGGTTTGATGCTGTGAGGGTCCAGCTGGACGCTCGTGCTGTAAGGAAGCGGAAGCTCAAAGAGCATCTTCCAGGGGCCTTGGGGCTGCGTAAAAAGGAAGTACACGGCGACCGCCTTTTTGCCGCTGACCTTGAGCCAGAGCCGCTCGGAGATGGACTTGTTTTTGGCATACAGAACCTTGCTGCGTAGCACGCTGTCATTGCGGTGAACGGCAAGCATCGACACGGAGTCATACGACTCAGTGCGGTACTGCTGAGCATCGACTTCACGGACCAGAAAGTGCATCGGCGTGCTGCCGTTGAGTCCTTGCGGGGCGGAGATGTCCATGCGCAGATACCCTGGCAGACAGCCAGCCAGACTCCCGAGTAGCAGCAGTCCAACCCCAATCATCAGCAGTGATGCGCGGCTCATGTGATTCCTTACCGCCGTACTTTGAGCAGTGCCCATGGATCTTCGACGAACTCGAACTTGATTGATCGGGGAGAGCGGCCACCGTCGCCAGGAAGGGTCCAAGTGATCAGCCGTGGCTCACTGGTCTGTCCGCGCGAAAGGAGCCGAAAGAACCCCCAGGATACTTCCCCAATCTCTAGCGACTGCGTCTGCTTGCGACCCGCTTCAGCGGTGCTGTATTCCAGTCCTACTGAGGCCGGATCGGGCTGCCACCAGCTGACTTGCAGCGGTCGTGGCGTCGGTGCGGAGTTTACGCCATAGACCACCGACTTGCCGGCTGCCAAGAAGGAGAGCGTTCCGGGAACCTCTCCATCGGTGGCATTGAGGGGCAGAGCCCGCACACGCAGATCAAGCGGAACGCGGGAGCCGTCTTTTCCAAACAGAGTCCGCGACACCTTCCCTAGCTGATTGACGAGCGCCAGCATTCCACTCGGTAGACTGATTGCTCCCGTCGGAAATCGCCGGGGAACAAAGTCGCCACCTCGCTCCAAACAGACAGGTCCGTACTTGGTCCGAAAGGCTTGCCAAAAGGGTCCATCTCCAGGCTTTAGCTGATCCAGTTCATGCGGATCGACAGTGTTTTCGGCACTCCGTTGAAACGGAAACTTGTCCAGGATGGGCTCGACCTGGGGACGCAGTCCACTCTGCCAGTACTCCGCCAAGGTATGTTCGATCTCCGACTGTCCCAAGCGAACCACGCGGTGTACGGGAGAGACAAACGGTGCCGAGAGTGGACCTGCCAGACCAGCGGCATCTAGAAACTGTTGAACCTGCTTGTCTGGAGCACTGGGACTCTCTTGCAGAGACTGCAGCGCGATCCTTCCCAGCGGCGACAGAATGTCGTTTAATCCAAGGGTCTTGCCATCCTCAGGAGTCACCGCTGGCTTGCCGGAATCAAGCTCTTTGACGATTCCTCCCAAGATGTCTGCATACGGCTTTAGACCTGGATAGGCACCGTCTTTTCCGGGCGTCATCAGACGGGCCAGCGGCTGAAACAGCGCCATGCACTCTCCCATTGGCCGAAGATAGGTAGAGCTCAGATCTCCCAGCTGGGTGTTGTCTGCCACCGTCTTTAGATGATTGGTCAGGGAGCCGCCGGGGAGTACCGCTGCGACCAGCTCTGCATGAGTAGAGCTGACTCCTCCTCCGGGAAACACGTAGCTCCTGTGCTGAGCGAGCAGCGCATCACAGTAGCGGCGCGCGTAGCTCTTGGCCTCACTGGTGACGTAGCGAACCAGCAGCTCGCGTTCCTCTTGGGTCAGCTCGGGCGTCGCTTCGAGGGCCTTGTCTAGCTTGAGTAGCACGGGACGGATGTCGCGATCAAAGCTGGCCTTGTTGTAGGAGCCCGCAAACGCCGCAGACAGAGTACCCTTTTCTCCCATCAGCGACGCGAGACGAGGCGAAAGGACAGCTCGTGGCTGGCGGCGACTGTCGCGAAAATGACGGCTCTGCTTCTGTCCTTTGTCATCACTGTCGCTGCTCCGTTCAGTTCCCTTGTCGCTGTCTTTTTCACCACTTGAGGCATCGCCCTGCTGCTGCTTGCGGAGCAGCTCAGAGTAGCGCTTCATCTCTGGAATCGTGCAGTCGGCATCACACATCCGACCGCACTTCTTGAGGCACTTTTTGACCATTCGCCGTGACATCCGCTCTAGCTCCGAGAGCTCGGAAGAGCGCCTTGGTTGGCTCGGCTTGCGCTCGAACAGAGAGTTGACGACCAGCTGATTGCGGCTCCGCATGAGCAGGTTCAAAAACTCGCGGGAGTTGAACTGATAGGTGTGTCCTTGCAGCTCAAAGGAGTAGTTTTCCTGCACACTGTCTCGTCGAGAATGCACATCTGTTAGCAGCTGTAGGACTTGATATAGATT
Organism: Myxococcales bacterium; assembly: GCA_016794465.1. GTDB lineage: Bacteria > Myxococcota_A > Polyangia > Palsa-1104 > JAEUJZ01 > JAEUKA01. The sequence continues at coordinate 30,235 of JAEUKA010000040.1, read as the reverse complement.
CAGCTTGCCGCTGCGCACTTGATCCGCTGTGGTGTCATGTACAAGCTTCAAGATGGCCCGCATTGGGACGGCCTGATCACGCAGCCAAGGGGGTGGCGCCAGCGTCGGATCTTCAATGGACAGCTGCTTGACGAGATCCCCAAGCGGGGCCTCTTCCGAGAGCATCCGAAACACTCGTGACAGGGCCAGTCCGCTGTGTACTGCATCGATGGTAACCAGCAGCGGCGCTGCACCTTCTCGCAGCAGCTTGAGATCATCGGCAGCGATCTTCTGTAGTGGAAATACTCTCTCCAGGGCATCAAAGTAGCGGGCCCACAGACTGATCTCTGTGACCAGATCATTGCGCTCGCGGCGGATTCCTGAACGCACCGTACTGAGCACAGTCGGACTCCCTTGCCACGGCTCTTCGCTAAAAGCCAGGTAGTCGCGGATGACACTATCTGGGACACCGATCGTCGACGCAAACTCTCCTGGTTGGGTGGAAACCAGACCGCCTAAGGAGTTCTCCTTGGTGGCATACAGAACCGCCAGCGTGTAGATCAGCTTGTCGCGCTGATGCAGCTTGGCCGCCTTTTCTAGCAGAGGCAGCAGATAGCCTTTGCGAATCGTTTCTATGTGCGCGGCCCGAGTCTCTTCCTTGTTGTCCTGATAGAGCATTCGGTACAGCGCCCACTTTTCATCCGAGGCGGCAAGAGAGCCAATCAGCTGACTGGAGGCCTGCTCCGATGCGCGCACTGCCGCCGACTCTGTGGATGGATTGAGGGAGTTGCGGGCCCGCTCTACTGCCTGCTCAAATGCCTCCGCTGCGTCTTCCGATTTGTGAACCTTGCGGCCATGGCGGATGACCAAAGACAGCAGGATGAGAAACGCGGTAGCGGTCACAGCGGCACAGACCGCCAGGTGAGTCCGTCCACGCCACCAGGCCAAAGAGATGATCGGTCGCGGACCGCGTCCAGCTTCGGAACGGCGGGTCAGATGGAACGGATTCCCAAGCTGCTCATCCTTGCCACCCGCGTGGAAATAGAGTCGCTCAAGGTGTGGAGTGTGATAGGCCGCATTGGCTTGCAGCAGGGGCTGTAGCAGCGGCTCGAGCAGCTGCAGAGTCCGGGGCGCGTTGTGTAGGAAGTTGATGATGCCGCGAAACTGATCCGCGTTGACGTTGATGAGCGCATGCGGAAGGTACTGCTCGTACGACTTCAGCAGCTCGCGGAGTCCACCTTCGCGATGAGACACCAGATGCAGCGGTAGCTCGAAGGGAATCTTTTCGTGATTCAGGTACTTCGCAAACGCGGTGTACCCGTCGAGCTGCTCCATGTTGGTCAGCACCAGTCGAGTCTCAATCGGAGCCCGCAGCGCTTTGGACAGGAGGTTGAGCTTGGCGCGGATGCTCTGTCCCTGATGGGCCAGTGTGTCCGGATCAGTGCGCATCAGGGCGCCAATGTTGACGACAAATATCACCGTCGGATTGCGATGACCGAACGCAGCCGAATAGAGCTTGGTTACCGCAGTACGGGTGGCGTCCTGATTGGACATCAGCAGCGGTGCGGACAGCTCAATGGCGAGCGCACGACTCCCGATATAGATCTGCAGCATCGGGTCGGCGGTGTAGCTGGGAACGAGCTGGCCGGTCTGTTCCTGCCAGTCAATGCGCGCCCGCAGCAGATGACTCTTGCCTGAGCTGGCCGGGCCCATGACCAAGAACGACGGATAGTTGGGAATCGCCGCGCGCGCACTGCGAGGAAGCTCGGATAGGAAGCGGTCCCAGATGTCACGCAGCGCGTTGGGAGCGATCGCGTCCTTGTTGTCGCGAGCTCGGTTTGCTTGCTCGGACTGCCGTCGCCGGTACTGCATGACCAGCACGGTGATGATCGTGATGACCGACAGACTGCCGAGGATTCCCAGTCCCCAGAAAACCCAGGACGGAAGACGCAAAAAGCTGTAGTCCAGAATGGATGGCGCAGCATCAGCAAGTCGCATCCGCAACATGCCGAGGACATCGGTCCTTTCCGTAACGACTACAAGTCCTGCCACTCGTTAAGCTCCTGCCTGCGTAGCTATCACCAGGGAGTCCATGATGTCCTCGACCCGGTTCAGTGTCTGATGCAGCTTCTTTTGCAGTGCGTTGTGATCATCTTCGCTAAGACGCGGTCGCGAGGGCGGTGGGAACAGCTGCCGCAGCGTCGAGCGTACTTCCTCCATCGGAACTTCTAGGAGCTCTGCCTTTTCGCCAAACAGACTGCGCACCTGACTCTGTAGCTGGGTCAGGATGACCTTGATCGATGGTCCCGCGAGAACCGGCTTTGCCGGCGCTGGGGGAGCGATTCCTACCAGCTCCAGGGACTCGCCTTGTTCCTTGCTGTTCCAGTGGGCGAGCAGGTTTTCAGAGTCGAACTCGTCAAACGCCTCTCCGGCTGCGTCCTCGGATTCCTCCTCGACAAACTCGCCTGCGGCTTCTTGAAGTTCTTCTAGGCCATCGTCTAGCTCAAACATTCCGGTGCCCCCAGTGCTAGAGATTGGTCATCGAAACAATCAGCCAAAACAGAAGCACCAGAACACCCAGGGTCGCCACGTAATAGATCGCCGGGTGCATGACTTTGTTTGGCAGTGGAACGAGATCTTCGTCATCACCTCTGCGCCGCTTGCGCTTCTGTTTGCCTGGCATTTCCGGCAGCGGAATGCGCTCAGCAAGGCGCTTCTTAAAGGCTGCTGCTTTGGCCGGGTCCTGTCCAAACTTGCCGATGAAGCCGTCGCTGAGACAGTAGTAGAGCACGGTGAAGACCAGCGGTGGACTGGACGCTTTCTTGAGCCGTTCCTCTACAAACTCGAAGAACACATCACCACCATCATTCATATCGAACAGCTCTTTTTGCAGCAGCGGCCACTGAGTCTGTTCGGCGGTGGACAGTCGACGTGTCACCATTTCATCAAAGTGCAGCACCAGTGGATAGAGCACCATGCCGGCTTCCTTCTCGGGAAGGATGCGCTGGAAGGTATTCTTGAGATCGTCCAGATAGCGCCGCAGCTCTGTCCGCAGGATTCCGATCACATCGGTTCCTGCATTGAGCATCATCGTTGCTTCCTGCGAAGTCGCCGCCACGTAGGTCTGGGGCAGGGCACGATCGAGCAGTCTCCGGACCTCTGTTCCGGCGGAAACGATGACGTTCCACAGCTCGACAGTCATCATTGGACCACTCCTCCTGGATGATGCGGCAGCTTGAACTTACAGCCTCCTGCATCAACCTGAAGTTCGACGGTGGCATCGGAATTCCAAGCATCAAGCAGAGCGGTGATCTGCTGCAAAAATGTCCAGACCAGCGACTCTTCATCGGGATCAAAACGATCAAACGTCAGCCGATATACGTGGCGGAGTCCCGATCCACGCAGCGCGCTGTCCGGTGCCAGCTCGACCGACAGACCTTTGATTCGCGCGGCCATATCGCGAAATGGCGAGTCACTTAGGGTTCCTAGCACGGCCAGCAGCTGCCCCAGCTCACGCGCATTGAGCACAGACTTCATGCGCATGGCCAGCAGACGCAGCAGCGCCATCGAGTCCTGACCCAGAGCACTTGCGGCATGGGCTCTAACGTCGGAGATAGGCTGAAACTGAAAGCCATCTTGGCTGCGATTGGGAAGCGTGATGCGCAGCTTTCCTACCGCTTCACGAGCGAATCCTGGCTGATGCCACAGTCCCTCCAGAACCAGCTTCACGGGCTTCAGGAGGGCTTCAGGCATTCGTACAATCAAGAACAGTCCGTTGTGCAGATCATCGACTCTCTCCTCCACTTCATAGGAGAGCGCTGAGTCGCTGCTGTGCAGGATTCCCGGCTCCAGCGGAGTCAGTCCTTCGGGATCAATTCGATACACTCCCAATGCAGACTGTAGGGAAAATCCGGCAGAGGGATTGTGATGGCGAATCGCGTACGCCTCTTGAGTCCCGTCGCAGAAGATCGGCTCACTGCTCTCTTTGCGGAGATTCTCTGCGGGCACCGCAAACAGCTGGAACATGTCGGCGGTAGGCTGCGGATCACGTGGCCAGTCATCATCCAGATCCAGACAGAGTGCAACTCGACTCCACGGCTTGCGGCTGCGTGGTACGTCGAGGTTTACAAACAGCTCCTCTTCCGGAAAGTGAAACATCGATCGGACTTTGAGCAGCGGATTCCGCGTGTCCGGTTGACGTGGCTCTGGAAACACCGAGCCGAAGCTAAGCTGGCAGTCCGGACCGTCGCTGGAGTCGGTGACCACATCTTCGTACACTGCAAAGGCTCTGCGCGTGTGAGCTCGCAGTTGATAGTGGATGCGCAAGGCTGCTTCGTAGCTATCGATGTACTGAATCAGCAGGCGCATCATTCCTACGGCATCGGTACGGGGAAAGCGCGAGCGGAGGTTGAGCACCAGCCGGGTTCCACCGCGAATCGGCACCAGCTGCAGAGACTCCATGGTGACGGGAACAATCCGCAGCTCACTGGTGGTCCGAAAGTGACCAATCTGTCCGCTCTGCGTGGCGACCCGCAGCTCGGTGCCCGCATCCAAGATCGTCGTTTCCACCATGCGTGGAGTCACTTGGGCCTGTACGAGCAGACGACAAGGAAGAGGATCGAGCAGATAGCCAAAGTAGTTTCCGAACAGCCGCCGCCACGTCGCTTGCAGGTTGCGCATCGTCGCCAGTCGGGTGCGGACAGAGAAGAAGCCCAGTGCTTCGATCAGGCGACGGACATCGGGATCTTCGCGCTCGACCCTTCCTTGCGGATGGCGCTGCCCATGGCGCTGCCGAAAGTCCTCCAGCGTCTTGAGCTCAGCAACCAAGTGCTTTTCTAAGATGTCGCGCCCCATCCAAGCCCCCTACCCAAGCTTAACGAGCGAACCTTCCACACTGGTCAAAGACCCCTTGAGCGTAGTCATTCCCGATGACTCTGCAGTCAGCATTGCATCGGCCTTCACCTCGATCATGGCTCCCTGAAGTTTTGCGGACGCGGACCCCTTCAGGGCCAGCTGCGGTGCTTCTGCTTTCAGCGCAGCAGTTCCTTTGAGCGTGATGTTGATTGCGTCTCCTTTGAGATCAGTCTGCGCTTTGATGGCGATGTTCATGCCCTTGTAGGAAGCGTCCTGGGTCGCTTCCAGAGCTTGCGTGGCATCGCTCTTGATGGTCATCGCTTTTGCGCTCTTCACGTCGAGAGTGTCCCCGCTCTCCCACACCGACTGCTTGCTCGACTTGATCGTCACTTTCTCCGCGTGGACGTTGAAGTTTTTGACCGTGACCGTGATCGTGTCTGCGATCTGTTCGATCGTGCTGGTGTCTTTTTCGCCCTGGACCTTGGTCGTGATCTTGGTCCCATCCATGTGAATGGTCTGGGTAATCTTGCCATCGGCATTCTCGATCGTGACCTTGGCACCGGTCATCTTGTCTAGTTCGATCCGACAAACCAGCGTGCCCATGGGACTACTTCTCCTCTTTCACTTCGATGAGGAGGTATCCCTCCTTGGCCTGAATCGTCTGGTGATCCTTTTCGTGTTTGCGAATGATCGTAAATACTGGCTTCTCGTCGACGTAGACGTGACTGATCGAGGTCGAAGAGAGTGGTTTTTTGCCAGTGAGCAGATGATTCCCTTGCCCTTCCTTCGGCAGCCTTCCTTCCACGCGCCAGTCTAGGAATCCGACAATCCGCGCCGTATACAGATCGAGCGCCAGCAGCACGCGCTCGTTTTTATAGGCCGGGAAGTAGAAGTGACCACTCATCCGCAGCGGCTCAAACGGAGCCTGCACAATCTGGTCGGCCCACAGCGGTACCTTGACCTTGTAGGAGTCCAAGTTGGTGTTGGCATCCGTCTCGATGTCGTACGTCTCTTCATCGTCGGCGCCGATGGTACTGACGATCTTTCCTTCGACCACACTGGGATAGGTGGGAATCACAAACGGAGGCAGCCGCACCAGCTTGTCATCGATCGGCTCGAACTCGAACTGCAGCTGCAGCGCAAACTCGCTTAGCGATCCAATCTCGCGGCGTCCCTGTCCCTGGTCATGTCCACGCGCGATGAGGTAGACGCGAAAGCAGCGGCACTTTTTTTTCATTGCAACGGCAGGAACCGCGATCGCAGCCAGCTCCCACTGCTTGTCTTTGGTAAGGTCAATCAGATCCCAAGGCAGGATCATTCGCGCGGGATACCGGTCACAGAGCAGATGCACTTCCGGACTCGGCATCAGCAGGCGCGCCGTCTCTAAGGTGACACGGGCATCGACCTGTCCGGACAGAGAAGTCCGCACCAGGAAGTCCTGGGACAGAGGGGCCGCGACCAGCTCGTTGTTTACCGGTTGGGTGGCAGGAGACTCTGTGTAACTGTTCAGAATGCGTGGCTTCCAGCGTGGCACATCTGGGAGTCGCTGGAGGAAATGGAACGCATCCTCAAAGTCCATCACCACCGGCTCTCCCGTCTCCGGCTTGGCGTCCTCGATGGTGTACTTGTTTTCCGTATAGTCGTAGTGAAACACCAAATTGTGGGTTTCAATATACCAAATAAAGAAATCGTAGAAGCTGGCTGGGGTTACGCGATCACGCTCCAGTCCGATGTAAATCAACGGTTTTTGTGCAGATAGAACAGTGCTGTTGTAAATCAGTGAAATCTTTTCGCCTTTGTGGGCGTCCAGTACATCCTTCATCGACTTCTTGGTGTACAGCTCACATGGGAAGTGCTGTGCCCAATAAAATCGAGCGGCATCACAAAAGCGGATGCCATAGCGCCTGGCTACGATAGGTGATTTGTTGCCACGACGATTGGCTTGCTCGTATAGATACTTTTCAATCACAAATCCGCGCAATCGCAGCGGATCGGGGTCCCGTTCGACATCATTGCGGTCGGGGCGAAGGACGAAGATCTCTAGCTTCACCTCGACGAGCTTGTTCGTCAGAAACGGCTCCTTGAGGAGATCTTCGCTGTCGCCATCCATGTCAACGTCGTCGTTGACCCAGAAGTCCAGGCAGCCACTGAAGCCATGGCTAAGTAGCTCAAGTTCCAGGTTTTTGACATTGGCTCCCCAGACCTTGATGACCTTGCCATCAATGGTAAGTTCCAGGGTGACATCCAATTTCTCGTTGAATGTCGGCGACTTATTCAAAAACTCATTCCATAGTTCTGAGGTCATGCGCAGAATCTACCGAAAAGTGATTGTATATCTGATCGAAGCTTAGTTTAAACAGGTAACGTGCGCCACCAATAAGTCCAATCAATTCAAGGTGCAGCTTCATGTTGCTGTCGCGACCTTTCGTTTCCAGCGACAGCACCTTGAGCCGGGGCTCGTAGCGAGCGATATCGTCTAGGACTTCCCGAAGCAGCGCCCGCACGGCATGGATCGTATCTGGTTGGGCGTAATAGTTCCCAATGCCATAGTCACGAATCACAGAGCCGTATCCTTCCCGGGCGTTCAGCAGGTAGTGAAGGTTCTCCTGCACGCTTTCCAGCTCGGAGTTGCCGAGCGGAAGTTCGCGGAATCGGTTGAAGAAGCCCACGTACTACTATCTCCAGAAGAGGTAGGCGTTGACCTTTTCCAGCGACGGTGGCTGATAGAATGCGACGGCTCCCTCGCGAAGGATATGCTGCCACTCTTCGTTCAAGGTGAGCTGATAGAAGTCCATCTCCGGACCAAAGGAGTGCTGAAAGTGAACCCGCTCCAGGAGCCGGAAAGGCACTCCCTTGAGCACCAGCCGATGCACCAGCGCCAGTCGTGAAGTACAGGCCAGCTTGATCTCATCAATGTTCACGCGGTCATGCACGCTCGGCCGCTGGATGAGCAGATAGACCTCGGTGGCAGTACGCATCTCTTCCGGCAGGGCGTTGAGCCGGAACAGTCCGTTCATCTTCACGAACTTGAGATGACTCGACTGCAGACTGAACATCTGGGCGCGATGAGAGATCCGTGACAGCAGCTGTCCCAGACTCTGGGCCAAGGAGTCGTGTAGGTAGGGCTGCGCAGACTGCTCTGGCAGCACCTCGTGATAGCAGCAGAGCAGCAGATAGAAGCGCCGCAGCGCATCAAACAGATGGAACGGGTGACGATGTACTCCGTGCCGAAGATCCGCGAGCAGAGACAGCGCTTCCTGCAGCTCGGCGAGCGTTCGCCGGGTCACTGCCAGTCGGTCTGGACGAAGGAAGGTGTCTTGCAGCTGCGCGATGAGACGCGGCTCCAGCGTCTCCAGTCGTTCCAGCAGCAGCGCCAGTTCCTTTTGCAAAAATGGACTCGCGCCGATCTGCAGCAGCGGTGGCAGATAGTCGGACAACAGGGACCAGCCCCCGGTCGCTTCCTTTTGCAGCTCGGCCAGCTTGATCATGGCAATGGATCGATCGATGTCTTTTTCGATCGACAGGAGTGCACGGAACATGACTCTCTGCACCACTTTGGGATCGCTTTCATACATGCGAACCCCCGTGGCATCCGTGGTCTGTTCCAGAATATGTAGGTATACCGAGACGCGCGTCGCGCCGCTTGCTTTGAGAGACAGAGGCTGCACCACCGCATTCCCAGGAATGTCGATGAGGAGCTGTCCGTTTCCGTCGGTAGGTATGACAGCGGTTAAAGCCGAGATTGCTAGCACTCCCTCTTCCAGGAGTTTCTCATTCCACTTCAGTGGACCGATCCCAAAGCTTGGGAGTCCGTGGAGGCGAGTGCGAAGGTCGGCCTCAGCAGTGAGGGCTTGTTCTTGGCTGACGAACTGCTCGGGCAGGAGTGTCTGTCCGAGAAACCACTTGATGCGTGCTAGCTTCAGGTTGTCCATCCTCCCCCCTCCCAGAGCATCCGTCCTTACAGCACTGCAAACGGAGCTAGTACATCGGCTTGACGGTAGCGTCGCAATGGCAGGAGGGCCCACTCCTTCCTAAGGTGTGAGCCCTCCTGCACAAGGCAGGAGCAGCAGGGCCGCTCCCTATGTTGTTAGCCTTGCGGCAGGCCCCAGCCCTTGACGATCTTGTTCCCTTCCGAGGTCTGGATCTTGATCTGCTGCGTGTTCTTTGCCGTCGGTGGCGCCACATGCAGCGTGAAGTCATGGACCTTCAATCCCAGCGGTGCGTCACCGGAGATCTTCGGATCAACCTTGATCTGGAACGCCCCATCGGGACCATCCTTGCCAAGGATTCCGTAGATGTTCTTCGCATTGGGATCAGTCCCAAAGCCGTCCAGTCCCTTTGAGTCTGCCGGCGGTGCGTTGGTCGGAACCGAGCCTTCCCGCGAGCAGAATGAGGGGAAGTACACCTGCTTCACCGGATCATACTCGTAGATCACAAACGAGAATCGAATCACGATCTTGGCAAGGCTCTGCATGGTGAGCATCGAGATCACCTGCATATTCGAGGTAGACATCAGTCCCTCGAACTTGATCGTGTCGGTCGGCAGCGTGTTCCATGCAGCGCTCTTTAGGACTGCGACCACTGGCTTGGTGAAGACGCCGGTGCTGCCTTTGTCATCGCCGCTGCCGCCGCCTGCTCCGCCCGCTTTGATCTTGATGCCGCTGCTCGCGGTTGCTTCCACGACCTTGATGTCCGGCGCAATCTCAACATCACCAATGACCAGCGTGTTGATGTAGCCGAACGTCTTGTGCTCGTCCTGCTTGAAGTCAAAGCCCTGATCTTTGTCACATTCTTTGGCAAATTCTATGGCCATTTTTTAGATGCTCCCTGGCGGTCCGCGTCGGCTTTCTCTCCGTCGCTCCGCGCTTGTCTCATCGCTTTCCCACTTCTCAACCGGAGGGAGCTCTCACTCCCGTCCGATCTTGCAAAATTAGCCGAGCCGCGACTCGAGGCGCAGCTCCACGTCCATACCTTCAAACTGGAGGTGTGGCAGCACCGCGATCTCGCACTTGTACCAGCCGATTTGACCTGGTTTGGACTCGACCTTGACCTCTGCTGCCTTGAAGGGGAACGCGCGCAGCGTCAAGTCATCAGGATTCACAGCCGTGGTCACATAGTTGCTAATCCAGCCGTTCAGAGACTTCTGGATATAGGGACCATCCGCTGTGCTGCCGATGTTGTCACGCATGATGCTCTTGACGTAGTGGGCGATGCGGGTGATAGACAGGGTATAGGAGAGGTTGCAGACAAGCTGCGCGTTCTCAGCATCCTTGGGATCTTTGAGCTTGCGCGGGAGCTTGACTGATTGAGCCGAAAAGAAGGTCGCGTCCGCAGTTGACTTGCGATACACGAGCGGCACGAAGCCACACTTGGCAAATTCAAACTCGCGATAGTCCGGAATGGTAATTTCTACGGGGACTTTCATCTCCTCCTGTCCGCGTACGTTGAACGTATCGACGGGCAGACCGGTGATGATGCCGCCTCCCTTGGGGCCACGGATGTACTGACACCAGCCACTCTGTGCGAACGAGCGAGCGCAGTTTCGTGCGAACAGCCAGGCCGCATTGCCCCAGAGATACTTGTCACTGGCCCCGTTGGCTTCCTCCTTAAAGTTCATGTTGGGAACGGGATTGGTTTCTGGATGCCAAGGCTTGCGCAGAATGAAGCGTGGGAAGGTCAGGCCGATGTAGCAGGCCTCATCCGAGTCCCGGAAGGTGTTCCACGCTCCGTACTTGGGATGATTGAGCAGACCTTCCATGTTCTTGATCGACTCGACCTCTTCCGCAGTCTGACAACCGAAGAACTGGGGATGCGCAGCCGCGATGAACGGCGAGTGGCTGGCATTGGCAACCTTGCCCATGCTGCGCAGCCAGAACAGATCACCCGGCGTGTGCTTGAACTCGTAGTTGCCGAGAATCATTCCGAACGGACGACCACCGTACTGGTCGTACTCTGCAACGTACACCTTGTCGAACAGAGCAGCGCCGAAGATGTCACTGGAGTTGTTCTCAAAGTCCTCAAACAGCTCTTCCTTGGTGACATCCAGAACGTCGACCGCAATGTCGGCTTTGAAGTTGATGTTGCTGGCCAGATCCTCGAGCCCGCGCCAGGTACTCTCAAACTGTTGAAAGGTCGAATCGTGCAGGACGATGTTCACTTGGTCCTGAACGATCTTGTCAATCATCGCGACCGTCTCGAGGACCTTGCCCTTGTCAAACCGTCCGTTGTTGCTGTCGACATTGAGCACTAGCGCGGCCAGTCCAGAGAGGAAGCGATCTTCAGCCGAGATCTTCTCTGGTTCATTTGCGGGCTCCAGACCCGGCTTGATGAGTGCAGTGTGGGTGTTCTCGGTATGCTCGATGCGCATGCTAGAGAGAAGGCGGGACACGATTTCTTCGGCGGTGGTCTTTTCGTTGGCCATGGCTCTTCTCCCTTAGTTCCCACTGACCTGAGTGCTGGTCGCTCCCTTGGCGGGAAGTCGCAGGCCCTGAAAGTCATCGAGCTTGGTGGCCAGCTCGCGGATGACTTCGGGTTTGCTGTACAGATCCTGAACGATCTTGCGCATCTCTTTGCGGTTGTCGATGCTGGCCTGCGTCTCAAGCAGCAGCTGCTTCAGCATCAGGAGGGCCCGCACTTTCGGGATGTTGTACGCGATCTGATCTGGAGAGAACGACTTCATGGAGTCGATCGGAAGATCGATGTCGATCGACTCTTCGTTGTCCGGATCGATGCAGTTTTTCACCGTCGTCCGCAGCCGCATCTTCATGTCCTTCATGAGCGGATCGAGGTTCCGACCCGACAAAGGACGCAGCTTGCGATCGGCCAGATCGAGCTTGCGATCGGTCGATGTACCCATTGAAAAGTCGGCCAGGACAAGGATTCGGAACGGCAGCGAGATGTCTTGCATCGCGCCATTGATCGTCGTCCGATACGTGAGTGTTAGCCGGGACTTGGGAATCTCATCTTGAATCGCCACGATGCACAACTCCTTATGGCAAACTCCGAGCGCGCGGTGCTTGCAGCGTCACAGATGAAACTGCACGCTCGATCGCTCACTTCAACGCGCCGCTGCGACGCGTCCACCACAGTATCTTTGTAAGTGGCAGCTTTCGCCCGAAGCGTCAATGGCTCTCTGTGAAGCACTGTTTCTGTTTAGGAATTTGGCAAGAAATCGAAAGCAGAGCGCAAAATGTTGGTTTGATTTTTCGTCGCTGTCGAACACTACGCTATCTATCCTTGAGCAATCAGGAATTGCTGCAACCGCCGCAGCTGCATGGATCGAGATCAAATGGAGAGATGAGGCGCAAGGAAGGGAAAGGAGTGGGTTTCCGGTCAGCGGGGATTGGTCCCAATCTCACCTTGAAACAGGATCACCTGCTGGGCCGGTGGCAGCTGATCTTCACTGGGAGGGGCGGCGATCGGCTCGTATCCCAAGAAGTGCTGGGCGGCCAGCTTTGCGTACGACTGACGATCCAGGAAGACCAGGGTCACGGTCAGAAACAGATCCGTACTCTCCAGCGCAGGCATGATGAGGCGTGACAAGCGCTGCTCTGCCACGTGAGCCCAGGGTCTTCCGGCGGGCGTTTCCCACTCTTCACAGAGCAGCCGAACATCAATCCCACCAACCGGCACCAGGGTGAATCCTCCGAATGCACAGCCGCTTCCCAGGGATGACTCACCGAGCTTCGCACCTTCCGTTCGGACCCTGCGCTTCTGGATCGACCGCCGTACAGAGACTGGCAGCTCTGGATACACTTGGCGAAACAGCCAGTGCATGCCAACAGGGGCGCCAAGCTGCAGCAGTGCCAGCTGGAGTCTCTTGACCTCACCCCAGTCTGGCATCACCTGCCGATCGCGCTCGGGAAACAGACCTTGGAAGCGCTGGCGCAGCAGGGCATTGTCAAAGAACCACAGGAACTCTGTCATCGACGCGTCGCGCTGCTCGGAGAGTAGCTGATAGAAGTACGAAGGAATCGGTCCCTGTCCGCTGAGCAGTCCCAGGTTGGCCAGGATGAGGACACGCGGTGGATGGTCCAAAAACTCGATGTCTTCCAGCAGAGAGCCGCGATGTGTCAGCACCGGATTGCTCATGAACTCGATCTGTTCTTCGCCGTATCCCATGCTCAGCAGTGCATCGAGGAGCGCCGGGACATCAAAGCGGTGAATCAGCTCACGAATGCGCTGCTGAAGCTGCTTGTTCGACGGTGGCGGCGGCGGTGCCGGAGTCAGTATAGGCTTGGCTGGCGGCGCTGGTGGGACGGGGACACTCGGCTTCCGAAGATCGAGTGCCTTGCGTTCTGGCTGACTGCGCGGACTCTCGGCTTTGGGTACGGACTTCTCTGGTTGAACCTGCGGCACGTTGGGAAGTGGAGCGGCAATAGGAAGCGGAGCTGCTTTGGGAAGCGGAGCCGCAGCAGGAATCGGAGCCTTCGCAGGTGCAGACAGAATCAGGGTCTTTTCGTCGCTGGCAGGAGGCTTCGCTGCCGGGGTCACGGACGGCGCTGGAATGGGCTTGGCCAGCGTCTTCATGAGTGTCTTGGCAGGACCTGCTGCTGCTGGCGCTGCACTGGATTTGATCGGTGCAGTGGGAGGTGCTGCGGCTGGCTTTCCGATGGACTTGGCCAGCTCATCTCGGTGAAGGATCAGCGTGGAGTCCTGCGAGATCATCACGCTGGGAGTCGGCTTGCCAATCGGGGAAGGAGACGCAGCGGTCTTGGCTGGTGCCTGATCGATCTTGAGCGGGAAGTTCTTGGCGGGCAGGATCAGCGTGGCATCCCCGCTTGGTGCGGACGAATGCGCATCCCCCAGATCGATCACGACACTGGGCAGACCTTCCACACTTGACTCGGCCAGCGTCGGCAGCGAGGCATACTTGGGAACCGGCGGCGGTCTTTTAGGAGGCTCTGCCATTCACCCCTACTTCTACCTAGGCAACTGAAGCGACTACCGCTTCCGATTCGAGGCGCTGCGCACGAAGTAGTCGAGATCGACCCGATACAGCTGCAGCAGCGCTTTGTACGTCAGGTCGGTACGCTCCTCCATGTGCGGAGTGAGATCATTTCCGATCACGCTGAGAATGCGGAAGAACTTACGAAACAGAAACGGCAGATAGAGTCTTGGATCGAAGTGATCGAGTGTCTGTAGGAGATCAGCCGCCACAATGGCCGCCCGCTGGTGATCATCGGCAGCCACGAGCTTTTGAAACGCAGCAAGCTTGCGACGCAGCTGCCGGAGTGGCTCGCTTTCCGGAATGGTCAGTGTACGGCCCCCTTTGTCTTGGCCCGACTCTGCTTCCGCTGTCGTCTCGTCCGATTGGATCGCTGCCAGCTCCTTGGCTCTGGCTTCTCGATCGGCTTGTTCCGTTTCGCGAGCCTCTCTTTCCGCGCTCTCGCGTTCTTCGTCTCTGCTGCTGCTCGATGCACTGGCTGATGAGGACTTTGCAGAGTCGCTGTCCTCCTCTCCATTTTCGGGCGAGCTCTGGGAAGAGCGCGCGGAAGAGGAAGCAGAGGGTGAAGAGGAAGCCGATGGAGACGAGGACGCAGAGGGCGAGGATGCGCGAGAAGACGCAGAGGAGGAGCTGCTGGAAGAGTCACTCGATGAGCTGCTGGAAGAATTGCTGGAAGAATTGCTCGATGAGTTACTCGAAGAATTGCTCGATGAAGAAGAGCTTCCGGACGATGAGCTTGGCGATGACTCCGAAGAGGAATCAGAAGAGGAATCGTCGTCGCTGCTGCTGTCTTGATTGTCGCCATCACTTGGTGCGGCTTCGCTGGGTGCGGGCTCAACACCGCCCAGCTTGACACTCAAGATGTCTTCCCGACCGCGACCGATGCGGGGCTGGGAACTCTGTGCAGACTGCTCCAGCTTCTGAAGCATTGACTCCAGCTGCAGCAAGTAGGGCAGGGCTTTGGCATTCCCAAGCTGGCTGACCATGCGCTCGTGCAGCTCGGGAATTAGCTTCAGTCCCTGCCTTTCTGCAATGGTGTATTCCGAGCCACTGTTCCACTGCTTCCACGTATCATCTTGCAGCGTTTCGTGCAGTCGGATGTCGCGCAGCATCGCCGCCAGCAGCCACTTGAGCATGTTGTCGGCGTGAATCTGCTTTTTGTTTTGTGGACCCCAGGTCGGGAAGCTGGAGGAGAGGCTGCGGGCGAGCGTTCCGAGCAGCTCGGGAACGATCTCCATTCCCTTTTCGAGATACACACCAAACAAAAATGCTCCCAAGATGCGAAAGTCGTAGATGTTCTGTTCAAATACAGCTTGCGCAGCTTCTGCCGCTTCGGGAAATCGATCGGCGGCTGCTAGGCTCATAATCTTGGCCAAGCGCTCGTCGGTGGTATCCAGCTCCACAGCCGTTTGATCCGTCAAGTCGCGATCGATCAGGGAGAGATCAAGCATCGGTGTCATCCTTGTCGTCGTGGAAAGTGGGCGGACCCGGGTCAGCCGCTGCAACCAGTCTGCCCAAAGGAGTCCGCAGCGCTGCGGTCCGCAGAGCACTCAGGGATCGGAAGGGAGCC
Source organism: Myxococcales bacterium (assembly GCA_016794465.1). Taxonomy (GTDB): domain Bacteria; phylum Myxococcota_A; class Polyangia; order Palsa-1104; family JAEUJZ01; genus JAEUKA01. Next base: position 14,885 of record JAEUKA010000040.1, on the reverse strand, counting down.
AGCTCGGCTTTGCGCTGCAAAAGACCACTGGCAAACAGACTCTGTACCCAGGCTTCATCGAGCGGTCCGGTCGCTGTCTCTTGGCGACGAGCAGAGATCGGATACACCTCAATCACATCGGGAAGATGCGCCGGTCCCAGCTGGGCGCGGAGCTTCTTTTCTAGTTCTTCGCGGAGCTGCGCAGCCAGGTTTGTCCGCTCTTGCAGAGCCGCTGTTCCGCCACAAAATAGCAGCAGCACAAACAGCCACTTCCCTGGCTGTTCTGTCGCGGGCACAGCCACCACAGCGGCGTCTTGAACCGCTGGCAGAGTCCGCGCTACGGCCACCACATCTTGGGTCGCAAACAGTCGACCACTTCGCCTGGGCGTGAGCGTTCCACCATACAGATAGGAGTCCGGAGTCCGCGCCAAGATCATGTATCCCGGCTTCTGGGTCTGTGCTGTAAACAGACCATGATCGGACACAGACTTGGGTCCGGCTGGAGCGGTCATCTTGAGCTCAAAAGGAACGCCCGGAACCGGCAGCACATGCCCATGAATCCGTCGCAGCGTTCGCTCTGAAAACAGCACCGCGCCACCCGCTGCACCGTCGAACACCAGATTAAGATGCGGTGTCGCGGGAAAGGGGGTGAGCTTTAGGAATCGATCCCAAGCGGCCACTTGCTGCGGCTCTTCCGGATTCCGAAACCACAGCTTTAGCTCGCTCAGGAGTCCGGACGGAGTCTTGAGGAGGAGATCACGGACTGCATCGATCACTCCCAGGACCCGCAGCGGTACGTTTCCAAGCAGCCTGGGGTTGCGCAGAAGCTCCTCCTGCGGAATGTGAACCCAGGTCGCTCCCGCGAGCAGCGTAGTCAGGATCAGCATGGGCTGGTGCTGCAAAAAATCTGCGAGCGGATAAGCGATGTGATCGCCGGGACGGAGTGAAAGCAGCAGCCCGTCTCGCAGCGCACCGACGAGAGCCAGCCGCGCTGGGACCGGTGTCGGCTTGTCCAGTGGATCGCGGACAGGCGTGTAGAGCAACAGTGCAGGGGAATCGGGAGGATAGGTATGCGAGCCACTGTGATGCGTCCCGGGCAGCGGTTCTTCGCAGAGCAGCTTGGCGGCAAGAGCTTTGTCGAGCCGACTCCGCAGCAGCGCCAACATCAGCGGCTCGCAGACAATGTGATCGGGGCTGAGCGCTGGCAAGCGATGCAGGGCGAAGTCGATTCCTATGGAAGGCAACAGACAGACCGTGGCGCCGAGTCGCAGCGCCGAGAACAGAGAGAGCAGCCACTGCGGACCGATCTCACCGAGCAGGACGAGCTTGCAGCTCGGCGCCACCCCCCGCGTCAGCCAGCGAGCGACCAGCCGATTCGATTGGGAATGCAGCTCGCCATAGCTAAGACTCTGCCAGCCGCGCGATGGATCGAAGTAGCGCAGGGCCGGTCTGTCTCTGCTTGCGGCGGCATGTCGGGCAACCGCGTCGTAATAGAAATCGACTCCGTGCTTGAGCACACTCTTCGTCGGTGGCTGAGCCTGCTCATGCGCCTTGGTGAGCAGCGCAGTGATCGACTTCCCGTCCTTCCAGCTCGCGAGGAGCCACGGCTCGATAACGAGCGGCCCGGCCTGCGGGTCTTGCCCGGTGACTTGCCACAAGCGGCGCGCAAGGACATCCAGATCCAGCTCGGGTTCGTTCATCACGGCTCCGCATTTTCTCCGAAGGGAGGTTTGCTTCCCATGTGTGGCTTTGTAATATGATATCATATTTAGATGAATAACTGCTAAATGTTGATATTTGCTTGAGACTTGGGTGATGTACACGCTGCGGATTCCTTCGGATCGCTGCGCGGTGCGTGACAGAGTGGTTGACGTGGTCGCGAGAGTCCACTACACAGGCTAGATGTCCTCGCAAGTTGAACCGACGGTATCTGCGCAGCTAGATCGGGTGTTGGCTGAGCATCGGGCCGGCCACTTCGGTGCCGCCCGCGAGCTGCTTCGCAGGATTTCTGCTTCTGGCAAGGAATCGGATCTAAGTGATGAAGATTCCCAGCGCTTGCGAGAGCTGCGGGCGCGCTTCCGTCCAGACTGGTTCGCATGGCTGATGCTGGTCGGTGGACTGCTGCTATTTGTATTGATCGTAGCGTCTAGCTGGCGATAGTGGGAAGCAAGCGACAGACTTTTGCGGGAACTTTGGGCCGTTCGCAGTGTCTGATTCGGCCATGCAGAAGCCAGCTCTCTCCTTTCGCTTTCGACCGCCCGCGCTGAGTCTGTTCCTGGGTCGGCTCGGTGCCGCGCTGCTTGTCTTGCTTGCGCCACCTGCCATTTCGGAACCACCCAATCCGGTAGAGTTGCGCGGTGCGATGGGAGTCTTTGCGCGAGGGAGCAAGTCGCTGACACCGGGTACAGAGGCCGCGCTGCGGGTGGCAACCCACCTCTCCCCAAGCGAGACAGAGACGCAGCCGCTCGGGGGAGTCGCGGTAACGATCAGTCTGTCCGGAAGTGGCAAGAGCGCCAAGCTGAGCGACGGTGTTACCGAGCCGAGCGGATACCTAGATGCTCACTTTGCGGTGCCGAGCTGGCCCGCAGGCAAGTATCAGCTGGAGATTCGCGCGCGCATTGCAGATCAAGTCAGCGTGCAGAGCCAAGCGGTGGAGCTGATTCCTTCTTCGCGAATCTTGGTGCAGAGCGACAAGCCGCTGTATCAGCCGGGACAGACGGTTCACATTCGCTCGCTGACACTGCGTTCCCAAGATGGTCGACCGCAGCAAGGTGGGAAGGTGCGATTTTCCGTCGAAGATCCGCGAAGGAATCGCATCCTACAGGTTGAGCAACCAGTCTCGGCTTTTGGCATTGCTTCGGCAGACTTGCCGCTCGCAGAGGAGCTGCTCCTGGGTTCCTATCAGATTCAAGCCGAGCAGCTGTCTTCTGCTACTGTGACGGCCAGAGCAGTCTCTACCACCAAGATAGAGGTGTCGCGCTATGTGCTGCCAAAGCTCAAGGTGTCGGTCGCAGCAGAGCAGAGCTACTATGAACCTGGGGCAGAGGCCAAGTTCTCTGTGAGTGCCCGGTACTTTCAGGGCAAGCCGGTGGTGGGTGGCAAGGTGACTGTGCGCGCGCATGCCCAGTCGAGCGGCCAGAACACCGCGCTGGCCACGCTCCATGGTCGACTGGACTCCGAAGGGAAGCTGGCCCTGCGACTGCCACTGCCCAAGGATGCGCAGCCGGAGGAGCAGAAGCTGGTCCTCGATGCGTCGGTGGAGGATGAAGCAGCCCAGCGAGCAGAGACGCGCAGTGAGATCCAAGTGGTGCGGACTCCGGTGCAGCTCGACATCGTTCCGGAAGCGGGACAGCTGATCAGTGATGTACCAAACAGAGTGCATGTGCTGGTGGCGCGACCCGATGGGAGTCCGATTCCCAATGCCCAGGTGTCGCTGCAGCTTGGCTCTGTGAATCCGGTCTTGCTGCGTGCGAGCACAAGTGCGATCGGAATTGCCACGGTGGAGCATCGTCCAGCGGCAGCAGTCATTGGCAAGGGAGCCGCCAAAGAGCCAGACTGTCCCGCCGGAGAGCTGCTCGGGCGGGCGACGGTCACGCTTCCTGGTCGAAGTCCTGTGAGTGAGCAGCGCTGCTTGGGAGTACGCAGCACTGGTGGGCTGCTGCTGCGTACCGATCGAGCGGTGTATCCACGCGGGGATGGCATCGTACTTTCGGTGCTGGCGCCAGCGATGAAGGACGGACTCTGTTTTGTCGATGTGGTGCGGGATCAACAGACGCAAGAGACACTGGTGATTCCGCTTCATGCTGGTCAGGGCAAGGTAACGGTGAAGCCCACGGATCGGATGTCGGGAACGGTGGCGCTGCTGGCGTATCTGTTAGGTCCTGATGGACAGCAGATCCGCGACGGCAGGCTGGTCTATGTGGAGCGACCGTCGGCACTGCGCGTGGAAGCCAAGACAGAGCTTGCAAGTGGCGACAGGCGAACGGAGCTGCGACCCGGTGATGAGGCTCGGCTGCGGCTGCGAGTGGTCGATGCGGATAGCGGGGTCGGGGTTCCGGCTGCGATCGGTCTGGTGATGGTTGATGAAGCGCTGCTGGCGCTGCGGCCCCTGCGTCCCGGTCTGCTGCGTGCGTACTTTTCGCTGGGAGAGTCGGCACGCAAAGCGGCGGCCCTGCGGAAGTTCTCTCCTGCTGGCTTGGGAATCGATGCGCTCGTCGAGCGAGGCGGTCTTTCAGCACTGGAACAGGAAGCGGCCCAGCTCCTACTGAGCGGAGCGGCGGCGCCTTGGGAGTCGGCGTGGGAGACAAATCCATGGGCGGAACGGAGACAGGCCCTGGTTACTCTAAAGGGAAAATGGAGCGAGGCGGTTCATCGTTATGAAAAGGGACACTCGCTGGGAGAGCGGATACCTGGGCAAGCTGGCAAGTGGCGCTATCGGGCAGACTTGCCGTCGCTGATGCGCACATCCGGAGTCCTTTCTTTGAGCGAGCTGCGTGATCCGTGGCGGCGACCGCTGACTACCGAGATGTTGATTCAAGCAGCGTCACTGCCTCCCTTTGAGGAATACGTGAAAGGGCTCTTGGATGACAAGCTAACGGACTTGTATAGCGCGCTGTGGAAGCAGATTGATGCCGAGCTAAAGAGTGGTACTCGCCAAAAAGACAAGGACGGCAGTGTGCTGATCAGCGAAGACGATCTGAAGCGGCTTGGCGACGCACTACTTGTCGATCCGTGGGGCACTCGGATGCGTCTTCAGACTCGCAAGAGAGTGCACAAGATCGGTCCGCTGCTGTCGAAGACCGTGATCTACACAGCCGGCCCCGACGGAGTCTTTGGTACGGCCGATGATCTGTATCCTTCTGACAACATCTGTTACCACCAGAGCTGCCGTCGCGGATCGGGAGTGATGGAAGTCGTAGGAATCCCAGCGGCGCAAGCGTTTGCGCAGCACGGAATGCTCTGTGGATGTGGATATGGCGCGGCAGGTGGTGGGCTTGCGGGCCGACACGCCAGCATCGTCAGAATGGTTGCCGCCAGCGCAGAGTCATCGGGAGTCGCGGGGAAAAAGGACAGTGTCCGGAGCAGCTTCCCAGAGACGCTGCTCTATCGTCCTGAAGTGCTGACAGATGAGAAGGGGGAAGCGACCGTGCCACTGACGATCGCGGACTCGATTACTACGTGGCGACTGCTGGCGGAGGCGGTGGCGCAAGACGGACGACTGGGCAGCCTGGTGATGGGAGTCCCGGTGAGCCAAGATTTTTTTGTCGATCTGGATCTGCCTCCGGTGATCACGCAGCACGATGAGCTTGCGGTGCCGGTGCCGGTGTACAACCACCTGAAGCTGCCGCAGCGGGTGACGCTGACGCTGCTTCCAGATCCCTGGTTTGAGCCGCTCGGTCCATTGACTGACACCATCGAGCTTGCCCCGGGACAAGCCGGCGTTCGTTACTTCCGGATCAAGGCGAGTGCGGTCGGAAAGCAAGCCCTGCGGTTGTCGGCGCGCGGCAGTGTGGCCAGTGATGCGGTGGAGCGACACGTGGAAGTGGTTCCCGATGGCATCGAGCAAGTCAGCAGTGTGCAAGAGCGACTGACTGGCCAGCGGGCTTCGCACTCTGTCTCGGTTCCCGCGATGGTGATTCCGGGAACCAGTGAGGTGCTCCTCAAGCTGTATCCGGCTCCAGCGGCACATGTGGTGGAGGGACTGGACTCGCTTCTGCGGATGCCACACGGCTGCTTTGAACAGACTTCTTCGACCACCTATCCCAACGCGCTGATCTTGCAGTACTTGCGGCGGACTCGTCGAAGCACGCCAGCGATTGAAACCAAAGCACTGGAGTATTTGGGGAAGGGCTATCAGAAGCTCCTCTCCTTCGAGGTGCCAGGCGGTGGGTTTTCTTGGTTTGGTTCTGCGCCAGCTCACAAGGTGCTGACTGCGTACGGACTGGAAGAGTTTGCCGATATGTCAGAGGTCTACTCGGTCGATCCAAAAGTCATTGCACGCACCCAGCGGTGGCTACTTTCCCAGCAGCGCAGCGACGGTAGTTTTGAACCGGATCACGGTGGAATTCGCGAAGGTGCGATCAATGCAATGGCCGATGATACGCTGCGCACCACTGCGTATGTGGCGCTGGCTGTAAAACGTACCGATTCCGGAGGCGCTCATCACGCTGCGATCGAGCGCGCCAAGGACTACGTTCGGAAGACCCTGACCGGGCAGGTGATCTCTGATCCGTACACTCTGTCGCTGTGTACCGAGCTGCTTGGGGGGGGATTTGTGCCGCTGGCTGGCAAGGGAGAAGGAGCTCTCCCGCTGGCCGAAAAGCTATGGGCTACCCGGCAGGTAGGTGCAGATGGCAGAGCTGCGTTTTTTACGCCGAGCTCTAGTACTCCTACCCATGGCAATGGCAAGTCAGGAATCATTGAAACAACCGCGATGGCAGCGTCGGCACTTCACCGCAGCGCTGCACTGAGTCGAAGCAGTGCCGCACTGTCCTTTTTGGTGTCTGCGAAAGACTCCTTTGGGACTTGGCACTCTACCCAAGCAACCATCCGCGCGCTCAAAGCAATGCTGCTGGCAGAGGGTGGGAATCAGCAGCAGGTGGATGGAACGATTGAGGTCCTGTGGAATGGTGTCAAGCATACATCGCTGCGACTCACTGCGAAGGAGGAGAGCATGCGCCTTGTAACCTTGCCTGCTCCGCTTCCGGGCACGCACCAGCTGGGGTTGCAGCTTGTCGGTCGCGGAGGAATAGACTATCAGCTGGTCACGAGATCCTATGTGCCACGCGATGCGCCGGTCCGCGCGGGGGCGAGTGTCGAGCCGAGCAAGGAGTCGACTCCGATCACGATTCGGACCGAGCTGTCTACCCGTGAGCTGCGACGAGAACAGTCACTTATCCAGACCGTACACTTGAGCGCGAAGAGAGAGTCGATGATGCCGCTTTTGTCTGCTGGCATTCCGCCCGGATTTTCCGTTGAGCGCGAGGGCTTGGACTTGCTGGTGGCGCAGGGACAGATCGAGAAGTACGAGCTGACTCCTCGCTATGTCACGTTGTATCTGCGGAAGCTGGAAGCGGGGATGGAAAAGCACTTCCCGATCACGCTGATCGCACATCTTCCGGGAAAGGTTCAAGTTCCGGCCTCTTCAGTCTATCCGTACTATGAACCGGAGCTGCGATCCCAGGCTGATCCCGTCGTGGTCACGATTCAAAAAGAAACAGAGCCGGAGTCTCGCTAAGTCTCCTTTTGGGTCATTCCGGATCGGCCAAGTCGTTGAAAAGGCAGCGGAGTGTGCTTTCAAATTTCAGACACCCATGAGCTTGATACTCTAGGTCTACTTCAGCCGTGAAGCGATCGAACGTCGATCGCCGCTCACTGATGGTGGACGCATACAGTTCAGGGGGAACTTATGAAGAGACATTCGTTATCATTTTTGACGCTGGGATTTGCTGGACTTATTGGGCTGATGTCTTCCTGTGAGACAGAGCCGACCTGTAGCGATGGACTCAAGAACGGAACAGAGGGCGACGTTGACTGCGGTCTTACCTGTGGCGTGCTGTGTGGGGACACGCAGGCCTGTGGACTTCCCGGCGACTGCAAGAGCGGCGTCTGCTCTGCCGGTGTGTGTGCAGTCCCCAGCTGCACCGATGCAGTTAAGAATGGCAGTGAAGTAGGTGCGGACTGCGGTGGTCCTTGTGCCAACAAGTGTTCCGACAACACTGCTTGTACCCAGGCTGGGGACTGTCAAAGCGGAGTCTGTTCGGGAGGCATCTGCGCGGCTCCTACCTGTAGCGATGCGGTGAAGAATGGCACGGAAGGAGACACAGACTGCGGTGGCAGCTGCCCAACGCTGTGTGCGGATGGAGCGACCTGTGCGATCGCATCGGACTGCACCAGTGCGGTGTGTAGCAGTGGCCTCTGCGCGATTCCTACCTGCACCGACGCTGCGAAGAACGCGGTGGAGTCTGACATTGACTGCGGCGGTGGAACCTGCAGCGCTTGCATTGATGGCAAGGCGTGCGGCCAGCCCGGCGACTGCATGAGCAATGTCTGTATGTCGAATACCTGCATCGCATCGGCCTGCAATGACACGGTGAAGAATGGTACCGAGACGGACACTGACTGCGGCGGTCCCTCTTGTCTGAAGTGTGGGAACCTGAAGGTCTGCGCGCAAGCGACAGACTGCCAGAGCGGAATCTGCAATGCCGCCAAGCTCTGTGCGGTTCCGACCTGCATGGACGTGGTCAAGAATGGCGCGGAGTCCGACGTGGACTGCGGTGGTGGTACTTGCGCCAAGTGTGCAGATACCAAAGCGTGCGGAGTGGCTGCGGACTGCACCAGCGGTGTCTGTACTGCCAACAAGTGCGCAGTTCCCACCTGCACGGACGTTGTCAAAAACGGCACTGAGACAGACGTGGACTGCGGCGGTTCGTGCGCGACCAAGTGCGCCGTGACCAAGGCCTGCAACGTGGATGCGGACTGCACCAGCAACACCTGCTTTAACAAGGTGTGTGTCAACACTCCGACGTTTACTTCTGTCACTCCGAACCTTGGCCCGACGACGGGCGGTACGGCAGTGACCCTCAACGGCACCAACTTCTTCCCAGTGGGAATGGCGGCAACCTCGGTGACGTTCGGTGGGACTGCGGGTGGCGTTCCCAACATCACGGCGGCGGCCACTGCGACCACGACCACTCCGGCGCGTCTCAACCAGATCGGTCTGGTCAATGTGGTGCTGACTCTGCCCGGCAACCACGTCTACACCCTGCTCAACGGGTTCCGGTACTACTACGGACAGCTTGGCTTCAATGCGCCGGTGTCGGCTTCCATGGCGGCCAACTTCTCTGACGTGGTTGCAGTTGACATTGACAAGGACGGTGATCTGGATCTGTTCGCCGTTCGTCCCCCTGCAAATACGGTCGAGTTCCTGAGGAACAATGGTGCCGGTGTCTTCACGCTGGCTGGCAACCTGGCAATCGCCGCCGGTGGCGCCCGCATCGTGACAGCGGACTTTAACAACGACACGAATCCGGATGTGGCTGTCAGCATGACCAACCAGGTAGCTATGTTTCGCGGCAATGGGGCAGGTGGCTTTATGCCTGTCATTACCACCGCAGTGGCTGGCACTCTCCGAGGTATCGTTGCAGGGAACGTCGATGGTGTAAACGGAACGGACATCTTGGTGGCGAGCAACACCACCAACTCTGTAGCCCGCCTCCTCAACAATGGTGCCGGTACTGCGTTTGCGGCGACGGCCGGGTTTGTAGCCGCACCCGGAGCGCACGAGATGGTGGCCGGTGACTTCAATGGTGATGGGCGTACCGACTTCGTCGTGACCTCTTCGACCAATACCACCACGGTCACTGCTTGCCGCAACAACGCCGGAGCCTTTGTCTGTAACGGGATTACCTCTCCGCAACTGAATTGCAGTGTGGACGCTGCGGACGTGAACAGCGATGGCAAGCTGGACTTTGTGCTGGCGAGTCCGGTTAGCAACATCGTGATGTCCTACACCGGCGACGGGGCTTTCAACTTTACGCAGAATGCCACCAATGGCATCGCCGCCAACTGGACCAACTTCAAGCTTCGCGATATCGACAAGGACGGCTTTACCGACATCGTGTTCTCTAGCAGCGCCCCCAGTGTCGGTATCTGTCGTGGCGACAACACGGGCAAGTTCCAGGCTGCGACGGGCATTCGAGCGTTGACTGCTGCGCCAAACCGGCTCGCAGTCGGTCTGCTCAATGCGGATGCCAAGGAAGATTTTGCGGTCGGAACCGTAAACGGCTTCTTCGTCGGAACCAGCCTCGCCCAGTAGTCCACGCTGAAGCCTACGCAGCGTTCTTGCGCAGGCTTCCTGTCCCGACTTCCCCTCCACTTTCCCTTCAGGATTCCCGTTGTGCCGACACCGCGACGTAAGCGGTTTCAGGGCAGAGCCCTGAGTCCTCCGCATTTCCAGCGGCAGAGGGTGACATAATGGCAACGATGGGCGTACTGCTCCCTGTCCGCAGGGAGCTAAAGAGTGCTCCTGATCCTGCGGCGCGCACTGTCTTGCAGCTTGCGTCGGGCAGCATCGTTCAGATTGGTGAGCGGTCCGGTGGCTGGTACAAGGTGTCGACTCCACAGGGGGAAGGCTGGGTGCGGATGTTGAGCGTTCGACTTGGGACTGGGCCTGCCGGACAAGGCGCTTCGCTGGGCAACGGACTGGCCGCACTCAATCAAGCCAGTCGCAGCAACACCACGGTTGCAACAGGAATTCGCGGACTTACGCGCGAAGAACTACGGACTGCGCAGGAAGACCTGATTGAACTAGATAAGTTAAATCAGTTCAGTGTGTCTCCTCAGGAAGCGTACAGTTTCGGCCAGAGTGCGGGCTTGCCTGCACCGGGAGGACGCTAAGATGCGCCGGATTCCGTTTGCCACTTCCGCGCTCCTGCTTGCGACCTTGCTGCTGGCTGAATCGGCGTGCGAGGTGATGAAAGGAATGATGACGGGTGGGGTTCCGCTTGCGCCGCTGGCTCGTGCTGGTGAGAAGCTGGCGCAGCGTAGTGAAAAGCCCGAGCTTTCCGAATCAGATCTCGGTCGTCACATGGCGGGTACCTTGGTCGGAGTCAAGAAGCTCAGCCACAGTTTGCAAGCGCAGCGCTATGTCAATCTCGTTGGTCACTGGCTTTCACTCCGTTCGTCGCGCCCCACACTGACCTGGCGATTTGGGATTCTGGATGACAGTGATCTGAACGCGTTCGCGGCTCCCGGTGGCTATGTCTTTGTGACGCAGGGACTGCTCAACTTGCTCGATAGTGAAGCAGAGCTGGCAGCGGTTCTCTCCCACGAGATTGCCCATGTCTCCTATCAGCACCACCTCAATGCGGTGCGAAGCGAAAACATGCTCGACCTGGCCCTGGATGTCGGCATCGTGGTTGGAGACACAGCGACCGGGGGACGAGTGAGCGGGAGCGGACGTGAGCTTGTCCAGCGGGCGGTCAATGCGGCGCGTACGCTCTATGCCCGTGGTCTGGACCGGAAAGATGAATACCAAGCAGACGCTGAAGCACTACGTCTTTTGACTGTGTCTGGTTACGATCCCTATGCTCTCGTGGCGGTGATGCAGAAGCTTGAGGCGCGTGTGAGCAGCGATAGCGGAATGGCGCTGTTGCTTCAGACCCATCCGCGTCCTTCCGATCGACTGAGTGCGCTTCACAAAGGGCTCGGGAATCTGCCGAGTCCCGTTCCACAAGCGACGCTGGCCGATCGATTTGTCCGCGAGCTGCGCGCTCCGTCAGGCCTGATGAACCCAGGGTGAAAACAGACTCCTTTTCAACAGTTGCAGCGTGGATGCCTCTTTCCGCTCGACTCGATGCGCGATCTTGCGTACTGTACGTGGCTGGTTTTGACCGGGGGGTCGGTACGTGTCCATATCCTTTTTGCGCGTGGCCTTGTTCGTGGTGTTGTTTGGCATTTCGACCAAGGGGATCGCGGCTGCACCGGTCGTGACCACTGTCGCTGCTTCCGGGATCACCAGCTCGTCGGCGGTACTCAACGGGGTTGGGACTCCCAGCGGAGAGGCGACGACCGGTCGGTTTCGCTACAGCGACACCAATCCTGGCACTTGCAATGACACGTTCGGGACCCGCGTCCCCGCAGCGAGCGGCACCGACCTGGGATCGGGCAGCTCCGCCGTTCCTTACTCGATTACCACCACCGGCCTGACTCCTGGCGTCACCTATTACTTCTGCGCCATCGTGACCAACGCGACGGGGACTGCGTTCGGATCGGTCCTCTCGTTCACGATTCCGTACAAGCCGGTCGTCGTTACCAGCGGCACCATCAACCTGACGAGCAGCTCGGCGACGCTACAGGGCGCCGCTACCCCAGTCGCTGCCGTCACCACTGCCTGGTTCCGCTACAGCACCACCAGCCCCGGCGTCTGCGACGACTCCTTTGGTACGCGCGCTCCCTCAAGCAGTGGCACGTCGGTCGGGTCAGGCATCACCAGCGTTCCTTATTCGCAGTCGATAAGTGGTCTTGTACCGGGCGCGACCTACTACTACTGCGCGATCGCCAACAACTCCTATGGAACCGGCTTCGGCGCGATCCTGTCGTTCACCACCCCGGCGATGGCTCCGACGGTTACCACCAGCAGCGCCACCAACCTGACCCGGACCGCGGGCAAGCTCAACGGCTATGCCAACCCGGGCGGCGACCCCACCATCGGCTGGTTCCGCTACGGCACCATGAGTCCGGGCACCTGCAATGACTCCTTTGGCTCGCGAGCGCCCGGAAGCGGCGGCATCGCACTCGGCGCGGGCACCAGCAACGCCTCCTTTTCCCAAGCCGTCACCGGTCTGTCTCCCGGTGTCACCTACTACTACTGCGCCCTCGCTGAAAACTCGCTGGGTACCTCGTGGGGATCGGTCCAGACGTTCATCACCCCGTCGGCGCCAACCGCTTTCACGATATCCCCGTCGAGCATCACCAACACCTCTGCGACGCTCAACGGCACCGGCAATCCCAACCGCGCCGCGAGCACTGGCTGGTTCCGCTACACCACCAACAGGCGCACCACCTGCGATGACAAGTTCGGCTCGCGAGCCCCTCTCTCGGGAGGTACCGCACTCGGGAGTGACATCTACGATCAGCCCTATTCGCAGTCGATCGGGGGGCTGTCACCGGCCACGACGTACTACTACTGCGCGATCGTCTCGAACACCGAAGGAACGGCGTACGGCACCATCCTGTCGTTCACTACTGCCACGGTACCGACGGCGACGACCTCCGCTCCGGCCAGCGTGACCTCGACCTCGGCGACCTTCAGCGGTGCCGGAGTCCCCAACGGATCGAGCGCCAGCGGCTGGTTCCGCTACAGCACCACCAGCCCCGGAAGCTGCAACGACAGCTTTGGTACGCGCGCTCCGAGCAGCACCGGGATCGCACTCGGCTCGGGCAGCACCAGCACTTCGTTTGGACAGTCTGTCTCGGGCCTGTTGCCGGGGGTGACGTACTACTACTGCGCGATTGTCAGCAACAGCTATGGAACCGGCTTTGGCTCGGTCGTTTCGTTCACCACTCCTGCGATGTCACCGACGGTGACCACCAGCAGCGTCACCAGCCTGACCCGGACCACCGGGGTGCTGACCGGCTATGGCAATCCGGGCGGAGACGCGACCACCGGCTGGTTCCGCTACAGCACCGCGAGCCCCGGCACTTGCAACGACTCGTTTGGAACGCGGGCGCCAGCGACGGGCGGATCTGCGCTTGGTGCGGGCACCAGCAATGCCTCATTCTCGCAGGCCATCACCGGTCTGGCCCCGGCGACCACGTACTTCTACTGCGCTCTGGCCGCCAACTCGATGGGAACGGCCCTGGGAGCGGTCCAGTCGTTCATCACACCCTCGTCGCCCACGGCTTTCACCGCGCCCGCCACCAGCATCACCACCAGCTCGGCAACGCTCAACGGCAGTGGCAACCCCAACCGCACTTCCACCACCGGGTGGTTCCGCTACAGCACTACCAACCCCGGTACTTGCGACGACAAGTTTGGCTCGCGCGCTCCGGTCAGCGGCGGCACCTACCTGGGAAGTGACATCTACGACCAGCCGTTCTCACAGTCGATCTCGGGGCTTTCGGGTGGGACAACGTACTACTACTGCGCGATCGTCACCAGCACCGAGGGCACCGCGTTTGGCGTCGTGAGCGCCTTCACCACATCGGGAATCTCGACCGCGACCACCAACGCCGCCACGAGCATTTCGTCCACTGCCGCGACTCTCAACGGTGCTGGGGTTCCCAACGGAGGCAGTGCCACCGGCTGGTTCCGTTACAGCACCACCAACCCCGGCACGTGCAGCGACAGCTTTGGCACCCGCTCTCCAAGCAGCACCGGCGTTTCCCTCGGCGCTGGCACCTCGAGTGTGAACTACGCACAGTCCATCTCGGGCTTGGTAGCGGGATCGACCTACTACTACTGCGCGATTGTCAGCAACAGCTATGGCACTGGGTTTGGCTCGATTGTGTCGTTTACCACGCCTGCGATGGCACCGACGGTGACGACCAGCAGCGCGACCAGCTTGACGATGACCACCGGAGTCCTGACCGGCTATGGAAATCCCGGCGGAGACGCGACCACCGGCTGGTTCCGCTTCAGCACCGCGAGCCCCGGAACGTGCAACAACAGCTTTGGTACGCGGGCCCCAGCGATGGGAGGCTCTGCACTTGGATCAGGAACCAGCAACACGTCGTTCTCGCAGCCGATTACGGGACTGACACCAGCGACGACGTACTACTACTGTGCTCTCGCCACCAACTCGATGGGAATGGCGCTGGGAGCGGTGCAGACCTTCATCACTCCGTCGGCACCAACGGCCTTCACGACTGCCGCAAACAGCCTCACCAACACTTCTGCGAACCTCAACGGCTCGGGCAATCCCAACCGAGCCGCTGCGACGGGCTGGTTCCGGTACAGCACGACCAATCCCGGAACGTGCGACGACAAGTTCGGCTCGCGAGCGCCGCTGAGCAGCGGAACGTATCTGGGAAGTGACATCTACGATCAGCCGTTCTCGCAGTCGATCTCGGGACTGTCCCCGGCGACGACGTACTACTACTGCGCCATCGTGGCGAGCACGGAAGGAACGGCGTTTGGCGCGATGATGTCGTTCACCACATCCACGACGCCGACCGCCACCACCAACGCCGCCAGCAGCGTTGCATCGACGAGTGCGACGCTGAGCGGAGCCGGAGTCCCGAACGGAGCGAGCGCCACCGGCTGGTTCCGTTACAGCACCACCAATCCGGGAACCTGCAACGACAGCTTCGGCACGCGAGCCCCGAGCAGCTACGGAGCCAACCTTGGTTCCGGCAGCGCCAGCGTCAACTTCGCGCAGCCCATCGGCGGCCTGCTGCCGGGC
>JAEUKA010000031.1 GCA_016794465.1 Myxococcales bacterium | reverse complement strand
GTCGGCGCTGTACCTGGCCGCAACGAAGTCTGAGGGTAGGTTTGGGCCAATCAAGGCGGCGACGCATCACGGCTATCTAAAGGTGGCCAAGGAATTTTGGCGCTGGCTGCTCGACCGGGAGCTGATCGAGAAAGATGCGTTCGCGAAGGTGAAGCCGATCGGCAAGGCGAACGCGGGCAAGCAGCAGCTCGGGCCGCTCGAGGCGAAGACGCTGGAGCGGCTGCTGTTCGATCGCGCGAAGCTGGGCGAAGAGGGCGCGCTGGCCATTCTGGTGCAGCTCTATCTGGGCTTGCGTCCGTCCGAAGTCCTTGGGCTGACCGTCGGAGCGGTGGACGGCATCAACGTCTTTGTGAACGGAACCAAGAACCAGAACGCGAAGCGTCGTCTGGAACTGTTCGCGCCAGTCGCAAAGCTCCTCGCAAAATACTGCGCGAAGCGACCCCTTAGCGAGCGGATCTTTGCCGCTGACCGAGCGAAACAGCCCGCGCCGAACTGGATGTACAAGCGGCTGCATGCGTACTGCGACGAGGCCAAGATCGGACGAGTCTGTCCACACTCGCTGCGCGGTCTGCACTCGTCGCTGGCGCTCGAAGCGGGGGCCACGTCGAACGATGTCGCGCGCTCGCTCGGACATTCCAGCTTTGCGATCACCGCGAAGCACTACGCGAAGGCAGATTCGATCGAAGTAGGGAAGGCTCGACGAGTGGCGGGATCGCTGCACGCGAAGCGATAGCTTACCGACTGCTTCACGCGGCTGCCGACGACACGCCCGGACTCCCTACGTCTTCGGCCCCGCGTGATAGCGCATCAACCGCTTCTCTCCGACAGTATGGATCTTGTTGTCAGCCACCAGCTCGCCGAGCGGCTGACGGAGCTTGTTCGCCAACTCGTCGCGCTTGACGCCAATCGTCGCCAGCACATCGTCGCCCATCTGGCCCGCGATGTCGGTCCGGTTCAGCCCGTCTCTTCGATTCCCAAGCACGCTGACGATCGCCCCTTTGAGCGAATTCTTCTGTGCGTCGGAAATCCGCGTGCGCTTCGTCGCTTCCGGCGTGGTCTTGGTCGCGTCTGCTCTCGGCCCACCCGCAATCAGCGTCGCAAACTCGACCGCCGACATTTCCAGCACCACCGACCACACCTCGCGGTGCTGCTGGAGCGAATCCAGAAACTCCGCCATCGTCACCCGAGCCGACGGACGCAGCTTCGGCAGCATCGACAGCGCCGCCTTCCGTCTCAAATCCTCGTTGCGCGCCTTCAACTCCTGCTCGAACAGCGCACTGATATCGAACACCGAACCAGCCTTCTTACCTGCCATGAGCTCTTCCTTGTGTCTCTGGTCGCGCCGGTCCGGCCCATCCAAGCGCGACGGTGAAGGTTGGGTCATAGCAGACGCCATCGCCGACCGGGAAGATCGGATTGGCACAAGCCAGCGCTCGGCGCTCGGTCAGACTGTCCCTGGGCCTGCGCGTTCGGTCGTCGGTTGGTCCCCGCGCCCGCTTCGGAGGTCGAACCGCCACCTTGACCTACGCCACCCACTGCGGTACGCAAACCGTAACCACAGCACCTCGGGGTGTTGGATGGTGAAGAGACGATCCGATCAATCAAAAAATACACTCCGTCGGTGAGGCCCTGGTCGCGTTCGTTTTGGTGGGCTGGGGTGGGCTGGCTGGGGGTCTTGGATCGGCGTTCGGTTAGGCGGGGCTGGATTTGCCAGGTGCGCGGTTTTCTTAGGCTGTTGCCATGACACCTACAGCGACGAAAAATTAGGGCATAAGGCATGGCATTAGCGGCTTAGCGTTATGCGCAATCGGGTTCAGCTAGGGGGCGA
Organism: Myxococcales bacterium; assembly: GCA_016794465.1. Taxonomy (GTDB): domain Bacteria; phylum Myxococcota_A; class Polyangia; order Palsa-1104; family JAEUJZ01; genus JAEUKA01. The sequence continues at coordinate 3,364 of JAEUKA010000031.1, read as the reverse complement.
TTCTGTCGGCCTTGAGTGGTCTGTTCCGAGTGAGCCACGGGAAAACGACTGCGCCCACGGCAGGGAGTGCGGTTAGGAATAGGAGCACGTTCCTCGTCGGCCAGCTTGACCAGAGTGCGCCGATCTCACCGCCGATGAAGTAGCCCAGCGCGCCTGCTCCGTACCAAAGTCCGGTGACGAGTCCGACGAAGCGGGGTGGCGTGCTGCGAATGAGGAGGGCGAGACCGAGTGGCGCGACAAGCAGTTCAGCGAGGACGAAAAGTGACAGCGAAGCAGTGAGCCAGACCATGCTGACACGACCTGACCACAGAGTCGTAGGAAGGAGGACTGCGAAACAGAGCGATGCAGCGACGAGACCCAAAGCAACAAGGCGGTTTGGGCTGATGCTGCTTTTGAGTCGCGGAAGGAGTGCGAGCTGAATTGGGGCGAGCACAAGGACAAGGAGTGCAGGGAATGCCAGAAACCACGCGATAGGAACCTCAAACCCGAGGACAACGCGGTCGATCCGGTCCTTGCTCCAGAGAAGGAGTGCGCCCTCTGCTTGCGCTGTGCTGAGTGTGAACAGAAACATTGCCAAGGCAAGTCCTGCGATCGTCCGTGTGTGCTGAGGCATCGAAGGAGTGTTATCTGTTGGTGTCTGTTCCAGCGCGCTCACCGGCGACCTTTCGGCAACTGCGCTAACTGCATGGGCTGGCCACAGCAAGGCGCATGCAACGCTCATGATCAGTGCGGCGCAGGCGTAGGTCACGCTCCATCCTGCATGTAGCGTGATGATTCCTGCGAGCAGAGAGCCTCCCGTTGCCCCGATGTTGGCGGTCAAGTGAATCAGCACTTGGGCACCTTCGAGTCTGGAATCTCCGGTCGCGTAGAGGGCGGCCAAGATTCGCTGAGTGCTGGGCTTGTAGACAGAATGGCCAATGAAGAGAAGCACGAAGGCGGCGTACAACGCAGGTCGATACGGAAGAGACAAAATCGTGTATCCGAACAGTAGGATGAGGCTACTGACACCGAGTCCTCGACGAGGATCTGTGGTCTGGTCCAGTAGATAACCGCCGGGCAGAGAACCAACGTAATTGGCTGCGCTCGCAATTCCTAACAGATGCAGTGCATCGGCTGGTGAGAATCCGAAGCGCTCACAGAGCATCAGCGCCGCCGTCGAGATCAGCATGAACGCGGCCCAGCGCTCGCACAAGACAGTCCAACACAAACGATAGAACGAAGACGGATGCTTTGACGCTCTGATGTGAGAGGTAGGCGCCGTGTTCGACGGCAAAGAGTCTTGCTGTGGTTCGGATGCACAGAAGGAAGGGGTATCGGATGGAAAAGAAAGGGCATTCATCGGGCATCATCCTTCAGATTGTGCTGCGGTTTTGCGGCTGTGTCTGGTAGCCCGAAAGTAAGCGAACTCTACATATTCACCGACGGAATAGGCTCTGCAATCTGGATGCAGCGTGGCCGAGCAAAAGCGCCGTAATGGGAAACGAGTGGAAAATCTGGTGCAACGAGTTTGCACAAGGAGGAAACATCTCCGCACGGTCATGGCGCATGCTAAAAGCGGGTCATGTCCCACGTTGCCACCCTGGTTGATTCATCCTCGACGGAAACAGAGGCGCTTCAAATCGAAGAGGTCGCGGAGCACTCGCCGCCGTCGGTGCTGGCGCAGGTCTTGCGGACGGTGCGCCATCACCTTGCCCAAGCCACAGACGGAATCCGCCAAGTTGCAGCGCGAACGGGTGACGGAGAGTGGGAACAGCAAGCCGCGCAGCTTCGGCGAATCGCGGCGTTTGTGGAAGAGCGCGTGATCACGCTGGACATCGGACAGAGATCGTTCCTTCTGCCCGATCAGTTCTTGAGATTCTCGATGCTGCTGCGAGAACGACGGGAGTCTGCTCGCCTATCAGGAATCGAACTGAGCAAGCGTGCAGGACTGTCTTTGCGCACGATCAAGAACATCGAGAGCGGCCAGGTTTCCCCCTCGCGGGATACGGTTCTGCGGCTGCTGGATGTCGCGGAACTCGGACTCGCTTGGAAAGATGTGCTGGATGATCCAGGGCCCGAGGACAGTGGCACTTCAGCGACGGACACGAACTACAACTGCTACATTCCTCCGGGCTACGAACCACTGCGGATGTTCCAACAGTTTGTGCGGATGCTCAACGGCCCTGGTGGACACATCGAACAGACCAATGCCTACCTGGAACATCGGAGTGCATTTGCGTACGTTACGATGTGCAACGATGCCGAGTACGCAACCATGTACCGCGCCAACTATCCATTCGATGTCCTTGCTCGTCGAATCGTAGCGGAGGGCGGTCATCACCCGATGAGGGTCATCGCACTTGGGGCAGGCGATGGACGACTCGAGGTGCGGTTCGTGCAGCACCTTCTGACTCGATGCACAAACCCGGACATTGAGTTGCTATTGTTTGACATCAGCCAGCCGCTTCTGACGACGGCCTACCAGCACGCGCTCGACACGTTCGGCGAACAGTCCGCCGTCCACACGCTGATGGTGCAAGGGAACTTCCATGACCTTGCGAGCTACCCGCAGGTGAGCTATCTGCCCGCCAAAGGCCGACGGCGACGGATTTACACGATGCTTGGCTATACGCTGGCGAACCTGGACAACGAGCCGCGTTTCTTCCAGCACAGCATGGCGCATGCTTGCGCTGGGGATCTCCTCCTACTGGATTTTCAGCAGCGGACCACTCCTGCCACTGCCAGCGAGCAAGACATACGGCTCCACGACTCGGCACTCCGAGTTGCCCTTCCCAAAGCCTACACAGAGTTCCTTGCCGCCCCGATTCGCACGCACTGTCACGACTACCTGTCGCACGACTTCAGCCTTCGGCTCGATACCCAGTGCCTCATCCCCGGCAGCTACGCTCTTGACGCTGTGGCCACCGTGAAGACCCGCAGCCAAGCTGAGCGTCGGTTTTCGATGTTCCGTTTCAAGCGCTACGATGAGGGATTGCTCGCGGAGAGCCTGGCCCGCTTCGGATGGGAAAAGCTGGTCTCGCTGCCGATTGGGGATTCAGAGCGAGCACCGGTGGCGATGCTTTTGGTGAAGAGATAGCCGACGAGAAGTCCAGGACAGGGCCGAAAAACCACCGACGATGGGCGTGGTCATGGGACTTGACCCCAGCCAACGAGCGGGAGCAAACTACAATGCGGTATGAGTGTGCTCACGGAAGGACAGCGACTGGGAGCGTATCGAATCGTTCGGCTTCTTGGCGAAGGCGGGATGGGGGCGGTGTACGAGGCCCGGCAGGAGCCGCTTGAGCGACGGGTGGCACTGAAGACGCTGCACGCGGACCATGCGAAGAGCAAAGAGTTCATCGCGCGGTTCTTCAATGAAGCCAAG
>JAEUKA010000116.1 GCA_016794465.1 Myxococcales bacterium | reverse complement strand
GAAAGACTGACTCCGCTGCGCGGTGGAAAGTGGCATGCAGCGCAGGTGGCGCAGCTACTCCGAAAGCCTGCGGATCGAATGACTGTCGTTCATCGTGCATGCGAGCTGCGAGCGGAAGGAATGACGCTGAAGGAAATCGGTGTGCGGCTTGCGATGGAGGGGTTTCAGAGAGAGGACGGAGGAGTGTGGTATCCGTCGCTGGTGCATGGGCTGATCGTGAGCGAAGAGCCCGATTCAGCGACGTAAACCTGTTGGCGTGCGATCGGCGAATTGACGAACTTGTTCGCGCCATCCAGGTCCAAGCGTCTCACGCAGCAGCTCCGGCAACGCGGCATAGACTCTACCGGCCTCTGCATCGCGGTAGAGCACGGCGATGTCGCTGTCAAGGCCAAACGCCGACGGAGACTGTCCAGGGTAGAAGTCTCGCCAACTTCCCGGTGTGCCACCGAGTCCATTTCCTTCCGAGCGACTGAAGCCAAGCATCGCCTTGGCATACCTTCTGAGTCTCCATGTGTTATCCGCTCGACTACGGACCGCATTCTGGAAGGTCAGCTCGCCTCCCATGTCATCCCGAAAGAAGAGTTCTACGGTTCGCAGCCTGGGTTCGAGAGGTGACTGGACTGAGGAGCGGTCGTTTGCAACCGAAGGAGTAGCGGCAACCACGCCGATGTCTGCTGATGTGGACGCTGAAAGGGGAGCCGTCTCGACAGAGTTCATTTCGACGTGTAGCGCTGATGTAGGCAGCGACTCTGTACCCGCATTCTGGATCTGATCCGAATCGTTCTTGGTCGAGCTGGACAGCGCGGCTGGCTGCGCTGAAGTTGGCGGGATCTGTTCCGTAGTGATCCCGACGGAACCGGCGAGCGTTGCGTCCGCATCTGGCTGCGCAAGAGAAGATCCAGATCCGTTCTCGGTAGGTACGTTAGGGATCTGTGTCAGCGTCGGGAACGGAGCTGGTGCGACCGCTTCCAGTAGAGTCAGTTCGATCAGGCAGCGCCTGCCATCCGGGAACGTCACCACCAAAGATGACTTGTTCGCAGAAAGCGCGGGCGGCACTTGGGCGGCCTGCTCCTTTCGTTTCAAGTACGCATCTTTCCGACATTGCGGATCTGCGCAGTAGATGGCGTCCTTGCGATTACCCGTCACGGTGCGCTTGCAGCTTATGCACACCTTTGTATCTTCCATACAAACCAGAATAGCGAAAACTCGCCAGAACAGATCCAGATCGACTCGCATTTTTAGAGACGAGAACCAGAAAAATTTGGCCGCTCGGAGTGGATTGAGAAGGTCGCTGCTCACGGATTTTTGAAATACTCGATAGATATCAAAATTTTAGACCACAGTCGCCTCCAAAGCCGTCGCGATAAATTGAATATCTGTGCTATGTTAGAGTGGCCATCGGATCATTTTGTGAAGATAAGTGGTGACGACCTTGCGCGAGGCTCATTTTTGTAAGACTTGCGAGTTTCGGCTTCCGTACTGCGTGCGCAGCGATCGGGAGTTCTGCGGAGAGCAGTGTCGCGGGTGGTGGTACCTACATCCGGGGCAGAAGCGTCTGGACTTCGCACCTGGGGAGGCCCGACCACGGCGGCAGATCAACCGTGGTCAGCCGAAGACGCTTGCGGAGGCACTGCGAACTCTGGCTGAGGTACGTGCGCATGCGGCGCAGCTCGAAGCAGCGGCGCGCAAGCAGAGTACGAAGGAACACAAACAGCGCAACAACCGATCGGACCTGTATCACTCGCTGACGGAGTCGCGTGCGCGGTCGCGGAGAGAGAAGGATGCGCTCGAAGACGAAGTAGAGACATTGAGAGCGAAGCTTACAGAGTTCGAGCAGAGAGCCGAGGCCACGAGCGGACAGGAGAAGGAGCTGCGTGAGCAAGTGACGGAGCTGACTGCGCAACTTCAGAAGGCTGTGGAGTCTGAAAAGGAGCTACGCCGTGCGAATGAGGAACTCGTCAAGCAACATGCGGGAGCAATCGAGGAGCTGAAGTCGCAACATGCGGAGGAGATCGCCGCGCTGACGACGCGGCATGAGCGGGAACTTGATGAGCAGCTTCAGCGTCTTACCGCCGCAGAGGCGGCGATGACAGAGCTACATGAGGCCGCGAACTCGCTGTCACAGAACCTTGTCGCAGAGCAGGAACTTCGGGCGGCGGCGGAGCAGCGGGGGGACCAGCTCAGCGAGGAAATCGAACGACTGGCGAGGGAGGGGCCTTCGACGATGAGCAGAGAGGAACAGCTCTCGTTGTTTGAATCGTGGGACAGACACAAATCCGCAGAGCTGCATGACACGCGCCAGCACCGGGATGCGGCCATCGCGCAGCGTGAGCGATACGCTCGTCGCATTCTGCGAATGATGTCGCCCGGTCAGTATCTCGAACATGCGATGGCGGCGGGTCATGACGTGACGCAAGATCCACTCTTTCACGACAAGCGAGTCGAGATTCTGGTCGAGGGCCAGGTGGCGGAAGTGCAGAAGCTGGAGAAGCCGCAGGGACGTGCTCGCGAGCTGGATACCGAACAGACTGTGGATGAGCAGGCGTATGCGGCGGCGATGGCGTTTCGCTGGCAGCACATCAACCGTCCGCACCGTGAACGTCGAGGGAAGACCAAGTGGATCGTGGTCGGATTCAAGCTCGATGAGGAGAGCGAGGAGTATCTTCGCAAGCTGACGAGAGCGAGGACTCGGCGACTTGAGCAGAGCTTAGGAAGCTGACCTCAGCTATCCAGCGACGCTCACAATCAGCGCTCGCCCACCGCGGCCACAGCGTCGGAGCGTTGGGGCATCTACCTCATCCACACCGCTCCAATCTCCCCCGCCAACCAACATCCGAGCGCACCGGCTACGTACCAAGCGCCGACCACCACACCGACGAGGCGCGGCGGGGCCAAGCGGAGTAGCAGCGACAACCCGAGCGGCGCGACCAGCAGCTCACCGACGACCAGCAGCGTCATGCAGGCAATCAGCCACAGCATGCTCACGCGATGACCGTTGCTCAGGAGTGCAGGCGGAATCAGGACCGCGAAGGCCAGCACGACGGCGGCGAGGCCCCAAGCGATGAGGCGTGGCGTGCTTACTCGATGCTGAATTCGAGGCAGGAGCGCGAGCTGCGCCGGGGCGAGTAGCAGCACAAGGAGTGCGGGCAGACCAACGAACCACGCGGCGGGAAGCTCGAAGCCGAGGAGCATGCGATCCGTCCGGTCCTGTGCCCACAGCAGCAGCGCGCCTTCGACCTGCCCGAAGCCGACGGTGAAGATCATCATGGCCAGCGTCAGCGCGGCGATGATCTTGATTCGCTGCCTTGCGGACAGATCAATCGGGACGGGGGCTGCCAGTGCGCTGAACGCTGGCTGCTTCTGTCTCAGGCGCAAAGTTTGATTACCCAAAATTACCGCAATCAGGCCAGCGAACAGGACGGCAGCCGCGAGCGCAAGCGCGGCTCGGAAATCGTGACTATGTACGAGCAGCCCGGCACTGACGGACCCCGCGATGCCAGCGACGTTGACGACCAAGTAGCAGACGATCTGCGCAGCATCGAGCCGTGGGTCGTGGCGCTCGTACAGCAGCACCATCACCGCTTGCGTGCTCGGTTTGAACAAGGAGTGCCCGAGGAGAAGGAACACAATCGCCAGCCCAAGCCCCGACGCTGCCGAGAGTGTTAGCGCAGCATACCCGAGCATAAGCAGGACCATTCCTGCGCCAAGTGACCGACGACCGCCAAGCGACCGATCCACCGCAAACCCGCCCGGCAGCGTCAGCAAGTAGCTGGCCGCGTTATACAGACCCGCCAGCCGTAGCGCATCGCTGCGACCATATCCGTACCGTTCGCAGAGCATGAGCACCACCGACGAGCCGAGTATCGCCGCCGCCCAGCGCTCGCAGAACACCGCCAAGCACAGCAGGTAAAAGCCGTGCGGGTGATGAGACAGCAAGCGCCGAAGCGTCGTCGCAGAGAGCAGTCGAAGGAAACGAGCGAGTGGCGACGGGCTTTGAGTGGCCATGGAGCCTCCGAGGTCGAGCGGTAAAGGGGTCCAGCACCGTCAGAAGCGCCGTTTGCGGATTACCCTCTTTTTGCCCTTGCAGTCTCGGTAGTCACGTGGTCAAAAGCGAACACACACAGGTGTCACGCGGTGTGATACTTGCGCTCGGTTTCTCCTTCTTGGGAGTCCTCATCATGCAGCCCGAAGCCGCTGTCTCGTCGGAGTTCCCGTCTGTTATCTCGGATGACACCAGCCAGACTTCCGCCTACCAAGCTGCGCTCTTTCACCTGCGGCAAGGGCTGCAAGCGCTCTACGAGCTGTCCCCAGGAAAAGATCGCGAGAAGAAGGACGCGCACGAGGAAGTGCTGGTGCTTCAGCGGCAAATCCTTCAGCTCCTCCATCTTCACTTTTCACCGGAGCGCGAGACGAGCGGGGCGCGCAGCTTCGGTGATGTGCTGCGTCAGCATCGCGAGGAAGCGGGGCTCACACAAGCGCAGCTCGCGGCGTTCTCGAACCTGTCGATTAGCTTGGTCCGCAAGCTGGAGCAAGGTTGGAACATGCCCACCCGAGCGACGCTGCTGGCACTCTGTTCGGTCGCGGATCTCAAGCTCGTACCGGCGGAGGTGACGACGCTGCCCTCGATGAGGGAGGACAGCCATCGGCTTGCGCCCAACTGCTATTTGTCGCCGGGCTTCGATGCTGTCTCGATGATGACGGAGCTGGGACAGCAGATGAACGGGAGTGGCGGAGCGATCGAACAGACGTACATATACCTCGACCCGAAGAGTGCGCTGGATTGGATTCAGCTCGCCAACGCCCCCAGCTACGTCGCTGCGTTCCGCGAGAGCATGCCGCACACAGCCATCGCAAAGTGCATCCGCCAGGTCTTGGGGCCTTCTGGACTCGATCTGATTGCACTCGGGCCGGGCGACGCCAAGGTCGAGGTCAAGCTGGTTCAGCACATTCTCGAGGAGATCGATCGTCCCAACCTCCGCTTCTATCTGCTCGACGCCAGCCAACCACTCCTAAGCCGAGGATTCCGTCACGCGGTCGATACCTTCAACGATGATCCGCGAATCTTCGTCTGCGGCATCCAGGGAAACTTTCACCATCTGCCGAGGTACTTGCAGCTTCATTACACGCCCGCACGCTCGCACCGCCGACGGGTCTACATGATGCTGGGTGACACCATTGGGAATCTCGAAAACGAGCCGCAATTCTTCCAAAACGCATTCTCTGGCGCAGCACCGGGCGACCTTCTGATCTTCGATGTGGGATACGCATTCTCGGACTCGATGGACCCGACGGACATCTACCGCTGCGATCCCGCTCTGTCCAAGCCCGTGCCGGAAGGACTTCAGCGCTGGCTGGGGGGTCCGATTCAGCGCTATTGCCAAGGCGCACAGAACATCTCGTTTTCCTACCGGCTCGATGTCCATCGCCCGCTCGCTGGGAGCTACGGACTTCAGTTCATCGCCAAGGTCCAGCTTCTTGGCATGACCACGAGGGAGTTCTGTATGCACCAGATCCGCCGCTACCAGCCGGAGAGTCTGACGCGCTGCATGCAGAGCCTCGGTTGGGAGCAAGTCGGACTCTTCCCCTTCAACGGCTCCAGCACGCGCCCCAAGGGAGTGTTCATCTTCCAGAAGCGAACGCCCAAGGTGCCGCACTGATTGTTGGGGCGTGGAGTCTGGTCGTTGCTGCGTTAGCGTTCGATGCTGGCGCGGTCGTGAACCGAGTTGCGGACTGGTCGCTCCTTCGGTGCGAGTGCAGCAAAGGCAAGACAACAATCGCAGCAATGCCGCCAGCCTGCTTGGCACCGTTGGACAGGCCTGTTGGTGTACGTGGTGTCCGAAACGGCCCGAGCAGATCCAGACCAGACCAGACCATGCTGACCATGCTGACCATGCTGACCAATAGAAGCGTTCATCGGCAAGCATGAGTCTTCCATCGCAGAATGCCGCGCAGAATAAGGGCTCTTCGCGATCCAGCGTAGGTCAGATGCGTGGCCATCTGTCCGTCGAGGACAGACTGCCTAGCAGGCTGTCCAGTTGGCCCGACCTCACTGCGCGGGCGGCTCGTCAAGGTTCACGTAAGCGACGGCCGTAGACCGCTTGACCTTGACGAGCCGCTATCGCAGTGACACAGTGGGTTGCTAACCTGGCCCCAACTCTGCCGTCGTCGCTGTTATTGCCCCACCTACGCTAGATCGCGAAGACCTAGAATAAGTCGCAGAGCTTCGGCGTCGAAGGATCTCAACGAGATTGGCGCACACATTGCTTGGCTCAGTTGCTCCTGGAGCTGAGTTGCGAAGCTGCTCTTTGCAGCTAGACGCCTACATGATCGCCACATCGGATCGCACAAATGCCTCACCGCTCCCGTCCGCTTAGGTGTGCTTAGGTGCGCGGGATCAGCAATTTCAAACCTTTACAGCAAGCGAATCACTGGCACGGCTCTCGCAGACAGCACCCGTTGTACCCGTCCTAGACAGGAGCCAAGAGACATGTATGTACTGATCATCGTCGTGGTAGTGGTAATGGTGATGTCGGTCGTGGCAGGGGTATGGGCGCACAGGCAGGGCCAGATCGTCCTTGGAGAGTTGAATTGGAGACTGCCGGTCTTGCCTCCACCGATGAGTCTGTTGGATTCGAGCGCAGGGGCTGCTAGCCTCACCAGCTCAGTGCTAGCGCTACGTAACGCAAGCAGGATGCGCGAAGTGCGCAGTGAAGAGTTGACCAAGCTGACGCTTCCAGTCTTTCCTGCTCCACTAACCAACAGCGGGGTTGATGAGCGCATACAGCAGGTCATGGGATACTTCAAAGCAATGGAGTCGCGGGAGCCTCCACCAGGGGAACCGGATTTCGTCGTCGGCGCTGCGCAGGACGTTCTGGATGTGGTCAGTCTGGGCGGTGTCGTCCGGGTTGGCGCAGAGGCGGCGCACCTCATCCAGGCTCACTGGCAGACAGTCGGCACAGCTCTGATTGATGGCAAAGCCGACGTAGCCAAGCACCTGCTCGCAGCCCCTCTGTACAAACTGGCCGGGGAAACGTTTAAAGAGTCGTTTTCGCCGTTCTCGGTAGCCATTCCCAACCTTCCCATCGCCCCCATTGTCCGTACTGGCTACCAGCAGAGCAAGCTGCTTGCTGCGGGTCAGACGAGCTGGAAACGAGCAGGGAAGGACGCAGCCACTGATATTATATGTCAAGTCTCTATCGGTGCTTCGGCTGGTGCGATCGGTGCTCTGATCGGATCGCTATTGGGCCCTGCGGGAACTATCGTTGGTGGTGTCGTAGGGAAGATATGTGGAGCAGGGGTGGGCTCGGCACTTGGAGGTCATCTAAAAAGCCGCAAGCTGCGGGAACTGCAAGAACAGGTCTCTCGCCTTCGGCAGGAGTCCGAACAGTGGATAGAGACCTCGACGGCTACCCTACTGGTCGATCTCCGCAGCCAGACAGCAGCTAGCGCAATGCGATACCGCAACAGCATCGCAGCGGCACCGCGGTTGGAACTCATTGGGGCTTCCACTACGGTGCAACTCTCCGCAGTGCGGTCTCTGGTTAGAGGGATCAAACACCAGCTCCTGGAACAGCGGCAGCAACTCGCTGCGTCAGTCGTTCCGATGGTCTCAGCCATGCACTGGACAGTCCGTTTGTTTACGATGAATCAGGCTCTGAACTGGGTCAGTCAGCAGACGACTGCACGGCAGACAGCGCTTGCCGCGCTCGATGGAGCACTTCTCCGGCTGCCCACAGAAGAGTTGGCATCGTACGATCCATTAGGGGCGCTCGATCTGCTCCTGAAAACGTCGCTGCCACTAAACGCAGCACCGCTGGAGCAACAAATCCAGCAGCTCGTCATCAGTCTGCACGAGTACGCCACGAGCTACCTTGGCCAACTACAAGCGTGGTGGGTGGGTGAAGTGGATCGATACCACCGAGCTGTCAATGCCATGACAGAGGAGGTCGGGACTGCTACGAGGGTGTTTCTGCACGAGTGCAAGGACCGGCGCAATCAGATCGCCCAGATAAACCAGGAAATCATGCAGGAGTGTCGCGAACTCGGGCTAAAGATGGCGTCCTAAACCGATTCCACTGCGGAAAACCGCAGTTTTAGTTCCGAGTGCAGCGACGAAACCTAGGTTGTCGAGCAGAGACGAGGAACCAAGACAACCCCAGATCGAAGACCTCACGACAGCCACAACAAACGTCTCAGCTCTTGCGAGGAGCACATGGTGATCGTGCGCTGCTCTCGCATCATCTGGCCCTCCTTCCATCTCTTACCGGCTGCCAGCGAGGCTACGTCTGCCAGGAACAATGTCACGGGGGCTCTTCGGTCCGCTTTCCCACCGTATCCAGGCAAGGAACGAGAGAGCAGCAGCAACTCGCCCAACAGACAGTAAGCGACTGTTACTTAGGCTTGTGAGAAAAAGTCATCGTCGGTCATTGACATAGAGCTATCTACCAATCAAAAGCCCATCTGCTCCAACGTCCTCTTCAAACAGCGAATGTAGCCAACACACCGTCAGGCCACCGACAAGCCATGGTCCAACCATGAAACCGCGCCTTCCTGGGCCGGGTTGGGTGCTGACTCTGGTTGGCTAGGCCACGGCAAAAAACGGCATTTTTATGCCCTGGTGATTAGGACTTCTCGACGGGAAGAAAAAATAGGTTGAAATGATGGTGTCAAGGAAATCCTGATTGCAGACGGGAGATGCTTAATTCAACGCAGTGCTGCGCGGGCAGCCTAGACCGATTAACTGTGAGATAAAGCACATACCGTAGAGCGGCAGAGACATTTTTCCCACGCTCAACTTATCCTCGGCGATGGCGATAACTCGGCCAATCCGTCCGCAGCGAACCCTTGCGGACAGGAGCATTGCCAGCAAACCCCTGTCAACGATTGGGAACTATGTCCTTTGCTCCTCAGCCAACCTACTCGCGTTCGAATCCGTGGTCATCGAACTTCAGCGTCCGGCTGTTCTCAGTGACGGTGCGAACGACGTTCTCCGGCACACCCGCAGGTACTTCAGCTTCGATTTCCAGCGTCACCTTCACCCGGGCGCTGACCAGCCCGGCGAGGTGCGTAATCACTTCGTCGGCGACGCGGCTGGCGTCGCGACCGACACGTGTGGCATCGAGGGTGATACTGCCAAAAAAGCGTTTGGGCAGCACCTGCGATGCTGGCGTTGCTGCCGCAGCACTCGGCACACGAGATGTCGTCATTGCGCCCGAGGCCGCAACCGTCGCACTTCCAACGGCTTCCGCCCCCGCGGCCACCGAAGAGGCGTTGCGCTCCGCCGCGAGCTGAATCCGGGCTACATCGGGCTTGACCAGCAGTCCGGGAGCGTTCGCATCCACGATCGTGACCTGACGCCCGGCCTGCAGACCGCGATATCGAGCTGCCGATTCGTCGTAGCTGTCAGCGAAGGCGAATGAGTCTTGCTCCCAGGTAAGCAGGCCAAGCCCGCCTCGGATCGCGTCGAGGACGACGGACGGATCCTTAGCTCGCGGCATGTACAGGTAACGAGCGAAGTCCTCGACGAGCTGCTTCACAGCGACGTGGTTTCCGCGCCAGAGAGGCACTCGGTCCATCTCCATCCGCAGTCGCGAAGCAGCAAGACTCGTCACGAGCAGCTCATCGTTCCTCAGCCTCTTGCTGGCGCGCACTGCGAGCGCATCCTGTCCCGTGAGGCGAATCGATTGCCATTCGATCGATGCCTGCGGAGTGCTCTGCATAGGAACGAGGAGCCACTGGTATGCCTCGGGAAGCCGCGCCGCCACGGCACTGTCGGCCGCCGCCTGCTGCGTCTCGGCCTGAGTCACTTGGTGCGGAGATAAGTCCAGCTCCTTCTTCTCAGCAACGATCGAGTGCCAGGCTAGGTACCGGCGCACAGCCTCATCGAGATCCTGCAGACGTGTTTTGTCCACCGCTAGAAAGACGAGAGTATTGCGGTAGAGTCGCTGTGCGTTGCCCCGGGACTCGAGAATCGTCTTCGCAGCGGTTTCAGCTGGCGTATTCGCTTCCTTACTATGCGGGCGATCCACCCCGAGGACGACTAGGCGCGCATCTGGGTCGTCGGGCACGTCCTGCCCTGAGCGGGGCAGCGGGTGGATCCGGCTGAAGTCGCCGGTCTTGTTCAGATCGGCGCGCAGGCGCCGGTCGAGGTCGTGCACTACCTTGTCGGGATCTCGCTTAAGCTGTTCGCCACGGTCTTCGGCCAGCTTGGTAACCGTCGGTTGCGTTGAATACCAGTAGCGTGGCCCGTCCTGATAGAGGTAGGTAGCGGCGCCGGCCAGCCTTCGGAGCGCGTCTCCGAAAATAGCTGGCGACTCGCCCGGCATCACGCAGCCCAGCTTCACACGCCGGTCCTCGATACCCCGGTTGGCAGCGGTCGGGGTCGGCGCGGAGCCAAGGTAGATCGTCCGGGCGACGCGTCGGCACGCAGCGAATTTGCCCAGGTTGGGAACCTCGCCGTCGAGCCTTAGCGGAAGCGAACTCGGGCCGTCGACATCCTTCTCGATGACGGGCACCCAGTTGTCGGAGAGGTAACGCGTAAGCTCGAACTGTACGCGGGGATCATCGATCGAAATGTTCGATGGCAGGATCAGCGGGTTCCGGTCACCCTTCTCCCAGAGGCTGTGAATCACTGCGGCCATCAGCCGCAGCACACCACGAGTACGCTGAAACTTTACCAGCGTAGACCAGTCGGTGTAGAGGCGGTCAAATACCTCCGGATGGATCGGATAGGCTGCCTTGAGTCGTCTCTCATATTCCGTCTTACTGCACTCCGGTGGGAACTCCTGATGCTGGGTTCGGTAAAGGTCGAAGAAGGCGCGGGCCACCGTATCACGGGTGACGAACTGGGCCCCACCTACAAGTGGCTCGAATAGCCGACGACGCACGATCTCGAACCCCTCTTCGGCGCTGGCCGGCCGCCACGAAGACTCGACACGCCCAATCACATTCCGCAACCGGTCAAGGGCCTCGCGACCGCGCTGACCACCCACCTCAGCGTCGTCGGCACGCGTGTGCGGTGAGCCTGCCGTATCGGACGCGGGGAGGCTGACGACCAGCAAGCAGTTCTTCGCGAGCTTGGCCGACTCAGTCAGCACTTGTGCAAAGGTGAATTGCGTCTCGAAGCCTCCCGCCGGCAGGTCACTTTGATCGTGGAGTTGACGCGCGTAAGCCACCCATTCGTCGATGAGGATTAGGCATGGCCCGTGGTCATTAAACAGCTCTCGAAGCTTGTCGCCCGGACTTGTCGCCCTCTCGTCATCCGCGCGCACACGCTCGAAGGCCGCCCTGCCGCCGAGTTGCCACGCCAGCTCGCCCCAAAGCGTGTGTACGATAGTACCATCGGGCTTCGTCACCGGGTTCCCCGGTGAGATCTTGTTCCCTACCAGCACCACTCGCTGCGCCTTCGGCAGCTTCGTGACACCGGCCTCCTGAAGTAACCCGTCGACACCAACCAGTTCTTTGGGTGTAACTCCCGAAAACAGGTGGTAGAGCGCCAGCATGGAGTGGGTCTTGCCGCCGCCGAAGTTGGTCTGGAGCTGGACCACCGGATCGCCCCCCTCGCCCCCCAGCCGCTGCACCGCGCCCGCGAGCAGCCGCTTCAAGCTCTCTGTAAGATAGGTGCGGCGGAAGAACTCTCCCGGGTTCTTATACTCGTCTGTGCCTTCACCAACGTGCACCTGCCATAGGTCCGCCGCAAACTCGGCCTGCTGATAGCGGCCACTTGCTACGTCCTTATGGGGTGTGATCACTTCGCGCCACGGTGTCAGGCTTCCCGCTGCCTGACTTTCGATGGCCGTGCCCGCACTCTTGCGCTTCTGTGTCCGCACCTGCTCGTCGAACCGGACGCGCAAGATCTCCGTTTTCATCCGGTCTGCCTCTTGCGCTTCGGTGGCAGAAATGGCTGAGAGAAGGCGCCCTGTGGAGTCGAGAGCCCGGTAGGCGTCGTCGCTCGAGAAGATTTGCTGGTGCGCCCACTTGTTGCGGACGTCACGCAGCTCGCTAACCAGGGTGCGCTCGGACTGACCGAGCGTCTTGCGGAAGACGTCGTTCCAAGCCTCCCACATAAGTTTGAGGAGCCCGGCAGCATCCAATTCAGGGAGAGCTTTGCCGGTCAGCTGTCGGTCGTCTCCCATGAAACGAGCAGTCTGCGCCCCAGCCTGCTCCTTATAGATGCTCTTGAATTCACGCTCGATGAACGGGGCCAGACCCTGCTTGAGCAGCTCCAGTGCCTTGCCAACACGCTCGTGATTCGTGATAGCCATCAGTTGCCCTCTGCCAGAGCGGTCAATTCGAGGGCGCTCGCCGCACGCTCGACGCTATCGATGAATATTTGAAAACTGCTGGACGTGCTACCGGTGCGCCGCATCCTCACGGCCATGCGCCGTGCACCGGACACCTTCTGAAACTCAGGAATCATCTCCTCGAGCGCGCGAGCCGGATGCACAACCTTGTCTGGATCTCGGAATCGTTCCTTCCCTTTTAGATCTCGAAGACGTTCGTCCTCGAACGCCTCGGCGAGCGCGTCGACATCGCCCAGATACCAGGCTTCCAACTCATGGCAAGCGATACGGACCAGCGTATCTTTGCGGAGTCCCTCGTGGCAGAGTCCGACGAGTTTTCCCTTCAGCGCGCGGCAGTCTCCACCGTCGCTATCGCGGATAACTACGAAGCGGGCACCGGGTTCCTTCCATTGCCGCAGCTTACGGGGAATACTCTTCTCGAGGTCCTGCTTGCCTTCGTGAGAAACGCAGAGAAACTGGAGTTCCGGAAAGAAGCGGGGAAGGAGATCATCGAGAAGCACCTTCATTGAGAATTCCTCGAGCAGGAAGATGAGGCGACTCATCGAGGTCCCGCTCCCTCGAACAGCCCCTGTTTCCAGAGCATACCGGGAAGATCGCCTTCGGCGACAAGCCCACGCAGGGTTTCGCTATCGGAGGCCCGGCGGACTGTCGTGAAGCCCCGTTGTTTCACCAGCCAATAGATCTCTTCAAGCTTTGTCGCATTCAAGAACTCAGGGGAGTGCGTCGAGACGAAGACCTGTCCTCCTCGGCGAGCGTAATCGCGGAACTCCTCAACCAGTTCGTGGAGTAGGTCGGGATATAGCTGGTTCTCAGGTTCTTCGATGGCAAGCAGGGGGTGTGGCTTAGGATCGTAGAGCAGCACGAGGTATGCGAACATCTTGATCGTGCCGTCGGAGACATAGCGAGCGATGAACGGGTCCTTGAAGCTACCGTCCTGGAAACGCAGGACGAGCCGACCGTCCTCCGTCGGCTTGGCTTCAACACCCGCAACACCGGGCACTCGCTGCCGGAGCACCTTGAGCATGCTGTCGAAGCGGGGGCGGTGGTGCTCATAGAGATATTGGGCAACCTGGGCCACGTTCTCGCCATGGACCGATAAATGCTCGGCGTAGCCCGCTTCGGCACTCGGCCGCGCATCCCCAATGTGGAAGTCCGAGATGTGCCAGCCCTCGATTAGGCTTCGCAGTTCCGAGACCAACCGGAACTGCTTAAACTGACCGAGTCCCTTAATCGCCAGGACGCTGGAATCATCCAATCTGTGGGTTGAGCGCTCCGCCTCGACACCGTCCTGGCTATACATCTCCTCGTTCGTGATTGCAGTTCCCTTACCCCGAGAGAAATCAACGAAGAACCAGGGCTGCCCGTGGGGATCGCCTCGAAACTCCAGCACTTCGCGCTCCACAACAGGTCTGCCATCATCACTGCCGATCTCGAGCTTGTACGTTGCGAGTCGTCCCCCACTCTCACGGAAGGTAATGCCAATACCGATCGGTCCTGATTCCCCGCGGCTCACCAGTTCACGGAAGCCGCCTCGGCGTGCCACGGCCTGAGCGACATTCTGCTCCAGCGACTCCCTCAAAAAGGTCAGGGCGTCGAACAGCGTGGACTTACCCGAGCCATTCGCGCCCACCACGACGGCCATCCGGGGGAGATCTTCGAGCAATGCGTCGCGGAATAGCCGGTAGTTCTCGAGGTGTAGTGACTCAATCTGCATTACTTACTCCTGAGACCACCAAAAAGCGTCGTCTGAGCTGGGAACGCATTTTCGCGTGCGAGCCGTGCGATCTCGGACCAGCCAAGCACGAGGGCGTTGTACGCTTGTGCCTCCTGCGACCGCTTCTTCTTTTCGCAGACGTCGAAAAGCCGATAGGCAAGATCCCTGGCGACTTCTCCACGCTCGCCTAGCTTGCGGAGTAGCGCTGCCGTCGCTTCATCTCCCGCCTTATCATGGAAGTAGACGCGAACTAGGTGGTGTGTCATTTCCCAAACGGTAAGTCGTTTATCCTTGGCGGGATCCCAATCGGCCGGCAACTCCTCTGGACGCAGCAAGCGGACCTTCCCCTTCTTTGAGTGGACAATACCAGCCTGCTGTAGCCCACTCAGCGCAGTCACCTTCGCTTTGCTGAGGAGTTCAGCGTCTCCAAAGTCGCCTTCGTTAAAACCATGCTGCTCGAACCACGCAATTGCCCATCGGGTGTCCGGCTCGAAATCGTCCTCAATAGTCGAGAGGCCTTCGGTGAGCGTTTGATTGATCAGTGATAACGCCATTCTCACGCTCATTGCCTTGCCGTTGGTTTCGAGGATGCGGGCGTATCGGGAGTAGATAGCCATCCCCGGACCAATGGCCGCCTGTGCAAAGTCAACTGGCGCCACATTGCCCTGTTGAAGGTGTCGAAGTGCGGCGGGAAGTTCACGCTTGAGTTCTGCAATGAAAGATCGACGATCTGTTTGCGGAGCGGTCGCCGGACGCGGTCGACACGCCAGCACGATGTATGAAGCGAGCGCGTTCGCACCCATCGAAACCACCCGCCACTTCTGCGAGGCCCGGACGGGCCATGTGGAGGTGATCTGGAAACCGCTTGAAAGGAGAGCTTCAAGCAACGTCTCCCAGCCGGTAGTCAGGTCGACGTTACCCTCGATGTTGCCATCCTCAGGCTCGTCATCATCGGCCTTCTCATCGTTTTGCCGAAAGGCATAGTAGACGGTGATAGGAAATCGAGTGTCAATTCGTTCACGAAGAGAAGTAAATGCGCGCTCAAAACCTGATTCGAAGTGTTTTTTCGCCTCTTGTCGACTTCCACCAAAACGATCCGGTGATGCGATCAACTCGGGAAGTTTTGGCGTGAGGACAGTATCAAACAGCTCTGGATGAATCCGTCCGAGCGTGCGCCTCAGCCATACATAGAAGAAGTCGCTCAGAGTAGCGTAGCTGATGTTGTCGTAGTATGGAGGATCAGTACTCACGAGCAGGTTCCGCAACCTATTCTCGGAGGCTGCATCATGCTGATGCGCGTCACCTGCATCAACGAAGCCGCCGCTCAGAACCTCCACGCAGTCTGCTACGTAACCGCTGCACGTGCTCCACGCGCCTACGGCCTCACCGAGAGTGTTGGCCTCGGCGAAATCAAAAACCATGGGAAGGGCCTGACGCGCGAAGAGATTCATCGCCTTCTGATTGCTGGAACTCCACCGACAGAGTGAGTTGTTGAAGTCCGCGCAGCGATCTACGGCGAGGGCTAAGAAGGTTGTGACAGTGCGAGCATACGCTTCGGCCTGCTCCGGAGTGATGCCGGCTGCAAGTGCGTCACGTCGAACATCATCGACCACCTCGCGCACAAGATCACTGAAGGTCAGCAGGGCGACTAGCTGGCGGGTGTGAAATAAGTGCCCCCAAGAAGTCAACCCATAAGCCGTACACACGCCTCCGGTAATCTCTGCACGCGTTGGCAGTGATCCGGCCAAGAACGTAGCGCGTGCTTCCTCGACTTCCGATCCTGCGTCGGTAGCACCTATTGTTTCGTGCTCATCCACTGGTGATAAGTAGAGTTTGCCTCTTCCGCCGTCGGCTACGATGGCTATTAGCCTCTTTCGCAGCCGACCGGCTTTTCCTTCAGCTTGAATGTAAGAACGGGGGATTGGCGTTTCTGTTAGCGCACAGATGAAATCTTGGGCCTTTCCCGCCTTGGTGCCGAGTTTCGCCTTCGCTTCCTTCTCTCGAGGCGGATCGCCGATGTGGACTACCGCCCTCCAACCATCGGGCGCAGTACCATCGAGGACGATTTCGACCCAGGCTTTCCCGCCGCTCTTGGTTGACAGCATGAAGGTCGAAGCCAGTGGCACGTACTTTCCACGCGCAGCCGGGTTGGGACTAACGACTGTACGAGCCCAGATCCATGCGACAACGTTTACCTGCCCGCTGCCCTTGTCCTTTGGCAGCCGCACCTTGGGGTATAGGTGCCCTATCTTCCGGAGCGCCCGCTCTCGGATCATCGCGCTGTAGTAGCGGACATCGGCAGCAAGACCATCAGTGCCACGCCAGGCTTGCGTCCCTCCTATGCGGTTTCGATCCTGAGGATTAGCTGGTGGTTGACCTTCCGAACGCGGCGCCAATTCGAGGTTGCACTTGTTGAGCAGGACTGCAACAGGGTTTAAGTCACCAGCGTGTGCCGAGAAGCCTAGCCGTTTTGCTTCCAGTGGGATCGAGCCTCCTCCAGCGAACGGATCGAATACTGGAGGCAACTTTCCATCGCAATGTTTGAGCATCTCCGTCCGCGCCTCAGCGTAGACTTCCGGATGCTCGTGTAGCTTCTTGCCCATCATCCTGCGGATCATATCGAACAGACGTTCGCGCTCGGCGTTTTGCGCCTCGTCGGTCGGCCATTTCTCCGGGTGCGCGCTTGGGTCATCGACGACCGAGGCAAAGAGGATCGCACGCGCAGCAGGCAAGGGAAGACGTGCCCACCAGTGGTGGATGCCCTTCGGGTGCGGTCCAATCCCCGGCATCTTGTCGTAGGCTGAAGCGTCATTGATCTCAGGCAGCGGCAGCGCAACCTCAATGAGCTTGTTGTGCTTAAGGGGCATTCGATGTCCGTTCATGCCGGGAGTTCGGCCCGCGCGAGCAGCTCGGCGAAGTTGTAGTTTACGCTCGTCACACCGAAGTCCGGTTCGCGCCGAAAGGGCCGGCGGACATAGTGCACGCGATGCGTCTTGTCGGTGAGGAACTCAACGATGGCGAGGATGAAGTTGTCCGGCTTGTTCAGCGAATAGAGAATTTCGTTCTTCGTAACGGTAATTGTCTCTGCGCGAGCGTCGCGACCCTTCACTTCGAGGAAGCGCAGCTTTCCCGTCCGCGGGTCACGGCTCTCGATGTCGTAGCCGAGCTTCTCAGTTTCGCGGTCGATGGGCTCGAATCCGATTCGGCGCTCAACTTCCATCACGATCGAGCGTGCGCGGGCCGCACTAGCCTGCGTGTCGATCGGGGTCACCGCTGCTGTCAGTGCTTGGCCGGTCATGCTTGCGAGCAAGCCCATCGGCACGACGACGAGACCGCCGAGTGCCACGGGTGGCAACGCTGAAACCTGAGATTCGAGTTCAAGCTGTTCCATTCGCTTCTGCAGGCGCCCCTGGAGATCGTCTGCCCGACGTCGCGCTTCCTGCGAATTGAGGCGAGCGTTCTTCTTACCTGCCTGTTCCTGGAGGCGGAGATCCTCGGCACGGTGGTCCCAGTACGCGATCTCCTTCATCAGCCGATCTTTCACCGCCGCGCGAGCCTTCTCGATCCACGACAGGCGACGACCCCGCACCTCTTGAAGATGCTCCGGCACTACCTGCGCGATGGCATGACTTAGCGCCTTCCGTTCGAGGTCGCGCGTTATCCAAGTGCTCTCGGGTCGATCGAGGATAGCCTTGACTGTGGGCTCCTCCGAGCGCAGCGGGCGGTAGTCGAGGTAGGGCGCGTAATGCAGGTGGCGCGCTGAGGCGTTCGCGCCAATCTCGACGTAAAGCATCCGTTTCGAGATCGTGCGCCGCTCGCCAGTGCGGGTGAGACTGGCATCTTGGACGGCGTGTTCAAGATAGAAGAGTACACGAGGCGTCGTGCCTAAATCACGCTCGTCCACCAGGATGGTCCCTCGCCGCAATAGATCGCGATGGCGCTCGAGCGTAAGGTCGAGCGTCGCGTCGAGAAGCGGGTGGCCGGGGCAGACGAAGGCTGCGAGCGGCTGACCCTGGGGAGCGATCAGCGACTTCTCAAAAGCAATGCGCTCGTACCGCGGCAGCACCGGTTCGCCAACGCCGATCAGTCGGTCGCAGTTGCGGACTGGCGCGGGGACGTGAGTGACCTCGTAACGTCGTGGCTCGCGCTGCCGGATCGTGCCGCCCACCTGGCGGAATGCCTCGAGGAAGAAGGACTCGACGTAATGGGGCTGAAGGCGTCGGGCCTCGGCGCGCTCCATGTCCTCGCGGACCCGCTGCAAGCGGCTCGCATCCATTCCGTCGTGAACGAGTGCGCGTTCTTCTAGCAGATCTTGGAGCTTACTGCGGTCAACAGCATCGGTGATTGCCCGCGTCAGGCGCGCACGCACGTCCGGTCGCTCGCCGTAACGGACAGCCTCGATGAGCAACTCACGCAACGACCGCCCTTGGAACTGAAGCTTGCCGAGGACGTCGAATACCTGCCCACCGAGAGCCTTCCGAGCCTCCTCCAGCTTCTCCAGGAGCGTGCTGTACACGTCTCCCTCCCGCGTCTCCTCGGCGAGAATATTCCAGAGGTGGCAGACCTCGGTCTGGCCGATCCGGTGGATGCGCCCGAAGCGCTGCTCGATGCGATTCGGGTTCCACGGAAGGTCGTAGTTGACCATCAGGTGAGCCCGCTGCAAGTTAATTCCCTCCCCTGCGGCATCGGTGGCGATCAGCACATTCACGTCGGGATCGTGGAGGAAAGCCTCTTGCGCCCTCCGACGCTCCTCGCGGCCGAGGCTACCGTGGATGACGACGACCGCCTCCTTGCGGCCAAGCGTTGTGGCGACACGACTCTGGAGGTAGTTCAACGTGTCGCGGTGCTCAGTGAAGATTACCAGCTTCTGCCGTGGGGACGCCTGCGGTTTAGAGAGCTGGTTCCCATACGGAACTGTTGGTTCCGCGGCTTGCGCCGCCAACCCTGCGGGCGTGAAAATCTCCGAGAGCAGGTTCGCCAACTCGCGCCACTTCGTATCCTCGGCACTTCGATGGACGGCCAGCGCCAAGGATTCGAGTCGCGCGAGCGTTGCGATCTCCGCCTTCAGCTCGTCGATCGTGCGAGCGGCTGTCGCCTGATCGAGAACCTGCTCCTCCGCAGCCTCGACCTCGTTATCAGGTGCCTCTTCGAGGTCGTCGAAGTCTTCTGTGCCGAGAGTGGGCCCTAACGTCGCTAGGGCGGCGGATGCGGCACCCCGCTGTAGCAGCTCAAGCTCGCGTTGACGCTTCTCGAGTCGCTCCCGACGCCGACGGAGTGACTGATAGATCGCCTCGGGGGATGAGGCAAGTCGTCGCTGCAGGATGGTGAGAGCGAACCCGACGGTCCCTGAGCGCCTGTCGTTCTCAAGCGCCTCGGCACGGTTGAACTCGTCCCGAACGTAGTCGGTGACGTCCTTGTAGAGCCGAGCCTCGAGGTCCGAGAGCTTGAAAGGGACCGTGTAGGCGATGCGCTCCGGGAAGAGCGGCGTGCCATCGAACTTGACGAGTCCCTCTTTCACCATGCGGCGCATCAAGTCGGATACGTCGGCAGCGTGAACGCCATCGCGGAACCGTCCCTCGAATCGATCGCTGTCCAGCAACGCCATAAAGAGCTGGAAGTCCTCCTCCTTCCCGTTGTGCGGCGTCGCTGTCATCATTAGGAAGTGCCTCGTCGTACCGGCAAGGAGCTGACCGAGCTTGTAGCGCTTCGTGTACTTGATCTCGCCGCCGAAGAACGTCGCCGAGAGTTTATGGGCCTCATCGCAGATGACGAGGTCCCAACGGCATTCGGGGGCCCGGAGCTTTTGCTGCACATCCTCGTTGCGCGAGAGCTTGTCGAGTCGTGCGATGACAAGGTTGTTCTCGAGGAACCAATTGCCCGTGCGGGCTGCTTCCAACTTGTCGTTCGTCAGAATGTCGAAAGGGAGCTGGAATCGGCGATAGAGTTCGTCTTGCCACTGTTCGACGAGGCTTCCCGGGCAGACGATGATGCAGCGGACGAGGTCACCGCGGGCAATCAGTTCCTTCATCAGCAGGCCGGCCATGATCGTCTTGCCAGCGCCTGGATCGTCGGCTAGCAGGAACCGCAGCGGCTGGCGCGGAAGCATCGTCTCGTAAACGGCCGTGATCTGATGGGGTAGTGGCCAGATGAGCGACGTGTGGACCGCGAGGACAGGGTCGAAGAGGTGCGCTAGTCGGATGCGGTGTGCCTCCGACACTAGCCGGAAGATGGCTCCGTCACCGTCGAAGCTCCAAGGCCGGCCATGCTCGACCACCGCCAAGCGGGGCTCGTCGTGGCGGTAGAGGAGTTCGTTAGCGACGCGACCGGCGGGATCTTTGTAAGTGAGTTCGAGCGCCTCCGAACCGAACCACTGGACGCCTACGATCGACACGAGGCAGTCGGGCAGGATGCCCTTCACCAACGTGCCGACTGTCAGATCCTCGAGCTGAGCCATGGGTAACGCGCCAGTGCCCCCAGGCTGCTGGAGTTTTTGTGGGAGGCTTTAGGCGGAAACATATCTGCCACGGATTGGGCTCGGCATGCAAGCCCACAGGCCAGCCAATGCCCCTTCTATCCCAGACGATTCCGCGATGGATTCGAGGGCCCGCCACTCTCAATCGGCGTGTTGTATGCATCGGGTAATATTTGAGTTTCGAATTACCAAAACTTCGCATTGCCCCACTGAAGCATTGGTGCGCCTTGGCAAGGGGTGGTTGCGGTGGATCGTCCACTGTTAGACGCGAAAGGGGTCGCATTCCTCAAGCCCACAACCTCCGTGCATCTGAAGCGTTGCGGTAGTCGATCTCGCATGATGCCGCCCCTGGATACTCCCAGGCGGCCGCCATCAACCAGAGCGCAGCGGGGGGCGATCTTACACAGCGAAGCAATCACGGCCGCTGACGCTGTCGCTCCAGTGAGCGTCGTGGCGGCCGCGGGCGGCGACCCGTCTGAAGAATGGGAGACGGATGCAAACGCCGTCGAACGGCGTTGTTGTACAGAAGAGGCTTGGGATACCCGTTAGCCGGCTCAACGGCAGTGCCTATCGCTGACTTGCGCGGTAGCGGTTGGCGTCGAGGAGAACACGATATCGATTTCTGTTGGCTCATCGCTCAGTCGCTGAAGCGCTACCGATTGCGCTGGACAGCGATGAAACACCACGCCTGGCCCGTCGATGCACCAGTAGATAAGCAGCCACTCAGCGCTGGCTCCGCGTCGCTGAAGCTGAAACCTTGCCGCCTCGATGACCAACCGCCGCATCGCACCACCCGCCGTTACCTCGGTTCGTCGAACCGCCAACACGGTGTAGAGGCGAGGATACTCGCCGTGAAAGCGAGCCAACCAGCCGCGCATGAATGCCTCGGCAGCGTCGGGATGTCGCAGCAATCGTGCCAGCTTGGCAGGCAGTCGCGGTGAGCCACGACGTGAGCGGTCACGGCGGACCTGCCGACTTGTGATGCCGCTGCTCAGACAACGAGATTCCTCTGACGATGGACAGACTGATGGCATGATGTGCCCTCGGTGCGGTCGGGTGTTGCAGCACACGACCGCGCTTCGGGGACCACGGGGCACCTACCCGTGGTCCTCGTTATGAAGCGGACACAGTCAGCCGGACGAGCCTCAGTGCCCGAGATGCCGGGAGGTTATCTACGCAGTCGCAATCTGAACTTTGTCAGTGGACGTTGTCAACTAACTTTGTGATTTCATTTTGTTATAAGCCGGTGCGTGGCTCAGGTGCGTGAATGTACGACACAGGCGGACGCGGCCCGGCGGCTGGGCGTCACTCGTCACCGTGTCAACAACCTGATCCAGATGGGTCGCCTC
>JAEUKA010000099.1 GCA_016794465.1 Myxococcales bacterium | reverse complement strand
GGCGGCCTTCAAGCGAGAAGGCAGGCCAACGTGAGCGGGGTTTTTCTGGCCGCGAACCATGGCCACGACGTACCACGCACCGAAATGGCCTAAAAAATTGGCGTTTTTCTCATCAGAATCGTTCGATTAAACATTGCAATGTCAGGTAAACAGCGTGTATTCCTACCACTTGAGCCCGGCAAAATCGGGCCAAAAACAAAAGGCCCCCGGCGCAAACCGGGAGCCCATCGCCCGCGCCGGGCCCAATCCGTGGAAAGTGAGGGTCCGACGCGCACGGGAGGACTTTATGTGCTGTCACATTCGTAGTGCAAGTGTGTCTCGTCGCCGTCGCTCGATCTCTCGCAAAGCTCCGACGCTGCAACTGCTCGCAATGCTCGACCTAAGCAAACCGGGGGAGAGACAGGCTTACGATTTCTTGCTGCGAGCGACCAGCAAGCTAGAGCGAATGTGGGAGCTGTTCACGCTGCGGCGGCAGGGAGACGTGCTGCTGTGCGTCGTGCGGTGGGTACGCCCAGAAAGAAAGGTCAAGCCGTTCTCGCTGGCAGAGGTGAGCCTGACGGAAACCGCCGTCCGGTGGCGGTACCATGCAAGTGTCGAGTCTGCGAGGGCAGAGATGGAACGGCACTGTGCGGCAGCTTCCAATTGAGTGAATCAACACTCCCCACGATCTCCTTCCAACGTGGTCCGCTGTGCGGCGACGTCGCCTAGCTCTCTCCGCCCCCCGGTTTGGTCAGCCGGTGGTGGTGGACTGATATGCAGACCGCGATGGCGGCGTTTAGGTCGATGCCCAGGATCTCGGCCACTGTGCGGAGCTTCGGTTCCACTTTCGGATCAAGCCGGATGGTGTGGCGGAAGCGGCCCCGCTCTTCATCCAGATCGGCCTTCTTGCGCTGCTTGGATCTGCGCGGCTGCTTCGTAGTACGTGCGTTGCGTTCTACGATGATCGCGGCTTGCGCAGGCGCGATTTGGACGTCCATCTGACCTCCAGAAGGTGCAGAAACAGCAAGCGTTGCACCGTCGGTATTTCGCGCAGCTTGCAGAGCCAGCGACGCGGCGAGCGCGGACGTCTGTTGGACGTCACCGGTGACGTCCAATGGACGTCCAGATGTGGACGTCCGCGAAGCGCTCTGCGCGGCATCAGGAGGACTCCTTTGCGCGCTCTGTGCGCCATCCAATGAAGCGGACGAAGGAGGAATGGGCGCTGCGGAAGGTCGAGCCGGAGGGAGCACGATCATGTGTGCGCGTGGTTCCGGTTGTGCGGCTCCGCTGGGTTTTCGATCGGCAGAAAGGATGATGGTCGCAGGAGGTGGGACAGGAGGCTTTGCTTGATTGCTCATTGCCCGAAGGCTCCGTAAGGTCGGGGGGGGGAATCCCTGCTCGGCTATTTCTTACGAGGTGGAAGGCGTCGAGCACGAGCCGGGCCTCCATCTTCGAGATGCGGAGGAAGTGCTGGTTTTTGGGCAGGACCGAGACGCAAGACCGGCCCCGCCCCTCTTCCACCGAGGCTGGCAGCGGCAAGACCGAGGAACATGGTCTGCGCGGCCATTGCGGTCGCCGGGGAAGTCGCCGCCGTACTCACCGCGATCGACGCCAGCCCAGCCCCTCCGCCAAGGAGAGCACCCGCAAATGCCCCCCTTGCACCACCAAACGCGGCCCCGAGCAGGGTTCCCAGCAGAGTGGTCATCAACATCGTCTCGCCGGGCAGTTGGGCAGGGATGCTGACCAGCGAGCGCGGTTCACGTTGCCGCTGAATCACCAAATCGGTGCGAGATTCCACAACGACGGGAACCGATGGTGCTGGCAACGCATCTGTCTGTTTCAGAGCAACCGCCGCCGGTCGGGCTGGCGACAAAGTCGTGGCTTGTTGGGTTGCAAGCGCCGACGCTGGGGCCGGAGCTGCCGATATCTGTGGGAGTGGGCACAGACGAGCCTCGTAGTTTTCGCCCGAAACCTGCACCAGGATTCCCGTCTGGTCATCGAGCACCACGCCGAACACCGGACGGGCATCCGGCCCTGTCGGCATGGGATGCAAACCAACGCTCGCCGGTTCTTCGATAGCCGTCACAGCGATCTGCACGGTGCTACCGATCGGTGCCTCGCGCAGTCGAGCAACTACGTCCTTCCACGTCCAAGCGACAGACTCATCGGCCATCACAAGACTCTTACTCCGGGTGGTTGTATGCCCCGGCTTCCCCTTACGTAGGACATCAACGATTGACCGTCGAGAAAGCAGGATCTTTCGTCGGCGTTCAACCTCGCGAGATCGTTATAGGTTCCTCGCCTTCTTCAGAGCTGATACCGCTGGCCAATGCCACGGGACGCTGCGCTGTTAGGTCTTTTTCGGTAGGAACGACGCCAGGCGCTCACGAAGATTCTTGGAGCGGTCGTAGCCACGAGCGGTGATGAGGTCGATCGCTTCGTGCGCCCGCGCCAGTTCTTCGGCGTCGGCGAACTCCAGCATAGCAAGGATGTCGACGCGATCCTGTGGGCGCGTCACGTCATCCATTGCTAGCAATTTCATCGCGAGCAGATGGCCCAGCGTTGCCACCGGCACAGACACCCCCGGCAGCACCTCCAGCGGCGTCGCTGCCTCGGCAAGCTCCCTCTCGATTCCCGACGAGGCAAACAGGAGATCAACGATGATGCCTTCTTCATCCTGGCCGGGAGGAAGCAGCCGCACCGTCGACAAACGCGAAACCCGCTCATGTTCCAGGCAGAGCAGCACGCGGTAGCTCTGCATCGTCAGTGCATAGACCAGCGACTCAGCATCTTGGTCGGTGTCGACAGCAACCGCCAAGTCCAGATCGTTGGTGAAGCGCGGTCTGGCCCGTACCGAGACGGCAAGCCCACCCACAAGCGCCCAGCGACGATTGGCCTCGGCGAAAAGGCGGGTGAGCTGTTGTAGGAGCTGTTCGATAACGATCATCTGGCGAGCCGAGGCCAGGCGACTGGATGCCCGACGCCATCACCAAACTCTGCACCGGCGCGATCGCGCAGCCAGCTTGCGAGACGCTGGCCAATTTGACTCTCGCTCTCGTCAGGAAATCGCCGCTTCAGCGACTGTCGCATCACCGCGATGCCCGTCCGTTGCAGTTCGAGGGCAGTTCTCAGACGGGCCGCAGCCTTGGCGGTTTGGTCAGCAGCTCGATTCATCGTGCCGAAACTATAACACGGTCGCAGATCCACCCTCGATTGGCTGGAGAAATTCGATCGGGGCGGAGTTCCCGAATAGCAAATTGTCCTTGACCACTGAACGAATGCGCCGTATTCGGAGCGGGCTGGAAGCACGTCGCGCTGTTGCCGTTTGGTGGCGCAACGGGTCCGCAGAAAGCAGTCTTCATGTTCCAGCGCGACCATGAACCAACCAGGCGCTGCCCCGGCTACTCACTCGCTCCAGTTGGCCGGCGGATGGTCTGTCTGATGTTGCCGCCGACATCCACTTTGTCTCCAACAAGGTAGGGATAGAAGTCGCGGGTGACGGTGGGATTCATCGAAGCATCGAAGCGCAGCACGGGTAGACCGCGAGCACTCTCGACGTACAGGATGTCCACTCGGTCACGGTTGGCTTGGACGCGAAGGCCGATTCCGTCCATGCCAGGAATGGACACGCGCTCCGACCGCTGGGACTCGATGTCCGTCAGCCGTACCTTATCTTTGAGCGGCTGAAGCGATGACGACACTCCCTCGAAGTGGTAGGACGAAGCCTTGCGGTAGGCATCGCGTGACTTCGCAAGCAGGTCGGATAGGCGATGGTAGGTATCGCTGCCCTCGCGGATCTCCAGGATCGGGGTATCCGCATTCAGGTTGAACGCCGTCTGTCCGGTGTTGGCAGCTTCCAGCGCGGCGACAAAGCCCGGATTGTCCCGAGGCAGCTTCGAGAGAACGTACTGCTGCACCGTCATTCGTGTCGCACAGCCGGAAAGTATGCTTGCCGTCGTGGTGAGCGCCAGCATCGCGGCAATGTGAAAAGCCTTCGTCCGTGCCATCCGTGTCTACTCCTTCGTGGCCAGGCGCGCCTGCGATTTAGCGATGTGCGAGATCCCTCGATGCTGGGTGCGCACAGACCTCGGTCGAGTCGGCGTGCGGTGGCGGGTTGGTCGACTCGGCCAGCTCGGTGAACTTGGTGGACTCCGTCTTGCCCACGTGCTCGGCGCGACGACAAATCGCCATCAGCTTGCCTGTCTGATTCTTGAGATCCCAGCAGCGGAAGACCTCGGTTCCGTCCTGCGTGACCATCCAAATCCGATCCGCCGAAGAGTCGGGAATCGCCAGGTACTTTTGACAGCCCGCGCCCGTCAGACCGAGCACACCAAGAAGGAACGCCAACGCCGCTTTTCTCATGAAAGACCTCCGTCTCGGCGCACATCTTTGCGAGGTCGAGCGGGCAAGTCAACCGAAGAACTTCGCGGTCCATGTCACGAGTGAGGTTGCCCACGGAGGGTCGTTTGGGTGTACCCGGGATGCGGACTCCCTGACCGACGGAGAGGACTATCTCTGTTCGCTACTTGCAGAGCCAGGCGTTGTGAATGTCCATCTTGTACTTGTGGCGGGACTTTATGCAGCTCATACATGCGTTGTAGAGGCTGCCGCGCTTGAAGTTGGCGTGACAACCAGCCGGCGTCGTGACGAGCCGGACTCCCGCAATCGCCAGCAGCGGTATCGCCAGCACAGCCCCGAGCACGAGCGCCATTACCTGTTTCTGTTTCTGCACCATGATTAAACCCCCTCCAAGTTAGGATTTTCATCCTACCATCGATACAATGGAGCATTTGATCATTGCTGCTCATCACGGACACGCCACGGTGGATGGAGCCGATTTTCCCCGGCATGGTACAGACACAGCTCGTTTCCGCTCGGGTCGGTGAGCCTCGCCTCGCGCCACAGCCAGCGCTGATCTTGGGGACCCTGCACGAACACAACCCCCTTGGCCTGCAATTCGGTCACCCAGTCGTCGAGACGCTCCGACTCAAAGTACACCACCGTCCGACTGTGAATCGCTGCCCCTGGCTCGCAAAGGTGGACGGAAAAGCTACTGCCTCCGTCGGGACACACAAAGCGCGCATAGTGCGGACTACGTACGATGAGCCGCAGTCCGAGCCGCCGATAGAACGCGATCGCCTCGTCGATGTCGCGCACAGAAACCGTCACCTGATTGAGTCGCATGCAAACCTCCACCTTGTTCCGACGAGAAAGGAGTCCGCCTGAAAGGAGTCTGTGTAGCTTCAGCCGAACTTGGACTTTAGGAAGCACCTGAGATTGGACAGCCGAGCTCAACCACAGAGCATTGTAGCGACGGCACGGCCGTCCGCATAGGATGCCTGCAAAGAGAGCCCGACCGATGGACAAACGAAGCTACCGACGATTCACCGCCGAGGCGAAGCGAACGATCCTAGACGAGATGCAGCAGCCCGGCGTCACGATGGCCGAGGTGTGCCGCAAGAACAGAGTCAGCCCCGGACTGGTCTACCGCTGGCGTGCCGTCGCCCAGCAAGCCACGACCCAAGCCTTGCAGAAGGTGGACAGCCGGGGCCACAGCGCACCCGATGCCCACACCGCTCGGCTGCAAGCCGACCTGGAGCGCATGCGGCGCGTGGTCGCCGAGATCACGGCGGAGAACCTCGAGCTGAAAAAAAAACGCTAGGCCTGCAAGGACGCGTCCGCTTGAGTGCACAGCAGACACAGGAAGTCTTGGCCTTGGTCACGCTCACGCAGCGACGGTCCGAGTGGCCGCTGGAGCCAATCCTGTGCTGTTTAGGAGTGCCGCGCAGCGTCTACTACGCCTGGTGTGCGCGAGCGCAGAACGGTCAGCTGGAAGATCAACCCCGCTTGCCCACAAGCTACGACCGACTCCTTCCCGACGAGGTCGAGGCGATAAAGGAGTTCGCGCTGCGGCATCCGAAGACGGGCTACCGGAAGCTGACGTACATGATGCTCGACCAGGACATCGTGGCGACGAGCGAGAGCGCGGTGTATCGGGTGCTCCGGGAGGCGGAC
>JAEUKA010000064.1 GCA_016794465.1 Myxococcales bacterium | reverse complement strand
AATTGCAAGTGTGAGCTTGCTCGCAAGAGAACGATGGAAGGACGGTATCCCGAGAAGCGTCAGAAATTACTTCCCCGCATTTCTCTCTCGGAATCAGGAAATCGGACAGCCATTTCTCGACGGGCGTGATCTTATCTGGCTTGAGGTCGCGGTGGACGATCGTCTTGGCGTGGGCAGCGGCGAGCGCCGAGGCAATCTGCTTGCCGAGCCGCAGACAGTCGAGCACCGGCATCCGACCGCCCGGCGCCCGCTTCATCCGTGCGCTCAGCGTCTCACCGGTCAGAAGCTCCATCACGATATAGGCGGTGCCATCGGGGAGCTGGCCGATGTTGGCGACCTGGACGATGCCGGGATGGTCCACGACGTTGATGGCGCGGGCTTCGTTGATGAAGCGGAGCGCGATCTGCTGGTTCGAGGCGTGCTCTTTGTGGAGCACCTTGATCGCGACGCGCTTGCCGGTCTGATCGTCGATGGCCTCGTAGACCGCGCCCATGCCGCCCTCACCCAGCTGGGACAGCACCCGGAAGCGGTCAAGCGTCTGGCCGATCATCTAGGCCTCCGAGTGGAAGCGGCCCCGATGGTTCCCACAAGCTGCGTGAAGCACGAAGAAGACAGCACGGCCAAGCCAGTATACCGCAACTGCCTAGCAATTCGCAGCCAGCGCAGGATGTCGCTATCTACTGCGGCGGTGGGCTAGGGCTTCCGGCAAGTGGATTGGGTTCGGGAGCTTCGGGGTCGGCTTCGGGGGTGGTGCGGCGGCGGTCGGCGCGGCGCTCGATCTCGCGCAGGGGGGCGACCACTTCGCGCAGCAGATCGGCGTTGCCTTCCACCATCTCGATCGCTGCCAGGACTGCGTTGACGACGCGAATCCACTGGTTGCGCGCCGCCATCGAGTCGGCTCGGCTCGGGGTCCCCGCCGGGGTGTGCTGCGCGGTCGCTGTCTCGCCCAGCTTGTGCGCAACCTGGCCGTAGCGCTCGATGATGTGCAGCAGGGTGGTCTTGCCAAACGCCACGCTCTTCAGCAGCTTCTTGTCGTCCGCCGTCAGCCGCGCCATCGCCAGCGCTGCCTGCCCGGCCTCATCGGTATACGAGCGCGACACCACCGCCAGACCTTCCGGGAACACCCGGTCGCGCAGCTGGAGCCACTGCTCGCGATCGCTCGGGCTGTCGGCCAGATAGCCAAGCGCGGCAAACACCGCGTACCCGCCCCGCACCAGATCGTCGTGCTGACTGTCCAGCTCCTCTGCCGTACGCGCCAGGCCAGCCGCCTGAGGATTGGCAGTGGGCTGACAGTCCAGCAGGCCCTTGTGGGCGCGGCCAAGGTGCGACAGCAGCCCCACCACCTCGGGCACTGCCGCCAGCAGCTGATGGTGCCGATGCCGGGTGTCCACCCACGTCAAGGTCGTATGAATCATCTCTCCCGAGGTCAGTCGTTTCAGTGCCATATCGGTTCCTTTCAAAAGTGTGCCGATAAGACCTACCTGGACTCCCACCAGTCTGCCACCACCCTGACCTGTTCCGCCGTCGGAAAATATTTTTTGGCCGCCCGTACAACCCCTGCCAGTGAGCCGGATCGCACCAAACCAATCGCCTACCCCGGTCATCGCTGTACCTGATTGGTTCAAACCAATCGTCCACCCCGGTCATCGCTGTACCTGATTGGTTCAAACCATTCGTCTACCCCGGTCATCGCTGTACCTGATTGGTTCAAACCAATCGTCCACCCCGGTCACCGCTGTACCTGATTGGTTCAAACCATTCGTCTACCCCGGTCACCGCTGTACCTGATTGGTTTGGTGGCCTGGGCATGGGCGGGCCGGGCGGTAGAGAGGGCTGGCGGACTACCTGGGCAGGATGAAGTCGCCGGTGATCTCTACGGTGGGGTCGCTGGCTAGGGCGGCGAAGAGGGCGGCTTGGAGCTGGGCGAGGAGCGCGGGCTGCTCGGTGACGAGGTCGTGGATCTCGCGGGGGTCCTGCACCACATCGAAGACGCTGTAGCGGGGGCCGTTGCGGGTCGGGCGGTAGATGATCTTGTAGCGGTCGGTGCGCAGGGCCCGGTGCTTGGCCACGGTGACAAGGTCGCGATAGCGCTCTCGCACCGCAATGTCATCATCGGGCGAGATGTCGGTGGTCGAGGTCACGTCGGGATAGGGCAGGCGCTGGTCGGTCGCGAAGCCGGGACCGGTCGGGGTAAACCACAGCTCTGTCTCGGCCACGGAAGTTAGTCCCAGGCTGTCCTTGTCACCCCGCAGCAGCGGCCCCAGATCGACGCCATCGAGCTGGCTCCGCAGGGCGGCATCGGCAGGCTGACCCAGCAGTGCCAACAGGGTCGGGACAAGATCAATGTCGCGGGTCAGCCCAGTGACCGCGTGGGGCGGGAAGCGATGGACGGGATCGTGGATCAGCACCGGCACCCGCAGCGACTGATTGCCTTCCAGGTGATCGCCGTGTCCCATGCCTCGGCCCGGCTCGTCGTACAGGTTCTCGCCGTGATCGGACAGCAGCACGACGATGGTGTCCTCGGCCCGGCCCAGCGCCGTAAGGCCATCGAGCAGCGCCTTCACCCCGGCATCCGCCGCCGCCACCGAGCCGTCATAGAGCGCCTGCACCGCCGCGACATCCGCCGGCGAGGAGACATCGGTCAGCGGTGGCTTGTGGTACAGGAACGGCCCGCGATAGCTCGGATCGATGAAGCGGCGGTAGTACGGGGCCGGCGCGGCATAGGGAAAGTGCGCGGTCGAAAAGAACACTGTCAGGAAGAACGGCACGTCTCCCCGGCTGTGCTGGGCGATGGTGCGCAGGGCGCGGGCGGCAAGCAGCTTGGGGTCGGCCAGCTCGGACACGCCTTCGAGCTCGGGAAAGACCCGCTGCCCCAGGGCCAGGCCGAGCGAGCCGAAGCCGGCCCCGGACAGATACGGCAGCAGGTTGCGGTGGACGGTCACGCCGCGCTGCAGGACCAGGGCCCGGGCATCGAACGACGGCACTTCCACCCGATCGAAGCCCAGGTCAATGCGCGAGAAGATCTCGCCGCAGAAGTCCGACACCACCGCCGTCTGGTAGCCGCGATCCTTGAGCAGCTGCGGCAGCGCTATCGGGACGGCGGCACGCTCCTTGTGGGTCGGGAACATGGTGCGGATGCCGTGGTGATAGGGGTAGCGGCCAGTCAGCAAGGTCACAAACGACGGGAAGGTACGCGGCACCGAGACATGGGCCTGGGTCAGACGAACGCTGCGCGCGGCCAGCTCGGTCATGGCGGGGGCCACGCCGCGTCGATCCTCGAACAGTCGATCGGCGCGCAGGCTATCGACGGCGATGATCAGCAGCGAGGGCGGACGGCGCACACCTGCCGCCAGCTTGGGGGGCGACGCCGGCCACTGCCAATAAACCAGCCCAAGGGTCGTGACCGCAGCCAGCGCCAGCAGCCAGGGGCGATGCCACAGCCACAGCTCGCCAAAGAACCGCCGCGAACGCAGGGACAGCAGCGGTGCCAGCAGCAAAAACAGCAGAAACCCCACCCCAAGCATCCATAACAGCAGTCCGCCTGAGCCGTGGGTCAGCCACACCATCACCGTCCTGCCGAAGCCCCCCCGGTCGTAGAGCGTCTCGGCGAACAGCGCCGGGCGCAGGATGATGGCGCGCGACAGCAGAAAGACATGCAGGGTCAGCGCCGAGAGCACACTGACCAGCAGCCTTCGCCCGAGCGGCCAAGGGGACGGAGGCAGCGACAGCGGCGTCTCTAGGCTGCGGGGGCGTGCTTTGCGACCGGGCCAGGTGCTGGTCCGCTCCCACAGGGTGATGCAGAGCTGGATGAGCAGCCCGAGCCCCACGCCAATGGCGGCATAACAGGCAAGGACCCGCCCTTGGTGCACAAGCAAGGTGCGACCGTAGCGGCTCATCACCCGCTGCTCGGTGGCGGCGTCACCCACGCCATACAGCCGCAGGTCGGCGCCGAGCAGAAAGTCGACCCCGAACAGCGCGCAATAGAGCAGCCCTACCACCACGATGCCAAGGACCGGTGGATAGACCGCTCGCCATAGCAACAGCCAGCGGCTCGGCTGCTGCGGGTTCTGTGCTGAGTCTGGGGACACGACTGCTTCGTTCTTACGCTTCGGTCGGGGCTTCTGGTTCGGCGGCCTTTTTCTTGGCGGCCATGTTCTTGAGGGACTTGCGGACCACTTCGGCAATGTCGAGGACTTGGACCTTTTCCTCGGCCTGGGCGTCCTTGACTCCGTCGGTGATCATGATGGTGCAGAAGGGACAGGCGACTGCTGCCACCGCTGCGCCGCTGCCGAGGACCTCTTCGGTGCGGTTGCGGTTGACGCGCGGGCCTTTCTCTTCCTGCCACATGCGACCGCCGCCGGCGCCACAGCAGAAGCCGCGCTCTTTCTTGCGGCCTAGCTCGATCAGATCCCCCGTGGACACGGCTTCCAGCACGGTGCGGGGCGCGTCGTAGATGCCGTTCCAGCGACCGAGGTAGCACGAGTCATGGAAGGTCACCTTCTGGTCCATCTTCGTCTCGGGCTGGAGCTTGCCGGAAGACAGCAGGTGGGCCAGTAGCTCGGAGTGATGAAGGACCTCGTAGCTGCCGCCGAACTGGGGGTACTCGTTCTTTAAGGTGTGGAAGCAGTGTGGGCAGCTGGTGACGATGCGCTTGACCTTGGCTTCGTTGAGCGCGTCGACGTTGGCCTTGGCCTGCTCTTGGAACAGGAACTCGTTGCCGGCGCGGCGGGCGGGGTCACCAGAGCAGCCTTCCTGCTTGCCCAGGACGGCAAAGCGGGTACCGGCAGCGTGCAGGACCTCGACCAGGGCGCGCATCGACTTCTTGATCCGGTCATCGAACGCGGCGGCACAGCCGACAAACAGCAGGTACTCGAAGTCCGGCTGGTCTTCGACGGTCGGCACCGGGACCTCCAGACCCTCCGCCCAGTCCATCCGCTGGTCACCGTTTATGCCCCAGGGATTGCCGTTGCGCTCCAGGTTCTGGAAGGTGCGCTGAAGCTCGGTCGGCATCCGTCCCTCGGTCAGGACAAGGTGGGTCTTCATCTGCTGAATCTTCAGCGGGTGATCGATGAAGACCGGACAGACCTCTTGGCAGGCGCCGCAGGTGGTACACGCCCACAGCGTCTCGTCCTTGATGCGGCCCCCGACCAGCGGTGGTAGCTCGTCCAGCTTGGCCTGGACCTCGGCAATCTGCTTCTTCAGCGGCTCAGCGGCTTTCTCAAGCTGCGCCTCGGCCTCGGTCTTGTCGGTCGCGGTCACGCCGGCTTGCTTCTTGAGCGCCTCAAGCTGCATCGCCAGATCCCCGCGCTCCTTCATCTCGTCCTTGAGGTCGTGAATCAGGTGCATCGGGGACAGCGGCTTGTCGGTGTTGTAGGCGGGACAGTAGTTCGAGCAGCGGGCGCACTCGGTGCAGGCGTACTGATCGAGGAGCGACTTGTGAGAGAACTGCTCGATCTTGCCGACGCCCCAGTCGTTCTCGTCATCGAGGTTGAGCTTGGGCATCACCCCTTTTTGGTCGAGCTTGCGGAAGTAGATGTTCGGCATCGACCCAAGGATGTGGATGTGCTTCGAGTACGGCAGGTAGTTGAGGAAGAACAGCAGGATCGCGGCATGGACCCAGCGCGACACCTCGCTGATGAGGTGCGCCCCGCCGACCCCGGTCATCGCCTTGCCGATGGCATCGGACAGCGGACCCAGGCTCTCGGGCGAGGCGGACGCAGCGTAGTGGAAGCCGTGGAAGCCGAAGTGGCTGACACAGAGCATCCCAATCTGCGCCAGGATGAACGCGGCATCGGCGGACAGAGGAATCAGCCGAGGCTTGAGCACGATGCGCCGGAAGTAGGCGTACAGCACCATCAGAAGGACGATCCCGCTAAACAGGTCGATGCTCCACGACAGCACCGGATACACCGGACCCAGGAACATCCGGAAGCTGAAGCCGGGTACGAAGTCCCACAGCAGGCCCTGCAAGATGAACTCCGCCGACCCGAGGGTGATGATCATAAAGCCGGCGAAGATCAGCAGGTGGTGCTTGGAGGTCGCACCCGCCGGGATGGCGTACGACATCGGCTCGCCGACCTTCTTTTGCAGAAAGAAGTAGATCAGCACCGAGGCTATGCGGGCAGCGACGCGGTCGGTGAGCTTGAGGTCGTTGTCCCTGCCCCGCGCCATGATTCGGTAGAGCCGCAGTACGGAGCGCAGAAACACCGCCACCGCGACGAGCAGCAAGGCAGCAAACAGGAGCGAACTGACCATGGATTCTTCCCTTCTCGAGAGTTCCCGTGAGACTTGCCTTATATCACAGTCCTCATGATGCGAGCGACGACGATGGCTTATAATGCCGGTGGTGCCACGCGTCATTGTTCGAGTTCGTGATCTACCGGAGCCGATCACCTATGCCGTGCAGCCGGGAACCTGCCTGCTCATTGGTAGACTGCCAGACCCGAGTCGCTTGGTCACAGAGACTGGCGAGCTGGCTGAGTCGATCTCTGGAATGCAGGTCTTGACGGCGCGGATTGACTCGCCTCGGGTGTCTGGCAATCACCTGCTGGCGGTCTGCGCGCCCGGCGGGAACATGTCGCTCTATGAGATGCAGAGTCGCAACGGAACGTCGCTGCGGCTCTATCCCGGTCAGCCGGTCCGGCTGCGTGGCGATGTCACGGTGGATCTGGCGTTTCGCGGTGGCAGCGCGGCCATGCTGGGAGAGCCTCGCCCCGCTGACTGGACCGATGAGAGTGACTTTGGGATGCAGGTTGTCGCCGCCATCAATGAGTGGCTGGCCCCCCAGACCGTCGATCTGCGGGCCGAGCTGGTCGCGCCGGGAAAGCGCGATGGGGAAGGCTCGAGCTTTCACTTGGCGGACGATCACACGCTGCTGGTGGCGTCCCTGAGCAGCGGCACCTATGACCCGCAGATTGGCGTGCTGCTCGATCGCATCCGCGTCTACATCCACGAGCAGAACATCCGGCTAGAGCAGTTCCAGAAGCGCGTCGATGGAATGATCGTGTCGTCGCCCGTGATGCGCGATGTGCTGCGTCGGGTCGCGGAAGCTGCCGAGCAAGGCCGCCGCACCGTGCTGCTTGGGCCTACGGGAGCCGGCAAAGAGTGGCTGGCGCGCTGCTATCACCGCTACTCGCCGCGCAGCAAGGGGCCGTTCGCGGCGCTCAACTGTGCGCTGCTCGACCGCGACTTGCTGTATGCGCAGCTGTTTGGGGCCCGGCGTGGATCGTTCACCGGGGCAGTCAACGACGTGCAGGGACTGGTCGAGGCCAGCCACGAAGGCACGATGTTCCTCGATGAGCTGGGTGAGATGAGCCTGGATGTCCAAAAGGCGCTGCTGCGCTTTCTCGACACGCGAGGCGAGTATCAGCGCCTGGGTGATCCGAAGGTGCGGCGCGCCGATGTCCAGCTGGTGTGTGCCAGCAACGCGCGGCTGGACGAGGTCGAGTACCGGATGAAGCACTTCCGCGACGACCTGTGGTATCGGCTGTCATCGGCGGTGATCCGGGTGCCACCGCTGCGCGAGCGACCCGAAGATGTCTTGGCGTTTTTGCAGCTGAAGCTGCTGCGCAACAGCACGCTGCGGGTGGTGGATGCGCTGTCACCGGCAGCACTGCGCTGTGTGCTGGCCGATCCGCTGCCGGGCAACTTTCGCGATCTGGAAAACTTCGTTGACCGGCTGCCAGCAGCGCAGCGTCCGGGCGAGATCGAGGTCGCCCAGGTCGAAGCGGCGCTGCGCGAAGGCCGAGGTCAGTCCTCTGGCACGCCCAACAACGTCCCCGAGTATCAAGGCGCGGTCCGCGACAGTGGTCGAATCCGCAGGATGCGCCTGCCCGACAAGCCGTCCGAGAACCGCAACGTGGACTGGGAAGGGATGGCGGTGGAGGCCATCGCCGCGTTCTTGGCCGATCACGGTGACAGCGTCGCTGGCTGGGGCGAGCTACATGCCCTGGTCGAGAAGTATCTCAAGCCGGTCTTTGTCGCCCAGGCCACCGAGCTTGGCAACATTGACGAGGTCAGCAAGAACATCAACTACTCGGCCTTGGCCCGTAAGCTCAACATCGCCGACGGCAGCACCGTGAAGATGCACCTGACCCGCTACGTCGAGCGATTCCGCCAGCGCAAGACTCCGCCGCAGAGCTAAGCCTTCGGGTGGGACCGAGGTGGACCGTCCCACAGCCGCAGCAGTCTGCTGAGCGCATAGCCCGAGAACAGCAGCAGCACTGGCATTGCCTCGACGAAGTAGCGCTGGAGCGGAATCGGGTGCAGGTAGACAAAGCCGACGCTGCGGAAAAGAGGAACCAGCAGCAGCGCCAGCACCCAGCGCCGCTTGTCGGGCTCGCAGCAGGCGACGAAAGCCCCCGCCACCGACAACAGCAGCAGCAGCGAGCCAAAGCCGTTCCACAGCGGAAGCCGCTGCGGCAACCCCAGCAGCTCCGAGTGAATGCTCAGCTCGTAGGCCGGCATCGGGGACCACAGCGTACCGAGCCGAATGAGTGGCAGCGTCACCAACACCCGCAGCGGTCGCTCGGCCAGTCGCCGCGCTGCCAGCCGATAGAACATGCGATCCACGGCTGGGGACAGGCCTTCGCGGCTGTACTGCTCGAACAGCCTGACCAGGACCCGCCGCTCGGCCTCGTTCTCGTACATCGCCGGCATGATGATGTTGGGTCGGTACGGGGACAGCGGAGCGTGTTTCGCCACCATCATCAGGTGAAAACCCTCGCCGTCTACCTGCCCGGTCGCCCAGGTCTGATACCAGCGCATCATCCCCATCGGCAGCGGCTGTCCCGCCAGATCGATCCACGGCGATCCCCCAGCGTGCGGCGCGTGAAACAGCCGCAGGTTGCGCAGCGGCCACGGCGCAAAACACAGTGCCGCGACCCCCAGACACAGTGCCCAACTCTGCCAGCGCTCGCGCCAGCTTGCTGCGGTCAGCCCCAGCACCGCCAGCACCGCCGGAATCGAGAACAGCGAGTCCACCCGCACCAGCTGCGCCAGCCCCAAAAACAGCCCCGCCAGAGCCGCCCACAGCCACCGCTTGGATGGATCGGAACCGCGAGTGCGCACCGCCAGATAGGTCGCCATCGTCAGCAGAAACGTCACCAGCGACTCGCACAGTCCAAACGCCGACAGCATGAACATCGTCGGCATCAGGATCACCGCCCAAAACCCCAGCAGCTGACAGAACAGGCCCAGCCCGAGCTGACTGGCCAGCGCCGCCACCCCGACCGCCGTGCCCACATCGAGCACGGCATTGGCCCGGGTCGCAGACACCAGATGTTCCTCTATCGGCAGCGCCTGAGCCGGCTGGATCAGGGCCAAGAACAGCGGATACCCCGGTAGGCGTGTATAGGTCAGTGGCGAGGGCGCAGGCAGAT
This sequence comes from Myxococcales bacterium, assembly GCA_016794465.1. Lineage (GTDB taxonomy): Bacteria > Myxococcota_A > Polyangia > Palsa-1104 > JAEUJZ01 > JAEUKA01. The sequence goes on along the minus strand of JAEUKA010000064.1, from coordinate 70,698 downwards.
AGGCAAAGCGGTGCTCGGTCTTCAAGATCTGCGCCAGCTGGTGGTACTGCACGCCATCGCCAGCGGAGCCATGAGACTCCTGGACAAGGGTCAAGCGCAACACCAGCGCGGGCAGGAGCATGAGCAGCCACAGAAGGCCGCGCACAGCCCATATCCGACGCCGATTCATGTCGCACAGCAGAGCATGCAGGGCCGCGCCTAGGGAAGCTAGAAATCGAGGCTCAGCGTCACAGCCGGGGTCGGGGTCGGGGCCAGAGCGGAAGGAACGGCAGTCACGGAAGCCGTGCTGGTCGTCGCGCCTTGGCTTTGCTTGCCATCCAGGATGAACAGCGCCAGCGAGCCACCGATTGCCAGCGTCCCCACCGTCAGCAGCACCGCTCCACCCGCACGACCATCAAAGGGACAGTTCATCGTCGGGTCACTGGCACACGCGGTAGGCCGACCGTTTAGTCCCAGGAGCGTCGCGCCTGCTGCCGTTGCCAGCACTCCCACCCCAAGCGTCGTCCACTTAAGGATCGAGCGCGTCCGCGAAGGCGGCGCCACCGGCACTGGCGAAAGCGTCACCGCGACCGGCTGTTCCTTGTTGTCTTCGATCACGACCGAGGTCACCGATGGAACGTAGCCGGGCTTGTCGACGACTACATCGTACTGTCCGATGAAGGCATCGCGGCGCAGCGGGGTCTTGCCGATGCTCCGCCCACCCAGCGTCACCCCGGCATCGGGCGGCTCGGACGAGAGGATCAGCGTCCCGCGCGGCTTGTTGGCCGCCGTCTTGAGCAGCTCCTGCACCATCTCGACAATCCGAGGCATCAGCTTGGCACACTGACTTTCGACACAGCTGTCGGTCGCACTCGAGGCAATCGCCCCAACCTCGACATCCAGCACAGTCACCGAGTAGCGATAGGCGGTCACGGGCTTGCGCGCGCCTTTGGCTTGCAGCTCGGGAACACTCAGCGCCGCCGGCCCAAGCTCGAACGACAGCCTCAGCACGTACTGCGCTTCGGACTGCCTGGCGAGCTGCTCCTGACACGATGCCTGGCCCAGGCAGCCAAACAGGTCGCGGTGCCGAGCCATCACATCGGCCTGCAGCTCGGGCGACACCAGCACCGCCTTCTGATGAGTCACCGCCTCACTGATGTGCTTACGCAGGTTGGTCATAAAGCCGGGCTCCAGGTTCACGGGCTCGACAAACAGCAGCACACCGGGCGTCAGCGTGGTCACGGCCAGCGGCGGCTTGAGGGTAAAGCGCACCTCGGCCGCACGACGTGGCAGCAGGGTCAGCTGCGACTCGACTTTGCGCCCATCTTTGACCAGCACCACCTGATGCTTGCCGGCCGCAAGCTGCACCGGCGTCGCCAGCGGCAGCGCGCCCACCAGATAGCCATCGACCGACACCAGACCGCCGTTGACCCCAACCACCGTCAGCTCGGCCCCAACCTCAAGCGGATTCTGGAGGATCTGGCTCAGCTCGGTCTTCAGCTCGGGCTCGGCATCATCGCCCATCATCTCTTGATAGCGACGGTACAAGTCCACTGCCGCCCGTGGCCGGTTCTCTTGCAGGGCCGCCCGCCCGAGCAGATACAGCAGGCCAGGCCGTGGCATGTAGCGATAGGCATCCTCGAGCACCACAATCGCCTTCGCCGGCTCATTTCGTTCCAGGGCACTGCGGCCCTGTTCGACCAGCGACATGAACCTGCGATCCCCAAACAGTCCACGCGGCATGGGAACATCTGCCCAGACGCTCTGGGACAAACACAGCACCGCGAAATAGGCAACTAGCCGCCACATGTCCGTCTGTCCTTCATTTCGGGTCTTGTCTCGGACCTCACGCTAGGGTTCGTCTCTGCCCGCACTGCGGCTACGGCTCGGGCCGCCCGCTGGTACACAGCTGGACCCGCACCTGCCCGCCCGCGCGAACTCGCACCGGTCGATCCTGATCGATCACGTGCTCGCCTGGCCGAACCCACTGGGTCACCGTGGTGCACTGCCCGTCTACTTCTTTGCTGATGATGAGCCGACCCAGGTACGGCTGCAGCTTCGCGGGCGCACCCAGCGCCGAGGCGGTGTGCTCGGGCTTCCGCTCCGGCAGCTTCCCGAGCGCTTCGTACTCCGTCATCGCTTCCAGATAGCTACCGGTTTCTTCGTAAATCCGGGCCTGCTGATAGGTCAGCTCGGCAAACCCTGGCCGACTGAGCCGGCCCCGACTCTGCAGCGCCCGCGCTCGATCAATCAGCTTCTGCGCCGCCGCCGTCTCGTGCCGACTGACCGCCTCCGCCGCATCCAGGACCAGCTGATCACCCAGCATCGTCGGGATCTTGAACGACGCAGTAGTGCTCGCTGCAATCTCGATCTCGACCTGACCGCCCGCGTAGCGCAGCTTGTGCTTGCCGGTAGGGAGCGTCAGGGTGGTCGGAGCCGTTCCCAAGCTCTGCGACAGCTGATCATCCACTTGAAAGCGAATCTTCTCTTCGCCCTCGATGCGCAAAAGACCCTGCTGGACCTGGGCTCCGGCATCGCTCGGGGACGCGAGATCTGTCGCCGGGCTGGCCATGTCGGATACCGGCTCTTCCGCTACTTCCCGACTCTGTGAGAGCAGCGCCGACACCCGGGTCCGCACCGCCATATCGGGGTCCCCCAAAAGTCCGAGCATCAGCATCAGCAGCGGCTCACTGGGACTTGCCTTATAGAAGTCATAGCTGACCTCACCAACCCGCCGCCGCACCTCCGCCGAGGAGTCCAGCCGCGCCTTCTGAAGCAGCGGCAGCGCTTCCGGCAGCGGCAGGTCCGCAATGATGTCGAGGACCGCCAAGCTGGTCGGGACATCGCCACGGCCCAGCAGCTCTCCAAACGAAGCCGGGGGCGAAACCTTCTCGCCCGCTTTCTTCAGCAGTGCGTAGGCAATCAAGCTATCAACCCCGCCGCCCGCCAAGACCTCATGCAGCACCGGCAGGGACTCGGGAACCTTGAACGCCACCAGGCGCCGCGCCGCCGCAAAGCGAACCGTCACGGCTGGATCGACCAGCGCATTTTTGAGCAGGTCATCGCCCGGCGGCAGCATCTCGACCACCAGCTTGCGAATCAGCGGATCGGGCGCTTGTAGACCCTCGCGCAGGCGATCGCGATGCGACTGCTCCCCAAGCTGCAGCAACGTGCCCGCTGCAGTCAGCTGATCTTCGGTATTCCCGGTGTCCACAAGCTGTCGCAGCCGCAGCACCAGCTCGTCATCATGCGCCGGCGCCCCCCGCCGCTGCAGGTGGGCCGCAACCCGTGACACGCTCAGCATGCCGGCACGTCGGACCTCGGGCTCGGCATCCCCCAGTGCCGTCCGCAGCGCCAGCAGTGCCGACCGGACCCGCTTGCGTCCGAGCGCCGCCGCCGCACCTTTGCGCACCGCTTGTTGCGGATCAGTCAGCGCCTTGCTGAGCAGCGGCACCGCATCGGGACTCTCAATGTCACCCAGCACGACCATCGCTGACTCGCGCACCAGCCAGTCGTCGTGACCAAGCGCGGCCTGCGCCCAGCCCAGGCTCTGCTTGGCAATCTGGTCGGGATCGCCACCGGCAATCTGGACAATCGCGCCCGCCGCTGCCTGCCGCAGCTGCTGTGAGGCCTTCGGCTCATCGAGCACTTTCAGTAACAGCTGCGCACCTTGCCGCCGCCCGCACGCCGCCAGCCCATCGGCCGCCACCAGCCGCGACGCCTCGGGATACGACGGCGAGGTCGCCACCTGCACCATCCGCGCAAAGCCCAGCGAGTCCCCCACCGTCGCCAAGATCAGCGCCGCCAGCAGCTGCGTCGAGCCTTCCCGCTGGGCCGCCTGCCGCAGCAGCTCCTTGCCACTGGGGTCGCCAATCCGCGCCAGACCCGCTGCTGCCGATACCCGTCGCAGACTAAACTCATCGCCACCCAGCGCCTCGCGCAGCCGCGTCACCGCCTGGGCATCGCCAGTCTGCGCCAGGCGCGACAGCACCCGCAGCTGCACATCTTCAGGCAGTCCTGGCTTTTCCACGGCATCCCGCAGCACCGGCTTGGCCGCCACCGCGTCGCCACCGCTCTCGACCAGCAGCAGGGCCGCGCGCAGTCGAATCCGCTCATCGCTGCTCTGCATCAGCTCGCGCAGCACGGCACGCCCTCGCTGACTCTGTAGCTTCGCCAGTGCGCCCGCCACCGCCACCCGCAGACCAAGCGGAGGACTTGCGTCCAGCAGCTGCAGCAGCACCGGCTGAGCATCCAGCGCCCCGAGCGTTCCCAATGCACTGACCGCTTCAACCTGCACCAGCGGATCGGGGTCCTTCAGGAGCGACACAATGCTGGTCCACTGGGCGGCATCGCGGCTCTGACCCAGCGCACGAACTGCCTGGGCCCGTAGACCCGGCTCGGTCGAGCGCAGACCCACATACAGGACCGACAGCGCCCGCGCCCGCGCCGCATTGACCTCCAGCGCCAGATCATTGGCTTCAATCACCAGATCCGGGGCAGTCCGAGGCCGAAACCGATCTTCATAGATCACCACCGACGCCGCCACCGCGCCCATCAGCAACAGTCCCAGCAGCACCAAGCCCACCGCGCTGCGCTTGGGCGGATGGACCACCGCGACCTGAGCCGTTGCCATCGGGGGCGGCGCCAGCTCGCGGACTACCTCGGCCATCGTCGGTCGCTGCTCGGGCTTGGGCGACAGCATCAAGTGGATGTAGTCGGCCAGCTTCTGCGAAACCGTCGGCGCAACCTCACGCAGGGGACGCGGCGGCTTGGCAAACGCCATCAGCGAGGTCTTAGGGAACGGCGGAATCCCAGCGAGCAGCTCGTAGAGCATCACCCCGAGCGCGAACACATCGGCCTTGCCATCGACCTTGGCCGCACCGCCGTACTGCTCGGGCGCCATGTACTTCGGCGTTCCCATCGTCGTCCCGACCTGCGTCTCGAAGTCGGGCGACTCTGGATTCGGCGCCAGCGAGGTCGAGGTCGCCACCTTGGCAATCCCGAAGTCGAGCACCTTGATCCGCTTGTCCTCGGGCTTCACCGGGTCCGGGACGAGCATGACGTTTTCGGGTTTCAGGTCACGGTGTACAATGCCCTTGCTGTGGGCGGCGAGCAGTGCCTGACCCATCTGTAGGGCGAGATCCTTGGCCTCGTCTTCTGGAAGCTTGCCTTCGCGCCGCAGCAGCCCGCGCAGCGACTCGCCTTCCAGATACTCCATGATGATGTAGAGCGTTCCGTCCGGCAGCTGGCCAAAGTCGAACACCTCGACCAGGCCCGGATGGCGCAGCATGTTGACCGCGCGCGCTTCATTTAAGAACCGCGCCGCATAGTCGGCAGTCCCCGCCAGTGGCCCGTGCAGCACCTTGATCGCGGCCCGCCGGCCAATCTGCTTGTGGACGGCTGCATAGACCGCGCCCATCCCGCCCTGACCAATCTTGGCGTTGACTCGGTAGTTGCCGACCAGCTGACCGGACCGAAGTGCGACCTGTCCGCCTACGCCGGGCTCCGCAGAGGTCGCCGCTGTCCCGCCCTCGCCACGCCCGCCTGGGCCAGCCGCCGAGTTCTCGGTGTAGTCAGCCGAGATCTCGACCGCAACCGGTGTATCGGACGGATCACCGCCCACGGGTTGACCTGCTTGCGCCGGAGTGATCGTTCGCGCGTAGCCAAGGCCATCCCCCACGGCCCGCGCACCAGGAATCGTGGCGCCATCCGAGAGACTGTCCGGCTTGCCATCCGACTTCGCAGAAGCGGCCTTGGGCGGCGGCTTGACCGAATCGGCCCGCACCGCAGCGGCAATCGTCGGTGAGTCCGACAGCTCATCCGTGGTCGCGGCTGGGACCGGCCTTGCGACCGCCGGCTTTTCGACCGGCTCTGGCTTCGGCGGCACGCTACTGCTGGAAGGTGGCTGGTTGCTCGTCGAGGCCGGCTGCTGCATCGTCAGATGCTGAAGCTGAGCCGCCACTTCGCCCATCGTGGGTCGCGCCTGCGGATCGGTGAGGAGCATTCGCTCCAGCAGCACTGACAGCGGTCGCTGCCACGAAGGAAGCAGCTGCGGCAGGCTGGTCACCTGGCTGGACCCAGCATCCTCGGCTGCGGCCTGGATGGGCAGCTTGCCCGCCGCCAGCTCATACAGCATCACCCCCAGCGCAAACACATCCGCCGCCGCACTGCCCAGCTCGCCTTGACGCTGCTCTGGCGCCAGATAGACGCGTTCTTCCGTACCTTGCACATCGCTGGTCAGCCCGCCCGGCAACAAGTCGAGCAGCGCCTGCCCCAGTCCCAAGTCGAGCAGCTTGACCTGCTCGCCCTCGCCCCCGCCCGAAACCGTCAGCACCTTAGAAGGAGACAGCCGCAGATGAAACAGCGATGCAGCGTGGGCCAGCGTCAGGCATGACGCCAGCTGCCGACCCACCCGCAGCGCTTTGTTGGGCAGTGGCAGACCCATCGATCGCCGCCGCTGCTCGACAAGTGGCTCACCCACCACTCGCTCGCTCGCCAGATAGACGAGTCCGCCGGGCAGGTTGCCATACTCCAGCAGCGTCGGCAGCACCGGGTCTGGGCGCGCACCCGGGTCGCCTTGGCTCTGACCGGTCAGCAGCCGATTGATCGACCGCTTGAGCGCCTTCATCCGCGACAAGGCACGTCCGTCTTTGTTGAGCGCGGCCGGCACGATCCGCAGCAGTACTTTGGCCTGGGTCTGCGGATGAATGCCCTCATGCAGCGCGCCCAGCGGACCGTCGGAGAGCTTGCTTCCAACGGTAAAACTTCGGGCCTCCATCACCGCACCCACCTTTTGCTCCACGACCGGAGCGCACCCCTAGACCGCAGTGAGCTGTGATTTAGATAAGCCACCATCATGAATTTAACCGATTTATTCTCTCCATTACTTTTCTTCTGCATCCGTTCTCCGCGATGCGGACCTCCGCAGGACCGAAAGCCGGTCGAAGACAGCCCAAACCCGCGCAGGCAAGTCGTCAGGGTGATAAAATAGGCCGGCTTTTATGAGCAGGTCCGACAACAAAGCTCCCCCAGGGTCAGGAAGGGGCGACTCCCAGCCCAGCGAACAAGAGATCGCAATGGGCATCACTGGCAGGCGGTCCGATCCACCGGCAGGCCATTCGGCAGGCCCACCGGCTGATACCGGCGCGAACCGCAGAGCCTCCGTCGATCATCCAGATTTTGGTGGGTCCACGTGGCGCGAGCCGGGCCTCTCGATTCAGGGAGATGCGGTTCCCAGTCGCCCTCAGTCCGACTTGATGGCGACCAGCGAGCAGCTCGCCGATGAGTCCGCGCTGCTACGCAAGCAGATGACCCGCAGCAAGCCCACCATTGAAGAGCTGCCACGCGGCGCCACCATTGGTCGTTACATGGTGCTGTCATGCCTGGGTGCCGGCGGAATGGGCGTGGTCTATGCCGCCTACGATCCCGAGCTGGATCGCAAGGTGGCCATCAAGCTGCTCAAGTCCGGTGGCGGAGGCAGCAGCGGTCGGGTGCGCTTCCTGCGCGAAGCCCAAGCGATGGCGCGGCTGTCGCATCCCAACGTCATCAACGTCTTTGATGTCGGCACCATCGACAACCAAGTCTTCATCGCGATGGAGTTTGTCGATGGCGGGACGCTCAACCGCTGGCTCGAAGAGCGACCCCGGACCCAAAAAGAAATCCTCGCCATATTTGTCCTCGCGGGTCGTGGCTTGCAGGCTGCCCACGCCGCTGGCCTGGTCCATCGCGACTTCAAGCCGGACAACGTGCTCATCAGCAAAGAAGGCCAGGTCCGCGTCATGGACTTTGGGCTGGCCCGCTCGATTGGCCAGTCTGACGACGACACCACGCTGCCGCGCGAGCTGACTTCTTCTTCCTCGAACCAGGCGCTCAACATTCGGCTGACCCACACCGGGGCAATGATGGGGACTCCGCGCTACATGGCGCCGGAGCAGTACGAGGGTCAGGCGACCGACCAGCGGACCGACCAGTTTAGCTTCTGCGTGGCGCTCTACGAAGCGCTGTATGGCTGTGCGCCGTTTGTGGGCGAAGACATCAACACGCTCGGCTTTAACGTCGTGCGTGGGCGGGTTTCGTCAGCGCCTCCGGATACCAAAGTTCCAACGCGGCTGCGCCAGGTGCTGCTGCGTGGCCTGCAGGTCAAGCCGACCGACCGCTTCCCATCCATGGAGGAGCTGATCACCGCGCTGCAGCCCCAGCAGCGGCGCCTGTCGCGGGCTTGGCTGGTGACGTTTGCGGTGCTCGCGACCGTCCTGTTTGCCAACGTCGCCTACCAAGTGCGCGAGCAGCGCAAGGCCGGTATGTGCGGCGGCTCGGAGGCCAAGCTAAAGCCCGTCTGGTCCAGTGACCGCAAGCGCGAGCTGGAGCAAGCGCTTCTCGGCTCGAAGCAGTCGTATGCCCAGGATGTCTGGCAGCGCGTCGAGCAGACCCTCGACCGCTATGCCGGGGACTGGGCGGCGATGCGGACCGAGTCGTGCCTGGCAACGCTGCGGGGCAACCAGACCCAGCACATCCTCGACCTGCGGATGCGCTGCTTGGATGATCGCTTGGCCGAGCTGTCGGCACTGGTCGCGATCCTTCAGAAAGCCGATGGCACGGTGCTGCAAGAAGCGGCGTCGGCCACCCATGAGCTGTCGCCCATCTCGGGCTGCGCCAACATCGAAGCCCTGAGCGCCCCGATCCCGCTGCCCGATAACCCGATGACACGCAAGCGGGTCGACGTGCTGCGCCAAGAGATGGCCGAGGTGCGGGCGATCGAGCGCTTTGGCAAGTACAGCGAGGCGCTGGTCCGGGCCGAAAAGCTGGCGGCGGACTCGGTGCAGTCGCACTACAAGCCGCTTGCAGCCGAGGCCAAGTACCTGCTGGGCGAAATCCAGATGCGCGGTGGCCTGGGCGCCCAAGCCGAGCAGTCACTGGTCGGTGCTGTGATGGCGGCCATCGACTCCCGGCACCTGCGCGTCATGGCCGAGAGTGCGCTGCTCCTGACCGAAACCACCGGCTTTCGCATCAAGCAGTTTCGCAAGGCCGAGGTCTGGTCACAGATCGCCGAGGCCATGCTCGAAGAGCTAAGCGATCCCGAGCCGCTGCGCGCGCGGCTGTATCTGGCCAACTGCATGGTCGCCTCACAGGAAAACCAGTACGAGCGCGCGGTCGAGCAGTGCCAAAAAGCCCTGGGCCTGCGCGAAAAGCTGTTCGGCAAAGAGAGCCCGGAGGCTGCCGAGGTCATCAACGTCCTCGGTCACGTCTACCGCCGCTCGGACCGGCTGGCGCAGGCGATCGAGCTTTATAATCAAGCGCTGCGCATCGAAACCCAGCAGCTGGGCAGTCTGCACCCCAACCTTGTCTCGACGCTGCGTGGCCTGGGCATCGTGGCGCGCGACCAGCTTCGCTACGAAGAGTCGCTGTCGTACTTTCAGCGGGCGCTGTCGATTCAGGAAAAGTCGCTCGGCGCAGGCAGCATCCGCACCAGCGACTATCACATCCAGCTGGTGCGAACGCTGATGGTGATGAACCGACTCGATGAGGCCGAGCGACATGCCCAGCGAGCGATCGACATCCGCCGGGGCGCCGATGCGCGGGTCGATGCCGAGCGGCTGACCGAAGCGCTCTATTTCATGGGTGAGGTCAAGGCCCAGCAGGGACAGCTCGATGCAGCGCTCAAGCTTCACGAAGAGGCGATGCGCACCCGCGAAAAGCTGCGCAGTGACCGGCGCGAAGAGATGCTGGCCTTCAGCCTGACCAGCGCGGGTGAGGTGCTATTCCAGCTCGGCCAGGCGGCGGCGGCACGACCGTATCTGGAGCGTGCGCTCAGCTTCCGCGAGACGCAGCCGCTGGATACCCGCCGGGCCGAGCGCCCCGCCTTGGGCCGCACCCAGTTTGCGATGGCGCAGGTGCTGTGGGCCATCGGCGGCGCCGATCAGCAGAAGCAGGCCATCGAGCTGGCCCAAGCCGCCGCCAAGGAATACGAAGCGTACGGCAGCCGCCCGAGCAACATCCTGCCCCGGATCACCACCTGGCTCGACATGCACCCCCTACCCACCTCGCGAAAGAACCATGCGCGCTGATCTTCCGGCCTTGCTGCCGCTCGTCTGTCCGGTCTGTCGACATGTCTCTGCCCGGGGTCGCGAGATCTATACGCTCTCGGTGGCGCTGGTACTCCGCTCAACCGGTGGCGAAGACGAAGGCTCGCCCGAAGACATCGAGGAAGGCATCCTCGTCTGTGACAACCCGCTGTGTGGTCGCCGCTACCCGATCCTTCACGGCATTCCGATCGTGCTCCCGGATCTGACCAGCTTTGCCACCAACCAGCTGCTGGCGCTTAGCTGCTTTGACGAGCCCGAGACACTGGCGGTCCTGGCCGCTGCCGGTCCCGATGACGCGGCCCTGCCTCGGATGCTCGAGTATCTATCGATTTACCTCGATGCTCACTTTGGGGACTATGCCGTCCCGCCGCCCGATGGCCCGGAGCCCGGCTGTGGCGGCACCATGCAGTGGCAAGCCGTCGAGGCCCGCAAGCTGGTCACGGTCGAACGCACCGTTGAGCTGGGCTGCGGAGTCGGTCGCGGACTGCACGCCCTGTCGCAAGGCGCCGAGCTGACTGTCGGAGTCGAGATGAACTTCGCGGCGCTGCTCTACGCCCACTGGATTCTGCGCGGCGAGACAGTGCGCTACGCCCGCCGCAGCATTGGCCGGCACTACGCCCCGGCCAGCATCCACGTACCTGCCGTCAGCTCGACCTCGGTGCAGCTGATCTGTGGCGATGCGCTTGATCCGCCGCTGGCTCCCGACAGCTTTCAGCGTGTGGTGTCGCTCAACGTGCTCGATTCTTTGCAGTCGGCGCCGCAGCACCTGGCGGTGGTCGACGGACTGTGTGTGCCAGGCGGCGAGATTCTGGTCGCCTCACCGTTTGCTTGGCAGTCGGGGGTCGTTGCCGAAGAAGGCCGCCTGGGTGGAGCCGATCCCGCCGCGACGCTCCACGAGCTGCTCACCACCGGCACGGGTCTGTCGGGCTCCTATGCCATCGGCGACTGTCGCGAGCTGCGTTGGAAGCTGCGTCGCGACTCGCGCAGTGCGGTCAGCTATCTGACCCACTTGGTCCGCGCCCACAAAAACATCATCACCGTCCCCTTTCACCGCTAGCGAGGTCTACTCATGATTGTCTTTGGACTCAGTCACATCGACGTTCCGGTCCAAAACCTCGAGCGCGCCGAGCAGTGGTGGTGTCAGAAGCTCGGCTTCCGGGTCAAAGCACGCGGCGAGGGCTGGCTCGACATTGATGTAAACACCTGTGTGCTGCGCATCTCGAAAGTTCGGCGGGTCGAGCATCCCTTGACGCTGCGGCTGCAAGTCGAAAACGTCGAGTCAGCGGTGGCCGAGCTGAAGCAGCTCGGGGGTCGCGTCCAGTACGAGCCGCACCGCACCGCCGAGCAGGAGTTTCTGGCAGCGGTGCTCGATCCCGAAGGCCATACCCTGCTGGTGTGGCGCCCGCTCAGCGAGGATGAGTACGACCACGTGCCCGAGCTGCCCAAAGAGATGACCTGGCGACCGGATGCCGAGGAGCTGCTCAAAGCGCTGCTCAAGAGTGTGCCGTCGCTGTTTCGCGCCCTGGCCCGCTGGCGAGTCGCCAAAAATGCCGAGTACTTGGCCGAGTCCACCCGCATCGTCCAGCGCGAGCAGGTCATCCGCGCCTTCATCTTGTCGAGCGCCAAAGTGACCCGCTATCGCAACCGCCAGCCGCTCATCGACCAAGGCATTGATGTCAGCCTCTACACCGCCGACTTTGAGGCCGAAGACCGACTCTGACCGTCCGCCGCACCGCCCGCTACAGCGGCTCGCGATGCAAGACCACACCGCCTTGCCCGGCGAACCCATCGGAAGTGACTTTACAGGTCAGCAAGCAATTCGGAGGTCGTGGCAGCGGAGACAGCGCGAGCAACAAGTCGGTCGAGCTTGGCGGCATCGCTGCAGGCCAGGAGTTTGCTGCGCTGGTCCTCAGTGACTTCGAGGCCGCGAGCGGCAAGCACGGCCAAAATGGCCATTGCCATACCCTCTGCCTTGCCTTCGCTCTTGCCTTCGCTCTTGCCCTTGGAGAAGTGCTCGCGCTCGAAGGCGGTCTTGGGGATGAAGTGGGTTTGTGCGTCGAGCATAATCAGCCTCTCAATCTCGGTGAAGCGCTCTTCGCCAACGATGCCACGAATCAGATTGTACATCCAGGCGAGCATGTCGATCCCATACACCTCATACGCGGCTCGGAGGGTCCGGTAGGCCACCTCGGCACCGTCGGGATCGCCCAGGTGCAGCATCGTTCCCAGCGCGGCGCGTGGCAGGTCGGCTTTCGCTGCCTCGACTGTAGGTGCGGGCGGGATCTCTGGCGGGCCGATGACCAGCGGTGCGAAGCCGCTGCCCGGCTGGAAAGTTGCGATCGGCTGTCGAGCCCAGGCGGCGACGGCAGTGGCCTCCTCGCCGATGGCGAAGACGATTAAGTACGTCGGACAGCGGTACTTGCGGTGAAGCTCACTTAGGTAGCTCGGCCACGAGTACCACTTCTCGGGATCAATGCGCCGCTGCGGTTCGAGGATGGCAGCGCAGTCGGGCGGCCGGTCGGGGCTTGTCTCCAGCACCACTGCGCTGTCCGAGCGAAGCTCCTGCGCAACGGTGATGTTGAAATTGGACGACACCGGCCGCACGCGCGCATCCAAAGGCACCGGCCGCCCGAACTGATCGCGCAGGAGCCGTGGCAAGAGATCGGGGAAGCGCTCCAGCACCTCCAGCGGGGCTTCATGCTCGATGGTGACAGGCATGACGCACGCATGTAGCACAAGCCGGGCAATGCCTCTAGTGATCGACTCTGCCTGCCGTGTCCAGCATCGCCCTCAAAACCCCTGAGCTTTTCGAGCAGGGCGATTTGATGGAACCACGTCAATTGTGCAAGGCGGTCTTGCACAATGTTCTCCTCGGGCCACGCCTTCGCGAAGGCCCGCATGTACTTGAGGTTACGTGATGAAAGGCCGCGCATCGTCGGGAACGCCCGAATGTGAGCCTTTAGGTCTTCGATGTATCGCTCAGGCACTGGCAGGAAAGCGAACCGCCGCCGACCCAGGGGCCGTCACATTGATACTCACGATTTCAGGCTTACCCACTCTGATCCGAGCAGACTGGATCATCTCGAATAGAGCACCCAAGAACGGCTTCAGCCAACTCGGTGGGTTGCCGCGGACAAGTTCTATCGTCCAGTTGTAGTAGGTAGAGCCTCGCCCGCCGATGGTGATGTTCGACACCGCAGCGCACTGAAACGTAAAGTTGATCGTGCGGCGAAGAAAGCGCTCCCAGTGGCTTCGGTCACCAGCATCGTCGGGGCCATCGAACTGTTCGAGACTTCTCGGTGGCACCGATAGGCTGGTCTGCTGCGTCGTAAATCGCAGCGTACGCCGGCCTTTCTGCTGGTTACACCCCGGACAGAGCGTCTGAAGGTTGTCGATGTCGCCCGGACCGCCGTGATAGCTGGCGAGGATGTGGTCGACCTCAAGCTTCCTGGTTGCCCCACATGCAAGGCAACGGTTGCCATCTCGACGCTTCACCTGTGCTTTCACCTTCTCATCTGGTTCGGAGAACGTAGGTGTTTGGTCGCGTTCCGGGGTCGGTGCTTTTGCTGAAATGCCACCGCCCGTCAGTAGCCCACGCTGACGATCGTCGTAGCATGCGTGAAAGCGATCGAAGTTCGGGAACAGGGCACGCCAGAAGCGGTCCTTCTGCTCGAACTCTCTGCGCAGCGCGTCGACAATCTCCTGTGGTATGAGCCGCTGTCCGAGAAGCCTTTTCGCAAGCGCGTCCAGGTCGTGCTTGTCACGAGCCTCGAAGGGAAAGAACTCGGGCATGCCGTGCCCCTGCGCGATGTGGCGTGCGACGTGGAAGATGTCAAAGAGGAGGTCGGTGGATGACGGCGAAGATCGAGCCACACCGCTGAAGTACTTGCCTCGAAGGCTATCGAGCTGGGCTTTCTGCTGCTCGAGGGTGACAGCTTCGTCCGCAAACACCTCGGGCGGGTCTTTCAGCAACGCTCCGATCAAGCTGTCAAACCCTATGCGCTCATCGTCGAACACCATGACAAGTTGGTCGCATGCCTCGATCTCATCGCTGCCAGCTGAGCATGCGTCGAAAAGAACTCGGAACCAGCCGACTGGCATCAAGGCGGTAAACGGCTCTGCTGTAGTGTTCGTGCCGCTGTCCATCTGACGTGCCAACCGCTTCACTAGCTCGATCGAGATGAGCTGTAGCGGCGGTCGCTTTGGCGACGGACGTTCTTCTTCGCCGCAGGGGCCTTCGGCGAGTGGATCGTATTCCGCCCACCTGATCGACTGCTGCCACTGGTCGATGAATGACACGATGTAGGCATCGGTCGTGCCGCCAAATTTCGGACCTCTCAGTGCCCGCCCAACCATCTGTGTAAGCAGGATCTGGCTCGTCGTCTGCCGCGTGAGCATCACTGTCTGGGCGTCCGGCAAGTCCGTTCCCTCGGTAAGCATACGAACATTCACAAGCACGTCGATCTCTCCCTTACGGAAACGATCGAGCACTCTCGCGTTTTCATCGCGACTGCGTCGCTTTCGCTGAGCCACCGATGCTCCATGGGCATCAACATGAGAAAAGACGGCCCCAGCTTTCACTCCCCGCTTCCCAAGAGCCTCGACGATCGCCTCACACTGGTACCACCTGTCCGTAAAAATGATTGTATTGCCGTACTTTTTCCGATTCTGGCAGTACGTCGACGCAATGAAGCCATTACGCTCCGCATTTTTGGCCAAATGGTCGATCACATCCTCGGGAATGTCTCGGTAGGTGCCAAGCCACTTCTGGTAGTCGCTTTCGTCGAAGTCAGGAACCACCGATGTGGACGTGCGCTCGAAATGCGGTCTTGCGAGGATGCCGGAAGCGATCAACTCAGCGACCCGAGCCTGGGCCAGGATGCCCTGCGGGAACAGCCTCTTTAGCCAACCTTCCTTCGTCTTGTCCGAGTAGGTAGGCGTTGCAGTAAGCCCAAGAACCGGTGCTCCTGTGGCTTGCAGAGCCACAAGCAGCTTGCGGTAACTGGGCGCTGGCGCGTGATGAGCCTCGTCAAAAACGACAAACAATTTTCCCTTGGCCGCAGCGATGAAATCGCGCAACGGCTTCAGTTTTTCGCGCTGGGCGTTAGTGATGGTCTGTAGGGTCGCGATCACCACGTCATCGGTCGCCTGAATGTCGCGCGGTGGAAAATGGCCGGGTGTGCCTGAGACGACGCGGAGCTTGAGCATGCTACGAGGTTCGCGAACGTGACCAAGCATCTCGCCAGAGAAGCAGTGGAACGCCTGCTCGAGCAAATGGTGGGTGTGCGCCAACCAGAGCACTTTGTATCCATCTGAGAGCGGCCCGTTGCACAAGAAATGGACCGCCGTAAAGGTTTTGCCGGCACCAGTGGGCAGGGCCAGCAACCCTCCCTGTTCCTTATCGCCGGACAAACTATCGAACCACTTGTTGAGATGACTAAGCGCAGCCTTCTGGTGGGGAGCCGGCAATTTCTTCGACTTGGTGGCTCGACATTGTTTGAGCGGCCAGTTCGCGTAGAACGTCTCCGTGGTCGATTCGATAGCCATTGGTTCCTCTGCTTGTGGAAAAAGGCCCCGTGCGTGCGTGCGCGCCAGCGTTGCATCGCGGACCATACATCGCTTGTCTCTGTACGCGGAAGCTCTCCTCCCGCTTCCTCTGACTACCGCTCGCCACTCGTAGTCGGCTCGGTACTCCGGATGAGCCTCCCGACGCTGGTCGCAGTGAAATGGCGTCCCATTGATGTCAGCCTCTACACCGCCGACTTTGAGGCCGAAGACCGACTCTGACCGTCCGCCGCACCGCCCGCTACAGCGGCTCGCGATGCAAGACCACACCGCCTTGCCCGGCGAACCAGTAGCGTCCCAGGCTGTCTCTTTGGACTGCATGTAGGGCGCTGGAGGTTCCGCTGTCCAGTGCCAGCCAGCGCTTGCCATCGAAACGAAACATCGCGCCGCCCTGCCCGACTGCGATTCGCTCACCCACAGGACCGCCGGCTATTCCTAGGAGCGTGACCGGGCTCAGCTCGTCTCCGACAAAGTCGTACTCGTAGGCGCTGCCGTTGTAGCGAATGATCGTGCCGCTATCACCGACCATCCAGGCTTCAGACGGCGAGACGGCAAAGACCGCGCGCAGCGTCTCACCCGTCCGAGAGTAGCTGCGTCTCCAGACGCTACCCACTTTGTGCAAGATGACGCCCTGCTCCCCCACCACCCACACGTCGTCAGGCGAAGACCCCGAGACGGCCAGCAGCGCCATCGTCAGCCCGGTATCAACCTGCGACAGACCTTGACCGTCGTAGTGCAGCAGCGTACCGGCTCGTCCGACGAACCAGACATCGCTTTCGCCAAAGCCGTGCACGCCCAGCAAGTCCTCCCGCGTACCCGAGGCCATCAGGTCGATGCGAGTGCCGTTGTCGTGCAAGATGGTGCCAAAGTCGCCCGCAATCCAGACATCCTCTCTGCTACGTGCCCAGACGCTGCGCAGCGTATCGAGCGAGGTGCTGGCCAGCTTGTCAAAGCGCCCCCCGCTCTTGTGCAGCAGCAGGCCCGACTCACCGACCAGCCAGACATCATCGCTGCCAACTGCGGCCATGCCGAGCAGGTTGCCCGTTTCACCGTTGCTGATCGGCTTCCAGCTGATGCCGTTCCAGCGCAGGGTCAGGCCGCTCTCGCCGACAATCAGACCTTGCGCCGGGCCCAGGCCGCCGATGCCGTACAGCCAGCGGGTGGTGACTCTCGGCAGGTTTTCCCAGCGACCCCGCACCAAGCGCAGCATCAGTCCCTGCTCGCCCACCGCAAACAGCTCGCCACCCGTCGTGCCAAAGACAGCGGACAGCCGAGGTCCCCCAGTCACAAAGTAGCGAATCCAGGTCTTGCCATCTCCGTGCAGGATCACGCCGCTCCGGCTCGCGTAGTCGTAGCCGACCGCCCACAGGTCATTTGCAGCCGCTCCCCAGACTGCGCTGAGGAGCAGACTGTTGCCCAGCGGGACCGGGCTCCAGCTCTTGCCATCGTAGTGCCAAGCGTCGCTGCCATAGCCCACCACCCACACATCGCTGCGACTGCTCCCGAAGACCGCAGAGAAGGCCGTGGTGGTGCCGAGCTTTTCCGCGTGCCACTGCGTGCCGTCAAAGTGCAGCAGGCTGCCGTTCTCTCCCACCGCGTAGATGTCGTCTGGACCGCTGCCCCAGAGACCGCTCAAGCCGTTGCTGGTGGGACTGCCGACCTGCTTCCAGCGGCGTCCATCGAACGACAGGATGGTTCCGCCACCGCCGACTGCCCAGACTTGGTCCGCCTTGTGTCCCCAGATAGCCGTCAGCGGCATTCTTACCGGCACAGGGATGCCCGCCCAGCTCTGGCCATCGAAGTGCAGCAGTGATCCATGGTCGCCTACCGCCCACGCATCCATCGGCGAGGCCGCCCACACCCCACGCAACGTCTGTCCTTGCGGCTGAGGACTGTCCCAGCAGATGGCGTCGGGTGAGCAGACGGTCGCAGGCAGCAGCTCGACTTCGACCTGCACCGGCTTTTGCACCACGAACTGGCACGGCTCGGTGCCCAGACACGGCGAGCGAAAACCAAGCAGGTGTTCCCCTTTTGCCGGCTCCACCCGCACGTTGAGGGCCGTCCCTTTGCGGACCGACACCTGACAGGAGCCGCTGCAGCTTAGCTCTCCACCCGTGGACACCACCCGACTCTCCATCCGCTCGGGAAGCTTCACTCTGACCAGGCAAGTGGCAGCCGGCTGGGCAATCAAGAACACATCCACAGCGACCTGCTTGCTCCCCGCAAGCTCGACAAAGCCCCGACCGCGCGCCCGACTGCAGCCATCGCCGTCATGGGCTTCCAGGATCACCTCCAGCCGACCTCGACTGGCTTGCGGCACCGTCAGATAGAAGTAAGGCGGAGTCGCCGGAAACGACTGCGCTTCCCCCACCGGCATCCCGTCTAGGTGCGCCTCAGCCACCAGCGTCAGGCTCTCTCCATCGAGTCCAATGGCTGTGACCAGCACCAGCTGATCGCTGCCGCAGCCCACCCAGCCAGCAGCCGGCGCCAGCACGAGCACCAGCCAAACCAGCCACCAGCCGTGGCAAGACGAGCCCAGCGCAGACGAGCGAAGCAACATAGAACCACTCCTGAGCGCCCGCCACGGTCCCCCAAGAAGGCCCCCCCTTGGGACAGCGACGCTGGCTATGGGCACGCAGGTGGAATCATACCGCGACCGCTAGGCCGCGTGGAACCCGCTCAGCCCCAGCAGGAAACCAGCCCACACAGACAGTCACGCGCGGACATTGAGCGCTTACCTGCCAACTACCGCTTGCGCTAAGGTGCCCCCGATGTCTATCGACCATCTGGCCCCACAGACCCTTGCTCGTCGAGCTGCCGCAGAAGCTGCGGTGGCCTTGGTGAAGCCCGGCATGACCCTTGGCCTTGGCACCGGGGACACGGCTGCTCATGCCATCCGCGCGCTGGCCGCCCGAAAGCTACCCGGTCTGCGCTGCGTGGCGACCTCCAGCCGCTCTGCCGCACTCGCTCGCGAGCTGGGGCTGCCTCTCTTCGAGCTAGACGACCTGGCGCCGCCGGCTGACCTGGCAGCAGAGCAGCCAATTGACCTCACCATCGATGGAGCCGATGAGGTCGATGCGGAGCTGCAACTGGTCAAAGGCGGCGGTGGCGCCCTGCTGTTTGAAAAGCTGGTCGCTCAAGCGTCGCGCCGCATGGTGGTGATCGCCGATGAAGACAAGGTGGTCGCACGAATCGGCGACAAGCGAGCCTTGCCGATCGAGATCGTCTGCTTTGGCGCCCGCCACACGGTGCAGAGGATTGCCTTCCTGCCTGCGGTGGCCAGTGCTGCACTCCGTCCGCTTGCGGATGGCAGCGCACCGTTTTTGACCGACTCTGGTCATTACATCGTCGATGCAACCCTGCGGACGGGACACCCTGCCGGGCCGCTCCATCACGCCCTCAAGCTGCTGCTAGGGGTCGTTGAGACAGGACTCTTTTGTCATGAAGCCAGCCTTGCCTACATCGGCCAGCCGGATGGGACTGTGCGCACGCTCTCCCGAGCGGCCCGATAATCGACCAGAGCAGCGCGTGATAGAGTAGGCGGACCTTTACCATGGAATGGCTACTCCTCCCTGCGCTAGGCATCACAATCTGGCTGCTCTCGCGCAGCCTTCAGCAGGAGCAGCAGCTGGACGCGCTGAAGCGACGGCTCCAGCAAGCTGAAGAAACCAGCGTCCACCAAGCCGCCCGGGCCAGCGGTGAGGCCGAGCGACTACGCAGTCAGGTGCTCGAGCTGCTGCGCGCCCACAGCCAACTTCAGCGACGCATCTCGGATCTGCAAGAGGCCTTCAATGCCGAGCCGGCACGCCCACCACCAGCCGCGACAGAAGCAGTGCCGCCAAGTCCGGCTGCTGCGCCTCCACCGGTCGTCGCCTCACCAGAAAATGCCCCAGCGGTGGCCCCGGTCCCCGAGACTGCCCACGACCTGGCCAATGCAGCGTTTGCTGCGGCAACAGTGGCTGGTCTGGCCGACCCAACGGCCCACGCTGAACCAGCACCATGGACACCCAATCGTGTGGCCGAAGAGACGGCCCAGCTTGCGCCTACCACTGAGCCTCTCTCTGCGGCCGAATCTGACACCGTAGAGACCCTGCCTCCAGCCTACTCGGCGCCACCTAGCCAGCCTGTGGCCCTCAACGCGAGCCCGCCGCCACCGGTCACCCCGCCACTGCCATCGGCAGCCCCGCCGATGTCCCCAGCCCCAGCGAGCTTTGACTGGGAGCAGCTACTCGGCGTCCGTGGCGCTGCCTGGCTGGGTGGCATCGCGCTGGCAGTCGCCGGAACCCTGTTCGCCAAGTACTCGATCGAAAATGGCCTGATCAGCCCGACCCTGCGGGTCATCTTGATGATCCTGGCCGCCCTCGGCGCGCTGGTGGGCTCCGAGTTTTTCCTCCGCCCTCGCTATGACGTGACTGCCAACGCCGCCTGTGGAGCTGGCGTGGCCGTCCTCTATACCGCGTTCTTCTCAGCGCACGCGCTCTATGACTTGCTGCCGATGGCGCCGACCTTTGGGCTGATGCTGCTGGCGACCGTCACCGCTGCCTTGCTGTCGCTGCGCTACAACTCGATCTACATCGCCGTGCTCGGACTCATCGGCGGCTTTGCCACTCCGGTGGCGCTGTCGACCGGGCAAGACCGTCCGGTGGGGCTGTTTGCGTACGTGCTGCTGCTCAACTTCGGCTTCCTGTGGGTCGCCGTGCAGCGCCGCTGGCATCGCCTGCTATCGCTCAGCTTGGCCGGTACGCTGCTCATCCAGACCGGCTGGGCGGTGACGCACCTGTCGCCGCAGAAGCTGCCCGTTCTGGTGGTCACCTCGGCAGTGTTTGCGCTGCTCTACATCTCGGTGCCGCTGTTCATGAAGCGCTTTGATGCCGAAAAGCACCAGGCGCTGTTGTGGAACGCGACGGTGGCGGCGCTGTGGCCGTTTGTGTTTTCGCTCGTCCTCGCCACCCAGCCCAGCTACGCCGAGCGCTGGCCGCTGCTGTTCGCGCTGGTGCTGTGCGTGGATCTGGGTCTGTTCATCCTGGCGGTCGAGCGGTGGTCGCCGCTGCTGTGGCCGGCGCTGCTGGGCACCTGCTTGACCCAGCTGGTGTGGGCATCGACCGCGTGGCAGCCACACCATCTGCCGGTTCTCGCGGGGACTTCGCTCTTGTTTGCGCTGCTGTTCGGGCTGCTGCCGCTGGCATACCGCTTGCGCCACAAAGGCCAGCCGGTGCCCGAGACTGCCCAGCTCACTGCGTCTTTCGCTGCGCTGTGGCCGCTTGTCGCCAGCCTGATGGTGACTGCCTCGGACTTTGGGGGGCGACACCTCTTGCTCTACGGCTGGGTGGTGGTCGCCTATCTGTGGACGCTGCTGGGCGGACTTCGCGAGGGGCGCGCCCTGCGGCTGATCGGCGCGGCTGCCATCACCGCACTCGGTGCCATCCAGTGGTTGCAGCTTCAGCTGACTCCCGAGCTGCTGTGGCCCGCCGCGCTACTGCTGCTGATTCCGGTCGTGGTGGCCAACCTGGCGCCACGGCTGGCGCCGCTGCTCGAGCGGGCTGATGTCCAAGCGACGCCCGCGCAGACCCGCACCATCCTGCATGAGCTGGCAGCCTCTGTCTCGCTGCTGGGACTGCTCGGCATCGCAGCGCTGGTGATTGGCAAAGGACTGGCAGAGCCGCCGTGGGTCCTATTGGTGCTGCTGCTCGCGGTCTTTGTCCTGCTCGGTGAGCGGTCGAGGCCGCAAGCCCTGCCGCTGGTGCAGCCGGTGCTGACGCTGATCATGGCGATGATGCTGTGGGCCTGGCTGCTTGGAGTGCTGGGGCCAGACGGCGATCTGCTGCGGGTCAAGTCCGCCGCGCGGGTGCTGCGCGACCTGGCGGTTCCGCTGCTACTCGCTGCCGCCATGCAGCTGCGAGCGGCGATTCGTGCCCAGCGTGGCCCGGTTCAAGTGCCCAAGATTGAACAGCTCGGTCTGGGAAGCCCGGGCGAGATGATCTGGGACAGTGAGCTGTCGGCCTCGCTCGCGACGTTCATCGGCATGATTGGTGCGGTGCTGGCCATGAATGAGTCGGGGCTTAGCCAGCGTCCTGGGCTCGCCCTGCTGGTCCTGCTTGGCTACAACCTGCTCGTCCTCACCACGGTCATGCGCCAGACCGTAACGCTGCTGGTCCTCTGTGCCGAGCTGCTCTCCGCCGCCGCCCTTGGCTTTTGGCAGCGGGACCACTACCAGGCAGTCGATTTCGGGACGGTGATGCCGCTGTACGGCGCGTTTTACCTGTGGTTTTTGCTTTGGCCTCTGGGCTTCTTGCTGGCTGTGCCGCGCCTGCGGGCCCGTCGCAGCTTGTTCTTTGCCGCCGGCCTGGCTGGACCGGTCTTCTTTTACCCGCTGTATAAGGCCTGGCTGTCGGGACTGGGCGACGCGGTGATTGGTGCGCTGCCAGTGGTGATGGCCACGCTGTCGGTGGCTGCTCTGGCGATCATTCAGGCACTGCCTTCGCCCGGAGCGACTCCGGCGCTCTCCCCGGAGCAGCTGGCCGAGCGGCACTTAGGACACCGGGCGCTGTTCGCCGCCGTGGGCATTGGCTTCATCGCGCTGGCGATTCCGCTGCAGCTCCAAAAGCAGTGGATCGCGGTCGCCTGGGCGCTCGAAGCAGCGTCAGTGTGGTGGCTGTTCCGCAAGCTGCCGCACCCAGGGCTCAAGTACTTCGGCTTGGCGCTCTACTGCGGCGTGCTGCTGCGGCTCATCCCCGACGCGAACTTCCTAACCTACCACGAGCGCGGGATGCCGGTCTTCAACTGGCTGCTCTACAGTTACGGAGTGCCTTGTCTGTGCTTCCTCATCGGCGCTGCCGGTCTGCGCCCGGTCGAAGCCAAGTATCGCCGCCGCTTCGAGGACTTCATCCCAGTCCTTGGTACGCGAGTGCCGCTGGCGGGCGTGATCTACTACGCGGGCCTGGTCCTGGTGTTTGTCCTGATCAACTTGGAGATCGCCGATGCGTTCTCGGTCGGCCGCTACACCGAGCTGTGGCAGGAGCGCAGCTACGCCCGTGACCTGACGCGCTCGGTGTCGTGGGTGCTGTATGCCATCACGCTGCTCATCACGGGAATGCGCCAGAGCGGTCGAGGCCAGCGCTTCTTCTCGCTGGGACTGATGCTGCTGACGGTGGGCAAGGTGTTCTTGTACGACTTGGCCAAGGTCGGTGGCATCTATCGAGCGCTGTCGTTCCTGGGGCTGGCCGTGTCGCTATTTGTCGTCTCACTGCTGTACCAGCGGCTCGCGTTCCGAACCGCCAAAGACCCAAGCAAACCCGCTCCGCCGCTGGAGAAGCAACCATGAGTGCCGCGCACCGTCATCACCTCACTTCAGCCTCCCGTAGCGGCGCGCTGCCCCTCCAGCTCTGGCTGCTGTTCCAGGTGCTGCTTGCAGTCCCAGCCATCAGCCGCGCCCAGGCGCTCCCCAGCGACGCCGCACAGTCTACCTTTCCGCATCGCCGCAGCATCACCGTCCAAGGCACCCCTGCCGATGGCTTCGCGGTCGTCGCACTCCCCCCCGAGCTGACCAGCGCCGCCCCCGATGGCAGCTACCGACTGATCCGCAGCGATGAGCGCGAGGTTCCCTACGTCGTCACCCGCGATGTCGGTGAGTCCAAAGACCGTCGCTACACCGGTGAGCTGGTCGATACCCGCCACGAGTCCGAACAGACCGTCTGGGTCGTTGATCTGGGCGCCATGCGCAGGTTCGAGAGCCTCGATCTCACCATCCCGCAGATGTTCTTTCGCCGCCGCGTGACCGTCGAAGCCAGCGAGCAGCAGAGCGGTCCCTTTCATGTCATCGCCCGCGATGTTGGCATCTTCGACCTACCCTGGCAGACCACCCCCGGTGGACGACTGCACTACACCACCCTTCGGTTCCCAAACAGCGAGCGCGCCCGCTTTCTGCGCTTTCACATCAGCACCCGTTGGCGTGGCTTCCGCGCCCTGTCACTGCAAGCCGTCACTGCCATCCAGCACCTGAGTCGACCCGGATCAGAGTGGTCCATGACCGTGCCACTCGTTCCCATGCCCACACCCGCCGGGCCCAAGCACGCCAAGGCTGCCGACCAGGGGCACGTCTCGCTCTATCGCGTCGAGGTTCCACCAGGGCTGGCCTTTTCACGGCTTGCGGTGTCGGCCCGTGACGCAGGCTTTGTCCGGGCGGTGCGCGTGCTCGAAATCGACGGCATCGCCAGTTCCTCCGTACTCCCCGCCAAGCTCAAGGTCCTGACCGAGGGCACCCTGTTCCGAATCGCCGAAGGCCCGGTGCCCATGTCTGCCAAAAAAGGCGACAAGGCCGAGCCATTTGATGACGAGCCCGTCACGGGTGAGAGCTTGTCGCTCGATCTCGACGAGACGCCAGGACGCGGAGTCATCGTCCTCGAGGTGACCGATGGCGACAGCCCGCCACTGACCGAGCTGCAGGCCACGGTGTCTGGCTATGGCTCACGGCTCATCTTTCCACTTGGGCCCACCACCACTGCCGGCAGCGCGAGCGACAAGGACGCAGTCCAGCAGTATGCCCTGTATTTCGGCAGCGAGTCGGCCCGCCCGCGAGAGTATGACCTTGCGAAGCTCGCCACCTCGCTGGCTCGGCTGAGTACCCTTTTACCAGCTCGGCTTGGCCCCAAAGAGTCGAACCCGCGCTTCCAAAAAGCCCAGCCGCTGCCTGCCGTCCCGACCTCCGGCAGCCCGCTCCAGACCTCGGGCTTTCGGCTCGTGCGGCCGTTGATCATGAACGATGGCGTCGAGCTGTACTCGCTGCTGCTGTCGCCCATCGACCTTGCCTATCTACGACCGGATCTAGGCGATCTGCGGGTCGCCGATGGCAGCGAGCAGCAGGTGCCCTATGTGCTGGTGCCACATGCCCTGGAGACGCGCAGCGAGCTGCAAGTCACGCCCGAGCCGGCCCAGACCGACAAGGTCAGCCGCTTCCGCCTGGCGCTGCGTCACGACAGCCAGAGCCTGCTGGTGCCACTCGACGCCATCGAGCTATCGGTGGCTAGCTCGTTTTACTCCCGAGCTGTGCGCGTCCGCGAGGTCCGCACCGAGGCCACTCCCTACGCATCGGTACTATGTTCCGCGACGATCCTGCGGCTCTCCGAAGAAGATGCCGGTCTACACCGCCTGCCGCTGCCCGGTCACCCGGTGCGTGAGCTGATCCTGGAGGTCGACAACGGCGACAACCCACCGCTCGAGCTTCCCCAAGTCCTCGGCGTGGTGGCGGTGCCAAGGGTGATCTACAAAGCCGATGCCCAGAAGGCCTACCGGCTGCTGATTGGCAACCCCACTGCCCAGAGCCCAAGCTACGACCTCGCCAGCCTGCGCAGCGTCCTCATCGAGTATCCCTCGCGACTCGCCACCTTGGGTGAGCTGACGCCCAACCCCGGCTTCCGTCCGCCCGGCAACTACTTCCAAGAAGGCCGGATGAACCTGCTGCTGCTGGGCGTCCTTTTGCTGTGCGTGCTGGTCCTTTTGCTGCTGTCACTGCGGCTGATTCGCAGCCCGCACCCTGCCCCGCCAGCCGGTAGCAGCGAGGCGACTGAGGCGACCGGAAAAGACCCCACCCCGCCAAGTGCCAGCTAGACTCGCAGCGCCGGATCGGACAGCCGCTCCGGAAACATCAGCTTGTGCAGCAGGTTCAGCGCCGCCACCGTTGCAATCTTGCGGATCTGTTCGCGATCACCGGGCCAGCTCACCATCCGGCAGATCGTCTGATTGGGTCCAGCCGCCGCGATCCACACCGTTCCCACCGGCTTTTCCGGCGTACCACCGCTTGGTCCAGCCACCCCAGACACCGCGATGCCATAGGTTGCGCCCAGCAGCGTGCGAACCCCCTCGGCTAGCTCGCGTACACACGCTTCGCTGACCGCGCCATGGGCCTGTAGCGTCTCGGCCTTGACGTTCAGGACCGCTTGCTTGACCTCGTTGGCATAGGCAATCACGCCGCCGAGGTAATACGCCGACGAACCCGCCACCGCCGTCAGCGTCTGACCGATCATGCCGCCGGTGCAAGACTCTGCGGTGGCCACCGTCTGCCCGCGCTCTGTCAGCGCTCGCCCGACCACCCCCGCCAGCTCGTCATCCCCCACGCCGTAGAGCGCATGACCCAGTCGCGCTCGCACTTCGCGGTCCAGCACGGCCAGCGCGGCTTCGACCTCCGCACTGCTGCTGCCGCTCGCCATCAGCGTCACCAGGACCTCGGGAAACAGCAGCCGATAGTGAATGGTCACGCCTACCGAGTCGGCATGCCGACGGTCCGCCGTTGCGGTCAGCAGATCGGCCAGCCGATGATCGACATGCGACTCTCCCAGACCGAGCGTCCGATAGACCCGCCGAGTGACCGCAAGTGGCGGCAGCAGCGCCTTGAGCTTTGGCACCACTTGCTCGCTGTACATCGGCTTCATCTCCCCAGGCACCCCGGGCATAAAGAAGCAGCGCGCCGCACCGATCTGCACCGCAAAGCCCGGCGCCGCACCGGTCCGATTGGGCAGCACCTCCGCCCCTTCCGGGATGCGCACCTGCCGCAGGTTGTTGGGGGTGATCGCGAAGTTCCGCTGTGCAAAGCGCTGTCGCATCCGCGCTTCATGGACAGGCTCATAGATCGGCTGAACACCGAGCAGTGCCGCCACGGCATCGACCGTCAGATCATCACTGGTCGGCCCCAGTCCACCAGAGGCGACAACCACCGAGCTTTGGGCCGCCGCCGCCCGCAGCGCCGTCACGATGTCTTCTAGCTGGTCGTTGCAGCCAACCCGTCCCCGCACGTAGACCCCCAGTCCGGTCAGCTCGGCGCCCAGAAAGGCCGCGTTGCTATCGACAATCTCGCCCCGGCTCAGCTCATCGCCGATGGTCAGGATCGTGGCCTGACACTGCAAGCTGCCGGATCGTCCCCCTGCGTTCTCGTCTTTCATCATGATGGCCCCAGCTTATCAGCCAGCCATTCCAGCAGCTTGTCGGTCGCTGGTCTGCGAGCCTTGCGCAGGCCCACCTAAGCTATCGAGTGACAGCACGGGCCCGTTGACTTTCTCGTCACCATTGATAAAGTCCTACTCTGCGCTGAAGATGCACAACAGCCTGGCGCCTTTACCATGAAGATTCGCTACGCAGCCAAGACCGACCCTGGAATGAAGCGGCAGCAGAACGAGGACTATTACGACACGGTCGAGGAGGAAAAGCTCTTCATCGTTGCCGACGGCATGGGTGGCCATGCGAAAGGCGAGGTGGCCTCGAAGCTGGCAACCGAGACAATCAAAGAGTTCTTCAAGCGCACCCGCGATGAAGAAGCCACTTGGCCCTACAAGATGGATCGGCAGCTCTCGTACGTCGAGAACCGGCTCGTCTGCAGCATCAAGCTGGCCAACTGGAAGGTTCACGAGTCGGCGACCAAGGACCCGATGTGCAAGGGCATGGGCACGACGATGGTGACCTGCATGATCAGCGGGGACAAGTCGTACTTTAGCCATGTCGGCGACTCACGTGGTTACCGCATCCGCGACGGCGTCATCAAGCAGATGACCCGTGACCACAGCCTCCTCGAAGACTATAAAGAGGCCAAGCCGGACATGACGGAGGAGGAGCAGAAGAACTTCCCTCACAAGAACGTCATCACCCGGGCCTTGGGCATGCGCGAGTCGGTGCAGGTCGATATCCGTAGCGACACGCTCCTGCCAGGCGACACCATCTTCCTGTGCTGTGACGGTCTGACCGGTATGATCGACGATCACACGATCATGAAGATCGCGCTGGCGGCTGGCGAGGACCTAGAAAAGGGCGTCGCCGACCTCGTTGATCAGGCCAACAAAAACGGTGGTGTCGACAACATCACCGTCATCCTGCTCAAAGCCTACAAGGATGATGAGGACGCTAAGAAGTAAGCCGCCTCTGCCGATCCTCGCCCCGCCTTCCCCTGCCGCTCGATGTCTGCTTCGCCTAGCGACGCTACCCTCACAGTAAGTCCAGATGACCCGGCCCGATCCGCTCGTGCCGAAGCCGCGCCTTATCTGCTCGTAGTCGAAGGCAACAGCTCGCTGTTGTGTCCCTTGCCGCCCTCTGGTGAGCTGCTGATCGGTCGCGCCGAGGACTGTGGGCTGCGCATCAGCGACCGAACTGCCTCGCGCCACCACGCCCGGCTGCAGGTCCAGCTCGACGGGATGGTGCTGGTTGACCTGGGCTCTCACAACGGCACGCGCGTCCTGGGACAGCGAATCGTCGGCTCCCGCGCTCTCCAACACGGCGATGTGATCCAGATCTGCGAGGTCACGCTGGTGCTCCATGCGCCTGCGCTGCCACCGCCCCCGCGAACCCTGGCGCCGATCTCGCTGTTTCGCCAGCGGCTTACCGAAGAGGTGGAGCGCGCCCTCCGCTATGGCCGGCAGCTCACGATTGTCTGCTTGCAGGTCGACGATCATGCGGACGTACAGCGGATTGGCATCGTGCTCGCTGCCGAGTCACGACTGATCGATGTGGTGAGTCGAGAGGAACTGCACTTCTGGCTGCTGCTCCCTGAGCTGTCACCCGATGAGCGTCAGCGGGTTGCCGAGTCGCACCTGCGGGCCGTCCAACGGGTAGCGCCGTCCGTCCGCAGCGGGGTCGCGAGCTTTCCCGGCGATGGTGGGGACGCCGACTCGCTGTTACTAGCGGCTCGCACGGCAGCAGCCATGGCCCGGCCAGGTGAGTGTCTGGCTGCGGAGCTGGCGCAGCGCACCCAGCAGATCGGCCCGCATGAGGTCACGATCGCCGACCCTGCGATGCAGCGGATCTACGCGCTGCTCGAGCGATTGGCCAAGAGCACCATGCCGGTGCTCATCAGTGGTGAGACGGGCACTGGCAAAGAGATTGCAACCACCGCACTGCATGTCTGGTCGAAGCGCAGCGGACGCTTCGTCGCCATCAACTGCGCAGCCTTGCCCGAGTCTCTGGCCGAGAGCGAGCTGTTTGGCCACGAAAAGGGCGCCTTTACCGGGGCGGTGAGCCAAAAGCTAGGGCTGCTGGAGCAAGCTGCGCAGGGCACGCTGTTACTCGATGAGGTCGGCGAGCTGCCGCTGCCCCTGCAGGCCAAGCTGCTGCGCGCGCTGGAGTCGCAGCGGATTGTTCGCGTCGGTGGCAGCCGCGAGCTGGCCATTGATGTCCGCGTCATCGCCGCCACTCACCGCGAGCTCGAAGCCGAGGTCAAGGCCGGGCGATTCCGCCAAGATCTGTTCTTTCGTCTGGTGGCAGCCCGGGTGGTCTTGCCACCGCTGCGCGACCGCCGCCGCGAGATCCCGCTGCTGCTGCGTCAGTTCCTCAAGCGAGCCGCGCAGAGCCTGGGCCAGCCGCAGCCGCAGCTCTCAGATGGGGCACTCACCCTGCTGCTGTCTCATCGCTGGCCGGGCAACATCCGCGAGCTACGCAATGTCTGCGACTACCTCGCTGCCACCATCACCGCTGGCGTCGTGACCAGTGCAGAGCTGACACCACTGCTTTCCCACGAAGCCGCTTCCGGGGGTGCAGCCAGTCCGCCGCTGCCTCCGACCGATCCGAACCGCACGGCGCCCACCTTTCGCAGCCTGGAAGCCGAGATTCGCGAGCTAGAGCAGCTGCGGATGACCGAGGCCCTGGCAGCCAGCGAGGGCGTCCAGGTCCGCGCGGCAGAGCTACTCGGCATGCCAATCCGTACTTTCTCCTACAAGCTCAAGCAGTACGGGATCTCCCCAACGGGCCGCGCCGGAAGCTAGCGCGGGGACGGCCCCAGAGGCTCCAGCTATGCGCCTCACTCCACCGACGCCAGGTCAACCCGGCTGTCTTTTTCCCCACCAGGGTTTTGCACCACCACTGTCACCGGTCCCGCCATCAGGCCCTGCGGGACTGTCACCACCAGCTCGACGGACGACATCCACTGCACCTGCGTCGCTCGCTGGGGACCGATGTCTACCTGGACGCTTGGCGAAAAGCCCCAGCCATATAGCGTCGTGACCCGTCCCGCCACCAGCTTGGAAGGCACGGCCCGCGCCAGCTGCAGCGCCAGATGACGAGCGTCCACCGTCTCCACCAGCGAGACAGGCAGCGTCGCGTCTCGGGTCAGCGCCAGCTGTCCACCCCCCACCGCCAGTAGCTGGTTGCTGGCATCCAAGAGCCGCGCCGCCACCGCCACCCGCTGTCCGGAGTCATAGGCGGACACTCTCAGCAGCACAGTGACGGGATCGCGCTTGGTCAGCGTTGCCAGGTCGGCCGGCACAATCGCCGCCGCCGCACGCCACTCGCTGTCCAGCACCGATACCTGCGGCTCAATGTACTTGGCGGAAGCCGGCACCCCCGAGGCTTGCAGCCGCAGCTGATAGATCAGCTCGGCTCCGGAAGTTTCCCCAGCGCAGCCACCGAGAACGAAAACCAGAAGGCCCAAGCATCGCCGCAGGTAGCTCATGATCTCTTTATGCCACGCGCCGATAGAGGATGCGCCAGACTGGGAGCTGCCTCTCGGTGACCCGCTCTTCCCGCAGCGACACCGCCGGGTATGGGTTGTACTTCAGAAACGACCACTCGCCCGCCGTGTTGGCCAGGCCGCGAGTGTTCTCGAAGACCTCCATGGCCGGCAGTGCCAGCTCCCAGACATCACTCTGGAAGAACACCTCGCCCCCCGGCACCAGCAGCGACACCAGCTGTGCGGCCAGCTCGGGATTCACAATCCGGCGGTTCTGGTGGGCACGCTTAAACCACGGGTCAGGAAAATTGATGAAGAAGCGGCGGATGCGATGCCCGGCAAACAGCCTGGGTAGATCGACGTTGATGTGCGCAAACAGCGCCCGCAGGTGGGGCAAGCCCTCTACATTTGCGCGATGGTTTACGTCCTCGACCAGGGCCTTGCGAATCTCGACCCCGACGTAGCTGCCCAGCGGGTCGCGCCGCGCCAGCTGAAACAAGAACTGGGCATCCGCGCAGCCCAGCTCGACTTGTAGCTCTGCATCCCGACCGACCGGAGCAGCCAGCCTCTCGGGAGCAATGTCGAGCAGGCGAAGATGAAACGGATTGACGTGGTGACGAACGCGCAGCGGCATAGGCGGCGCAGGATACCAAGCCGCTAGGGCAAAAGGGCAGCGCCGATGACGCCCGCACTGTCGCCCAGCCGATGCTTCACGATGGGCGTGGTCAGCTCGTCGCTAAAGACCCACTTGGCAGCCTCGCTGCGTCCGCGATCATACAGCCAGGGCAGGTTCGAGACACCGCCCCCCAAGACAATCACATCCGGGTCCACGATGTTGATGACCGTCGCAATCGCTCGCCCGAACAGCTGGCAGTGCTCGTCCAGCACGGTCTGCGCCACCGCGTCCTGTTCACGACGGGCGACCAGCTCGGGCAAGCTCAGCAGCGAGCCATCTTTCGCCGCCTGGCCCCCGCGCGCGCGATAGGCTGCCTCGATCGCCGGCCCGCACAGATAGGTTTCAATGCAGCCGCGTCGCCCACAGTAGCAAGCCGGACCAGCCACTGGCTCCAAGCTGACGTGTCCCCACTCACCGCCTATGCCTTGGGGACCATCCCAGGCGTCCGGCTCGCCCGAAGCGCCGGGAAAGACCAAGCCGCCGCCCACGCCAGTGCCCAAGATGACGCCGAAGACCAGGCGATGTCCGTGGCCGGCCCCGAAGCGCGCTTCGGCCAGCGCAAAGCAGTTGGCATCGTTGGCGAAGCGGACCGGTTGGCCCAGCTTGGCGACAAAGTCCGCCCGGAACGGACGACCATTGAGGCATGTGGTGTTGGCGTTTTTGGTGAGCCCGCTGCGGTGACTGATGCTGCCCGGCATTCCGACCCCCACCGGCGGCAGCCCCGCAAGTCCGGCCTGCCGTGCAGTGTCATGGACCAGCTGCAGCAGTGCGTCGAGGATGTGCTGATAGCCGAGCCCACGCTCCGTTGGTCGCCGCAGCCGCGTCACAACCTCGAGAGACTCCTGGTCTGGCGCCTTCCCCGGTGCAGCAGAGATCCGAACCACCACCGCTTCCATCTTGGTGCCGCCGAGGTCAACGCCCAAGCGCAGCCGCCCAAGCTCATGAGTCGTCATGAGCGAAGACGTTACCAGGACTGTGCTAGGCTTTGGACCGTCTCCGCGTGCGGCCCGTTTCTGTCCCCAGTTGGAGGTCGACACAAAGAAATGTGGCTCATCCGTTGCCCGGCAGAGGCAACTCGAGCTTAAATCGATAAATCATGCCGCTAGAGTCGCCGACGCTGTTTCCATCTCTTTTCTTCCATCCCCTCTACGGCTAGGGCCATTTCTCTCATGGGTCGCCCGTTCCCATATCGGCTGTTTCTTTTTGCTTTTCTGGGCTGGACCTTCGACTTCTACGATCTGGTCCTGTTTGCCTACATCAAGGACTCCGTCAGCCACGAGTTTCATCTCTCGCATCAAGTCGAGTCATGGCTCTTAGGTGTCGCGCTCTCGACCTCCGGACTGGGCGGCATCCTGGCTGGGTATCTTGCCGATCGGTACGGCAAGCGCTCCATCCTGGCCCTGACGGTCTTTGTCTACTCGCTCGGGTCTGCCGTCTGCGGACTGGCGCCATCGGTGTCGGTGTTCTTGATTGGACGCGGCCTGGTCGGTCTGGGCGTTGGCGGCGAGTGGGCCATCGGTCACGGCTTGGTCGCAGAGGCGGTCGAGTCTCGCTACCGTGGTCGCGCCGCTGCACTGCTACAAGCGGGAGAGCCGCTCGGGGCCGCCCTGGCAGCGGTCGCAGGCTTTCTGCTGCTGCCCATCATCGGCTGGAGAGCCATCTTGCTGGCCAGTAGTGCCACCGCGCTGCTGGCTGTGGCGATGCGCCGCTCGATGGTCCTGCCCAATGAGCGCGGCCACCATCACGTCTCGTTCGTCGAGGTGTTCAAGGCCGGCATCGGGCGACGCTTTGTCCTCGCCTGGGTGCTCACAGTCCTCAAGATGGGCACGTACTGGACCTGCTACATTTGGCTGCCATCGTTCCTGCTCAATGAGATGGGCCAGCGCATCGGCAAGAGCATGGTCTGGGTGCTTACGGCCCAGGTCGGACAGTTTGTCGGCATGCTGATGTTTGGGAACTTGGCGGACCGTGCCGGTCGTCGGCCCGCATTCTGTATCTACTCCATCCTGACGGCGATGGCGCTGGCGATGCTGGCCTTCAACTGGCGCTGGCTGACGCTTCATCCACCGGCATTCTGGCTCACCATGCTGGTGCTCGGCTTCGGCTCTGGCTGCACCGCTGGCTTCGGTGCGCTCCTGGCCGAGCTGTTCCCGACCGAGATCCGTGGCGCAGCGATGGGCGCCACCTACAACCTAGCTCGCTCCGTCCAGCTGCTCGCGCCGGTAGTCGTAGCTGCGATGAAGCTCCGCTATGGCCTGCCGGGCGGCTTGGCCGTTCCGATGGTGCTGGCGCTCGCCACTGCTAGCTGGGTCTGGACGCTGCCGGAAACCCGAGGCATCACCCTGCCCCGCATGTTCATGTCCCCCCGCACCGGCTCTGGCACCCACCCCAAGCGACGCCCCAGCTAACTCCCAGCCTTCTCGCTTGAACCCTGAGCGTTTCTGTCCAGACCATGAACCTTCATGGTTCAGACCATCAACCTTCATGGTTCAGACCATCAACCTTCTTGCTTGGACCATGAACCTTCATGGTTCAGACCATCAACCTTCATGGTTCAGACCATCAACCTTCATGGTCCAGACCATCAACCTTCTTGCTTGGACCTTGAACCTTCATGGTCCAGACCATCAACCTCCATGGTCCAGACCATCAACCTTCATGGTCCAGACCATCAACCTTCATGGTCCAGACCATGAGGAGTGGCTGCGCGCTTCGGCTTGCTATCCCGAGAGCTTGGCCTTGGCCTCGTTTCCGTTTGTCGGCGGGGACGGTTTTCGCTAGGGTGAACCTGCGATTGGTTCCCCCGTGGAGAGCCACGCAGTGATCTGCGGATGTCAACTGAACCCGGCCCGACAGACCCCATACAGCACACATCCGCACCGCAGTCCGGCGGCGTGTCGGGTCGAGAAGCGCTGCTGCTGGCTTTGCTGGTGGCACTGGCTGCGGGGGCGGTCCTGTGCGGCTACGAGATGCTGCGCAGCTCTGCCAACACGCTGTTTGTGCAGGCGTACGGCAAGCAGGGGCTGCCGTGGGCACTTGGGCTGACGCTCATCGGGGTCACGCTGCTGACCTACATCTATGGGCGCCTGCTGTCGATCCTGGGGCCGAGACACACCCTGCAAGCGACCACCGTCTTGGCGATTGTGACCATTGTGGCCAGCTATGCAGCCATCCGCATCGGGTGGAAGCCGGCCCGGGTCGTGCTGTTCATCTTCAAAGAGTCCTATGTCGTGCTGCTGATCGAGCAGATCTGGTCGTACATCGACAGCACACTCGATCCCAAGGCAGCCAAGCGGCTCAATGGCCCCATTTGTGGGGTTGCGGGCATCGGCGCTGTGACGGGCGGCCTGGTCCTGGGCAGGCTGTCACAGTCGCTGGGAACGCTCAACATGCTGCTGCTGGGGGCGGGCGCCACCGTGCTGACGCTGCCGTTTCTACAGCTCTTGTTTGCCCGCTTTGGCGCCCCCAGTGAGGGCAAAAAGAAGCAACACGGCCACCTGGCGCTGTACCTGTTTCGGCGCGAGCGCGTGCTGGTGCTGCTGATTGCGCTGATCGCCGCCACACAGGTTACGTCGACGATCCTGGAGATCGCCTTCAAGAGCGCGCTGCAAGACTATCTGCCCAACGCCGACCGCCAGAACGCCTTTTCGGGCAACTACTACGCCCTCATCAATGGGGCAGCGATGTTCTTTCAGTTTGTCGGTGCGCCGCTGCTCCTGTCGCGGTTCTCGGGCCGGGTGATTCACATCCTGGTCCCGGTGCTCAACCTGGGGGCGCTTGGTTACATGCTGGTCGCGTCGCCGCTGTGGGGCAGCGCCATTGCGTATGGGGTGTTTAAGACCCTGGACTACTCGCTGTTTCGCGCCGCCAAAGAGCTGCTGTATGTCCCCCTGCCCTTCGATGCTCGTTACCGCGCCAAAGAAGTCATTGATGTCCTTGGCAATCGCGTCAGCAAGGGCATGGCATCGCTTGGCGTTACCCTGCTCCAGTGGACTTCGGTCGTATTTTCCACGCTTTCCTACGCGGGGATTGGGCTCTGCGCGGTTGCCATGTGGCTCTGCCTAGCGCTCCCTTTAACCTCGCAGCCAGAGAGAGAACGTAGCTCATGACCTCGCCCGCACCTCCTGCCGCGCCGCTCTTGCCAAGCGGCCCGCGCTCCCGCATGTCGTCGTATCTGTGGAAGTTCTCGCCCCGTTATTTCCTGGGTGGCCTGATGCTGCTGGGCTTCCAAGTGGCGATGAACCGCATCGACTGGCTGTCCAAGCAGGCCATCGACACCATCTTCGGACGGATACCCAGCAGCACCCCCGGCGATGCCATGCGGCCTGCGCTGCTGATGCTGGTCCTGGCCGTGGCCGCGTTCATCGTTCGGGTCGCCAGTCGCATCTTCTGCTTCAACGCGGGCCGCGATATTGAGTACGACCTGCGCGCCAAGCTGCTGGAGCGGCTGCATCGACTCGGCTTCTCGTTCTATCGGCGGCTGTCCGCTGGCGAGATCATGAGCCGGGCCACGTCTGACCTGGGCCAGATCCGGCTGCTGACCGGGTTTGGGGTGATGAACCTCATCAACATCGTGTTCGCGCTGGCGAGCGCACTGCAGGTGATGCTGGCAATCTCGCCGAAGATGACGCTGGTGTCGTTTACGACGGTGCCGCTGCTGATGCTGCTGACGCGAACCTTTTCGGGAAAGATGTTTTCGCGCACCCAGAAGGTGCAAGAGACGCTCGGCAAGCTGACCGAGTACGTGCAGAGCAACCTGGCCGGCATCCGCGTCGTGCGCAGCTTTGGCATCGAGTCGAACATCGAGCAGCGCTTTGAGGATCTGAACCAGCGCTACCTCACCACCACGCTGCAGCTGGCCAAGCTGCGGGGACTGATGTTCCCGGTGACCGGAGCGGTGGCGGCGCTGGGGCTGTTGCTGTTCTTCTGGTACGGCTCGACGCTGCTGCTGCGCGGACCCGAGCAAGGCGGCATCACTGAGGGTGGCTTCTTCGCCTTTTCGCTCGCGCTCGCCCGCATGACCTGGCCCCTCATCGCCGCCGGATTCCTGATGGCAATCGTCCAGCGTGGCCGGGTCAGCTTCAACCGCATGTGCGAGATCATCGATGCCGAGCCGGACCTGTTCGATGGCAAGGACTCCCTGCCGACGCCGATTCGGGGCGAGCTTCAGGTTCAGGGTCTGTCGTTCAAGTACGGCGACCGCTCGGTGCTCTCGGATGTCAGCTTTCACCTGCCTGCCGGTGGCTCACTCGCCATTGTGGGCCGGACCGGCAGTGGCAAGACGACGCTGGCAATGCTGCTGGCTCGGCTGCTCCCGACGCCGCCAAAGACCGTGCTGCTCGATGGTCGCGATGTCTGCGACCTGCCGCTGCGCCAGGTGCGCTCGACCGTGGGCTACGCCCAGCAGGATGCGTTCCTGTTTTCCACCACCGTGGCGCGCAACATCGGGCTGATGCTCGATGAGCCGGACTCGCCCAGCTCGCAGGAGCGGCTGCAGCAGGCGGCGCGAGAAGCGCAGATCCTCGATGAGGTGCAGGGCCTGCCCGAGCAGCTCGATACCATCGTGGGCGAGCGCGGTGTCCAGCTCTCCGGCGGACAAAAGCAGCGGGTGGCCCTGGCACGGGCGCTGCTCTGGAAGCCCAAGCTCCTGATCCTGGACGATCCCCTGTCGGCGGTCGATGCCAAGACAGAGTCCGCCATCCTCCAGAGCATTGAGAAGCAAGCCTCCCAGCGCTCGCTGCTGCTGATTACCCACCGGGTTGCGGCGGCGGCGCGCTGCAGTCAGATCTTGGTGCTCGACCAAGGCCGCGTCGTCGAGTCGGGTAACCACGAACAGCTCATCGCCAGAGGCGGCATCTATGCCACGTTTGCCGAAGAACAGCGGATGCGAAGTGAGCTAGACGAGCTGGGAGCGTCCGACCTGCCGGGCAGTGAGGTGCGGCCATGAGCGCGAAGAAACCGGTGGTTCCCAAGAGCCGTGCCGAACAAAAGCTGGCGGCGTTCCACGACGAAGACAACATCGACAAGAGCTACGACTTTCAGCTGCTGACGCGGCTGTGGCCGTTTATCCGTCCACATGCGAAGTACGTGGTGATTTCGCTGACCGCCCTGGTCTGCGTGGCCGGCGTCAACCTGCTGCGCCCGATCCTGATGGGCAGAGTGGTGTCCCACGCCGGCGCCAAAGAGGCAGAGCTGCTGCTGCGCGATGGAGCCCTGCTCGCCGGGCTGGTGGTGCTGTCACAGCTCATCTCGTTTGGGCAGATCTACTGCATGCAGCTGGCGGGGGCGCTGTCGATGGCCGACCTGCGCCGCCATGTCTTCCACTTCCTGCAAGGGCTGTCGATGCGCTTTTTCGACAAGACCCCGGTGGGACGACTGACGACGCGCTGCACCAATGATGTCGATGCGGTGTCCGAGCTGTTTGCGTTCGGCGTCTTCAATGCCGTCGGCGACCTGCTGATGCTGGTCGGCATCGTCGTGGCCATGCTGCTGCTCGACTGGCAGCTGTCACTCATCGCTTTTGCGGCACTGCCGGTGGTGGGTCTGCTGGTCAGCTGGGTCCGTCGGGGCGGCAAGCGTGCCTATCGGGACATCCGCACCAAGACGGCGCGGCTCAATGCCTTCCTGGCCGAGCAGGTCGGCGGCATCGCGGTGGTGCAGGCGTACGGTCGCGAGGAGCAGATGTCCCATGAGTTTGACGCCATCAACGCCTCGTTCCGAGATGCCAACAAGCGCGCCATCTTCTTTGAGGCCGTGCTGGATGCGGCGATCGAGATGGTGTCAACGCTGTGCGTCGCCAGTGTGCTGTGGTGGGTCGGCGTTCAGAAGCTGGGTGCCCGACCGGTTTCGTTTGCGATGGTGGTCACGTTTACCCAGTACCTGCGCCAGTTCTTCGAGCCGGTCAGCATGCTGACGCAGCGCTACACGGTGCTGCAGAGTGCGCTCTCTGGCGCAGAGCGAATCTTCCAGCTTCTCGATGAGAAGGACGTAGAGCAACTCGAGGTGGTGGACTCGACCGCCAGCAGCGCCGCCAGTGACGAGGGCTTTGCCCTAGAAGGCGTCCACTTTGGCTACAAGCCGAACGTGCCGGTCCTGCGCGATGTCACCCTGCTCGCACGGCGTGGCGAAAAGGTGGCCCTGGTGGGAGCCACGGGCGCCGGCAAGAGCACGGTCACTCAGCTGGTGCTCCGCCTGTATCAGCCGTCAGCGGGTCAGGTGCGGGTGCTGGGCAGAGATGTCCGAAGCTACTCTCCCGAAGAGCTGCGCCGTCAGTTCGCGGTGGTGCCGCAAGACGTGTTCTTGTTCCAAGGCACGGTGCTGTCGAACATTGCGATGGGCGCTGCCCAGCCCGACCAGGCGCGGGCCGAAGATGCACTGCGACGCATCGGGGCCCTAGAGATGATGGAGCGTCGTGGCGGCCTGCAAGCGGTGGTAGAGGAGCGCGGCAGCAACTTTTCCGCTGGTGAGCGGCAGCTGATCTCGTTTGCGCGGGCGGTCTATCGGGATGCGCCGATCCTGATCCTGGATGAAGCCACCGCGAGCGTCGACTCAGATACCGAGGCCCGGCTGCAAGGAGCCCTGAATGCGGTGATGCGCGACCGAACGGCGCTGGTGATCGCGCACCGCCTGTCAACGATTCAGGCCGCCGACCGGATCGTGGTCTTCCACAAGGGCCGGGTCGTAGAGCAAGGCCGTCATGAGGAGCTTTTGGCACAAGATGGCATCTATGCGCGCCTCTACCGTCTTCAGTTTGCCGCCAAGCGCGACCACCAGCCGCCAGAGGTCAGCGCCGCTGCCTCGCCGGCCTCCTAACTCCCTGCCAAGCCGGAGCCTATGCCAATGAAGCGCTCGCAACAGCGACTATGGATGGCGGCTTCGTCCCGGCTGCGCCGCTTTGGGCTGTCGGTGAAGCAAGTCCTGAGCGGAACGGTCGATGAAGACGCCGAGAAGGCGCAGAGCGAGCAAATGGAGGCCGAGGATCTCTATCGCTCGGCGGCGGGTCTGCGCGGCGGCATTGCCAAGATTGCCCAGCTGCGCGCGTACCTGCAGGGAGCCTCGGCGCTGGGGCCCGATGCCCAGCAGGTCCTGGGGCGGCTGTGGGATCGGGCGCCCACCGAGCAGCCGCAAGCAATTCGCCAGGTCATCGCTCGCGAGCTAGGCCAGTCCCCCGAAGCGCTGTTTGCCGAGTTTTCCGATGAGCCCCTGGCCGCCGCTTCGCTGGGACAGGTTCACAAGGCGGTGGGTCACGACGGCAAGCTGCTCGCGGTCAAGGTGCAGTACCCCGGGGTGGCTGAAGCGCTGGCGGATGACCTCGACTCGACCGGGGTGCTGCGCGACTTGGTGGGCGGTGACTTGGGTGGTGCGGTGTCGGCTGAGTCTCTGAGTGCGCTCCGTGAGCGGCTGCTCGCCGAGCTAGACTATCGGGCCGAGGCGGACAACCTGCGGCGGTTCCGGCGGCTCTTTTCGTTCGACCCGCACGTCATGATTCCGGATGTCGTGGCCGACCGCTCGGCGGGCAAGGTCCTGACGATGGAGCGGCTCGTCGGTCGGAGCCTGCCCGAGGTCGCGCGGGATGGCAGCGATGCGCAGCGCTCTTCAGCTGGGCAGACGATCCTGCGCTTTGCGCTGGAGTGCCCGATCCGCCACGGCGTGATCAACGTTGATCCCAATCCGGGCAACTACCTGATCCTCGAAGGCGCGGGGGATGGAGAAGAAGCGAAGGTCGGGTTCCTGGACTTTGGCTGCGTGGCCGAGGTCCCCGAGGAGCTGCAGAAGGCGGATCGGGCGCTGTACTGGGCGATGATCAAGCGGGATGGCGAAGCGCTGCGCTATGCGGCGTACTTGCAGGGGCTGATTCCGGCACCGAGCGCCTTTGACAACTCGACCTATCGGCGGTGGGAAAAGCTGCTGTCGGCGCCGTTCCTAGAGCGGGAGCCGGTGCGACTGTCGCCCGACTACGTCAAAGAGCTGGGAGAGCTGACCTGGCTGCTGGTGCAGGCGCGGAAGATGGCGCTGCCCCCGTCTGCGCTGCTCTTGTGGCGGCAGCGGCTCGGCATCTTGGCGGTGGTGTCGGCCCTACGGCCAGCGCTCCACTTCCGAGCCCTGCTGGCCCGCGTGCTAGAAGACGGCCACCCCATCCCAATGCTGCAGCGCTACCCCTAGCAGCGTCCTGGCCTATTCGATGGGGTTGATCTTGTCGAGGTTGAGGCCGCCGGCGTAGGAGTACGAGGTTGCATAGGCATAGCCGTAGCCGAGCAGGCCAAAGGGCTTGGTTGCAGTGATTCGGTGGTTGCCGGGCTTGTCGATGCGCACGATCGCGCGCCCGAGGGTGCCGTCCCCAATCGGTCGGAACATCGCCGAGACGGCCTGGCCATCGAGCGTCAGCTTGGCATCGACCGCAGCGGTGACGTTGATGAAGTCGTAGCTGTAGGTCTGCGGCACATAGAAGATGTAGTCGCTGCGGTACTGCTCAATCGGGACGAGCGGCGTGATGTTGGCGTCGCCCAGGCACTTGACATCATCGCTGGTGCCCAAAAACGGGCAGCGCGCCGACACGCCGGAGGGGAACTCCTTGGGATCGAAGCGGCCGCTGAGGTTTCCCCACGCCGGCATGTACTGGAAGACCAGGATCGGCTGATCGGAGTCGACTACGAAGTCCGCATCGGTCGAAAACTCGTAGATCTCGCCCTTGCTAAGCGGTCGAACCGGCGGCAGGGCGGTCGTGCTCTTGAGCGTCACGTTGGTGTTGTCAACGCTGGCGACGATTCGGTAGTAGTCCTTGTCACTGGCGTTGCGCTGCTTGACCTTGGCACCGACGTAGCTCTTGCCCCAGGTTTCCAGCGGGAACATCTGTACGCCCAGGTGGTTGCCACCGACTGCGCTCGCCGGGATGGTGACGCCCCCTGCCCCGCCGTACACGACCACCGGAGCGCTCGACTTGACGATGGCGCCGGAGATGTCCTCGCGAGAGTTGGCCTGCGCAATCTCCATCACCTCCAGCCGCTTGAGAATCCGCCGCACTGTCTCGCCCGCTCGCAGCGCCGGCACACCCGGACCCTTGGCAGTTGCCACAGGCGGAGTCACCTCGACCAGCGTGTCATCGGTAAGGGCCACGACCGCCAGCAGCCCGGCGCCCTGTGGAGGGAAGGTCATGTGCTCGGCGTTGAAGGTGTAGGACATAACGAAGTAGTTCTTCGCCATCACGTGCTCGGGTAGCAGCAGTGTCGCCGAGCCCGAAAACACCGTGGCCGCATCGATGGGGTGGAACTGGTACACCGCTACCGGTGCGGTCGAGGTCAGGTGAAAGCCCTTCTTGGCAATCTCTGTCTCGGCGAGCTTGTTGCGGTCGTGGGACAAGCGAAAGATGGCCACGCCACCGCCGGGCATGCCGGTCGCAGGGGGAATGCTCTTGGTTTCGATCATGCCGCTCGCATCGGATAGCGTCACTTTGGCGGTCAGCCGGTCGCTGGTGTTGGTGACCACAATTCCAAAGTCACCGACCAGCGAAGTCGACCACAGGTTGGCCGGATAGAAGCTACAGCCGACATTGCCGCGCGTGACCTGCTGGCAAGGGGTAAGGCAGCGACCATCAATGCAAGCGTCTCCACCCGCGATGTCGCACTTGTCTTGCGCGACCCAGACGTTGCTGGCACAGCGCTCGGAGCCATCGCGGTTGGCGTTGCAGCGGACTCGCCCCTCATCGCAGGTCGGCGGCGGAGGCGGCGGCAGCACCGACATGTCCGGCACCGGCGGCGCATCCTCGTCCACCTTTCCCGTGGCGGGATTGCAGGAGCCGACCAAGCCCAGTACGACGACGACGACCAAACCCAGCGTGGGACGAGCTGCGGTACGCATACGTCCATGCTTACTCCGAAGGTACTAGGCTGTCACGCACTTTGGCGCACTTGTCGGATTGGTTGCCCCGCATGTGGTCCCAGCTGTGTGCATATAGGGAACATGCGCATAACGGCCTAATTCTCAATCATCATTGCGATTTTTGATGCGGTGGACTGCGCAGATGTGGTCTACAATCACTATGCCATTGTCCTTGGGTCAGCTGCTGCTCGGAGGCTGCAGGGACGGTGAGTTACGCGTCAGCGAAGCCCTAACATGAAGCTCTTCAGGCTCATCCTCCTCTCGCTCATCTGTTCGCTCAGTGTCGAGGGGCGCTCCACGTCGTCGCCCAACGTGCGCACGGCGTACTTGCACGAGAGCGGTGGGGCGGCAGGCTCGCCGCAGACCAACCTGGCGTCGCTGCAGGTCAGTGGCACGTCCGGGCTGACGATGCAGCTGGGGCCGCGCAGTGAGGCGCTGCTGCGACGCTCGCACCGACTGTTTGTGCCGCCGATCTCGGAGCTGCCGCCGTTTGAGCCTTCGCCGACCGATGTCGAGCCGCCGCCCTCGGTGGTGGACTCACGGCCACGGTTCCGGGGCGAGCTGGACGAAGAGGTCTTGGCCAAGCTGTGCTCGCTGCAGGTGAAGTCCATCCGACCGCTCGGTGGTGGTTCATCGATCAAGCTGCGCGTCACGTTTGTGGATGGCAGCCAAGCGGCGGTAAAGCCCAATCAGCTGCGCATCACCCGCTACCAAGCAGAGGTGGCGGCCTACAAGCTGTCGCGCGCGCTGGGACTTGCGGTGGTGCCGCCATCGTGTGTGCGGACGTTCAGCAAAGAAGCGCTGCAGACGGGGATGCCCAAAGATCTGCGCGAGCGCATGGATCAAGAGCTGGTCGTCGATGAGCACGGCAACGTCAAGACCGCCGTGATTCAGTGGGTGTCGGGGCTGCGCAACATGAAGCTGGAGCAGGCAGACTGGTGGCGACCGCTGCTCAAGACCGGCGAGCCGATTCCTTCAGGCAAGCACAAGCGCGTCGCCGAGATCAGCACACTGCTGCTGTTCGACTACCTGCTGCTCAACTTCGACCGCTGGTCGGGTGGTAACACGACCGAAGCCGACGGCGAGATGATCTACATCGACCAGGGCGCTGGCTTTGGTCCCGACAAGAAGCACGGTCACTCGCGGCTGATGCTCAAGACCCTCAAGTGGAGCGAGCGCTTCCCGCGCCACCTTGCCCACAGCCTGTTCCAGCTGGATCTGCCGGCGCTGCGTGCGGACTTCGGGGATCTGGTCACGGACGAAGAGTGGGAGAGCTTCCTCTATCGAGTGGAGCATGCGCGGGCGTACCTGAAGTCTCTGAAGAA
Source organism: Myxococcales bacterium (assembly GCA_016794465.1). Taxonomy (GTDB): domain Bacteria; phylum Myxococcota_A; class Polyangia; order Palsa-1104; family JAEUJZ01; genus JAEUKA01. The sequence continues at coordinate 27,780 of JAEUKA010000064.1, read as the reverse complement.
GCAGCACCCCAAGGACTCGCTGTTGTAGGAAATTGTGCCGGCTGGGCCCATCGCGTACGGTGGGCCATGTTTCCCAGCAAGCGTCGACCTTCTGCGGCGTTGTCCGCACTTGGGCTTACTGTCTCTGCCTTCGCGCTCCCAGCCGGATTGGCAGCCGGTCTGAGTCTCTGTTCGCCCACGTCGGCGCTGGCCCGCCCGGTGACAGCTCCGCCGCAGACGCCGCCCTCGGTGCTGCCGTTCCTGGAAAACGACTATCCGACAGCCCGAGCCAGAGCGGCGCGGAGCGGCAAGCTGCTGTTCGTCGATGCCTGGGCGATGTGGTGTCACACCTGCCTGAGCATGCGGAACTTTGTGTTTACCGACCCGCAGCTACAGCCGCTGGCGGACCGGATGGTGTATCTGGCCCTGGATACCGAAGAGCCGTCGAGTGCCGCGTTTGTGCAGCGCTTTCCGATCAGCTCGTGGCCGACGTTTCTGGTCATGAATGCGGAAGAGAAAGTCGTGGCGCGCTGGACGGGAGCGATGTCGGCGGCTGAGCTGTCCTCGCGGCTGAAGACGGTGCTGTCGATGCAGGCCCAGCAGCAGCCCCGGCTGTCTTTGGCTGATGCAGAGGCGGCGGCAGGACACCCGCTGGAAGCAGCACGACTGTACGAGGACGCGATGAGCGAGCCGGGCTCTCGACCGCAAGCGCTGCTCGGACTGTTGCAAGCCCTGCGGGAATTGGGTCATCACGAGCGCTGCGTCGAGGTCTACGAGCAGAGCTTCCGCGAGGTCGGCAAGAGTGCGCTGGCGACAGACTTTGCCGCATACACCGGGTCGTGCCTGGACAAGCTGAGTGATGTCGATCGCCGGCAGAAGCTGCGACGCCGGCTGCGCAGCGACCTTGAGTATCTGCTCGGTGATGCCGCTGCCGAGCTGTCGGTAGACGACCGCAGCGATGCGTACGGGACGATGATCGAGCTGTCCGATGCGCTGGGAGAGCCGGCTGAGGGCGACCGCTTGGCGAAAGCCCGGCTTACACTGCTGGAAAAAGCGGCGGCTGCGGCCCCAAGCCCCACGGTAGCGGCGACTTTCGATGCCCATCGGTTCGACAGCTATCGGCGGCTGAAGCGCTGGCAGCCGGCGGAGTCGATGCTGCTCAGCTCGGCCAAGGCTCTGCCGACGGACTACAACCCTCCCGCACGGCTCGCACGGCTGTACTACGAGACGGGTCGGATTGAAGAAGCCCAGCGCCATGTCGATGTAGCGCTGAGCCGCTGCCAAGGCCCCCGCCGTGTCTCGATGTACGAGCTGCGGGCGTCGATCGCGAACAGCCAAGGCCACACGCGGTCGGCGATTGAGTCGCTGAACTCGGCAATCTCGATCTACCAAGCCAGCCAGTCGGCAGCGACCCGGGGAACGGAGACGCCGCGACTGCGCGCCCTGCGTCAGCAAGTCGCCGCACTAGAAGCCAAGCTGCGTGAGCAGCCGGAGCCGCCCGAGCCCGCCGACCCGCCGACCGCACCCCCGCCAGCCAAGAGCAGCGGCGCAAAGAAGAAGGCCCCCGCCAAGCCCGCAAAAGAGCCGCCCCCGCGCTACGAGCCCGGATCGCCGGTTGCCAGCCTCGGAGCCACTCCAGCGCCGACGCAACCCAGCAAGAAGCGCGACCGCCGCGTGGCCCACCGCGACTCCACCATCAAGTAAGCCCGGAAATTCCCTCTCGTTTTGGTGGCCGTTTCGTGAGATACATTAAGTATTTTGGGCCTCATTGTGAGGCTCTCCTACGCTGATGGATCACGTTCTAGGGCCGGCAACCACCGTGACAGACCGGCTCTTGGGGAGGGAACCGATGGTGCAAGCTTCTCATCTGGCGATTTCAAGCCCGGCGCTGCTCAGCTTTGTGCGCGCGTACCTGTGGCAGCTGGAGCGGACCGGCAAGGTGCCCGACAGTGAGGATGCCGAAGAGCAGCAGGCCGCCAAAGCCGCCGCCCAGGCGCTCTATTCGACCGCGCGCAGCCGTGAGCAGCTGTGGCGCCTCTTTGGTGAGTTCAAGCAGCACGTCGAGCAGCGGGATGGCAGTGGTGCACCCAGTGAGCAGCTCCGCTCTGTGATGGAGAAGCTTGGTGGTGCCCCCAGCGAGGAAGCCATCCCGGACACTGCAAGTGCCATCGGCGGCTCCGCAAGTGCCATCGACGGCTCCGCAAGTGCCATCACGGACACCGCTAGTGCCATCACGGACACGGCTAGTGCCATCACGGACACCGCTAGTGCCATCACGGACACGGCTAGTCCGATCAGCGCGGAGCCCGTCCGTGCAGATGCGGAGACGGTGGCTGCTGCGGATGACGGCGACGCCTCGGACGACAGCAGCGACGAGCTGACATCAGTCGCGGAAGTCAGCAGCGCAGAAGGTCAGCCCGCCAGCGCAACGCCCCGGACCGGCTCGCGTCGACGACGAGCACTGCGCTAAGCCTCTTCGGTCGGGTTTTCAGCGAAAATAAAGACTGATGCTGTCTGGTTCGCAGCGCGGAGTGCGGTTGCTACCGCCGGGGCTCAGCGTGGCGCTTGCCATGCTGGGGGCGCTGCTGCTCAGTGCGTATGGGTATCGGCATCGGCTGCTGCTGGCGATCCAAGATCCGACACAGTGGGCCGATGAGCCGATTGCCCGGTCGGAGCTGCTGCGGCAGCTGGGCAGTGACGCGCTGCTGGGAGTCAGCGTGGCGGCACTGACGTGGCTGGTGTTGCTGCTGCTGCTGCCGCTCGGTCGCTGGCGCTGGCTGCGGCGCTCAGGCCTCTTGCTGCTGAGCCTGCTGCTCGTGCTGCTGGGAATGCTGCTGCAGGCGCACCATGGGACGCTGCTGGCGATGCGGTCGGGGCTGACGCTGGACCTGCTGCGGGAATCGGCAGAGCCAGCGGCGGTTCGCGAGTCGTGGGCGATGCTGCCGCGCAGTGAGCTGCCCTATCTGGTGCTGCCGCTCGGGGGATTTTGGCTGGTGCTGGGTGGGCTGGCGCTACACCGCTTTTCACGGCTGCTGTGCCTGCTAACGCTGGGGACAGTGACGGTGGCGCTATTGACGTGGGCGGTGCGAGTGCCGGCGGCTCCGCTGCAGACGGCGCTGCTGCATCATCCGCTGGGCTTTTTGACCAGTGAGCTGCTGGAGAGCCGTCGCCCCCCGGTCGGGCTGGCGCGGGTCCACTTTGGGGTGGGCGTCAAAGCAGCCAGTGCCGCCACGCGAGGAACCGGCGAAGGCAGTCCCCCCGGCAACTCGGGAGATGGACCGCCCACCGGGGAAGACCTGCCCGAGCCGACATCGGTTGACGATGATGCCTCCGCGACCGCGATGGGTCTGGGCGGCGGACTGCCCGGTCGGCGACCGTCCATGGCGCTTTCGTCGGTCCAGTTTGCGCATCCCGCCAGCGAGCGGCCGATCCAGCTCACCAAGCCGCCGGGTGGCGAGCCGCTCAACGTGGTGGTGCTGCTGCTTGAGAGCACGGGGGCCGACTATGCGCTGGCGCCGATGCCGAGCGGCAAGTGGGCGATGCCGTTTCTGCACTCGCTGTCCGAGCAGGGGCTGCTCTTGCGCAACCACTTCTCGGCGGGGAACTCGAGTCCGCGCGGCATCTTCTCGCTGATGTCGGGGCTGTACGTGATGCCGGAAGCGGGAATCTGGGATGTGCGGAAGGACATCTACCTGCCCTCGCTGCTGACGTATTTGGGGCCGACCTATCAGCGGTTTTTGGTGACGCCGGGATCGCTCGACTGGTACTTCCCGCACGCGTACATGCTGCACAGCGGCTTTGCGGAGCTGTGGGGCTATCACAACCTGCCGATTCGCAAGAACGCCCCCGGTGGCCGCGCGCATGCCCGCGATGAAGCAGAGACGGTATCGGTGTTTCTTCAGAAGCTCAGCGCAGCCGCCGGTCGGGCCGAGCCGTTCGTGGCGGTCTACTACAGCTTCCTGGCGCACTGGCCGTATCCCGACTACGGCAAGGAGTCGCACATCGCCGAGCCGACGCGACCACTGAACCTGTACTACAACAACCTGCACTACCTCGACGGGCAGCTTGCGCGGATCTACAAGAAGGCGACCGAGCTGGGGCTGCTCGACAAGACGATCTTTGTGATTGCGGGCGACCACGGCGAAGCGTTTGGCCAGCACCCGCACAACTACACCCACTCGCGGCAGAGCTTTAATGAGAACTACCGGACGCCCGCGCTGCTGCTGCATCCGCGCCTGTTTCCGCCCCGAGTCGTCAGCGCCCCGACCAGTCACGTGGACATCCTGCCGACGCTGCTCGATGCCCTGGGCCGGTCATACGACCCGCAGCTTCTCCAAGGAGAGTCGCTGTTTCAGGACCACTTCCGTCGCAAGTACATCTTCTTGTACGGGAATGAAGACACGTCGTCGTCGGTCAGTGAGTCGCTGGTCAAGCTGCAGGTGTCGTTTCGCGATGGCTCGTGCTGGGCGTATGACCTTCAGACCGACCCGGGAGAGCGCAAGCGGCTGGGCTGTGGACCGCATCGCGCGCAGTACGAAGCCCTGCTGGCATATCGGAAGCATCAGCAGCAGGCCCTGCGGCAGTACAACGCTGTCCTTCGTCGCGAGCTTACGGTGGGCAGCGCACCGACTGCCGCACTGGCACCGCTGACCGCACACGCCACTACCAAGTAAGACAAAAGCTTGTCGCTCTCGCTGCTTCTGCGGTACATCGGCCACTAGGAGGTAGCGAAGATGCCTGCTCAGCGACGCCCAAGGCTTGGGGTCTTGCCACTTGCGTTTTGGTCCGTGGGCCAGCTTTTCGGGTGCGACGAGCCGCCGGCGCCGCCCGATCCAGGCCGGGTCACGCTGCATCGCCTGAACCGCGATGAGTACAACCACACCGTGCGGGACCTTTTGGGCACCAGTCAGCGCCCGGCCGATCAGTTCCCCGCCGATGACGTGGGCTATGGCTTCGACAACGTCGCCCAGGTGCTGAGCGTGTCCGCGACCCACGTCGAGCGCTACCTGCGAGCCGCCGAGTCGCTCGTCGATGAGGTGCTGCGTCCCGACGGCTTTCCGCTGAGCAAGACGCTCCAGGTGGGCGATGTCGAGGTTCGCTACCGCCGCCGCAGTCACATCTTTTTCACCTCCAACTCGACGATTCCGGTGCGCATCGAGGTGCCGACCGCTGGCAGCTATACCTTCGGCGCGCTCGCGTTTGGGGAGCAGGCGCCGCCCGATCCGGCAGCGCTGGTGTTCGCCGTCGATGGCGTCACCGTGCGGACCGTGCCGATCACGGCGGTCGAGTCGAGTCCGCAGCAGGTCCAAGTCGAAGTCCCGCTGACCCCCGGTACCCACATGGTGAGCTTCGGCTTTGCCAACGACCATTACCTGCCGGACCCGGACCCCAAAAAGACGCTCGACCGCAACCTGGGTGTGCTGTGGTTTCGGGTCCACGGCCCAGTCGGAGCCAGCCCGGAAAACAGCCTGCGTCGGCGGGTGGTGGTGTGCAGCCCAGCGAGCGCGGACCTGGCCGAGTGGCAGACCTGTGCCGATCAGATCGTGGGACGCTTGGCTCGCCGCGCCTTCCGTCGACCGGTGACGCAGGAGGAGATCGCGGCCCTGCGCACGCTGGCCGAAGCAAGCTGGCAGAGCGGCGATGACTTCGTGAGCGGCCTGCGTCCGTCGCTGCTGGCGATCCTGCTGTCGCCCCGCTTTCTGTATCGCGTCGAGCAGGATGCGGACCCGACCTCGACCACACCGCATCGGCTGAGCGACTTCGAGCTGGCCTCGCGGCTGTCGTACTTTCTGTGGAGCACCATGCCCGACGATGAGCTGCTGCGCGTGGCGGAGCAGTCGAGCCTGAGCCAGGACGAGTCGGTGCTGATTCGTCAGGTGGCGCGGATGCTGGAAGATCCGAAAGCGGAAGCGCTGCTGACGCGGTTTGCGAGCCAGTGGCTGCAGCTGGGCGGGCTTACCGACGCGGCGCCCGATGCCAAGCGCTTTCCCGGCTGGAGTGAGCCCCTGCGCGCCGAGCTGCAGCAAGAGACACAGCTGTTTGTGCGCGAGTTTTTGCCACTCTCTGGTAGTCGCGAGCTGGGCATCCAGCGGTTGCTGACCGAGCCGTTTTCATACCTGTCGCCCGCGCTGGCCAAGCACTACGGAATTCCGGGACCGGCGCCGGATGTGCCGTGGGAAAAGACACCACTTGTCGGAACCCCGCGCCAAGGTCTGCTGACGCAGGGCAGCGTGCTGACGATGACCTCCTATCCGGGGCGGACCTCGCCGGTCAAGCGGGGCAAGTGGGTGCTGGAGCAGCTGCTGTGCTCGCCACCGCCGCCGCCACCGCCGGGTGTGGCAACCGACCTGGCACCAACGATGACGCCGGGCAGCGTCCGACAGCGACTGGAAGAACACCGCCGCAAGACCGAGTGTGCGGGCTGTCACCGCTTGATGGACCCCATCGGCTTTGGACTGGAAGCGTTCGATGCGGTCGGCGCGTTCCGGCAGAGCGATGAAGGTCAGGCCATTGACTCCTCGGGAGAGCTACCGAGCGGTGCGACGTTTACGGACAGTGCGGGACTGGCCGGGCTGCTGGCCCAAGATCCACGCTTTTTGCGCTGTGCGGTGCTGAAGCTGTTTACCTACGCCACGGGGAGAGCGCCGACGGATGCGGACGAGCATCGCATCTTGGCACTGACGACCACGCTCGGTGAGCACGGCGGAGCGCTGCGACAGCTCATCCTGGCGATCACTGCGTCGGATGCGTTTCACTCTCGTCGCGGGGAGCCCGAAGAAGGAGCCGTGCCATGAACCCCAAGACCTGCACCACTTCCCGACGGCAGTTTCTGCGTGGCAGCGGCGCTGTGCTCGCCCTACCGTTCTTGGAAAGCCTGCTGCCGCGATCGGCCCGTGCCATCGACAGAGCGCCGCAGCGGCTGCTCTTTTACTACGTTCCCAACGGCATCCACATGCCCGCCTGGACACCGAGCACGGAAGGGGCCGACTTCGAGCTGCCGGCCATTTTGAAGCCGCTGGAGCTGCTGCGCCGCGAGCTGCTGATGATCTCCGGGCTGCGCAACCTGCCGGCCCGTCCTGATGGCGCGGGCGATCATGCCGGCGGCACCAGCGCGTTTTTGACCTGTGCCCATGCCTTCAAGAGCGAGACAGAGATCAGGCTCGGGGTGTCGGTCGACCAGCTCGCGGCGGCCAAGCTCGGTCAAGGGACGCGCTTTGCATCGCTGCCGCTGGGGATGGAGGGTGGCGCGTCGGTGGGCAGCTGTGACTCGGGCTACTCGTGCGCCTATAGCCAAAATATCTCGTGGATTGGGGCGAAGACGCCGCTGGCGAAGATCGTCGGGCCGCAGCTGTTGTTTGATCTGCTGTTCCAAGACAGCTCGCAGTCGGCTGGAGTCGCCGAAAAGCGCCTGCGCAATCGGCGGAGCGTCCTGGACTTCGTGCTGCGCGATGCAGAGTCCCTGAAGGGACGGCTTGGCCGAAGCGACCGCGACAAGCTGGATGAGTACCTGCACTCTGTCCGCGAGGTGGAGCAGCGCCTTCAGACGCTCGGGATGAGCTGTGACTCGCCGCTGCCGCCGACGGACGATGTGCGCATTGCCGAGCAGCTCAAGGCCGAGAGCGACCTGATGGTGCTGGCGATGCGCTGTGATCTGACCCGCGTGATGACGTTCATGCTTGGCAACGGCGGCTCGAACCGGCCGTACAACTTTCTGCCGGGTGTGAGCGGCGCGCATCACGAGCTGTCCCATCACCGCAACCAAGCGAGCATCCAAGCGCAGCTGCAGATCATCAACACCTGGGAGATCGAACAGCTGGGCTATCTGCTCGACAAGCTGGCGTCGACCAAAGACAGAGATGGTTCGTCGCTGCTGGCCAGCACGCTGGTCTTTTTCTCGAGTGAGTGCGCCGATGGCAACTCGCATGCGCACACCGACCTACCGGTGCTGCTGGCTGGACGGCTGGGCGGTGCGATCCGGCCCGGTCGACACCTGCGCCGCGAGGAGCCAATCGCGAACCTATACACCAGCATCCTGAATGCGGTCGGGGTGGCAAACAGCAAGTTTGGCGATGATGGAACCGGAGCGCTGCCAGGACTTGGCTGATTACGTGAGGCCGGGCTTTTGGCCTTCGTCCCACTCGATGGTGGTGGCCCCGAGCGTGAGTCGATCCCCCGGCAAAATCGCCTGGGCGCCGCTGATGCTGCGACCGCTTCTCTGCCACAGCACGGCTTGCGGGCCGTACCACCACAGATCCTGGCTTTCGCCATGGACACGGATCGACCCCCAGCGCACGGCGGAGTCGGCACTGGGCGGAACGATGGCAATCGCGGGGTCACCGACCGCAAACTCTTTCCAGACCAGCAGGGACGACGGGAAGTTGCCGTGATACTCGTCGACTCGACGCAGCACCGCCGCGCCACCCTTGAGCAGCCGCACCTCTAGCGTCAGCACCGGACCGAGCCGAACCAGCTGACCATCGGAGAGCGACACCTGCGTGCCCAGTGCCAAGCGCCGGTCATCGACGAAGGTGCCATTGAGGCTGCGCAGATCCTCGATGAGGAGCTTGCCGCTTACGACCAGGAGCCGAGCATGCTGGCGGCTGACTCCGTGCGTGATGGAGTCATTGTCAGGCGAAGGAAAGGCGCGGCAGACGATGTCACAGTCGCGGTGCTTGCCAAGCAGCGCCTGCTGAGAAGAAAGGATGTCGATGGCCTCGCCCGAGTTGCCGACAAAGGCCAAAAGTCGCCGATGTCCCTGCGCAGAGCTGGCGGCTTCCGCTGGTGTCGGTGCAGGCTGGACGGGCTGGGCAACAGGCTGGGCTGCTGGTGCCGCTTTGCGTGCCCCCCACCCTTCGATGCTGCGCGCATTGGCCGGCTCGACTCGCTGTCCAGCATCGTTGCGGGGAGCAGCGTCAGACACAGCCCCCATCGCCGGTAGCGTCGTGCGAAGTGCCTGCTGTGCGGGAGCAATCGGCTCAATCTTCCCCATGGCCTGCGGCGGCTGGGTCGCGCGAATCGCTCCCGGTACTGGAGGTGGAGGCCCACCGGCTCGTCGAGGCGGAGGCGGTGGTGGACCTGCCGGTGCCGCTGCGGGGGGCGGCGACGCAGGCTTGTTATCGACGTGACGGAGCCCACTGGACGCGGCGCGGCTCGACTCACCGAAGATCGGCAGCGGCTGGGCATCCATCGCCCGCACGAACTCTTCAATGTAGGTGCGAGCGGATGGGAAGCGCTCGGTGGGCTGCTTGGCCATCGCCTTTTGGAAGAACTGGTCGAGCGGATGACCCACCGGGATGCTCGGCACAAAGCTATTCAGCGGCGGTACCGGATTGCGCTTGTGCATCAGCACCAGCTGCACCCGGTCTTCATGCTTAAACGGAGGCCGCTTGGCGACGGCAATGTAGAGAATCACACCCAAGGCGTAGCGATCGGTCGCGGCATCCACCGTCGGACCGAAGACCTGCTCTGGGCTCATGTAGGTCGGCGAGCCCACGGCGACACCGACGGCGGTCAGCTTGTCGTTGTCCTCCATCGGACGAGCCAAGCCAAAGTCCAGGAGCACCGCCCGTCGACTATCGCCATCCGGCGCCACCATGATGTTGTCTGGCTTGACATCGCGGTGGATGATGCCGCGTGACGCGGCTCGGTCGAGGACATCGGCGACGGGGTTGAGCAGCTCGGCCAGCTGCCGGGGAGACTCCCGCGCGAGCACATTGTGCAGGCTCTCGCCCTCAATGTACTCCATCGCAATCCACAGCACCTTGTCGGGAGTCTCGCCGAATGCGTAGATCGCTGCCGTATGGTGATGGATCAGGCTGGCGGCAAGCCGCGCCTCACGACGGAATCGCTCGACGTACGAGGCATCGCGCGACAGCTCTGGGTGCATCAGCTTGACGACTGTATGCCGCCCCAGAGTCGTCTGCTCCGCAAGGAAGACCTCGCCACAGCCGCCTTCGCCAATCTTACGGATAAGGTGAAACTGATCCCCGACCTTTGCGCCGGGACCTAACTTGGCCACCTGACTACTCTATCACAGAGCTTGGCGAGTTTGTCGGGCTCTTCGGGAAAGGCGTGTGGCCGCGCCAGTTGTCAGCGATTTTCCGTCGGAAATTGATCGATCCAAGGGACAGCTCGGCTAGCGGGTCGGGGGCTCGGCTCGGGAGGGTTTGGGGACAGCCTTCGCATCGTCAGCGTCTGTGATTCTGGCCGCTCGGTTGCAGCGGGCAAGCAGCTCGGTGCCGGGCCGAAAGTCGGGGACCCGCCGGGCTGGAATCTCGATGGTCACACCAGTGCGGGGATTTCGGCCCAGCCGAGCCTTGGCGCTGCGGATGCTGAACGTGCCAAAGCCGCGCAGATCGATCTTGTCGCCCCGCACCAGTGCCGCCGCCAGCTCCTCAAAGAGATCTTCGATGATGTCTTGGGTCTTGCCTCGGGGCAGCTGATGCTTGTGGGCGATGCTGGTCACCAGATCCGCTTTTTTCATGGCATGAGTCCTTGGGCTGGGGGCGCTTATTTGCGGGACAAGAGCGGGAGCTTCTTCCCAACCGCGTCGGGGATCTGCAGGGTCACATCCCCGCTGACCGTGAGCTGACACGAGAGGCGGAGCTTGGTGATGAAGTAGGTGTTGCCAAGGTGGAACTTCTCGGCCTTGGTGACCGGCGGGAGAAACTCTTCCCCGGCGAGCACCTTGACCCGGCACAGCCCGCACGATCCCCGACCGACGCAGGCCGTCGGAATCATGAGCCCGGCACGGCGGGCGGCCACAAACGCGGTGTCTTCAGGGCTGCACTCGACGAGCTTGTTCTGCGGTTCAAAAGTAATGCGGGGCATGTTCGATTCTGTCTACTTGGCCTCGTCTAGCGCTTCGACGTACACCGGCTCAATGTCCTCGGCGGTGAGGATGAGCTTGCGAAGCTGCTTGTCAATCACGGGGCGCGACATGATAACCCAGAGCCACTCGCCCGGACCGACCAGCTCACGCCCGCGCAGGCCCGTGGGAACATCGAGCAGGAACGACACCGTCGCGGGACGGCCCACGTCGTGCGGCTCATCCAGGCGAATCTCGAAGCGCCCGTTGCCCAGATCCTTTTCGACCAGGAGGTGACTCAGGACGATGGCGTTCTCGGGCATCGGCCAGCGACCCTCGCGAGCCACCATCCGCAGCGTGCCTCGGCCCAGCAGATGGACTGGATTCCACTTGGACTTGCTGACGATGCGCGGCGGAGCTTTGATGCGCGACACAAACCCCGAGCCGAGGACCTTGTCGCGAAACTCCGGCGGCAGATAGCTGCCCGAGCCGTGTGACGAAGCGCTGGCGTAGCAGAAAAAGACCATGTCGCCGATGCTGCCGGTAAACGGCTTGCCGTCGTGGGTCTTCATCTCCTTGGCGCCGAACGAATAGAGGCCGGACTGGGCAGAGACTTGGAATGTCTCGACCGACTCTTCATCGTCGAAGCCGCTCTTGGCGGGCAGCTTGACGGTCTTCTTGGCGACGATCTTGCCGTGCTCGCCCCGGAAGGCGTGGTAGCTGTCGCCCTTGGGTCGATTCGTCGGGTCCACCGCCATCGGACACTGCTCACCCACTCGAAAGTCGAGGCTGCGCAGGTACTTGTAATGCCGCTCGCGGGCCAGTCGCTGGTTGTCGGTGTTGGTCGCGCTCGACAGCTTCTGCGCCACCGAGAGCGACTCGAAGCGCTTCCGCAGCTCGGCAAAGCGGGCCACGCTGCGCTCGAAGTCCTCGCCGCTGGCAATCTTTTGAATCACCGCGTCGCGCTCGGCCAAGATCGTCTTGCTCTCGTCAACCGTCTGCGGCTCCGGCGCGGCGGCGATCAGAAACGGCAATGCCAGGGACAGTAGGTAGCGTCGCATCGTCGTCTCCTAGTCGGTGGGCATCTGGGCAAGATAGGACGCGCGCATGCTCCGCGCTGCCGCTGCATCGAGCTTCTCGGCGTCGGCAATGTGACGCTGCATCGCGGCGTAGTCCCCCAGCATCATGTCCGGCACCACCCGCGTCTGAACTGACGACAGCGACGACTTGTCCGCCAGCAGGAAGCAGGCGTCATACAGTCGCTGTGCCTCGCGGTACTGAGAGTGCGACGAGTAAATGCTGGCCAGCTGGCACAGATCCCAGCCGATCACATTGGGATGCGCCTTCAGATAGTCGGCCAGCTTCTGCTTGCCCTCCGCCGCCAGCCGCTTCTGCTCAATCGCTTGCACGACCATCAGCCGCACCGACTCGAACACGGTGCTGCTGGGCGCCCGCTGCATGAACATCTCACCGTCGCGTAACACCGAGTCCCAGTCGCGCAGCAGCATGTTGGTGCTGACCAGCATCATCGAGGCCTCATCGAAGTAGCGACCCGACACCGGCCCCGGCGGCAGCCCGTCCAGGTACAGGCGCGCCTCCCGCCGCAGCGTGTTGTAGCGTCGCGAGCCCTGGAGCAGCCGCAGCAGCTGATTGGTCAGCACGTCGATGCGCTGACGATCGGTGGTGCTGCCCAGCTCTCTGCGGAGACTCTCCAGCTTTTCATCGGTCAGGCGCTTCTGTTCGATCTGGTACTTGCGAATCCGCTCCTCGAGCGCAGCGAGGTCCTTGGCGGCATACGAAAAGTTCTGATCGATCGCCACCGCCGAGGTCAAGAGCACCACCCGCTGCTCATCCGTCTCGGCCGTCACCGCCTGGCCGTACAGGTCGAGCGCATCCATCGTCTTTAAGTCAGGCCGGGTATCGGAGCCATCGGCAACCTGCTTGGCCAGCTGCGGCAGCCCCGAGGATCGCAACAGCTCGGCGGTGACCCGGTCCTGCAAGCGAAAGAACTGCTTGATGCTGCCGTCGACCTTGGCGCTGCCCATGACCTCGCTCGTCTCGACGCGGACGAAGCGGGCGGTCAGGCGGATCTGGCCCGACTCCTCTTGATAGGCGCCGATCACCATCACCGATGCACCGACGACCTTGCCGAGCTTGGCGGCGGTGTTGTCTTCGACTTCCTTCAGGTGGGTCTGCAGGCGCATCTCTTTGATGATCTTGTCGAGACTGCCGCGCTCGACGATGCGCACGCCGGACAGGCTCTTCAGATCGCTGGCGACCACCTCGCGGATGGCTTCGCCGATATGCGGCTTGGCCTTGCCGGTCAGGTCGCGAAACGGCATGACCGCGATCGTGGGTGGGGGCTTGGCGATGGCGATCCCGCTGTCCCAGCTCGCGAGCAGCAGCGCCACCGCAAGCCAAAGCCAGCTCCACAGCTTCACTTTGCACATGGAGACACGGTAACGAACGGGCAGCGGCGACTCAAGCACTCGGCGCAGTGGGCGGGGTCGGGGGCGCCGGCAGCCGACCGGTGTAGAGCGGCGCGTCGGCGGGAATCGCCTTTTCCCACTTGCCGACAATGATCGAAGCCATGCAGTTGCCGAGCACGTTGACCATGGTGCGCGCCATGTCCATCACCGCATCGACGCCGAGGATGGTGGCAATCCACTCGACCTTCAGTCCATAGGCCGCACTGGTAGACGCCAGCACCACCAGCGACGCTCGCGGCACCGCAGCCACGCCTTTGCTGGCCACCAGCAGCGTCAGCATCATCTCGATCTGCGTCGCCGGGGACAGATACTTGCCGGTCGCCTGGGCAATGAACAGCGACGCCAGCGCCAGATACAGCGTCGAGCCATCCAGGTTGAAGCTATAGCCCGCCGGCAGCACAAACCCGACGATGTGCGGCGGCACCCCGAGCCTCTCCATCGTGGCAATCGCCTTGGGCAGCGCCGACTCCGAGCTGGTGGTCGAAAACGCCAGCAGCAGCGGCTCACGCAGCTCCCGCAGGACCAGGCCGATGCGCACCCCGGTAATCAGCTTGATCGCAATCAGCAGCAGCGTCACAAACACGATCAGCGCGAAGTACAGCGACAGCACCAGCTTGCCGAGCTGCACCATCACGCCCGGACCTTGGGTACCGACCGCCACCGCCATCGCCGCAAAGACCCCAAACGGCGCAAACTTCATCACGTACTCGGTCAGCTTGAACATCGCCTCGGCCACGCCGCGCAGCACGTCCAGCACCGGCTTGCCCTTGTCGCCAATCGCCACCAGCGCCATCGCAAACAGCAGCGAAAAGAACACGATCTGCAGGATCGCGTTCTGGGACATGGCCTCGATGAGGCTGGTGGGAATCACTTGCTCGAAGAAGGGCTTGCTCGCTGGGGTGGGGAAGCTGCCGTTGCCGCCGACCGCGCCCAGTCCCGGCTGTAGCCAGTTGGCCACGCCGAGCCCCACGAACAGCGCCACCGCCGTCGCCAGCCAGAACCACAGCAGCGCCTTGAGCAGCAGCCGCCCGATGTGCTTTTCGCCAGCCCCGGCCAGCCCCACCACCAGCGTCGCAAAGATGATCGGCGACACCAGCATCTTGATCAGGCGGATGAACGACTTCGACATCCACTCCAGCGACGTGGCTTTTGGCAGAAAGTCGGGTGGCCGCAGGCTTGCCCCCAGATGCCCCCCCAGGTACGCGCCGACCGCCGAGCCCAAGACAAGCGCGATGATGATCCAGGTCGTCAGGCCGAGCTTCTTCATGAGCGTGCCGCCTCACCAAGGTAGTCCCGGGGACGCAGGAACGAAGCCAGCTGCGCTTCCTCGCTGTCAGGCTCGGGATGAAAGTCGTATTCCCAGCGCACCAGCGGCGGCAGTGACATCAGGATCGACTCGACCCGCCCATCGGTGCGCAGGCCAAACACCGTGCCGCGATCGTAGAGCAGGTTGAACTCGACGTAGCGACCCCGCCGATAGAGCTGAAAGTGCCGCTGTCGCTCCCCAAAGGGCGTGTCCTTGCGACGCTCGACAATCGGCAGATAGGCGGGCAAGAACGCCGCGCCGGCCTCTTTCCAGAACTCCTGCACCTGGGCGACATCCGCCGGTAGGTAGTCAAAAAAGATCCCGCCTACCCCGCGCGTCTCTTGGCGGTGTCGCAGATAGAAGTACTCATCACACCAGGCTTTGAAGCGGCGGTAGTAGTCCGGATCATGGCGGTCACAGGCGCTGGCGAGCTGGCGATGAAAGTGCACGGCGTCTTCGAGGAACGGATAGTACGGCGTCAGGTCCGCTCCCCCGCCAAACCACGCCGTCCGGCCTCGGCGCAGGAAGCGAAAGTTGGCATGGGTCGTCGGGACATACGGACTGTGCGGATGCAGCACCAGCGACACCCCGGTGGCAAAGAAGCTCGCGCCATCGCCGGGCAGCGCAGCCTGCAGCTCCGGGCTTAGCTCGCCGTGCACCACCGAGGTGTTCACGCCCGCCTTCTCGAACACCCCACCACCGCTGAGAATACCGGTGAGCCCGCCGCCGCCGCCCGCCCGCTGCCACTCATCCAGCCGAAACGTCGCTTGGCCATCGACCCGCTCGATGGCGGCACAGATGTCACGCTGAAGCTTGCCGACATACGCCTCGGCCTGCGCCGCCAGCCCGGTAAGGTCAAAGCCCTCCGGAGCCGGCTGCAGCCGCCGCGCCGCCGCCCGCTCGCTCGCTTCGATGCTCGGCTCCGCCTTGGTGGTTGTCATCGGTCCATTCTGCCACACGCGTCGCCCAAGTGACCCCACCGCGCGTTTCGCCTGGGGCCCCGCTACCCTGCGAGACTTTTTTCCGTTCCGCAGGCGGCCCGAAAAAAAGCTCTCCGGTCGCCCCCAGGCTCAGTACTCAAGCTATTGGTTTCGCAGTGGCCTCGGTTTATCAGCCCACCCGAGCGGGCTCAGCCTTGGGGAGGGTTCATCCTCCACCGATCACTGGATGCCACTGTTTTTGGAGGGTTCATCCTCCACCGATCACTGGACCTCACTGTTTTTGGAGGTTTCATCCTCCACTGATCACTGGGCGCCACTGTTTGGGGGAGGGTTCATCCTCCAAAATCACTGCACTCCACTGTTTGGGGGAGGGTTCATCCTCCACCGATCACTGGACCTCACTGTTTTTGGAGGGTTCATCCTCCACCGATCACTGCGTGCCACTGTTTGGGGGAGGTTTCATCCTGGTTGGGGGCTGCGCGCGCGACGCCAGAGCTGCGTTGACCGGGCTTTTCGGTTTGTGTTAGAAGCGGCCCCGCATGTCCGCACGTAGGGTGATTGGCGTCATTGGTGGCTCCGGCCTGTATGAGCTCTCCGGGCTCACCAACGTTCATGAACAGCGGGTGACCACGCCCTTTGGCGATCCGTCGGATGCGCTGCTGGTCGGCGATCTCGATGAGGTGCAGCTGGTGTTCGTGCCGCGACACGGCCGTAGCCACCGCCTGACCCCCAGCGAGGTTCCGTACGCCGCCAACATCCACGCGTTAAAGCAGCTCGGCGCCCAGTATGTCCTGTCGGTGTCAGCGGTCGGCTCGCTGCGCGAAGAGATTCATCCCGGCCACGTGGTGATTCCCGACCAGCTGATCGACCGCACCAAAGAGCGCCGCAGCAGCTTCTTTGGTGAAGGGGTGGTGGGTCACATCGCCTTTGCCGAGCCGTTCTGTCATGACCTGCGCAACCTGCTGCTTGGGGCGGTGCGGGACTGTGGGACGACGGTGCATCCCCACGGCACGCTGGTGGTGATGGAAGGTCCGGCGTTTTCGACCCGGGCCGAGTCGCACCTGTATCGATCCTGGGGCGCGCACATCATCGGCATGACGGCGCTGCCGGAAGCCAAGCTGGCGCGGGAAGCGGAGCTCTGTTACGCGACGCTGGCACTGAGCACGGACTACGACTGCTGGCGCGAGGAAGAGGCGGCGGTCACGGTCGATGCGGTGGTGGCGGTGCTCAGGCGCAATGTCTCGCTGGCCCGCGAAGTGGTCCGTCGCGCTGCCCAGCTGATTGCGCAGCAGCCGCCGCGTAGCTGTCCGTGCAGTCGCGCCATCGAGCACGCGGTCATGACCCACGACATCGCGCCGCAGGCTTACCAGCGGCTACAACACATCATCGGTCGCCACATCCCACCGCCCGCGAAGTAAGATGGGATTTCTGCGACGCAATGTTTCTGCTTTCGACTAAGGAGCGCCCTTGAGTTCCCAGCTTGATCTGCTCGTCGTTGGTTCGGTTGCTCTCGATACCGTGGAAACCCAGGTGACTACCCGGACCGACGTGCTCGGTGGCTCGGCCTCGTTCTTTTCGGCGGCGAGCTCGTTTCTGACCTCGGTGGGACTGGTGGCAGTGGTCGGCGATGACTTTCCCGATGAGCACACCCAGCTGCTGGTGCGGCTCGGCGTCGATACCCAGGGAATTGAGCGTCGCAGTGGTCAGACCTTCCGCTGGCATGGTCGCTACTCGGATGACTTCAATAAGCGGACCTCGCTCGATACCCAGCTGAACGTGTTTGCCGGCTTTGAGCCGAAGCTGAGCCCGGCCCACGCCTCGGCGCGGCTGCTGTTCCTGGGCAACATTGATCCGGTGCTACAGTTGCGGGTGCTCGACCAGATGCAGAACGTCCAGCTGGTGGGACTGGACACGATGAACTTCTGGATCAACGGCAGCCGCGAGGCCCTGCTGAAGGTGCTGCGGCGAGTTGACTTCCTGCTGCTCAACGATGAAGAAGCGCGGCTGCTGTCGGGACGGCACAACTTGGTGCATGCGGCGCAGGCGATCCAGCGGCTGGGACCCAAGAACGTCGTCATCAAGCGCGGCGACGCCGGGGCGCTGCTGTTCCACGATGAGCACATCTTCGCCGCCCCGGCCCTGCCGCTGACCGATGTGGTGGACCCAACCGGCGCCGGAGACAGCTTTGCCGGTGGCTTCATGGGCTACCTGGCGCGCTCTTGGAAGGGCGGACACCTGGACGGTGCGCTGGTGCGGCGCGCGATGATCTGCGGCAGCACGATGGCCAGCTTCTGCTGTGAAGACTTCAGCCTCGACCGGTTCCGTGCCTTGACCCATCCCATCATCGACAGCCGCTTCCGCGCCTTCCGCCAGCTGACCCACTTCGAAGATCTCGTCCTGTAGCTTCCCATGGCCCGTCTCTCGCCCCAGCTCACGGGGGTGCTGCCGCCCCGCTACCTGGGGACCGAGTGGCAGCCGCCGTCCCGTCTTGATGAAGAAGCCGCGCTGCGCCTCGGCCCGGCGCAAGCGATTGTCGAGCTGCTGCGTCCACTCGTCGAAGAGCGGCGAGCGGCTCGCATGGATGAAGTCGCAGCCTCGCGGCTAAGCGGTGTGGTGGTGGTGCTGGAAGATCTGCACGATCCGCACAATGGCGGGGCGGTGCTGCGCAGCAGCGAAGCGATGGGCGTCCACGAGGTTCACATCATCGCCTCACGCGAGCGCTTTCGGGTGTCCGACAAAGTCACGCAGGGCGCCGACAAGTGGCTGGAGGTCATCGAACACCACTCCACCGAGGCTTCGCTACAGTCGCTCCGCCAGCGCGGCTTTCGGCTGGCTGCTGCCGTGCCCGGTGCCCGCACGCAGCTCGATGAGCTGGACCCGCTTGTGCCCACGGCGCTCTTGATGGGAAATGAGCACGCCGGGCTTTCTCCGCTCGCGCGCTCGCTCTGTGATGTCGAGTTTGCGATTCCGCTGCATGGCTTCTCCGAGAGCTTGAACCTCTCGGTGGCGACGGCGTTATCGACCTTTTCGCTGACCTCGCGACGGCGGGCGGCGCTTGGGCGGCGGGGTGACCTCGACGAGGCTGGGCTGCTCGAGCTGCGGGCTCGCTACTACCTGCGGCATGTCCGAGGCGCTCTCTCCATCGTTGCGCAGCGCTTGAGCCCCTGATCGCACGTCAGCTCCTGCGTCAGCTCCTGCGTCAGCCGTCACGTCGCCGGGCTCGGTCCGTCGCTGGCCACGCTTGGCGAAGCCGCCCTTGCGACCGATCTCTGCCATGTGCTCGCGGTTGCGACTGGTCGAGGCGCCACCCTTTTTGCCCGCTTCACGCGCTTTGTCCGATGTGAAGCGATTCGCCAGTCCATACGCATGAGCAGCCTTGCCACCACTGCTCGCAACCTGTCGGTTTCGTTCGCGATCCATCATGGCAAAGCCTCGCGGTCGCTTCGCTGGCGGCGCTGGCTCGACAGCTGGTTCCGCTGCGCCATCGCGTCGCTGGTTATCGGCATTGACTTCATTAATTGATGCGCTTGTTTCGTTTTCGATCGTCATGTTGGGCAGTCCTTTGGGGAAAGAGGTCTACCCACCTTGTCAATCAAACAATCCCAGATCTCGTCAATGCAAATCAGCAACAATACCGATCTTATTAATCAGTTCATGCGTTGCTAATTGGTAATTAACCGACAATACACATTCGCAAAAATCTGCTTACATAAGTGAAACTCCCCAGAATGGCCAGGTTTACCCCTTGGCGGCGATTTCGGGCTCGCTGCGGGCGGATTTACCAAGCGCAGCAGCGACTGCGAAGTCGGCGATGACAGTGTCTGCGAGGTCAGCCGCGAGGGTGACGGCGGCTCACGACCTCACGCGGCACTGGCCAATCTCGCGCTGTTTCCATTACCTTATAGGAATGGTTCGGGGGGAACGCGGGGCCGCGCTGCGACTGCGACGACTGTCGATCGAGAACGTGCGCTGCTGGTCATCGTGTCAGCTGGCGCTGACGTATCTGGATGACTCGCCGCTCGACCAGGCGGTGCTGTTTGGGGACTCGGGATCGGGCAAGAGTGCGCTGCTTTCGGCGGTGGCGCAGATCTGCGAGCTGGACGAGGAGCGGTTGCTGCCCGAGCCCTACAGCCCGCGACTGATTCGCAGCGGGCAGACCACGGCCCAGATCGAGCTTGCGCTCCAGCTCGGTCCGGCGACCCTTGTTGCTTCGCTGAGCCTCCGTGGTACCGACTCGCCGTGGCTGCGGCCCGTGACGCAGGTCCGGCAGTCACCGGCGGCACCGCACCTTGCCTGGCCACCGCGTGGACGCATCGCCTACGTCGGTCAGCGTCCTGGGTTCGATCTGCGTCAGAAGCTGCTACAGCTCCGCTGGCGAAGTCAGCGACTGGGACGCGACGAGGCAGGACGACCACCGCTGCATCCCGGACTCCAGCGGCTCGGCGAGCTGTTTCAGCAGCTCGATCCGCACCACCGCAGCCTGGTTCACCTGAGCGATAGCGACGAGCCGTGGCTGCTGGCCACCGAAGTACCTGCTCGACTGCTCGATCTGGCGTCGCTGACTGCACTTGCGAGCGAGCGAAATACCACCGCGCTCCCTGCGAGCTGCGTAAGCGAAAGTGAGCGCACGATCCTGGATCTGGCAGCGCAGCTGACCCTGCGCGAGGTCGTGCCGGAGATCGTGCTCCTCGATGAGCCAGTCCCCGGACTGAGCGAGGAGCGTCGGGCGAGCATCATTCCCGCTGTCCGCAAGACCCTCCCCGGCGCTCAGGTTGTCGTCGCCACCGCAAGTCGCGCCATCCTCCACAGCGTTCACGACTACGAGCGACTACCACTCCCCAGCAAGCTATGACTCGGTGCCATCTGCTGGCGCATCAACCCCGTCAGGCTTGGCACTGTCCGCACTCGCAGCACCGGGCGCCACCGTGGCAACTGTCGTCGCTGCTGGCTGTTCAGCGGGCCGTGTGAACACATAGACCCACAGCCCCAGTCCGATCAGCGTCACCGCGATGGCTGCGTACTGCGCCGGCGTCAGTCCCAGCGTTCGTGGATCGGCGCCAATGCCATCCCGTACCCGCAGCCGATCGAGCGCAAAGCGAATCGGCCCGTAGAGCGTCGCAATCGAAGCCACAAACACGCCCAGCCTCGGCTTGATCGTCCCCCACAACAGGTAACCGCCGGCGAGCGTTGCTGCGAACAGCGCTTCCTCAAAGCCCATGTCGTGACGACGGAACTCGGAGCCGAAGTGCAGCAGACTCGATCCCTTCGGAGCACAGTGCGTCGCTGGACACGGATAATCGACACCGAGGAAGTAGAGCGGGTCTGACGTGGCCATCAGCTCGCCGGGATGATCGTGGGCGACGTAACAGCCCATGCGGCCAAAGAACCAGCCCGTCGCCAATCCATATGCCAGCGAGTCGGCGTATGGCATCACTCGCTCGCCATTGCGACGACACCACACGAACAGGCCGAGGACCGCGCCAGCAAAGCCGCCCATCGACGACAGCCCCGAGCGCGGATCAGCGAGTGCCCGCAGCAAGGCTCCCGTCGTCGGGTGCTTTTGGTAAATCAGCACGTCCGAGAAGTGCGACAGCAAAAAACCGGTCAGCAGCGACCAGAAGATCATGTTCTTGACCTTCTCTTCGTCGAGCCCGAGGACCTTGCCCCGACGGATCGTCAGCCAGGAACCAACCAGAATGCCCGTCGCGACGAGGACTCCGAACGGATGAATCGCCAGCGAGTCATCAATGAGCGGCAGCGAGGGCAGTTGCGGATAAGGAATCAGCGTCGAAAGCATGTCCGCGAAGCATAAACCATGGCCACGAAGGAACAAGTCCAGAATCAGCGAACTCACCGCCAAGACCTGTGTTTGCGCCAGCTCGGCCTGGCCAGTGCTTCCGCGCAAATCGCCAATCAAAACCGGGGTATGATGGGGCCGATGTGCCCTGCCCTTCGTCCACCCTCCGTGCGTATGGGGCTGGTGCTTGCGCTGAGCCGGGCGATGGTCGGGCTCGTGGCGGCCAGCGGTTCCAGGTCGCTTGGGCAGCTATGAAGCGTGCCACCGCCATCCTGCTACTGCTCTCGATCGTGAGCTTGCTGCTGACGGGGCTGGGCCTGTCGTATCGGCTGCTGCGGCTGGGACTGGAAGCGGCACAGACCTCGACGGAGCAACGACTGATGGCAATCGGAACGACGCTGGCGGAGGCACTGGGCCAAGGCGCCAGCGAGCGGATGCTCCCTGAAGTTGCTCGCGACAATCAGCTGGAGGCCGCCTATCTGCTGGATGAAAGACTCAGTCCAAGCGGGGCGGGGCGGCTGATCAGCCTGCTGCGCGTCGATCCAGACAAGGCACTGCAAGCGCTGCGCGGTCGGCCACAAGTCGGGATGGCTTACCGCATCGACAGCGCCGAGGACTCGCCTGAGCCTACCCACCACGCCACGATGGTCCTGGCCGGCTATTTTGCGGTGCGAAGGCCGATGGGGAAGCAGATCTTGGTGTTGGAAGCGGGCAAGAGCTTCACGGATCTGCCGGCACGGCTCAATCGCTCGGCGGTGGCATCGGGGACGGTGGCGGCGATCTTGGCGCTGCTCGGTTCGCTGCTGACGGTGCAAGCCCTGCGCGCGGCGGCTCGGCAACAGAAGCTACAGGCCCAGGCCGAGCGAGGACAGGCGATTCGACAGATGGCAGCCTCAGTGGCCCACGAGCTTCGCAATCCTCTTGGGACCATCCGTGCCAGTGCCGAGCTGCTGCGCGAGCAGTCCGCTTCTCGGGAGCTGGTGAATGACATTCTCGACGAGGTACAGCGACTGACGGAGCTGACCACGCAGTTTCTGACCTTCTCGCGCGATCCGCCGCTTTTGCTGGCCGAGGTCGACGTAGCGGCGCTGTGTCACGAGGTCAAGACCGTGCTGGAGCGGCAGTTTTCGAGTCCAGCGCTGCACATCCGTTGTCAGGGCGAGCCGACGCTGAGTCTGTGTGCCGATGGTGCCAAGCTGCGGCAGGTGTTGCTCAACTTGGGACTGAATGCGATTCAAGCGATGTCGCAGCGCGGCGAGCTGACGTTTCAGGTCACGCGAACGAGCAGCGGGGGGGCCGAGCTTGAGGTGCGCGATACCGGCCCGGGCCTGACTCCCGAGGCGACGCGGCGCCTGTTCGAGCCCTTTTTTACCACCAAGGCCCAAGGCACCGGTCTGGGCCTGTCAGTCTGTCGACAGATTGCGGAAAAGCACGGCGGCTCTCTCGGGCTCCGATCGCTTGACACGACACGGGTAGGAAGCGGCGTCGGAGCCTGCTTTGTGCTGCAGCTCCCCGCCCAGCCTCCCGAGGCCACCGACGGACAATCCGCTTTTGCAAAGAGTGAAACCGATGAGACACATCCTCCTCGTTGACGATGAACCCAAGCTCGGGCGAGTCCTTGCGACGGCCCTCCAGTCTGCTGGCTATACCGTCGAGAGAGTCCTGTCCGGCAGTGAAGCGCTGGCCAAGCTGGCATCGATGACCTTCGACGTGGTGGTCACCGATCTCAAGCTTCCCGACATCAGCGGCATTCAGGTCCTGCAGCACGTCCGCGAGCTTCCCAGTGCCCCCGACGTGATCATGATGACGGCGTACGCCAGCGCCGAGACTGCCGTCGAAGCGATGCGCCTGGGTGCTGTGGACTATCTGATCAAGCCGTTTTCTATTGACGAGCTGCGGATCAAGATCGCGCGGCTCATCGGACGGCGGGCGCTGCAAGAACAGAACGGCAACCTCCAAGCCCAGCTTGAAAAGGTGCAGAGCATCGAGAGTCTGGTCGGCACCTCGGCCCGCATGCGAGAGGTCATCGAGCAGATTCATCAGGTCGCAGCGACGGATGCCACGGTGCTCCTCCTCGGTGAGAGTGGAACCGGCAAGACCGTGCTGGCACGCGCCATTCATCATCACTCGCGACGACGCAACGGTCCGCTGTGCGAGGTTCACTGTGCCGCGCTGCCGCCGACGCTGTTAGAGAGTGAGCTGTTTGGACACGAGCGCGGAGCCTTCACCGGCGCCGTCGAGCAGCGCATCGGTCACGTCGAAAAAGCCGATCGGGGGACGCTGTTTCTCGACGAGATTGGCGACGTTCCACCACTTTTGCAAGTGAAGCTGCTGCGCTTCATTCAGGACCATCAGTTCCATCGCGTCGGCTCCAGTCAGCTGCGAACGGTCGACGTGCGGTTTATCTTCGCCTCCAATCGCAACCTGGCCCAGGCGGTGCGCGACCAGACGCTGCGCGAGGATCTGTTCTATCGAATCAACGTCTTCCCGATCCACTTGCCGGCGCTCCGGGAGCGCAGCGACGACATTCCCAAGCTGGTGCATGACATCTTGCGCCGTCGCCATCCGCTGCTCTCGATCGGCCAGCCCGCGCTCGACTTGCTGCAGCGCTACCCGTGGCCCGGCAACATTCGCGAGCTGGAAAACATTCTCGAGCGAGCGGCGATCCTCGTCGGAACCGGCAATGCAGCCGGACAGAATGTGATTGGCGTCGAGCATCTGCCGCGCGCCTTTGCCGACTCGGCGCTGCCCGTGACTCCGTCGGGACTGCTGCATCCGGGCTTCTCGATCGACCGACTGGAAAAGGAGCTGATCATGGAGTCCCTGGCGCGCTCCTCTGGCAACAAGACCGAGGCGGCCAAGCTGCTCGGCATTACTCGTCGGAGGCTCTACTCGCGACTGAAGAGCATTGAGAATGACAACGAATCCGAGGACAATCCAGCCGAGTCCACCGACGGAATCAAACCGAAACAGTAAGCATCATGAGTGATACCAAAGCTCCGACCCCGGTTGTTCCCTATCAAGCCCATCCTTGGCACGGTATCTCCGTCGGAGATTGCGCCCCCGACATTGTCGCTTCGTTCATCGAGATGGTGCCTACCGACACCGTCAAGTACGAGGTCGACAAGCGCTCGGGACACCTAAAGCTCGATCGCCCGCAGAAGTTCTCGTCGCAGTGTCCGGCCCCGTATGGCTTTATCCCCCAAACGTACTGCGGCGAGCGCTGCGGACAGTATGCCGGCGACAAAACGGGTCGCACCGGCATCATCGGCGACGGCGATCCGCTCGACATCTGCGTGCTCAGCGAGCGGACCATCAACCACGGCGGCGTCCTCGTAAACGCGCGACCGATTGGCGGCTACCGCATGTTTGATGGCAACGAGGCCGACGACAAAATCCTCGCCGTGCTGTGCGACGATCCCGCCTACGGAGCCTTCCGCACCATCGCCGACTGCCCGCGCAGCCTCGTCGAGAGGCTCCGCCACTACTTTTTGACCTACAAGGACATGCCGGGCCAAAACGGTCACGGACAGACTCCGCGCCGCGTCGAGATCACCGACATCTACGACGCCGACGAGGCACGCCACATCATCGCGCTGTCGCAGGCCGACTATCAGGCGAGCTTTCGACCGACTTGGTAAGCACCACCGTCCGTCGATAATCCCGCCCCGAGTCAAGCAGCAGCGACTCCGACCGATACCCCGCCAAGCGCAGCCGAATTTCTTTGTGCCCGATGTCGCGCGCCCGCACCTCTTGCCACGGCGTCCGCCCGAGCGACTGCCCCGTCTGATCCAGCACCTCGGCCCCCGTCGGTTCCGACTGAACCTGCCACGTCACCGTCGACGACTCGGCCATCCACCACCACCCGACCCCCGCCAGCAGCGCCACGCTCGCCAGCCCCATCCCGAGCAGCGAGCGCCGTCCCAGCCCCTCCCCCACCCGACTCACCGGCGCCTGGCTCAGCGAGCCAATGCCACTCGGCTCAATCCGCCGCAGCTCCAACAAAACCTCCCGCATAGAAGGCCTCTCCCCAGCCTCCTTGGCCAGCATGCCAAATTGACCGACTTCCCGTCGAGAACCTCAACCCGAGGTCAGCTTTTGGTCCTTATTTGGTCCATCGTTGGCTTTTGGACCCACCAGATCAGACGACGTGGTTTAGGTCGACAGTGACCCCAGCCGCCTTCATCTCGCGGGCCAATCGAATGCGCCAATCTCCATCCACAGATACGTATAAGACACCAAGCACATCTGAGGGTAACTCAACGCCACTCTTATATAGAGCGCATACGCGGTTCCTGCCGAGTTTGCCGATAAAATAGCCAAGCTCCAGAATTACATTCTGTCGAGCACGACCGGAAATGGCATCGAGTTTGGTTCCGCCCATATCATCAGGAGTCAGCAACACAATGGCAAAATCAGCATCGCCAGCGTGTTTTTCAAACTTTTCGATGATCGTGCGTCCGAGATTGGGCTGCTCAGCTAAGATGATAGGTTCAAGATGGAGCGATTCGGTGAACCGGGCTACTTCCAATTTTAGTAGCTCATCATGCCCATGCACAATGAAAACTTGTTGCTTAGCCGCCTTAGCCGCCTTGGCCGTCTTAGCGATAATTGGTTCTCGTCTCTCTGGAGTTGCTTTAGTTCCTGAGTTTTGACGACTGCTCACTGGCTGTTGCTTTCCTGAATCAGCGGTGGCAACGAGTGCGATGGTGTCCATTATTCGGTTAATAATGACAACCTTCTCCTTTCCACTGGAATCGATCGTAAGATAATCGCATAAACGTTTGAGATTTTCTCTCGGTAACGGTGATAGGATCACATCAAGTGGAACGGCGGCTTTGTCAAGGGATTCAATGTATGACTCATAGCGCCGCCGATCGGACACGACAAGCCCGAGAGCACTGCATACTTGTGAGAGATACTTTCGACCGAGCCATTCCAAGATCAGGTGACGCAATTCTTGGGACATGTGGCTACTGGATGTTTCTGACTTAATCATGATTAGCTCAACCCTATCGGCTTGAAGGTTACTAGCTGGCGCTGACCGGACGCCCAGTCTTGACTCGACCGACGAACTTGGGGAAGGACTTGCCCTTGTTGTGCTGCTTTTTTAGCTCGTCGAGTTTGTCTCGGAGGGCGTCTTCGGCGAGTTGGGCGAGGGTGAGGTAGAGGGGCGGGCCACCGAGGAACGCGACGGCATCGCGGGCCTCCTGGTAAAGCTCCTCGGGGATTAGAAAAGATGCCTTGCGCTTCGGCATGAACGGACGTGTCGCACATGGCGCGCGTTTCTGCAACGACGCGACTTGACAGAAAGTCGCGACTTTCGTGATAGTCGCACACATGGCTGCTGACTATCCAAACGGCAAAACACGGCTCGTCGGTGGCCTTGGTGTGAGGCCGACGGGATTGCGCCCCGCCGGCCTCGCGTGCGTCGCAGTGACGCGAATCAACCTCAACGCACGAGGCAGAACATGGCACGAACCACAACGACCGAGGCAAGCAGAAAGTTAGTTCATCAGCGGCAATCACGACGGACACAACAAGTAACGCTAGGTAAATCACTCCTTCACCGACTCGAAAATGATCAGGACTTCGTCGACCGCTGGCTGCGAATGCACCGAGGGCGACGGCCTATGGTCGCGGTGCGGCTGCGGTTTGTGACGTGGTCGCAGACGGGGCAGCCGTCGCGGCGGTTTGTGTGGGAGCTGTGCAAGTGGCCCAAGGGGGAGTCGTTTGAGTGGATGTTTGTTTGTTGGCTGCTCGACGAGGTGGGGATGTGGTGGAAGGTGTTTCCGTCGAAGCGGGCGGCGCTGGCGTACTTTGGGCAGGCGCCCGAGGCGGTGATGGCTCGGAGGGCGGCGCGGACGGAAGCGGTGATGCGGGCTTCCTAAAACCCGAGCGATCTTGGTAACATGCACGATGTTGAACTCTGCCCGCTCGATGTGGGCGGGGTCCGGCCTACGCGAGGTGTTCATGGGAGACGTTCACAATCGAGGGACCAAGGAGCATCCGCAGTGGTACTGCCGGTTCGTTGACCTCGACGGCAAGCGCAAGCATCGGCCCACACATCAGCCGTCGAAGGCACTGGCGATGCGGTTTGTTGCCGAGGTCGAGGCGCGGGTCGCTCGTGGCCTGGTCGGGATTCCCGAAAAGCAGTCGCCGGAGCGACAAGGCAAGGCGCTGACGCTGCTTGGGCTCGCGGAGCGATTTCTACAGGAGGCGAACCCACCGACGAAGAACCCAGAGCGCTATCGGTCGTGGCTGCGCTATACGCTTGGCAAGCATGTGCTGCCAGACCTTGCGCCGCTGCCGATTGCGAGCCTGAAGCCGGGACAGATCGAGGCGCTACGAGATAGAAAGCTAGCGCAGGGGTACAAGCCAGCAACGGTCAACAGCATGCTCAAGGCAATTTCGGTGCTGTATGTCTGGGCGCGCAAGCAGGGGCTCTTCGACGGGGCGAA
>JAEUKA010000060.1 GCA_016794465.1 Myxococcales bacterium | reverse complement strand
TCGATAGGAATCGCCACATCAGGGCTTGTGAACACAGCCGTAATGGCCTGAAGTTTCTGCTGCTGGTCGTCGGGAAGGTGGTCGATTGTGGTCTTCATGGCGGAGTGATGTCGCGGAAGCTAGCACGGTGCGACGGGAGTTTGATAGTGCGAAGGAGAGCCTTTCTTCCGTCTGTTAGGTAGAGTCCGCTGAGACGGAATCGTTCCTCTCGATGACGCTACGCACCGGAGCCAATCTCCACGTCACGTAATGCTCTTCTCCTCCAGACCTCCTGCGTACTCCATCCGC
Source organism: Myxococcales bacterium (assembly GCA_016794465.1). GTDB lineage: Bacteria > Myxococcota_A > Polyangia > Palsa-1104 > JAEUJZ01 > JAEUKA01. Next base: position 8,156 of record JAEUKA010000060.1, on the reverse strand, counting down.
TTCTCTTGGTCGATGGCCACATCCCATGGAGCTCCTTTCACGCTTCCTCTATCTTCCCGCCTCCAAATATGGGATTTTCCCGACCCGCATGTTGAAGCTCGAAGTCCTAGAAGTCGATACGCACGTCGTCGGCGTTGAGCCGTCCGGCCAGGTCAAGGTTCTCTACGTCAAGAAGGCCGGTCCCGACGCTGTGGATGTCACCTACGAGCTTCTTTCCGGCCAGGTGCTCAAGAAGACCCTGTTCCGCGCCGACGAGGCCAAGCTCAGCGTCGCCAGTGCTGCACGGGTGTTCCCTTTCGACGCCAAGCCCGAAGCCTTCAAGCTGGCGGCGGAGGCGACGCGCATCAAGCTGGCCTATCTGTTCGACCCGATGATGGCGGTCCACACCTCGGACGTGGAGCCGCTGCCGCACCAGATCTCGGCGGTGTACGAGGCGATGCTGCCCAAGCAGCCGCTTCGGTTTGTGCTGGCGGATGACCCCGGCGCGGGCAAGACCATCATGGCGGGCTTGCTCATCCGCGAGCTGATGCTGCGGGGTGATCTGGAACGCTGCCTCATCGTCGCTCCAGGCAGCCTGGTCGAGCAGTGGCAGACCGAGCTGTCCGAGAAGTTCGGGCTGCGCTTTGACCTTCTGACCAATGCCCTTGTCGAGTCCACAGCGACCGGCAACGCCTTTGTGGAACACCCGCGCCTGATCGCTCGGCTCGATCAGCTCTCGCGCAAGACAGAGTGGCACGACAAGCTGCAGGCCGAGGCCGCGCGCTGGGATCTGGTCATCATCGACGAAGCGCACAAGCTGGCGGCGCACTACTTCGGAAGCGAGCTGAAAACCACGCGGCGCTACGACCTGGGGATGCTCATCGGCAGCGCGGAGCGGACGCGCAACTTGCTGCTGATGACGGCCACGCCGCACAACGGCAAGGAGGAAGACTTCCAGGCGTGGCTCGGGCTGCTCGATCAAGACCGCTTCCACGGCAAGGCCCGCGACAAAGTCGAGCCCGTGGACATCACCGACATCATGCGGCGCATGGTGAAGGAGGACTTGATCAAGTTCGATGGCACGCGCCTGTTCCCGCCGCGGCTCGCCAAGACCTTGACCTACAAGCTGTCGGCCCCGGAAAAAGACCTGTACGAGCGCGTGACTGAGTACGTTCGAAACGAGATGGGGCGGGCCGAAGCCCTCGAAGGCAAAAAGCGCGGCATGGTCGGTTTCGCGCTGACCATCTTGCAGCGCCGCCTTGCGTCGTCACCGAATGCCATCGCGCAGTCACTGCGCCGCCGTCGGGAAAAGCTGCAAGATCGGCTGGACAAGCTGAAGAACCCCGCCGCGCAGAAGAAGGGTCCGCGCTCGTGGGAAGACTATGACTTCGACGAGCTGGACGAGGAACTGACGGCAGCGGAGCTGGAGCAAATCGAGGAGGAGCTGGTCGATGAGGCAACCGCCGCCAAGACCATTCCCGAGCTGTCCGGTGAGATCGAACTCCTCAAAGCGCTTGAGAAGAAAGCCCACGAAGTCTGGACGAGCGGCGTCGACCGGAAGTGGGATGAGCTGTCTAAGCTCCTTCAGTCTGATGCCCCAGAGATGTCACTACCTGGCGGTCGTCGCCGCAAGATGATCATCTTTACCGAGCACAAGGACACGCTCGACTACCTGAAGAAGAAGATCACCGGAGTCATCGGCAATCCGTCCGCCGTCATTGAGATTCACGGTGGAACCCGACGGACAGACCGCTTGGCGGCGCAGGAACAGTTTCGGCAAAATCCCGAGGTTCTGATCCTGCTTGCGACCGATGCCGCTGGCGAAGGTGTCAACCTTCAGGTCGCGAACCTGATGGTCAACTATGACCTGCCGTGGAACCCGAACCGCATCGAGCAGCGATTTGGCCGTATCCACCGCATCGGCCAGCAGGAAATCTGTCACATGTGGAACCTCGTCGCGATCGAGACACGCGAGGGTGAGGTCTTTCAGCGGCTCTTTACGAAGCTGGAAGAGGAACGGGCTGCACTCGGCGGCAAGGTCTTTGACATCCTGGGCCGCTCGTTTGACGAGATGCCCCTGAAGGACGTGCTCATCCAGGCCATTCGCGAGGGCGACACCCCCGAAGCCCGCGCCCGGATGTTTGAGAAGGTGGACGGCGCACTCGACCACAAGCACCTGCAAGAGATCATCGACCGCAATGCCCTGACCGCTGACATCTTCGATCAAAAGCGCCTCTACATGGTCAAGGAAGCGATGGAAAAGGCCGAGGCCAAGAAGCTCCAGCCCTTCTACTTGCGTCGCTTTGTCGTCGAGTCCTTGGGCCGCTACGGTGGCGAGCTGAAAGAGCGCGAAGCCGGACGCTACGAGATCAAGCACGTTCCGGCCACCGTGCGCCGTCGCCACACCATCGAAGGGGGTCGGCGACCCGTGCTGGAGCGCTACGAGCGGGTCACGTTCGATCGGCACCTGATGCGCGTCCTGCACAAGCCTACCGCGGATCTGGTGCATCCGGCGCACCCGCTGATGGCCTCGCTGATCGACCAGATCCTGACTGACGATGAGAAGGCGCTGCACGCCGGAACGGTGCTGATCGACCCGACCGATCCCAGCACCGCGCCGCGCCTGCTGTTTATGATCGATCACGGCATCCGCGAGGGCACCAGCATGACGCGCCTCATCTCGCGCCGGATGCAGTTTGTCGAGATTGACGAGTCCGGCAGCGTCCGGCACGCGGGCGCAGCGCCCTACCTGAGCTATGAGAACCCGCCGCCGGAAACCCGCGCCGCGATCGAGCAAGTCCTGACCCAGCCATGGCTGACGCAGGATCTGTCTGCGCTGGCGCTGGCGTGGGCCAGCGAGCACTTGGTCAAAGAGCACTACGAAGAAGTCGTGGTCCGTCGCAAGGCGCTGATCAAGAAGACGCTAGAGGCCGTTCACCAGCGCCTGACCCGCGAGATCAACTACTGGTCACGCCGCGCCAACGAGCTGGCCGCCGAAGTGAAGGCGGGCAAACAGCCGCGCATGCAGCCCGACAACGCTCGCAAGCGGGCTGACGAGCTGAAAGCACGACTGGCCCAGCGCCGGGCAGAACTGGAAGGCCAGCTTCAGATATCCAGCAATCCGCCGGTCCTTTCCGGCTGCGCGCTGGTCATTCCGCAAGGGCTGCTGGCCTCAATCACCGGCCAAGCCACGCCGCTGTACGAAGCCGACCCCGAAGCGCGCAAGCGCGTCGAGCTGCTCGCGATGAATGCGGTCATGGAGGCCGAGCGCAAGCAAGGCCACCAAGTCAAAGACGTGAGCCGCGAGAAGTGCGGCTGGGATGTCACCGCGATCACGCCCGCGGGCGAGAGCCGCCACATCGAAGTCAAAGGCCGCTACATCGACGCCGATACCGTCGTCGTCACGGCCAACGAAGTGCTTGAGGCGCTGAACCAGGGCAGCAAGTTCTTCCTGGCCATCGTCCAAGTCGAAGGCGAAAAGGTCCGCGGACCGCACTACATTCGCGCGCCCTTCACCAAGGAACTGGAAGGCTCCGTGGTCAGCGTCAACTACTCCCTCAAAGATCTGCTCAAGCGCGCCAAGGCACCGCACTTGGCGTGAGGAATCCTTTTTCCATGTCGAATCATGCTCCGTTTCCAATCGTTGCCCCGAAGAAGCTCATCGAAGTGGCGATTCCGCTCGATGAGATCAACAAGGCTTCGGCGCGCGAAAAGTCGATCCGACATGGCCATCCCTCGACCCTGCACCTGTGGTGGGCACGGCGTCCGCTGGCGGCGGCACGCGCAGTTCTGTTTGCCCAGCTTGTCAATGACCCGTCGTGGAAGTACAGCGAAGAGGAACTGAAGAAGCCGCAGGTCAAAGGCGCGATCACCAAGAAACGGAATGAGCTGTTCCAGCTTATCGGCCAGCTTGTGCAGTGGGAAAATACGAACAACGAGGACTTGCTAAAAAAGGCCCGTGCTGCGATTTGGGAATCCTGGCGCGAGACGTGCGAAGCGAACAAGCACCACCCCGACGCCAAGACGCTGTTTGATCCCGCCAAGCTGCCGGGATTTCATGATCCGTTTGCGGGTGGCGGTGCGATTCCGCTGGAGGCGCAGCGGCTCGGACTTGTAAGCCACGCGAGCGACCTAAATCCCGTCGCGGTGCTCATCAATAAGGCGATGATCGAGATTCCTCCCAAGTTCGCCGGGAAGTCGCCGATCAATCCGTCGTTTGTCAGCGAGCAGCGGCTGCTTAAAAAGACGTTTCGCGGGGCCGAAGGACTGGCCGAAGATGTTCGCTACTACGGGCAGTGGATGCGGGATGAGGCGGAAAAGCGCATCGGCCACCTGTACCCGCAGATCGAAGTGACGAAGGAATTGGCGAAAGATCGTCCTGACCTGCAACCGCTTATCGGACAGAAGCTGACGGTGATTGCGTGGCTGTGGGCCCGCACGGTGGCAAGCCCCAACCCGGCGGTCGGTGGTGCGGAAGTTCCGCTGGTTTCGACGTACATGCTGTCCACCACGCAAGGAAAGGAAGCCTACGTTCATCCCGTCGTGGAGCAGGGTGGCTACCGATTCACTGTGCGGGTTGGAAAACCACCAGATGCAGGGTCTGCGAAGAGTGGAACCAAGCTGGCACGCGGGGCAAATTTCCAGTGTCTCCTATCGGAAACGCCCATCTCTGACAGCTACATCAAGGCAGAAGGGAAAGCTGGACGGATCGGGGCGCGGCTCATGGCCATCGTGGCTGAGGGCGTGCGCGGGCGGCTCTACCTGCCACCTACCGTGGAGCAGCAAGCCATCGCGCTGCGGACAAGCCCTTCTTGGAGACCGGATCTACTGCTTCCAGACAACGCCCGCTGGTTTTCGCCCCCACTATTCGGTTTCAGCGCCTATGGCGACCTGTTCACAAGTCGGCAGCTTGTGGCGCTGACGACGTTTTCGGATCTGGTGCAGGAGGCCCGCCAAAGGGCGCTGTCCGATGCGACCTCCACAGGATTCCCTTCCGATGGAAAGAGCCTCGCAGACGGCGGCATCGGCGCACACGCCTATGCGGATGCGGTGGCGATGTATCTGGGAATCGCGGTAAGCAAACTCGCTGATGCGCAGTCATCGCTGTGTCGCTGGAAAACCTCCATGGATCAGTCCATTGCGACGTTTGGTCGACAGGCTCTGCCGATGGTATGGGATTTTTCAGAGGCAAATGCGCTGGGTGGAATGGCTGGTGATTTGCTAGTGACAATTAGAAATATGATGCGGGTCTTAGATGATCTATCATCATCTCTGCTCGGATGCGCTACGCAAGCCGATTCACAAACACAGAACATAACTAGCGGCAGAGTGGTCTCAACAGACCCACCCTATTACGACAACATTGGGTACGCGGATCTATCGGACTTCTTCTATGTGTGGATGCGCCGCTCGCTGAAGTCGGTGTTTCCCGACTTGTTTGCAACACTCGCTGTTCCCAAGGCAGAGGAGCTGGTTGCAACGCCGTATCGACACGGCAGCAAGGAACAAGCCGAAGCGTTTTTTCTAAACGGAATGACGCAGGCAATGCACCGACTGGCCGAGCAGAGTCACCCCGCGTTCCCGGTTAGCATCTACTACGCCTTCAAACAGAGTGAAACGGAGTCCAGCGAAGGAACTGCCAGCACGGGCTGGGAGACGTTTTTGGATGCGGTGCTGCGCGCTGGCTTCGGCGTAAGCGGAACCTGGCCGATGCGCACAGAGCTGTCCAATCGCATGATCGGAATGGGAACCAACGCGCTCGCATCCAGCATTGTGCTGGTCTGTCATCCACGCCCGACGGACGCGACGACGGTTTCGCGGCGAGAGTTCCTGTCCGAGCTAAAGCACACTCTCCCGCTGGCGCTGGCAGAGCTTCAGCAAGGCAACATCGCCCCCGTGGACTTGGCGCAGGCGTCGATTGGTCCGGGAATGGCGGTGTTCACCAAGCACAAAGCAGTCCTAGAGGCCGATGGTTCGCCGATGGCGGTGCGCGCAGCGCTGATTCACATCAACAAGGCCATCGACGACTACTTTTCCGAAGCCGAAGGCGACATGGATGCCGACACGCGCTTCTGCATCGGCTGGTTCCAGCAGTACGAGTTTGCCGAAGGACCGTTTGGGGAAGCCGATGTACTGGCCCGCGCGAAGGGAACGGCTGTCGATGGCGTCCGTGATGCAGGAGTCATCCACGCGGGAAAAGGCAAAGTTCGGCTGCTCCGCGTGAAGGAATACCCGACATCCTGGGATCCCAAGAAGGACAGCCGCCTCCCCATTTGGGAAGCCTGCCATCAAATGTGCCGCGCACTCGGCGAGAGCGAGTCCGAAGCCGGTGCGCTGCTCGCGCGCATGCCCGAGAAACAGGACGCCATCCGCCAGCTTGCCTATCGCCTGTACACCATCTGCGAGCGCAAAGGCTGGGCCGAGGACGCTCGCGCCTATAACGAGCTGGTCACGTCCTGGCCCGCCATCGTCGAACAGAGCCTGAAGGCCGGACACAAGGGCTCGCAGATGAGCTTGTTGTGAGCGCCATGCCGACGAAGCGAAAATCCCCAGGATTGAAGAAGCCTGCCGCGCCAAAGCCAGAGACAACGGCCATCGAGCATACCGCGCCGGTTTCGGTGACCCTGTTCGACTATGCAGCGCTGCTCGACGAGCTGAAGGTCCGCATTCGCACGGCGCAGGTTCAGTCCGTACTGGCGATGAACCGCGGGCTCATCGTCCTTTATTGGGACATCGGGCGGTCGATTCTGGCGCGGCAGAGCCTGGAGGGCTGGGGAGCCAAAGTCGTCGAGCGGCTGTCAAGCGACCTGCGGCGCGAGTTCCGCGATTTGCAGGGACTATCCGCCCGCAACTTGCAGTACATGCGGGCCTTCGCCGAGGCGTATCCCGACGCTGAAATTGTGCACCGAGTCGTTGCACAATTGCCCTGGGGCCACAACGTCACCCTGCTGGAGAAGCTCAAGGACACCGCGGCTCGGCTCTGGTACGCCGAGGCGTGCAGCGAGCACGGCTGGACCCGTCCTATGCTGGCAGAGCAGATCGACAAGAAGCTGATCCAAAGGCAGGGAAAGGCCGCGACCAACTTCCATCGGACCCTTCCCGCGCCCCAGTCCGCGCTGGCGCAGCAGGCCACCAAAGACCCCTACTTCTTTGACTTCCTGCCGCTGCGCGGTCGGGTCGAGGAGCGAGAGCTGGAGCGTGGCCTAGAATCGCACATTCGCGAGTTCTTGCTGGAGCTGGGCGTCGGCTTCGCCTACCTGGGCCGGCAGGTGCCACTGACGGTCAGCGGACGCGAATACCGTCTGGACCTGCTCTTTTATCATGTCCGCTTGCACTGCTATGTCGTCGTCGAGCTGAAGGGCGCAGAGTTCAAGCCAGAGCACGCGGGCAAGCTGAACTTCTATCTGTCCGCGGTGGATGACCTTTTGCGCGGCCCCGGCGACCACCCCAGCATTGGCCTTCTGCTGTGTGCATCGCACGATCGCGTCATCGTCGAATACGCGCTGCGCGATGTCCATAAGCCCATCGGCGTCGCCGAGTGGCAGAGTCGCCTGACTGAATCGCTGCCCGACGACCTAAAAGGCCAGCTACCTACCGTGGAAGACTTTGAGGCCGAGCTGTCCCGGCTGCGCCGTTGACCGCTCTTTGAGACAAGCGAGACTCCCATGACGCTAAAACCCTGGCGTGAAGTCATCATCCCCCATGAAGACGTGCTCGACGGCAACCTTCAGGAAGCGGCGTTTGCTGCCGACCTGACCAAAGTGGTGCAAGGGGTTGCGCCGCAGGAATACCGCGACCCGGTGCGCTTCTTTGAACGCACCGTCATCACCGAGGGCATGAGTCTGCTCCTACAAGCGGTGCTCAAGCGCCTGTCGGGCAAAGGCGGCGAGCCGGTTGTGCAGCTTCAGACTGCGTTCGGCGGCGGCAAGACGCACACCATGCTCGCGGTCTATCACGTCGCCAGTGGCAAGGTCGCCGCCAAGAAGATGCTCGGCATCCCCGAGCTTTTGGACAAGGCGAAGATCAAGGAGCTGGTGCGCGGCAATGTCGCGGTGCTCGATGGCAACTCGCTGGCCCCTGCGGAACCGCGCGAGCACGGACGCATCACCGCGAAGACGCTGTGGGGCGAGCTGGCCTGGCAGCTCGGCAAGGAAGATGGCTACGCGCTGGTGGCTGCC
>JAEUKA010000043.1 GCA_016794465.1 Myxococcales bacterium | reverse complement strand
AGCGGTACCACCGACGAACAGCTCGCCGGTTGGCGCGGTGTAGCCATCGTACACAGAGGTGATCACCGGCACCGGAGGGAGTACCGAGAGCTTGCGCCCATCGGTTCCAAACACAGTGCCATCGTCATATAGGAAGTACTCCGTGCTGCCGGCTCCGGTTGCGACCACCAGCTCTCCGCTACCTCGTGCGGTCACAAACGGCAGCGGTGCCGCCAGCTGCGTACTCGGTGGACTGGCAACATAGCGCAGTACGTTGCCGCCCCCCGTGGCCAGATACACCTCTCCTTCCTTGTGACCCCACGCTGCTCGGTAGGTCGGAATCAGTCCCTTCAAGCTCCCTGAGGTCAGGATGTCCGGCGACACAAACTTGCTGACATCCGACTCCACAAAGCGCGAGATGGTCAGCTCTCCGCCCGCCGTAAAGACATCGCGCGGACTGTTTCCCCACACCGCCGTCAGACCCGACTTGCAGGGCGCGCTCGACTTCCACATCACGCCATCGCGACGGAATACGCCGCAGTCTGCTCCGGTGGTGCCACCGACGGCCCAGACATCGTTCGGACCCGAAGTCCAGACATCGGTCAGGACTGCGGTTCCGGGGCCCGCCACTGTGCTCCAGGTCGTGCCAGTGAAGTTGCGCACGGTGCCAGCTGAACCGACTGCCCACGCATTCTGGGGATCGGTGCCATGGACGCGGAAGAGGTTGTTCGAGGTGCCGCTGCTCATCGCCGACCAGCTGCCGCCCATGTTGCGCAGGATGACGCCGCCATCACCGACCGCAAAGATATTGGACAGACTGCTGCCCCACACCGAGTTGAGGTTGGCCGTGGTGCCGCTCGTCTCATTGACAAACGCGGTTCCGTTCCAGCGCGACACAAAGCCAGTATCCCCGACCACGACGGCGGTGCCGGCCCCCGGAGTCCAGATTCCGTTGAGGTGTCTGGTGGTTCCGGTGGTGAGCAGCGACCAGCTCTGGCCGTCATAGTGAAGCGCGGTTCCGAAGTCTCCCACGGCCCAGATGTCCGTCGGTCCGGTGCCCCACATTCCGCTTAATCCGTTGCCTTGCGGAAGCGGGTGATACCAACACCACTTGGACAGCGAACAGAGTCGCGGCTGAAACTTTACTTCGGCGCGGACCCGCTTGCCGACGTTGACCGAGCAGTCGTTGTAGCCGTCGCAGATTCCGCCCGAGCTAATATACGTCTGGGCACCGTAGGACTTGCCGGTGGCGTTGAACTTCAGGACCGCAGTCTGTCCCTGGTTGAAGTCGTAACAGCCGGTGCCGCAGGGAGTCCCAGCCGGCGTCACAGAGACACTCCCTTCGCCACTCTGTTCGATGATGAGCGAGCAGCGGTGCGGACTCAGTGCGGCCAGGTTGACCGTGACTTCCTGACCACGACCTTGGTCCAGATCAACAGTGATAGTTCCCGCCGCCGCTTTGCACTGATCGGTTCCTAACGCGGACACCTCGACCGTGAGCATTCCGGACTTGTCGGCGGGAAGACGAATTCCCACATAATCGAGCGGCGTGGGCGGCACCACATCAATGCTCTGCAGCGCGTACTGATCTCCCAGCTTGACGGTGGCAGAGAGCGCGGTGGTGTCTGCCGGTCGTCCCGTGACTCGCACCAAGATGGCGTAGTCGCCGCCGCTGCAGCTTGTCACAAGGCCTGCGCCAAGGAAGAGGAATCCCAGCGTACATCGAAGGAATCGCTTGCTAGACATGTGGCCTCTCATAAGTCGATAAGGTTAAAACGTCGGCTTGTACATTGCAGCGTCGGCAGGAATCGGATCAGAGCTGCCACTGCGGCTGACTCCTACGCCGATTCCGACTCCCAAAATCGTGACTGCTGCCGCACCGCCCACAATGGTCCAAAACCACCACTTCTTATAGATAGGGGTGGGAGTCTCTGTGCCGGGGGATGTGCCCACAGGGGTTGTTCCTTCGGCGGGAATCGCGGCCACGCCGGCGGCCAGACTGCTCGGTCTGCTGTGCGTCGCATCGAGAGCGGCCTGCGCTTGACTGCGATATTCCTGAACTTTTTTCAGCGTCTCTGGATCGCTTCCCAGCGACGCTTTTTCATAGTTGTTGTAGTACTGCACCGCTTCTTCCAGGCGTCCCAGTCGATGCAGCGTCCGACCGATGTTGACCAGCAGCCATGGCATCTGCCGCAGTCCGTACGCCGCTTGAAACTCGGGCAGCGCCGCCTCGTAGCGACCCCCTCCGTAGGACTTCATCGCTTTGTCGTAGTGACCTCGGCACACGGCGTCTCGCAGACAGCCGTCGTCGGGATCATTGGCTCCGCCGGCCAGCGCAAGACGCGGCGAAGAGAGCACAAACACAACAGCGAGCCACAGCACGGGCGATAGGTTCATGAGTCTAGACCTGATGAGGTGAGCTTCTGACACTGGCCCCGAGTATACCGCGCAACCGCAGCTAGGAGTCAGCCGTTTCTGTAGTTTGCGCAGCATCCACAGTGGAAATCGGCAGGTGGCTGGGCTGGGCTGCTCGCAGGTCTTTGGCTTCTGCCAGAGCGGCCTCTGTCAGCGAAAGTTCCGTCGCTGGCCATGGTGAGATCCGCACTCCTAGCCGCGCCGCTGCGCACAGCACCATGCAGATTGGACGTACAACCGCCGACATGGTGGCAGCTTGGGTAAGCTCGCGCACCGCTTGGCGATCCAGTCCGCCCAGCCAGCCCATCGCAAAAAATCCGATCACAAACGATCCCGCACCCGCCACAAAGAACAGCACCATCATCGTCAGCCAGCTCGACGGTGCGATCACCATCACCAGGCCGCGCCAGATCACAAAGTTACAGGCCCCGGCCAGCAGCGGAATCAGCACCGTGACCCGCAGCGGAATCTTGAGCGGAACGATCCGCCGATGATTGAGCCACCAGCCGATCACACACTTCAAAACCAGCGCCAGGTTGAGCGCAAAGTAGATGCCGACAAACTGTAGCCGAGGCACAAGCAGGAGCAGCAGAAGGAGTCGCAGACCTTGCTCGACCAGCATCACCACCGTCGTCGTCCCCGGTCGCCCCGCGCCCTGCTGAAGGGAGTCCGACAGCCACGCCAAAGGAAGCATCAGGCCACTGACACAGCCCAGCAGCAGAAAGTCTGCCACCCCTTGCCACTGCGTTCCGAGCGCGACCGCCACATAGCGCGGACCCACCGCTGCCAGCAGGGAAAACACCACCGCAGAGAACAGGAATCCGAACTGTAGATAGCGAAATATGTAGTACTGAATCAGCTTCTTTTTGCCACCGGCCATCGCCTCGGAAACGACCGGCAGGGCGCTCTGATAAAAGCTCCAGGCAAAGAAGAACAGGAACTGGAGCCGGTTGTGAATCATGTCGCGGATTCCCAGCCACACCGGAAAGTCCTGGAGCCAGCGAATGATGATCAGGCTCTCCAAAAACGAGGTCAGCCGGAACGGCTCCTGACCCATCGTCACTTTGAATCCGAACGACAGCTGGCGACGGACGGTAGCGGCACCAAACTGCGGCAGCAGCATCGGCAGAAGCGGCAGTCCCAGCTTCCGTACTGCAACAAGTCCGATCGAAAACACAAACAGCTGCGTGGCCAGTCCGCCGATTCCCATTCCCACTGCGGCTCCGAACGCTTCACCGTACTGGGGATGCAGAATGCCCCACTCGCGACCGAGCAGAATGAACGGAATCGGAACCACGAAGCTCAGCACCCGCGCTTCCGAAAAGTCGAGCAGGTTCAGATAATCAAAGCGCTGCATCGCCTGACACAGGAGCCTTGGCAAGCTGGTGATCGCCGGCAGCTGCACCACCGCATACAGCAGCGTAAACGGCGCATACAGTGCATAGGAAGAGTGCGGCAGGACGCGCAGCGCCACCCCGATCAGCAGCGTGGCCTCGACCGTGCGCGCGATGATCTGCCACCACACATAGAACTGCACGTCTTTGAGCGCCTCTTCCGGATGCGCCGGACGATGCTCTGCAAAGTACTTGACCACCGCCGTCTGGGTTCCCATGTCAAAGGTCAGCCAGACGATAAACAGCGTGTCTCCGGTGTTCTTCCACAGTCCGTCCGCTTCCGGAAATGGCTGCACCGATCCGGCCAGATAGGACTGCAGCGCAAAGTACGGACCGATCAGCAGAAACATCGAGCCCAGCAGGGTCAGAAGTCCGGACAGAGGCCGCGCAAAGCCGATCTCATTCCAGCTCGCCCGCTCAGGATTGGCGTCTCCTTCCGCGTGGGGCGCACTCGACGCTCGCAGCGCGGTGATCCAGCCAGCACTCCATGCCGCCAGCTGCGGACTCCTTCCCAGCACAAACAGCAGTCCACAGAGCAGCCACAGACAGCCCGAAAACAGCAGCCACAGCGACGGACTGTGCAGACCCAGAAGAGGACTCTGTTTCCAAGCAGCAAACGGCTCCGGAGTCTGTCTTCCTGCCTGACAAGCCGCGACATACAGCAGGTAGTTGAAGTACGGCCACTGGCGAATCCGCGCTCCGGACTGCGAGCGATCGGTGGCTTGTAAGTCGATCGCGACCACCACTTCGCCCGGCGTTACGTAGAGCAGCGGGCGACCACTCTGGGTGCGCAGCAGGATCTGATCGGCAGCCAAACCAGCGGTGTCAGCGCTTTCGGCCAGAGACACCCAAGATCCGGGCGCACTGCGCCAGTTGATGTCGCACAGTCCGCCGCGCTTCCCCTCACAGGGCGGAGCCGCAGCGGACTCTCCTTCCGGTGGGTTTGTCTGTTTGGGCGGGGATAGGAATCGAAACGAAACCGATGGAGCCGCGATCAGCGCCAGCCGGGCCTTCAGATCGTCATCCAACACCACTCCCGATGATGGCGATGATGGCGATGATGGCGACGACCCGGGCGGCTCACTGCGTACACTCGGTGGCCACTGCGTAAGCATCAGCAAGGCGAGCAGACACAGGACTCTCATCATCCTGACATCGTAGCCGAGTCACATCGCGGAAAGGGGCGGTTAGTAGTCGAAGCGCAGACCTAGGTTTGGGAACACTGGTAGACCGACTACGCGGCCCTCTTGGTAGAGCTGGCGACCGCCGTAGATCAGGCTCTCGGCGTTCTTGCGGTTGTAGAGGTTCTGCACTTCCAGATACAGCCCGAACCGAAACCGCTGCAGCAAGAACGTCTTGTCGATGCGCAGATCCAGCTGATGAAAGTCCGGCAGCCGCACCGAGTTGGGCTCACCCGAGATGCCCTCATAGCTCTGCCCCCAGCTGTTGCGCACCGCCCCGACCACCGGCGTCGTTGGATTCCCCGTCACGTAGCGAAAGCGCGCCCCCGCGACCAGTCCCCACGGCAGCTCATAGGTCAGCACCGCCGTCAGGATGTGGGTCTGATCAAAGCGAAACAGCCGCCACGGCTCGTCGGGATGATCGCGCCGCTCGGACCGCGACACCGTGTACGCCAAAAACCCCCACAGGCCATGCCACAGCGGCTGCCGGACCAGCAGCTCACCGCCGTACACCCGCCCCAGGCCCTCGTTGCCGTAGATCTTCTCGGCATCCGACACCACCAGCGAGCGCAGATCCTTATAAAAGCCTTGCAGCTCCAGGTGCAGTCCGCTCGGCAGGTCGAGGTCACTGCCCAGCACATAGTGCGTCCCCGACTGCCACTGCAGGTACGGATTGCCGAAGCGCGGCGACAGCTCGGCGCCTTGCGGAGCCTGGTGATACAGCCCCAGCCCCAGCACAAGCGCCCAGCGATTGGGAATCAGCACCCCCCGCACCGACAGCCGAGGCTCGACAAACGGCAGGCTGCGCGACACCGTCGTGGTCGCCGTCGCCTCACTGTCCTCGGTTCGACTTGGCAGCCGCAGATAGTCCAGCGATACCCGCAGCTGCGGCGAGATCTCAATCCGATCGTCCGCCAGGTGAAAGCGCGTGATCAGATACGGCGAGGTCTGCACCAGGTGATAGATGAGCAGCTCGCGCAGCGACGGCCCCGAGGAACTAGAAAACAGTCCATCGCCAAAGAAGCCGTTCTCCGACCGCCCGGCGTCCTTGACCATGTCGCCGCCCCCCACGGGAATGTTCTGGCTGTCGGCGGCTCCTTGCGAGAGCGGCATGATCGTCTCGACCCGCGCCCGCGTTCCCTCGAAGTCGAGCCCCAGCGCATAGTCGAACAGCCGCCCCCACTTCTGGCGCAGCTCGGCCCGCACGTTGTAGCCCAGCTGCATCACAGTGAGGTTGATCCGCTGACCGCCCAGACCCTCGGCGCCGGTATCGACCTTGAAGGTGTCCCCACCCAGCGACGGCGTGATCCAAAACACTGTGCTCGGCGAGATCCGCCGCGTCCAGCGCAGCCGCGCCCGCCCGAAGTACGACTTGCTGTCGATGTTGACGCGGCTGTTGGGGTCGGGGTCGTCGACCTTGGCGGTGATGTTGCTCGTCGCCCCAAACACCAGCAGATCCAGGTCGTCCTTGTCGCTCGCCTGGTAGTGCAGCGACGCCTGATAGTCCCAGTAGAACGGCGACAGCTGCGTGCCGCCGGTATTGAACAGCGGCAACAGCGCCGAGATCCACGACACCCGCCCCCCTGCCGCCACGTGCAGCCGCTTGGTGATCGGGCCCTCCACCGTGAGGTTGCCGTCGATCAGGTCCAGCGTGGCCGAGCCGTGCCAGCGATCGCTCTTGGGCCGGCGGGTCGTGACCTCGATGACGCCGCCCAGCCCGCGCCCGTAGTCGGCGTTGTAGGCGCCCGGTCGAAAGCGGACATCGGTGACAAACTCGGCGCTGATCGTCGAGCGCACCCCGCCAAAGTGATAGACGCGCGGAATCTGCACCCCATCGGCATAGACCCGGGTATCGCCCGGCGCCGAGCCCCACACCACAATCTGCCCCGCCCCAAACGGCGCCCGCGCCACCCCCGGCAGGTTCTGCACCGCCTTGATCGGATCGTTCTGACCGCCGGGGATCTTCTTCAGCTCGGCCACCGACAGCGTGGTCGACACCACCTCGCGGCGCAGCGGTGCGGCCTTTACCACCACCTCGAACGGGTTGCCGACCGGGGGCGCAAAGTACACCACCTCCAGGCGACCTGCCGGCAGCGTCTCTTGCCCTTTGGTGGTCCGAATCCGCGCCGCCCGCAGCTCCAGCCACGCCGGCCCCGGCGTAAGCTCGGCAAAGCGAAACCGCCCCTCGTCGTCTGTCTCGGTCACAAGCGGGCTGGGATCGTCGAGACTTTTGCGCAGCGTGACCTTGATGCCGGGCAGCGGATCGCGGGTGCCTTGCTCGCGGACGGTGCCGGTAAGCTCGGCGGCGGCGCTGACCTTGGCCGAGGGCAGCTCTTGTGCCGGGGCGACCGTTGCCACCGACATTCCGGCGACGATGACAGCGCAAAGCCAGGATCGCTGCTGGGCTGCTGCCGCAAGGTCGAACATGGGCGGCACGGTAGCGAAGTTTCGCGGCTTTTTCACGCCCCCAGCAGGCCGGTTTTCACAGCATGAAGTGAGTGAACGGACTTCCAAGCACTGGAGGTCGCGGTTTGAAGTGAGTGAACTCACCTCCAAGCACTGGAGGTCGCGGTTTGAAGTGAGTGAACTCACCTCCAAGCACTGGAAGTCGCGGTTTGAAGTGAGTGAACTCACCTCCAAGCACTGGAAGTCCCGGTTTGAAGTGAGTGAACTCACCTCCAAGCACTGGAGGTCACGGTTTGAAGTGAGTGAACTCACCTCCAAGCACTGGAAGTCCCGGTTTGAAGTGAGTGAACTCACCCCGGATCGATGGCGATCGAGCGAGTGGTCCATATGACCAGAGAATCCTGCTGTTTGTTCCAGTCCTCCCGCTCGATCGGCTTGCCAACCGCAGTCTTCACGACAGGCTGCTCCGTCGCACATAGACACACTTATTGACCTCGGACCCGGGCCAGAGTACCTCAAGCTTCGGTGGCGGTGGGTTCAATGTCCCACTCCAGCTGTCGCTGCTCTCGGTGGGTTCAACTCGATTTTTCAGGAACAGGCGATGCCGTCTCAAGAATGGCTACAAAAACAATTTTCTGAGTCCGAGTTGATATTGGGCCTTATTGGTGCCGTCGGCACAGAGATGACCAAAGTTAGAGAGATATTAAGAAATAGATTGGAGTTACATGGTTACACAGTCGTTATTATAGGCATCAGTAAGGATATCATCCCAATGATGGTCAATTCGTTAAAATCAGAATATGAAAATGAGTACCGCCGCTTGTCTTCGTTAATGGATGCAGGCAATGAGGCCCGTAAAAGTTCAAATGACAACTCTATTTTGGCTCTTGGTGCTGCGGCGCTGATCAATTCTAAACGACGAAAAGAAGGTGAACTGTCGATTCCTCAGCACGAGCCCAAGCGCGCGTACATCATTAGTTCGCTGAAACACCCGGATGAGGTAACGCGATTACGTCAGATCTATCCACAAGGTTTCTATTTGCTCGGAATCCATGCCGATCACAAACGACGCATCAATTATCTACGACAAGACAAAGGAATGGCGGAGTCAGAGGCAAATCAGTTGATCGAGCGCGATCAGAATGAGCGCGATTCATTCGGCCAGCGAGTTAATCGGACGTTTCATTTATCAGACTTCTTTGTTCATATTGATGGTGAAGATGACTATCTTAAGAATAGTTTATGGCGTGTGCTCGACCTATTGTTCGCAAATCCGTTCGTTACCCCAACATTTGACGAATACGCTATGTTCTTAGCATTTTCTGCCTCCCTGCGCTCAGCGGACCTCTCTCGCCAAGTTGGTGCTGTAGTGGCGATGAATGAGCAGGTGATTGCGACGGGATCCAATGACTGCCCGAAAGCGGGAGGTGGCCTATACTGGCCTATGTATAATCAGCGAACTCATCGCATCGAAGATCAAAACGATGGCCGTGATTATATGCGAGGTGAAGACTCTAATAAGATCGAACAGAATAAAATCATCACTGACATCTTAGGTCGGGCCGTACGGTTAGGCATAGATCGTGAAAAGCTTGAGAGAGCATTGGAGGAGAGTAGAATCGGCGATTTAACGGAGTTTGGGCGGGTAGTGCATGCAGAGATGGATGCCATATTGTCCTGTGGACGTGCAAGTATCTGCACGAAAGGCAGCACAATGTATACTACTACTTTTCCCTGTCATAATTGTGCCAAGCATATCATTGCAGCAGGAATTACTCGCGTTGTATTTATTGAGCCTTACCCCAAATCTAAAGCAGCAGAGTTCCATAATGATTCAATTCAAGTTGGGTTCACTGATTCACGATCAAAAAAGACTGATCGGCCAATTGTACGATTTGAGCCATTTGTAGGTGTAGGGCCTCGGCGCTTTTTTGATCTATTCTCAGTTGGATTGGGTTCAGGATATCCATTAGAACGAAAGGATGCTAGTGGCAAGGTACAAACATGGAAAGTTGAATCAGGTCGACTGCGCTTGCAAATGTTACCCGTATCGTACTTGGACCTAGAGTTAGTCGCAGCTGACATGTTCCACAAAGCGTGTCCTCGCAGGAAAGAGACTCCATAATGCCCACGACCAATCCATCATCCCAGCCATCGGATGCCCCGCTATCGAGTAAACTCGAAGGAGAAACTGGCGCCAGCTTCGCCCTACATCTCGAACATGCAAGCGCTTTGGTCCAAAGCTGGCCGGAATGGAAGCAACAGGTGTTAGGTAGTCTTCCTGTTCCGTCACAAGCAACAGGTTCGGACAGGAGATAAGGTTGGTCGTCCTCGGTGCGTGCCACTGCTGGGCGGGGGAATGAGCGGGCGGAAGATGCGTGATTCCAGTGAACTCACTGCCCAGCACTGGCGGTCGCGGTTTGAAGTGAGTGAACGGACTTACTTGGCTGGCTTTTGCGCTGGTTTGAGGGCGGCCTCGGTCATTCGTAGCAGGGGGGCCGCCGACAGCGGGGCGCCGGTCGCATGCTTCAGCCACAGATCGGGCGTGACCTGGCCGAGCTTCGCCATCCGCTCGAACTCTCGCCCCAGGCTGCCCGCCGGCTGCTTGGCCAGGTGCTCTTCGATCTGCGCCGCAATCAAGTGACCGAGCGGATAGTCGGGCAGGTAGAGCGTGTTCTGGATCATGTGGGAGTAAATCCCCAGCAGCAGCACATCTTGCCCACCAAGCACCGGCGCGTAGTAGCGATTCCACGTCTCTTGGGCGAGCCGCACCACCTCCGCGCGCAGCTGTGCCGGGGTCGCCTGCGGGTGGTCGTACAGGTAGTGCCAGGTCGCGATCTCGACCAGCGCCACGCCCGCGATCTCCCAGGTGTCCCAAAAGTCGGCAAGGATGCGGCGCCGGCTGCTCTCCTCGTCGGGCGTGCCGATGCCGAGCAGGGCAATGTCGCGCTGCTGAAACACGAACGCCAGCGCCTCAGTGAACGCGTTGTTGGGCACCCCCGCGAGCAGCGTCTCTCCGACTTCATACAGCGAGAACACCTGCTCGACGTTGTGGCCCAGCTCGTGGACGGCGATGTTGTAGCCCTTGTAGTCCATCCCCAGCGGGCCGACCCGAGTCCGCAGCCGGGGGAAGTCACCCCGTCGCAGCGCCGGCATCGCGTGTCCCGCCCCGCGTGAGGCATCGACGCGAATGTGCTCGGCCAGAAACTTGGCCTTATCGGGCGAGAAGCTCAGCTTGGTCAGCAGCTTCGGAATGTCGGCCTCGAACGCCTGCGCCGTCGGATAGCGCTTCTGCACCAGCTGATCCAGCGTCGCTTCGGGAATCTTGCCGCGTGGCCGAAAGCCGGCATACCAAAGATCGTGCGGAACCAGCTTGCGCCCAAGCTGCGCCTCGGCCAGCCGCGCCACGTCCTTGACCAGCGGCGAGCCACAGACCTCGGCCAGCAGTCGCACCACGTCCGCTTCGGGAATCTCCCGCGACAGCTGAAAGCTCCGCTCGATCAGCGTCTTGGCCGACGGCGAGTACGGGTCCACCAGGCGCTGCGTCTCGGCCTGCTTGAGCAGCAGGGCATAGCGCCGATCCGGCTCGCGCTCCCCCAGCTTGTCGCCCGGCGGCAGCGGCGACCGCGTCGTCTTGGGGGTACTCGCTGCAACTTCGACTTCCTCGGGCGGCGCCAGCTGCACCTGATTGGTAAGCGGACTCCAGTCGAGGCGCGGGTCGTCAATCACCGCTTGCGGAATGCTCTGCTCAACAATCCGCTCCATCGCTTTGGCAATCAGCCGCTGCTTCTGCAGGCCCTGGGGATCGGCGTAGCTGGCGCGGATCTCGTCGCGAAGGTTCCAGTGACTGATCAGCCGCAGCCCCTTGGGCCACAGCCGCTGGCCTTTTTCATCGAGCAGGTGATGCAGATAGAGGTTGTAGCTGGCGACATAGCGCTCGCCGGCCACCACCGCTTCACTTACCTTTTGCTGCACGTCCGCCGGCACCCGCCGCGAGAAGCGCTGCGCCAGCCGCACCGAAGCCCAGGTCGTCCGCGACCACTTGTCCCCTTCGCTCAAGCGCTCGGGCAGCGTCGTCAGCGGATAGTTGAGCAGCACCACGAAGCCGACCTTGCTGGCAAACAGATCTTCAAGGACGTGCGTCGCCGGATCGAGGCTCCCGAGCAGCAGGTCAATCGCCGTGAGCGGTCCGGTGTCGGTATCGCTGGGCCGTCGCAGCTCGCGCTGGACTTCATTGAAGTGACCGTCGATCTGCTCGAAAGCGGCTTGCAGCCGGAGCAGCGTCGTCGTCAGCAGCTGCTCATCAGAGAGGAAGTGCTCGCGGACAAACGGCGCCAGATCTCCGTCGGTCGGACGCCACAGCGCTGCCACCTGCCGGACGCCCCGCTCGATGCGCGGACGCTGGGCTTCGCCATGCTGTTTCACAAGCTCAGCGATGAGTGCGGGGTGTGGTTCAGCGGCTGCCGTTGCTGTTGCCGTCGAGACAAACACCGGCGCTGCATCCGGCGCTGCGACTGGCGCACTGACCGGGCCGCTCGGAACCGGCGTCTCTTCACAGGCAAGGGTGGAAAAAAGGGACAGGAAGAGGGCCCCGCGAAGGAGCCCACGGGACCGGAAGGAAGAAGCCGACATTGCCTAGTTGAGCGTCTTGCGCAGGATGCTGCCGCCGGTGCCGGTGATGTAGACCTCGGTGGCGGTGCCGGTGATGCTGACGAGGTTGTTGTCGGTGCCGCTCTGCTCGTAGTTCCAGGTCTTGCCGTCGAAGTGCAGGACCAAGCCGCTGTTGCCGACGGCGTAGATGTCGGTGGCACTGCGGCCCCAGATCCCGCGCAGGCCCTGGAGGATGATCGGTGCGGCGGCTGGGTTTAAGTCGGTCCAGGTCTTGCTCGCGCCATTCCAGCGCAGCATCAGACCGCCCGAGCCCAGCCCACCATCGCCGACGACCCAGACGTTGTTCGCGTCCGCCGCCCAGACACCTCGGACGATGCGATCGGTGACCGGCAGCGGCACATCGAGCACGTTGGTTCCGTCGTACAGCAGCACGCGCGGGGCAAAGCCGACGATCTGCTCGGTCTTGTCGCCACCGCCGACCAGCCAGACGTTCTTGCTGTCGATTGCGAACACGTCGCGCAGCGTCGGCGCCTGGAGAACCGGGACGTTGACCGAGCTCCACGTGCTACCCGAGCGGATCAGGAAGACCTTGTCGTCGCCGACCGCGTAGGCCTTGGTGCCATCCGAAGCGATCTTGACGAGCCGTGCGGTGGTCGGAATCGCCTCGGGCGTCCACGCCGAGCCCGACCACTTGAGCGCTTGACCCTTCAGCGCAGCGAAGTCGTAACCGACGCTGAGCAGCTCACTGCCCGAGCGCACCGCCGAGTACAAGCGCAGGTTGATCGCTCCCGGAGCCGGCACCCAGCTTCCCGCCGTCCGACGCAGCGTTCCACCCGAGTCACCGACTGCGAGCAGATCACCGTTGCCCTCGATGGCCAGGCCGTACATCGCGCCGTTGTTGCCGGTCAGGTCTTCCAGCACGCTGCTGGTCGTGAACTTGCTGCCGTCGTAGCGAATCGTGGTTCCCGACACACCGACGGCGAAGATGTTGCTGCTGCTCGCGCCCCACAGGCCGGCCATGTGGACATTCGGCGCGTTGGTCAGGCGGTTGAAGTTGGTGCCGTCCCACTTGAGGAACATGCCCTCGCGCTTGGTCGGGTCGCCGGCGGTGGGGTAGCGAATGTCGCCGGCGGCAAAGACGCTGGTGCCATCGCTCCACAGGCTGTTGATGCCCGATACCGTCGGAGGAACGGTCGGCGCCTGGTCCAATTTGGTGCCATTCCAGCGATAGATAAGGCCGGTGCGCGTCGCCAAGAAGAAGTTGTTGTCAGAGATGCCGGCGATGCCGCCCCACGAGGCTGACATGGTCGGACCGAACGCCTTCCACATGGCGCCGTCCCAGCGCAGCAAGGTGCCACCCTCGCCAGCGGTGTAGACGCTGTTCTTGGACGCGCCCCACACGCCGCGCAGACCCCAGCTGACCGGAGCCGTGAGCCGTGTCACCGCCGTGCCGTTCCAGCGCAGGATGGCCGCGCCAGCCGTCAGGTGGTTGCCGACGAACCAGACCTCGGAGCCATCGGCGCCCCAGACGCTGTAGAGCTGGGCGACATCCTTGCCGTCCGTCCCGAGCTGTAGCTGTGTCCAGGTCGCGCCATCCCAGCGCAGGATCGTGCCGCGATCACCGACGGCGAAGACGTTGTTGGCCGCCGAGCCCCAGATTGCGTAGAGCGTGTTGTTCGTCGGCGAGCGGACGATGCTCCACTTGCTGCCATCGTAGTGAACGATGGTGCCCGAGCCACCGACAGCCCAGACATCTTGCGCACTTGAACCCCAGGTGGCGAGAAGACCGTTGCCTTGCGGGGAGGGGAACTGCCAGCACCAGGCATCGCGGCTGCAGCCGAGCGGCTGAATCGTGGTGCCGCCATCGCCGGTCGTCGCCATGTCGATGATCGGTCTGCTCAGGTCCTTTTGTGTACCGCCATCGTCGGTGGTACTCGGCTCAGGACAGCCCGTCGAAAAGGTCAGTCCCGCCACAGCTGCGGCCAGGAGCCCAAGCCGGGCGGAGTTCTTCGTGATGCTGCGTTCTACGTCGGTCATTCCGGCTTCCTCACGTTGGAGTCACTAGAAGCTATTGAGAACCCGTAAGCGCGATTGAGGTTTCATCTTATCGTGTGGGAACCGGTGCGGCGCCAATTTTTGCCAGCCGTCCCGAGCGAACCCCGCGAATTCATGACCATGCCGCGCTACCAGCTGATCTTGTTTGACCTGGACGGAACACTTGTGGACTCGGTGCCGGACCTGACGACGGCGCTTTCGCTGATGCTCGCGGAGCTGGGGCTGCCGGCGCATGACGAGGGCACGGTGCGACAGATCATCGGCGAGGGCCAGCGCAGCCTGGTCGAGCGAGCGCTCCTTCGCGCTGGAGCCGCCGAGTCGCCACAGGCTGGACTTGCAGATGCCGTGATTGACGATGCGGTGCTGCGCTTTCGCCGTCACTACAGCGACAACCTGTGTGTACGTACGCGACTGTATGACGGTGTGCGAGAGACGCTCCACGCGCTGTCGGCCAGCTTTCCGCTCGCGGTGGCCACCAACAAGCCGGGGCACTGGGCGCGGACGCTGTGCGAGGTGCTGGAGCTGTCGCCGCTGTTTCGCTGGGTGCTCGGGGAAGATGATGTCGGTGCTCGCAAGCCGGACCCGAAGCTGCTCCTCGAGCTGTGCCGACGCGCTGCGGTGCCGGTCGAGCGGACTCTGTTTGTCGGGGACAGCCGCATCGACTGGCGAGCCGCCGAAGCCGCCGGGATGGACCTGGCCCTGTGTACCTACGGCTATGGCGGTGAAGCGATGCGAAGCGCCGCCGAGCAGGCACCCGCCACGCAGGTCAGCGGCGAGAGACTCCGCCGAGGCTGTGCGCAGCGACCGTACGTCTGTCACACGTTCGCAGAGCTGCTTCCCATCGTGCGCAGCTAGCCCGAGTCCGCAACGGATGGAAACCATTCGAGGTGCTGGCCTTGTAGGTGCTTGGCGGCGCAGGAGGGCTCGCTGTGGATGCTGGTATGGGAAGCCCTGGCCGTGGTAAATTTTTTGCTGAGGCTCGCGACGCTAAGCCTGCGTAAAGAGTAACGGTCGCGTCTGGTTCCTAGATGACCGAGAAGATGCCCAAACCTGATGACGTGGTCTTCGGCTATCGCATCGTGCGGGTCATTGGGAAGGGCGGAATGGGCGCAGTCTTCGAGGGCGTCGACGACAAGACCGGGCAGCGGGCCGCGATCAAAGTCCTGCACGCGCAGCTGACCCACGATCCCGAGAACCTGGCGCGGTTTCTCAATGAAGCCAAGGCGATCTCGGCGCTGAACCATCCGGGGATCGTGCGGCTGCTCGGTAGTGGCGAGCTGGACGGCGGTGGCTGGTTCATCGCGATGGACTACGTCGATGGCGAGACGCTGTCGGCCCGGCTCAAGCGCGAAAAGCGACTGGGACGAGCGGGGCTGCGACTTGCCAGCCAGATCGCCTCGGCGCTGCAGTCGGCGCACCGTCGCAACATCATCCACCGCGACCTCAAGCCGTCGAACATCCTGCTCAAGCCGAGCGACAGCGGCGAGCCCGAGATCCGCATCATCGACTTTGGCATCGCCAAGATGGCCGCCGAAGATCGCGAAGTGCAGGACTTTCACACCCGCACCGGCACGATGATCGGCACCCCGGTCTACATGGCGCCCGAGCAGTGCCGAGGCGTCACCGTCACCGATCGCACCGATGTCTATGCGCTCGGGATCATTCTGTATCAGATGCTGACCGGGCGACCGCCGTTCTACTCGCAGGCCGACGGCGACATCTTGGCAATGCACATCCTGGTGCCGCCGAAGCCGCTGCGCGATGTCGAGCCAGCCGTGCCGGAAAAGGTCGCGTCTTTCGTCGAGCGGATGCTGGCCAAAGAAGCCACCGAGCGTCCCTCGATGGCCGAGGTCGAGCTGGTGCTGCGCGAGCTGGCGGACGATCCGTCCTGGTCGAGTCCAGCGATCGAACAGGACGATACGTCTTCCGTCTCGCTGCCGATAAGTCTCGAGACGCCGGAGTCGCTGCCGACGCAGGTCAGTCGCGGACTGGCGGCACCAACGCTTGGAGCGATTCACGGACAGACGGCGGCACCGACTCGCAAGGCTGGCATTCGGACCAGCTTGGCGATCACGGCGGCGGTGGTGGTCGTGGGCTCGCTGGTGGCGGCGCTACAGGTTCGCCAGCGACACACGCCCCAGCCGATCGTCGCCCCCGAGCCGCCGCGCGTAGTCGTGACGCAGCTGCCCAAGTCGGTGCGCTGGATGCTCCGCACCAGTCCGCCCGGGGCCAGCGTGCTCGACGAGACGGGCCAAGAGCTGGGCCAGACCCCGTGGCAGATCGAGCATCCGCTGGGCAGCGGCGAGCAAGTCGTCACCATCCGCAAGAGCGGGTTTATCGACCTCAAAGTCAGCTTTGCCAAAGACCGTGATGTCGAGCGCAGTGAAGCGCTGGTGGCCGTCCGACCGCCGCCTCCCGAGCCACGACCACCGACACCGAAGCGACCAGCCGTCAGCAAAGGCCGCAAAAATGACAGCCTCATCTTGGACTTTAAGACGCACAAGAAACTCAACTAAGGCCGTCGCACTGTCGCTGCTGCTGTTTGGCGCAGCCCGAGCCGAGGCAGCCGACGACTTTGCCAAGCGCGTGACCAAGGCGCAGAACTGCTACGAGCGCAAGCTCTACGACTGCGCCATCAACGAGCTGGAGGCGGCGTACCTGATTCGACCGATGCCGGCGCTGCTGCTCAACATTGCGCATGCGTACCTGGACTACGGGCGGCCACGCGACGCGATCGTCTACTACGACCGCTACATGAGCGAGGAAAAGAACCTCGCCGCCGAGGCCCGCGCCGATGTCGAGAAGTTCAAGCGGCAGGCCGAAGAAAAGCTCGGGATTGCGCCGCCGCCGCCGCCTCCTCCTCCTCCGGTCGAAAAACCACCTGAGGTCGTGCCGCCGCCGCCTCCCGTCGCCCCGCCGCCGCCGCCGCCCGAGCCGAGTGGTCAGCCGTCCGCCGTCGCCAAGTGGGCCCCGATTGGACTGATGGCCGCTGGTGGAGCGCTCCTGATCGGTGGTTTTGTCACGGGTGGGATGGCGCTGTCGACCGCCAAGCAAGTGGTAGCGGGAGACGGCGTGTTTGACAGCAGCCTCGATGCGCGAGGCCAGACGCTGAGCAAAGTGGCGATTGCGCTCGATGTGGTCGGTGGCGTGGCGCTTGTCGGAGGCCTGATTCCAACGATCATTCGCCTGACCAAAAAAGCCCCGGCCACCGTCGAAACGCCCGCCGCGCAAGACGGAGCCAGCGCGCCCTCTCCGTCGCAAGTCTCGGTGTCGTTTACTGGCCGTGGCCTGGTCGTCCTGGGGAGGTTCTAATGCGCCGCACCGTCATCACCGCCTTCGCTTGCCTGGCCGCTTGTTACAGCCCCGACTACACCCAGAAGCCGTGCCAAGACGACAGCGGCTGCCCGGTGGACTACGCCTGCTCGACCGAAAAGCGCTGCATGCCGGGTGTCAACTCGTCGGTCACGGACATGGGCACCGATCCCCGCCCGAAGCGCGTCGAAGTCGAGGTCCGTCCGAGCGGCTCGTTTTATGTGGGCACCGCGCTCACCGACGGAATCAACGACACACCGAGCAACCTGCGCAGCAACCCGGCGCCCTTTTTTCTCGACGAACGCGAGGTCACCGTCGCCGACTACCGTGCTTGCGTGACCGCCCAGGTCTGCACCGCGCCGAAGACCGGTCCATTTGGCACCCAGGGCTGGATCTGCTCGTACGGCGTCGCGGGCAAAGACCAGCACCCAGTCACCTGTGTCACCAAGACCCAGTCCGAGGACTTCTGCAAGTGGATGGGCCGCCGGCTACCGACCGAAGTGGAGTGGGAATATGCGGCACTCGGACTCAGCGGCGCGGCGCCCACCAATCAGCGGCTGGTCTTCCCGGTCGCACTCGGTGGCAACGCCTGCTGGAACATCAATGCCACCTGTCCCGTCGCTGGCTACGTGAAGACATATCTTGGCCAGATTGTCAATGCAGAAATGCCGGGCTTTTATGACCTGCTCGGCAACGTCTGGGAAAAGACCTCCAGTCCGTTTTGCACCTATCCAGCGGAAAGCTGCACCACCGACAAGTTCTCGCTGCGCAGTGCCAGTGGCTTTGACAACGATGTGCGCTTTTCCAAAGCAACGGCGCGAATTGGCGAGTTTGCCGAAGGGTATTACCCCAACCAAGGCTTCCGCTGCGCCCGCGACTCAAAGCCGTAGTGTGAGCTGAATTCCCACACTGGCCCCGCGCGAGCTGTGCGGGTTTGGAAATGGACGGGATGTGATGCTTACATCGCGAACGGGTTGCGGAGTCCGTCTTCGTTGGCTTTGGCGGGCTTGGCGGCTGGCGCCACAGGCTTGACCTCGGCGCCGGGCTTGACACCGGGAGCAACCAAGGCGGGCTTGCCGTCCGTCGCTGGCTTACCATCCATCGCTGGCTTGCCGTCCGCAGCTGGCTTGGCATCCCCTGGCGCTGGAGCTTTGGCATCGCCGATCTTGGCCGCTTGGGCATCAGCGGTGGGACCGGCGGGCACTGCTGGGCGCGTCCAGATGCTCTGCTTCGGCGGCATCGTCGCTGGATCGGTCATGCGGCGCAGCGGTGGGTAGATCGTACTGCCGTCGCGCACCGCCGGCTTTAGCACCGGCACCGAGTCCGCCGGCAGACCATCCGACTTCCCCGACGCAGCGACTGGCTTCACCGACTCGGCGATGGGCGGCAAGGTCTTTTGGTCCGGCAGCGGCTGCGTCCGTGGATCGGGGCCGTGCACCGTGCTGACCACCGACGTGCCCACCGGACCTTGCTGGTTGCGCAGGAGCAGCAGCGTTCCCAGCGAGCCAATCAGCCCCGACAAGATCGCCGTCAGCCCGAGCGCCGTCGCCATCTGGCTCTTCGACAGCGTGTAGTCGTGCGGCGAGTGCGGCGGTAGTCCCTGCTGCATCACCGGGGCGACCAGCACTGGCATCGACGTGGACTGCATCGGCATCATCGCCGGCGACATCTGCGGATTGGTGTAGACGCCGCTCATCTCGGGGCGCATCCCCACCGGCGACATCTGCGGATTGGTGTACGGACCACTGACCTCGGGCCGAATCATTCCCGGCGCCATCTGTGGGTTTGAGTACGACCCCATCATCATCGGCGGCACCTGGGCGGGCGCAAACACGCCACTGGGGTCACGCGGCGGCGGTACCGACTTGGGCGCTCCGTAGCTGCTCGACGACTCGGGCGCACTGGTCGCGCTCGGCTTGCGCACCGGCGTCACCGCGCTCTCCGAGATCGCTGGCCGCGCTCCGGCCACGGGCGAGAGCCGAGAAGGACCCGACTGATCGCGAAGCCGATTGGGACCGGACTGATCACGCAGTCGATTGGGACCGGACTGATCACGCAGCCGAGGCACGCCATCGCTCGGCTCCTCGTCGCCCTGCGCCGGCTCGTTTTGCGCGAAGGTCTGGACCTGCTGGATCACTGCCAGCGCTCGGGTCGCTCGGTTGGCCAGCGCGAGGTTCACCGCCCGGGCCGCTTGCGCCGCACGCGCCCGATCCTCGGCATCGCGGATCTGCTTGGCCAGCGCTTCTTCGCGATCGCGGGCCTCTTGGGCAGCGCGGATGATCTCCTCAAATTCGGACGCAGAGCGCATCCGTGACTCTTCGGCAGCGACGACAGCTTGCTGGGCTTCATCGGCCGCTTGGCTGATCGCTTCGGCGTCTTGCTTGGCTTTGGCCGCCGCTGCTTCCGCTTCCGCCGCGTCTTGCTGCGCCTTGATGGCTGCTGCGGCGGCGCGCTTTACCGATTCGGGAACCGGTGGAGGCTTCTTGGTTTCCTCAAAAATTTCGTCAATGTCGTCGTCGAGAAGCTCGGGCTCGGCATCGGCTTGGGCCTGCGCCGCCTGTTTGGCTGCTTCCTCTGCTTGCTGCTTGGCCTCTGCCGCTGCTCGCTGCGCCGCTTCGACCTCGGCGATCTTGGCCTGTTTGCGCTGCTCCGCCTCGTCGGCCTTCTTGCGCGCCTCGGCCTCTCGCTCGGCCTTCTGACGGACTCGCTCGGCTCGCTCGGCCTCGATCCGCTCTTTGTCCCGCAGCTCTGCTTGCAGTCTCTCGGCGGCCACCCGCGCTTCCTCGGCGGCTTGGGCTTCCTTGCGCTCGCGCTCGGCTTCCTCGGCGGCCTTCCGCTCTGCCTCTTGGCGCTCCGCCTCCAGTCGCTTCGACTGCCGCGCCGCTTCCTCGAGCAGCTCTTTTTGCTCGGCGGCGGTCTGCTGCGCTGCGAACAGGTCTTTGGCAGGCGCACTGCTGTCGCTGCCGTCCTTACCTGGCTTGCCGCGCTGGCTCTGTTCCCACTCGGCGCGCATCCGGCCCAGCGTCTCTGCCCGGGCTTGCTCCAGCAGGCGCTTCTGCATCTGCGCCGTCTCGGACTTCTCGCGCTCGATTCGGTTTTTGACCTCGACCTCGCGGTTCTTCTTCGCCGCTTCGGCCCGCGCCAGCACTGCCGCCCGACCTTCTTCGGCCAGCTTCTCCGCTTCCGTCAGAGGCTGCGACTTGCTGCTCTCTGGCGCTTCCTCTTCATCGGCATCCGAGGACATCGCCATCGCTTGATCGGGACTCAGCCGTCCAGCCTCGACCTCAGCCAGCATTCGCGACAGATCGCGTGCCCGCACCGTGCGCCGAATGATTCGCTGCTTGGCGGTGTTGCGCTTGCCGGTTGGCTTCGACTGCGCCGACTCCGCCGGCTCGGGACCCGAGTCCGCCGACGGCATCATCGCCGCAGTCAGCACCCGCGAGGGATCACTGACATCGTCGTCGTCATCGCTCGGCGCACTCGGCAGCGGCGCAATCCGCTTCACCGCCACCGTTCGCTTGCGCAGCGCCTTGTTCTGCGACAGCAAGGTATCGATCGGCACGCGCTCGTCCGGTGGTGGCAGCGGCAGCCCTGACTTCTCGAACGCTTGCCCGAGCGCTGTCAACAGCTCGCTCATCGACTCGAACCGCTCGGACGGATCGCGAGTGCAGGCGCGACGAATCACCCCGTCGAGCGCTTCCGACAGGCCCGGCGGCGCCCCCAGCTCACGCGGCAGCTGCAGAGACGGTGGTGGCGACGACAGCCGCTCCAGGATCACCTCCAGCTCCGGGCCGCCGAACG
Source organism: Myxococcales bacterium (assembly GCA_016794465.1). Classification (GTDB taxonomy): domain Bacteria; phylum Myxococcota_A; class Polyangia; order Palsa-1104; family JAEUJZ01; genus JAEUKA01. Next base: position 104,697 of record JAEUKA010000043.1, on the reverse strand, counting down.
CTTGCTTGCCGGTCAGGCACTCATACAAGATCGCGCCGAGAGCAAAGATGTCGCCACCATTGTCGGCGCTCTGCTGCTCACCACTGGCCTGCTCAGGCGCCAGATAGGCCAGCTTGCCGAGCGGTAGCGACTCATCCAGCCCAATCGCCCGCTTGCGCAGGTGGTGCAGCGCCGCGTCGAGTAGCACCGGCTGTCCGGCCTCAACCTCGCGCCCCGCTTCCGTCGGGAGAATTACGTTTTCCGGTCGCAGATCACCGTGGACGACGTTTTGCTTGTGGGCTTCCGCCAGCGCACGCGCCAGAGCCGCCGTCACAATGCCCGCCGCCAGCACCGGCAAAGGTCCGCGCTGTAACCGCACCCGCAGCGTCTCTCCAACGAGAAGCTCGGCTGCCATAAACGGTGAGCCGTCCGGCGCAAAGCTCAGATCAACCGGCAGAAAGCCAAACCGTCGCAGCCCGCTCAGCGCCCGCAGGTCTTGCCGCAGCTTCGACACTCGATCGTGGCTCGGCGCCAGCTCTTTGTGCAACAGCTTCAGCGCAAACGGCTGTTTCTGCCGCAGATGCCAGGCGTTGTAGGTCAGGCCGGTCATGCCTTGGCCCAAAAAGGCGTCGAGACGATAGGTGCCAGAGAGGACCATTCCGATGCGTGCCGTCGGGGCCTGCTCGGGACCGGTCTGCGACGTAGGTGTGGATGCAAGGGCCATGGATCAACCGATCACGCTTCTTAGGGAAAGAATCCCGGCAAGCGTAACACGGTTTTTATGCAATGGGCCACACACAGATCCATGAAAGGACAGGAAAAATCACAACTTCTTGGGGCAGTTATCGCTGGAAGCGACGTTTACGTGGCGGTGGCGGAAGCGAGCAGGTCGAGCAGGTCGTCCGCCGAGTGGCCGCTCTTGGTGAGGTGGTAGCTGCAGGTGGGACAGCCACTTACCACGGGCACGGCTGGATGGGCGGTGGCCATGGCTTCTTGGGCCATGGCGGTGGCCAAGTCGGGATCGGTCTGGGGCAGAAGCCCACCGGCCCCACAGCACAGCGCTTCGTCACCACTTGGGGACAGCTCCTCGACTTCGACCGCCAAGCGCTGCAAAAGCTGACGGGGCGCATCCAGCTTGAGCCGACGCGACAGGTGACATGGCGAGTGATAGGTCACCCGCTGCACCCGCCGCGTGATCGGCAGCGCACTGGCAAAGGGCAGCAAAAACTCGGACAGGTGCAGCACTTTGGGGACAAGCGGGACACCGTGCTGCGGATACACCACCTTCAGCAGATACGTACACGCCGAGCAGGTGGTCACCAGCATCGCCAGGTCCGCGACCTTGTGGGCCAGCGACTCCGCATAGAGCCGAAACGACTCGTCCAGACCAGCGGCATAGAGCGCGTAGCCGGCACTGCCCACGGTCAGCAGCCCATACTCGGGCAGGTCGCTGCGGTGGGCGCGCAGGCGATCGAGCACCGTCAGCAGCTTGTGCGCCTCCTCCACCGGCCCATCCCCGCGCTGGCGACGTGGTAGGCACGATGGCAGCAGGCCGACCTCTCCCGCCCGGGCGAGGCGTGTCGACAGCAGCGGGTCCCGCAAGATCGCGCGCGAGGCCTCCTGGGCACGCTGAAACTGCCTCTCGGGCAGGTCAGCCAGCGCGGGATGACCGATATCGGCCCGCTCGGCGTTGGCACGGCCTCGGACCAGATGCTGACTCGGCTCGACCTTGTGCAGACAGGCCGTTGCGCAGGCTCCACAGCCGGTACAGCCGTACAGCGGCAGCGCGGTCGAGGGCTCAGGCTCAGCGGACTCGGTGCGGCGCAGCGCGAGCAGGCTGGACATCTTCGCTTGCGGCGTCAGCGTCTCCCGGGCGGAGGCGCGATAGACCGGACAGACGTGGCTGCACAGCTTCGGGCACAGCGAACACAGCGTCAGCGAGGTGGCAAGATCGGGCATGAGCTACTCCGCAAGCGACAGCTGTAGTGCTGCCGACAGCTCGGGCAAAAAGGGCAGGGCGACAGGTGGCTGCACTGCAAGCGCATCGGGGCTGGCCAGCGCCAGGCCGTGCCGGTGAATCCCGCCGATCAGAAACCGCTCAGGCAAGCCTTCCATTCGCACCAGCTGTTCCTCGATGGTTTCCGGCGTCCCGGGCGTTTCCAGCGTCCCAGGCGGAAGGTGCTGCTGATAGAGCGGTCCGAGTGCCTGCCAGCGCGTCGTCAGCGCCTCGACCGAGTCCGTCCACAGCTCGCGTAGCGCCGGGATCGGCGCAAAGGCCTCGCCAGCCCCCAGACGATGTGACAGCTCACGCAGCGATTCTTGCGCCAAGGCCAGCGGCCCCCCCCCTTCGAGCAGCAGCAGCAGCCGACCAGGAGGAAGCTGGCTGTGAGGCAACAGGGACTCGACAAGTGGCCGCGAAAACAGCACCACCGAGTGAACCCCGCAGCCGCCATGCCAGCGCCGAACTTGATACAGCGCTCGCAGGGCCGCCCGCGTCTCGTCAAAGCGCAGCGTCAGACATGGACGCACTGGCAGATAGCGCTCGACCCGCAGCGTCGCCGCGATGATCCGGCTGCCTTCCCCGGCGAGCGACCCGACAAACACCTGCCCCAGATCCGGCCCTGTCGATCGGCGCGGCGCCGGCTGCGGCGGAATCGCGACCTGCCGACCACTGTCCAGCCGTACCAGCAGCTGAACCCGCCGATCATGCAGTCGCCCCGATGACACGCAGGCTTCCAGCGGCAGCGGCTTGTGCAGCGCCTCGCCCAGCGTTCGACCATAGGCCGATGGCGGCAGCCCCCCGAGCGACAGGTCTTGCTGACGCAGCTGCTGTTCAATCTGACCCAGCGTAAGGTCCGCCGACGCCGTCACCAGCAGCGAGGTAGCGTTCACCTGGACGCCCTTCGGCGGCGGCGCGACCGGCTGGCTGGCCAGCTTGGACGGGCTCGGGGGCGAGCGCTCTTCCAGAAACAGCCGCCCCGGACTGAAGATCCGTGCCGGATCACACACCGCCGACAGCGTCCGCAAGATCGGCAGCCCGTGCCCTTGCTCATCCCCCAGGAACGGCGCCCGCAGCCGCCCCACGCCATGGTGATGGCCAATCGTCGCGCCCGCCGCCAGCGCCGCTGCAATCGCCCCCTGCCAGATCTCATCGTAGCGACGCTGATCGTCTTTTTGCCGCGCCGCCAGCAGGTCCGGGTCCGCCCGCTCCTCGGGACTGCTTCCCCCCGCCAGCGACCGCGTCATGAACGTAAAGTAAATCGAGCAGCCGTCGGGATAGGCGTGGCTAAAGTGCGCCATCACCAGCGCCTGCGGCAGCGTCGCCGTCCGCACCTTCTGATACAGCGCCGGCAGTCGGTCCCAGGTCGCCGCAAACTCCATCGTGTCGGCCATCGCGCCCGCCGCAAACACCCTTGGCCACTTGAAGCTCACATCGTAGCGATGGCGCAGCCAGTGCTCGCCCGGCTCTGGACCCAGGTCCCGCCCGCCGAGCCGCCCCAGCTCCTCGCGAATCAGCTGCTCTTCCATCGCCGTGGTCGCCGGCTCACCCTCGCAGCCGATGATCAGCAAACAGCCGATGTGCAGCCGGGCCAAAAGCGAGTCGATAAGCTGACCCACCGGCTCGGTCTTGCCGAGCGCCGCCTGCAAAAACCACCGCTCCAGGCGATGCTTGGCCTTCTCGGCGTCAGGACGCAGCAGCGCCAGCAGCTCGCCCAGCTCCAGCTGCTGCCGTGAGCGCCCCACCTCGAACTTGCCGATCAGCCCCGACAGCTGCTGAAGCAGTCGCCCCGCCGTCCCCGACAGGTTCGACAGCAGCGGCTGGTTGAGGCTCGGCGGATGTCGCCCCGTCCCCGCCAGCAGCGTGTCCAGCTCGTCATACAGCCGCACCACCGCCGGCCTGAGCCCTCGCTGGAGGATGTGGCGAATCGCCCCCGTCCCCGCCGCCACATCGGGAAACCAGTAGCCGCGCAGCAGCCGCTTCCCCGGCACCGGCATCACCGATAGCGTCGCCTCACTGATCAGGCCCAGCCGCCCCTCACTGCCGGTCAGCAGCTGCACCCAGTCGGGGCCTTCGTGTGCACCATCGAGGTCGAGCCGCTCGCCCCGCCCGGTTACCACCGTCAGCGCCGACACCATGTCCTCGATCTTGCCGTACTTGGTCGACAGCTGACCGGCCCCGCGCGTCGCCAGCCAGCCGCCCACCGTCGAACACATGATCGACGACGGGAAGTGCCCGATTGACAGCCCATGCCGACCGAGCGCCTCCTCGATGTGCCAGCCGTTCCAGCCCGCCCCGCAGCGTACCGTCAGCGTGTCCCGGTCCACCGTCAGCGTGCGCAGCCGCTTCAGATCCACGACCAAGCTGCCCGCCGACGGCGTCGCTCCCCCCGTCACCCCCGAGCCCGCCCCAAACGGAGTCAGCGCGACCCCATGCTGCTCGGCCAGCTTCACGATCTGCACCAAGTCCGCAGTCGATCGCGGCCACACCACCGCTGCCGGCAGCGTCCCCGCTGGCTGTCCCGCCGCCACCTGAATCAGCCCTCGCGCCCACATGTCGCGCCGATAGGCCACAAGGTCCTCGGGCTGGGTTGAAAACAGCGCCGGTCCGAGCTGCGCTACAAACGCCTCCAGCCACGGCGGGTCATCGGCGAGAAGCGAGCGACCATCACTTGGCGAGCGACCATCACGTTGCAAGCTGTCCACCCGCGCACCTTACCATCCAGGCCGCCCCGCCGTGCGCGCCAAGTCACCCCAGCAAGCCTATCGAAAGGCCCCGCGCGAGCTTTGAAGTCTGTGCAGGCCTTCTCGAGAAGGTCCGCGCGAACTTTGAAGTCTGTGCAGGCCTTCTCGAGAAGGTCCGCGCGGACTTGAAAGTGCGTGCAGGTCTACTCCCAGTAGCCAAAAGCGCCAGGTTGGGCCGGCGCTACGGCCTGAGGGTGAGGCCGAGGGCGTAGGTCGAGGCGAGGACGAGTGGGGTGAGGACGAAGAAGACCAGGATGGTGTAGCGCATCACGTCGCGCGCTTTGAGTCCGAGCAGGCCGAGGACAGGCAGCATCCAAAACGGCTGGATCAGGTTGGCCAGCGCCTCGCCGAGGTCGTAGACCGCGACCATCCAGCCGGCGTGGACGTGGAGTCGCTCGGCGGCGGCAAGCACGTACGGCGCTTCGATTAGCCACTTCGAGCCTCCCGAGGGCACCAGCACCCCCAGCAGCGCCGAGTACGCGGCCACGAGCGGCGGCAAGGTCGCTTGACTGGCGGCGCCCACGAACAGATCGGCGATGCGGGCATTGAGTCCAGAGCTGGCGAGGATGCCGGCGATGCCTCCGTAGAACGGAAACTGCAGGATCACGCCCCACACCGCCGGGGTCGCAGCCGCAAACGCTCGCTGCAGCCGTGCCGGGGTGCGATGCAGCGCCGTTCCCAGCGCTAGCAGAAACAGGTTGATCGTGTTCAGGTTCACTGCCTCTAACACCGACGGCGCTTGCCGCAGCGATCGCCACAGAAAACCGAGCGCCAGCAGCACAAACGCAGCGCTCAACCAGGGCGAGTGCTCGGGTCGCTCGCCGGGACGCAGGGGCAGCGGCGGCTCGCTGGCAGGGGGGTTCGTGGACGTAGGCGGATCGAGCGAGCAGCCCAGGTCAGCGGCGGTGACGGCGGTGGCTTCACTCGGGGCAATCAGCCACATCAGCAGCGTCACCACCAGTACCTCGATGACCACCGACAGCAGCGACTGCCACAGAAAGATTGTCTGCGACAGCGGAATCCCGTGCCCATGCAGCCCCGGTGGCAGCGCACCCGGCGTCGCCATCTGCAGCGCCGCCGAGCCGGACAGCCCCTGCGCCCAGATGCTGCCCAGACCGAGAAAGCTGGCCGCCGCGAGCGCTCGGTAGTCGACTTTCTGGCCTCGCTCGGCAAAGCGCCGCGCCACCGCCCGTGCCAGCATCGCCGAGAACACCAGCGAAAAGCCCCAGTTGAGCCATGACGACAGCATCGCCAGCAGCGCCACCTGTGCGACCGCTCCCCGCGCCGTCCGACACAGGCCACCCAGCCACCCGAGCAGCCGCGCCACCGCATCGGCACTGGCGACGACATGCCCGAGGATGATGATCAGCGCCATCTGCAGCGTAAACCCCAGCAGCGAGAAGAAGCCCTTGCCCCAGCCGTCGAGCATCGGCCCCCACTCGGCCCTCGCCCACAGCGAGCCAAGCAGCAGCGACAACACCGTCGCCAGCAGCGCAAACAAGAATGCGTCGGGCAGATACTGCTCTAGCCAGCTTGTGAACCGCAGCGCGGGCCTGAGAACTTGGGTACGCATGGGTCATTTGTACGGAAAACCCGAGGCCCAGGGCGAACTTACGGTTGCGAGCGGACGCGGCACACCGCTACACTCCCCACCAAGATTTTTGCAAGACGCTTGCAAAACGGTCGTTATGCCGCGCCGTACACCGTCAAGCCCGCTCGCTTGCCGCCTGCGTCAAGTCCAAGGCATCTTACCCATCGCTAGCGCACCTGGAGAGCACCGAGTCCGATGAACCTGACACAGAAACTTCTCGCCTTTACCCTGATAGGCGCCGAGTGGGTGCTGTGGTTGCTGATCTTCCTATCGGTGGTCAGCGTTGCGATCGCGATCGAGCGCGGTCTGTACTACTTCAGTCTGCGCGCGGACTTTGCGTCGCTGGCTGATGATCTTCGCAAGCTCCTGCTCGACCACAAGTTTGTCGAAGCCCGCAAGCGCGCCGATGCCGACAAGGGCCTCGAAGCGGAAGTGGCGCGGGCCGGACTCTTGGAAGCCGAGCGAGGCGCTGATGCCGCCGAAGCAGCGATGCTGGGCTGCCGAGCGCGGATCAAGCTGCGGCTCGAGCGCAACCTGGCCTTTCTGGGAACGCTGGGCAGCAACGCACCGTTTATCGGTCTGTTTGGCACCGTCCTCGGCATCATCAAGGCCTTCCGCGACCTGGCGGCCAATCAGTCGGGCGGCATCGCGATTGTTATGGCCGGTATCTCCGAGGCCTTGGTCGCTACCGCAGTCGGACTCCTGGTCGCCATCCCAGCGGTTGTGTTCTTCAACTTCTACAACCGGCGGGTGCGGGCGATTTCCTCGCACTGCGATGCGGTGTCGCAGGTGATCTTGGCGGCGCTGCGGGCCGAGAGTACGCATCCCGTTGGCGAGCCGGAGCCGAAGTCCAAGCCCAAGGCTGCGGAGGCAAGCTAATGGCCGGCGGCACGATGTCGGGGGGGGATGACGATGGCGGCGGGATGATCGCTGACATCAACGTCACGCCTCTCGTCGATATTACCCTGGTGCTGCTCATCATCATGATGGTGGCGGCGCCGATGATTGCGAACAATCCGTCGATCAAGGTCGAGCTGCCCAAGGCGGCCAGTGGTGACGAGACGCAAAAGACGACGCTGTCCCTGACCCTGACCAAGCGACCCAGCGGCGAAGGCGGCTTCGACTTGTTTCTCAATGGCGAGAAGGTCGACGAGGCCAAGGCGCGGGTCCTGATCACGGATCTGGTGGGCAAAAACAAAGACATCCAGGCGGTGATTGCCGGTGACAAAGGCATCGCCTACGGGGATGTCATGCACATTGTCGACTTGGTCAAGACCTTGGGCGTCACCAAGTTCGCAATGGCGACAGACGGTTCGTGACCGGCATCGTCACCAAGTTCGACGGCATTGGCATGCTGCTGGCGGCGCTGCTGCACGGCGGAGTGCTGCTGTATTTGTACGTCGCCAAGCCCCCGGACAAGATTGGGCCGACGGTGGTCGAGGTCGAGTTCCGCAAGAAGAAGGAGCCGCCGCCGCCCCCGCCGCCCGAGACGAAGCCCGAGCCTCCGAAGCCGCCGGAACCGCCGCCGCCGGAGCCGCCGAAGAAGATCACCAAGCGCCAGCCGAAGCCGGCGGAAGCTCCGAAGCCTTCGACGCCGCCGCTCGCCGAGCCGCCCAAAGAGCCGCCGAAGCCGATCTTTGGGATCGACGCCAGTCAGACCGGTGGGCAGGGCATCTCGGTGGCAGTCGGAAACACGACCATGGCCGACCCGGGCAAGCGGCCCAAGGTGACCGAGATTCCGCCGCTGCCGCCCTCGAGTGCGCCGGGTGGGGCCGAGTATCGTCCGGTGGCCGAAGAAAACCTCGCCAAGCTGCCGGAGTCCGAGTCGGACGAGTGCGGACCGAGCATGAAAGACAAGTGGTCGCGCTCCGAGACGCACGCCCAGGGACTGGAAGGCAAGGTGATCCTGCGCATCGAGCTGGACGAGCGGGGCAAGGTTCGAGCGATCAAGAAGATCAAGGGTCTGAGCCCCGAGGTCGACAGCCTCGCGATTGGCTTTCTGCGCTTCGACCCGCGCTGCCGGTTCAAGCCCGCGATGGGCAAGGACGGCAAGCCGGTGGCGTTTGTGATCGAGCGCTACACCGTCAACTTCGAGAACGAGAACTAGACCGCCATGAAGGTATTTGTCACGGGTGCGACGGGATTTTTGGGCTCGTGGGTGGTGCGCAAGCTGGTCGAGTCGGGGCACTCGGCGCGGGTGCTGGTCCGCAAGAGCAGCAAGCTCGACAACCTGAGTGAGCTGCTGGGCGACAAGGTCGATACGGCCTACGGCGATGTGCTCGATGCCGACTCGGTGCGGGCGGGGCTGGCAGGCTGTCAGGCGGTGATTCATACCGCCGGCATTCCGCACTTCAATCCCGACAACCCGGAGTACATGTATCGGGTGAACGCGACCGGCTCGGGGATCGTGATGGCGGCGGCGCTGGCGGCGAAGGTCGAGCGGGCGGTGCTGACCTCGTCGGTGGCGGCGATGGGCGGCAGTGCGACCGAGCGGGTGGCGACCGAGGACACCCCGACCAACGCCGACGACATCGGACTCGACTACAGCCGCAGCAAGCTCCACGGCGAGCGGGAGGCGCTGAAGGTGGCCGAGCGGGGACTGCCGCTTACGATCCTGCGTCCGGTGGTGGTGCTAGGGCCGGGCGATGTCCTTCAGTCGAGCACGTCGACAATCCTGGCCTTTGTCCGCCGCAAGATGCCGGTCTATGTCGAAGGTCGGCCCAGCTTTGGCGATGTCCGCGAGATGGCGGCGGCGCACGTGGCGGCGCTCGACCGAGGGCGACCGGGGCAGACCTACATTTTGGGCGGCAACAACGTGACGCTGACCGAGCTGCTGGCGACGATTGAAGAGCTGACCGGGGTGGCGCCGCCGCCGAAGGTGCCCTATCCGCTGGCCTACTCCGTCGCGGGAGTGCTGGAGCTCGTGGCGCGGCTGCGGAAGCAACATGCCAGCCTGTCGCGACAGCTCGCCAAGGCCGGCCACATGTGTACCTGGGTGTCATCGGACAAGGCCAAGGCCGAGCTCGGCTACACCATTCGTCCGCTGCGAGACTCTCTGCGCGACACCGTCCAGTTCTTTCTCCAGACCGGGCGACTGCGCCCCACCACCGAAAAGCTCCGCCAGCTGGCAGCCTGCTGAAAGGCCAAAACCAGCCCGCCGATGTCCCCGGACATCAAAGAATCGGATGAAACCGGGCCGAAGATGTCCCCGGACATCCAAAGACCGGATGAAACCGAACTACCAGATGTCCCAGGACATCCAAAGACGGGTTGAAACCGAGCCGCCGATGTCCCCGGACATCAAAGAACCGGATGAAACCGAGCCGCCGATGTCCCCGGACCTCAGCTGGCGGGTTGCTTGGGGGGCTGGGCGGGGGGTTTGGCGTCACCGGGCGGGGGACTGTCGCCGGCTGCATCGGGCTTTCCGCTTGCGGCTTTGCCTTCGGACTCCCGGCGGCGTGCAAGATACGGCTTGAGCAGCCCCATCCACGTCCCAATCAGCCCCGCCAGGGCACTGGCCGCCGAGGACGCCGCCCCCGAGACTTCGCGAATCCGCTGCGGCCACGACAGCGTCACCTGGACCGTCCGCCGGGCAATCGTCACCGCAATCGGTTGCCCCTGACCATCGACCAGATTGCTGATGATCACGGTTAGGTTGCGGCTGCCATCGAGCTTCGGCGTCACCGACCACTCCCAGGTCGTCGCTTGCTGGTTGGACAGGCGCTGATCGGACGGGGTGAACGCTTTGATCTCGAAGTCGGCATCGCTGTCGGCCCGCAGCTCGATCCGCAGCAGCTTGGACAGCGGCAGATCCTTGGTCGTGATCCGCTCGGCGTCGTCTTTGCCGGTCACTGCCTGAAGCTCTTGCACGACCATCGACCGCAGCTGCTCGATCCCCGCCACCAGGGTGACGTGCTCGCTGCGGCCAACCTGCATCTGCAGGGGCGCGGACAGGGCGAAGCGACCCGGCAGCTGCTGCTTGATCTCCTCGGGAGTGATCGCCGGACGGCTACGGGTCGCGCGATCATCGGCAGCCCCTTCGTTGCTCGCGTTGGGATCGGGCGGACCGGGCGGACCTGCGGCAACTGGGCCTAGCGCTTCGGGAGCCAGACGGCCATGCCCATGTCCCGCCTTGGCGCCGGCATTCCCTCCGCCCTCTTTCGACTTCGTCTGCGGCGTCGGTTGGAGCCGGACCTGCGGGTCGGGACGCCCACTCGGCAGGGTCTGCGTGGGCCTGGCTTCCTGCTTCAGCGACAGTACCGGCAGCACCAGCGCTCCACACAGGCCGATGACGGCGACGACGACCCACGGCCAGCGAACCTTCAAAGCAGCCTCGGACATGCTACCCATGCTCCTTCATGCGGATAGGCTTCGTTCCACTCACAAAGGTACAGGCATCGTGCGGCAAGTGGAACCGGCGGGCTTCAACTTGGAGAGTTGGCCGTGGTATAAGGGCGACATGTCACTGAGCAAGCACCTCCGCGATCTGGTCAGCCACCGGGTCACGTTTGACTACGAGAACGGCTGTCACATCACCGGGTATGTCGCCACCGTCCGTCCCGCTGAAGGCGAAGTCCTCACCATCGTGCTATCCCACGTCGAGGTCAGCAACGATGCCGGTGATGTCATCGAGCGTCACCGCGAGATGGTGGTGGTTCCATCGGTCCTCACCAACTACCGGCAGACGGAAGGGCCCTCGGCCCGCGCCCGCTTGTGATCCTCGCAAACGATCTGCGGCTGCTGCTGTTTTCCCACGTCGTGTGCCGGCCCGACGCAGAGCTGGACCTGGGGCAGGCGGCGCTGGTCTTGGCAGAGCCGGAGTATCCAGACCTCGACATCGCGCACTACCAGGAACGGCTGGATGAGCTGGCGGCGCGTCTTCTGCCGGACATTCCGGCCTCGGCGGAGCCTGGGGAGCGGGCGCAGCAGCTTGTTGACCTGCTGTGTGAAGAGGGCTTTACCTGCGCGCGCGGCGACTACGACGATCCGCAAGCGAGCTTCCTCAACTTCGTCCTAGATGAGAAGCACGGGCTGCCGATCTTGCTGTCAGTGGTGGCCCTGGAGGTCGCCCGGCGCTGTGGCGTGCCGCTGTGGGGCGTGTCGTTTCCCGGGCACTTCCTGCTGCGGGGCGAGAGCCCGAAGGGAACGCCGCCGCTGCTGTTCGATCCGACCACTGGAGAGCTGCTCGAGCACGCCGACCTCCATGCGCTGATGCAGCGGGCGACTGGCAAACAGCGACCGATTCAAAAAAGCGACATCGAGCCGGTCGGAAAGCACACTGTGATTGCCCGCATGCTCGGCAACCTGCGCAACATCTACCTGCGTCATGGCGACAGCGAGCGATTACAGCTTGCCGTCGAGCGGCTGCGCCTGTTAGACACTCACCTGCCGCCGCTGCATGGCCGTCCGAGCCCAAGCCACCTTCACTGATGCGCTACCTTCCCTGTTTTGCCGCGTTGCTGTTGCTTGCTGCCTGTCAGAAGGCGGCTCCGCCTGCGCGGCTGCCGACGCCGCAGGAAGCGTCTCCCGAGCAGGTCGTGGTTCACTATGCTCCGTCGCGGCTGCGGGTGTTTCCGGCGGCTGGCAGCGATCCTCACTATGTCTTGTGGGCAAGTGAGCGGCCCGGTCTGCCGGCGGTGTTTCGTCCGCTGGGCACCACCGAGCAGCGCAGTCCCACAGGCTTTGTGCCGCGTGCCGGAGAGCTGACCTTTGTCGATGGGCGAATCATCGAAGCGCCGCTGCCGGGCTCGCCCGCCAAGACCGAGCGGGAGCTGCCGCTGCTGGTCTACGATCGGGACGCCAAGACCGCGACGCAGCAGACGGTGACGCTGCCCGGTCCGTGTACCCTGCGCGAGCGAGCACTGCTCCAGAGCGATGGCCAGCAGGTGTTTGTGCTGGTGCGCTGTGCCGTCGAGGATCAAGCGATGGTGCTGCGGCTCGATGCGGCGCTGGCGGTGCGGGCGGCGCGCACGGTTGAGGGTGCGGGTGCGGTCGAGCTGTTCCTTCATCACGGGGACTCGGACTATCTGCTGCAAGCGCGACAGGTGCTGCGGGTGCCGCCCCAGGGTCTGGCGGTGATTGGGTCGGTGCCGCCACCGGGAGGAGACGCGGAGACACGGGAGCTGCTGGTTTCCGGCGAGCTACTGCTGGTGGTCGATGGGGCGGCGGGGCGGGTGATTGGCATGGATCGGCAGTCGATGGGCTGGCGGCTCGAGAAGCGCTTTGCCTTCGAGGGATCGGTGCAGCGGCTGCGGGCGGCGGTGACGGCGAAGCGCCTGCAGCTGGTCGTGGCCGAGCGGGGTGAGTTGCAGAAGACCGAGCTTATCGGGATTGGCCTTTCGCTCGATCCAGGCAAGCGGGACAGTGGCCTGCCGCAGCGCTTGCTCCTCGGGGCTGGGCCGGCCCACAGTGATCACGAGCTGCTCCCGCTGGCGAGCGGCGAGGGCGTGGTCTTGGTCCGTACGCACGACGGCAACACCGGCCCGCTCGTCGCGCTCAGCTATCTGCAGATGTAAATCGGTCGGCGTGGCAGCGACAGGTGGTGTGATAATGGCCTCGCATGCTGCTCATCGGTTTTTTGATCTCGCTCTACATTGCGTACGGAGCCCATCGGCGCGGAGCCCTGACGGAGACGGGAGCGCTGTGGGCGGTGGTGGTGGGGACGCTGGTCTTTGGGTTTGGGGACGGCATTGCTGGGGTGGCGCTGGTGGCGTTTTTTCTAAGCAGCACGGCCTTGGGCAAGCTGCGTCGCGGCGAGCGGGCCGAGTCTGCGGAGCCCTCTGCGTCGATCATCGAAAAAGGTGACTCGCGGGACGGCCTGCAGGTGTTGGCCAATGGCGGTCCGGCGGCGCTGTTTTGCTGTCTCTATGCGCTGACTGGGCGGTCGATGTATCTCGTCGGTGGACTGGCGAGCCTGGCGGCTGCCAACGCGGATACCTGGGCGACCGAGCTGGGCCTTTTGTCGAAGTCGCCACCGCGCCACATCTTGACGCTGCAGGAAGTGCCGGCGGGGACCTCGGGGGCGATCTCGGCGATTGGCACGGTGGGAATGGTCGCTGGAGCGCTGTTTATTGCGCTGTTGACGTGGCTACAGCCGGGGCAGGGCTCGCTTTTGCGGACGCTGCTGGTGCTGCTGGGGGGGATCTTTGGTGGCTGGATGGACTCGGTGCTGGGCGCGACGCTGCAAGAAAAACGGCAGTGTGTGCGGTGTGGGGAAGCGACCGAGCAGTCTCGTCATGTCTGCGGTGGCGCCACGCTGGTCACCGAAGGCATTGCCGGCATCGACAACGACACGGTCAACGCCCTGGCGACCATGCTTGGTGGAACGGCAGCCACCGTCGCGTGGTACTTCCTGGTCGGTCGGTAGGCGGCTAGTTTTCGACGAAGCTCTTGAGTCGCTTGCTGCGGCTCGGGTGACGCAGCTTGCGCAGCGCCTTGGCTTCGATCTGACGGATTCGCTCGCGGGTGACCTCGAAGTCTTGGCCGACTTCTTCGAGGGTGTGGTCCGAGCGCTCGCCAATTCCGAAGCGCATCCGCAGCACTTTTTCTTCGCGCGGGGTCAGCGTCGCCAGCACCTTGCGGGTCTGCTCGGCGAGGTTCATCGAGATCACGGCGTCCGACGGAGAAATCACGCCCTTGTCCTCGATGAAGTCGCCCAGGTGGCTGTCTTCCTCCTCACCAATCGGCGTCTCGAGCGAGATCGGCTCTTTGGCGATCTTGAGGACCTTGCGCACCTTGTCGAGCGGCAGCTCCATCTTCTCGGCGATCTCTTCGGGCGTTGGCTCGCGCCCCAGCTCTTGCACCAAGTAGCGACTGGTGCGGATGAGCTTGTTGATCGTCTCGATCATGTGGACGGGGATGCGAATGGTGCGCGCCTGATCGGCAATCGCACGGGTGATCGCCTGCCGAATCCACCACGTCGCGTACGTCGAGAACTTGTAGCCGCGCTTGTACTCGAACTTGTCGACGGCCTTCATGAGGCCAATGTTCCCTTCCTGAATCAGGTCGAGAAACTGTAGGCCTCGGTTGGTGTACTTTTTGGCGATGCTGACCACCAGTCGCAGGTTCGCCTCGACGAGCTCGGCCTTGGCTTTTTCGGCCATCCGCTCGCCTTCGTGAATCTCTTTGTAGGTGGCGCGCAGATCGTCGACGGAGAGCTTGGCCTCTTCCTCGATCTTTTTGATCCGCTTTTTGGCCTCGATCATGCCGAGCGCGGCGCTCTCCAGCTCTTCCGCCGTGACGCCGAGCTTCTTGGTGATGGCCTTCGCCTTGGTGGCGTTGGTCTTCATCTCCTTGAGCGTCTTTTGCAGCTCTCTTTGCGGCATTCCGACGCGGCGCTCGAACTCTTCTAGCTCTGCCTCGCCCTTCTCGATTCGCAGCACCAGGCTCTTGAGCTTCTGGACGATGCGGTCGATGACCTTCTTGTTGATGCGCAGCTCTGACAGAAGCTCGAACATCTCTTGCTTGTTCGATTCGATCTTGTCGCGGAGCTTCTTGCGCTTGGCTTCGGCGGCCTTGCTCGGTGGCGGCGCGGGCGTTGGCGTCGCTGAGGCGGCTCCCGAAGGCGAGGTCGGTGTCTCCAGCTCTTCGACGATCTTTTCGTTTTCGCGCTGAAGCCGGCGCACCTTGTCGATGATCTTGATGACGCGCTCGGTGTGCCATTCCTCGTCGAAGTCGGCGTCCTCTTCATCGAGATCACGGACGACATCCTTGACGCGGATCTTTTGCTTCTTGAGCCGCTCGCCCAGGTCGAGGATCTCTTCGACGGCAATCGACGAGTTCAGCACGACCTGCAGGACGCGCCGCTCGCCTTCTTCGATGCGCTTGGCGATCTCGACTTCGCCTTCGCGGGTGAGCAGCGACACCGAGCCCATCTTGCGCAGGTACATGCGCACCGGGTCGTTGGTCTTGCTATAGCCTCCGTCGAACTCTTCTTCCTCTTCCTCTTCCTTTTTCTCATCATCCTCGATGAGCTCAGGAACCTTGGGAGCGGTGTTCGAGCGGACTTTGACGCTGGCCGCAGAGTCGACGACCTCGATGCCCTCGTCTCCGAGCGACGACAGCCAGTCATCGATCTGATCCGACGACACCACGTCGTCCGGCATGTGGTCGTTCACTTCGTCGTAGGTCAAGTACCCCTTGGCCTTGCCCATCGTAATGAGCTGCTGCTTGCGGCGCTCGGCGTTGTCACGATTCATCGCGGGGTATCTCCTTGGGCGGTACCAGCCACGGCCGGCTGTCCCGGGTGGCTATTTTGTAAGAGGGACGCGCGTAACTTGGTGAGATCTTGTATGCGCGAAAGAAGCTGAAGTCTGTTTTCTTGCTCATCGGTCCGGCTGATACGCTGGAGCGAGCGCTGCAGGTCGTTGACCTCGCGGACGATCGCTTGAGCACGCAGCTCGGCGGACATGCGTGCGAGCTGCTCGTCGGGATGTTCGGCAGCCGCAAAGCGACCGGAAAGCATCGCCGCAGCGACGGAAGCGCGTAGCTCGACCGGGCACAGATTGACGAGGGTTTCGACGGAAACAATCTCGCCACTATGGCATAGGTCGCGCGCCTCTCGCAAAAGCTCGCCCAGGGCAGGGTGACTGATTGCGCCGATTGTGTCGTCGCTCAGCCGGTCCAACAGCACGGGATGATCTGCCAAAAGTCCCAGCAAGTTGCGCAGTCCGCCATCGAGCGGTGGCGCTTCGCTGCGAGTGGGTGTCTCTCGCGCCAGCACTGGCCGACGCTGAGCTCGGTCATCGCGACGTGGCAGTTCTCCCGTTGGATGACCATCGGTCTGGCTTGCGGCCACCCGATCGGGCGCTTGTTCGACTTGGCGCCACAAAACGTTCGCTTCGACGTTCAGCGCCGAGGCCAGTCGTCCCACATACAGCTCGCGCAGCGTCTCGTTGCGCAGCGCTGCCAACAGCGGCGTGATGCGCGCAATCACCTTGGCGCGAGCGTTCAGACTGTCGGGCTCGCTGGTACTGAGTACTTCGTCGATCACGTAGTCAATCGCCGGCTGCGCTTTGGCGACAATTCGCTCGAGCGCCGCCGGGTCACGCTGGGCCAGCGTATCGGGATCTTCTCCGTCGGGCAGCCGTGCGACTCGGACATCGATATCGCGCTGCGACAGCGCCGCCACATCGTGCAGCTGCGTCGTCGTCAGCATCATCAGCGAGATGTCCTTCAGCGTCGCTGCTCGCCCTGCCTTATCACCGTCGAGCATCAGCACCACATGACCGTCTTCACCGAGCAGCCGCCCGAGCAGCCGCACCTGCGTTTCCGTCAGAGCAGTGCCCATCGGCGCCAGTGTGTTGGCAAAGCCTCGCTGATGCAGCGACAGCACATCGAAGTTGCCTTCCACCAAGATGACTTGATGGCGCTTCTGAACGGCGTCGCGGGCCGCATGCAGCCCGTACAGGTTCTGACCTTTGCGATACAGCGGCGTCTCCGGCGAGTTGATGTACTTCGCACCTTCGTTAGGACGCGGAGTCTCCGTCGGTAACACTCGGCCACTGAAGGCAATCACTTCGCACTCGGCTTGCTTGCCGGAGCTGGGCAGAAGCAGCGGACACAGCAGCCGGTCGCGGAAGCGATCGTAGTGCGTCTGCGGCGTCGGGAGCGCACCTTTGGGCAGCGCCGTGCTACCGTCGCGACGAATGAGCAGTCCGCCTAGCTCCGCCAGCTCGTGAGGCACGCCGCGCTGCCGGAGCACTTGCAGAAGTCCATCCCAGCTGTCCGGGGCATAGCCGAGTCGAAAGCTCTTGCGGATGTCGTCCCCGATGCCACGACTCGCGACGTAGCGCAGCGCCCGCTCACTCGTCGCCAGTTGGGCTTCGTAGTAGCGCGCCGCCAAGGCATTGAGCTTGAGCAGTCGCAGCCGCTCGCTCTCTTGCTGCAGTCGCTGGGCCCGTCGCTCCGGTCGCGCTTCTTCTTCATCCTCGGGAATATCGACGCCCGCGCGCGCTGCCAGATCACGAACCACATCGGTGAAGCTGCGGCCCTCGCGCTCCATCAGGAAGCGGATCACGTCGCCGGACTTCTGACAGCCGAAGCAGTAGAAAAACTGCTTGGTGGCACTGACGTTGAAGCTCGGCGACTTCTCTTGGTGAAACGGACAGAGCCCGAGGTAGTTCACTCCCGCGCGGCGAAGCTGAACGTGTTCACCGATGACAGCAACAATGTCCGTACGGTCGCGAATCTCCGCGACTTTGCTGTGAGGAATCAGGCCCAAGCTTGTGTTTGTCCCAGGTGGCCGCGGCTCGTCGGAAATGGCTCGGACAGGCTGCCGCTACCTCTGCTCAATCTGGGTTAGAAGTGAAGTCGAATGAATCGTCCGAAGACCGAGTGAACAGAGCCAGACAGGCAGTCCTGCCGCCAAGCTGCCGGAAGTATGTGGTTT
Organism: Myxococcales bacterium; assembly: GCA_016794465.1. Lineage (GTDB taxonomy): Bacteria > Myxococcota_A > Polyangia > Palsa-1104 > JAEUJZ01 > JAEUKA01. The sequence goes on along the minus strand of JAEUKA010000043.1, from coordinate 86,995 downwards.
TTCGTCCGACCCGTCAATGATCTCGACAGAGGTTGCCAGCCTCGTGGTGCCGCGATTATTGTTCAGGCATGCACTCACTAGGGCAAAAGGCGGCGGAATCGGCTGCGGACACGGCGAGCTCCAGTGGCCTGGCGAAGGTCTTCGTCCACGACAGCTTCCAACAGCGCAAAGTCGAGCTTGTGCCGGTGGTCCCCGGTGAGATCCGCATGTACGTCTGTGGTCCGACGGTCTACAACCTGTTTCACGTCGGCAATGCGCGGCCACTGGTCGTCTTCGATGTCGTCGCTCGGCACCTCCGCGCGCGGGGTTATCGCGTTACCTTCGTGCGCAACGTCACGGATGTCGACGACAAGATCATCAGTCGGGCCAATGAGTGTGGCGACGATCCCAAGTGCTTTGCCGCGCGCTGGACCGCCGAGTATCGACGGGACTATCAGTCGCTTGGCTGCCAGCCTCCTGATGTCGAGCCGCTCGCGACCGAGCACATTCCCGAGATGATTGCCCAGATCGAGCAGCTGATCGCGCGCGGCATTGCCTATGAGTCGTCGGGAAGCGTCTACTTTGCGGTGGCTGCGTTTGCGGCCTATGGAGAGCTGTCGAGGCTGCCTCGGGAAGACCAGCTCTGTGGCGCTCGCAAAGAAATTGAGGACGGCAAGCGTGAGCCGGCTGACTTTGCGCTGTGGAAAGCCGCCAAGCCCGAGGAGCCGTCGTGGCCGTCACCGTGGGGCCCTGGCCGTCCCGGCTGGCACATCGAGTGCTCGGCGATGTCCGAGAAATATCTCGGGTCAACGTTCGACATCCACGGCGGTGGCATCGATCTGCGCTTTCCGCATCACGAAAATGAGCGCGCTCAGTCGCAAGGGCTGCACGGGCCGGGGACGTTTGCGCGCTACTGGCTGCACAACGGCTTCATCGGCTTTCGCTGGGTCTTTGGCGACAAGCTACTCGCCGAGGGCAGCAAGATCGCCAAGAGCGACGAGGCGATGCGCAAGCTCTACCACATGTTCGTGGCGCGAAACTGCATCGAGCGGCACGGTGGGGAAGCGGTGAGGCTGTGGCTGCTGACGACGCAGTATCGAAACCCGCTGGCGTTCGATCTGGACATGAATCCCGACGATCCGCCTGAGACGGCAACGTTTCGGCTCCCCGGGCTGGAGGAAGCAGAGAAGCGCATCGAGTACGGATATCAGACCAGGCAGCGACTCGACGACGCCCTGCAAGGTCAGAAGCCCGAAGCGCCCGGCGTGGTGTTGCCCGAGTCGGACGGCTGGCTGGCGCGCTTGTTTGCCGCGCTCGACGATGACTTCAATACCCCGATGGCGCTGGCCGAGTGGAGCGGCGCGTTGGCGTTGGCGAATCGAGTTCTCGACGGCAAAGTGACACCTCCTCCTGCGAAGGATGTGCGACGACGAACGCTTCAGCGGCTGTCGATTGACCTGGAGCGTGCTGGCGCGGTGCTCGGGCTACTCACACGGACCCCAGCTGAGTTTTTGGCGGAGCATCGCCTGCGTCGGATTCAGGTTCGCGGGCTTGATGCGGCGCAGATCGAATCGCAGCTGGCCGAAAGAGCGCAGGCGCGACAGGCCAAGGACTTCGCAAAGAGCGATGCGCTTCGTCAGTCTCTGTGGGAGCTGGGCGTGGAAGTGATGGACACACCCACCGGGACGCGCTGGCGGGTCCGCGACTAACAGAGCGCTCCAAACCTCATGCCGCGCTGGTTTCTTATCGTCAACGGAGTGGCCCTGCTGGTGATGGGCGCAGGACTCTTGGTGCTGCGTCTGCGCGAACGGCCGCTCTACAAACACCTGCTCGGGCTGGCCTGGGCCACGTTCTGCTGCGTCGCAGGCATCGTGCTGCTGCTGATGGCACAAGGGCACCTCAGTCAGCCTGGGGTAGGCGGCGAGCAGCCTCAACGGCCGCGCAACCTGCCGCCGGAGTTCCCGCAAGGCCAGTGAAGGCTTGCGGCTCCGGCGCTTTCCTCTCGGTGGGCTCGGTGGGACTCGAACCCACGACCAACGGCTTAAAAGGCCGCTGCTCTACCGGTTGAGCTACAAGCCCGAGAAGCGGGAGCTAAGTAGCACGCGCTTACAAACAACGTCAACAGTCCGATAGAGAAATCGTCTTTTGGAACGTGGTGTCGTCAGCAAATCGACATGAAGTAGCGCGGCGAAAAACAAAAAGCCCAGGTTTTTGCCTGGGCCTTTTGGGAACACAATCACCCGGTTCTGCATTACCGGGCTGGCTCGCTTGCGGCTTAACGAATGAGCGCTGGGTAGGTCAGGCTCATTGGATCGCCGCTGAACTCGGGGAACTTCACGCCCTTGATGACCTTGACCACGCAGTCGTTCGGTCCAGATGCGTCGGACACTTTGCCGTTTTTGCCAATCGTGAGCTTGACACTGATGACGCCTGACGCGCCTTCCGCCTTGCAGGGGGCGAAGTTGGCGCCCTTGAGCGTGCTCATGATGGTGCCGCGATCGAGGCTCTCCGGCAGATCCTTCTTTTCGGCCTTCTGTGGCTTGCCACCCGAACCACTCGAGGCTGTATCCAGCAGCGAGTCAAGATCATCCTTGGCCGCCTTGGGCTTCTCCGCAGCCTTCTTCGGTGGTGGCGGAGCTTCGTCCGGTGCCTTGCCAGGACCTGCCTTCTCTGGTGGAGGCGCAGTCTCTTTCGGGGCCGACGTGGCGGTGCTCTTGCTGACTTTGCTCGGCTTACCACTCGCTTTGCTGCCGGAGCCGCTGTCCTTGGCCGTTGTTTCCGGTTTGGTCGCAGGCTCAGTCTTGCCGGCCGTTGGCTTGTCAGGCGTTGCAGCCGTGCCGACCGTCGTACCAGCTGGAGGCGTCGTTCCCGGTGTGACAGCGCCCGTCGTTCCTGTGCTGTTTGCTCCTGCCGCAGGTCCACCGTTTGCAACCGGCTGCTGCGGAGAGCCCGAGAGGAACACCACGAGGAAGATGATCAGACCAACGATCGAGACACCGCCGACGCTGACCAGAGCCCACACCCACTTGGGGACGCCTTCGGATGGCGCCGTTGGGACCAGTACTGCCGGTGCGACTGGCGCGAACACTGCTCCTCCGTCACCTCCGCCGAAGAGGTCCGGCGCTCGGCTGGCGTTGGCCCCGGACATCGGTCCACCGAGGTGTTGCGCCGCCATTGCTCGGATATCAATCAAGCCTGAGGCTTCAGACTGACCGCTGGCGTAGCCTTGCTTGCTTGCTGGTGCACTGGCACCACTGCCGCCGCCGCCACCACCACCAGCCAGCGCGGAGAGATTGTTCAGAGAAAACAGGACCGAGTTTTCGCTGCGGGCGCCCGTCATACCGCCGCCATCAACCGGCGCTTGAGCGGCCTGCTGCTGAGCGGCCTGCTGCTGAGCGGCTTGTTGGGCTGCCTGCTGGGCTTCACGCTGCGCGGTGGCTGCTGCGAGGGCTGCTCGTGCATCAGCGCCATTTTCTGAATACAGCGTCGCGGCAGTTGGGGCTGCAGTCTTGACCGGTTCATTGGCGGCCATCAGATCAGCACCTGGAGTGGCTGCTACTGGTGTCGCCGCGCGCTGCTGCTCTGCCGGATCGAGACGCTTGGTGGCCTGCTCTGCCGGCTTCCCTGCGAACAGCTCTTTGAAGTCGTCTATCGCGGACAGCTTGAGCCAGTCCTCGAAGCCTTCTTTCCAGCCGTAGGTTTCACCGTCGACCTGGCCTGCCTTGACCTTGCCGCGCACTTCCTCGGCAGTCATCGGGCCGACCTGCTCGCGCTCGATCACGAGGTGCCACACCGAGTCGCTGGCTGCCGGCTCTGGGGCCGGTGCTGGCGCTTCAGCAGGGGCATCACCAGCGGCCGGAGAGGACGCTGTGCCGTCGGCGTTCTTGCCAACGACGATGACATGGCCGCACTTCTTGCAGCGAATCTTGAACGCTTTGCCGCTGACCTTTTCGTCGGCAATCTGGTACTTGGTTGCGCAGTTGTCGCAGACGATTTTCATGTTGGAAAAATCCCCTCTTCGTGCTCGAAGCGGTGACCCGTGAAGCCCAGCTTATACGAAGCGCGCTTTGCGCCGCAAGCACGCTCTACCCTGGGGCACCCCCGAAAAAAGTGGCCAGAAATCGTGGCCGAACCTGTTGCGAATGTGGAAACCATTCCTACCTGAACGGGTTCTTGAGCATGATGGTTTCTGCCCGACCTGGACCTACCGAGATGAGACAGCAGTCAATCCCAAGCAGGGTTTCGATGCGGCGGATGTAACGCTTGGCACCGGGCGGAAGATCTTCGACCTCGCGAACATTGCGTAGCTCGGCATCCCAGCCATCGAGCTCCTCATACACTGGGATTGCGCGCTGAATGTCTTCGGGATCGATAGGAAGCTCGTCGAGAGTATCGCTGACTCCACTGCCGCCAGCCTCTGCCGGGAGCTTGTAACCGACGCAGACCTTGAGCTTGCGCTGGCCGGCCAGGACATCCAGCTTGGTAAGTGCCAGCCCCGCCAGCCCGTTCAGACGAACCGCCAAGCGCAGCGCCGCGATATCGAGCCAGCCACAGCGTCTCGGACGACCGGTGGTGGCACCAAACTCGGCGCCGGCCTGTCGCAGCTGCTCACCGAGCTCGCCATGTAGCTCGGTTGGGAACGGGCCCGCACCTACGCGGGTGGTGTACGCCTTGGCGATCCCGATGACCGAGGAGATTGCGGTTGGACCAATGCCACAGCTGACGCAGGCTCCGGCGGCGAGTGTGGTGGAAGAGGTGACAAACGGATACGTGCCGTGGTCGATGTCGAGCAGCGCGCCTTGGGCACCCTCGAAAAGGACGTGCTGACCGCGCTTGATCTCATCACTAAGGATGCGGGTGGCATCTTGGATGTGGGTGCGCAGCGCTTCGCCATAGACCAAGTACTGCTGGGTGACGGCATCCACGTCGGGCGGAGTGCCACCCAGGTGGCGAATCTGCGGCGCTGTCTCTTCGAGCTGATGGGCAATGCGCTCACGCAGCCGGGTCGCCGACAGCAAGTCGCGCATCCGGACGCCCCGCCGAGCCATCTTCGACTCGTAGGCGGGACCGATGCCGCGACGGGTGGTGCCGAGTGCGCCTTTGCCTTGCTCGCGCAGTCCATCGAGGATCTTGTGCGATGGGAGGATGACGTGGGCGCGCTCTCCGATGACCAGATCCCGATCGTCGCTGAGAAGGCCTCGGCTGCGCAGCTCGCGAATCTCTTCGAGCAGCGTTGCGGGATCAATCACCATCCCGTCGCCAAGTACGCAGCGCTTGCCTCGTCCGCGCAGCACGCCCGACGGCACCAAGTGGGTTACAAGCTTCTGCCCACCGACGACGAGCGTATGACCAGCATTGGCGCCCCCCCCGAACCGCACCACCGTATCCGCAAACTCGGTATAGAGGTCAACGACCTTGCCCTTGCCTTCGTCGCCCCACTGGGCACCGACAATCACCACGTTGGCCATGCTGCCCTTGTCCTAAAGTGTCCGACCGCCTACGGTGCGGAGCCGCTTCCTCTCAAGCGACCCACGCTAGGCGATCCCTGTAGGCGAAAGCAAGCAGAGCGCTGTTGTCCTCGCGACTTTGTGGCTTTACGGCCGTCACGGCCAATAAGAGGCAGAACAAATATCGATCATTTTGTCTGATAGCTCACGACCAGACCTTGTCGTGCCCAGATCGCGATCCCATACTCTTGTGCCGTTCTCATCGCGCATGTCGCGCACTTAAGGAGACTTGACCTCTATGTTCACGAAAAAGACTACGTTTTCTCGGTTTGGCAGCTGGTTCACGATCGGATCAGTGCTGTTTCTGTTGGCTGGTGCCGTTTCGAGCTGTGATCCGGCCAGCGGAACTGGACTTCCTCCCAACGACATGGGCGGGGTCGGGGCGATTGCGGTAACGAGTGTCAGCCCAGCAGTGGGCGGGATGACCGGGGGAACTCCCGTCGCTGTGTATGGAAGTGGCTTTGCCCAAGGGGCGACGGTGGCGTTTGGCAACCAGCTGGCGACGCAGGTACAGGTGCTGTCGTCGACTCAGATTCAGGCGCTGGCACCGGCGTCAAACGGAGTGACGGGCCAGGTGCCGGTGACGGTGCGGAACGTCGATGGCAGCTTTGCGGTGGCCACCGGTCTGTTTGGATATGTACGCGTGCTGCTGGACTTTTCATCAGAGCGCATCGCCGTCGGAACCAAGCCGGTCGCAGTGATCGCGGAAGACACCAATGGCGACGGTGGACCGGAGATCATCACTGCCAACGATGGCTCTTCGGATGTCTCGGTGCTGGCGGCGAACCTAAACTATATGAATGGCATGGTCTATCCGACGCCGGTCGGTCCGACTGCCTTGGCGGTGGCCGACTTCAATGGCAACCGCATCGCCGACATCGCGGTCGTGTGCAACAACGGCAGCGCGCAGGATCTGGCGATCTTGAGCGGTACGGGTGGAGGTGGGTTTATGGCGCCCATTCCCTACACTGTCGGGCGGAATCCCACGGCGGTGGTGGCGCGCGATCTCGATGGAGACGGCAAGCCGGACATCATTGTCGCGCCGCGCACGGGCGATAGCGTCATCGTTCTGAAGAACACCAGTGTGACGCCGGGCTTTTCTTTTGTGAACGGGGCGACCTATAGCCTCAAGGCAATGAGCTCACCGTCGGCGCTGCTGCTGGAGGATCTGACTGGGGACGTGTATCCAGAGCTGGTGACGGCCAACTACATGGACTCGTCGGTGTCGGTGTTCATTGGCAACAGCGGTGGCGTGTTCTCGGGACCAAAGAACACTACCGTTGGCAATCAGGTCTTGGCGCTGGCCGCTGGCGACGTGAACGGCGATGGCAAAAAAGACCTGGCGGCGCTGAGCTATTCGGGGCGCTCGGTGTCGGTACTAAAAGGCACTGGCGACGGCAGCTTCACCTCGATCGAGCCGTCACCAGCGACGGGCAGAGATCCTCGGGCGGTGGCGTTTGCTGACATCGATGGCGATGGCAAGCAGGATCTGGTGGTGGTCAGCGCGGGGGATGACAGCGTCGGCATCTACCTCGGCGATGGCAGCGGTGGGTTTGAGCCTCCGCAATACATCACCACCGGCTCGACGCCCTACGGCATGGTCGTCAAGGATCTGAACCTCGATGGCAAGCCCGACATCGTGACCGCCAACTACAACAGCAACAACGTATCGATCTTGCGCAATCGGACGCAGCGCTAGCGTTCCGTGCCTGCGTGGCCCGCGTCGAAGGTCGATGTGGTGTCAGCGAATCGGCCTGTGGTAGGAGTGAACCTATGCAATCGGCATCCATGGAACTTAGCGGTAGCACCCAAAGTCGAACGGCCACTACGCAAGCGGAGCTCGACAAGTACTTGGCGATCCTCAGCGAGAATGCGACGCCGTTTGCGCGGCTGGCAGCGAGAGAGAAAGCTGCGCTTCTGCGAGCCTGTGTGCCGCGTCTATTGGCGGTGGCGCGAGAGTGGGTGACGGCGGCGTGTCAGGCCAAAGGGCTGCGGATGGACACGCCTCAGGCGGCGGAAGAGTGGCTCGGCGGGCCGTATGTGACGATGCGCTGTCTGCGCAAGCTGATCATGGGGCTCGATCAGATTCAGACCGTCGGGAAGCCGACCTTGCCATCGGGGGCGATTCGGCTGGCGCGCGATGGTCGGACCGAAGTGCAGGTGCTGCCGGGGGAGGCGTATGATCACGCGATCTCGGCGGGCTTCACGTGTCGGCTGCGGATGCAGGCGGGCTGGGACGATCGCAAGGTGCGCGAACAGCAGGCGAGCTTTTACAGCAAGCGCGATCCGCTGGGTGGGGTGTCGCTGATCCTCGGGGCCGGCAATGTGGCGTCGATTCCACCGACGGATGCGCTCTACAAGATGTTCCACGAGGGCATGCTGTGCATCGTCAAGCTCAACCCGGTCAACGAGTATCTGGGGCCGTTTTACGAGCAAGCGTTCCAGCCGCTCATCGAGCGAGGCTATCTGCGCTTCGTCTATGGCGGCGCCGAGGTGGGCAGCTATCTGTCGTATCACCCGCAGATCGCCGACGTGCACATCACCGGCTCGGATCGCACCCACGACATGATCGTGTGGGGTCCTCCGGGTGAGGAGCGAGCCCGTCGGCAGGCACAGAACGATCCGCTGCTGAAAAAGAACATCACCAGTGAGCTGGGCTGTGTGACGCCGGTGATGGTGGTGCCGGGTAGCTACTCGGCGGGCGAGCTGCGGATGCTGGCGGAAAACCTGGCGACGCAGGTGGTGAACAATGGCTCGTTCAACTGCAACGCCGCCAAGATCCTGGTTGTCTCGGAGTCGTGGCCGCAGCGGCAAGAGCTGCTGACGACGCTGCAGGAGATCCTGCAAGAGCTGCCGACGCGGCGAGCCTATTATCCGGGCGCGCAAGACCGCTTTGCCAAGCTGACGGCGGGCAAGACGGTGACGCGGCTCGGACGGGCGGGCGATGGAGAGCTGCCGTGGACGCTGATTCGTGATGTCAATCCGAAGAACGCCGAGGAGCCGCTGTTCTCGACCGAGCCGTTCTGTTCGATCATCTCTGAGGTGGCGCTGCCGGAAAAAGACGCTGCGGAGTTTGTGCAGGCGGCGGCGCGGTTTGCCAACGACCGGCTGTGGGGCACGCTTAGCTGCTCGATGTATATGTCAGCCGTGACGGAGAAGCAGCCGGACGTGGCAGCGGCGGTCGAAAAGGCCTGCGACCAGCTGCGCTACGGTGTGGTCGCGATCAATCACTGGCCGGCGGTGGCCTATGGTGCGATGACGCCGCCGTGGGGTGGTCATCCGTCGGCGACGCTGCTCGATATCCAGAGCGGCCTGGGCTACGTCCACAACACGTTCATGTTCGAGGGCATTGAAAAAGCGATCCTGCGCGGACCGCTGACGCCTTCGCCGAAGCCGCCGTGGTTTGTGACCCACAAGCGCTCCCATGAAGTGGCCGAGCGGATGGTGCGCTTTGAAGCAGAGCCGTCGTGGCTCAAGATCCCTGGCATCGCCTTCCACGCACTCGCTGGCTCGTAGCCCGCGCCTCTCGCTTCCCACCATGATTCGTATCGTCGCCGGAACCTTGGGTGGTCGGCGGCTGCGCACCCCGCCGGGGCTGACCACGCGGCCCACTGCCGAGCGTGTCCGTCAGGCGCTGTTTAACATCTTGGGACCGCTGCCGCCGGGCTGCACCGTCTGGGATCTGTGTGCGGGCAGTGGTGCGCTGGGGATCGAGGCGCTGTCGCGAGGCGCCGGTCAGGCGATCTTCGTCGATAGTGATCCGATCGCATGTCGGGTGCTGCGGCAGAATCTGGTTGACCTGGGGCTGGCGTCGCGCACGCAGGTGGTTCACGCGCCGCTGTCACGATTTCTTGCTGGGAAGCCGCCGAGCGAGCCGGTGGAGCTTCTCTTGGCGGACCCGCCCTATGCCTCGGGAGAGCTTGGGCGGCTGCTCGACTGGCTGGCGCTGCATGCGGCGAGCTGCCTGACGGAGACGGGTCGGGTGGTGATCGAGACGGACCTGCGCCACGCTGACTCGCTGTCCATCGGGACTCATCGCGGAGAGCTGCTGTGTACGGACACGCGCCGCTATGGCGATACGGTGCTGCTGTTTTGGGAGGCTTCGCCTGCAGTTGGCGACGGGAGCTCCAGCCTTGCGGAATTCGGCAAGTTGCGAGAACCTAAGAGACAATGCTCCCCATAGGCTCTGATCCCCGTGCTCTCCGGGCGAAGCTGCTCGAACACCTTGGCAACGTCAAACAGTTCTTCGAGGCCACCAGCGTTGGCATCAACTTGAATGCGTCGCCGTACTGGTCGGCGTTTGACGCACTGCGACGCAACAAGCCACTCGCCGAGGAGTTCGTGTCGCAGCTACAGATCCTGCTGGAGTTTCTCGATCGAGAGCTGGCGCCGGCGTTGCTCAAAGCGCAGCAGTCCGCGTCGGCAAGTCCAGGCTCGGGGCCGGGTCCAGGTCCGGGGCCAGGTTCGGGTCCAGGTCCGAGCCTGCCGTGGCCGGGTCCGGCGGGCGCGCAGCCGGGCTTTAGCAGTGACGAGACGCAGATCCTCGATCGGATGTCCCCGGCGGCGATGATTCAGCGGATCTCCGGCAGCGATCCGGTACCACGAGCGCCAGCACCTACCCCGGGAATGACCATGGGCAATCGGCGGCCCGAGCCGGTGCGAGCGCCCGAGCGTACGCCGGAGCCGCCGCGCCCGCTGACCCCTCCGCGTGGCAGCGAGCCAGTGCGAGCGCCCGAGCCAGTGCGAGCGCCCGAGCCAGTGCGGCCCCCCGAGCCGGTGCGAGCGCCCGAGCCGGTGCGAGCGCCCGAGCCAGTGGCCGAAGCGGACCACCGTCAGGGCGGCGACTCTGCCGGTGAGCTGAGCTTGGCGGATGTCTTGATTGCCGATCGAGATCTGCTCGTTGATCCATCGGCCCCAGCAATGGCGGTGGCACCGCCGCCTCGTCGGCCCTCAGAGTCGCTCCTGCCCGGGGTTTCCCGTGAGGCCCGCAAGTCGATTCCGCCCGCGACAGCAGCCCCAAGTCGCGCCGTTCCAGCGTCGAGTCCCAGCATTCCGGCAGTCAAGACGGCCTCACCGGCTGCGATGGAAGCGCCTCGGGGAATCAAGCTGCCGGCCATCAGTCGAGCCGCCAAGCCGACAGCACCGGCAGTGGAAGCCAAGCCAGCGGTGGTAGAAGCCAAGCCGGCGGTGGTAGAAGCCAAGCCAGCGGTGGTAGAAGCCAAACCAGCGGTGGTAGAAGCCAAGCCGGTGGTGGAAGCCAAGCCAGCGGTGGTGGAAGCCAAGCCGGTGGTAGCCGCCAAGCCGGTAGTAGCCGCCAAGCCAGTGGAAGCCAAGCCGGTAGCTGCGGCCAAGCCAGCGGTGGAAGCCAAGCCGGTGGTAGAAGCCAAGCCGGTGGTAGAAGCCAAGCCGGTAGCTGCGGCCAAGCCAGCGGTGGAAGCCAAGCCGGTAGCTGCGGCCAAGCCAGCTGCAGCGGCCAAGCCCGCCATCGAGTCCAAGCCTGTCGCAGCGGTGGCCAAGCCAGCGGCAGACGTACAGCCAGCAGCCCCAGCGGCAAAAGCGCCAACCCCAGCCGCCAAGCCTGTCGCCGCAGTCAAGGTCACGGCGGCCAAGGCAGCAGCAGCGAAAGCGGTGACGGAGAAGGCTCCGGTATTCGATCAATCGGATGTCTCTGAGCCGTCGATGAGTCCATCTCAGTTCTTCCGCATCCTCGACGCCAAGCTGCCGTTCGACAAAGACAGCTAACCGGTGTTTAGAGGTCCCTGGACATCAAGCCGGGCGAAGCGCTCCTAACGCGATCGGGTAATCACCCGATGGGCACTTATTGCAAGCTCTGCAAGAATGTGCCGATTCATGTCAAGTCGCCGTCGGAAAAGCGCTCGTGTCGTGACCACGCTCCTGGTGCTGGCCCACGGGCGCGCGCTGGCCGAGGGCGATCCGTTTCAGACCGTGGTCCGGGCAGGCCGCGAAGACGGAGTTCCCGACGAGCGAGCGCACACCCAGGTCAGCCGCACCGACCTCGAGCGCCGCCAGCCCCGCTCGACCCCGGACGCGCTGCGCTACGAGACAGGGGTGTTTGTGCAGCAGTCGGCGCACGGGCAGGGCTCGGCGTTTGTTCGCGGGATGACCGGCCAGCAGACGCTGCTGCTCTTCGACGGCATTCGCATCAACAACTCGACGTATCGGCAGGGGCCCAATCAGTATGCGTTTACGATCGACTCGCGGACCATCGGCAGCATCGAAGTGCTGCGCGGTGGTGGCTCGACGCGCTATGGCTCGGATGCGCTCGGCGGAGTGATTGCGGCCTATCCGATCGACCCGCTGTGGTCGGAAGGGCAGTGGCTGGTGCGGCCAGAGCTGTTTTTGCGCAGTACCTCGGCGGACAGCGAGCTGGGAGGGCGCGCGCAGCTCCAGGTGGCGGGTCCGGTGGCGGGGGGCAGCCTCGGCTTCATCGGTGGGGTGGGCTATCGCGATGTCGGAATGTTGCAGAGTGGTGGGCAGGTCGAGAATCCCAATCCCAACACCCCGCTCGGGAGGTATCCGCTGGTGCCGGCTTATGCGAAGGACGGAGTGACGCAGCTGGGAACGGGCTTTCGCGAGCTGACTGCGGACGGACGATTTGTGCTCCGGCTGGGGGACTATCAGAAGCTGACGGCGGCGACCTATCACTATCTACAGTTTGAGGTGCCGCGTACCGATCAGTGTCCGCCTCCCTATGCGCCTGCGGGAACGTGTCTGACGTATGAGCAGCAGTTCCGGCACTTGGCGTATCTGACGTATGAAGGGAAGCTGTCGGACTATCTGTGGCCGCTGCGCTTGAGTGTCTCTGTTCAGGTGCAGCACGAGCGTCAGCGGCTGGATGATCCGTCGGTGCTGGTGCAGAGAATCGGAACCGATGAGGTGCTGACACTGGGGTTTGTGGCGGCGGCGCGGACTCGACCGATTCTGCTCCATCGCCGCGTGACGCTGAGCCTGCACTACGGACTCGATCAGTACACGGACTGGATCTCCTCGGATGCGTACCGCACGTTTACGGACCTGAATCAGACCGCCAAGCAGAGTCGCGGCCAGTATCTGGAAGGCTCTACCTACAGCTCTGGCGGAGTGTATGCGGACGGAGCCTTGTCGCTTCCCTCCTCGGTGACGGTATTTGGCGGAGTCCGGCTGTCCTATGCAGTGGCGCGGGCTCCAGCAGAGAGTCTGTCGGGGAGTCGGGCGGTGAACCAGAGCTGGCTGCCGGTGACCGGTCATGGCGGAGTGGAGTGGAAGCCGCAAAAAGTGTTGTCGCTGCGGCTCAATGCCGACCACTCCTTTCGCGCCGCGAACCTGAATGATCTGACGGCGCGGCAGCAGACTGGGCCGGGCTTTCAGTTTGAGAATGCCGACCTGCGTCCCGAGCGGGCGACGACCATCGAGCTGGGGGCGATCCTGGATCACTCGGTGATCGGAGCCCAGCTGTGGGCGTTTGAGACGCTGCTGCACGATGCCGTCCTGAAGGTTTCCAAGACCGATGCAGAGTGTCCGCCGGCGACTCCGCAGTGTGTCGGATCGTGGACGCGGCTCCAGCTACAGAATGCGCCCAGTCTGTCGGAGCTGCGCGGTCTGGAAGCGTCGGTTCGGCTGCGGATTCCGCTGGGACTCCTGCTCCGCAGTACGCTCGCCTATACTTGGGGAGAGGGGCCGCGCGTGGGCTCGCTGGGATATGGCACGACCGGAGTGATTCTGGGGGAGCGAGTGCCGCTCTCACGCGTTCCGCCGCTGCATGGCTCCGCCGAGCTGATCTGGCAGAGAGCGAGCTTCGAGCTGTCGGCAGGACTGCGCTGGGCGACGATGCAGGATCGCTTGGCGATTGCCGACTACGCCGATGCACGGATTCCCAAGTACGGAACGCCGGGCTTTGCGGTGGTGGATCTGCGGAGCAGCTTTCGGATTGGAGATCGGGTGCAGCTCGGCGGAGTGTTGGAAAATGTCGGGAATGTCGCGTACCGCTATCACGGATCGAGTGTCAACGGACCGGGCAGAGGCTTCATGTTGTCGATGAAGATCGACTAGGAACTGGGGAACAGAGCCCATCTTTCATCGCCGATTACCGATCGTCGATCGTTGATCGTTGGGGGGATGGGAATGCTGTCGAAAACGCAGCAAGGAGAATATGAAATGTTTAAAAGGACTCTTATTGGATGCGGGCTGTGGATGATGCTGGGAGTCATGGGCTGTGAGAGCTCGCCAGCGACGATGGAAGACCTGATGCCGGCCTCGCAGTGTATGGCCGACAAGCCAGCCTCTGTGATGTGTCAGCCGTTTACCGGAGCGCTGTCTTCGTGCAAGTGCTCAAGCGATGACTACGCACCGCGCTATAGCGGCAGCAAGAACGATACGTGGCCGACCTGCGTGTCGGATGGCAATGCCTTTGTGCTGTTTGGAACCTCGACTCCGGGGGCATCGGCGCGAACGGTGGCGTTTGTGTCGATGGGAACCAAGCTGTGGAAAAACTCGGCGGTTCCTTCCGCGCAAGACATGACAGCCGCGCGGGATGAGTATGCGGTGGCCAACGGAATTGGATCTCGTGTGGCGCGCCGACAAGACATTCACTATCCAGAGGTTCCGGGCACCAACAAGTTTGCTTGCAACGATCTGACGATCGCGGCCCAGAATCCGGATCGCTGCGCCGGTCCAGCCAAGCTCAAAGCGATCATTGACGATGCGTTTGCCAAAGGAATTGCCGGCACCAAGCCGCAGGTTCAGTCGGCTCGGATCGAGGCTGCGCTGCTGTGGTTCTTCTATCTGTCTTCGCTGTCCGAGGTCTGGACTTCTAGCTTTGACAACGCGGCGGATGTTGACTCTGCGTGGGCGTATCTGAGCGGAACTGAGCGCAGCAAGCCGATCGGTCTGGGACAGTACTTCCAGCAGCTCGATCAGGAGACGTACGATCGCGCGTTTGATGCGGTGTTGGCGGCGCGCTGCTGGCGGGATCTCGACAAGACGCTGCCGAGTGGCTGCAACCTGTTCTATCAGCGCGCGGCGAGTCAGGTGGACAAGGCGTTTACGCGCGGCATGGCGCTGATTCTGCGCGATCGGATTGGCAAGCTTCCTACGCTGAGCGGAGAGCCCCAGGAAGCGGCGCTGAGCTTTGTCAACATCATCGGCCTATTGATGGATCGCGCGGCGCGAGCGGTCGATCCGGCCAAGGCGGATCAGCTCAAGACTTCAACGCAGGCAGCGACGGTGGCCGGAGTGAATGTCGGCCAAGCGCAGTCACTGATTGATGGTCTGTTTGGGTGTCCGTAACGATCTAGGAATCGGAATCTAAAACGCCCCACTGAGTCCGATTCCGCCGCCACTCTGATTCGCGTAAGGATGCAGCTGCACGCTCGCCAGCCAGCTAGGAACCAGGACCTTCTGTGGAGTGCGGTAGCCTTTGATCAGCAGGGCGGTGCCGATGATCTGAAACGGCAAGTCCGCGAGCAGCCACGGAAGCGTCCAGACATAAGCGTAGGTACTGCCGCCCGTGACCGGTGCCACGATGCTGCTGATGAGCGGTCCAGCGACGGGAATCAGCAGCGTCCAGCCGGTTGAGGAGCTGGGATATCGGGTGTAGCGAGAGCTGGTATTCCAGGCAATTCCTGTCCCGATTCCGGTTCCAAACGCCACGGCATAACCAAGCGAAAGCAGCGTCCATCCTGCGGCCACCATTCCGCGATGATGAGGCCGCGTCACCACGCGATAGGGCGGATCACTTCGTTCGGTCACCAGCTGCACGGGTGGAGGCGGAAGCAGAGCAGACAGGCGGGCAATGGCTTGCATCGCTTCGTGCTTGGACTCGGGGGACGCGGACTCATGTGCGGTCAGGAAGCGCCGATAGGAAGCCACCGATTCCTGCGTCATTCCAAGTCGCTGCTGCGTGCGCGCAAGCTCCAGCAGCAGGTCGGGATGTTGGCGGATCTCATAGGCCGCATTCCACTCCGCAAGCGCATCACGATATCGCTGCTGCGCGATGTGAGCGCGGGCAGTCATGATGTGCGAAGTGAACCGATCCGGAGACTCGCTTCCTATCGCGGCGGGCGACGCTGGTGACGTGGGCTGGGCCTGGGCTGGCGGAAGATGTACGCAGAGCACTGCGCCTATCATCGCACCTGACATTGCAGCACCCGCAGAGGTTGTCCGAACGCGCAGACTGGTTTGCATGGAACGACTCCTTCGTTCTCCCGAACCGTTTGCGCTACATTCTAACAGCAGGAACGTTGGTGACTACTGCAGCGAGTGATTTCCGACGAGCTTGTCTGCCAGCGGAGCCGCATCATACAGGGTTCGCAGCGCGGCCAAGATGGCGACACTGTGCACGGCCACCGCGCGTCCACCAGCCGCATCGGGAACGTAGTAGTAGCGGTTGGGGAGCTTCTCGATGTTGCTATCAAAGTTCAGTCCGACCACCTTGCCATCGCGATCCACGACCGGACTTCCCGAGTTTCCCCCGATGGTATCTGCGGTGTAGACAAAGTTGAGCGGCGTCCACAACGGCAGTCGATACAGTCCCAAGCGCAGTCGCGGCGGAAGATCAAACGGAGGCTGCTCCCCTTGGCTGAGCGCGCGCTCTAGGAGTCCGTAAAACAGCGTCTGGTGCGGAACCGGACGGGTGTCCTTCATGTATCCCTTGATCTCACCTGCCGACAGTCGCAGCGTATAGGTCGCGTCGGGATAGATTCCCGATCCATACACCGCGAAGCGAGCCTGCGCGATCTGGGCGCCCGCAATGTGCTCCACCGAGATGACTTGCTGTTCATATTCCTCGCGGACTTTGCGCAGCTGGGAGTCCAGCTTGCGGGCCAGCACAATCAGCGGATCGGTCGATGCCGCAAGCTTGTCAGCACCCCCTTCGAGCAGAGCTCTGCGTTCCTCTTGCTCGGTCAGACGGCTCTCTGTTGCCAGCTTGTGAGCGACGGTCTGCGGAGTCTGTCCACCCAGCAGAGTCTGCACAAACGGATCGCCACTTCCCAGCGCCGCACTGATCTGGGTAAACCAGTCCGTCAGGATCGCTTCTTCCAGATCTGCATAGACCGGGGCTGATGACAGAAGCTCGCGCTGTAGAGCCGGAAGTCGCGACTCCCGAAACTCCTCCAGGCGCTCTCCGCTGGGCTTTTTCAGCTCTTCCGGATGGCGCACAAGGTGCAGCGCCATCGTCAGCAGCTTCGAGGGTGCCACCGTTACATAGGCACTCCGTTTGGAGATCGGCCCCAGCTTTGCGTACAGCGCCTGCAGCTTGAACCACGCATCACCGAACTTTTGCAGCAGCTCGGGACGCTTGCGGACCTCGGCCCGGAGTGCTTCTTCTTCCTTTTGAAGCTGCAAGAGCTGCGTGGTGTTGCGGAGTCCCTCCTGCTGTCCACTGAGTCGCTTGAGCGTATTTTCCAGGCTGCGAAGCTGGGTACTTCCTCGTCGAGCCTGCTCATTCCCTTGCGCCATGTAGGCATTGAGCGCGGCGATCCGTTTCTGATGAATTCCTAGCTGCAAAGGATTGAGGACATCGCGATGATACTGCCGCTGCGCCACCGTCAACCCCCGCTGCGTCGACGCTGGATGTCCCACCGCAACCACCAGATCTTTGGCTGCCGGCGCCTTGTCCGACATCCGCAGGAAGTGCTCTGGCCGGATCGGATGACCATCCTCATAGACTCGCAGCAGCGCAAAATCGAGCGCATAACGCGGGTAGGTAAAGTTGTCGAAGTCCCCCCCAAACGTCGCTGCTTGCTCCTCCGGCGCAAACACCAGCCGCACATCTTGATAGGTCTTGTAGCGGTACAGCATGTACTGTCCGCCGGAGTGGAGGGCGACGACATCGGAGCGGAGTCCGGACTGCTGATGGGACTCCTTTTCGATGGCGGCGATGATCTGTTTGCGCTGTGCGGTCTGCTTTTCCGGAGGCGCTTTCCCATCGATCGCAGCGACGACACGGGCCGTCACATCTTGGTACGTCCACAGGATGCGGATCTCCAGGTCGGGACAGCGCAGCTCGTCTTGCTGGGTCGGTGCATAGAAGCCCTCGCGCAGCAGATCCCGGCTGGCTGTCGAGAGCTTGTGCAGCTGTCCCCGCGCCACGTGGTGGTTGGTCAGCAGCAGGCCATCGTCTGAAACCAGCACACCCGATCCACCGTCGGACACTCGCACCGCTGCGCGCTGCTGATTGAGCAGCCAGTCATCGCTCGGCGCGAAGTTGTACTGCTTCTGCCACTCGGCGCGCGGTACGTGGTGAATCGGCCACATGCCTTCGTCGGCGTGGGCCAGCGTGGAACAAAGCACTCCCCCCAGAAGGGCCAAGCGGCCCCAGATGCTCCCCATAACCCCATCTTCGATGGGGAGGAATGATTACTCAATAGATTTTTTGTAATTAAAATTACTTGATTAGCGCTGTATGTTAGGACGAACGGGCGGGGTGGCGGCTCCCGTCGGCGCTTTGCTGCGCAGCTGAGGCTGGGTAGGCGCACCTTTTCGCAGATACAGCGACGACATCTCGAACTCGAAGAAGCCGAGCATGCTGCTCGCCACCACCTTGCGCCACAGCTCACTGGCTCGGCTGCGATCGCCGCGTCGAAGTGCCGCCTGCGCCAAATAAAATCGCGCCTCGGCCTGCTTGCCGGGCGTGTCGGCCTGCTGCAAAAGCTCTGGTTCAGAGAGCCTGCCACTGGCAAATCGAGCCAGATCGGCGTGCCACTTGCCGCCTTGCACCGACTGCAAAAATCCGGTCGCCAGCGGGTCTTGCGCCTGGCCGGCCCGCGTCTGCAGATCCAAGAGCCACAGCGAGCAGTAGACCTTGAGCGGCTCACCGAGATGCTGCGACTGAAGTCCTCGGTGGTAGATGTCGAGCGCCAGATCCAGCTCGCCGCGCTGCACCAGAAACGCAATCGCGTCGGCGTACAGCTGTCCTGCTGCCTTGTTGCTCTCTTCGGCGGTGGGTAGGTGATCGGCGGCCAACCGGAACGACAGCAGCGACTGATCGCGATCGCCCGACTGATAGTAGAGCTTGCCGCGCTCGATCTCCGCCTCGGCCCGCCGCTCCGGGGGCAGCTTGCCGCTGACCAGCAGCTGATCGTAGCGACGGAGACTCTGCTTGCGAACCTCGCTGCCCGAGCCCTCTTTGGCCAGATCCATGGCTTCCCCGATCAGTCGGCCAACGCGGGCGGAAAAGAACTCTTTGCTCAGCGGATCGAGCTGCGCCGCTGCCATGTGGACCGTCCGGGCCCGCTCCAGCGAGGTCACCGCCAGGGCCGCTTCTCCGCGACGCAAGTGAATCATTCCCAAAAGCTCCAGCGCCTGTGCATTGGCCAGGATCTCGACGGAGCGCTTGAGATACCGCTCGGCTTCCGTGATCGCGCCTGCATTGAACGAGCCTCGGCCCGCTTCAGCCAGCGCCAGCGCCATGCTCAGCCCCGGTGTCGTCTCGGGAAACTGCTTCTTCATGTTCCCGTAGTACGTCTCGATCTCGGCGAGCGCACTCTCCATCTCGGTGGTGCGTTCCTCGCTGACCAGATCCGAGAGCCGCTCGACGTACAACAGCCCCAGCTTTTCCCACACCGTGCGATCCGTCGGTGACAGCACTTTGGCGCGCTCCAGCGCTTTGACCGCAAGACCCTTGCGATCTTGGACCGCCGCCAGCTCGCCGATGCACACCGCCGCTCCGACGAAGTTCGGTGCCCGCTTGGCGACATCGCGACAGACCTGCAAGCTCACGTCAATGTCGTCGGGATTTTGAGCCAGTCCGATCGCCAGCTTCACCGCCGCCGCCAGCTGATCGTCGCTCAGCGGCTCCGCCGGACTTGCCAGCGTCTCGCGAATCAGGTCGCCGAGCCGCGTCTCTTCACTGCTCCGCTTGCTGAGTCGATCGATCTCCGCCACCGCTTCTTTGGGCTGCGAGACGCGCAAAAACAGCCGCGCCAGCTTGAATGCCGTCGCCCCAGCCTGCCCTCGTCGCCGCATCGTCTGAGAAAGCGACTGCAAGAAGTCCCGAGGACTCAGCACCTCACTGCCTTCCGACTCACGGTGATAGTGCGCGACGAGCTGCTTGCGGATAAGCGGCACCGGCCACAGCCGATAGCTCAGCTCCAGATCCGAGGTCAGCGTCGGTGGCGGATCACTGATCAGCTGCGCCAGCGACCGTCCACGTCCCCGCAGCGTGTTCTGCGCCGAGTCCCCCGGCCCTTGCAGCCAGTCGACGATCTGCTGATAGCGCGCCACCGGCAGCGGGTCATGTGGCGCCAGCGTCTGTTGCACCATCAGCGCCGTGACCGCCTCGGGGTGCGAGCCGCGTCGAGAGAACGCTTGATCAATCTGGCGTGCCGCCGAGAGTAGCTGCGGCTGCGTCGGTGGTCGGCTGGGATCTTGCAGCTCAGCCGCGTCTATCAGCGTCAGCGCCCGTGAGAACAGCTGGAACGCATCCTCGGCATGGCCGCGCGACAGCGCCTGCTCGACCTGCGCACAGTAGTAGCGAATCAGCGCTTGGCGCCGTCCCAGCCGGACCGGATCTCCGTCGGAGAGCGTGTCAAGCTGCTGACGAACCCGCTCGGCTTCCTCTTCGCTGCTCGGGATGGTGCCGACCACCGCGATCGGCGGCTGCGGTCGGATCTCCACTTTGGCGACGGCAGGTGGTGGTGGTGCGACAGCCGGTACGACCGTCTTTTGCGTGTGTCCGCAACCGACAAGACCCAGCCACATGACCCACGCCAGGCGCTCAGCAGAGCGACCCGAGCGACGTGGACTTCCGAGCGTAAAGCGCGTGCGCATGCAAACTTTTGCCAGTCTACTACGCTCCTTCTCGGGAAACCCAAATAACGCTCTGCCTCCGCCGGTTGGGGCACTGCTGCGCGTTCGGGCTCTGCTTCACTTTCAGCGAGCACCGGATGCGCAACCGCCAGCGAGATGACTGGAAGGAATCGAACAACGCTGCGCAATAAGAGGTATTTTACGCGCATCATATTGGGCTGGGACCAGGCTCTCCTCCGGACCTGCACGCAGCCGAAGAGCTGGCATGGCCCCGTAGCTCCCGCAGCCTCTGCCAGCGCGTACTCGGCATCGGCCAGGTGATGCGTGTGCGGCTGTGTGGTCGCAGGTCGGTGCGTATGTGGCGTGGACCCACTGTGAGCGTGCCTGTAGCGTGCCTGTAGCGTGCCTGTAGCGTGCCTATTTACCAGGCACTGCTGAAGTCACCAAAAGGCACAAATGAAGCCAACAATTTTCGATTCTCGCGTAAGGAGCTGCGCGGCCCTATCTCGGCGGGTTTGCTCGACGATCCGCTGCCCTTCTGCGGAGGCCACTTTTTTGGTGAAAAAATTGTGAATAAAATTGCGCAAAGTGAAAAAAGCTTGGGCTACGATATGTGCAATCAAGCCACCGTGTGGTGGCATCCTTCTGCAGGGTCATGGTCAGCAAGCTGCCGCAGGATGGGGAGCCTAACTACCTAAAACCACTTGGTAAGGAACAGATGATGGCGAAAAAGCGGGTCGGATCGCGAATCTTCTTGGGTACAGTCTGTGGTTTGCTTGGGGCATGCGGGACGCCGAGCGTGGAGACTCCCGAGGTACCGCTGGCACAGCCGCAGCCAGCCATGCCGATGCGGGTGCAGGTGCTGCACGGTCGGCCAAGCGCCCCAACGATGTCGGTGGTGGCGCCGCAGCAGCCGGTGGTGGCGTCGTCGGTGGACGAGGTTGCCTGGGCGACCCTGCGCGGCCTCAAAGAGGGTCACAAGCTCAGCGACTCGGCGATTGCGTCGGCCAAGCTGCGCGAGATCCACGACGCTGGCAACGGACCGCTGCTGGCCCGCTTTGAGCAAGAGGTCGACGGCCTGCCGGTGTTCCTGCGCAGCGTCAACATTGCCATGGACCGCAACATGCAGCCGAAGCTGGCGAGCGGTCGACTGGCGACGCAGCTGCGCAAAGTCTCGGATCGCTTCCAGCTCGATGAGTCGGTGGCGGTCGAGTCGGCGCTGCGGGTGATGTCAGGCAACCGTGGCTCGGCGCAGTCGATGAGCGCGGCGGTGGCGGCACCGGGGGGCTACAGCAAGCGGCAGCTCGTCGCGCAGCTGAGCGACAGCGGGGCCAAGGCGACCGTCAGCTCGCGCAGCCGACGGGTCTATTTCCCGACGGACAATGGGCTGCTGCCGGGCTACTACATCGAGCTGGATGTCGCGCCCGAGGACTCGACCAACAGCTATGCCCGGTCGTTCGTGGTGTCGGCGGTCGACGGCAAGATCCTGTTCGAGAAGAACCTGAGCGAGGACGCAGCCTACACCTACCGCGTCTATGCCGATGGAGCGCCGGGCTATGTGCCGTGGGATGGAGCGCAAGGCAACGCCTACTCGCCGTATCCGAAGGCTGCTCCCGATGGAAGTGCGCCGACTTTCCAGCCGGGAACGCTGGTGACGCTCGAGAATGTGCCGTTCCGTCGCAATGATCCGTGGCTGCCCGAGGGCGCGACCGAGCTGTCCGGCAACAACGGCTGGGCCTACGTCGATCAGACTGCCCCCGATGGGTACACTGCCGGGGATTTGCTGGTCAAGCCGACGGCGGGCACGACGTTTGATCGTTCATTTGACCCTTCCACGACCAAGCCATCGGCCAACGACACGGCCAAGCTTACCGTCGCGACCAACCTGTTTTACGTCATCAACTACCTGCACGATACGTACTACGACGCGGGCTGGACCGAGTCGGCGCAGAATCCGCAGAAGGTAAACTACGGACGCGGTGGTGTCGAGGGTGACGCCATCCGCCTAGAAGCCCAGGACAACGGCGGTCGCAACAACGCCAATGCCAGCACTCCTGCCGACGGTGGAATGCCGCGCATCCAGATGTATCTGTGGGACGCCTCCTTCTTAGGTCTGACAGTCAACGCGCCCGCTGGGCTGGCCGGAAAGCTCGATGCCGGCGGTGCGTCGTTTGGCGCCACTACCTACAACCTGACCAATACGGTGGTGCCGCTAGCCGATGCGCCGGGGGCGGGCGGATCGACCACCGATGGCTGCGACGCGGTCACCAATGCTGCCGCTGTGGCCGGCAAGATCGCGCTCATCGATCGTGGCACCTGCAGCTTCGTCATCAAGTCGAAGAACGCGCAGAACGCTGGTGCCGTCGGTGTGATCATTGCTAACAATGCTGCGGGGGCGGGACCTCCAGGCATTGGTGGAACGGATGCGACCATCACCATTCCGACGCAGGGCATCAGCCTCGAAGATGGCGCCAAGATTCGAGGGGCGGCGGCGGGCTCTGTCTCGGTCACGATGACTCGAACTTCCGTCGAGCGGGACGGCTCACTCGATGGCACGATTGTCTCGCATGAGTGGGGCCACATCCTCTCGAACCGCTTGATTGGCAACGGGGCCGGCCTAAGCAACATCCAGGGCCGCAGCATGGGCGAAGGCTGGAGCGACTTTGTGGCGATGCTGATGATCGTTCGCCCCGAGGACAGCTCGGTCAGCACCAACACCACCTGGAACGGGGCCTATCCGACCGGTGCGCCCTCGGTGTTTGCGCAGGGCACCAACGCGTTTTATGAGGGCATCCGCCGCTATCCGTACTCGACGGACCTGGCCAAAAATCCGCTGACCTTTAAGCACATTGAAAACGGCGTACCGCTGCCGGCGACTCCCAAGCCTGCGTTCGGTGCCAGTGGCGTCGACAACGCCGAGGTTCACAACTCGGGCGAGGTCTGGACCGCTGCACTGTGGGAGTGCTACGCGGCGCTGCTCAAGGACAGCAATCGACTGACGTTCCAGCAAGCCCAGGAGCGGATGCGGCGCTACTTGGTGTCGGGGATGAAGCTGACGCCGTCGGCGCCGACGTTCCTGGAAGCCCGAGACGCGCTGCTGTTTTCGATGTTCTCCAGCGATCGCAAGGACTACGACCTGTGTGTCGACGGGTTTGCCAAGCGTGGCATGGGCGCGGGCGCGGTTGCCCCGGACTCGGCATCGATGGATCATGCCGGCGTCACGGAGGACTTCAAGACCGGCGCGGCGCTGTTCATCGACAAGATGGCGCTCGACCAGTCCTTGGTGTATTGCGACAGCGATGGGATCCTCGACAATGGTGAGACGGGACTCTTCAGCGTCACGGTTCGCAACGGCGGCAGCAAGGTCTTACAGAACGGCACGCTCACGGTCAGCACGCCGGCCGGCAGTGCCCTCAAAGTCGAGGGCAGCTCCACCAAGACCATCAACCTTCCGGCACTAGAGCCGTTCGAGGCGAAGGTGATTCAGGTCCAGGTCAGCATGGCTGGCGCCACCGGCATCGTCCCATACCAGCTGGATGTCGAGGCCAAAGGCGACAACTTGGCCCAGACCGACCCGGTGCAGAGCAGCCATATCGATGTCGGCAACTACGACCTCAAGGCGGCATCGACCAACACCGAGAAGTTTAGCGGTCGACCCAGCAACTGGAAGGTCAGCGATGATCCGAACCTGACGACGGGCGAGCCGTGGCAGCACATCATGAGCCCGTCGGTGGGCTACTTCTATGGTCCTGACACCGCGTCTCCGTCGGATCACTACCTGACCTCGCCGTCGATTGATGTCGGAACCGGGAACTTCTCGGTGTCGTTTAAGCATCGCCACAGCTTCGAGACGGACACCTCGGTGACCCCGCCGGACTACTACGACGGTGGCGTGGTCGAGTACAGCCTCGATGGCAAGACCTGGACCGATGTCAAGGATGTGGTTGGCGTCACGATCACGGGCGGCTACGGCGGGACGCTGTACGCGATGGGCAGCAACCCGCTCAAGGGTCGGCAGTCGTTCGTCAGCGCGAGCCAGGGCTTTGCCACCGGCAGCTGGGTGACGAGCAGCTTCAACTTTGGCACGGCACTGGCGGGCAAGAAGGTAAACCTGCGCTTCCGACTGGGCACCGACGACTTTAGCGGTGACTACGGCTGGGATATCGACGAAGTTACCGTCGCTGGTGCTAGCTCTACGCCGTTCCAGTCGCAGGTGGTGCATAGCGCCACCGCCGTCTGCAAGGCCAAGCCGATGTTCACCATCACGCTAGCGGACCTCAAGAGCATTCCGGTGGGCTTCGATGTCCGTCTCGATCCGCTGGTTGCCAACGCGCCGGGGACGCTGTCGTGGACGTGGACCCAGGTCGATGGCACGCCGGTGCAGCTTGGTGCGGCCGATACCGCCAACGTGACCTTCAAAGCGCCAAGTGAGCCGACGGTGATTCACCTCAAGTACGTGGCGCGGGTCGGAGCAGAGACGCGGGAAGGCACGGTTGCCATCGAGGTGGTGAAGGCGGGTGACTCGTCGATGGAAGGAACGGCCACGGGCTGCCAGGTTGGTGGATCGACGACGCCCACGCTGTGGTCTGGCCTGCTTACCTCGGCGCTGCTGCTGCTTGGCCGCCGTCGCCGCAAGTCGTAACCGCCCGCCCAAAGCCCCGGACTAGGCGGGGCTCTTCCTTCGCTACTCGACGACAATCGCGCCGCGTAGCATGTTCATCCCACACGTAAATGTGACCTCGCCCTTTTCCTGCGGAAGGTGAAGGGCAATCTCTGTCGGCTGGTCCTCGGTGAGCGTCTTTTTGATGTTCTGCGACGGAAGAACGACCTCGCGGCCACACTCGCCGGCACTCTTTTCGTAGCGGAAGCTGAGCGTCAGATCCTCGCCGGGACGACCGACGATGCGCGGGGGCGTGAAGCCTTGATTGCTGACGGTGATGTCGATGTGACGAGGGCCACTGGCCGCAGCGGGAGGAGGTTCGGACTTCCGACAGCCGCTGCCGAGTGCGGTGATGGTGGTAAAGGCAATGAGCAGAAGAGTCTTCATATCGACCACTTTAGCCAAAGCCGTCCAAAGCCCAAATTTTCGTGCTCACTACGCGACGGTGGATTCGCGGGCACGGCGGGCAGGGCGGCTTCGGCAGGCGGTCTAGCGGCCCTTCTTGGCGGCCTGCTGGGCCTTGTAGACCTTGGCCTTGTTCTCGTACTTGATCTGGGTGGCGGTCTTGGCGAATGCCGGGGCCGCGAGCACAGAGAAGGCAAACGAAGCGAGCAGAGCGAATGCAAACGTGGTCTTCATGGGATGAAACCTTTCCTTTGGATTAAATCCAAAATTGGTTGGTACGGTGCAGCTGGTGAATCACCTGAGGCGCCTCTCACAAGGTAACGTGACGGGCCCCAGTGGTGCGGCAAATTGTGATTGCAACTGCTGCGCCAGACCTGACTGAGCGTCGATGACTGACGAAATTTGTGGGACTGAGTTCACCCATGGTGCGCAGCCTCAGCGTGTCTGAGCAGGCTGCGTAGTGTGTCGCGCAGATCTTGCCGAGCACGAGTCGGCGCCGCTCTTCGGTGTGGTCGCACTTGCACTCGCTGGGCCGGCGCGGTAACACTGCCGCCTTCGGGTCGGGCTGCGGTCCGGCCTCGCTTCTTTTCGAGGAGAACCTACGTGTCTACATCCACCCTACCCACCATCTTGACCGAGCCGTCCCGTCGCAAGACCGTGATTGCCGACTGCGTGCTGCTCATCGAGGAAGAGGTATCCAAAAAGGGCGGTCTGTCCGGGCTGGCCATCAAGGGCGCGTTTGCGATCGTCAAGGCGGTCAAGCCGGGCTTTCTGGCCGAGGCCGTTGATCACATGCTGGATGACTTTGCGACGCGGCTCGACCCGTTTTATCAGTCGCATCGCCAAGCGGCCGGTCGCTCGCTGCCGAGTCACTTTGGGGAAAACAGCGGTGCGATTGCCGAGTCCCTGCTTGGGATTACCGACCAGCGAGCGCAGAAGGCGCAGAACCAGACCCTCAAAAAGACCTACGAAAAGCTGCGTCCGACGGCGAGAAAGCATGTCGAGGAAGCCGTTCCCGGCATCGCGCGGCTGATCGAAAAGCACACCGCAAAGGTGGCCGCCTGAGCCTCTATCAAAAGCTTCGCCACCTGTGCAGTCTGCTGGCGTTTACCGTCGGTGCGCGCTTCTATGCGTGGATGACCTGGCACGAGGTGTGGCGACGGCACTGCGGGGATCTCGCCGATCACTTTCCGCCGCCTGAGCCCGGTCGTCGTCTCTCGGTGCTGGATCTGGGCATCGGTCCGGGCGTCTCGGGCATTGGCATTTTGGAGCGGCGACCCGATGCGTGGCTCGTCGGACTCGACTTTTCGGCTGAGATGCTGCGGCATGCGCGGCGCTATCTGGCGCTGGCGGGCTGCCACTTTCCGCTCATTCATGGCGATGTCACCCACCTGCCGTTTGCCTCAGATAGCTTCGATGTGCTGACCCACCACAGCTTCCTGTATCTGCTCGCGGATCGGGATGCTGGGCTGCGCGAGATGTATCGAGTGCTACGGCCCGGTGGTCACTACGTGATGCTCGAGCCCAACCGCCTCGGCTCGGTCACCGTCGTGCCGAAGATGAAGGGTCCGTTTCAGTTTCGGCTGTCGATGCTGCTGTGGCGGGTTGTCTCGACGGGCTTTGGTCAGTTCGAGCGGACCGAATTGTTGGATCTACTTCAGAAACATGGCTTTGTCTGCGAGCGTGTCGACGAGACGCTCGACGGGCTGGGCTTTATTGCGGTCGTTCGCAAGCCGCTTGTGGCCGACCCCCTTCGACCGAACCTGTAGGAGCAAGCGCAGATGCAGTTTCCCGAGTATCGGCCCCGTCGGATGCGACGCAGTGAGGGCCTGCGCCGGATGATTCGCGAGACTCGCCTTTCCGTCGACAACTTGGTCTATCCGCTGTTTATTTGTCCGGGTCGCGAGGTCCGTCGGCCCATCTCGACGATGCCGGGGCAGTCGCAGGTGTCGGTGGATCAGGCGGTGATCGAAGCCAAGGAGTGTCTGGACCTGGGCATTCCGGCGGTGATTCTGTTTGGCGTGCCCGACGACGCGAAGAAGGATCGAGTCGGCAGCGACGCCTGGCACAACGACGGACTGGTGCAGCAGGCCTGTCGCGCCATCAAGCGGGCCTGTCCCGAGCTGGTGGTCATCCTCGACTCTTGCTTCGACGAGTACACCTCGCATGGACACTGCGGCGTGGTGATGCCCGAGGCGGGCTGGCCCGATGTCGACAACGACGCCACGCTGGAAAACCTGGGACGGGTGGTGGTGTCGCAGGCCAAGGCCGGCGCGGATTTGGTCGCTCCGTCGGGGATGATGGATGGCTTTGTCACCGCCAGTCGCGAAGCGCTCGACGAGGCCGGCTATTCTCACGTCGGCATCATGGCGTACTCAGCCAAGTACGCGAGCTGCTTTTACGGTCCGTTTCGCCAGGCCGCCGGCACCGCGTCGGGCTTCGGCCACCGCAAGAGTTACCAGATGGACCCGGCCAACAGCGACGAAGCGATCCGCGAAGCAGCCCTTGACCAAGACGAAGGTGCGGATGTGCTGATGGTCAAGCCGGCGCTCGCCTATCTGGATGTGATTGCGCGACTTCACGAGGAGTGCGATCTGCCGCTCGCCGCGTACAACGTCTCGGGCGAATACGCGATGCTCAAAGCCGCCGTCGAAAAAGGCCTGGTCGGTGAGGAACAAGCGGTGCTCGAGGTCCTGACCTCCATCCGTCGCGCCGGTGCCGGCATCATCCTGACCTATCACGCCAAAGACGCCGCTCGCTGGCTCGCACACAGCAGTCGCTAGCGTTTCAGCGCGCACTATCCAAGCGGTCGCCAAATCGCTTACGATCACGGACCACACAGCATGACTGGGAGTACCTGATGACCTGGACGACGCGACGCTGGCTGCATGGGCTTACGGCGGCGGCACTTTTGTGGATGGGCTCGGGCTGTCTGAAGCTGACGCTGTACAACGCGGCGGTGATGAAGCCGAGCCAGGTGGCGGTCTACTTCTCGGTGACGGACTCGGGTGGGAATCCGGTGCCGAACCTGACGGCGGACAAGTTCCGGATCTACGAGGACTCGGGCCTGGTTTCGGTCTACGAGTCGAAGCAGACGATCTTGAACCCCGAGGTCGCGGCGGTTCACTACACGATGCTGCTGGTCGATCTGTCGGGAAGCATTACCCAGTCGGGCGCGATGGAGCAGCTGAAGCCGGCGGTGCAGAGCTTCGCCGATCGCGTCGGCAGCTTACAGAAAGTCGCGATCTACGGCTTCGACGGCAGCAAAGAGATCTTTCCGATCATCGGCTTCACCGACGGAGAAAGCGGCGTTCGCGCGGCGGCGGAGCGGCTCGGTTCCTTCAAGGGTCGCGATCCCTCGACCAACCTCAACGGCGCGGTGATCGAAGGACTGAAGGTCCTCGACAAGGCGCTGGAGCATGCCCAAACACCACTCAAGTTCGGCTCGCTGGTGGTGTTCACCGACGGAACCGATCGCGCGCGGCGGGTGCTGCGACCGGATCTCGACAAGGCCCTGGAAGAGGCCCAGAACAAGGACACCGCGCTGTATGTCATCG
This sequence comes from Myxococcales bacterium, assembly GCA_016794465.1. Taxonomy (GTDB): domain Bacteria; phylum Myxococcota_A; class Polyangia; order Palsa-1104; family JAEUJZ01; genus JAEUKA01. The sequence goes on along the minus strand of JAEUKA010000043.1, from coordinate 58,139 downwards.
GCGTAGGCAAGGAAATCGACAGCGGTGAGCTGCGCAACATCGGCCGCACCGCATCGTTCCTGAGCACTGACCCCGCCGCCCTGGCCAAGGCCTTCGAGTCGATCGCCAGCCGCGTCGAGGCGTACACCAAGAGCTTCTACCTAATGTCCTACTGCTCGCCAGCCCGCGCGCAGGAACATGACCTCAAGGTCGAGACGGGCAGCGGACTGTCGAAGGGCGATCTCAGCTATCACTTTGACGCGACCGGCTTCGGCCCCAACTGCGAATCGACCCGGATGCCGAAGTTCGACATCCATCGTCCCATCCTCAAGAAAAAGTAACGCTTACGAATCGCGGTGGACGGCTGCGGGGGAGAACGCCGGCAGACAGACCGCGAGGTACTCGGCACCGTCGGGGCCGGGCGTGCTGTACTGCACCCACTCTCCTTTGGGGGTGATGATCGCTTCCCCTGCTGCAACCTCGGTGACTCCGTCCTTGGTGGTCACGTGCAGCACTCCCGCCAGCACAACTGTGTATTCATCAAACTCGGGAGTCTGTCCGGGCTCGACCCAGCCGCCGGGACTCTTCATGCGCGCGATGCTCAGCGCTTCACTTTTTGAGTTCACCCGACCGACGAACTCCTCGATCAGCTTGGGCTTGTTGCCCGCCGCCGTAATCACGGTCGGCTTCCGAATATGAGTCACCATGTAGCAATCCTAACAGCGATGACCTGCCACGCGTGAGTGACTTGTCGGCCCGCGCAGTCCCTTCGTGCAGAGACGCTGCCACTCCTTGACAAAGGAGTCGCCAAAAGAGCACTGTGGGCGCCTTCAACTTACCGCTTCATCCTTACGATTTCACCCGAGGCAGAGCCACCCCACATGGTCAAGGAATCCGAAACGCTTCGTCTGGAAACCGAGCTGAATAGGGGCTGTTCCCACGAGCCCAATGTCGCAAAAGAAGCTGGCACTTCGTTTGATTACGAAGGGATTCCTGCTGGCTATTACGACCAGATTATGCGGGAAGGGAATCCGATTCGGCGACTGTGGCACGTCTCGAAGTTTGAGAGAGTGCTGGACTATCTGCCGACCACCGCTGCGCAGTCGATCCTGGATGTCGGCTGCTTTGCCGGAACCTTTCTGTCCCTGCTTCCGCAGGAGCGCTTTTCGCGGCAGCTTGGCGTCGATATTCTGCCGGCGCAGATTGACTACGCGAACCGCACCTACGGCTCTTCCTTTCGCAGCTTTCGCCACGTTCCAAGCATCACCCACCTGCGGGCGATCAATGACAGCTTTGACTGTGTGACGCTGATCGAGGTGATCGAGCACCTCAATCCGACCGAGATCCGCTCGCTGTTTGCGGAGCTTTCGCGGCTGCTGCGTCCGGGGGGAAAGCTGGTCCTGACCACGCCGAACTACCTGAGCTGCTGGCCGGCGCTTGAGCTGGTGTTGAATCGGCTCTCGGAAGTCAGCTACGAAGAACAGCATATTACACGTTTTACATACTTCAATATGGAGCGTCGACTGGCCGAGCTGTATCCGGCGCTTGATGCAGAGTTCGCGCTCGATCTGAAGACGACGACGCACTTTGTGACGCCGTTTCTGGCCGGAATCTCTTACAACCTGGCGCGGAGTCTGTCCCGCTTGGTTCCGCACACCAGCTGGCGAATGCCGTTTGGGAATCTGGTGCTAATGGTCCTAACCCGTCGCTGAGCAACCACCTGGAACCCCTAATAACAACCGTTTGCTAGGGGTTCTTCGGTGGGCCGATTCGGCGTACGGTGACGCCGTGAACGAGGAGTCCGGCTCCGTGCGAGTGAAGACGGACTTCGATCCGTGCACTCTTTTGCAGGAGTCGCGCGGGGAACTCGATCTCTGTACGCCCACCTGCGAGCTGCTCGGCCCGCGCTTCATGGCTGCCGTACGTGCTCGATCCAAGTCCGCCAATCATATCGAGAGTCGCCACTTTTCCCGTCGCTGGCTTGGTCAGCTCGAGATCGAAACGGACGACGTACTCGCCGGCTGGGAACGTGTCATAGGGGCCGAAGATCGCACCGGACTTGCCGGCTAGGAACTCGAACACAGTCGGCTGTCCGTGCAGATCACTGCGAATCGCGACGGCTCCCTCATCGGAGCGCTGCAGATCGAGCGCAGTGTAGCGGCGTGTCAGCTGACCGGGATCGTGACGGCGGAGGCGCACCTGCTTGCCGCGCTCGGGATCGACCTGACTGCGCAGCGCAGCGGGCTTGGCAATGAACGCAAGCGGTCCAAGTCCGCGCAGCTCCATCCGGGCCGTCGGTTGACCAAAGCGGGCATAGAACTGCTCTGCACAGCCGCTGGGCAGTAGATCGGTCGCCAGCTGAATGCCGGCAAAGTCGTTGTAGAGATAGAACTGCTCAAAGAACGTCCACTCGTCATCTGTCAAGCAGCGGACCTGGCGCGTGGCTCGTCGGAAGTCACGGATGTCGGGATCGTACAGCTCGTCCCAGCCCTGCTCGACAAACGGCGCAGCCTGCGTCGGATGCAGCCGTCCCAGATACTGTCCGATCACCTTCTTTTCGTGAAAGCGCGCCAAGGCGTAGACCCCTTTGTTGCGCTCCCAATACGGACACAGTCCCGCGATGTCGCCGTTGCCTCCGGTGAGACAGAAAGGGAAGTCCAATATGGCTTCTCCAGGATGCCTCTTTATCGTGTCAAAGTAGGAGAGCTGATGCTCAGAAAAGGAATAGGTGGGATGTTCGCCCTTGATAAGGACAATTGTGGTGAGCTCCAGGGTGCCGAGCACGGCAATGGAAAGGAGTGCCAGATAGCGACGCACCGGACGCAGTGACTGAAGCGAAATGTCGACGGCAAACAGCGCCAGCAGCGTGCTGTAGACCAGGGTCGCCCGGGAGTACACGCGGCAGAACAGAAACCACGGCAGCAGCTTCAGCAGGGGCAGATACGCGCCGCTTACCACATAAAGCACAAAGCTTAGGAACAAGGGAAAGTGCGCCGAGTGCGAGCGATAGGCCTTGGCCTGATAAATTCCTACCATCCCGATCAGCAGCAGAAACAGACCCGCGCCACCACCGCCAATTCCTGTCTCTGCAACGTCTCCCAGTACATGCAGAAACGGCGGCTGCATCGACGGGTGAAGCCACGGCGTATACGGAATCAGGAGTCGCAGCGGCACCGCCCACCAGACTCCGCTATTGCCGGGAAACTTTCCCATTGCCAGCGAGTCCCGGACAATTCCGGCGGTGACCCCAAGATAGATCCAGGCCACCGCCAGCGTCGAGACGATGAGCAGAGTCAGCAGCGTCCGGTGCTCCTTCAGCTCCAGTTTCCACTGCGTCCGTGTCTGGGCAATCGACAGCCTTCCTGCACGAACTTCCCGAATCACAAACCACAACAGATAGCCGGAAGCAAACAAGACAGAGGTCAGGGAATAGCCCAGGACATGGCCCAGCTCGAGTCCGAACGCAAGCACCAGAAGCAGGACGCGCAGCAAAAGGAGTCGCAGTGAGACGGTGCGCTCAGCGACGACCCGACTGACGATCACAAAGTCACAGACAATGCCCAGAGTCGTCCAGTGGTAGCAGGCGATGTTGTAGTGATAAGCGTACTTCTGCATCGAATAAAAGTTGAATGCATGCGCGATCACCGCAGTCAGCGCCGCCCGCAGCGCTCCATGTCGCGGCAGGAGTAACAGATAGCTTCCCAGCGTGCTGATCGCGACCCCGAGCAGATAGTAGATTTGCAGCAGCGGCGCGTGAGGAAAGTGCGGCTTGAGGAGTGCAAACAGAATGTCTCGCTCGACGCACCAGCTCTGCAGCGCGACGTTGCCACCAAACGGATAGAGCACTTCATTGGTATGAAGGGACAGGTGCGGAATCGGCCACAGCGACAGGTGTTTCGAGGCATACCAGGGCAGGTATTCGTACAGGAAGGACTCGCTGTAGTCGCCGATCGGACCGCTGAAGTTGCGAATCACCGCGAAGGCGTAAAACAGGGTCACGCAGAGGAGTGCGAGGACTCCCCAGGTGACATTCCAAGTGGTGTGACTGCGAACCAGCACCGACGAGGAAGCTGAAGAGAAGGAGGTGTCGTTAGGCGGAATTGTACGTGCCATGAAGGGCCGGACTCTACCCCAGGTGCCAAGCGAAGCTCACAGATTCTGAATGGGAATCTAGTCAGGAAGCGGTTGCTTCGCGGAGTCTGCTGTGGATCACTTGGCGCTGCTCGGTCAGGTAGCGGAGAGCCGATGCTTCGTCGCTGACAAAGCTGGCGAAGACCGGCCTCCGACCGATCAGAGACACCGCAGAGAACAGCAGCTGCAACAGTGCGCGGGTCAGGGGTCGCGCACCAAACACCGCAATCGCATGGTTCTGGGCATCGCTTTCGATCTTGGACGCAGCGATGTAGCGACGGGCCTCGGGAGGCATTCCGGTGGTGTGGGTCAAGTCGATGAGCAGCAGCACATAGCGCTGCCTTTGCAGGATCTGATTGCGCAGACGTACATACTCTTCTGCATCCTGAAGAGAGAACTCGCCGTGCGCGCGCAGCACAGTGATGTCGCCTGTCGTGTGAAACTCGTGAGGGCCTATGCCGAGCACCACAACGACATTATGTCATGAGTGTTTGATGAAGATGAGGGAGGCGTTGGTTCCGCCGAAGCCGAAGCTGTTCGACAGCGCAGCGCGGGTCGTGGTCGGGCGCGCCTGGTTGGGAACATAGTCGAGATCGCACTCCGGGTCCGGCTTCTCGAGGTTGATCGTCGGCGGCATGATTCCGTCCTGAAGCGCCAAGATCGAAAACGCCGCTTCAATGCCTCCGGCTGCGCCCAAAAGGTGTCCCGTCATCGACTTTGTCGACGAGACTGCGAGCTTGCGGGCGTGATCTCCAAACACCGCTTTGAGCGCTACCGTTTCCGCGATGTCGCCTTGCCGGGTCGAGGTTCCGTGTGCGTTGACGTAGCCAATCTCGCTGGCCGCAACGCCATGTTGGTAGGCCTGTCGGAGCGCCATCCGCATGCAGCGCTGCGCCCCTTCTCCATCAATACACGGCGAGGTCATGTGATAGCCATCCGCCGTGCGACCGTAGCCCACCAGCTCCGCCAAGATCGGCACACCCCGCCGCAGCGCCGACTCCCTCTCTTCCAGAATCAGCAGGCCCGCGCCCTCGGCAATCACGAAGCCATCGCGGTCCAGATCGAACGGACGCGAGGCTCTCTCCGGCGCATCGTTGCGAGTCGACAGTGCCCGCATTGCGTTGAAGCCACCGACTCCCAGCGGTGACACCGTGGCCTCTGTTCCGCCTGCGATCATGACATCGGCTGCGCCATCCATGATGGTCCGGGCCGCTTCGCCAATTGCATGCGCTCCCGTCGCACACGCCGAGACTTGGCTCATGTTCGGACCCTTGATTCCTTTGCGAATCGACAGAAGGCCCGGCGCCATGTTGATGATGATCTGAGGGACAAAGTAGGGCGAGATGCGACCGGGGCCGCGCTCGGTGAGGGTGGTGTGGGTCGATTCGATGTGGCTGACGCCGCCCAGTCCCGCGCCGATGAACACGCCGATCCGATCACACGGATAGCTGCCGTCGGAGCGCGCCCCTGTCTCAAGCGGCGCATGCGGATTGAACAGACCCGGCTTGTCAGCGGGCTCGGGATTGATCTGCAGCCGCGCGTGAGCAATCGCTTCCTCGGCGGCATAGAGCGCGAAGATCACGAACAGGTCGAGGTGTTTGGCCTCGCGTCGATCGATAAACGTCGTCGGATCAAGCCCTTTGACCTCGCCACCAAAGTGAGTGCTGTAGTGGGTAGAGTCAAAGTGGGTGATGGGGCCGATGCCACTCTGGCCAGCTACGCAAGCCTTCCAGCTTGCCTCGCGACCTAGGCCGAGCGGCGTACACATTCCGATGCCGGTGACCACAACTCGTCTTTGCATAGGCCTGCGGTGTATCACAAAAGCGCGCATCTAGGCTACGAATGGAGTGAAGGGCAAAACGGAGCCAGCAGTGGGCACCTCGGTGGTGGAAGACGAGCGATCAGACCGGTGTATAAGCGCGCCACAGCCTGCGCGTCCGCACAGTCATTTTGCGGTCGGGAGGCAGACGCTTCGGGGTGCGCTGGGTGCGGCGGTGCTGGGCTCGCTGGGGATGGGCTTTTTTGCCTCTGCCCATGGAGGTGCGCTGCCCGCAGATACCGCGCAGGAAGTGCGGCTTTCGCCACCGCCGCTGGCACCGCAGCTGGGTCCGCGCTATGCCCCGGTGACCGTCGAGATTCAGGCTCCGCTTACTGCGCGCTGTCCCGAGGTCCTGCTGCGAAACCTGCTGCGCCGCCTGCGCGCTGAGCCCGATGTCCGGCTGCGCTTTTCACCACAAAAGTCGGACGGACCGCTCGGGGCAGAGCTGCTGTGGGCGGCGTGTGATCAGCAGCCAGCGCAGTGCTTTCCGTTTCTGCGGGTGCTGTGTGAAAGTCCGCAGCTCCTGGCGGTTCCCAAAGGCTCGGTGCAGAGCAGTGTCAGCAAGCTGCCGGTAGAGCTGTGGCAGGCGGCGGCGCGGCTTGGGCTCGATGTGGCGGATCTCAAAGCGGCGCTCGCGGCACGGCGGTATCAGCGGCAGCTGGGCGCGCTGTGGAGTGAGCAGTCGGCGACGCAGACCCTGCCCGAGGTGTTCGTCAATGGCAAGCGAGTCCTCGGTGCGCAGCAGGAGTCGCGGATCTTCGATGAGATCGATGCGCAGCGGCTGCGGGCCCAGGATGCACTGCGCCGGGGAACCCGACCGAGTCTGCTCTTGGAGTCGCTGCGGGACCGAGTGACCGATGAGGAAGCCCGCACCGAGCTGCGTCTGTCGCGGTTTGGACTCCTGAGTCGTCGCGATCCGATTCGTTCGCCGGAGCTTGGGCCGATTGCAGACCGCGGGCTTCCCTGTCAAGGTCCGGCGCTGGCACCGACGACACTGTTCTATTTCCTACAGCTAGAAACCAGCGCCGATTCGCAGCAGGCCAAGGCGGTGTTGGAGGTGTGGAGTCGCTATCGCGATCGGGTACGTCTGTGTGTGCTCCATGCACCTTCGACCCCGTCGGCGCGGCGGACGAGTGAGCTGCTTGCGCAGGTGGCCGGCGTCGATGAGCGGCTCTTTTTTCGCGTCCTCGCGGACTTTGTGGAGCTGATGCGGGGTCGCTACTTCATTCGCCGGGACGATCTGGTGAACCTGCTGCGGAGGCGCGGAGAGCTGGGCCGGGTCGAGGCGACCGGAGTCAGAGGGATGATTCAGCTCGGCGCGGATCTCGATCAGATCCGTCGGCTGGGACTGCGCGCAGAGAGTCAGGTTGTCCTGGGTGGTCGTCAGCTCGGCTACTGGAATGTCGAGATCCTGGATGCGGCAATTCAGAAAGAGACACGACGCGGACTGCTGGTCAAGCTGCGCAGTCGAACCGCTGTTCTCGTCGGGAAATAGCTGCGCATCCGGACTCTTCGCGATCGCCTGTGAAATTTTTTTTCAGGTCCCCCCTTGCTAGGTGTTGGGGGCAATCTTATCTACGTAATTGACCGCTAGGGACTGCACCCGCCGCCGGGTGAAGGCTCCCTACAGTCGCTAAAGTCTCACGTGTACCGTCCGCTTTTGGGCGGTCCGGAAGTCCCTTGTCAACCCATGTCCGTAGTGGAGGAGTCTCATGTCCGGAATCATTCGTCGTACCTATCATCCTGCTCAACTCTCGTCGCTGTTTTCGGATCTTGATCCGTTCCGGGTGATGGAAGGTCTGTTCCGGGTTGCGCCGTCCGCAGAGGGAGCGCAGCGGCAGCTGGAGTTTGCGCCGAGCTTTGATGTGAAGGAAACCAAAGACGCGTTCCTGTTCAAAGCAGATCTGCCGGGCGTAAAGGAAGCGGATCTCGAGATCGCTCACACTGGGAATCGGCTCACCATCGGTGGCAAGCGCGAAGCAGAGGAGCGGAAGGAAGGCGAAAACTACTTTATGGTCGAGCGGAGCTACGGAAGCTTCCAGCGCTCGTTCACCCTTCCAGAGAGCGCCGATGTGGATCAGATCAAAGCCGAGCTGGTTGCCGGTGTGCTGAGCATCAAGATTCCCAAGCGAGTGGCCGCGCAGCCCCGAAAGATCGCAGTCTCACTCGGTGATGACAAGAAGAACTAACAGCGCCAGAGTGCGCAGCTTAGGACTCCTGATCTCGATAGAGCGTCCAGCGCTTCACCCTTACCGCAGTGCGCAGCGACTTGGAGTCATACGTGACATCTTCAAGCGCTGCGTGCTGCGCAGCCAGCCAAGCGGACACTCCTGGGGCTTCATACACAGCGGTGCTCATCGCCACTTGCCACGCATCGACCAGACTCTGTAGCTTGGCCGCGACATTGACGGTGTGGCCAAAATAGTCGATGTCGGTGTTGAGCTTGACCGCGATGCACGGCCCGGTGTTCAGCGAGATCCGCAGCCGGGTTTGGTTGTCGGAGCGCTCGGGATGGAAGCACTCGTGAATCTCTTTGGCCGCGACCACTGCATCGAGCGGATTGGTGAACGCAGCCATCACCGCATCTCCGATCGTCTTGACCACTGCGCCCCGGCGATTCCCAACGATTGTGAAGACATCTCCAAAGTGACGCCGCACTTCGCGAAAAGCCAGCGCATCACCGTGCTGCGCGTACAGAGCCGTCGAGCCCACCATATCGGTAAACAGAATCGTCTGTTCTCCGATCGCGAGCTGCACATCGGTTCCCAGATACTCTTCACTAAACAGATCCCGAAATTCCTGAAGGCTCAGGACTCGGCCTGGTCGCAGCGCCAGATCGCCCCACTGCGCGACTTCCACGACGAACGTAACTGCCGATTCCTGATCGTTACAGAGTCGCAGAGTCGGCGACGGACCCGTCGTCACTTCGGACAGTTCGCTGTTGCTGCGCCACTCGAGTTCGCACGACTCTGCTTGCGCGCTGACATCGAGATAGCCGTAGCGCTGCTCACCGGCCAGTCGCAGTCGATACCGTCCGGGTCGCAGCGGTGGCGTCGTCGTAATCACCGATCCGGCGGGCACCGTCCGCTGCACCCGAATGTGCTCTTTGGTCGATGGCTCGGCACTACAGAAGGTGCGCTGCGGAACTTCGCGAATCGAGGGATGAACGTGAAAGGTCAGCTCCACCGCTTCCGCAGAGTCCGTACCAAAGTCGATCTGACACACCGCACAGTGCCCCGCTGCCGTCAGAGCGCCCAGACTTCCGTTGTGCTTGCTGACCCCGCGACAGTGCGGACACATCTCATCCCAAGACAGCTCTAGCATTCCCAGCCGGGTGGCATGCAGACAGACCCGCAGGAGTGCCTCTTCCTCGACATCCCAAGCGCGGGCCCGCTCGCGCACCTGAATCCGGAACAGATCTTGATCATCGCCATGACGAATCCAGTCGATCAAAAGATCAATACAGCGCGTGTCCAGCGAGCGCTTCACCAAGGAATCGCGAATGGTCTGTAACCGCGACTCCGCTCCTTCTGCGAGCTCTGTTCCGGGCACTACCAGCGACGATGGACGACGATTCCGGACTTCCTCTGCCAGGATCGGAAGCAGCCGAACATAGTCTTTGTACAGACCCGCAAACCCGAGCTTGAGCAGCGCTCCCGACACCACTCCGCTGGGAATCGCACCAAAGTAAATCGACAGACGCGTGCTCTCATCTCCGAGCGGAGTGAGCACAAAGACCGCATACACCACGCGAGAAAAGCCGCGCGTGTAGATTCGGACCGACTCCATCCAGCGCTCGGCAACCCAGTTCCACGGAACCTCGATCCACTCGTGGGCAATCCCGCCCGGACGCGAAGATCCCCAGCGCTTGCCATCGCGCTCCTCGAACTTCATCTCGCTGACATGAAGCGCACGATTGAATCGGGAAGAGTCCGCGACCAGTCGCCACAGCTCGCTTGCCGCCAGCGGAACCTCGAACTGCCAGAACCACTCCAGGCGTCGCTCGCTGGCATATTCCTTCGGCCAGGGATGCTCCGCCAGGCACTGCTCTTTGGTCATCATCTACTGATTTTTTACGATCCAATCGAGTACGTAGTCAGCTACTTCTTCCCAGCCGTTTTGTCCAACGGTGTAGTGGCAGCGGCCCTCGAACTCGCGGAAGTCGGTGATGGACGGGCTCTGTTCGTACTTGGCGTAGTTGCTGCGGTTTAGGCTGGGCGGAATGATGTGGTCTTCACTGCCTGCGATCATCAGGAGGGGAGGTCGGGCCGCCGCAAACTTGATCTCGGCCACTGCCGTCGTCGGTCCTTTGCCCACGCGGCGCGACTCTGGAACGGCATAGCGCGCAAAGGCCTCGGCTTGCTGGGCGTCTGAAACGCAGTTCACGAACGCATAGTTAAAGTCTTGGCGTGACAGCAGAATCGGCTGATCGATCTTCGCGCTCGGACTGATCGATGGCCAGTTGCTCTTCAGGAAGGAGTAGCGCAGCGAGACGACTCCCTTCGGCGGGGCCGTGTCGATCGCGATGCCAGCGGCCCCGAGTCCTTCCGCCAGCAGAATCTGCACGATCAGTCCGCCCATCGAGTGACCTACCAGAATCGGCTTTTCCTCGAGCCCTTTGATGACTTTTCGGTAGTGCTCGATCACCGCATCGAGCGTCAGCGCAGCGAGCTTCGGATTCGGATGAGCCTTGCGCTGTTCCTCCACCGGCGCGTCGTGCTCTGGCCACGCTGGAGCAAGTGTCTTGTAGCCCTTGGCCTGAAAGTAGGGCTCCCACTTTTCCCAGCTCAACGGCGTGAAGAACATGCCGTGAATGAACACCACCGTCTTGCTCTTGGCGATGGGCTGGACGGTGGCACTTCGCTCGGATCGAACCGCCAGCGGCTGCGAGCAAGCCGAAACGAGCAGCGGAAGGGTCACAGCCAGCGTCTGCACATACTTACGAAAGGTAGACACCATCGCAGCATATCATGGGCCGACGGCCTACCTGCGGGCTTAGTTGCGTAGACAGAACGAGGCGCCGGACACGGTGACGCAGCGACCTCCGGGACAATCGGCGGCTTTGTTACAGCGACGCGGGGCGCACACCTGGGTGGACACCGGCTCACCTGTCAGCACAAAGCCGAGGCCGCCGCTGCCTCCGCCGGGCAAGCAGTCCAGCAGAGGATCGCTGCAAGGTCGAGTGACATCACAGCGAGCCAGACAGCGCGGCGCGGCGGGAGCGGGGGCAACACTGCTGTTCCAGGTCGCACAGGCCGCCGTCTGAGGGCAGCCACCGCCGCAGGCTAAGGTGCATAGGGCGCGCGCGCCGAGTGGCTCACAGACTCCGGTGGCGCAGGCGCTGCGATCGGGCTGTTCGTCGGCGCCGATGCAGCTCTCGCCGATGCCGGACGGGACGGACAAAAAGCACGCTCGGCCAAACTGGAGTGGATCGGTGGCGACGGAGCCGGGCTTGCTCAGCGGTAGCTCGCGGCACAGAAAGTCGGCGCGGCAGTCGCTGTTGACGCTGCATGGGGTGACACAGATCGGCTGACGGTAGGCATCGCCGACGCCACCATCGGGAATGCCGACCTGACTGCGCGACAGGTTGAGACAGACACTGCCGGATGGACAGGCCACACCGTCGCAGCTGCGGGTACACAGGCCATTTTGGAGCGCTCCCGGGCAGCGGCCATCGCGTCCAGGTAGGTCCGCACCACACAGGCAGCGCAGTCCACTTCCGCACTGCTCGTCGCTGCGACAGCTCTCCCCGATGCCGCCGGTTCCGACGATGATCTGACCGCTGGCGGTGCTGGTTCCACCGGGACCGGCGACGGCCACCGACACCAGATAGGTGCCGGGCTGCGTCAGCGTCAGCTGCGGACTCTTGCTCTTGCTCTGCGCTTCATCGAGCAGTGAGCCCACGCCACCATCGCCACTACTCGGCATACCTCCGTCGCTGTTTCCCGATGCCGGCGTCACCTGCCAGCGATACATCGCCACCCCGATGGGCAGCAGCACCAGCTGAATCGACAGCGGCGCCGGACCTTCGCAGCGCGGCTCATCCGACGGGAACGTCAGCTTGCGGCAGCCCACGATGGTGAACAGACCGAGCACGCCTTGAGCCTGACCGTCGTCGGAATAACCGGCGCTATCGACCGCTCCATCGCTGTGAGCTGCCCCGCCGAGATCGAGCGGCGCCGCCAGACATGCCCACGTCGCCACCGCCACCGCCGCCAGGCCAAAAAAACCAGCTCGCGTCAGCCTTCTCGACGGGACATTGCGCACGCTTGGCTCCATTAGCCTGGAAGTATACTGCGAAGCCGCTCGCGTAGGCCGGTGTAGCGCAGCAGGTCGCCGGTCTGGGTGACGGCTCGCCGGACCGCCCGCCGCCCACCGACCAGCACCACCAGCCGCTTGCCCCGCGTCACCGCCGTATAGAGCAAGTTCCGTCGCAGCAGCGGATAGTGCTGGATGTGCAGCGGCACCACCACCGCTTTGTACTCGCTGCCTTGGCTCTTGTGGACGCTCACCGCGTAGGCCAGCTCGAGATCCTCGCGCGCCGTCGGGTCGTAGGCCACCTGACGCTCGTCCTCGAAGCGCACCAGCAGCAGATCTTCCTCTTCGTCGCGGCCAATGATGACGCCGATGTCGCCGTTCCACACATCCAGCTCATAGTTGTTCTTGACCTGCATCACCTTGTCACCGACGTAAAACGTCGTCTTGACCGGTGCTGTGGACGGTTCTTTGGCCTGGGCTGCGACGGCTGGATTTAACACCGCCTGTAGCGCCCGATTGAGCTCCTCGGTCCCGACCTCGCCACGGTGCATCGGCGTCAGCACTTGCACGTCGGTGAGCGGATCAAATCCAAACCGCTGCGGAATGCGCTCCGAGACGAGCCGTACCACCGTCTCACGAGACTTTTGCGCATCCTCGACCTCGATCCAGTAAAAATCGGCCAGTCCTCCGTCGCTCGGCCCGGACTGAGGCAGCTCGCCCCGCAAGATGCACTGCGCATTGTCGATGATTCCCGAGCCTTCTTTTTGCCGAAAAATCTCGCGCAGCCGCGTCACCGCAAGCCGCTCCGAGTCAATCAGATCCGCCAGCACCCGACCCGGCCCCACCGACGGCAGCTGATCGACATCACCGACCAGCACCACCGTCGCTCCGCCGGGCACCGCCTGCAACAGCGTCACCGCCAGCGACAAGTCGAGCATCGACGCCTCATCGCACACCAAAAGATCCACTTCCAGATCCTTGGTGCTCCGTCCCCGCTCGCCGGGAATCAGGTTGAGCAGCCGATGAATCGTCTTGGCGGTATGGCCCGTCGCATCACTCAATCTCTTCGCGGCTCGTCCCGTCGGTGCCGCCAGACAGACCCGCAGTCCTGCCCGCAGATAGGCCCGCACCAGCGCCGAGATGATCGTGGTCTTGCCCGTGCCCGGCCCGCCGGTGATGATGCTCAGCGGCGACGACTCGACCCGCTGTAGCGCCGCCCGTTGTCCGTCGGCCAGCCGGAGGGAAATGTCGTGCTCGGTGATGGTAGGAATGCGCGTCCGAATCGTGCCTTGCAGTCGCAGCGCCTGCCGAGTCAGCTCCACTTCTTGCTGATGCAGCGCCGCCAGATAGACCGCCTCACCCTCGTGCAGCGTCTCTCCGTGAGAGCGCAGCGTCGCAATTGCCCCGCTGATACACTCTTGCAGCTTCTCATCCGTCGGTGGTGGCGGACTGTTCGGCGGCGCATCGTCGGGCAGCGGCGGCGCCAGCAGCACCACCGATCGCTGGCCCAGCTCCCGCTCGGGCAGATAACAGTGCCCCGAGTCACACGCCGTCTGGAGCACATGTCGCACTCCCGCTTGGCAGCGCAGCGGCGACAGCGGCTCGACGCCCATCGCGGTGGCAATCCGATCGGCGATGTGAAAGCCAATTCCCGACACCTCCCGTGCCAGCGCGTACGGATTTTCGCGGACCTTGGTGATCGCCGCCTGACCCCACTGCTTGCGAATCCGCGACGCATACGCCGCCGAGATCCCGAGCCCTTGCAAAAAAATCATCACCTCGCGCTCTTCCCGTCGCGCCCGCGCGTCCAGAAGTGCCCGCTGCGCCCGCTTTTTGCCCACTCCTTTGATCTGCGAGACGCGAAACGTCTCCTCTTCCAGCGCCGTCAGCGCCGTCTGCCCCAGCTCGGCGACAATTCGTCGTGCCAGCTCTGGTCCCAGCCCCGTCAGCGTCGCCAGATAGCGCTCGACGCCCAGCCGTGTCACCGGCACCTGCGGCAGCGCTTGATCGGCCCGCAGCCTCTGTCCATAGCGCTCGTGCTGCTCGTTGCGACCGATGATGCGCACTGTCTCACCGACGCGCAGACCGGCCAGCGCCCCGACCACCACCACCGGTCGCAGCTGCCCCGCCACGTCGAGCCGCAGCACCGCAAAGTCCGCATCCGGCGACACAAACACCTGCTGGCTGACGATGCCCTCGACCGCGACCTGTCCCTCGGCGAGCGGCGCCACCGGAAGCTGCGGAAGCGGAAGGAGCGACTGCTGAGCAGGCGTAGTCTCGGAGGTCATTGCGGCGCCACAATAGTCCAGCCGCGTCTGCGTCGAAAGCGCGAAACCCAAGGCCGGCCAAGGTCGCTACCTTCTGCACAGTCTCCGTCGCTGGAGTGCGAAATATGAAGTCGCCCCTTTCGCTTCTTGCCGGCCAGCTTAGATTGTGGCTGGTAAGGAGAAACTCCCCATGGCTCACCATCACATCAAGATCCTCACCGACGCCAACTTTCAGGCTGAGGTTATGAACTCCGACAAGCCGACCCTGGTCGATTTTTGGGCCACTTGGTGCGCGCCTTGTCGGGCCATTGCACCACACGTTGAGAAGCTCGCCGAGAGCTTTGCCGACAAGCTCAACGTCGGCAAGCTGGACATCGACGGCAGTCCGAAGGTCCCGACCAGCTACGATGTGCGCTCGATCCCGACCCTGCTCATCTTTCACAAGGGAAAAGTCGTTGGTCAGCTCGTCGGTGCCGCCCCGTTTCCCAAGATCGAAAAGTTCGTCAAAGACGCCCTCGACAAGGCCGCCCAGTAGTCGTCGCTCCGCTGCATCCCCCGTCGCATCCCCCGTCGCTTCCACTGTCCCACATGCCATCAAGCTGGCAGTCCTCGCAGTCGCGGGTGAGCAGTCGTGGGTGAGGTGAATAGACAGCCGCTCGCGACCATCCTTCTTTGTGCGAACATCCTGCTTGTGGAGAACCCGATGAGGCGCTTTCTGCCAAGACTCTGTGTGCTGCCGATCTTGTCGCTCGTGGCGGCTGCGGCTCCTGCTCCTGCTCCAACATCCGCTGTCGCTCCGGCGGGGAAGTCTGCCCCAGCGACGGCGGCTTCTCCACCGCGCAGAGCGGCCACTGCTGCCGATGTTCCGGCGCGTCCTCCTGTCGCAGAAGTCGTTACTCAGCTGCAAAAAAGCTACGAGAGCATCGGCTCGCTGCGGGCCAAGTTTGCTCAGACGCTGTCCGGTCCGATGGGCAAGCGCCAGGCCTCCGGCACCGTCGCTCTCAAGAAGCCCGGCAAGATGCGCTGGGACTACGAGAAGCCCGAAAAGAAGCTGTTTATCGCCGACGGCACCACGCTCTGGGTCTATGAGCCCGAGGACGAGCAGGCCTACAAGCAGCCGCTCAGCTCGTCGCAGCTACCGGCGCAGGTCAGCTTCCTGTTTGGTCGCGGCAAGCTGCCGGAAGAGTTCGAGATCAGCTACTACGACGACCAGCCGCTGGGTGAGTCCGGCGATCTGGTGCTGCGGCTCGTCCCCAAGGTCGCGAGCGCGCAGTACCGCCACCTGCTCTTCGTCGTCCAGCCGAAGACGTTCCTGGTCAAAGAGACGGTGCTGTTCGATCAGCAAGGCGGCCAGAACCACTTGGTCTTTTCAGCGATCGAGCCCAATCCCAAGGCCGGAGTTGACGACGCACGCTTCGCCTTCACGCCGCCGCCCGAGACAAAGATCATCACCCCGACCGCGCGCTAGTCCAATCAAACAGACGGTCGTCTACCCAAACAGATGGTCGTTCGTTAAAGCAGACACCGTCCGTTATCATCCCGCCGCTTCGCCTTCGCTTGCTTCACTTTGATAGGGCGCAGTCTGTCCGTGATCGATGTAGTCCGCAGCAGTCGCTGTCTGTTCATCGATCTCGAGCAGCTCGCTGAGCGCCGTTCGCACCGTCTCGATCGGCACTGTGCGATAGAAGGACGCGAGGGTCTGGTCCGGACTCTGCCGTTCCTGTTTCCAGAGCAGCAGCAGCCGTTCAATTGCTTGCGGACCGCGCTTTGCCGGCAGCTTGCCGACGAGCCGCGTGAAGTGAGCCTGACTGCCCTCGACCCCGCCACCGATTCCCAAGTGATAGACCGGAAGCGCCTTGCCACCGAGCTTGCGCAGTCCGCCTTGCAGCCCAATCGTCGCGATATGATGCTGACCGCAGCCATTGGGACAGCCGCTCAGGTGGAGGTCTGCGCCGGCCAGTCCGGGCTCATCGGGAATCGTCGCCAGGTGATCGTGCAGCACCTTCCCCATCTGTCGCGAGGTCGTCACCGCAATCGCACATGTCTCGGCGCCAGGACAGCTCACCACGTCGGCAAATGTCCCCGCTCCCGAGCGTTCCAGACCACTGTGTTTCAGCTGTTCGTACAGCGCCGCAAGCTGCGTGCTTGGGACATAGCGCAGCACCACATTCTGATCGACCGTCGTCCGCACAAAGCCGTCTCCGTACTGTTCACACAGAGAGGCCAGCGCCACCAGCTGCTCGGCGCGCAGTCCGCCCATCGGTAGCGTCACCTGGGCATAGACAAATCCTTTTTGTTTCTGCAGACCGACGTTTTGCTTTTGCCACAGCAGAAAGTCAAGACTCCGCGCCACTTGGGAGTCGCGTCCAGAGTCCGTTACAGAGTCGCGTCCAGAGTCCGTTACAGAGTCCGTTACAGAGTCCGCTGCAAGTGTCTTTCCCGTCGGAACGGGCTCTGTCGGAGGCTGTTGTGGATCAAATCCGAGCGAGGGAATTCCGTCCGCTTGAAGCTGCTGCCACTCCGCTAGAACCAGCTCACGGAAGCGCGCAAAGCCGAGCTTCTCAATCGCCCACTTGAGGCGTGCACGATGCCTGTTTTTGCGATTCCCTTCGCGATGAAACACCCGCACCACTGCTTCACTGATTGCCAGCAGCTCGTGCGCGGGAAGGAACTCACACAGCTCGCCGGCACTGCGCGTCAGCGTCGAGGTTCCACCCCCGACGAGCACCTGAAATCCGCGCTCTCCGCTTGCGGAAAGCCGCGCCAAAAACGCCAGATCATTGATCGGTGCGCGCACGCAGTTTTTGTGACAGCCCTCGAATGCGACCTTGAACTTGCGCGGCAGACTCGATGACAGAGGCCCGCGCAAGAGGTAGCGCGTGAAGGCATCGGCATACGGCGTCACATCGAATACTTCCTTGAGATCGATGCCGGCGAGCGGACAGGCGGTGACGTTGCGAACGCTGTTGCCGCAGGCCTCGCGAGTGGTCATGCCCGCGTCGGCCAGCGTGGTCATCGCGCGCTCCATGTGGGTGAGGCGGATGTTGTGAAACTGGAAGTTCTGCCGGGTCGTGACATCGCAGCGCCCGTCGCCATCGCGGGTCGCCACTTGGGCCAGCGCGCGCAGCTGCGCACTGCTGAGCACCCCTTGCGGAACCTTCACCCGCAGCATCTGCACGTCGGTCTGGCGCTGGTGGTAGACGCCGCGCAGCAGTCGAAACGCTCGCCACTCCTCGGCGGTTAGCTCCCCTTTTTCGTAGCGCTCCAGCGTGGCCACAAACTCTGCAACATCGGCGCTGCTGGCAAAGCCAAGCCGGCCTGGGAAGTATGCGCCTGAATCGGGGACTGCAGCGACAGCGGAAGAAGACATGAGTGAACGATATCCGTTATAACGGACGCCGTCAAATGGTTCGTCAACTGGGTCAAATGGATCGGGGAGCCGACATACGTCGTCTGCTATTACGTCTACGTCAGTACGTCTACGTCGGTCCGTTCCGTCCAGTTGCCGAGCGAGCGGCGCCGGTTTCTGGCACACTGCGGCCATGATACGGAAGAGCAAACGCAAGATCGTGATCAGCAAGACCCTGCCGCGCGTGCGTACCGTCGTGGACTCCGCGCCGAGCGAGCCGGTGGAGCCAGTGGTGAGCGAGTCCGTTCCGTCGTCGAGCGCAGCAGCTGCCAAGGAGCCTCGGGTCGGTGACAACCTGCGGATCTTGCGGCTGGAGCGTGGCCTGTCGCTGGCCGAGCTGTCGGAGCGGAGTGAGGTCAGCAAAGCGATGCTCAGTCAGATCGAGATGGGCCGAAGCTCACCGACGATTGCGCTCGGCTGGAAGATTGCCAACGGTCTGGGGGTTCCGTTCGGCGCGCTGCTGGGAGAGCCGATGCCGGGGGACTTTGTGATTCACCGTAGTGAGCAGGCGCAGACGCTGTACTCCGAGGGCAAGACGCTGTGCTCGCGGGCGCTGTTTCCGGCGGGGGACCCGCGTGTCGCCGAGATGTATGAGCTGACGCTGGAGCCGGGGACGGAGGAGCGCGCCTCGGCCCACATTCCCGGCACCCGCGAGCAGCTGTATGTCACGGCGGGGCAGCTGCTCGTCGAGGCGGCAGGCCATGAAGCGACGCTGCAAGCCGGCGATGTGCTGTTCTTCTGCTCGGATCGGCCGCACCGCTACCACAATCCCGGTCACGAGCCGATGCGCTGCATTCTGCTGATGCTCTATCCCAAAGACCGCAAGCCGACAATCGAAACAGGCATTATAAAGGTCTAATATTGACCGATAAGCCGCTTCCCGTCCTATGTTGAAATCCTGCACGGCGAGTCAGGGATGCGGCATCCTAGGGACCATGCCGTGGTGGTTCTCTTTCCTGACGCTTGGGGCGTGGATCTTGGTGGTGGCGTTGGCGCTGCTGGCACGCGGTCGGCAGTTTGCGACGTTTGCCGGGGTGATAAGCGGTCTGCACTCGCTGATTGCCGCAGAGATTGCTCCGATGTTTGTGCCGGTGATGCCAGTGTTTGTGGCGCTGCACATTGCGGTGTATGTGAACTTTTTGATGCTGACCAGGGCCCGGATGCGACCTCTGTGGTATCGGCTGCTGGTGAGCTGGCCGGGCTCCTTCTTCTGGGCGGGCACGCTGCTGGCGATGCCGTGGGCAGTGGTGCGAGCGCTGGGATTTTCACCGTGGGGAATCGTGATTCCGTATGCGCTGGCGGCGATTGGGATGGTGCAGTCGTTTGTCACGCGAGAGGAGGAGATCGATCTGGTGGTCCGCGATCATCACATCGATCACGCGCAGCCGCTGCCGCATCCTTATGGAAATACGCGAGAAGATCGGCCGCTGCGGATCGTGCAGATCAGTGACCCGCACCTGGGGCCGTTTATGTCGGTGTCACGGCTGCGGCGCATTGCCGAGTCGGCGGTGAAAAAGAGTCCTGATCTCATCTGTCTGACCGGTGATTTTTTGACCATGGAGTCGCACAGTGATCCGGAGCTGCTCCGTCGCTCGCTGGAGCCACTGGCCGCGCTGAGAGGTCGCGTCTTTGCCTGTCATGGCAACCACGATCACGAAGCGCCAGAGACAGTACGGAAGGCACTTGCCGCCAACGGAATCATCCTGCTCGTTGATGATGCTGCGCTCCTGGATACCGAGGCGGGTCGCGTTCACATCATCGGAATGGACTTTGCCTGGAACAACCGAGCGGAACGAATGCAGCGAGTCTGTCAGCAGCATCCGCGCATTGCCGGAACCACCCGCATCATCATGCTGCACGATCCGGGCGCGTTCAAACACCTGCCGGAGGGAGAGGCAGATCTGGTCCTGTCCGGTCACACGCACGGTGGTCAGGTGGGGCTGCTCAGCCTCGGGTTATCGTGGACTTTCCTGCGGCTGTTCGGGATCAAGATTCCTGATCACGGATTCTGGGCGCGCGGTCGAGATCGGATGTATGTCCATCGCGGCACCGGCCACTACGGATTTCCTCTGCGGGTAGGAGTTCCTTCGGAAGAGAGCGTACTGCGCATCCACCGCGTCCGGTCCTAGTGTGCGTTAGGGAGTCAGCTCGAGGTGATAACCGGTCAGCTCTAGGAACTGGGAAGCCGTCTCGCGGAGCTGTCGGTGCGGGGGCAGCTCTTGCAAGCGGATCTCGATCGTCTGCCGCTCTTTGCGGACGCTCGGTTCCTTGATCGGATGGAAGTCGGACAGCAGCGCTTTGGCGAGATCTTTTAGGCGCTGCTCGTCGGGATGTAGGCGAATTCCGATCTCCCAGCCCAGCTCCTGCGAAAGGGTCCGCAGCTTGTCTTTGTAGCGCGCGCCGATCTCTGGACTGACAAATGCGACCTCGATGTGCGGCACCGGACTCTGTTTTAGACCGAGCTTGAGCGGCTTGTGCGGAGACTCTGCAAACGCCTCCCGAAGTCGTCCGAGTGCGGCATTGATCTCCATCCGTTCCGGCGGCGTTAGGAGGTCACTCATCGTCGCTGCGGTCGAACTCTGTAGCTGCTCGTCCGCTTCACTTTGAACCCCCCGCAACAGCGCCAGCGTATCGAAAGGATTGACGGGCGGATGGACAGGAGTCGCACCGCTTCCAGCTCCGCGCACCACCTCTAGCTGCAGCCCTGTCTCTGCCAAAAACGCTTGCGCAGTCTGCTCCACTTCTGCCAGCGATCCGGGCTGCGCAACCTGCACCGTGACGCGCGAACAGGTCAGCCGCACCGACGGACGCTTCAGTACTTTCCAGGAAACAGGAACGTGCTTTTGCACCGCCGCGATCAGTGCTTCCTGATGGGGCTGTTTGCAGATCGACAGCTGCCAGAACGTCTGCTGCTGAATCTGCTGCAAGATCTCTTGGTACTTTGTCGCTGCCACTTTTGGAAAATAGAACGACAGATCGATCGACATCGTGTCGGTGTGAACGCTCTTGCGATACAGACCCGCTTCCTTGGGAATCCGACTTGCCAGCAGATCCAGCGTCGCTTGCGGACTGTCGGTGGTGATCTGGGCGGGCCGCTTGACCGGACTCTGGGCTTCGGCCACTTTCCGGGTCAGGACTTGCTTGCCCTTGACGCGCAAGCGGAACAGGAATCGCCGCTCGCCGTCGTTTTTGAACGGAGAGTCTTTGGCAGCCAGCAGCTGAAGGACTCTCTTTCGCTCCTCTTCACTCTGCTGCTCCGGCGCATATCCCCACGCTTCCATCAGCTCTTGCAAGGTGTAGACCCGTGAGGTGCTGTCGCGCGCAAACAGTCGCTCTGCCAAGTGATCACGCCCCACTTCATCGATCGGACTGTCACTGTCTAGCTGCAGGTTGGGGGGCCGAGAAAAGATGCGCGTACGAGGACTAATATTGATTGTCTCGCCGAGCTTCGGAGTATGAATCAGGTTGAACTTGCGCTCCTTTAGCTTCTCTGTCAGCGCGGCTTTGGCGTCGCTGTAACCATGGACCAGGATGATTTCCTTGGGTCCGAGCGCCTCAATTTCCGATAGCAGCTGCGACGCATCCGAGTGCGCGCTCAGGCCATAGGAAGTGACCTGACAGGACAGCGAAAGGGTCTGCTCACCAAGCTGTAACGTCCCGCCACCTGCCGCCGCGAGATCTTGAAGCTTGCGTCCCGGCGACTCCTCATCTTGATATCCGGTCAGCGCAATCAGACTGCTCGGATCGTCGGCCAGACGCGCTGCATAAAACACACTCGGTCCACCCGATAACATTCCCGAGCTAGAGACGATCACACACGGACGTGTGCGAGCAATCTTGTCGCGATCTTTGGGATTCCAGACCGGCGTGACCGAGCCATTTTTGGAATAGAACGGATTGCCGTGATCCTTGATTCGCTTGCGCAAAAACTGCGAGACATACTCTGGATAGGAAGCGTAAATCGAGCACACCTGCCGGACCATTCCGTCGACGAAGATTGGCGCTTTGGGAAGCTGTCCGGACTCCATCGCTTTGGCCAAGATCAGGATCACTTCTTGCGCCCGTCCGATCGCAAACGCCGGAATCAGGACTGCGCCGCGCCGCTGGATCACTTCACCGATCTGGCTGATCAGGCGACTCTCTTCGAGCGCGCGACTGCTGTGGGTCCGATTCCCATAGGTACTTTCGATCACCACCACGTCGGGCTTGATATCGGGAACCACCAGTCCGGGCACGGTGTACTGATCGGTGACGCAGATGTCTCCGGTGATCAGGATCGAGCCCTCGCTGCTCTCTAGGAAGACCGAGCTTGCGCCCAAGATGTGACCGGCGGGAAACAGTGTGACGCACAGATCATCGGCCAGCCACAGCGGTCGCGCGAAAGGAATCGTGTGGACTCCGGCCAGCATCGCTTCGACCATCTGCGCCGAGTAAATCGGTAGCTCTCCGTCGGCTTTGTAGCCCGCTTCCATGATCTTGAGCGCATCCGAGAGCAGGGTCGTGATGATACTCAGCGTCGGCGGAGTCAGATAGATAGGAACCCGAAAGGAGTCGTAGGCCAGCGGCAGCGCTCCCGAGTGATCGAGGTGCGCGTGCGTCTGAATGATCGCCGACAGCCCACCGCGTTCTTCGACGAGAGCGAGCCAGGGAAGGATCTCTCCTTGCCGAGGCGCCATGCGAATTCCGCAGTCAATCAGCAGCCGGTGGCCAGCGACTTCGACCAGCGTACTGGATGCGCCGATTTCATCTGCACCACCGAGAAATGTGACCTTCATGTCCCCACCTTGCTTGCGATTTTGCGCGACAGTAACACCGCCGCCACAAGTTGGGACACGCGCTTTCGCTCAGCCGACCGAGGCCAGCTTTGGGACTCCGGGTTGACTGTGCAAAAAGGGTCCTAGCTCGGCGCCAAGAGCGACGGTGGAGCCAATCACCAGCAGCGATGCGGCACCATCGAGAAGCTCGCCGGTTCCGTCCGCATCCGCAAGCTCGGCCAAGGTTCCCAGCCACTGCTTCTGCTCGGGAAGACTCGCGGACTGAATCACCGCTGCGGGAGTCTCTCTCGGCCACTTCTTGTCGAGCAGAAGCTGCGCCAGCTCTTGACGGTGCGAGCGCGCCATCAAGATCACCAGCGTCATTCCCAGCGGCGGCAGCTCCGCCAGCAGAGTCCGCGCCGCGTTCAGATCGTGACCACTTGTGACCAGCAGCGCCGTTGACAGTCCGCGATGCGTGACCGGAATCCCGCACAGTGCCGGACCGGCCAGCGCACTCGACAGACCGGGCACCACTTCCCAGGAAATTCCTGCTCGCGACAGTGCCAGCGCTTCCTCTCCGCCCCGCCCAAACACAAACGGATCGCCCCCTTTGAGCCGCACCACCTTCCAGCCGCGCTTGGCCAGCCGCAATAACAGACGCTCGGTTGCTGCCTGGGCCACCTGCCGACCGCCACAGCGCTTGCCCACATCGACGCAGCGCGCCCGGGTCGCCAGCTCCAGCACGCGCCTATCGACGAGCGCATCGTACAGCACGACATCTGCCTCGGCGAGCCGACGGACGGCGCGCAGCGTCAGCAGCTCGGGATCACCGGGACCGGCGCCAATCAAGGAAACACGACCGCTCATGACACGACTTCCATCGGCGATGGCACGGCTGTCAGCGCTGGTTTTTCGTCGCTGTGCTGGTTCGCCAAGTGCTGCAAGAGTGAGCGATAGCGACGGGATAGTGGCACCCGAGCTTGCTGCCACTCGGCTCGGAGTGACTCGGCCTGGCTGACCCACGACAGCAGTGTTTCGTCGCTGGGCAGCAGCTGTTCGAGCAGCTCACGAAGCAGCCGAGCCACCGCTGGAGCGCGCCCTCCCGACGAGATCGCCACCGTCACACCTCCGCGATGCAGCTGGGCCGACGCATACGCAGATGCTGACGCCGGATCATCGACGGCATTGACCAGGAGCTGCCGAGCCGCCGCTGCGTGCGCAACCTCGGCATTGACGGCTGAGTCTCCCGTCGCTGCAATCACAAAGTAGACACCCTCGAGGTCCGACTCGGCGAAGGGCCGTGGCTGCCAGCGCAGCTCGCCGCGCAGGGCCGCTGTCTGCACAAAGTCGCTGGCTTGTGGAGCAACCACCGTCACAGCCGCACCGGCGGCGAGCAGCGCTTTGGTCTTATGACTCCCGACGGGACCTGCACCGACCACCAGCACTGGCCGATCCTGCAAGTCGACGAACAACGGATAGAGAGTACGTTTCATTGGACGCATGTCCAAGATAACGGACGACGTTCAATGAGGGCAAGCGGAGGAGCGGGCTACTGAGGCTGCGTGTGGAGCATGGTGCCGGATGCGCCGCCGACCCAGAAGTCGGTCTGGCTCAGCCCCAGGACGGCGTTGAGCCGGTTGCGGGTGTTGCTCTCCTTGGTGGCCCAGCTGGTGCCGTCGAAGTTCCACAGCGTGCCTTGGTCGCCGACCACCCACAGCGGGCTGGTGGTGCTGCCGTGCCAGACGCCCAGGAGGTTGGCCATCGGTAGACCGGTGTTGATGGCCTGCCAGGCGCCGGCGCCGGTGTGCTGCATGACGACGCCGTTGTCGCCCACTGCCCACACGTCCGTCGAGGCAGTGCCATGGACGGCGCGCATCTCGGCGCCGCTGGCCGGGAACGTGTAGGTCGTGTTGGCGGTGCCGCCCGAGACATTGCTGAACGCCGCGAAGCTCTTGCCGACAAAGTAGATGAGATCGTTGGCGCCCTGCGAGATGCCCCACATCGCGTTGACGCTCTGGACGCGGGTCATGCCGGGGGCCGACGGATCGGTCAGCACGAAGCCCGACCAAGAGACGCCGTTGTATTTGAACAGATAGACTTGGTTCGGCGTGGGCGACGTAGCGACGGACCAGATGTTCGCTGAGCCGGTGGCATAGACGGCGCGGGCATGCTGCGAGATGACGGGGTAGGGGCCGGGGCTCCAGCTCAGGCCGAGGAAGCGCAGGAAGGTGTTGTTGTCACCGACGGCGTAGATCTCGGTGGGAGAGACGGCCCAGATCCCGGTCAGGTTCGAGGTGGTGCCGCTGGTGACGGAGGTCCACTTGGTGCCGTCGTAGTGCGCGATGAAGCCGGCATCACCGACGGCCCAGACATCGGTGGTCTTGAGCACGGCGAGGCTGCGGATCTGGCCCTCGAAGCCCTGACGGGTTGCGGTCCACTTGGTGCCGTCGTAGCGAATGAGCTGTCCGCCGAAGCCCGCTGTCCATAGATCCGTTGCGCTGGCGCCTCGGACAGCGACGAGCCCGAGTCCTGTGCCGGGAGGCTGAGGCGACCATGTGCCACCGCTGCCGCGCAAGACTGTACCGTTTGAGCCGACCGCGATGTACTGCCCTGCCGACGGAGAGAACACGCTGGAGAGCTGCTCGGTGGAGCCGCTCGACTGCGCCGACCAAGTGGTGCCGGACAGACCCAAGATGACGCCGTTTTGACCGACGGCGATGGCAGTGCTGGCATCACCCCAGATTCCGGCCAGGTTCATCGCGGTGGTGCTGGTCATCATCGTCCAGCTGGTGCCGTCGAACTTGCGGATGACTCCAGCGTCACCGACGGTATAGATCTCGGTTGGAGAGCGGCCCCAGACGCCGCTTAGGTGGGTGGCGACGCCAGAGGTCTGCGCGCTCCAGGTGCCGCCGTTCCGACGGATGATGGTGCCGCCTTCGCCAACAGCCCACGCGTCGCTGCCGCTGCCCCAGATCGCGCTGAGTCGCCGGGTGGTGTTACTGACCTCGGAGGACCACTTGGTGCCGTCGTAGCGAAGGACTTTGCCGGCGGTACCGACGGCGTACACTTCATTTGCCGAGGCCGCCCACACGCCAAACAGTGACTCGGTGGTGCCGCTCGCCTGTGCGGTCCACTTGGCGCCGTCGTAGTGATGGATCGTTCCCGCATCCCCAACCGCCCATACGTCGCTGGCCGAGGTCGCCCACAGCGCTTGGAAGGTGTTGCCCTGCGGCAGCGGATTCGACCAGCAGAACAGGTTGGGGGCGCAGGTCTTCGGTGGCGGCGGCGGCGGGCAGACGCGCGGGCTCACCGTCTTCATCGACGCTGTTACTTCAAACCGATACGGACTGCCGAGCGGAGTCGTCGCCGTGCCGGTGCCCACTTTGCACTGCTCGGTGTCGTAGGACTCGATCGCGATCGAGAGTGTGCCCGTCAGCTCTTTGGCGAGTCGCATGCCGAAGCGGGTCAGCTTGCCGGTCACCTCGAGCGGGCTCTGGTTGGTCGTGGCCTTGCCGTCGAGCGTCGTCGTCACCACCAGCTTGGTGGCATCGGCGGTCAGCCCCAGCACATTGACAGCGACGGCGTTGGCGTCCGGCTCCAGCTGTCCTGCGTCACAGGTCACCATAGCGAGTGGTAGCGCGGCCAGCGTCAGCCGGAACCAGTTGCGGGAACCAGGCGAAGAAACAGGTCGGAGTGCGGACTTGTTCATCATTTAGGTATCTCTCAATAGGGTTTCTCTCAAGCCAAGGGCGCTTAAAACTGGGGATTGAGGACCGTGTCACCGGGCTGAAACGGCTCGGGCGGTGCGGGCAGCGGCTGTTTGTTGGACTGGGTAACACCTACAGCAGCACCGACGGCACCACCCGCCACCACCACCCCAATGATGGTCCAAAACCACCACTTCTTATAAATCGGCGTCGCGACCTGCGGCGTATCGACGGGAGTCGGCGGCGGCGGCGTCAGGTTGAGCGGCTGCGGAGTCGGCGGCTGCGGACTCGGCAGCGTCGGATTGATCGGCGTTCCCGTCGGATTTTGCTGCTGCACCGGCATGTCGGGCTGCGCCGGGGTCTGCTCGAGGAGAGCCTGGGCTTGCTCGATGTACTTGTTGACGCGGCGCTCCGTCTCCGGGTCGATGTTGGGATCGGCCTTTTTGTAGCGCTCGTAATAGCCAATCGCTTCCTTCGGACGACCGAGTCGCTGCACGGTCCGCCCGATGTTGAGCAGCAGCCACGGCATCTGTCGTCGCGAATAGGCACCCTGGAACCCGGTCAGCGCTTCCTCGTAGCGACCTTCGTCATACAGCGCGAGCGCTTTTTGGTACGCGGTGCGGCAGACGTTGTCGCGCAAGCAGCCGTCGTCTTTTTTCTTCGGGGCCGGGCTCTGCGAAAGTGCGGTGTTGTCCGTCTCGGCGGACGCGCTACCCGGCGAGCCGATGGTCAGCAGCAAGGCACTCAGCGCAAGCCGTCTAGTCCACAATGCGAGGTTGTTCATCATTGCCCTTCGTTGGCGTCGAAGTGGTTTTGACAGGGCCGGTGCCGGTTCCAGTCGCTGGGCCGACTCGTGGCTTGCCGCCGACCCGACCGACCGGTGCCTTCTCCAGCGTCTCCTTGCGCGTCTCACTCTCGGCGAGGCTCAGCTTGAGCACTTTTTCCGCAAACCCTGGCAGGCGCAGCTTCACTTCACAGGTTCCGTCGCTCACGGGCTGATCCAGCTCCATCGGCGTGCCTCCGAGGATCTGTCCGTCGGAAACTCGCACCACCTGCGCACCCGGCGGCGTCGAGTGTAGCGACCAGCGAATCAACTTCGGCTTGGCCGGCGGCGGTGGCGGCGGCGGCGCCATATCCACCGTGACGGGCTTTATCGGCTGCACCACCACGGGCTGCTGCGGAGGCGGACGCAACAGCAAAAACGCCAGCAGTCCCAGCAGCGCCGTGCCTCCCCCGAGCAGTCCGAGCAGCAGCATCTTCGGCGAGCGCCCCGTCGACGTTGCCTGTCCTGTCGAGAGTCCCAGCGTCGATGAAGCCGAGACTCCACCGATCGGCGTCACATTGGGATTGCTTCCCGGCGGCGTCGCCGACGCTGGCATCAGCGCCGCCATCGAGATCGCCGGCAGCATCGAGGTCGGATGACGCTGACCCAGCTCTTCCAGCCGCGTCACCACTTGCTTCATCGACGGACGCTCTTC
The DNA here is from genome assembly GCA_016794465.1 of Myxococcales bacterium. Lineage (GTDB taxonomy): Bacteria > Myxococcota_A > Polyangia > Palsa-1104 > JAEUJZ01 > JAEUKA01. The sequence goes on along the minus strand of JAEUKA010000043.1, from coordinate 30,337 downwards.
GCGCTTTTTCGACAGCAACAGGTGGACCAGGCTCGCAATCTCCTCGGGAACGTGCGGTGCCAGCTCTTTGAGCGGCTGCGGCGGCTCGTAGATGTGCATCGCCAGCACTTCACCCGAGCCACCGACGAACGGTGGCCGTCCCGCGATCATCTCGTACAGCATCACCCCCAGCGAGTACACGTCGGCTTTGTCGTCGATCTGCACGCCGCCTTTGCACTGCTCAGGCGCCATGTAGCGCGGCGTTCCCATCACCACGTCCGTCGAGGTCTTCGGCTGCGCCTGTCCCCCCGGCTCGTCGGCCTGCGCCACCTTCGCGATGCCAAAGTCGAGCAGCTTGACCCGCTCGCGACCCGGCACTTCCGAGTCATGATCCGGCACCAGCATGATGTTGTCGGGCTTGAGGTCGCGGTGATAGACGTTCTTCTCGTGGGCTGCACACAGCGCCGAGGCAATCTGCCGCGCCAGCCGCATGATCTCCGGCAGCGGCGGCATCCCCTTGCCTTTTTGCCGCTGGCTCAGCGTCTCGCCCTTCAGGTACTCCATGACGAGATACGCCGTCCCGTCCGGAAGCTGCCCATAGTCCGAGATCTGCACGACACCCGCGTGGTCGATCAGGTTGACCGCACGTGCCTCATTAAAGAAGCGCGCGCAGATCCCCGGGTCCTGCGCGTACTTCGGGTGAAGAACCTTGATGGCAACCCGACGGCCGATGGGATCTTGAACGGCTTCATACACCGCTCCCATTCCACCTTCGCCGAGCTTGCGAATGACCTGATATGGACCGAATCGATCGAGAGACACTTTGCGGCTCTTACTGGTCACTATACCGTCTTGGGGCTTCTTTGTCGCCGTTCTTGTGTCGGCTACCGTACGTAAATAGTGTAATGAGAAGTCTGGTACGGCATCCCGCCAGGTCGGGCCATGTCGGTAGCTGTAGGCTGGCACGGAAGCGGAAGCGCCAGGCACTGACAGGCACTGCCAGACACGGATAGGCACTTGAAAGGTTGGGCGCTGATAGGTTGGGTGCGGAAAGGCCAGGCGCTGATAGGTTGGGTGCTGATAGGTTTGCAATCGATGACTCGGCAGCATGGCGTGGGCGCCAAACGTGGGCAGTGGAAGGACCAAGGGCGACGGCTCGGCTGGGTGCTCCTGGCTGGGGTGGTGCTGGCGCTCGGAGTTCCCGCGCCGCTGTGGGCCGGTCCCGAGCTGCGCAGTCGCGAGTGGGCGATTGATGGGTTTAAGCCGCCTCCGCGCTGGGAAGTCACCCCGCGTGAGCGACCGAGCTATCCGCAGCTGATTGCCTGGGCCAGTCGTGGCGATGGACCCGAGCGGGCCGTGTTAAGCCTGGTGGCCAAGCGCGTCGCAGCGGGGACCACTGTGCGAGAGCTTCTGCCCGAGGCGTGGTCGCTGAAGAGCTGGCCTCGGATCGAAAATGTGCGGGTGCAGGTTCTGTCGACGATGGGCTGGAGCTCGGGCTTTACGGGCAACATGCGGGTCCAGGTCGACGCGGTGCTGCCGGCCACGCAGCGAGAGCGGGCGCAGGTCATCCGTCAGTATCTTTTCCTCAATGGTCCGATTGCCTACACGATGACGCTGGTTGCCCCGGCAGAGCAAGCGGCGGCGCGGCTGCGGGATCTCGATGACACGGCGTCGAACTTGGTACCGCTGGAGACAGCGCCGTCCCCACCAGCGAGCGCACCGCCCCCGAGCGCACCGCCCCCGAGCGCACCGCCCCCGAGCCCAGCGTCCCCCGATGGCGGGTCCGGTCGTGCTTTGTGACGATTTTGCTACGTGAGAAAACGACAGCCAAGCACAGGAAACCCTTGCGATGGGTCGGCCCACATTGGTAGCGTTTCGCGCATCATGAGCACGTCCCGCACCCTCTTTTCGCTCGCCTTGGTCGCGCTTGTGGCTAGTTCCACCGGCTGCGACACGCTGCGTGCTCGTGCGCGCGCGCAAAAAGGCGTGGAAAAGTACCGCGACGGGGACATAGCCGAGGCGGCTCGGCTGTTCCGCGAGGCCGCCGACATCGATCCGACGGTCCCCCCGATCATCATCAACCGTGGCTTTACCCACCTGGCGCTCTACCAGCTCAATCCGCGCAGCAAAGATGGCCAGGAAGCGGCCAACATCGCGGTGCAGTCGTTCCGTCAGTACATGGACATGCCGAAGCTCAAGCCGGAGCAGCGCCAGCGAGCGCGTGACTACCTGCTCCAGACCTTCGTGGATGCCAAAAAATACGACGAAGCGGTCGAGTACTTTAAGCCCCAGGTCGAGCGTGAGAAGCCGGACATCGAAGCGCTGACGATCTTGGGCAACATCGCCAAGAGCATCGGCAAGATCGATGCCTGTCGGATGTGGCTGGAGCGTCGCGTCAAGGCCAATCCCAAAGACACCGACGGCTACGTCTCGCTGGCGATCATGACCTGGGATGAGCTGTGTGCCGACTCGCAGTGCCGGACCGCGCTGGAGCTGCGACGCAATCATCTGCAGATGCCGTTTGCGGACCGGATTGCCAAGGCCAACCAGGCGCTCGACTTGATTGAGTATGCTCGGCAGCTGTCGCCCCAGGCTCCGACGCCGGCGATTTACGGCAACTTGCTGCTCCGCGAGCGCTCGTACGCGCAGCCAAACGACGATCTCAAGCGCCAAGATCTAGAGGACGCGGGCAAGCTGCTGCAGCTGGCACTGGCGATGCAAAAAGCTGCGACGCAAGCACAAGCCGCTGCCGCCGCCGCCGCTGCTGCCGGGAAGCCCGGGGAAGGTGAAGCTGCAAAGCCTGCCGCGCCGACGCCTGCTGCTGCACCGACACCCGCTGCAAAGCCTGCCGCGCCGCCGCCCGCTGCTGCTGCACCGACGCCCGCTGCTGCCGCGCCGACGCCCGCTGCTGCCGCGCCGCCGCCCGCTGCCGCACCGACGCCTGCTGCTGCCGCACCAACGCCTGCTGCTGCCGCACCGACGCCTGCTGCTGCACCTGCGGCTCCCAAGAAGAAGAAAAAGGTCGTCGAGCCTGCATCGGATCTTCCACCGCCGGCTGATGCGCCGTCGTTTGCCGCCCCGAGTTCTGAAAAGAAGGAATCACCGCCTCCCGCGAAGGAGGAAGGTAGTCCGTCTGCGTCGGAGAAGCAGTGATGTTTGATCGCTACGTACAAGACAAAAAGCGTAAGCGCCCACTGCTCTACGCAGCCTTCGTCGTCTCGACGGCGATTGAGGCCGGAGTGCTTATCTTCTTTATCATTTACTCGCTCATCCACGTCGATGAGGTGCAGCCGCCGCCGCTGACGGTGCAGTTCTTTGCGACTGCGACGCCGCCACCACCACCGCCGCCACCGCCGAAGGCCTCGAGCAAGCCCAAGACCCCGCCCAAGGTGGTCAAGCCAGTGGTTCAGCCGACGGAAGTGCCGAAGTTTATCCAGCCCAAGCTGGAGCCCGATCCTCCCGAGGAAAAAGACACGGGTGGTGGGTCCGATGGCGTTCCCGGTGGTGTCGAGGGTGGTGTCGCTGGTGGTGTCGTTGGTGCGCCGCCACCGCCGCCGCCGAAGGAAGAGCCGAAGCCGCCACCCAAGCCGAAGGTCGTGCCGGCGATTCGCATCCGTAGCGAGAAGCTGTCCGGCGAAGATCCTCACTTGCCCGCTGTCGTCAAAGCTCAGCGTCGAGGCAGCGGCATGGTGATGGGCGCGTACAAGATGTGCATCGGTCTGGATGGATCGATAAGCGATGTGGATGTCGTGACCAGCATCGCGGGCGCCGACGATTCGATCGTCGAAGTGCTGCGGACTTGGCGCTACAAGCCACAACAGATACCGGTCTGCTTCATCCAGAACCTGCAGTTTGTGTTCGAGTAAGCGGACCTAGATCGAGTCAATAGCGAGCTGCAAGCGGTCAAAGGTGGTGCTCGTAAGAGGGTGACGCGAGTCGCCACGCCGGTTGCAGCAGGGTTTTTTCGGTTACCCGGGGAAACGAGGAACAACATGGAACAAGGAATTAGTTTTAGCCCGAAGGCGATATGGGACTCCACGTCCATCGCCGGCAAGTCCGTGATCATCGTGCTTGCCATCATGGGAATCTACATGCTGGCCGTCAGCATCGAGCGCTGGATCACCTTCTCGCGCGCCAAGCAGCGGTCGCTGCAGTTTGTGTATGCGCTCCAGAAGAAGCTGGCCGATCGTGACATCAAGGGCGCACTCAGCCTCGCTCAGGTCAAGCCGCAAGGCCCCATCGCCATCGTGATTGAAGCCGCACTCCACGAGTACATTGATGGTCTACAGGCCCTCAAGTCGGTCGGTCCAGACGAGATTGGTGACTTTGATCTACTTGACGCTGTCAACCGCTCCATCGATCGAGTCAAAGAGCGTGAAGTGGCCGATCTCAAGAAGGGACTCGGCGGTCTTGCCACCATCGCTTCTGCTGCTCCGTTCGTCGGTCTTTTGGGTACCGTCATCGGCATCATCACCGTGTTTGCAACCATGTCGACCAAGGGCGCCGGCGGCATTGCCGCAGTGGCTGGTGGTATCGGTGAAGCACTCGTTACCACCGCGTTCGGTCTATTGGTCGCCATCCCGGCCGTTATGGTGTTCAACTTCTTTACCAACGCCATCGACGAGTTCGTCGTGGATATGAACGAGACGAGCAGTGAGCTGGTGTCGTTCATCCTGCGCGAGGGGCGTAGGGCGGCGTAGCAGTACCCGTGCGGATTTTCGCCGCCGGCTATTACCGAAGGACCAACGATGTCCGACTTGGATGAACTGCTCAAAAATCCGCCTCGGCTGCCACGAGGGAAGCACCGTCGGCATGGACGACATGCGGTCAGAAACGCGTCGATTCGTTCCGAGATCAACGTCACCCCGCTGGTCGACGTGGTGCTGGTGCTCCTCATCATCTTTATGGTCGTCACGCCGATGATCACCCGAGGTATGCCCGTCGAGCAGCCGGTGACGCGCAACCACGACAAGAAGAACGACTCCGGCGAGCAAATCGTTGTCTCGGTCACCTGCGAAGGCGGCAAGATGGGCGCGATTCACTGGGAGTGCGCGAACTCGCGGATGTTCGTGGGCTCGGACCCGGCGACAGACGAGACGCTCGGTGACTTGGTGCAAAAAGAAATGCGCAAGGGCTCGGGCGGTCGTGAGATTCACGTCAAAGCGGATCGGCGCGCTGCCTACGGTGCGGTTCGCCACGCGATGGAGCTCATCAATGCCGTCGGCGTGCCGCAAGTGCACCTTGGCTCCGAAGAGTACAAGGAGGCGAACTAGCCATGGCATTCGCAGCAGGTGGCAAAGGCCCTCGCTCTGACATCAACGTCACGCCGCTTATCGACGTGGTGCTCGTGCTCCTGATCGTGTTCATGGTCATGGTGCCGAAGCTTCTCAACCAGACCTCGGTTGACGTGCCGCCCAAGGCACCCGCCAGCATGAATGAGCCGCCGCCCTCGTCGGATCAGCTGGTGGCGACGGTGGCCGAAGACGGACGAGTCGCCATCAACGGCGAAGCGATCCCGATCGACAACCTGGCCGACAAGGTTCGCACCCTGATCCAGAACCGCAGCAAGAAGATCATCTTCTTTAACCCCGACGATGCCGCCCCGTATGGTGATGTCGTAAAGGCCATGGACATCTGTCGTGGCGCGGGGGTAAAGACGCTCGGCATCATGACCAAGTGACGCCCGTCTGGTTTTGCTGCTTCTCCGCCTGTCTCGGGCTCTGCTTCCGCTTTCTCCCTGGGCTTCTCTGTCAGCCGTGCGAGCGGGCTTTGTTGCTACTCGCTGACTGATTCTTCGTCGAACGACCACTTGCCTCGTCGTGTCGTCCGCTCCATCGACTGCTGCAGGGTGGTCATGTACTCGCTGCGTGGGATGAGCGCAAAGCCCAGCCGCTCGAGGTGATGGTTCATGACCTGGCCGTCGATCAGGTCAAAGTCCCAGGCCGCAAGCTGCTGCGCGAGCCGAGCCATCGCGACCTTGCTGGCATCGTCGACCTTGGCAAACATCGACTCTCCGAAAAATAGGCCACCGAGCGAGACGCCGTAGAGGCCGCCGACGAGCTCACCGCCAAGGAATGTCTCGACCGAGTGTGCGAAGCCCGCTTCGTGAAGTGCCGCGTAGGCCTGCTGCATCTCGGGGAGAATCCAGGTTCCTGACTCGTGGCGACGGGGAATCTTGGCGCAAGCGGCGATCACCGACGAAAACACCGTGTCCATCCGTACCTCGAACGGGCCGCGAGAGACGACCTTGCGCAGGCTGCGGCCAACGTGAAGCTCGCGGGGACGGACGACGGCACGCTGCGGCGGCGCAAACCACAAGAGCGGCATGCCTTCACTTGGCCACGGGAAAATCCCCGACGCATAGGCCAGCAATAGCCGCTCTAGCGAAAGATCACCACCGACGGCAAGCAAGCCATCGCGGGTGGCCAGACTGACCGGCGGGAAGACAAGCTCACTCGGGAGCCAGATGGGAGTCCGTAGTCGTGCCAAGCGCCGCAGATGGTGCCTCGGCGGGAGCAGCTTGGCAATGGAAACGGCGGGCCGGAAGGTGAAGCCGAATGGCGAAGCGGGTAGGTGAGAGGCGCCAGGGCTATTCGTCGGGAAGGTTCTCTTTGGCGACCTTGCGGATCTTGCTGCTGGCGTTAACCGACTCGACCCACGCCTTGTCGAACTGCTCAAGATCGTCCTTCTTCGACTCTTTGGTCATCTTGCGCAGGCAAGTGCCCCAGGCTTGGCTCAGGCGGTCATAGTCCGAGCCGAACTTGGTGAAGGTCGCCTTGAACGTCGCTGGCGTCTTGGTCGGAATCTCCTGGGCCTCAGCGATGCACGTGTCACGAATCTTGGCCAAAAACTCGGGGTTGGTCTTCCAGCCCTTGGCCTTGTTCTCGGTGCACTGACTGGCGAGGAACTCGAGCAGCTCCTGCGCGTCCTTCATCTTGTCGAGGTTCGGCACAGCGCAGTGGATGAACTTGTCGTACTGCCACGCCGCCGGATCGGCCTTGTTCGGGTTGTCGGTCGTGCTCCAGGTGTCGCCCGACGAGACGATCTTGTTTTCACGCTGCTTGGTTTCAACCCGCTTGCCGGCGCCCTCGGCCCAGGTGTTGAGCGTGTTGGCGAGCGCCGCCAGGGCCTTGCCGTACTCGTCCAGCGTCTGCTCGTACGCGGCGGGGGCGGGCGGCGAGAAGTCGCGAATCTTGCGCGACGCATCGAGCGCTTTTTTGACGCACTCGTTGGCGACTTTCTCGGGGAAGTTCTTCGGGTCGGCGTACAGCGCGGCCTCGAGCTGGCCATTGAGCTGCTCAGGCTGGTTGAAGCGGCGACCGTCGCCTTCCTTACCGAACAGGCAGCGCCAGAAGGCGTTGACGGTGTTCTTCTCGTAGTCAAGCATCTGCTCGAGGAATGCGACGTGGACCTTGCGCTCCTCCCGCTTCTTGTGGCTGCGGAAAGCCAGGAAGCCGATCAGCGCTGCCACGGCAATTCCGATGGCGAGGTACGCCGGCCATGGCAGTCCCTTCTTTTTTAGCTCGGCGCCCGGATCGTAACCAAAGGCGCTACCGACCCCAGGCAAGTTCGCAAGATCGTCTTGTGGTTGACCACCGTCCAGTTGGCTCATGGTCCCCATCTTTGATCGGTGCGCTTGGCCTTGTGAAGACTGTTTTCAGTCTCTACTCCGTGCTTCATTACCGAGAGCGGACGGGCCACCGCTATGTTCGCGACTTGCTTGACCTTAGAGCCCGCCATCGCGTTTCATGTGTGGTGATCCTGTGGACGCTTGGGCGTGCCTGATGCAGATCCGGCCCCGGCTGCCAACCAAACAACCCAGTAGCAAGTAGAGGGATTCGTATGAAAAGCAACGTGAAGAGCTTCTTTCGTGCAGCGAGCATCTCGGCGGCCCTTCTGTTTGGGGCAATGACCGCAGGTGGCTGTGGTCCCGCCTGGACGATCGTGCGTCAGGCGGCTCCGAGCCCGTTCAATGCGCAGTCGGCGTTCGCCGTCGAGCCGATCGCTTATGAGGGACTCAAGGTGGGCGGCAAGGCGGAAGCCGATTACCTCGCCGAGAAGAAGCCCGAGCAGGTCGAGGCGTGGCGCGCCGATCTGGGCAAGCTCAACCAGCAGTTCGCCGAGAACCTCGCCAAGGAAGCGACAGGCCTGCGGGTTTCCGTGGGTCCCGCCGCTGCTCCTGGGCCGTACTCGGTCAAGCCGATGGTTTCGTATATCGAGCCGGGCGTGTGGGCCGGCATCGTCAACATCCCCGCCGAGGTCCGCATGACCCTTCGCATCGTCGATGCCCAGGGCGCAGTCGTCGACGAGGTCGCCACATCGGTCAAGTACGCCACCAGCTCCATCATGGGCGTGCCGGTCAACGTCAGCGTCACCGAGCGCCTCGGCGAGTGCGGCAAGATCCTCGGTGAGTCAGCCGCCAAGTACCTCAAAGTCCGCGCCAACGTGAAGTAGTCCTCTCGTTGCGCTTCCCGGCCCTGGCCGCTTCGTCAAACCGCTTGCTTCTTACGGATTTTTGACGGGATCGGCCATCACGAACGCGTCGGCCAGGATGTCGCGGCGACTTGCGCCTTGGAGAAACACCTGCCGGCGCAGCGCAGTCACCAGCTCGGCATCGCCACACAGGAACGCGCGGTGACCACTGAGCTTGGCAAAGCGAGCCTTGAGCAGCGCATCGAGCGGCGACACGATACAGCCCTCGGCACTGCCCGGCGGATCATCGCTGAGCACCACCGGAAGATAGGTCAGGTTCGGGTGCGCCGCCGCCAAGTCCGCAAGCTCGCTACGCAGATACAGCCCCGTCGAGGTTCGCGCGCCATGGATCAGCACCATCGGCCCTTGGTGCTGCTGTCGTAGCGCCTCGCGAGCCACCCCATAAAGCGGCGCCAGACCTGTTCCCACGCCGCACAACAGCAGTGGCTGCGTCGGCCTTCCCGGCACATAGAAGCACTCCCCAGCGGGCCCCCGAACCTGCGCCAAGGTTCCCAGCGGCACCTCCGTCAGCCAGGTGGACATCCGTCCGTTTGGCAGGATGCGCACATGTAGTTCCAGAAACGACTCTTCACCGGGCAGCGACGCGAGCGAATAGGAGCGGCTCAGTCCACTTTTGCTGACCAGATTGACGTACTGACCGGGCTGATAGGCCAGGGGCTCTTTGGGCATGAGTCGCAGCCGCAGCACAGTCGCTGACAGCCAGGTCTTCTCGCACAGCTCGACGGGAACCAGCAGCGAGTCACTGTCATCGGCGGTGACCGTCAGATCCTCGGTCGGCTTGGCGACGCACGACAGAAAGTAACCACGCGCTCGCCACGAGTCCTTGAGTCCCTGCTGCGCACTCGGCGGCGGGGTTCCGTGGGTAGCGCGAAGCAGGCACGACTGACAGACGCCACTGCGGCACGAGTTGGGGACGGCCACCCCCTCGGCAAGCAGCTTTTCCAAGACGGTTTCCCCTTGCAGCTCAAACGACCGATCGCCGTGTCTAAGAATCGCCATCGGCCCATTCTGCCAGCGCGGCGCCGACCGTTTCTTGCGGTTTGTGTCTGCCCCGGCGAATGCAGCGCGGATCGGCAATTTTTGACTTCGCCTCCCGGCCAAGTAGAAACGGCTGCATGTCTTTGTCTTCGCCCAAGCCGGTCGTGCACGTTGGCGCGGCCAAGCGCTTGCAGCGACGGCTGAGCCGCCACATCGGCGAGCTGTCGAATCAGACGCCGACGCTCGATGTTCGGCTTACCAACAATCGCTCGACGGTGCTGCTGGTGCGGCGCGAGCCCGGCTGCTATCGGCTGCGGCTGCATCACATGTTTGTGTCGGCCTCGGCGCAGGTGGTGGCGGCGCTCGGTCGCTATGTGATTCATCCCGAAGCCGAAGCCTCAGCGACGCTGGATGCCTTCATTGCCGAGCGCTCGGTCGGTCTTGCCCCCCCGCGAGAGCGATCGCAGCGGCGACCCCACACAGTCGAGCGACCCGACGGCGAGCACTACGATCTGAGCGCCATCTTCGACGAGCTAAACAGCGGCTACTTCGGCGGCACCATCGACGCCAAGATCACCTGGGGTCGGCGCAAAAGGCAGAGCCTGCCGGCACGACCGCACAAGACGCTGACGATGGGCTCGTACTCGGTGGAAGATCGGCTGATTCGGATTCATCCGACGCTCGATCGCCCCGACGTGCCGCGCTACTACCTGGCGTGGATCGTCTATCACGAGATGCTGCACCAAAAGCACGGCATCCCGGAGCTGGGTGGCCGTCGCTGCTATCATCCACCGTCGTTTGTGGCCGAGGAGCGGTTGTTCGATGAGTACGAGCGAGCCCATCGCTGGGAGCGCCAGCACCGCCATCGCCTGCTGCTCTACTGACGCCCAGCGCTTGCGGAGTAGATGCCGACGGCTTGCCAAGAGCTTGCCAAGAGCTTGGAAGGAGCGCGGGTTTCCAGGCATCATAGGAACAACACATGCAGCGCTCGAATGAAATGGCCGGCTGGCGAAGCAGAACTGCGCAGCTTCTCGGACGTGTGCTGAGCGTGGTGATGCTGTGCTCGGTCGAGCGACTGGCCCAGGCTGAAGCCGACGACGAGCTGCGGCCTCAGCCGCGACAGGTGCCGCTCGAAGCGTTCTACGAAGTGCTGCGCGAGCATGGCACCTTCATCGACACTGACCGCTACGGTGTCGCGTTCTGTCCGCATCCAGACCTTGTTGGCGCTGACTTCCAGCCCTATCGGCGCGGCCACTGGGTGATGACCGAGTACGGCTGGACCTTCACGAGCGATCTCAAGATCAGCTGGGTCACCGACCACTACGGACGCTGGGTGGAAGCGGGCCTGTCGAACTGTGCGTGGGCGTGGGTACCGGGCGGCGAGTGGGGACCGGCGTGGGTTGACTTTCGGGTCGGCGAAAAGGTCGTGGCGTGGCGACCGCTGCCGTATCAAGGACCGAAAGTGCGGCTGCGCCTGCCCGAGTCGAGATCGTTTCCGCGCTTCAACCTGCCCGAGGTGCCGCCAAGTGACTCGGCCTATGTGGTGGTTCGCGAGGGCGAGTTTCAAGCCAAGCGGCTCGACTATGTCGCCTTGTCCGGCGTGCAGCAGTTTCATGCGCTGCGCGAAACCGAGCCGGTGCGGGATCTGCGAGCGGGGCTGCACTCGTACGAATACGATGTCTTGGTCGCGCGGCGAGAGCGGGATCGGCAGCGACAGTTGGCGTCGCAGGACACGTCCGGTCGACCGCCGACAGGCAGTGCCGCTGCGGCTCGGCAAACCGGTGGTGGCCACAGCGATGGCTCTGAGCCAGCACAGCGGCGACGAAAAGGCGATCCCGCCACGGCGGCAGCAGCTGGGACGGTTCGTGCGGGTCTGCCCGGTGCCGAGCTACCGAAGAATCCTGCGGCTCGCGAGAAGCAGCTCGTCGGCGGTCAGACTGGGGACAATCCGCCGAGCCGGACCAGTGCCTCGACGGGCAGCAGCGCCGGCAATCCCGGGGACTTCAGCGGCGTCAAGGTCCTTGACTGGGGCAAGCCCAAGCCGGTCGAGCCGCCCAAGACCACGGTGCGGGATCTCAACCGAACGCTCAGCCCACCGCCGCCGCCCAAGCCGGTCACCGCGCCGACCCCGTAACGCCAGCTGGGCGGGACTACTTGCCCGCGAGCATCGGCAGCACCGACAGTAGCTTGGCGAGATCCGCTTCCGACAGCGCCGCCAGCTGAGCCAGCAGAGCCTCTTTCCCGGTCGTCGGCGCGTGCTCAAGCGGCGTGTCTTGGGTCCCACTTGCGAGCAGCCCGCTGACCTTGCGAATGCGGGTGTTTTCGATGGCGCCGGGACGAACATAGTGCAGCGCCGTCACGCCAAAGCTGCTGTGCCCAAGCTGTGCCGCGACCTCTTGACTGGTCCGCCCCGCTTCCACCGCCAGCGACGAGTGCAGCCCGCGCAGGCTGTGCGGACAGACGGTGGGCAGGCCCAGCTTGTCGCAGTAGCGCCGCAGACCTTTCCACATCCACGCTTGCCCGTGTCCGACCTCGCCACCAAACAGGAACTGCTCGGCGGGCTTGTTGCCAGCTTGTGCCACCAGCAGCTCGGCCAGCACCTCGGGACACTCTAGGCGACGACGCGCGTTTTCGGTCTTGCCGGACGGAATCACCAAGATTCGACCACCATCATCCAGGTCGCGCACCCGCCGCAGCAGCACTTCACTGCTTCGCAGCCCCAGCAGCAGCTGGAGCAGCAGCGCCGTCGCCAGCTCATCCCGATTCTCGGCATCGGCCCGCAGCGTCCGGCTGAGCTTGCGCGCTTCGTCGAGAGACAGCTGCGGCTTGCCGCGCCGCGCCTTCCCAACCGGCTTCACCGGCGCAAAGGGATTGGTCGTGACGTGGCCCTGCTCGATCGCCCAGCGGTACAGCTCTTTGGCCCGCTTGAGCGCCGCGTGATGCGTGGCCGTGGCAAAGCGCTCACCCAGCGACTCGTACAGCTTCTGCGCCTCTGCCACCGTGATGCCCGCCAGCGGCTTGTCGGTCGGCAGAAAGCCGCTCAGCCGATCGTAGACCGCTTGCACCGACAGCTCTTTGCAGCCTTTGCGCCGCTTGTCGGCCGCGAACTGCTCCAGCGCTTCCCCCACCAGGATAACGTGCTGCCGCAGCTGCTCACCGATCGACGACTTGGCGGCCTCGGCCTGCTCTTGGCTGCTGAACACCAAGCTCTTGCGGCTGCCGGCATCGATGATGACCAGTCGCCACTTGTCACGCGCACCGTAGGGACCAAGGATTCGTGCTCCACGAGAAGCTGGCATGTTTACAGAATCACACAACCTTTTGCGAAACGGCAAGTGTCTCGCGGAGTCTGGCGAGGTTGGGCAGTTGACTGCGGCATTGCGACCAAGGTCAGCGGGCTGGCTTGATTCGCTCGGCGGGTGCGGTCATCCTGGGATGTAGGAAGGAGTCCGAAATATGAAGTCTCAACGGAAGGTCTTGCTGGTTGGCCTTGTCGCCGCACTGGGGGTTGTTGGCTTGGCCGGGGAAGCTCACGCCCAAGCGGTTGCTGTGACGCCTGCGCCGGCCCCACCGACGATTGTCAACGCGCCTCCACCGGCTGGTCAGCCGTACTACGCGCCGCCCGGCACGGTGGTATATCCCGGAGGCCAGCCCTACTATCCGCCGAACCAGCCCCCGCCGGGCTATGCACCGCAGCCACAGTATCCGCCGCAGGGCTACGCGCAGCCGTATCCACCGCAAGGCTACATGCCGGGGTCGCAGCCGCAGCCGCAGCCGCCGATTCGCTATGAGTACCGTCGTCCCAACACCGCGATGCTGATTGCGGGCGTCGCGATCCTGGGTGGTGGCTATCTTTTGACGGCGCTGCCGACTGCGCTGTGGAACTCGCTCGATACCGGCGTCAGCACCGCAACCAACTCGGGCACCCACGGCACCTACTGGCCGCTCTACATCCCGGTGCTGGGACCGTGGATTGAGCTGAGCTACCTGAACTCGAATCCGTTCTACAAAGGCTGGGGCATTCTGGTCGGCATTCCCACGGTGATGTCGGGACTTGTGCAAGGCACCGGCCTGGCGCTGACCATCGCGGGCGCTGTCACGGGCCGTCGCGTGCCGGTCAACGACGCGCAGGCCTCCAACTTCAACATCGCGCCCTACACCCTGCCTGGGGGCGGCGGCGGCTTGGCTGCTTCTGGCCGCTTCTAACCATCCGCATCACCAAACTCCGGGGGAAGGAGGAGCGAGTGGCTACAGAACCGCAGCAGCCGGTGCTGATTGTCGGCGCCGGACCGGTCGGACTGACGCTGGCGTGCGAGCTTGTGCGTCACAACGTGCCGTTTCGCATTATTGATCAGGCGGACGCGCCGACGATCTACTCGAAAGCGCAGATCCTCCACTCGCGGACGCTGGAGATGTACGAGGATCTGGGGCTGGCGACGGCGCTCTGTGAGCAGGCCCGGCCCACGCGGGCGATGAACCTTGTGTCGCGCAGCTGGGAGCGCATCGCCTATGTGCCGATCGGCGAGCACGACACCGCCTATCCGTACATGCTCAGCATCTCGCAGCGCGAAACCGAGCTGCTGCTCTGTGAGCACCTCGGGCAGCTGGGCGGTCGGCTGGAGCGGCAGGTTCGCTTGCTGTCGTTTGAGCAAAAGGCTGACCACGTGCTGTGCGTGCTCGGGCACGAGGGCGGGCGGACCGAGTCGATCGCGGTGCGCTACCTGATTGGCTGCGACGGCGCCCACAGCACGGTGCGCAAGGGCCTGGGCCTTCAGTTTGTCGGTGAGACGTATGAGTGGCGACTGACCCAAGCCGATGTCCGCATCGACTGGCCGGTGGGGCAGTCTCCCGATGAGGTGCTGGCGTTCCTGTCCCCGCAAGGTCCGCTTGGGGCGTTTCCCCTGCCCGGGGAGAGTCGCTATCGGCTGATTGCCTTTGACGCCTCGGAAGAGCCGACGCTGGCCAACTTCCAGAAGCTCCTGGATGAGCGCGGACCGCCGGGCTGCCGGGTCAGTGACCCGCACTGGATGGTCCAGTTCACGATTCACTGCCGTCAGGTCGAGCGCTACCGCGAGGGGCGGGCGTTCCTGTGCGGCGATGCGGCCCACATTCACAGTCCGGCGGGCGCGCAAGGGCTCAACACCGGGGTGCAGGACGCGTACAACCTGGCGTGGAAGCTGGGGCTGGTCTATCACGGGGTTGCCAAGGACGTGCTGCTCGACTCGTATCATGCCGAGCGGCATCCGGTGGCAGCGGCGGTGCTGCGCGGGACCGACTCGGCGACCAAGGGCGCTGGCCTGCTGCTGCGGCTGTCGAGCGACTGGGCCCAGAGCCTGCGCAACAGTGCGATGCGCTTTGTGTCCAGCCTGTCGCTGCTGCAGCGGGCCGCGTCGCGATCGCTGTCGGAGCTGGACGTTGCCTACCACAAGAGCCCGATCTGCGGTCAGGTGCAGTCGGTGCCGTGGAATCGGCAGGGCGATGACGGGCACGAGTCCCCGGGGCTGCGCGACTACTTCTCGTTTGGCGATGGACCGGCCCCCGGCGCGCGCGTTCCCGATGTCCACTTCATCAGCGAGAGCGGGGAAGACCGACGCCTGCTGCCGCTCCTGCATGGCGGCAAGCACCAGGTCCTGCTGTTCGATGGCGCGGCGGCCACGCCCGAGGGCTATCGCAACCTGATGAACATCGCCGACTCGCTTCCGCCCCTGTACCGGGACTGCTTCGTCTGCCACATCGTCGTGCCGAGCCGCGAGCGCCCCGAGGAGCTACACGGCTTCACCGGCTCGCTGCTGCTGGACCCGCGCGGCGAGCTGCATCGGGCCTTTGGCGCGCGCAGTGAGTGTCTGTACCTCATCCGCCCCGATGGCTACGTCGCGTTCCGCAGCCAGCCCGCGTCCGGCGAGACACTCCTGCACTTCCTCGGCCAGATCTTCGGGTAAGTCGTTCCTCTTCTCGC
The DNA here is from genome assembly GCA_016794465.1 of Myxococcales bacterium. Classification (GTDB taxonomy): domain Bacteria; phylum Myxococcota_A; class Polyangia; order Palsa-1104; family JAEUJZ01; genus JAEUKA01. Next base: position 14,931 of record JAEUKA010000043.1, on the reverse strand, counting down.
TGGGTTTCGGGCGGGGACGGAGGGTGGACTAGGCTGGGTCGGGGGCGGTTGGCTCGGCGAGCGCTGGGTCTTGCGGCGTGGCGGGCTTGGCGGCTCGGCTCTGCCACTCGCTGAGCGGCGCAAGCAGCTCGTCCGCCAGCTGCACCGAGGCCGGATCGTCCTCCTCCACCTGCGCGATCACCTGGAGCACGTACTTGCGCAGCGCCTCTTGCAGCCGGAGCAGCGGCTCCTTGACCACCCCGGTCGGCGGCGCACTCTCGGACCGCACCTGCGTCACCCCCAGCGCCCCATCGGGGTCGCTCGGCGAAGCGTGGTTGTAGCGGCTACTTCTGGAGCTCGCGGAGTCGTGCTTCCAGCCTGTCTTTGACCTCCGGCGTCTTCGCTGCGGAGATGAGCTTTTCCAGCGCCTTGATCTGGGCGATGCGGAGCGCGTCTTCCGCAGGGACTTTGATGTCGGGCGCTACCCCTGTTCCCTCCCAGTTGGTCTTGGTGATTGGGTTGACGGCGCGGCCGTTGGGAATGAACGCGGAGTAGTGATCGCTCAGCCGGAGCACGTCACCAGGGTGGGCGCCACCCCAGGTCGACTCGCCGATGAGCGTCGCCCGCTTGAGGTTCTTCAGGTTGTAGGCGAACTCCTCCGCCCCGGAGCCGGTCTTTTTGCTGGTCAGGACATAGACCTCTCGATCGAGGTAGCGCTTGCCGGGCACGCTTGCGAACGACCAGTACTGCCTCGTCTCGTTCTGGGGGCGGTAATAGAGGTCGTTCAGGTGGACGGGCTTGGCGAAGAAGTAGCTGCACAGCGCCGCGACGAGGTCCGGCTCGCCGCCCCCGTTGCGCCGAATGTCGATGATCAGGGCGTCGGTGTTGGCGAGGAAGCTCATTGCGGCGCCCGCCGCCTCACCGCCAAGCTCGGGAAAGGCGAAGCTCCGGACCTCGAGGTACCCGATGTTGCCCGGAAGGCGCTCGACCTTCTCGAATCCCCCGTTGAGGAAGCGCGACTCGGCTTGGTACCGGCGGAGCTCATCGGCGGTCGGCTCCTTGCCCGACAGCTCTTGCAGCGGGATCTTCTCGCGGCTGTAGCGGACGCGGAAGTGCGCGTCGTGGAGGACCGCGTTGATGTGATCCGAGAGCGACTTCGCCAGCGCGTGCCCGGTTGTGATGGCCTCGTAGTCCCCTCGCTTCACCTTCGCGCTGAGCTCCTTCTGGACGAGCGCGGCCTTGTCGGGGAAGACATACTGCTCACCCAGGAGCTTGAGGAGGCGGGTGATCGTCTCGGTGCGGAGGGCGGGGGTGATGGGTCCATCGGGGTTGCGAGGGTCGGGCGGCTCTGTGGCGGCTTGGGTTGCGCCGCTGACCGCTGGGCGTGGCGGTGGGGCCAGCGGGGGGACGGGCTCGGCAGCGAGCGCGGTGAGACAGGGGAGCGAGATCAGGGCAAAGGGCGAGAGCCACGACTTCATGGGACGACTCCAGAGAGAGGGGATTGGCGATGGGGGTCTAACACCGTACAGCGCTTCATGATCGATTTCTCCTTTCGGAGTAGGGAAACGCACGAGGTCGCCCAGCCATTCCCAGCTTGTACGTCTTCCAAGCGCCCCATCGGGGTCTAGACCCCAATTACCTCCAGTCCACTGCGTCCCATCGAGGTCCCGACCCCAAGCGAGCCCAGTCCACTGCACCCCAGCGGGGTCCGGACCCCAAAATCATCCAGTCCACTGCGCCCCATCGAGGTCCAAACCCCAAGCCCACCCCAATCCACTGCGCCGTTTCGAGGTCCCGACCCCAAAATCGCCCAGTCCACTTCACCCCAGCGGGGTCCGGACCCCAACCAAGCGCAATGGACTGAGCCTGGGTGAGGTTCGGACCCGAAAGCGCTCGTTGCCGCTTATAGGGAGTCGCTTAGCTGAAGGGAATGGCTCCAGTCCCAGACTTCCTTGCCGGTGGCGGGGTGCTTGGTGACCCAGCGAGCGTCGGCAGTCCAGGCTCCGTCGGCTTTCTCGCGCTTGCGGGTGAAGACCTGGGCGGTGTGGCCTTCGATTTCTAGGACTTGATACTGCAGCGGGATGCCCGGGTGCAGCCCCTTGTCGCGTGAGCCGAAGGTTCCGGCGCTGACGAGCTGGATCTCGCGATCCGCGATGACGTTCTTGTAGCTAAAGTTCACGTCGGACGTGGACGCATGCACATGGCCATGCAGGACCAGCTGGAAGCCATGCGTCGCGAGCTGCTGCAAAAAGGCGCTGTCCTTGATGCGATCCTCGGCGTCCGAGTGGATGGGATGATGCCAGGCGGCAATCTTGACGCAGCCTCGGTACGCCGGGGTGTTGCGAACGCTCTTGAGCGTCTTTTCCAGCGCATCCGGGTTGATGCTCGCCAGCTTGCTGAAGTGATGATCGATGCGCCACGCCGAGTTAAGCCCCAGCACCAGCACGTTCTGCTCAGGAAAGTGCTGCAGCAGGGCCTGCTCGGCATAGTCGAGTGGGTACAGCTCTTGCGGACGCACCTGACTGTAGAAGTTGGAAAAGTTTAGGAAGCGCTTCTGGTGCTCGATCTCGTTGCGGATCTCGATGTACTTGCCCGAGCCATCGGGGCTGTCATCGATATAGGTGTCTTTCTCCAGAGTCCGCCTGACATCACTGCGGCGCATCGGCGTGTAAGCCGCTATCGACTGCTTCCAGTCCACATCGTGGTTCCCCGGCACCAGAACCACCTGATGGGGACGCAGGGCACAGCCACGCATCAGCTCATCGAGGAACTTGGCGGCGGCGCGGTACTCCAGCGGGTCGGCCCGATCGGCGATGTCGCCCGTCACCACCAGCATGGTCAGGCCGTCGCGCTTGCCGATGCGCATCAGATCCGCTTCGAGCTGCCCATAGAACCGCGAGGCTTGCTGAAAGAGTCGTCCCTGCTCTTGTGGCTCCAGCTCGGCGGTCAGCGTCTTGCGATCAATCGGGCCAAAGTGAAGGTCGGACAGATGCAGGATCTTGGCGCCCGAGGCTCCTTTCGGCTTGCGCGGGCCAGTGCGGCCCGACTGGGGCGAGGTCGCGGCGGGCTCGGTGCCTACGGACGGTGGCTCGGCGCTGCTGGGCTCGATATCGGGTCGCGCGTCACTTGGTGCGGCAGTCGGGACCGGCCCTGCCAGAATCGGCCCTTCCTTTTCATCCCAGCGGATCACCCGCCCGGCGTGACCGGACTCACTGGCGAACTGCGGCCAGTTGAGGTGCCGAAGGTAAAACGCCAGCTGCGGATCTTCGGCACTGAGCACAGCGGCCCGGCGGTCATAGAAGAACAGCTGACCCAGCCGTGGGTTGGCATCGAAGCAGGCGCCCAGGTTGCTGGCCATCAGCCACTCGAAGGCCGAGCGCAGCTGGGGATCACGGAAGCGCAGCTCAGAAAGTCCAATCGCCGCCTCCGGGTTGCGGCCCAGGTGCCACAGCAGCTTGAGACAGGCCCCGCGCGGTGGCACGCCGATATCGTGTGCCGCCAGTGCCAAGAGGGGCGCCTGAAACTTGGGTCGCAGATCATCGAGGACACGATCCGCCACCTGCTGCGGTCCCACCTCGATCCGTCGCAGCGCAGTCTGGCTCATGGTGACGCCCTCGAACAGGGCCGCTTCCAGGCACAGCCGCTGCGCCAGGATGAACAGGCCATCGGCGGCGGCCACAAACTCGGCTCGCCGAACGAACTCGATCTTGGCGGCGGCCTCCCCCTTGTGGATCAGCTCTTGGAGCTTGGCTTCGGGCTGCCGACCCATCGTGATGCGGGCGTAGCGGCCCATGATGTCGGGATGCGTGTCGATGAGGGTCCGGCTGACCGGGTTGATGCCAATCAGTGTCACTTTGGCATCGCGCCGATTTTGATCCGACAGCCGCTTGATGAGGACCGCCACTTCCCGCTGCCGTTGGCTGTCCAGGTGGTGAAAGTTGTCGATGACCAGATAGCCGCCCGAACCCAGCTCGCTGCGCAGCAGATCATCCAGCACTGAACGGTCTGCCGCTGCATCCATGTCCAGCCAGCGGGTGCGCTCTTCCTGGTTGATCTGCCGCAGCGCTTGGCGCACGGCGGTGGTCTTGCCGACCCCGGAAGGCCCCTCGACCACCAGCCCCTCGCCCCGACTCGACAGCCGCATCCGCAGCTCGGGAAGCTGCGCCGGTTCGACAAACGTGTGCTCGGGCCAGCGGCTGGGGCTAAAGATATCGCTCATCGCCACCAGCCGAGGCGTCAGGTCTGTCCCAGTCTGCTTCTCCGGGAAGGTCTTGGCCAGCGCCGACCAGATCTCGGCAGGGTCCTGTAGCTCCAGCAGCAGGTTGGTCTTTTGCACGCGATCCATGCCGCTGCTGAGCCGCCGGAACACATCGGGGAACCAGTCGATGCAGAACGCCTCAAAGTCGTCATCCGTGATGAGCAACTGGTTCAGCGCTCGGCGCAAGCGCGTGCGGTCGGAGGGAAATGGCGGCGGCGGGATCGGTGCATTCGACATGACCTGTCCAACCTGCCACGGGCGATACGCGGGTCGCAACAGGAATGGCCGTCGGTCACAGATGTCTCTACCTGGCGGCTTCGGCGATTTGGCGGAGGTGTTCTAGGGTCTGATCGACCTGGCGGGCGATGGCGGCTTCGGGGGTGTCGCGGGCGCCGCTGTTGTGCTGGCCCAGGGCGGTGAGCAGCTGGAGCAGGCGCGGGATGGTCTGGCCGACCGTTAGCTCGTCGCTTTGCAGGCGCTCGCCGAGCTTCTCGGACTCGCTGAGGTCACGCTGCACCGCCGCTTCGGCCTGCCGGTTGGGGCGCTGGCTGTTGAGCTGCCGCAGCTTCTCGAGGTCCCGGCGCAGCACCAGCGAGAGCAACGGCACCGGATTTTTCGACAGCTGGAGCGGCGCGGGTCCGGGCGGCAGGTCGGGCTCGGCGTTGGTCTTCCACTTGTGGACAAAGTCTTGCGCGACCGTCACCGGGATCGCGAAGCCGAACGCCTGACTCTGCCCATCTTTGCGGATAAAGGTGTTGATGCCGACCAGCCGCGCCCGCAGATCGAGCAGCGGCCCGCCCGAGTTGCCATGGTTGATCGGCGTCTCGGTCTGAATGGCGTTGTTGCGCAGCGCCGACACCGTCCCGGTCGTAAACGTCCAGGTCAGCCCGAGCGGATTGCCGATCGCGACGACATCTTGGCCGATCTGCAGCGAGTCGCTCTCGCCCAGCTCGATGATGGGATAGCTGGCCTTGGGGGCGGGCAGCTGCACCAGCGCCAGGTCGAGGCTGCGGTTGCGCTTGACGACCTTGCCGACGAGCGGGGTATGCGTCTTGACGTACTCTTGCAGGCTGGTCGACAGCGTCTTTTCGGTCTTGTCATACAAAAAGACCTGGACGGTATCGCTGGCGGGCTCGACGACGTGGGCATTGGTCAGGATCAGGCCCTGGGACTCGATGATGACGCCGCTGCCCACGCCCGCCCGACCTGACAAAGGGATGTAGATGAGCACCGTCGCGGGCGCCGCCTTGGTGAAGACCGCTTCCTTCTTGAGCAGCTTGCCGCCCTTTTTCGCCGGCGCTTCCGCTCGCACCGCCGGCAGGTCCGGCGACGTAAGGCCAAGCCCAGCACTGACCACGACTGAACCCAGCCAGCGCAGCCCGGACCGAGGCGATCGCGATAATCTCACGCTGGTTATCATACCGTGCCGGCTCGCCTTGGTGCTCCCCGCGACGTAGACAACTTGCTACCCTAGAAGCCATGCGAAGCGTGATCGATCGCCTGAGTGGGGGTGAGGGGCCACGGCCTATCGGTGGGTGGCTGTGGCTCGCGCTCGCTGCGGTGGGGACTGCGGGCTGTGCGGGGACACCGGCCAGCTTGCGCAACCTCGATCGCGGCTGTAGCCAGGGCAACAGCACGTCCTGCGTCAAGCTCGGCGCGGCGTTTTACGAAGGCCGGGACGAGCAGGGTGGCCACATCGACCTCGACTACCGGCAGGCCCGGCGTGCGTTTGACACCGGCTGCCAGAAGGGAAGTGGCGACAGCTGCTATCAGCTGGGCGCGATGCTCGGCAAAGGCGAGGGCGGGGCCGTCGAAAAGCCTCGGGCGATCGAGCTGTGGCGTCGCGGCTGCGAGCTGGGCACGGCCATCGCCTGCCGCAAGACCGCCGAGGCCTACGTCGAAGGCAGCGTGAGCGCCAAGAACCCCGACCTCGCGTTTGCCTACGCCAAGCAAGGCTGCGAGCGCGGCGACCCAGACTCGTGCGGACTGTGGAAGCAGCTCGGAGGCAAGCCGCCGGTCTTGGTCGCGCCTGCCGGCAGTGAGATCGCGGCGCTGATCAGCTCGTGCGAGCAGCAAAACGACGGTCGCGCCTGCTTCGATCTCGGCGAGCGCTTCGACAAAGGCACCGGCACCGCGATCCACAAGGAAAAAGCCGCCCAGAGCTACCGCTTTGCCTGCGACAAAGGCGACCTGCGAGGCTGTCACAACCTGGGGATCATGAAGATCAACGCCGAGGGGATTCCGCGCGATGGGCCAGGAGGGCTGCTGCTGCTGAACAAAGCCTGTGAGTCGGGTCAGCGGCCCAGCTGCGAGCAGATGATCAAGACGCTCAGCATGCTGTGCAGCCGCAACGACGGCGACGCTTGCACCATCCTGGGCCGGCTCTACATCAAGGGCGACCGGGGCCTGGAAACCAACGTCACCAAGGGCGTCGAGTACCTGCAAAAGGGCTGCACCGCTGGCGACAAAGACGGCTGCGACGACCTGCGCCGGCTCGGCCTGTAAGGCTGGGCGGTTAGCGGGAGTCGACGCCGAACAGTACCGCCGAGATTCCCACCATCACGCCGCCGCCGACCAGCAAGCCGACGCCGGGCCAGCGGGTCGCCAGCGGATCGTTGCATGCGCCCGGAAAGTCGCTACAGCGGCGGAGGCCATCGATGCCGACCAGCGTCCCGCCGATGCCGAGCGCGCCGATGCCGAGCACTCCGAGTGTCCACTTGGCAGCGCGCAGTCCGGGGCGAGCGGCGGTTCGACTGGGCGCTGCGGCTGTGACATCGCTGGAGGTGATCGGTGCCTCGCTGCTGTCCGATACTTTGACGGTCTTGGTTTCGCCGGCGCTGATGCTGAGCTGCTCTAGGTCGTTGCTCATCACCAAGCGGTGCGTGCCCGGCTCGACCCAGGCATCCAGGCTGCCGCGCGGCAGCGGCACTTCCTCATCAATGCGAACCGGCGAGGACAGCGCCCGCGAGAACACCAAGTGCCCGAGGTCTTTCTGTAGCCGCGCAATTGCCCCGGTCGCATCTTCGGTCTGGCCGGGCAGCCGCTCTGACAGCCCCACTTTGCGCAGAAACTGCTGATACGAGCGCATCGCCAGCAGCTTCTGCCCCTGCGCTTCGTAGACGCGGGCCAGGCTGTACTGGATCTTCTCACTTGTGTAGAGCATGTACGCCGCTTCCAGCAGCATCTGCGTCTTGGCAAAGTCTCGCCGATCGAACGACAGCGTGGCTTCCTGCGTCAGCGAGCGCGCGACCAGCCGAGCCCGCTCCTTGTGCGGATCACTGCTGGGCGGCTCCGCCCAAGCGACTTGACCAACGCACAGCAGCAGCAGGGACAGCGCGCGGACTTTCATCACACTCCGGGGTCGATCTTGATGCGCTTGGAGTTATCGACCGGTGGCCGAGAGATGGGCTTTTTGCCGCCAGCACCGCCGCCAGAACCACCAGAAGGCCGGACGCTGGGATGGCTGATCTTGCTGGGTACGGGATCGTCGCTGCTGGGTGCGCCTGCGTCGTGCCCAGTGGCGGAAGGTCGGCTGTCGCTTACGGCAGGTGGGCCGCTGGCGGTCTGAACTTTGTCGCCGTCTCCGCTGAGCAGCCAGATCAGGGACGCGAGGCTGAGCACAATCGCCGCCCCGCTGAGTCCAAGCCGCAGATTCGAGCGCGGGTGGACCCCAATCGTGGCCAGGAGCAGGCCGATCGGGGCGTTTTGGCCCGTGCCCGAGGCCGCCGCTGCCAGTCCACCACCGACCGACTGCTGCCCGGTGGCCCGCGACAAGGTACTCGGATAGGGATCAAACGGGCGATCCGCCGAGGGCACGCGCAGTCCGGGCTCGGGAACCGGCGGGGTCGGGTCGTTGTTGCCGGTAAGGCGCGTGGGGGACTGGCCAAACTCTGCCGCCGCCGCTTCGTCCGACATCGGCGACACTGGGGTTGCCGCCGAGCGACTCAGCAGCGCCTGCAGCTCGGAGTCATTGAGCACGATGTTGGTCGGCGTATTGCCACTGGGTGGCCGTGGCGTCGGCATGGGCGCGACCGTGGTCGGGGCCGGCTGGAGCTGCTGCGTCCCCTGCGGCACGGTCGGTGGGTCAAACTTGGGGGTCGGCGTACCCCCCACGGTCAGCGGCTGCGGCTTGGCGGGAATCGCGCCTGGCCCCGTCGGCATGTGCCCAACGCTCGGCAGCGCAGCCGGCAGACGCGGCGAGGGTGGCGAGGCGAGCGGCTTCACGTCCCCTGCGGCCACCGGCAGAGGCTCCGAAACCTTGGCCGGGCTCAGGTTCATCCGCGACTGCGCCGTACCCGCCTGCCCCAGGACGGCCTTCACAAAATCGACCATCTTGGGGAAGCGATCGTCCTTCTTTTTGGACATCGCGCGCTCGATGGCGACCACCACATGGTCCGGCACCTCGGGCGCTAGCTGCTTGATCGGCACCGGCTTTTCGTGAACCACCATGTACAGCACGCCGACCGGGTTCTCGCTGTCGAACGGCAGCCGCCCCGTCAGGCACAGGTACATGATCACCGCCAGCGACCACTGATCCGCCCGGCCATCGAGCGCCGAGTTCTGCCCCAGCGCGGCCTCTGGCGACATAAACTGCGGTGTACCCAGCAGCGTCAGGTCGCGGGTCATCTGCCCCCCGCTGCGGCGAATCTTCGAGATGCCGAAGTCAACCACCTTGGCGACCTCGCTCACCATCTCCGCCAGCTCATGCCGAACCAGGAAGATGTTTTGCGGCTTCACGTCGCGGTGGATGATGTTTTTTTCGTGGGCGGCGTGGAGTGCCGAGCCAACCTGGCGGGCGATGTCGATCACCTCGGGCAGGGGCAGCTTGCGGACCCGACACAGTCGCTGGTACAGGTCCTCGCCTTCGAGTAGCTCCATGACGATAAACGGCGTGCCGTCTTCGTCTTGGTCGAAGTCAGTGACTTGGACGATGTGGGGATGGCGCAGCGCCGAGACGGTCTTGGCCTCGTCCTGAAAGCGCTTGTAGATCTCGGCATCCGCTGCCGTCTCGCGATGCAGGACCTTGACCGCGAAGATGCCGCCGGTGCGGACGTGCCGAGCTGCATAGACCGCGCCCATGCCGCCGCCGCCGAGCAGGCGCTCGACATGGTAGGTACGGCTTAGCGTTCGTCCCAGAAGCTCGGCACCCTGTTGGGCCTGCGCAGTCAACGGAAGTCTCCCCACAGACGAGGGCCGGCAAATAGACCCTCGGTACCACTATAAAGCACCTTTGCGGCCCAGGGAAAGCGCGCAGATTCATGTCCCGCTTGGGATGGGTAGTTAGGACCCGTACTTGGTGGGAGCGGAGCAGGCGGGGGCGGAGCAGGCGGGGGCGGAGCAGGCGGGGGCGGGGCAGGGGGCGTAGGAACTACAGCATGCCTTTGAGGGCCGAGAGCAGGCCGGTCTGCTGCGGCTCGGTCAGCGCGGTGCCATCGGCCTTGGCTTTGTCAGCAGCAGCCTGCACACCCGCCTTGGCTGCTTCCTCTTTCTGAGTGGCCATCGCCGCTGCATCTTGCGTAGCCGCCGTGGCTGAAGAGTTTGCCTTGCCGAGGTAGCTGCGTGCGGCCGTGACGGCAACTTGAATCAGGGTGTCCTTGATACCAAGGCTCTGGGATGCCGCAGCAACCGCCGGGTCCGCAGCAGCAGCGGTGGTGCCTGCTCCTCCCGACATCGTTGCACAGCCGGTTAGTACGCCCGCTAGAAGAAGAACGCTCAGAACTCGCATGGTCATCGTAGGCTCCTGTGTTTCGGTTCTTACTACGAGTACCAGATCAAGGAGCCACGGCTGCCCCTTTTCCTTGGTCGGGATCACGCAGGCTGCGCACAGGTGCCCTGATGGAGGGGCGGAGTAGGGGCGGAGTAGGGGCGGAGTAGGGGTTGACCGGGGCCGGCGGCTGCGACATACCTAAGACCCTCGTGAGCAAACAGCCAGACGGAGCCCAAGCGACGGGAGCGGTGCGAGCAGTGGTTGCTGCAGCCCTGTCCGCTGTGGCAGTGACGACCTTTGACCTTGGGCGCGGTGGCGCCGGCTGGCAGCGCTTTTTGCCGCAGGGCCAGTGGCAGCTGTGGGCCTTTGTCGGCTGTCTGTACGGTGCGGTGTTCACGGTCGTGGCGCTGCTGCTGTGGCAGCTTGGGTACCGGTTGTGGAGGGCGACTCTGCTGCGGGTGCTCTGGCTAGCGAGTTCCCAGCGTCCAGAGCGGCGACCGCTGCGCTTGCCTCGCTGGCACCTTGGGCTGCTTCTGCTGTTGCCGGCGCTGCTGGTGGGGGTGGGGCTGTATCCGCTGACTCGGCTGGCGCTGCACCTGTTTCATCACCGAGGGCTTTTGGCGCTGCTGGTCGGGGTCGCGGCAGGTGGGCTTTTGCCTCTGGGGATGGTGGTCGCGCTGCTGGTGCAAGCGGTACTGCCGCGTGGTGAGAAACGGCAGGTGGTGCTTTCACACGGGCCGCTCAGCTTGTATGGGCTGGGCTGGACGCTGGGGCTGCTGGCGCTGATCGGTTGCGAGTCGCTGGTGCTGTTGCGCCTTTTGGCAAATCCGCGCATGGATGCGGGGCTGCGGGCGCTCAACCTGTCGCTGTGGACGCCGCTGCTGGTCCTGTTGAGCCTGCTGCTGGGCCACCTTGTCGGTCGGATGCTGGCGATGCGGGTCGGGACGCGCTGGCCTCGCCTACACTCTCCCACAGCGGTGATGGGGCTGCCGCTGCTGAGCTTGCTGGTGGCGGTCCTGGGGCTGTGGCTGGGGTATCGGCAGACGCTGCAGCAGGTGGATCTGCGGGCGATCCAAAGTGGCGGGCTGGCGGGGCTGCTGGGGCTGCTGGCCTGGTGGGCGCTGCCGTCGGCGGACTGGGTGGGGCGGCTCGGGCGACTGCGCTGGGCGGTGCTGCTGTTGCCGGTGCTGGGGTGGCTGGTGGCGCTGCAGCTGGGGCAGGCCGAGCGGGTGCGCAAAGCGGTCCAGAGTGAGCTGCCACTCGGCGCGCGGCTCCTGCACGTCATTGCGCAGCTGGTGGACCTGGACCGCGATGGCGTGGCGTCGCACCTGGCGATTGGCGGCAGCGACTGCGATGACTTCGACCCCGAGGTCTATCCCGGCGCGTTCGACTGGCCCGAGGACGGCATTGATCAAAACTGCAACGGTCACGATGCGCGTCCGACGCCGGCTCGTCCGCCTGCCGCGCCGCTGCCGGCGGGACTGCCGAAGCGACCCCACATTGTGCTGATTACGATCGATGCGCTGCGGGCCGATCACCTGAAAAGCTATGGCTATTCCCGTCGCACCACGCCCGCGCTCGATGCCCTGGCTACAGACCCCGACAGCGTCCTGTTTGCCAGTGCCTGGGCGCATGCTCCGTCGACGCGCTACTCGGTGCCGGCGATTTTGACCGGTCGCTACCCGTCGCAGATTGCCTGGGGCTCGCCGTGGTCGCACTGGCCGCCCGAGGTGCTGCCGCAAAACCGCCTGATCTCCGAGATCTTAAAGGACAGCGGCTATCACACCATCGCGATGCTGCCCTATCACTACTTCGAGCCGACCTGGGGCCTGGCGCGCGGCTTTGTCGACTACGACTATCACCTGCAGGCGCTCCACTCGCTGGGCGGGGACCCGTCGGCGACCAGTGGCAGCTCGGCGCGGGAGCTGACCGACCTGGCGGAGCAGAAGCTGCGGCCCATTCTCGATGGCGAGCAGCCGATCTTTGCGTGGCTGCACTACTACGATCCGCACTTTCGCTACGAGCCGCATCCGCCCCCGCCGGGCGAGGCGAGCTTTGGCAGCACCGAGACGGATCTGTACGACGGCGAGATTCGCTATACCGACGAGCACATTGGGCGACTGCTGCGGCTCTTGTCGCAGAGCTCGGCGTGGAACCGGACCGTGGTGGTGGTGACGGCGGATCACGGCGAGGGACTCGGGGAGCACGGGATTCCCCCCGACCGTCGTCATGGCTATCACCTGTATGCGAACCAGACCCAGGTGCCGCTGATCGTGCGGGTGCCGGGACTGGCGACGCTGCGGGCGCGCAAGCGGGTGACCTCGGCGGTGGGTCACATCGACATCTTGCCGACGCTGGTGCAGCTGGCGGGACAGGCGCCGCCGGCGGAGGCTGCGGGAATCGGGCTGTGGCCGCTGGTCCTGGGGACGGAGGTCGAAGATCGCCGCACCGTCTTTCAAGAGGTCATGTACGAAGGCCCGACGGTGCGCAAGGCCCTGGTGACGGGCCGTCATCACTTCATCGAGAACCTGATTCCCGACGGGACCCGCGAGCTGTACGACCTCCAGCGCGATCCCGGCGAGCTGCACGATCAGCAAGGACTGGCGGGCGGGGACGAGAAGCGGCTGCGCGACGAGCTCTCGGCGTGGCTGGATGACAGTGCGGTGCCGGCGGGCTTTGCGCAGACGGTGGCGGGAAATCTGTCGCCGCAGCCGATTGCGGTGGCGACGAAGCTGACGGCGCGCCTCGGCAGCTACCTGACCTTGCAGGGGGTCGAGGTGCGAACCCCGAGAGTGCGACGCGGGCAGCAGCTGGAAGTGGCGGTGGTGCTGCGCAGCGACAAGCGGATTCCCGCCGGCTACAAGCTGTTTGCCCACCTCAAGATGGCGGGCGGACCGTTCGTGAACGGCGATCACGACCTGTTGTCGGGTCTGTTGCCACCACAGCGACTGCGGCCAGGGTTCTATGTTCGCGATGTCACCAAGCTGCAAGTGCCGACGACGCTGCCAGCGGGACGGGCGCAGCTGCACATCGGTCTATATCGGCGCAGCGAGCGGGTCGAAGTGTCCGGCGATCCGCAGGTGGCACTAGCGACCGAGCGTGCGCTGGCCGTGGCCACCATCGACATCGAGTAGCGACTCCGGGCGACGCCGCGAATTTTTTTGACGCCGGTTCGCAATGACAGTACGTGCCGAGTCGTGAGTGCAATCGCAAGACGGCGGGGGAAGCGCAGTGTGGGGCTCTGGCTCTTGCGTGGGCTGGGGCTCGGGGTGGCGGTGGTGGGTCTGGGTGTGTTCCTGTGGGTGTCGCTCAGGCGCATTCGCTATCCGCTCGATCTGGAGTGGATGGAGAGCGGCATGATGTGCCACGCGCTGCGCCTGCTGCTGGGCCAAGGGATCTATGTGCCGCCGTCGGTGGACTTTATCCCTCACCTGTATACGCCGCTGTATCCGGCGCTTTTGGCGCTGCTCGGCAAGCTGACCGGCGATGTGACCTATCTTGCGGCGCGGCTGCTGTCGCTCTTGTCGTTTTTGGGCGCGCTTGGGCTGGGGGCGTACTGGGTGCGGCGGGAAGGCGGCTCGCTTTTGGTGGCGCTGCTGGCGATGGCGATTCCGGCGGTGACGTTTGCCGAGACAGGTGGGTTTTATGATCTGGCGCGGGCGGACTCGCTGCAGCTGTTCTTGACGGTGCTCGGGGCGGTGCTGGCGCACACGGCGCAGGGGCGGACCCACGTGACGGTGGCGGCGGGCCTGTTGCTGACGGCGGCGTTCTTTGCCAAGCAGACGGCGGCGCCGCTGGCGGTGGGGATTGCACTGCCGCTGCTCCTGTTTGATCGCAAGCAGGCGGTGGTGCTCGGGGCTGTGGGCGTGCTGGGCTTTGCGTGTGGGTCGCTGCTGCTCAATCGGTGGAGTGAGGGCTGGTTTTGGACCTATGTCTTCCGCCTGCACCAGAGCCATCCGTTCTATGCCCAGCGCGCGTTTGTCGAGACACCGAAGACGCTGATTTTCATCATTGGTCCGTCGCTGCTGCTCTGTCTGTGGGCGGGTCTTTCGCAGGCCTTTGGTCGGCTCGGTGAGCGGGACAGTCGCGGGCTGTGGGTGATGCTGTGGCTGGGGCTGTGCGGGATGGCGACCTCGTGCCTGGGCTTTGGGACCCAGTGGGCGCACGTGAATGCCTACATTCCGGGCGTGTTCTTTCCGGCGCTGGCAATCGGGGTGGCGGCGGGTCGGCTGCTCAGTCGTCCGTCCACATCGCGACCGGGCAGTGAGGCTGGTGCCAAGCTGCTGCGCGAGCTGCTCGTGCTGGTCCTATTGTCCCTGAGCGTGCTTTTGCCTCTGCGACGGCTGACCGTGGCGCAGCACATCCCGAGTCGGGCCGACTGGTCGGCGGCGGCGCAGCTGCTTCAGCGACTGCAAGCGATGCCGGGCGAGGTGCTGATGCCGTTCCATCCTTTCTATCCGCACCTTGTTGGCAAGCGGACGTATCTGCATCGGATGGGCGTCTGGGATGTGCGCGGGACAGAGGCCGGTCAGGTCAAGCACCTGTACACCGCACTGCGCGAGCGCCGCTTTTCCCACATCATCATGGACGACAAGGTGGAAGCGACCTGGGGGGACTGGCCGGACATCCTGCTGTACTACCGCGTGAGCGAGCGCATCCAAGGCCCCCGAGTCCTCGAAGGCGCCCGCACCACTCCGTCCCTCATCCTGACTCCCAGCGAAGAACCACCGGGAAGTCCGTAGCCAGCGCCCGAAATGACCGTGTAGGCGGCTGACGGGGGCATCCAAGTGCCCGAAATGACCGTGTAAGCGGGCAACGGGAGCATTTCAGCGCTGGAAATGACCGTGTAAGCGGGCAACGGGAGCATTTCAGCGCTGGAAATGACCGTGTAAGCGGGCAACGGGAGCATTTCAGCGCTGGAAATGACCGTGTAAGCGGTTGACGGGAGCATTTCAGCGCTGGAAATGACCGTGTAAGCGGTTGACGG